>JBCDEM010000023.1:0-128520 GCA_039179795.1 Planctomycetota bacterium | reverse complement strand
TGCTGTTGTTGGCCCTGTTGTTGTTGGCCCTGCTGTTGTTGGCCCTGTTGTTGTTGGCCCTGCTGTTGTTGGCCCTGCTGTTGTTGGCCCTGTTGCTGCTGGCCTTGTTGTTGGCCCTGTTGCTGCTGGCCTTGTTGCTGCTGTTCTTGTTGCTGCTGTTCTTGTTGCTGCTGTTCTTGTTGCTGCTGTTCTTGTTGTTGGCCTTGCTGTTGCTGGCCTTGTTGCTGCTGTTCTTGTTGTTGGCCTTGCTGTTGCTGGCCTTGTTGCTGCTGTTCTTGTTGTTGGCCTTGCTGTTGCTGGCCTTGTTGCTGTTGGCCTTGTTGTTGCTGGTCTTGTTGTTGCTGGTCTTGTTGTTGCTGGTCTTGATTCGGTCGATTGCGATCCAATTCACTTTGCAGGTCGCGTTCGAGTTGCTCGAGCTCACCCAACGCGCGTTCGAGTGCTCGCGTCTCATCGCCGAGAACGGTGCTCGCAGCTTCTTCAAGCTCCTCGCGCAATTGCTGCAATCCCTGTGAGGCTCCCTGCTCCACTTGGCGAGCTTCCGGGTCGAACCCACGCTCGACTAACTCGGCCGCGTCGCTGAGTTGTTGATCAACCTGCCTCTGCTGTGTACGGCGATAACTGTCGTACAGTTTCTGAGCAAGAAGTGGCTCAGCCGTCTCAGACTGCTCAACGGTGTCTTGCATCTGTTCGAGAAGTTCTCCTAAGCGTTCACGCTGTTCTTGAAGATCTTGTTTCAATTCCTGGCGGTTGTTTTGAGCTCTTAGTCCGGTGTCTTTCGGCTCGTCGATCTCTTCAAGTTTTTGAGCGATCTGTTCTTGCCTTTCATCCAATTCTTGAGCTTCGCGACGCATATCGCGGACGGCGTCATTAAATTGCCCCGCTGCTTGTTGACGGAATTCATCACGAAGTTCTTCGAACTCTCGCTCCGCCCTTCGTCCGGCCGTCAGCGCTTCGGACGCATCATTTTCTTCCAGTGCCTCGCTTGCTTGCCGGACGTTTTCGCGCGTCTCTTCCAGTTTCTCGCTCGCCTCAGACATCTGCTCCTGGTTTTCGGGAGCCTGCATTCTCTCGGCGAGTTCATCGACCTCACGCAACAGATCTTGTTGCTGTTCACGTAGACGCTTCAGTTGTCGTTCGATCTCTTGCCGTTCTTCCTCAGTTTCCGCTTGCTCTAACGCCGATTGCAACTGAGCAAGCTCTTCATTGAGATCTTCTTGTCGGCGCGCGAGGTCACGGAGGCGATTCAACACCTGTCTGATCTCGCGTTCCGCCTGCTCCTGTTCCGTCCGTTCTTGAGCTTGCTGCTGCGTCTCGTAGCGATTTTCTTCTTGTTCCAGTTCGAGCTCGTTGATCTGTTGCTGCCGGCGTTGTTGCGAGCGACTCTGCTGCTGACTCTGACTCTGCTGCTGTCGCTGTTGCATCACTTGGAACTCTCGAGCACGCAACCGCAGCAACCCTGCGTAAGCCCCTTGCTCAGCTTGCAAGGCGGATCGCAGGTCATCGACGTCACGATCTTCCGATGCCGACGCGAGATCGGATCTCGCTTGCATCATCTGTTGACGAACAAGATCAACAAACGTCGTTGAGCGTTCGTCTTCCACGTTTTCGGCGAGCTCTTCAAGCTGCTGCAATGCCGTGTTTTGTGAGTCTTCGATAACATCCACGTCAGATTCGAATGTTTCGGTCAATTTGGAAGGTCTTTGATCACGGATGACTCTCCAGGTCGCGTTGATGATCTCTTTTTGCAACTCGGCCAGTTCCATGGCCTGCTCACCATTTTGCCCGTTTTGTCCTTGCTGACCTTGTTGCTGCTGTTGTTGACCGCCAGGCTGCGACTCTCCTTCCCGAAAGATCTCTTCAAACGGTCGCACTTCGGCGAAGAACATATCACTCTCGGTTCGCCTGACTTCTCCGTCAGGGCCGAAGTCTTCTGCCCAAAAATAATACGTGAATAACTGATCGGGTTCCGCCTCTAATGCTTCAAATTCAACCAGATGTTCGAGGTCCGATTGTGAACCGCGCGGGAGCTTTTCGCCGAGCACGAGCTCGTTGGAATCAGAGTCAAATGTGTACGAGAGTCCGAATCGCGAGATACCAAAGTCGTCTCTTACTGTGGCAGCGATCGGTAACTCTTCCAGCGGGGAAACGGTGACGTCACCGCCGGCGGTCAGCTTCAAGCTCGGAGGTTGGTTGGGCAACATGCGAGCGATTAATTCCGGTGGATACTTGTTCTTTCTGCCGGCATCGTCTGTCAATTCCAACGTGAAACGCTGAGTTTCGGTCAGCGTCAACGTGGCCGCCATCGCTCCTTCGCTCGTGTCGGCTTTCTGCAGCGGAATGCGAGTTCCATCTTTCGAAACCAACTCCGCAGATTGGACTGATTTGTTTAGGTAACACAGCCAGGTGACATCCGTTCCTTCGACAGCGGAGACGCGAACGGTATCTTCAACCAACTTGTCCGATAATTGCGTGTATTCGGGGTATTCCAAATTGGCGTCGCTCCGCACCAGCGACGGGAATTCAAAAACAGAAATCTCGAACGGTTCGCTTTCCCAGTCCTTTGATTCAATGCGATATTGAAACGATTGGTCGACAGAAGAAACGAATGCGCCTAGGACAGGATCGTTCAGATTCTGTGTCATCGAATAACGGCGCTCCGAGCCTTCGCTCGTCACGCATACAAGTTCCGCATCATCTGGGATCCAGCCAGTGAACTTGGCGGTCACGACCAAGCTGGTTCCCCGCTCAACTTCGGCATTACCGGGAAGGACTTGGACGTCCCTCGAAACGGAGCTGCCACGCGAGGCGACGTCCGGTTCCAGCCTCGCTTCGGACACGGCGAGCATTGTGAGGATCGCGCCCAAGAATCCAAACGCAGCCAGACCCGAGAGTCGGCTCAGGGCAAGCTGACCGGTTGGGACAACTTCTGTCCATCGATGACGAGTTGCATGATCGGTCGCTTCGCCGATCACACGTTGTTGGAGGTATCCGAGCTGCTCGTCCTGCTGGCTGAGTGCGGTCAACAGACGACCATCCAAGCTCGGAAACTGCTGTTCAATCTGCTGTGCGATCGTGCGTGGATTCCGAAAACTGTAGCGGCACGCGATCGCGGCAAAGATCGCGGAAACGAACGCGATGACAAGCAGCACGGCGGCGAGTGTTTGGCCGACCACTTGCCCCGAGTCAACTTGCTCCTTCATCAACCAGCCGGCGACCGCCGTGACGAGTGCGATCGCTGCGAGGACTCGCCAAAAGCGAACCCGTTGAAGCTTTTGCGTTACGGGACGAATTTGATCCAACAAGCCTTGGTTCATGTCTCGCTCCTCAATTTGGTTCGGGTTCGGGGCCCCGTTCCGATGATTTGGTCATCCATCACACTGCACCCTGTCCGATGCCACTCTGTCCGATGCCACCGGCTTCCGCGGCGGCTGTAGGATTTCCTGGGCCAACGCGCGTGCGAGACCACAGCATCCCCAAAAGTGTTTCCAGTCCGAGCAAACCGAGTGCGCCAACGAGCAGCCACTGCCACAATTTTTGCTCGCTCTCAAGCTCACGATCGCGCAGCTGACGTTGGTTCTCTCTCGCCTGCTCTGCCGTGACGTTTTTTCCCAAGACGACGCCGAACCGTTCAAGTTCGTCTTCACTGATCGGTGTCGTCACACTTTCCGAATCGGGCAAATTCACTGCGAAACGACGGGATCTTTGCTCATCATTGAAGCGGTAAATCCCAGGCTGATCAATCGATTTCGCGTCGGCCGAAACACGGTATTCAAAGTCGGTTGATGCAGGCGTGGTGATCGTCGCCGTGGGCGAAGGCTCGAAATCGAGCGACTGCCCCATCACATAGCGATCCGATACCGTCGCCCCGCCGCCTGATTCAAATAGGCTGAATACGAGTGGAATGAATTTCGTCGACATCGCCAGTTGACTGGAAGTTGGTTGCCAACCGGTCGCCATCACCATCAATCGCCCGTCACCGATCGGGTACTCCGCTAGGGCGGGATCTCCGTCGTCAAAGCGAACGATCACATCCCAGTCAGCGTCGAAGCCATCGATCGTCCGATGATTCCAAAATCGGATCTTGGTGAAGTCGTTGAACTTCGGATCCGCCATCGGAGCAAAGACCGGGTGACGAAAATCAATGCGTGAGAACATGACGTACTCATTCACGTCTGCTTCACTTACCTGCACGGAAGATCCAGCGATCTGATTGACAGCCTGCGCAATGGACTGAACTTGCGTTTGGTCACCGGTCAAGACTGCCAACAACCGGCCGCCTTGACTGACGTAACCTTTCAATTGCTTGGCTTGGTCAGCTTCCACTGCTTGATTCAAGACGATCAATGGAACTTTCTTCGGATCGAGTTCTTCACTCCATGCGTCGGACGGAATTCGGCTTACCGCGACATTTCGATAGGGATTGTTCAGCGGGACACGCTGCAAGTAGTAGAGCAAGCTATCCCGCGTATCACGGGGATCATCACCGACCAACCAGAGAGACAATTCCTCAGCTTCGGGGCTGACCAAGTAGTGCCGATTGTCAAAAGACTGGTCATCGCCATTAAGCACCAATTCGGTCACGCCCGGTTCAGGCAATGGCATCCGGACAACGCGGGACTGCCCAGGAGGAACCTGAACCGGCAGCTCATTGGTGTTGCTGGACGTGACTTTGCCATCGCCTACCCAGCGAACACTGAAACGACTCGATGCGGCATCCGAGGAATTCGTCACTCGTACGCGAACGCGATCCTCCGTCACTGGGTCATCGGCCGCCGTCTGCAGGATGGTGGCCGACGCATTGGTTCGTTTCGAGGAAACCACTTTTCGAACATCGAGTCGCAGTTCTTTTGGCCAAGTATAAACCTGCAAGCTCTCCAAGGCGCTTCCTGCTTGCATGTCACTGATCAGGATCAGTTGCGCTGGTCCCGTCGCCTGTGACGTGGTCGCGATGCGAGAGTCGTCCTCGTCACCCAACTCCACTTCAACGGGATCGTTGACTTCATAACGAACGGCTAAGTCACCCGCGAAACTCAACGCGCGTCCAGTTTCCGTGGCGTTCCAGGAGGGTGACAAATCGCGAATGAGACTCCGGGCAGTTGATTTACGTTGTTCGATGGTCAATTCGGATGAACGATCAAACGTCAGCAATGATTTTGGTTGAGCGTCAAACTGCACCACAGCGATCTGATCTGCTGGTTGCAAATCATCAATCACCTCATCCGCATGATCGAGTGCTTGTTGCCATAAGCCATCACGCTGCATGCTGGCACTGGTGTCCATCACCAACATCAAACGACGGCCGGGAAGTTCTGCGTCACTTAACGCAACGCTCCGGAGAAACGGACGGCAGAATGCGAGTGCCAAGAGCGTCAAAGCGAGAGCGCGGATCAACAGCAACGGCCAGTTGTCTAAACGACTGCGACGCGTCAGCCGTGGCGGCGTCGGTCGTAGAAACATCAACGAGCTGAATTCCACCTGACCCTTTGGCTGACGACGGATCAGGTGAAAAATGATTGGCAGGGCAACTGCCATGGCGCCCAGGAAATAGAGCGGAGCGAGCACACTCATTAAGATGCTCCGACTGCTGAGGATCGACTGCTGCTAGCCAGCATCCCCGCACGTGCGGTTCCGCTCGTCCGTTTGTGCTGAGTACTGATCAGGTGAAACAACGCTTCATCCATCGGTTGGTCCGTGCTCATCTCATACAAATCCACGCCCAGTGAATCGCAGATCGTCTGCAGAGAGGCTCGATGCTCGTCAAACCCCTGTTGGTAGCCATCCGACGCGGCGTCAGGATCCAAGTAGATCTCTTGTCCGGATTCCATGTCGACAACCATGCTGGGCGAATCGAGCTGGAACTTCAGTTCTTTCGGATCGAGCACTCGCAAAATCATGACCTCATGGCCACGCGAGCGGAGGTACGCAAGATTCGTTCGGAGCGTTTCGACCGGCGCCAGTAAATCCGAAATCAACACGATCAGCCCGCGACGACGAACTAACGAGGCGATCTGATTGAGCGGCCGATTCAAGTCCGTCCCTTGACCCGCCACGGGACGCTCCAGGCAAACCATCAATTGACGCAAATGACCTTCGCGTTGCCGAGCGCTGACGAACTCCCCAATCGACTCGTCGAAGGTCATCAAGCCGATGCTGTCGCGTTGCAACGTCAGGTAATAGGCGAGTGTGGCTGCAAGCGTTCGAGCATATTCCATCTTGCTGAACTCTAGCGAACCGAAACCCATCGACTTACTTTGATCCAGCAACAAGTAACAACGCCGATTGGTCTCGTCTTCAAATTTTTTGATGTAGTAGCGATCGGAACGTGCAAAGACTTTCCAATCCATATTCCGAAGATCGTCGCCAACGGTGTACGGACGATACTCGCTGAACTCGACGGAAAATCCGTGAAAGGGACTCCGATGCAAACCGTTGTAAAAACCCTCCACGACGGCTTTGGCTCGCAGCGGCAAACTCTTGATTCGCATCACCGCCAGCGGGTCGATGGAAACGTCTGGTGACGCGCGGCGCTGAGTGTCTTGCTTCGTGGCTGCTTTGGCCATTAACGACTCGTCTCTCTACGGAAGATCAAACACAGTTGCGATTTCACGAATCGGATGTCGGCACGGTCGTCAACAAACGGTCAACAACGTCCTCGATCGTGACGCCTTCGGCTTCCGCCTTGTAACTAAGCAGCACGCGATGCCGAAGTGTTGGATGGGCAAGCGCTTGAATGTCTTCGATCGTGACGTGAGCCCGCCCATCGAGCAGTGCTCTCGCCTTTGCTCCCAATACGAGCGTTTGAGCGGCTCGCGTTCCGGCGCCCCAACTGACCCACTCATTGACGAATTCCGGTGCACCTTCACGTCCTGGCCGAGTCGATGAAGAAAGGCGTACAGCGTATGCCCCGACTTCTTCGGCAATAGGAACTTTCCTGACAGCACCGTGAAAGCGAATCACGTCTTCCCCGCTGAACAACGGTTCAATCGGCTCGGGGCGCGTTGATGTGGTTTGAAGTACGACCGATAGCTCATCCTCCGGAGGTAGGTAATCGATCAAAACGTTGAATAAGAATCGATCGAGTTGTGCTTCCGGTAGCGGGTAGGTCCCTTCCATCTCAATCGGGTTCTGCGTCGCCAATACGAAGAACGGAGGTTCCAACTTAAAGACGTTCCCGGCCGCCGTGACTTGATGCTCCTGCATCGCTTCCAGCAAAGCGGCTTGCGTCTTGGGTGGCGTTCGGTTGATTTCGTCCGCGAGAATCACGTTGGCAAAGATCGGACCTTTGACAAAGCGAAGTTCGCGACGCCCGTCAGCTTCCTGTTCCAAGATCTCCGTGCCAGTGATGTCGGCCGGCATCAAATCGGGCGTGAACTGGATCCTATGGAACTGCAGGTGAAAGATTTTTGCAACACTCGATACCAACAATGTCTTGGCCAACCCAGGAGCGCCCGTGATCAAGCAGTGACCTCCGGCAAACAAGCAGATGAGCAGTTGTTCGATCACTTCCTCCTGGCCAACGATCACTTTCGAAAGCTCGGCGCTGATCTTGTCGCGTCCCTCGCGAATCTGCTCAACAATCCGAGCCTCTTCTTCAACCGACATCGCTTCTGTAGACATAGACAGTCCGTGCTGGAATGAATCCGTATCGAGTTATGAATAACCGCCCCAGGTGAGTGAACCCTTAATATAGCGGGGAGTTACGGCGAAAAGGGGCGTCGACAACGAGTTGCGGAGATGAACCGCAGAACGTCACGTCGAACATCTACCGGCTACCCGATCAAAGAATCGTCTCAACAAGTTCTTGCGGGGCTCAGCGTATTTCCCGCCGGCTCATCGCGGTGGCTCATCGTGCCGGAACCAACCCTGGGAAAACCGCGGCAGTATAGAAAGTTGACTACAAGCGATCGTGTATCAGCTTGTACGAGTCAGCGCCTCTAACGGGACGTAATAGCGGAGATAACGCCCTCCATCGCTGAATCGCTGTCCCTTGCGACTGGGGACCAGGATCGTAGCGCGTCGGGTAATCCGATTGACCCGTCCCGTAAGCGTCTTTCCGTCATGCAGGAAGGTGACCTGATCCCCCACCCGAATATTGAATTTTTTGAGAGCTCGCTCGCGCTGGGTAATCAGTCCATGGTGGTAGTCGGTGTGACCGAAGTAACGGTTCGCAATCGACTGGAACCTCGGTTCGCTGCAATTGCCATCGTTCCAAATCAACATCTCGACCAGGTGCACGAATTCGTGCTCGGCCACTCGCTGCATCGCTTCGAGCCGGTCATGGCAAATCTGGCCAGTGACTTCGACCGGCTCACCTGGTTCTTCGAACGTTTGAAAAAGAAGCGTCGAGGAAAGCACCATTTCGAATTGACGACGTCCGTTGTAGTCGCCATTGGGATACTGCGTCACTAACTTCCCTGCGACGCGCGTCATCCGCGACGAAATGGAAAACGTCAATCCTTCCGATTGAGCTGTCGGAAGAATTTTGCCGCCAAAAAATCGATCATCGTACTGACGAATCATCCGGACCAAATCATCACGCGCGATCCGGGTAAAGTTGGGCCCATCCATCGTCCGACTCAGGCTGAGCGTCTGGTCGTAGATCTCGCGCCGCCACTTAGCGATTTCATCCGGCGTGTAGCTTCTCAAAGCGACCTCGCCGGCCAGCCCGCTCATCCAATCACGATCGCGAGGCTGGATCTCTTTGCGGTCGGATCGCTTGTTGCGCAGTATCTTCATGACCCGCTAATTCTACCGTATCGACGCAGGAATGGCGGATAGCAGTTTTTCGACGTCCGACGGGCAGCTCAGAACTCGATGACGGCTTTGATGCAGCCTTCTTTTCTATTGGCAAACACTTCATAGGCCTTCACTCCTTCGTCGACGCTGAAACGATGCGTGCAGACCCAAGACAGATCGACAGGACTTGCGATCAGTCGATGTGCGAGCGGTTCCATGTAGGCTCGTGCAGGACAACGACCGGTTCGATACGTCAGATTCTTCCCGTAAGCCTCGGCCGGCGAAAATGCGAATCCCGGCGTGCAATGACAACCGATCACTGACATCGTGCCACCGGGTCGAATCAGCTCGTACGCGGTCCTCTGAGCGTCCGGTAGCCCAACCAATTCGACCACGGCGTCAGCGCCTCGACCGTGGGTATGCGAACGCACTTCTGCCATCGCCGCGTCTTTATCCGTAAAAGCGATGGCCCCGAGTTGACGTGCTTGTTCGCAACGAGCTTCATCGGGATCAACCGCGATCACTCTTCGCAGACCGATCCAATGAGCAGAAACGATGGCCAGCAGACCGACAGTGCCGCAACCCACAACAACGACCGCGGAATCCTCATTTAACCCAGCCATCTCCATCCCAAAGAAACCGGTGCTAAGGTTGTCCCCCAGCAGCAAAGCGGCTTCATCCGAGAGTCCCTCAGGCATTTTTACAAGCGTGCCATCGGCGAGAGGGACCCGAACGTATTCGGCTTGTCCTCCATGGAGACCGTAATCCTTTTCAATCCAACCAAACTGTTCGCAGTGGATACATCGCGAGGTGAGACCGCTCTGACAATAGAAGCACTTACCGCAACTCGTCGTAAACGGTGCACCGACGCGATCACCGGTACGAAACTTCGTGACACGCTCACCGACTTCGATCACTTCGCCGACGAACTCATGCCCCATTACCGTGCCGACTTCAATACCTCGTTCGCGGCCATAAAATGGATGAAGATCACTCCCGCAAAGACCGGCCATCCGAACTCGAACGATTGCATCCGATGGCGATTCAATCTGCGGGTCAGGGATCGTCTGGACAACGACGTCTTGAATGTCGCGGAAACAGATGGCTTTCAAAGATGTTTCTCCCTGACAAACCCGACAGGAACGCGAGCTTGATGAATAAAGCCTTCGACTGCCCTACGACTCTCGGACGTATCGACGAAATGCTTCGTTCAGTTGCATGGTGATCTTCCCTGGCTTTCCGTTCCCAATCACGCGATCGTCTAACTTAACCGCCGGAATCACCTCCGCCGCACTGCCGGTCAAAAAGCACTCATCCGCCGTAAAAATGTCGTGCCGTGATAGGGACTGCTGTGCAACCGGAATCGCATGCTGTTCGGCGAGTTCCAAGACAACATTGCGTGTGATTCCCTCCAAGATCCCTGCATCGATTGGCGGTGTTAACAAGCGTCCATTTTTCACAATGAACACGTTGTCACCAGTGCATTCAGCGACTTCCCCCTTGTGGTTCAGCATCAACGTTTCCACGCAACCTGCTTTCAATCCCTCCATCTTTGCCAGGATGTTGTTCAAGTAATTGAGTGACTTGATGCGTGGATTCAATGCTGCCGGGTGATTCCGAATGGTCGCTGCCGTGATTAACTCGAGACCGTTCTCGTACAGATCATTGGGATAGAGTTTGATCTTATCGGCAATGATGATCACTTGAGGATCGCTGCATTGATGAGGATCCAAACCGAGTGGTCCCGCGCCCCGTGTGACGACCAAGCGAATGTAGCCGTCTTCGAGCTGATTGCGTCGAACACACTCATTCATGTCGTCCGTTAACTGCTCGATCGTCATCGGGATCGCCAGCCCGATGGACAAAGCGGATTCCCACAAACGCAGTAGATGATCTTGCAACCGAAAAATAGTGCCACTGTAGATACGTAGACCCTCAAACACGCCATCGCCGTAGAGCAGGCCGTGATCGTAGACGCTGATCTTTGCATCGTCTTTGGAAAAGTACTCGCCGTTGATATAGATTTGCTGCGACATAGAAAATGAAAGCCTGTTATCGACCAATGTTCAGCGGGTTGGCAAAAAAAATCAGGGAGCGTGTTGTTACGCGTCGACATCGGCCGCAGAAACCGCCGAGATCACATCCGCGTCAAAGTAGTTGATGGACATTCCCGCATCGACCACGATCGATTGCGCCGTGATTCCGCTGCTGCGATGACTGAGCAGAAACGCCGCAACCGAAGCAACTTCGTCCGTCTGTACCGCTCGGTTCCTAGGGATCACCTTCTCTGCATATAAGTACGAGTCAACGTATCCGGGGATACCGGCTGAAGCACTTGTCTTCAGCAGTCCCGCCGACACGGAATTAAAGCGAACTTCGCTGAATCGACTAAACGATTTTGTTAGGAACGCCAACGAAGATTCTAACGCTGCCTTAATCGGTGCCATGTACCCGTAACTTTCACTCGCCATCCGCGTTGTGCTGATGCCAATGGTGACCACGGAGGCGTCGTTGGCCAATCGAGACTTCAATGCGTTGCACACGTTTGTTAGCGAATAGGCCGAGATATCTACGGCTTGAAGGAACTGCTGTCGAGTCGTTTCATGAAACGGACGCATTCCGTTTGAGTAGTCAGCGAAAGCAATGGAATGCACTAACCCGTCAAGCTTGACGTTCTCGGATTCAAGCTGCTCCGCCAAAGCGCCGATCTGCTGTTGTTGCTCAACGTCACACACGATGACCTTACGATCCTTCAGCAGTTTGGCGGCGGACTCTTTTCTCTGCTCACTGCGAACGCTGTAGATCACCGTTCCGCCGGATTGCTCAATCATGCTGGCGATTCGATAGGCCACACTTTTCTTGTTGGCGACACCCATCACGAGATAGGTTTTTCCCGACAGACCCAAAAAGTCGAATGTGGGTTCACCACTCACGATGCTTCTCCGGAATCTATGGTCTCTGCAATACTGCAAGCGAAATCGAGACGAGCGGCCATTTTTCCTTCCAACAGGACTTTGCCGGTCATGTAGAACGCATTGCTGACCTGTTCATTCAGCTTGATGTGGACCTCGATCGTGTCCCCCGGCCTGACCATTCGCTTGAATTTCACGGCGTCCATACGGGTAGCGACTGGCACCGCATCTCCGCTTCCAGATGTCTTCGCACTTAGCAAAATTGCACCGGCCTGAAGACAGCACTCACACTGAATCACTCCCGGCACAAGCGGGTAATCCGGAAAATGACCCTGGACAAAAAACTCGTCATCGTGGAACGTCTTGCGACAAACAATCGACGATTCATCTTGACTGATGATCTCGTCCAATAACCGCATGGGTGGGCGATGCGGTATTCGCTCTTCAATTTCTTTAACACTCATTTGATCATCAGACGACATGATGGCGTGCTCCGTCAACCGGTCATTCGAACTTGCGACGACCGAAGCTGAAGGGCTCCCGATCGACTACGATGTCGGTCGCCCGTGATGATTCAAAATCGAGAACGCACCCAATCCAACTCATATGACGACTTACTTCGCCACCGGCAGTGAAACGACCTCCCTTCAAACATCTGATTTACGTGATGCATTGGCGTCGACATTTCAACAGATCGGTGAACGGAAGCGTGTACTGCTGCTGCCTCCTGATGCCACACGTTTGTTCAGTCGTGCGGGGGAACTCACGGTTTTGTGTCGTGAATTGCTCGGCGATCACGTGACCGACATCATGCCGGCGTTGGGCACACATTCCGCGATGAAGCCCGAGCAACTCGACCACATGTTTCCGGGCGTACCGCTCGATTTGTTCCGCGTTCATCGCTGGCGAGATGATGTTGTGACACTTGGAGAAGTTCCGTCCAGTTTCGTGTCTGACATCACGGACGGCCTGTATGACCAGCCATGGAAAGCTCAAGTCAACCGACTGCTTCGAGACGGTGGTCATGATTTGGTGTTCTCACTGGGGCAAGTTGTTCCGCACGAAGTCATCGGGATGGCGAACTACAACAAGAACGTATTCGTCGGTACCGGTGGTGTGGAAGGCATCAATGAGAGTCACTACTTGAGCGCGGTTTATGGAATCGAGCAAACACTCGGACGCGCCGATACTCCGCTGCGAAAAATCTTGAACTACGCCCAAGATCAGTTTTGCCAACAAATTCCGCTGCTCTATGCTCTGACCGTTGTGCAGCAAATGGCCGATGGTACGCTTCATACCAGAGGTCTTTATATCGGCGATGATCACGACACTTTCTATCAAGCAGCTGAACTAGCCAAGAAAGTGAATATCACTTATCTCGACAAAGCTCCTAAACACGTCGTGGCGTATTTGGATCCAAGTGAATTCAAAAGCACCTGGCTCGGAAACAAGTCGATCTATCGAACACGCATGGCCATCGCCGATGGTGGCCGACTGACCGTGCTCGGGCCGGCCGTGGAAGAGTTCGGTGAAGATGAAGAAATTGACCGACTGATTCGAAAGTACGGTTACCGGACGAAATCGGAAATCATCGATCTCGTTGCGCAAAATGAAGATCTACGAGCCAATCCATCTGCGGCGGCGCACTTGGTTCACGGCTCCCACGAGAATCGATTCGAAGTTGTCTACGCGGCGGGAAAACTCTCATCCGAGGAAATTGAGTCCGTCAACTACACGGCAGGTGACATCAACGAATTGATGCAGCGTTATGACATCAGTCAACTAAACGACGGTTGGCACACCGATTCCGACGGGACCGAGTTCTACTTCATCCGCAATCCAGCATTAGGACTCTGGATGTCGTAGTGAGTATGGCAACTCCGGGTCCCTCGCAACTCAAAACTCTCTATGAAAAAAGCCAGCGCCGTCACCGACGCTGGCTATCTATTTTTACTCAAATGCCAAAGGCCGAAAGCTTATCACCCTCGACTTCGGTCCACTCAGCTACATCCCATGCTGCTGCCGCAGACATGACAAAGGTAACAGTTTCCGTTGCGAACGGTGATGCTGCCGCAGGTATCACAAATGGGAGCGTCTGCTTGGAATCGTGCAAACTGATCGGCTTGACTCGTTTCACGATCATCGTCAGCTTCGGCTTCGGAGACCGCCTCGGCTACCGACCCGTTACTGTGACCATTCCCGTTGACCGAACCAACGTCTTTCAAGCTCTCCAGCAGCGCCGAGCGTTCAGCGGCGGCAACGACGGCTCCGGCGTCCTCGCGTAAGCTTTCCACGGCGGTAACCGAAGGCGTTACAACTTCAACATCGTTCCCGCGGTTGATGTCATCCGTCCGGGAGAGCGATGGATCCTGTCCGCTAAGGAATGTCAGTCCCAGCCAACGAGCGATGTAGTCGACAACGCTCTTCGCGATGCGGATGTCTTTGTTGGACGTGTGCCCCATCGGTTCAAATCGTGTGTGACTGAACTTGTTGACGAGCACTTCCAATGGAACGCCGTACTGGAAGGCAATCGAGAGCGCGGTTCCGAACGAATCCATGATGCCACCGATCGTCGAACCTTCCTTCGCCATCGTGATAAAGATCTCACCTGGCCGCCCATCCGGATACAGACCGACACACAGGTAACCTTCGTGACCAGCGATCGTAAACTTGTGGGTCAAGCTTTGACGCGTGTCCGGCAACCGCTCGCGGCGTGGTTTGTAAACGATCTTTTCAACCGTTTCGGTGATGACCTGCTTGGCTTCTTCTGCCTCGGAATCTTCCTCGGTTTTGGTGTTCAGAGGCTGCGATTGCTTACTGCCGTCACGGTAGATCGCGATCGCCTTGAGCCCCAATTCCCAACCCCAGAAGTACGCGTTCGCAATATCTTCGGGGGTGGTGTCGTTGGGCATGTTGACTGTTTTGCTGATCGCGCCGGACAAGAACGGTTGGGCGGCGGCCATCATCGTGACGTGAGCTTGCCACGGGATGCTTCGCACACCATTGGCTGGCTGGAACGCACAATCGAACACAGGCAGGTGTTCAACCGCGAGTTCCGGTGCACCTTCGATCGTATCGTTCTCATCGACGTACTTCAGAATGGCATCGATCTGGTTCTCGGTGTAACCAAGCTTGTCCAAACCACGCCGCACCGTTTGGTTGACGATCTTGAGCATGCCGCCGCCGGCGAGCTGCTTGTACTTCACCAACGCGATGTCGGGCTCAATGCCGGTTGTATCGCAGTCCATCATGAAGCTAATGGTTCCGGTCGGAGCCAAAACGGTCGCTTGTGCATTCCGGAATCCGTATTTCTCGCCGAGTTCCAGCACATCGTCCCAGAGTTTCTGAGCTGCTTCTTTCAGTTCTGCGGGACCCTCATCGTCGATCTCATCACACGCATCGCGATGCATTTGCATCACGTTGAGCATTGGCTTTTCGTTGGCCGTGTAACGATCAAACGGTCCCACAACACTCGCCAATTCAGCGCTGGTTCGGTTGGCTTCACCATGCAGAAGTGAAGTCAATGATCCGCACAATCCGCGAGCAGCATCGGAGTCGTATGGCAATCCTTCGGTCATCAAGACGCTGCCGAGGTTGGAGTAACCCAAACCAAGTGGCCGGTACAGATGGCTATTACGAGCGATTGGCTCGGTTGGATAGCTGGCGTGGTCGACCAAGATTTCTTGTGCGATCAAGAACAACCTGCATGCACCACGGAAACGCTCGACATCAAACTTGCCATTCGTGTCGACAAACTTCATCAAGTTGATGGAAGCAAGGTTGCAGGCCGTGTTGTCCAGGAACATGTACTCACTGCACGGATTCGACGCGTTGATGCGTCCACTGTTCGGGCACGTGTGCCAGCGGTTGATCGTCGTGTCGTATTGCACGCCGGGGTCACCGCAGTGCCAGGCGCACTCGGCCATCTTGTTGAGCAGTTCTTTCGCGTCGTAAACGGGCGCGTCGCCTGAGGTCTTCGAGCTGACCCAGCGAGTCTGCCAAGGCTGCTTATCGCGGACGGCTTCCATGTACTTGTCGGTAATACGCACGGACAAGTTGGCATTTTGGAAGCACACGCTGCTGTACGCTTCGCCGTTGAAATTCGACTCGTAACCTTCTCGGATCAACGCGTGAGCCTTCTTTTCCTCAGCCCATTTGCACTCAATGAACTCCAAGATGTCGGCGTGCCAGACTTTCAACGACTGCATCTTGGCAGCACGTCGTGTCTTGCCACCGCTCTTCACGACACCTGCGATGGAGTCATAGACACGCATAAACGACAAAGGCCCCGATGGTGTGCCGCCACCGGAGAGTTTTTCGCGATTGGAGCGAATCGTCGACAAGTCGGTGCCGGTGCCGCTGCCAAACTTAAACAGCATCGCTTCGCTGCACGCGAGCCGCATGATGTCCTCCATGTTGTCATCGACGCTCTGGATGAAACAGGCGGACCCTTGCGGGAATTCGTATGGGTTTTCCGGCTGGTCGGTGGTTTGCGCTTCGTGGTCCCAATGCCAGTTGCACTTATCGCCGGCCACGCCGTACTGTGCGTGTAAACCAACGTTGAACCAAACGGGGCTGTTGAATGCACCGTGTTGATGCAAACACAACCAAGTCAGATCACGATAAAACCGCTCACCGTCTTCAGCGGTGTCAAAGTAGCCGTCTTGCAGGCCCCAGTCAGAAATCGTTCGCGTGACACGGTGAATGAGCTGCCGAACGCTTCTCTCACGCTCTTCCGCGTTGTTGGGGTCGCCGTAGAAATACTTGGAAGCAACGACGTTGGTTGCCAGCTGTGACCAATTCGCTGGAATTTCGCAATCAGTTTGCTCGAAAAGCGCATTGCCGCTCTCATCCTTGATCGCGGCAGTGCGCAGTTCCCAATCAGCGGTTTCAAAGGGCGTCTGCCCGTTGTCCGGACAGAACATGGTGTTGATTTTCAATCCGCTGTTGCTGCGTCGCAACTTGGTGCCAAACCGGGCGCGAGCATACTCGACGCCATGTTCGGTGTTGACCTTCTCAAGTGCCGGATCAGTGTTGGCGGCGGATGTTTGGGCAGAAAGGACCGTGGCCATCGTTTCAAGACTCCTTAAGTCATCCTTGGATCGGCCGAAAGCCACCAACGTTTTCGCGTTCCTCGCGAGGTGAACCGGCGACCGATAAACATGAGGTATATATGAACATTCGTGCACCCGTTGGATTGTAGCCCGCTGCCATCAAGGGCAAACGTCAGTCGGTCGCAGACACCAGTCTTTGGCGCGACCCGACAGCCAGTCGTTTCTCAGCAAACGACAATGACAGCACTACCTGTAGTAAGTTCGCCTCAGCGCGACACTACATGTGGGTGACGGGGCGAAATCATAGAAAATGCCGCAGGCCTGTCAACGAGAATCTATTGTCGCGTTGTAACCACTGAACTTCAAACCATTTGCGCTAGTTCAGCTGCGATCGACCCCCCACCGGCCATACCCCACCCGATCGCCCTAAACACTGTCCAGATGAAGAGTTAGTGAATAAAGCTAGCAAAAACTGCGAGGCTGTGGAAAAGTTGTCGGAAAGTGAAAATTAATCTGTCTACCGCAAAAGCATGGTAATCCTGGCGCTTTAGGGAGACACTGCCGGCCACAAATCCAGACACCATGCCTGTCCCAATCCAGACACCATGCCTGTCCCCATTTAGCTCTTGGCTCCCAATTGGGGACAGGCATCGTTTTCCGCTCGGAAGCAAGAATTGTGACTGTCCCCTTTTTCTGTATTCGGTCGCCGAGAAGCACGGCAATCCTGGCGCTTTAGGAAGCTTCTGCCGATTGGCTCCCAATTGGGGACAGACATCGTTTTCCCTATCCGAAACCGGAGATCTGTGACTGTCCCCGTTTTTGTTTCCCTATCCGAAACCGGAGATCTGTGACTGTTCCCGTTTTTGTTGGTCCCCGTTTTTGATCGTCCCCGTTTTTGCCATCATCCTCTTTGGCCTCCTTTTCTCGGTGGTCTTGCTTTTGTTCTTATCGTTGGGGCGTTTTGCCTCGCTGGGGTGATTTGCCCCTGGGTTTTGTTCTCCGACCGTTAAAAACGTTGACGAATGGTTGGTTTTTGCCTCTGGCACGCGGCGTGCTTCAAAGGATCGGCGACGGGTCGTTCTGATCCGCTCGATTGAATTGAAACCCACTCCGAACTGGATAACAAAACCATGAATGTGATTCGAAACCTTGTCTGGATCGCCTCGGGTACCGTGGTCGCTACATGCGTCACGTTGGTCGGTGGGGCTTGGGTCCAGGCCGATGTGCTTTCTAAAAACCCAACGCCGGACAGGATCCAAAGCCTGCGTCCAAACGAAAAAGCGGCGATTGAATCCGCCAACCACCTATCGGTCGCCTTCCGAGCGGTCAGCAATGCGATGCTGCCGACGTTGGTTGCGATCGAGAATCGCCCCGTGTCATCTGCCGACCTCTCAAGGCGTGCGGAAGAAATGAACGAACGCCTTCAAGGTCGCAACCCGTTCGAAGGAACACCCTTTGAAGAGATGTTTCGCGGCTACACGTTTCGTGAGCCATCGCCGGGAGATTCCGGGGCAAACATGAGACGCATGCCGTCACCGATGCGTCGAGGTATCGGCTCGGGCGTGATCATCGACGCGGACGGAATCATCCTGACGAACAACCACGTCGTCGCGGGCGGTGGTGAAGTGATCGTTCGTACTTATGACGGTCGTGAGTTTGTTGCCATGGACGTCTGGACGGATCCAAAAACAGACCTGGCCGTCGTCAAGATTGAAGATGCCGATGACCTTGTTGCCGCTCCTCTTGGCAACAGCGACGAGTCCTTCATTGGCGACTGGGTACTCGCTCTAGGCCAACCCTTTGGTTTGCAAAGCACCGTGACAGCCGGAATCATCAGTGCGAAGCATCGCGATCTGGGAATCACGGACCGCGAGAACTTCTTGCAAACGGACGCTGCGATTAATCCTGGCAACAGTGGTGGACCGCTCGTGAATTTGCGTGGCGAAGTGATCGGCATCAACACAGCTATCCATTCCCGAAGCGGCGGCAACAACGGGATTGGCTTCGCGATCCCCTCGAATCTCGCCCGCTGGGTCGCGAACCAATTGGTCGAGGAAGGCAAAGTGCGTCGCGCGTTCCTGGGTGTGACGATCCAAGCCGTCAACAATCAACTTGCCAGCGAACTGGACGTCGAACCACGAACGGGAGTTGTCGTCATGCAAGTCTTTGATGACACGCCGGCCGCGGACGCTGGTTTGAAACAAGGCGATGTGATCTTGCAAGTGGCAGGTAAGTCGGTCGCGACTCCGCAGGCTCTACAACTGGTCGTTGAACGAACGCCGCTGGGCGACACGGTCCCCTTGCGAGTCATGCGGGACGGAGAATCGATCGAGCTCTCCTACGAAGCGACTGAGCTGCCAAAAGATCTTCGTTCGTAATGGGAACTCCTGCGACGCGGGCGTGGGGGCATCGGAATTCCGATGCACTCGCGTCCGCGTTCTTTATTTTCTCGACACGAATTGCTTCTTCTGGCAGCCATCGCCAGTCCTCCGACTGATTCACGGAAGGATCCGAGCGCTTCAACGTGCGTACAATGAAGTGCTTGCATCGTAATTGAACCGCGACTTGAATCTGGCACGATGAGACTGGCTGCAAAACTCGTTCTATTGTTTTTGATCGGCGTGTTATTGATCGTCGGCTTGTTTTCGTACCTAACGATTCAGGCGAACCAACGACTAGCGATCGATGAGCACCAGAGATACGCACAAGATCTCGCTGCAACCCTTCGGTCAACGATGGCCGAGCAAGACATTCAGCCGCATGAACTAGATCGCTATCTCATGCAGTCCACCCGCGTTGTGCAGCACGTGCGAGTGCGATGGGTCGAGCTTTATGGACAAGGTGAAAGAAGCCCATCGATCCCAGTTGAGACAATCCTTGCTCAACGCGAAATCACGACATTCAGTCGATCGGATCCCGCGGGGCAACGTCACTTCTATACGTATTTGCCCGTATCCGATAGCGAAGATGCCGCAGCGGGGCACATCGAAGTGGCGGCACCCGATACAAGCGCTCAACAGCGTTGGGAACAATCGCTGTTTTCATCGCTGATGGCATTGGCCGGCGTTGCTACTCTGTCGGCTGTCGTCATCCTTATTGGTGGTGTCACCATGGTCGGCAAACCGCTGAACCAACTGATCTCGAAAGTTCATCGTGTAGGCGAAGGCGACTTCGACCATCCGGTCAACATCCGCAGTGGTGACGAACTTGGACGTTTGGGTGCGGCGTTGAATCAGATGTGTGATCAGTTGTCGGTACAGCGGGACCAGCTTCGGTCCGAAACTGCATCGCGTGTCGAAGCGGTAGAACAGCTGAGACACGCGGATCGATTGGGCACGGCCGGTCGACTCGCCGCGGGAATCGCGCATGAAATCGGTACGCCGCTGAACGTTGTGATCGGTCGGGCTCAACTCATCCAGCGTGACGAGCAAGCATCCGAGCAAGTGAAGAACGACGCCGAAGTGATCGTTTCGGAAGCTCAGCGGATCACAGGAATCGTTCGCGAATTACTAGATTTCACGCGCGGCCGAAAGCCAGATTGCACGATGCAATCGATCAATGAACTTGTGCGATCAACCGTTGATCTGATGCAACCAATGGCCAACAAGCAACAGGTCCGTCTAACGCAAGATCTAACCAAAACGCCAGTCCTTGCTCCGGTCGATGGACAGCAAATCCGGCAACTGCTGACCAACCTGATCGTCAACGCGATCCAGTCGTCAGAAGCCGGTTGTACGGTCAATGTCACCCTGACCACGAATGACCAAGATTGCGTCATTCGAGTAGCCGACAACGGAAGTGGCATTTCGCGAGATGACATCGATCACATATTCGAACCCTTCTTTACAACGAAAGATGTTGGCGAAGGAACGGGCTTGGGGCTTTCCATTTCCCATGGAATTGTTCGCGAGCATGACGGTCGCATCGACGTAGATAGTGAGCTCGGAAAGGGATCACAATTCACCGTGACGCTACCTCTATCGAGCTCATCTCGTACCGAAGGGACTGTGACATGAGTCATCAAGGACGGGACATGAGTCATCAAGGACGGGACATGAGTCATCAAGGAATCGTGCTGATCGTCGATGATGAAAAAGCGATGTGCGAGTGGGTGGAAGCAAGCCTCAAGCGAGATGGTTATGAAACGGAGTGGTGTCAGTCTGCCGACGCAGCGATGGAAAAGATCGATCGACGTGAATTCGATGTCGTGTTGACCGACGTCCGCATGCCGGGCAAGAGCGGGCTGGAATTGTGTCAGCAGATACATCAGATGCGACCGAATATTCCTGTCGTTGTAATGACCGCTTTCGGCAGCTTGGACTCGGCAGTCGCCGCGATTCGCAGTGGTGCGTACGACTTTATCACGAAGCCTGTCGACATCGATGTCCTGTCACTCACGATCGCCCGAGCGATGGAGCATCGAAAACTGAAGCGGCAAATCCGACTCTTAGAAAAGCAAGCCGATCAGTCGAAGCAGTTTGGCGAGTTGCTCGGTGATAGTGCCCCGATGCAACAACTCTATGATCAACTCGCCCGCGTCGCTCCGTCAGATGCATCCATCTTGATCACCGGAGAAAGCGGAACAGGAAAGGAACTGGTTGCTCGTTCTATCCATCGATTGAGTCCTAGAGCCGACCAGCCGTTCGTCGCAGTCAACTGCGCTGCGCTATCTGAAGCTTTGCTAGAAAGCGAGTTGTTTGGACACGTAAAGGGCGCCTTCACGGACGCGCGAAGCGAACGAAAGGGCTTGTTCCTCGAAGCGGACGGTGGGACTCTGTTGCTCGACGAGATGGGTGACATGCCACAGGCGATGCAGGTCAAACTGCTACGGGCTCTCGAGGAAAATCGATTGCGCCCGGTTGGCGGTGATCAAGACGTTCCCTTTGATGTCCGAGTTTTGGCCGCGACCCATCGCGACTTGGAAACCGCGGTGGAAGAAAACCGATTCCGCCAAGATCTGTTTTATCGCATTAATGTCATTCAACTTCATCTTCCTCCGTTGCGATCTCGAGGCGCTGACATCCTGCAATTGGCACAACACTTCTTGAAACAATTCTCTGAACGCTCAAACAAGCAAGTCACCGCCATCGCAGAACCGGCGGCGGAAAAGCTGTTAGCCTATTCCTGGCCTGGTAACGTTCGGGAACTCCGAAACGTGATGGAACGAGCCATCGCGCTAACACGTTTCGACACCGTGACACTGGAAGATCTGCCGGATAAGATTCGCGACCATCGCGGTGCCATGGTCATGATTGGTGGCGACGATCCAACCGAATTGGTTTCGATGGAAGAGTTGGAGCGGCGCTATATTCAACACGTCTTGGAATCCGTTCAGCAGAATCGCACGCAAGCGGCAAAAATCCTTGGACTTGATCGTAAGACTCTTTATCGCAAGCTGAAATCTCAAGAGTGACCCGGTAACGCAAAACGGCAATCACCCATTCATAAACATCCCCCTTCGTAAACATTGCAAGAGCTCCAAGATGAAATACGCGATATGCAACGAGACCTTTGGCGACTGGTCGCTCGAAAAAGCATTGGCGTTTGCGAAAGCAGCGGGCTACACCGGCTGGGAAGTTGCACCATTTATGCTTGCCGATGATATTCGCGGTTTTACTGACAAACAGCGCTCGGAATATCGTCAGCAAGTGGAAGACTCCGGGTTCGAAATCACCGGTTTGCACTGGCTGCTTGCCAAGACCAACGGCTTTTATCTGACAACTCCCGACCCCGACATTCGCAAGGCAACAACGGAATACCTGGCTGAGCTTGCCAAGCTCTGCCACGACTTGGGCGGACGGATCATGGTGCTAGGCTCACCCCAGCAGCGGAACGTTCCCGAAGGCCAGTCGATGGAATCGGCGATGGAATTTGCGGCAGAAGTCATCGGTGGCGCTGTTCCCGCGCTCGAAGAATACGCCGTGCAAATCGCCATCGAACCACTCGGTCGAGAAGAGGGTAACTTTTTGAATCATACGTCGGACGCTCGGCAACTCCAAGCGATGATCGACCGACCGCAAGTCAAGCTGCACCTAGATGTCAAAGCGATGAGTGACGAACCGACTCCCACACCACAGATCATTCGTGACAACGCCGATGCGATGATTCACTTTCATGCAAACGATCCGAATCGTCAGGGGCCTGGCATGGGCGATGTCGACTTCATTCCGATCTTTGAAGCACTAAAAGCTATTGGCTATCAAGATTGGGTCAGCGTGGAAGTCTTTGACTACGCACCGGGTATTGAACGTTTGGTCACCGAAAGCATGGAAAACATGAAAGCTGCCGAGCAAGCTGTTGCGACGTAACGACCCGTCGCCCATGCTGTTGGACGCCACGAATTGATCCCGGCTCGATGCGAATCGACCGTCAATGAGATTTTCGAACATCGAGCATCTGCAGCATGAAGACAACTGGAAGCGTAACGATCGATCGACCGATCGACGAAGTGTTCGAGCGAACTCTCGCGAACGTGGCGCTCTGGAGTGAAATCGTTGTTGACGACTACGTGGTCGAGGACGTCAACAATCAAGGCGTCGGAACACGATTTCACACGACGACGGAGGATCGCGGCCGACGAATGGACTTTGAAGGAGTGGTCACCGATCACAATCCGCCTAACCGTCACCAGATCGAGATGACAGGCACGCACTTCGGGATGAAAGTCGATTACCAGTTTGAACGCGTCTCTTCTCAGCGAACAAAAGTGACCCAGTACAGTGATGTGCAGGGATTCGGATTGACTCGTGTCGTCTTCTTGCTGTGCGGATGGATGTTTCGCCGAAGTAGCTGTCAAGCTGTCCAGAAAGAGCTCGAGAATCTGAAACGCTACTGCGAGGATCGGTAGCTGCGGATCGCTCCACAGCCGTCACGAGTCGATCGTGACCAGAAGCCATGATAAGAGAAGGAGTTCTTCCTCGATCGTTGTGGAGAACCGACGGAGAAGGCGCTACGACCGCGGAGCGGTCGGCGACAAATGAAAAGGCGCTGCGAACGCGGAGGCGGCGGCGAAGATTGGTAAGGACGCTACGACCGCGGAGCGGTCGGCGACGATTGGGCCGCAGGTTAGGTCACCCCTGCTATCTCCGGGGTTGTTTGCCGGCCTTTTTGACCGAATCGGATGTTAAAAGATTCCGGATGTAACGACTGCCCGGATTGTCGCGGCGGACACCGCCCGAACCTCGCATCTTTTCTCAAACAGCGCAAGTAGTTGTGGCTGGACATTCCGATGACACACTCGACGCCGTCACCGAACGCCAATTGATGGTCAATTGCGTTGGCGAGGAACGTCCCGGTCCATCGCGGCCGGACCTGGTAATTCGACCGCGATTTGGCATGAAGGGGTTATTGAACGATGACACGGATTAACACGAACGTCCCATCGCTGGTAGCGCAAAACCGTCTGCAGCGAAGCAACGAAGACTTGCAAACGGCTCTGACTCGATTGAGCACGGGCTTGCGAATCAACAGCGGTTCGGATGACCCAGCCGGTTTGATCGCCAGCGAAGCATTGCGAAGCGAGATCACCAGCCTCGGAAAAGCTGTCAGCAACACTCAGCGAGCCAGCCAAATTATCAGCACGGCTGATAGTGCACTGGGTCAGGTCAGCAACCTGCTGAACGACGTTCGTGGATTGGTTGTCGAAGCAGCGAACAAGGGAGCACTGAGCGACGAAGAGATCGCTGCTAACCAGTTGCAGATCGACAGTTCCTTAGAAGCGATTAATCGAATCGCTGTAACCACGACGTTCCAAGGCCGGAAACTGTTGGATGGTTCGCTCGATTTTGTCAGCACGGTCAGCGGGGTTGACTCCGTACGGGACGCCAACATTGACCAGGCAAATCTGGGGGCGGCGGGGAACATTGACGTCGAAGTCGTCATCAACACGGCGGCTACCCAGGCGACGCTTTCCGCTGGAACCGCTGCGTTCACCACTTCCGCCAACGCCAACGTCACATTTGGAAACGGAACCGAAGCGATTACCGTCACGGCAGCAACCGCCGGAGCCGACTTCAACGACGTTTCGATTGAGTTTGTTGATGACACTGCGGCGGGTGACGTAACGGCCGCAGCCGCATACGACGCCGATCAGAAAGTCATTACTGTCACCTATAACTCGACAGCGGCGACGGCAACCAACCGTGACTTCACCGCTGTGGCGGCCGCCCTGAACGGCTTGACCGAATTTGGTGCGACGGTGAGTGCTGGTACGGGTACGGTAGCGTTCACGGATCCGGCGTCGCCCGTCACAACCGGACAAACGGGTGGTGAAGTCTTGCTTGACACGCTTGTCTTCCAGCTCAATGGTGCAAGCGGTGCGGAGACGTTCAACTTCGGTGCTGGAACCTCATCCAGCCAGATCGCCGACGCATTGAACTTGGTTGCCGATAGCACCGGTATCAGCGCCACTGCCACATCAGCAGATGGCCTGACGCTCACGTCCACCGCGTACGGTTCCGATGCACTCGTGAACGTGGATATCATCAACGAGGGCGCCGCAGGGACCTTCGCCGATAACCTTAGCGGAACCCGAGACACCGGTGACGACATCATCGCGACAGTGAACGGTGTTGAAGCAAGCGGTGACGCAAACACCCTGTCGATTAACACCAGCACGCTTGACTTGGAAGTTACCGTGAACGACGGAAGTAGTTCGAACTTCTCGTTCTCGATCACGGGCGGTGGAGCACTGTTCCAACTTGGTCCCGATGTCACCAGTAACCAGCAAGCACGTTTGGGAATCGGAAGCGTTAGTACCGGTCAGCTGGGTGGTGCATCCGGTCGTCTGTACGAACTTGGCAGCGGTCAAGATAAAGCTCTCGACAATGACATCAGTGGTGCCGCTGAGGTGATCGATGAAGTGATCAACAAAGTGACCAGTCTTCGTGGGCGTCTCGGTGCATTCCAAGCCACGACGTTGGAAAGCAACTTGGTCAGCTTGAACGACACGCGAGCCAACTTGCTGGAAGCCGAAACCACGATTCGTGATGCGGACTTCGCGCAAGAGTCGGCTAACCTGACGCGAGCTCAGATCCTGGTTCAGTCGGGTACGAACGTGCTGGCTCTGGCCAACCAGAACCCACAGAACGTCCTCTCGCTGCTGCGATAACGCGGGCGAACCGAGATTGACGATGATCGATAGCATTCGGCCGGCGAGCCCTCTCGCCGGCCGTTTTGCATTCCTACTCAAGCGTGTGAGACAGTTCCCTACGCATGAGCTAACTTTTGCTGGACTTCTGGACCTCCTCCAGACGATTGCTACAGGGATGTTGCGCTTTTTCGGGGTCGATTTGGCAAAGTGACCAAACTTTGACGACGGATCGACTCAACGGCGAAAAAAGAGTGTATCCCTCATGGGGCGAATCCAATCATCCATCGGCTTGATCACTGGAACCGATATTCTCGGTACCGTTGATCAATTGATTGCAATCAGTGCGCAGCCGCGCGACCGATTGCTCGGCCGAACCGAAACACTACAACAGCAGCAGGCGTCCATCGCTGAGCTGACAGCGTCCGTGATCGGCGTGCAGCTTGCCGGCAAGCAATTGGCAACCGCCGGAACGTTTCGAGCTCGAACTGCCAATTCCAGTAATCCGGACGCCCTATCCGCTGAGGCTGGAAACAAAGCCGTTCCTGGAAACTACACCGTCCGAACGCTCGCCACAGCCGCTACGCATTCGATCGGATCGCTGCAACGCTTTGACGCAACCGATCAAGCGCTTGGGTACACGGGCACGATCTCCGTCAATCCAAACGGCGGCACGATCGATGGTTCCGCTGCCCTCTCCGGGCTAAATGAAGGCCGAGGCGTCGAAGCGGGAATCATTCGCATTACCGATCGTGCGGGGAACTTTGCCGAAATCGATTTGACGTCGGCTCGATCGATCAACGATATAATCGACGCAATTAATGACGCACCAATTGGTGTCCAAGCAACGACCTCCGGAAACTCGCTCGCTCTTGTTGATCAAACGGGCAGCACCGTTTCCAACCTGAGAGTCGAACAACTTGGTTCTGCTGAAACGGCAGCCGACCTAGGTCTCTGGGGGATCGATGTCGCAGCCGACTCGGTCGTGGGCAACACATTGGACCTGCCGGCCGGCGTTTCCGCTTTGCGTGGTGTCGCACTGAGCGATCTCAATGGCGGAGCAGGGATCGGAACACTCGGATCGCTGGACATCACACTGTCAGATGGCAGCAGTGCGAGCGTCGACCTGTCGGGTGCGACGACGACGAGTGAAGTTGTCGACGCAATCGCAGCGTCTGGCTTGTCGTTGATCGTGAAGCTAAACGACGCTCGTAACGGCTTTCAAATCCGTGACGTCTCCGGTGGAACAGGAAGCTTCAGCGTTTCTTCCGCGGACGCCACCGCGAGCAGCTTGGGGCTTGAAGCGACCACAACGAGTGACTTCATCGTAGGCAGCAATCTGGGTTTGCAGACGGTAGCGACGGAAACACTGCTTGCCGATCTCAATCAAGGACAGGGGATCAACGGCGGCAGCTTCACGCTGACGGACAGCAATGGCAACGTCGGAGCGGTGAACCTGACGGTCGAGAATATCACGACCGTCGGTGAGTTAATTGACGCGGTTAACAATCTTGGAATCGACGTAACAGCAAGCTTGAATGATGCCGGCGATGGCATCGCGATCGTCGATAACGGCGGTGGATCCCAAACACTGACGATCGAAGATTCGGGAACAGGAACGGCAGCTGCGGATCTCGGTATCGCTGGAACTGCAACCACACAAACGGTTGGCGGCTCTTCTGTTTCCGCATTGGTGGGAAGTCAGTCAGGCGTCATTGAAATTGAAGCAACCGATACTTTGGAGACGGTTGTTTCCAAGTTCAATGAATCGGGACGCTATGGAGAAGCTGCCATCCAAGTGAACGAAGATGGCACGTTCTCGCTTCGCATTCGCAGCAATAAGGGCGGCGAAGATGGTCGGATCGCCGTCAACACAACGGGATTTGATCTTGCCCTGCGAACAGATTCGCGCGGCCGAGATGCTTCCATCGCCGTTTCCGTTGATGGTGGAATCGAACGTTTTCTGACATCGTCGGACGGCGTCTTCGATTTGGACAAAACCGTTAACGGCGGCCAGGCTATCTCCAGCTCCACATCACTGAGCGAGCTTGCGAGTGGCTTGACCACAGGAAGCTTCAAAATCACCGACAGTGCGGGTGTCACGAGTGCAATCAATATTGCTGTGGATGAAATTTCAACGGTCGGTGAGTTGATTGACGCGATCGACGGGCTGGGGCTAGGTATCGACGCATCGATCAATGACGACGCGACGGGTATCGCCATCGTCGATACGGCCGGTGGAGCGCAGAAACTGACGATTGAAGATGTCGGCAACGGAACGTTCGCCGCCAATCTTGGTATTGCCGGCGAAGCATCGACACAAACCGTCGGTGGAACAAGTGTTTCCGCGTTGATCGGAACGGGACAGGCAGATGCGGACGCCGATGCGACCGGATTGGTCTTTACGCTGAAAGAGCTTTCCGACACGCCGATCTCGGTGACAGTCGAAGAAGACCCTAGCAACGCGGTCACGGCAGTTCAAACGTTTGCAGATCAATACAACCTGCTCGTCGACAAGCTCGACTCGTTAACGTTCTTCGATCCCAACACCGAAGAAGTCGGATTGCTGTTTGGATCCGCCGAAGCGTTGCGGATTCGATCGAGCTACAACCGTTTGCTCTCAGGAAGCATCAGCGGAGCTGGAACGTTTCGATCGATAGGACAAGTTGGATTGCAGTTCAACGACGAAGGCAAGCTTGACTTTGACGCGGACGAACTGACCGAAGCTTTGAACAGTGGGCAGTTGGACGTCGAGGCGTTCTTCACGACCGAAACGAACGGATTGGCATCACGGCTGGATGAACTAGCCGAGTCGATCGCCGGCGCCACCAACAGCCTGCTTATCAATCGCACCGAATCGCTCAGCAGTTCGATCGAATCCAACAACACGCGTATCGAAGGGATGAACGTGCGACTGGAGAACGAGCGAGAACGACTGCTGACACAGTTCTTCCGGATGGAAGAAGCGATTGCAAAAATTCAGTCGAATCAAGGTGCGATCGCTCAAATTCAACCCGTGAGCGTCCCGACCTAGAACTCGTCCGCACCTAGGACCGTTCATCGCTAGGCCCGTCGTTTTACTGGCTTACCACATTTTCACTGGCACTGGACCGATTGATCAAGGATGACCATGACTCAACAAGCGACGCCTGCCCGACGGACCGATTCAGCGATCTCGTCACGTTCCGGCGACAGCTATCTTGAATCGATCGTGCAAACGGCATCCCCGGCACGATTGAGACTGATGTTGATCGAAAAAGCGATCGATGTCTCGAGCACCCTCGCTCGAACCTGGCGCGAGGGAGGCGTGCACGGCCCCAATGAACACTCCGTCAAATTACTCGATCTATTGAATGAGTTGCTCAGCGGTGTCGTTGGCGGAAATCGATCCGATGAAAAAGCTGTTTGCGGGCAGGTTGCTGATCTTTATGTCTTTCTGTCGCAACATCTCGTCGCTGCCGAGTCGAATAGTGATAGTTCTGCAATCGACGAGATCACCGCTGTTCTACACGTCGAAGCGGAAACCTGGAGAGCTGTCTGCGCCCAAGAATCCACACAACCGGCCCCAACGCAGAGCTCTGGCCTAAACCTCCAGGCCTAAGCGATTCTTCGGCACATCGCCCGCTGACTGGGTGAATCTCGCGTTTCAATTTCCATTGGGAGATTGAAATTGCGCATCGCCGTCGCGCTCGTGTCGAAACAGCCTCCCATCGGTCCAGGCGGCAGACTGATTTCCGCCCCGAATTCGCCGAGGAACAGACTTCGGCCCAAAAGCGGGGCGAAGTCCGAATTGCGGGGGAGGCAAGTTGCCGGTTTTTTGTCCAGGCGCTATCCTGGGGGTACGATTTATCTCTGAATCGCATCTTGCTCCGAAACTGTTCCGCGAGGTTGTGCGTCATGCGCTTTCGACTTTTGTTCTTCACCTGTTCGTTTATGTTCACGGCTGCGTTCGCGTATGCTCAGGCGCCCGCAGTCGAGGCTCCACCGGAGGCCAAGAAGCCGGCCAAACGCAATAAAGCTAACGCGAGTGAAGACGCGAATGGCAAATATTTGCGTGTTAACAAAAGCGACAGCAACCAACCGCAGGCTCTTCAGACGGCAATCGTTCGATTTCGTGGCAAGCCAAACTCAAAGTACGCCGGACGGGTTGTTGATCTGGTCGGCGTCGTGCACATCGGTCAAGAAGAGTACTACAAAGATCTCAACAAGCGACTGTCCAAGTATGACTCCGTGCTTTACGAACTCGTCGCTCCCGACGGAACGCGAATCAAGCCCGAAGACTTGGAGAAGCGACGCTCGCTGCTGTCGTCGATGCAAACAGGCATGAAAGACATGCTCAACCTGGAATACCAGCTTGAAAAGATCGACTACATGGCCGAGAACTTCAAACACGCTGACATGAGCCCAGACGAGTTTGCGAAAGATTTTGAGCGCCGTGGTGACAGCGTCTTGAAAATGGTCGCACGAATGATGGGTGCCGGAATGGCTTCATCCGCCGCGACAGGTGGTGACGCTGGCATGCTGTTGGCTCTTCTTAGCGGTGAAAACCGATCGATGAAGATGAAGCAGGTGATGGCCCAACAGTTGGTCGACATCGAAACTGTTACCGCCGGTATGAGCGACGAGAACGGCGAAGACACGTTGATCAAGGGACGTAACGCAAAAGCATTCGAGGTTCTTACTGAAGTCTTGAAGGACGACAGCAAGAAACGAATCGCGGTCTTCTACGGAGCTGGCCACTTGCCAGACATGGCCGAGCGGCTTGAACGCGACTTCAATATGGCAGCCAGAAAAACGATCTGGTTGGATGGCTGGGATTTGACCCGCAACTAATCGTTCGATTCGGAGCTAGGAACTGCTAGGAACTGGCAAGCTGCATGCCGTCCAAAAGGGCGGCTGCGGCTTCACTCTTATTCAGCACGTAGTAGTGGATGCCCGGGACACCCTGCTCGACAAGGTGGACCGTTTGCTTTCGAGCGTGCTCGACGCCGATCTTGAACTGATCCCCGGCGTCTTCGTTTTCCGTCATTGCGTCTTGAAGATCCCGCGGGATATTCGCTTTGCAAAGTGACGCGATTCTTTGAGCCTGTTTGAAATTCGTCACGGGCAAGATACCTGGAACGATTGGCACGTCGATGCCTGCTTTCTCGCAACGATCACGAAACAAAAAGTAGTCGATGTTGTCGTAGAAAAGCTGGGTGATTACGACGTCCGCACCTGCGTCCACCTTGCGTTTTAAATTGTCCAAGTCGGTCTTCGCGTCTGGTGCTTCTTGATGGACTTCAGGATAGCCTGCAACCGCGATCCCGAAGTGATCAAACTTCGATTGGATCAACTCAACGAGTTCGTTCGCGTATCTCAAACCGCCGTCGACCGCAACGAATTCGTCCGTTCCCTTTGGCGGATCGCCTCTCAGTGCGACAATGTAATCGACATTCTGATCGCGAGCTTCACGCAGATAATCCTCCAGTTGCTCGACGGTTGACCCGACGCAAGTCAGGTGTGAGGCAACTGGAACCTCGGTAATCTCGCGGACTTTCCTCAGCACTTCCAAAGTCGTGCCTCGCGTCGACCCTCCCGCGCCGTAAGTGCACGTGAAGAAAGCCGGCTGAAACTCCATCAGTCGACGAACATTATTGCAGAGCGTTTCTAGACCGGTTTCCGTTTTCGGCGGAAACAACTCAAACGAGATGGCACATCCGGTGCCCGAAAAATGCGAAGCAAGCGTCATGAACAGTGTCGATGGTTAACGAGGTTTCACGTGTTTAATGATGAGTGAGTGTGCTACACGAACTGCTGTCCATTCAAGCTTGTCGCGTGGCATTGATCATCATGCGTCATTTTAGTTCCGGTGCATCCGCACCGGGCCACAATTCTGGATCGGCCGAACCACGAACGACAACGCCTTTTTTGTTCCACCCAAGGTACGCATTCACGTCGGCGGGTGTGTATCGAAGCGTCAATCCGCAACGCCGTCGGTCACTGTCATTCGGTGCTGAGCCGTGAACGAGCAAATCGCTGTGAATCGAAACTTGACCAGCCTTGAGCGGTGTCAGTTGGTGGCGACCATACTTTTCTGGATCCTTGACGGACTGATTCAACACGTTGTCATCATCACTGCCACTCGCTTCGAAATCGATCAGCCCGTACTCGTGCGAGCCACAGAAGACTTCCATGCAACCGTTCTCGGCATCCGCATCATCAATCGCCAACCAGACCGTGACGGCTTTCGACGGCGTCAGCGGCCAGTAGCTACAGTCTTGATGCCAATCCACTTGTTTTCCATCACCAGGCATCTTGCAGAAAAAATGTGAGCCCCAACCGACGACATTCTCGCCGAGTAGATCACTGACGTAATCAACGAGCTTGGGATGATTCAGCATGTCCCACACCCGCGGATGCTTAAGGTGCGCACTGCTGATCGAATAGCTGTCTTGTCCAGCCGCGAATGTTTCGGCGAGCAAGCGATCGAAGTACTCGCGAATATCGAGAATCTCGTCCTGTGAATAGATATCGATCGGCCCGAGATACCCGTCTTTATTCCATGTTCGGACTTGATCGGTGGTCAACACGGCCGGAGCATCATTTTCCGTGCGGAAGAACCGAATGTCTCGATCGACCGACGCAATCGAATTCTGATCAGGAATGATCGCAAAATCCGTTGATTTATCCATGGTGTCGAATGGGCTGAAGAAGGAGTGAGGCGAGAACGCTCTTGTGTGAAACACCGCGATTCTTGTATTTGACTACCTGAACAATTGTAGCCGCCGATGATGGAACTTGTCAGTGACGGCAATCTGCACTTGCTCGTGAAGAATTGGGGAGGACAGGATGTCAGTGGATTTACGAGAAGTTCGAGAGCAATGGCGTCAAAAGCTTCAAAGTGGGTCAATCGATGATTGCGTAGAAGCACTTCGTCAAATCTCATCGCATGAGAGCGTGACGGGATTGACTTCCGACGTGATACCGTTGGCCGGCCATGACGATGACGAAATCAGAATGTGGGCCTCGGAAGCGCTAGAGTCGTCGATTCAAGCGGAAGTCGCTGAGCTGTTGGTGCTGATTCAAATGCTGGAATCCACCGAAGACAGCGAAATCTGCTACTGGTCGGCGACGATCCTAGGGAGACTGGGGAGCGATGCCGCATCTGCCGCTCCTGTCTTGGAAGCGTGCGTTCGTAAATCGATGTACCTGCCGGCACGAGAGCGAGCAACTTGGGCGTTGGCTCAAATCGGCCCTGCGGCTTCGATCGCACTTCCCACTCTGAAAGACATTGCCGAATCTTCGCCGCCACGTCTGCAAAGACTTGCCATCGAAGCGATCGATCGAATTGAGCACACCTCGGCGGATCAGTCCTCACCATCGGAAGACGCTGCCTAGACCAATCGCGGCTATTGAGCACGCCGCTTTATGAACAACCGAAACGAACCACTGTAACGAACAACGAAATCGGTCTTGCCTAGGAAATTTGCAAGGCGTTTTTCAACGAACCAATCACATCTATCGGCAGGAGGCCGAGATGGTCTTTTCGCTCGGACGCAATCGACGTTCACGCAACTCAATCGTCAGCAAGCTGCCTTTTGCAAAGTTCTTGGGCCCTGCAGCTAGCCTCGGAACCGTGGCAGCGGGACTCTTCATGCTCGTCACGGGGCGAGTCGATTTGTCGATGCTGGATGTCTTTCGCGGCGCATCCGAGTCGACCGCGAGCGGCGGCAAAGCGATGCCGAACCTCGAGCCCGTCAAGCTGCAAATGGGCCAAAAACCTCAAGAGACCATTCGGGTCGCGACTTTCAACATTCAGGGGTTTGGCAAAACAAAAATGGCCAAGAGCGACGTGATGGGCACTCTTGCGCGTATCGTTTCGCAATTTGATGTTGTGGCCATTCAAGAAGTAAAGGGTGGCGATTCCGCGCCCGTTCGCGCACTCGTCGAACTACTACGAAAATCCGGTGCGAACTATGCGGCTACGGTCAGCGAACCGATTGGGCGAACATCGCAAACGGAATCATATGCGTATATCTGGGATGAATCCCGAATCTTCTTGGTGCCCGGTAGCGCTTACGTCGTGCAGGACCCAGCGGACCGAATGCATCGTGAACCGATGGTCGCTTCATTCGAAACGCGTGTTGGAACCGCGGGTGGGCGTCGACCGTTTCGCTTTACCATGATCAATGTCCATACCGACCCTGATGAAGTGAAACCATCCGTCGTCGATAACGAAATGGACGTCCTCGACGACGTTTATGTTCGAGTACAGCAATTCGACTATCAATCGACCGGTGAGGACGATTGCATACTCCTGGGTGATCTAAACGTTAACTCCGGAGGATTACGGGAGCTCGGACAGATTCCAGGCGTAAGAACGATTGCTGGCGACGTGAAGACCAACACACGTAAAACAAAGACGTACGATCACATCTTGATCGATCACCGAGTGACCACCGAGTTTTCTGGTAAGTTCGGTGTCCTCGACTTTGTCGACGAACTTGGACTAACACAAGAAGCTGCGTTGCAAGTGAGCGACCACCAACCCGTTTGGGCAGAATTCAGCGTCTATGAAGTACCCAGCTTCGCCCCGGTCGCCAGCAACACAGAATTGATCCGCTAAAACAGCTGTTGGTCATACTGCGTATAACAAACGCTGGCGTGGCGCATTCTTCGCGATGCGAACGCAGAGCGTTGCGTTTGAACGCTTGTTTGTCGCTTCGTTATCCGTCCGGCCGTTCAAGAATCCGACCTCACCGAAAGGCGGGAAGGTGAGATCAATGGCTCGACGTCACCGAACGAGCTCCCCCTTGCCCGGCGCTACGATCGCGAGCAATCGTCAACTATGCGGCTTTCGCCAATCTCTTGGCAACACGTTCCGGCGGTGTCCTCCAGCGACGATGCAGCCACCAATACTGTTCCACACCTTCAGAGATGGCTTCGGCGAGTCTTTGGTTGTACCACGTCGTCAGCGTGGTCACGCTATCACAGACACCCTCCGGGTCGTCTTTCGGATCGGCAACACCTGTGCAAACAAACTCGAACTGCATGGGCCTGCCGGCTCGACGGGTCGCGCCGACCAGCATCGGAGCGGATGAGCTGAGCGAAAAAAGCGCGAGTGCTTTGTGACAGGAAGCCGGCACCCCCAGGAAATCGACCCAGCAACCCTTTGCACCTGCGTGTTGATCGGCCAGTAGCGAGAGCAATCCGCCTTCTTGGAGTCGTTTTTCGACAACCGGGGCACAACCGTCTTTATCGACCATCTGCTGTCCTTTCGCGCCTCGGAAGTCTTCAACCCAGCGGTGCAGAAAGCGATTATCCAATTGCCTGGCAATGGTGAGCGTTGAAAAACCCATGACACCTGAAATGTAACCGCCGACTTCGAAGTTTCCGTAGTGCCCAGTCACCAGGACACTCGGGCGATCGCTCAGCATGTACTTCAAAAAAGTGCGGTTGCCACGGAATCGCACATGCTGACTCCAATTCGTGCGGTGCAATCGCCGCTGCGCCCATGCAATTTCGCACACCATTAACAAGAGATGGTGCCACATACGAAAACTCAATTCCCGACGCGACAGTTCACTCGCGTTTGGAAAGACCCGACTCAGATTGTCCTGCATGACGCGGTCGCGCACCTTCAACGGCCCAGAGACGACTCTCGCTAAGCCGCGGCAGAGCGCATCACCCATGTCGAGCGGAAGCGTCTGGATCACAGCGACTAAGACACGCACGACGGCGTAAGCGAACAAGTCCAGCAACGATCGATTCCTTCCAATCGCAGGTCGAAACTCGGACGGCCTGTTTTTCCCCGTTCTTCGGGAGGTGCCGCATCATTCGCGAATTGTCAGCGATTTACCGACTCAGAATCCAGATGAATTCGGACCGGTTGTCGGCAGAGCCTCGAGAGAGGAATATTTGGGGGCGAGACGGATCATCGCCGACTCAATTTGCTTCTTCCAGCCTCCCAAATTGCTTATCTTCCCATGAACGAACCCGCTGCCGTCGTTTTGGCCGCCGGCAAAGGCACACGGATGAAAAGCGACCTTCCGAAGGTCCTTTGCCGGGTCGTCGACCGGCCTATGATTCACTTTGTTTTGGATGCTCTGCAGGCCGCCGGGATCCATCGACACGTCGTTGTCGTCGGTCACCAAGCGGAAGCCGTTCAGAGCGAATTGGCCGGCCGAGAGGGACAGATTGATTTCGTTCTTCAAGAGCCACAACTCGGAACCGGCCACGCCGTGCAAGTCTGCCGAGACCATTTGAAGAACGTCAATGGACCGACGATCGTGCTGGCTGGGGACTCGCCGCTCATTCAGCCATCAAGCCTCAAGAAACTGCTAGATCATTTTCAACAGACCCAGCCGGCACTGCTGCTGGGCACCCTTCGTAAGGAAGACCCCACGGGGCTTGGACGAATCGTGCGTGACGAGGCGGGACAATTCATCGGAATCGTCGAACACAAAGACGCTTCACCTGAGCAGCTAGCGATCGATGAAGTCAACATGAGCACCTATCTGTTCAATACGTCCGATCTCCTTTGGGCATTGGATCACCTGAGCAATGACAATGCTCAATCGGAATACTACCTGACTGACTGTGCCGAGTTGTTACGCAACAACAGCCGGCCTGTTGAAGCACTGCCGGTTCTCCAGGAGTGCGAGTCATTATCGATCAACAACGTCGATGAACTAAAAGCTGTCGACGAAACCATGCGAGCGATGGGTTATGCGTGAACTGAAGATCTTCAGCGGACGAGGAAACTACGATCTCGCTTTGAAAATCTGTCGTCACCTTCACCTGGAGCCTGCGGCGGTCACGCTTGGCAAGTTTCCGGACGGCGAGAATTTCTGCAAGCTGGATGAAGACGTCCGGGGTCGTGACGTTTTCCTGGTCCAATCAACTTGCCCGCCCGTCAATGACAACCTGATTGAGTTGTTGATCATGATCGACTCGTGCAAACGCGCGAGTGCTGAGCGGATTACAGCGGTCATTCCCTATTACGGATATGCTCGCCAAGACCGAAAAGACGAGGGTCGCGTACCCATCACCGCGAAAATGGTCGCCAACATCATCACGCGGTCGGGCGCGGACCGTGTTCTGACCATGGATCTTCATGCGGCTCAGATCCAAGGCTTCTTCGATGTTCCCGTTGATCACCTTTATGCGGCTCCCGTTCTGAACGAGCATTTTGTCGATCGAGGGATGGTCGGTGACGACATCGTCGTCGTAAGTCCGGACGAGGGCAGTATCAAACGAGCGCTCGGGCACAGCAAGCGATTGGGAGGCACGCTGGCCATCGTCGACAAACGTCGTACCAGCGCCTTGGATGTGAAACAAAGCACGATCATCGGTGGCCCAATCGAAGGCAAAATTGCCTTGCTGTTTGACGACATGATCAGTACAGCTGGATCAATCTGCGGTGCGGCTCGCTTGGTCCACGACGAAGGCGCCAAGGAAATCCATATCGCATGCACACACGGAGTGCTATGCGGTCCCGCAATTGAAAAACTCCGCGACGCTCCGATCGATTCGATTGTGATCACGGATTCAATTCCCGTTCCGGCGGAAAAGCAGTTGCCAAATTTAGTTCAGCTGACCGTGGCTCCCCTGTTAGCGGAAGCCATTAAGCGGATCCATCACGACCAGTCGATCAGCGAGTTGTTTCGCGAACGATAGTCCGCAATGAAACTGCGATTGAGATTCGAATGCCTCCAATCGAATTCCAAAGATATGCCGTAATCGGCAGCGGCGCGGTCGGTGGCCTATACGGCGGCCTGCTCGCCCAAGCTGGAGCAGAAGTGCACTTTCTGCTTCGCAGTGATTACGAACACGTCGCGGCAAACGGATTGCAAATCGAGACCCCCACCGGCAACTTTCATTTGGACAACGTGCACGCGCACGGATCAGTTGATTCATTGCCGGCGTGTGATGTAACGATGGTCGCATTGAAATCAACATCCAACGATCGGCTGCACGAATTACTTGCACCGACTACACGCGATGGAGGGATCGCGCTCGTCCTACAGAACGGACTCGATGTCGAGCTCGACACAGCGAACGTCGTCGGCTTGGATCGCGTGCTCGGCGGCTGCTGTTTTCTTTGCAGCAATAAGTTGGGACCGGGCCACATTAAGCACCTGGACTACGGGCGGATCGTTTTTGGGGAATACGTCCAAAACCATACCGATGTCACGGAACGCGTTCAAAAGATTGCCGATGAAATGAACGCAGCAGGAATCGATGCGCACGGCACGGCTGATCTCGCTGCCGCACGATGGCGAAAACTCATGTGGAACATTCCCTTCAACGGTCTGTCGGTCGCGCTTAATGCTTCCACGAAAGTGCTGGTAGAAGATCCAGATTCACTCCACATCGTTGAGTCGATTATCGAAGAAGTTTACGAGGCGGCAACGGCTGCCGAAGTCGTCATCGACCCATCGATGAAAGAAGTTACGGTCGAGATGACGCGAAAGATGGTGCCATACGACAGCAGCATGCGGCTTGACTACATAAACGGACGACCGATGGAAATCGAGTCAATCATTGGCAATCCTCTACGTGCCGCTCGAAAGCTCGGTGTCGATATGCCGTTCACCGAAATGCTCTACCATCAGTTAAAGTTCATCGAGCAAACGCGTGCGTAGTGTTGCACCCCGCTGGAGTGCGTTTACGCGCTGACGATCACAACTCGGGGTGCGCTGCACGACCCCGAGCATTGTTGTTGAACCGCTTCGCGATCGTGCACAGCGGCATGATTTCACAGACCATCATTTTGATTGCTGCAACAACGCATCAAAATTCAATTCCATTTGCTTATCATTGTCGTCTCCTCCGAGCTCTCGATACATCAAGCTCGGTTGGATGTCGCGGCTGTTCTGATACTTGTCACTGGAATACTCGTGACACTCTCCATCGAGATTCAGGTAATAGATCTGTGCGACTTCCATGTGAGGATAGATTCGCACGGGTTGGACGCAGTGCATTTCAAGCGTCCAGGTCCCTCGATAACCGGCATCCCCGACGCTTCCACCTGGATTGATAAACAGCCCCAACCGCCCAAGCGAACTGCGGCCCTGGATCATCGGGACGGCGCCACGGGTCTCGGTGTACTCAACCGTTCGCCCGAGGTACAGCATATTCGGCTGTAGGGTGATTCCATCAGCTGGAATCTCGATCCTTCGATAACGATTCGGTGTCGCCGCATCCAAGACGACTTCTTCATACACCAACAACTCGTCGTGCAGAGCCAAATTGTAGCTGTTGGGATTCAAACGTCTTTCATCGAACGGGTCGATTGAGAGTTCATCGTTCCGTAAACGCCTTTGAATTTCCTGACCCGAAAGAAGCATCGCTGAACCTGATGGGATTTCCGTAAGTTGGGTCGAAACCGTCTTCTCTCTCATCGTTTTGAATGGCGTGATGCTTTGGGGAAACCAAATGCACCAGATATTTCCAACGGCGGCGTTGACGCCGCTACGTTCTCGGAGCCATTCAGACGTCGACCAGAAAAGAGTTGTTGGTAGAGCCGTGATTGTTAGCCACGACCACGCGTCCGTCAATCATTTTCGAGGGTCGTTATCGGTTTCGCGCAGCGAATATTGACGTCAGTCGATACTATTGAGCAAACAACGCGGCGAGATCGAATATTCTGGCTCGCTCGGCTTGTCTCTCCTCTCTCAAACGCCTCAATGATGGATAACCTGGAAGATGTCACGAGGCTGCCGGACGACTTTGACGGTCGTGTGCGACTTTTCCCGTTGCCCGAACTGGTCGTCTTTCCGCATGCGATGCAACCCTTGCACATTTTTGAACCGCGTTACTGCGAAATGTTGTCCGAGTCGATGGCAAGTGATCGCTTGATTGCGATGGCGACCTTAACGGGGGGGATCGCCGCACTGCCAGATGCCGACCCACCGATCGCCACGACAGTCTGCTTGGGTCGAGTGATTTCGCACTCCGAATTAGAAGACGACCGTCATAATATTCTGCTGGTCGGTATGCGACGCGCGAAAGTTGTTCGGGAGATTGATGCCGGGCGATCGTTCCGGATGGCCGAGATAGACATCATTGAAGATGTCTATCCCACCTTGGGGACCGAGACGCGAAACCATCTGAAGAAGGAATTGCTGGACGCGTTCGGCAAGATCATTCCCGTTAGTGCCAACGTCCAGCAAAGCCTTCATGAATTGATGGCCGGACAAATGTCCCTTGGACCAATCACCGACATCATCTCCTATACGTTGCCATTCGAGGTGGAAGACAAGCTGCAGCTTCTCGCGAATCCAAATGTGGATGAGCGTGCTGGAAGATTGGTCGAATTACTGCAGAGCGGAAAGGTGCAATTGCACAGTGTTTCAGTGGAGGAACAATCCGTGGCACAAGAAGCCCCGCAGCCAAAGTTCCCCCCACCATTCAGCGATAACTAGGTCTCGCTTCGCGATCACTCCGCGATTGCCGCGAGACGGTCGCGGAGAGATTTGGCCCTATCCACCGGCGGAGAAGCGATTGTGACGGGTCAGAGAGGAAAGGGGACGCTGCGATCGGTGACCTTGCGTAATCGGTGACCTTGCGTAATCGGTGACCTTGCGTAATCGGTGACCTTGCGTGACCGGTGACGATGCCCTGTTGGTAACGACGCGGGACCGGCGGCGTTATTCATCTTCGGAACGTCGAAACACGGCGACAACGTCTTCGACGGGTACGACAAACAGCTGGTTGTCGTGTTCGAGATCGACCGGGATCGCGTTCTTGGGATGGAACAGAATCTTGTCGTATTGTCGCAGAGGCAATTCTTCATCGTTTTCCACGACCGCACTGATCGTCACGATGCGACCGGTGATCGTTGGGATTTCGGCCGCATCCGGGAGAGCGATCCCGCCACGTGTCTCACGTTTTGGTTCATCCTTGCGCACCAAAACCCGATCTCCAATCGGTTCGACGTATTCAAATGAGGCTGCTTTCTTTTTTGCCATCTCGATTCCGTTGGTGGATTCCATCTTGAATGATGGGCGGTATTTTAGCCAGCAGATCGATGATGCGCGGAGTGGGGTTAAATACGCTGCTGGCATCTTCTCGAGCGACCGGAAACTCAACCGTCAAATTGCCTCGCGTGCGCTTCACGCAGGGCGAGATCAAGATCGTGTGCGGTCATGATCCGGGCAAGTTCTTCCAGCGAAGTCTTCGGTTCCCATCCGAGCACTTCCTTTGCTTTCGTGGCGTCACCCAACAACACATCCACCTCAGCGGGTCGAAAGTACGTTGGGTCGATTTCGACATATTCTTCGTAATCCAATTCCAATCGCTCGAATACCAACTGGCAGAATTCGCGGACCGAAGCGGTTCTTCCGGTGGCTAAAACAAAATCGTCTGGTTGATCGTGCTGAAGAATCTGCCACATTCCTTCGACGTATTCGCGGGCATAACCCCAATCCCGTTTTGCATCGAGATTTCCCAAGTAGAGTTTCTTTTGCAGACCGGCTTTGATGCGTCCCGCCGCCCGCGTGATCTTGCGAGTCACGAACGTCTCACCTCGGCGCTCCGATTCGTGATTAAACAGAATGCCATTGGAGGCGAAAAGGTTGTAACCGCGGCGATAGTTAACGGTCTGAAAGTGAGCGTACGCCTTGGCGCATGCGTAGGGCGATTGCGGATTGAAGGGCGTCGATTCACGCTGGGGTGTTTCGAGCACTTTCCCGTACATTTCACTGCTACTGGCCTGATAGACTCGAACGGATTTCGATGGCATCAACTGACGGGCAGCCTCGAGTACGTTTAGCGTTCCAACTCCGATCGTCTGCAATGTGTAGACCGGCTGGTCATAGGAGACGCGAACATGACTCTGGGCGCCGAGATTGTAGATCTCGTCTGGCTGAATCGTCAGGACGAGATTGGTAAGTGCTTGTCCATCAGTCAGATCACCGTAATGCAAACGCAGATTCGAGTCTTCATGTCGATCTCGATACAGGTGATCAATCCGCGAAGTTGAAAAAGTGCTGCTGCGGCGAATCACTCCATGAACGTGATAGCCCTTCCCAAGCAAAAGCTCCGCAAGGTAGCTGCCATCTTGTCCGGTAATTCCGGTGATCAATGCGACCTTCGTCATCGTTGTCTCCACGGCATCACTTCACCCACCTACTTTTCGGCTCGCGATTCAATCTGCAAGCGATCCCGACGACGTCCGCAAACGACCACTTCGAAGCTCCGAAACAAAGGACTCGTAAGCTAACTCCAAGCCTTGCTCAAGCTCGATGCGATGTTTCCAACCGAGTTGGTTTATACGGGTGACATCGGTGCATTTGCGAGGTGTTCCATCGGGTCTCGATACATCATTACGGATCAATCCTTGAAAACCTACCGTGCGAGCGATGGTTTCGGCCAGCGTCCCAATGCTTACTTCTTGGCCCGTGCCTGCGTTGATCCAATCCGGTGGATCATCCAACTGCAACAGATGAATGATCGCATCTGCCAGATCGTCGACATGCATGAAATCGCGTGTTGGTTTTCCCGTTCCCCAGATCGTCACGTCTTGGTCATTGGATTCTTTCGCGTCATGAAATCGGCGTGTAGCAAAGCAGCGACAACGTGGCCGAGTTCCAAGTTGTAGTTGTCGCCGGGCCCATACAGATTCGTCGGCATCACACTGTGGTAAATCACGTCATACTGCTGACGATAGAACTGGCAAAGTTTCACGGCGGTTATCTTTGCCAGTGAATACGCTTCGTTGGTCGGCTCGAGTGGACCTGACAGCAGATCGGTTTCACGCATGGGCTGGCGGCACTCGCGTGGATAGATACACGTACTTCCGAGCATCAAGAGCCGAGAGACACCCGCGCGGTGGGATGATCGCAACACATTCGTCGTCATCCGAATATTGTCTGACAGAAACTCAACGGGAGCCGATTGGTTGGCGACGATACCGCCAACTTTCGCCGCAGTGATCACCACGGCATCTGGTCGTGCAGCTTGAAGGAACCGATCGGTCGCATCGGGATCACACAGATCCAAGTCCTCATGTGACCGCGTCACAACATGGCAATCGGTGAATCTCAGTCGGCGTACCACGGCCGAACCGACCATGCCTCGATGCCCTGCGACAAAGATCTTCGAAGGAAGTTCCATATCCGATCATTCCTGCCCAATAGGCTTCAAATCAATCCGCTTAAAATCCGACGATCAGTTTCCCGCTACGATCGGCGGAGCGATCGTCGACTATGGTCCAAATCAGTGAAGCCGAATCCACGCATTCGATAAGTCCCATTCGACGCGTTCCCGTGTTGTGACTCATTGCCCTCGTCATGGGCGAAACGTGATCCGCGTATGGATATTGCGTTTCGAATTTTCAGCCAGTGTCGGTTGCGCCGGTTGATCCAATCCAACGCACCTTTAACGATTGGTTGAGGGCAACGGCTGAGGTTATATCTTCGTTCTGGGTCAACCGATCATACCCGTGCAAGCCTGCTGGTGTACCCGATGGGCAAGTGCGCGAAGAAGTTACCTCCCAATAATGGATTTGCAGGGATGCACAGGGACGTCAAACGATCGTTATTTTTATGGCCAGCCGCTGCCTCACTGACTATTTCGGCTGCTGCTTGGTATGCACAGAATGGAATGGACCTTGAGCCCATTCGGCCGAACGCCATAAGCGTCACGGAAGACACTCGCCAGCGAATCGTTGAATCCTCGCAAGTCGATCTGGCTGTCCCGATGGCGCACCGCGGGTTCGATACGGATGATCCATCAACGCTCCGCTTGGATGTGCCAGCACCAGTGGAACATGGCATGCGGGCGATGCAGTTACCCGAGCGCATCGCCGAAGTGTACGGGGTCGCATCGCACACCGTTGTTGCACCGCAAACCGTTGTTGCACCGGTCCGTGATCCTCAGACAGAGCTTGCAGGGTGGGTCGAGTCAGAATTGATTGAATGCCCACAAGACGAGGCGCACTCATCCTGCCGTGTTTTCCCTACCGTACAAACGGACGAGCTCGCCCCGACGGAACAGACAGATACCCGGCTAACGCCCTCCATCGAAAACATCTCCATCGATCCGGTCGATTATCGTACCGCGATTCCGACGTCCGTCGATCCTTCTTCAAGTCCGTCCGATTGGGTCTCAACGGCAGGAACGTACGCGTCTGAGGAGGTCATCTCTCGTTCACACCCGTGCTTCCCTTCGGTGTTGCAGATTGATGGATTCAATTACCAGCTCTTCCCGGATTCAATCCGGCCAAGGTCGAACGGGTCCGTCCTGCCGAAGTCAACGCGCGTACTCGCAAAACCTGCTGACAACACGGCAATGGTAGAACGGCCCACGGCAACCATTGAGTCAATCGCCGCCGAGGATGGAGCGTCGGAAACGATCGAGACAGAAGCTTTTCCTGCGCTTTCGGATCTGCAATTTCCGGTTGCACCGGAGCCCGTTTCGTTCGGAGATTTGCCGCATCCATTGCAATCGGATGCGAACTCACCTTCCAGCGACAGCATCAGCCGCCAGGAAATCGGTCGAGCAAACCCGGCTCCCGAACAAGCGCTGCCCCGTGTGCCGGAAATCGTCATTCCTGCTCAAAGCGAAGCAGAAAAGCAAAGAGCCGACGCAGCAATCATCGAACCGCACAATCCACTGGGCGGATGGCCCACCACAACAGCGTTGAATGAGCAACTGGATGATCTTTCGCAATACGCCTCGGACGACCTGCAGCAGTGGATCCAGAACATCAACGATACATTGCTTCAACTGCGGTCGCTCTCAAGACTTGGTGATCCTGAAGCCGGCTTTTTATTGGATGAGCTAAAGTCACTTGCCGAGTCGGGCTTGCGCAGCGCCGAGCAAGTTGATGACCGGGATCAACAAGTCGATTGGTTATTGGCGAGTTATGCTTTGACGCGCCGTGTCGAAATCTGGAAGCCGATCTGGCAACTCGGCCAACCCGCTTGGATGGTCTCCGACCTCACCATTGATTCGCCCGCCAAGCCTGATGAAAAGGACGCCGTCTCATTGAATGCGACGATCGCTGATTTGCGCCGCGATATTTCCGTGACGGGTGATAAGCAGGCGTGGAGTGAGTTCTTCTTGCTCAACGAAATGGAACAAGCGGCAAAGGAAGCAAACAGTCGTGACCGAACCGTTCTCGCACAACGTGTTCTTTCCCGCTTGGAATGGCATGGCCTGGAACCGGAGCAGCAACGATGGCTCAACCGAGACGCCGTTACGCAATTAGCATCGGTCGTTCGGCCGTGGGCACGCGGAGCGGTGGACTACGCGAATCTGCTTCGGCAACTGGAACGACAAGAAGCAAATGCGATCGACCTTGGATCAATCGACATCGCGAATTCGATCCAGTCTCTTCGATTTGCCGAATCACCCGCCGTTGCAGAGATCGGTCGCCAAATTGATCGACACTATCGCAACGCAAACATTCGTCTCGCGATCAGCCAGCAGATGCTCGAACGCGCCATTCCCGCTATGGACCCGCAACAGATTCCTGTTCGCACGACGATCTTGGGGAGTCGCGTTCGTGGCACGAGCAATATCCAAAGCGACCTTCGGATTCAGTTGTATCCATCCGCGAACCGTTGGAAGTTGGACCTGTTGGCGTTGGGTGACGTGCGAACCAACAGCACGGGATTCAATAGCGGTGTTAGCGTGCGAACGCTGGGCAACGCAAATTTTGAAGCGAGCACACCGATCGAGATTCGAGCTGATGGTATCGACATTCGCGATGCGAATGCGAACGTTCGCGGCGCAACGCGATTGCGAGGCATCAGCAGCAAGTACGACGATTGGCCGGTCCTCGGAACGTTTGTACGGAATATCGCTCGCAGCCGATACAAGGCGATTCAAACCCAAACCAATCGAATCGCGAATCAGACCATTCGTGATCAGGTCAAACAGGAGTTCGATGACCGCTTGACTCAGCAGGTCGATCAAGCGACCGAACGACTCGGCGAGATGGTGCTCGGTCCACTTGGACGAATGAAGCTGGATCCGAAAGTGATGGACCTGCAAACCACGGACTCGCGACTGCTCGCTCGTTACCGCCTGGCCGGCGACTGGCAACTGGCTGCATTCACACCGCGACCGAGGGCGCCGGGATCCAGTTTGATGAGTTTGCAAGTTCATCAATCCGCGCTGAACAATACTCTGGAACAACTGATCCCACGAGACGAACCACTCACTTTACGTGAGCTCGTTGATCAGAGTGTGGCGACGTTTGGTCAGGAGCAAGTTGAACTGCCGGACGATCTTCCAAGCGACGTTTCCATACAGTTCGCAAAGACTCGGCCGATCACTTTCGAAGTCAAGGATGAGCGTCTGTGGATCACTTTGCGTGTGCTTCGTCTGCAACGTGGCGATCGGCCCGGGCTGACTCGGTTTATTGTTCGGGCGCAGTACGAGCCGCAGATGGACGGCATGAATGCACAACTGGTTCGAGACGGACATCTTCGAATCAGCGGACCCGGAATGTCAGCACGTGAACGACTGCCGATCCGCGCGATCTTTAACAAAGTCCTTTCGCCGAACCGTCCGATTCCCCTGACGCTGCCAAACGTAGCCAAACATCCAGCGATGGAAGGACTCATCGTCAGCCAGCTCGAATTGCGCGACGGTTGGATCGCACTAGCGATCAGTGAAGCCGGTGCACCAAGACTGGTTCGAGGAAGATGGATTTTGAAGTAGGTGGCCTGCCGCGCAAATGCCGGCAAGTGTGAACGAAATTTGTGTTTTTGAAATGGATTTCGTTGACGCACAAAGTCTCCTATCACCCGCTACGATCGGCGCAGCGATCGGCGACTGTTCTTATGCGGAGCATGACCTACTCAGTGTCGACGCCGAATGCCAATTCGCATAAATGTGCTTGGGCCACCGGAGCTGGGCAGCTCCACACCAAGAAGAACAATGCTTCCCGACACCATCGCCCGACCGGGTGACCTTCGACAAAACCTGCTCCCTTGGCTGATGTTAGTGCTGCTTGCGTGGCACGGAGGACCATCCGATTGGCTCTCCCGCGGATCTCCGCAGGATCACACCCGCCTCCGCTCGATGCAACCAACAATTCGGATTCCAATTGATCGAGCTCCCGGGTGATCTCTTTCGCGGCTGCTTGCAAGTCATCCCGACGCGAAGCCTCGTCGAGCAAAAAGTTTGCAGCCGCCCGCGACAAACCAAGCGCCAGCGTCGATGTCTGTAAACCTCCGGTACCGGCTCCTGATCCAGATCGCATCACGTTTTCGATAGGCCCCGCCAGAACACACTCCGACGGGATCCGCACCGAATGGAACGCGACCTGATCGGTACAGCTGGCAGACAATGCAACTAATTCACTGCCCGGACCAGATTCAATCGACGGGACACTTTCACCGGAATCACCGACGGACTCATGTGGCACAACGGTCAAAAGCTCTCGACCATCGTTGAGCGTTGCACCGACCACATAAAGATCTGCGTGCGGTGCCCCAGTCACCCACGGAGCGAGGCCCTCGAGAAGAAACCCACCTTCAACTTCGGTGGCCGATAAAACGGGTTTCTTGAGGTGTCTGCGGCTAGTCGTCAGATGGCTGATGCCAACGGTTCCAAAACGTTCACCATCGGCGAGCGGCTGTAACCAACGTTCGATCATCACGTGATTGCCGGTACTAGCAATGCGACGCATCGCGCCCATGTACTGCGTAATGATGAACGTCGTCGTCAGGTCAGCTTCCGCTAGCCGGAGATACCCACGAGTCTGATCCTGCTCGGACCATTCCTGACCACCCAGCGTCCGCGGTAGAAACCAGCGATAGACACCAGCTCGACCGCACAGTCGCAATGACTCGGCCGGCCAGTCACTCGCTTTCACCCACCGATTGCTCCATGATCGCAGTTGATCGCACAGAAGATCCATCTGTTGGTCGTTCGGGGACTCTACGGGGGCGATATCGTGCATTGGGATGCCATGAAGGTACAAAATCGTCGGACGCACAGAATGCTGTCCCCTTCGACAGCAAATCTGGTTATCTTCCCGTTCGTTAATCGTTATCGTGTCGCTTCGGGTCGCAAATTTCCGGTTATTCGGAAGGCCCAAGCCAGCTTGCGAGCGACCCCAAGCTACCCAGTTTCGCCAAACTTTGCCGTTCTACGAAGCAACCAGTAGTCTACCGTTTTCTAGTCTCGATTCGCATCGACTTCGGTCAACCAGACCACCGAATCGTGCAACAATGGATTGAACCTCGAGCCCTCTTATAGAAATTGTGAACGAGTCGTTATGAGCCAAACCGAATTGCCCAGCAGCGTTTCGTCGACTTCACCCGTATTGCGACCAGAGCCTGAACATCACCACGCCGACGATTTGTATTCCAAGTTGTGGGCGCTAGCGAACAATCTTTGGTGGAGCTGGCATCCCGAGTGTGACCAGCTTTTCCGAGACATCGACCCAATCCGCTGGCGACAGATCGATCACAACCCGGTCGCATTACTCCGAGAAATGACGCCGGAGCAGCTCGCGGAACGAGCCAGCGAGCTGGTTCTGCACAGTCGCATCAATTACGCGTATCGCCGGCTGCAAGAGTATTTGGCGTCAACGAACAACTGGGCGACAACCCACGGTGGTGTGCTTGGTGCCAAGCCGGTCGCTTACTTCTCGGCAGAGTTCGGCATCCACGAATCGGTGCCGATCTACAGCGGTGGCCTGGGAGTTTTGTCAGGGGACCATATCAAGAGTGCGTCCGGACTGGGCGTTCCACTGGTCGGGATCGGTCTGTATTACTCGCAGGGCTACTTCCGCCAATATTTGGATGAGAACGGGTACCAGGGCGAAGACTACCTGGAAACGAAAATTGACAACCTGCCGATGACGCCGGCAACCGACGCCAAGGGCGAGCCGATTACGGTTTCGATCGCCACGCGTACGGGCGAGTTGATGGCCAAAGTTTGGAAGATGGCCGTCGGTCGCGTGCAGTTGTACCTCTTGGACTGCAACGTCGAGGGCAACAGTCCGGAGGACCGTGAACTAACCAGCCGGCTGTACGGCGGTGACCAGCGAACTCGTATCCGACAAGAATTGGTTTTGGGGGTTGGTGGCGTCAAGGCGTTACATGCCCTGGGAATCGATCCGGGCGTCTACCACTTGAACGAAGGCCACTCGGCGTTCGGTCCCCTTCAAGTGATCAACTACCTAATGCATGAAGACGGAATGTCGTTTGCCGATGCTCATCGTCAAGCGGCTCGCATGACGGTCTTCACCACTCACACCCCGGTGCCAGCGGGCCATGACCGGTTCCCTCCCGATCTTGTTGAAGAGCACTTAGGTCCGCTTCGCGATTCGCTTGGCTTGAGCGAACACGACTTGTTGGCTCTAGGCCGAGTTCACCCGGACGACCATCACGAAACGTTCTGCATGACAGTGATCGGTTTCAAGATGAGCCGCTACGCAAATGCAGTGAGCAATTTGCATGGTGTGGTGTCGCGTCGCATGTGGGCACACGCGTGGCCGGATCGTGCGGAAGACGAAGTTCCGATCGGACACATCACTAATGGTGTCCACACGCCCAGCTGGTTAGCGGGACAGATGGCGCTGCTATACGACAAGCACTTCCCCGCAGATTGGAAGAGCCGCATTCAAGATCCCGATGTTTGGCAGAGCATTCATGCGGTCGATCCCGGTGAGTTGTGGGAAACGCACAACGCGTTGAAAAACAACCTTCTGTCATTTGTGCGTCGACGAATGAGCCGTCAGTGTCGACGTCGTGGCGAATCGGATGATATCGTTGAATCGGCTCGCCGCGTTCTCGATCCGAGGTTCCTGACCATCGGATTTGGGCGACGTTTCGCGACGTACAAGCGAGCGAATTTGCTGTTCCGTGAACTCGACCGAATCAGCGAGTTGATGCAGAGTGAGGATCGGCCGGTGCAGCTGATTTACGCCGGTAAGGCCCACCCGAAAGACGAGCCCGGAAAACGGTTCATCCAAGAGATCGCCAACCTGCGTCACGATTCCCGATTCAAAGGTCGCGTCGCCTTCATTGAGGATTACGACATCAATGTTTGTCGCCATCTCATTCAAGGTGTTGATGTTTGGCTGAACAATCCACGTCGTCCCTTGGAAGCGAGCGGAACGAGTGGTCAGAAAGTCGTTTTGAACGGCGGATTGAATTGCAGCATCTTGGATGGCTGGTGGGGCGAGGCCTACAACGGCGTCAATGGATTTGCGATCGGCCAGGGTCGAAGTCACGTCGATGATGACGTGACGGATCAACGGGACTCCGACTTCCTATACGAGACATTGGAGCAGCAGGTGATCCCCTGTTTCTACGATCGCGACGCTGATGGACTGCCCAAAGAGTGGATCAATCGAATGATGCACAGCATCAGCACACTCGCGTGGCGATTCAGTAGTCATCGGATGGTTGCCGACTACACTGAGCGAGCTTACTTGTGGGCCGCTGGTGGCGTGACCTGCGACATGCGATATCACTAAGCAAACTCCGGATCGATTCTTTAACGGTATCGCGGCTTCCACCACGTGTGGGTGCCGCGATGCTTGTTTATGAGCGCAGTATGACCTCGATTTCCTTGCATCAATGCGGCGAAAGCCTGGTCGCGCAGTTGGCTCAGCAACGCCGTCGATTGGTACTCGCCGAAAGCTGCACGGGCGGTTTGGTCGCTGCAACGATGGCCACCGTTCCCGGCGTCTCTGAGTGGTGGTGTGGATCTGCCGTAACGTATCGTGAAGACACAAAAGTCCGCTGGATCGATGTGCGGGAGCATTCACTGAAAACACACACGGCCGTCAGCGAATCCGTTGCACAAGAGATGGCGAAAGGTGTTTTGAATCGCACGCCCGAGTCTCACATCGCTGGTGCCATTACGGGGCACCTTGGTCCCAATGCGCCGACCGACCAAGACGGCCTTGTCTTCATCGGAGTTGCAACAGCATCCGAATGCGTGGTGACAGGCCACAGGTTGGAATCGAGTGCCCGGTCGGATCGACAGAAGGAAGCAGCTTGTTTAGTGCTAATTCAATTGACGCACTTTCTGAAGAAAGAAAGCAGCGATGAACGATAGTGAAAGCCACGATCCTTCTTCGCGAAATCGCAAAGCCTCGATCTCGCAGCTCAAGCGAATCATCAAGGGTGTGATCGCGGTCTTGGTTGTCGTTGGACTCTATTTCGCGACGAAAGCTTCCTTTGAACAGTGGCGAGAACAGCGATCACAAATCGAGTCGCAACTACGCGAGATCGAAAATGAACTCCGAACAACTTCCGCGCCGTTGCGTGAAGAGGCGTTGCGTCAAGAACAACAGCGGCTTCAGCGCTCACTGCCAACGATCCAGAATCTGAATTGGCGTTACATCGGATTCGCGGCGATCATCTATGCGATGGGACTGGTTCCAAACGGCATCCTACTTCACAGCGCACTATACGCATTGGGTCAGCGGCCGCGTTTATCGACAACGGTTGCTGCTCACTTACTCGGGCATGTTGGAAAATGTGTTCCGGGAAAAGCGATGGTGGTCGTGCTGCGAGCCGGCGCGTTGGCCAAGGAAGGAGTCAGCGCGCTGCCAGCGACGATCTGTATTTTCCTGGAAACCTTTTTGATGATGGCTGTCGGTGGAGCGCTTGCGGCAGCCATCGTCGTTTGGCTGCCAGTGCCTCAGTGGATCTCCCTGATGGCGATTGGGATCGCCGTGTGCGCAAGTCTGCCAACACTCCCACCGATCATGCGTTTCGCAGCCGCCAAAGTCAGCAAGTCACGCGATGTGAGCCAAGATTCACGAATCGGATTCCGACTGTTTGCCATTGGATGGATGTGGTCGGCTGTCGCCTGGGCATTGATCGGTGCCTCGTTCGCGCTGCTTATTTTGGCGATTCCCTCGGCAGATCCTCTTCCATCACTTTCGCTCGTCTACGGTGTTGCAACGGCCGCCATCAGCTTGGCCATCGTGGTCGGTTTTGCATCGCTCCTGCCAGGCGGTGCGGGCATTCGCGAGTTGGTGCTGACCACCATCTTGTCGGTTTCCATTGGGACTGCCCAAGGATTGCTAGCAGCGATCGCAGCAAGGATTTTGTTTCTCGTGACCGAGGTTGTGCTTGCTGCTTTTTGTTGGCTTTGGCTTAAACGCAAAAACCCTTCGTAGCGGCGTCCCCGGTCGCGTTTGAATGTTCGCATGTTTCTCCATGACGTCGGAAACCAGGTCGTACTGATTGCTGGTCTCGTTCATTGAAATCGCTATACTCTCGGTCGTTGGTTGCATGGGGCACCACGTATCATCCGAATCACGGGGATGCACCGACATCATGAGTCATCGCACATCAGATCCTGCGCGCTCGCAAAACAAAGAAGCGGTGCAGGTACAGAATCTTGAAGAGAAACAGCGGCGCATTCTTGAACTTGAATTGGTGCAAGTTCGCAAGGAAGCCGTCGTCGCCAGGTTGGAAGCTCGAGCCGCCGAAATTGAACGGCTGTTGCATCAAGACGGCCTTCGTTCAGTCGTTAAACGGAATCGGCACGACAAAGAGAAGAAAGACGCGGCAGAAAAGACGCTAGAGAGTTGCCCGTCAAGTCGTCAGGAAATCAGTCGACCGCGGACCGTGACCACATCCGCCCGAGCTTCACGAACGAAAGAACCGCCGACTCCTCCTGTTGATGATTTCGCTGAAGCGTCAACAGATCATCAGCGGCGATCGTCACGTCGACCGGCACTCATCATCAGCGTCCTCGGTCATGTGTTTCTGATCTTCGTACTCGGCTTTGTCGGACTACGTCTTTCGCCTCCAAAAGACCAAGTCGCGTTTACCGCCACGGCCGCAGCGAGCGAGCCGACCTCGATCGAAACAATCCGTATCGAAAACACGATCCCGACGTCAGCGACGGAATCCGAGTCGCAAGAGAACCTTGACGCAGAGCTGGTCCCCGATCCCGTGCTTGGGCAGAGTTCACTCATTCCTCCGTCCTTGCAAACGCTGGGGGATGATTCGAGTCCTTCGTTGCTCGAATCCACCGGCGCGGAACTTCTCCGAGGAGACGAATCAACGGGCGAAAAGATGGAGTTCTTCGGGGTCGAAGGAGGAGGCAACCACTTTGTCTATCTCGTCGACAGTTCCAAAAGCATGGGAACCGCTTTCGAATCAGCCCGAGAGGAGTTGGTTCGTTCCATCCAGGCACTGCAACCAGATCAACGATTCTATGTCGTCTTTTTCGACGCTGATTCGGATTACATGCGGATTCGCGACCCCAACACGAATGAATCAATGAGCCTGAGTGCAACGAATGAAAACAAGGCAGCACTGACACAATGGGCAAAGGGAATCAGCATGGATGACGGTCAGGCTCCCTATGAGCCATTGCGGTTCGCGCTCGACCTGAAGCCGGACGTCATCTTTCTGCTGTCCGATGGAGAATTTCCGGCGGGGATCGAGGACTTGCTAACAGAAGATAATTACGTCGAAAACCTTTTCGGTGACGTTCAGCGAATCAGCATCGTGCACACGATCGGTTATCACAGCCAGCGTGGTGAAGAGCGAATGCGTCGCATCGCAGAAAGGAATGGAGGCCAATATCACTACGTTCGCAAACCATAGACGAGGGCAGACGCCTTAGTTAGACTCCTGTGCTTCGTTCGTTTTGCCCCCGATTTACACCAATTTTGGTCGTTTCCGGCGACAAGAACTGTTCATGAATCGATACCTTCCGATTTGGTTTGTCGCCTGTTTATTGGTCCCCCCCGACGTCGTTTCCGCACAACGGCCAAGCGTGGAGGCACCACCTACGCAAACGCCCGAATCAGACGTTGAACCGGCATCGTCGGACGATGAGCCGAGTGAGCGTGGCTCCGCCGCGGAGGTCGATCCTAATCTCGGCCCCGTCAAACGCGACATCGTTCTCTCGGTAAATCCATCCGGTCAACAAAGGCAGGTTGCCGGCTATTGGACGTCGTTGGCGGTCAGCGGAACCAATCGAACGGACGAAGATACCGAGCAAGTCATCATTGCGATGGTCGGTGAGGACGCCAACCAGCAATACGCTCGGCGATTCTGGATGCCGGCGGGTGCCCGACGTGCAGGGTCTTTGATGGCCCGGGTGCCCGGAAATATCCCACTCGATCAAGTCTCCATTCCGATGCGTTCGATTCATTTGATCGAGACGGAGAGGGGCGAAGAATTTCAAACAAACTACCTCGGCATGCCAACTTCCTCGCGTCAGCTCCTGATGTCGTGGGAGTCATTCCGAACAGGTGTCATGCTCGAGTCGACGGATGTCGATTACGACTCAGGTTTGTTGGTGGGCCGGATGACAAAGTTCGTCTATGCGGGACGAGATTCGGTCGGCTCGGATTCGCAAGACCTCGGTCTGGTTCAACTGGATCGCGGATTCTTGCCGGAAACTCCTAAAGCTCTGGACGCATTCGACCAGATCATCATTGGCAACGACAGCATCCTTAGCGATTCGGTCGCCGTCGATCATATCCAGTCCTGGCTCGCGTCGGGAGGAAGACTCTGGGTGATGCTTGATCGCTTGAAGCCTGAATCCGTTCGTCGACTGATGGGCGACACCGCTCCATTCAGCATCTTGGATCGAATCGAGCTGAATGAGTTTGAGCACGTCATGCCGGCGATCTTCGAGGGTGCCCAGACGAACACCGAGACATGGGAATCGGAAACGACCGCCGAGTTGGTACGGGTCATGGCGGACGTTGAGGATATCCAGAGTGAAATCAATGGATACCCGACGGCTTTCTGGGTGCCGGTTGGCCAAGGGGAAATCCTATTCACGGCACTTTCACCCAACGGATGGGTCGTCGACGACCAACCGACACTTACCTACGAATCCATCGCGAAACGATTTTTTATCAGTCGCCTGCCCGACAATTCTCAAGCGAGTGAATTGACTTCGTACTTGGATCAACAGATTGGGTACAGCATTCCAACACGACAGTCCGTCGCGAGCGTCTTGGGAATCCACATGGCGCTAGTTCTTGGCGTCGGCTTGTTGCTCGTGCGTCGACGTTCGCTGCATTTGCTCGCGGGGATCGTTCCGATCGCGGCACTGGTAGCCGCGGGAACACTGATCGGGATGGGTAAGCAAAAAACATCGTCGATCCCGACGACGGTTGCGATCGGACAGGTCGGAAGGGCGATTCCCAACAGCAACGAAATCCGTATTGATTCGTTGGCGTCTGTTTACAGCCAAGACGCCCGCGCGCTGGACATCCAATCCGGCCACTCAACGGTTGCTGAATTGGTTGAGACACTAACGGGCGATGTTCAGCGCATCGTTTGGGATGACAGCGGTGACTCGAAGTGGATGTTCGTTAATCAGCCGCCAGGAGTCGTTCGCCATGTGTCGGGACGCTCCAACATTCAATTACCAACGCCATGGCGTGCCCAAGGCATGTTCAACGAGCAGGGATTCCAAGGTCGCTTGATTGGCTTTGACGCCCAATCGTGTGAAGACGCCATTGTCGTCTCTTCCGCCGCACCGTCGATGGCGGTAACGGTGGACAACGCCAGTGGTGAGCTAAGCACGACAAACTCCAATGTCATGACACCAGACCAATACATTGACTCCGCCCTGATGTCAGACATTCAACAAGAGCGTCAGCAAGTGCTCCGCCGATTGATGGAGGCCGAATCCACCACCATCATTGACCTAGAGCCGTCACTTCTGGTTTGGAGCGATCCGGTTGACATTGATTTGGAATTCGGCGAGGGGTTTGAGCGTCGCGGCACACTGCTCGCATCGATTCCGATCAGCCTATCAAGCCAACCGGTCGGAACCCGTTTTCTAATACCACCCGGCTTCGTGCGTTTGGAATCCGCACTCGGAGCGAGTGGTTTTTCAAATGTTTACAACGAACGAACAGGCCAATGGATGGGGCGTGATAGCGAAGCGGAGGCAGACGTTCGATGCGTTCTGCCGACCTCTGTGTTGCCTTGCCGACTGGACCGAATGGAGTTGGAAATCAAGCTGAACGTTCCATTGCGAACCGTTGAGATCACGACCCTGGCGGACGGAGAACCGGTGACGCTTTTTAAAGCAACCGGCCCGAGCGGTCTGATTCGCGAAGAAATCACAGATCCCGAAAAACTGGAACTTGATGCGGACGGTGGCCTGCCTCTGTCCGTCAAGATTTCAAGGACCGAAGAAGAGCAGTTGATTGCCGATGGAAAACTGACCGATGCAGATGCACAGATCAGTGAAGACGAATGGAAAATCGACTACGTCCATATCACCTTTGCCGGTGAAACCCTTTCGGTTGACGGATCAGACAACTAGCTAACACGCCAACACCCACTTGGCCCGCAACCAACGCCGGGCTCAACGACCCAGTTTCCTTGGAGAGAGCTTTGACCGATTCAGATGTGGTCGTCGAAATCAATGAGCTGACCAAACGTTACGACGAGTTCACCGCTTTGGACTCGCTGACGATGCAAGTTGGCAAGGGACAGATCCTGGGATTCATTGGCCCCAATGGTGCCGGTAAGACCACAACCATTCGAATCTTGGTGGGGCTGTCCAAACCGACCAGCGGTTCAGCTCGCATCGCCGGTGCGGATTGCCTCACGGAATCTCGCAAGATCAAACGCTTGGTTGGATACATGCCCGACGATTTTGGGCGGTACAACAACATGCGAGTCAGTGAGTACCTCGACTTTTTTGGCGCCGCCTACGGTATTGGTCGATCAGCAAGGAATAAGCGGGTCGACGAAGTGTTGGAGATTGCCGGCGCCACTCACATGAAAGATCTCTTCGTGGACGCGCTCAGCCGAGGGATGCAACAACGTGTTGCCATCGCACGCACATTGATGCACGACCCGCAAGTCTTGATCTTGGACGAGCCTGCAAACGGCCTGGATCCACAAGCGCGGATTGACATGCGTTTCATGCTTTTGCGACTTGCCGAAATGGGCAAGACGCTGATCGTGACCAGTCACATCCTTCCTGAACTCGCTCGCGTTTGTGATCTCGTGGCCATGATCACCAAAGGGAAATTGCGGGCGTTCGGCACGCTGGATGACATCATGAAAGATATCCAGCAACGACGCACCTTCGAGTTGTTGCTGTTGAAAGACGAACAAGTAAAACGCACAGCCGATTTGGTCACCAAGTGGCTCGATCAGCAATCGGCGGCCGAAACGCTCGGCAAAAGCGACGTAACGGGAGCGGAGGCGGAGACGATGGTCCGGTTCTCCACCAGCCTGAGTGATGAGGCATTGGCACCCTTGTTGACGCACTTGATCCAACAAGGAGAAGTCGTCGCGCAGTTTCGCGAAGTCGCTACCGACCTGGAAGACGCATTCCTATCGGTTGCCAGTGGCGGCGATCATCAGCCGCAGTTCAAAGCCTCCGCAGCGTTGCCCAAGACGGCTGACGCGGGAGCGGGTGCGTAATGAATCCGGTCATCCAAAGAGAATTCTTCGGGATCCTGCGATCGCCACGATCGCTCGTGATGCTTTTCGTGTTGACGGTGGTCTTTTCCGTTGCTGTCCTGATGCGTTGGCCGTCGGATGCCTCCGCTGACTTGAGCGGACTGCAATCGATGGAAGTGTTCCGCATCTTCGGCTACGGATTGCTGGCGGGTGTGATGTTCTTGGTGCCAGCCTTTCCCGCCGTTTCGATCGTCAATGAAAAGAACGATGGAACGTTGGAGCTTTTGCTCAACTCGCCGCTTTCTGCCGGTTCGATCTACTTCGGAAAGATTTCAGGAGTGCTGCTATTCAGTGTGCTGGTGTTGCTGTCCAGCTTACCGGCTTCAGCCGCCTGCTACGCAATGGGTGGAATTGCGTTTGGATCAGGGCTTGGATTGCTCTATCTCGTGCTTTTCCTACTCGTGATTCAGTACGCCACGCTGGGCATGTTGGTCAGCAGCTACGCTCAGACAAGTGACGCCGCGGTTCGGATCACGTACTCGGCCGTCTTTGCGTTGTTCTTCATCACGTTGATTCCTCGTGCCTTCATGCAGTTCACGGGGGATTGGGGCGTATTCAAAGTCGTCGGTGATTGGATTCGCTTCCTATCACCGCTTCCAGCGATCATGGAGATCATGGGGCAGAGCGATGTCGCATCTGCCGGCTTAAAAGAGAGCAGCACGACGCTGGGATTCATCGTCGTCACGATTATCACCAGTGTCCTGTTCGCAGCCAAAACACTCTCACGCTTGAATTACCGCATCTTTGATCAGTCTCGCGCGCAAGGCGTGATCACCGACGATCAAGAACTGAGCACACGCGTGGCTCGTCGATTCCTGTACGTCGTCGACCCCCAACGTCGTAAAGCCGGCATTCCTTGGTTCTTGAATCCCGTGATGGTGAAAGAATTTCGGTGTCGTCGGTTCGGTCGAATGCAATGGCTGCTGCGTCTGATCGCGTTTTGCGCGGTCGTTTCAATGGTGTTGACGTCGATGACGGCGTTGGGTGTTAAAGGACTGGGTGTCACGAACATCGGCGCTCTGCTGGTCGTTCTGCAGGTGATGTTGGTGGTCATTTTGACACCCAGTTTGGCATCGGGATTGATCAGCGGAGAGCTGGATAGCGGCGGATGGGCGTTGCTAAGGATGACCCCGATGTCAGCCAGACAAGTTGTTACGGGAAAGATTCTCAGTGTCATCTGGACATTGGTACTTGTTCTGATGGCGACCGTACCGGGCTACGTGATGATGATCATGATTCAGCCAACCATGGTCGTTGAAGTGCAAATGGTTTTGATCTGTTTGGCGTGGACCGCGGCATATGTGCTGGCTGTCAGCGCGGCGGTTGGAGGCATGTTCCGATCGACAGCCGTTTCGACGACGATGAGTTACGTCGTTGTCATCGCGTTGTTCTTGCTGCCCATGATTGTCTGGCTCAGACGCGACGCGCCGTTTGGGCGAGACACCGTTGAAATTGCCCTCATGTCGAATCCAGTGGGTGCTGCTCTGAGCGAATTGGAAACACCTGGTTTCGAGACTTACAACCTGTTGCCAGCTGCCTGGTGGGTCGCTGCAGTTATCTCCGCCGTGATGTTCTTTGTCCTGGGAGTCCAAGTATGGCGACTTACGCGTCCGGATTGATGACGCCGCTGATGCATCGGTTTGTGCTCTGCTTGATTTGGGTCGCTGGTCTTCTCTCACCTGCTTTGGCCCAAGAGCACGTTTTCTGGAAGGTCGACCCTTACGACGGTTATGACCGAGAGATGTACGTGCGTCCGAGGTTGGAGCTCGCTGGCAGTTACCTCGTCCACCGTGAGGGTTTGGTGGAGCTTTGGATGCGTGCGCTCGAACGTCCGGATCCGTCATTACAGCGAATGGTCGTTGACACGCTGGCCATCGCACACCAGCGTGGCGTTCCCAACTTGGAACCCACCCAAGAACGATTGATCCAGTTGCTAAAAGATCCCGACACCCGACTGGATGTTCGTCGGTCGATCGCCCAAACCCTTGTCATCATGGATGCGAAAACGCACGCCGATGCTTTGGCGGAACTCGCTATCCGTGATGGCCGCTCGGTTTCATCCATCCTTGAACCCGCGCTGGCTCGATGGAAATCATCCGCACTGAAGGACGTTTGGCTCAAACGAATTCAAGAGGGGACCGCCGGAACCGAGGCGATCTCGTTGGCCATCGAAGGATTATCAGTCCTCGAGACTCCCGAAGCGGCTGAGTCCGTCGAGCGAATCGTCGCCAGCCCGGGTCTCCCAACTGGTTTGAGGCTTATCGCGGCAAAACACATGGGGCGATTTCGAAAGGAAGGGATCGCTGAATTAGCGGAACGCACCCTTGCTCAACCTGAGCGTCACCCAGGACTTTCAGCGCTGTTGGCAGTCGAGCTTTTGTCCTGGGACGATAGCGAAGCGGGCATCGATGTTTTGAGTCGCTTGGTCGACCACGAAGAGACCATTGTCCAATCCAAAACACTCGAACGTCTTTACGAGATTGACTTTCGCCTCGTCGATCAGCACGCTGAAATACGGATCGGAAGCACCGACGTGAATGTCCGTCGCTGGATTGCCCGCGCCATGCTGGATACGAACAACGCCGATCGCGCCCCACTGTTAGCCGATTTGATGGACGATGTCGTCAAATCGCTGCGGAACCAAGTCACGGACGGACTGCTGCAATGGGGACAAGATGAATCGTTGAAAGACGCCGTGATTGGCGAAGGAATGCGGGTCCTCAATGAAGACTCATGGCGCGGATGCGAACAAGCTTGCGTGCTCCTTACCAAACTGGACCACAAACCGAGTGGCTCGCGGATGGTTGAATTGCTCAAACACCCTCGCGGCGAAGTTAAAGTGGCATCGGCCTGGGGACTCTCTAAGCTGCGGATGCCGGAGCATCTTCCGGACATGCTCGAACATGCAAACGAAATCTACCAAGGCTTCAGAGCGAATGAACTAAACGCGAGCATGGAAGATTACATCCAGCAGCAGGCTCACCTGTTCATCGCTTTTGGAGACCAGAACTACCAGCCGGCCCAAGAGCTGGTGGCGGCCTATGTGCCCCGCAACGATTCACTTGGTTTAGAGTCTCGCACAGCAGCAGCCTGGGCGATCGGAATGCTGAACGCCGATAATCCTGACAACAAGATTTTGAAGATGCTTACCGCACGTATCCGTGATAACGGGATTCCGCCGGAACGAGGCGCAACTCAACAGATGGCTGCCGTCTCGATCGGGCGAATGAAGGGCGAATCCGAAATGCCGACGCTACGTGAGTTTTCCGACGGCATCGGTAGCGTCGCCCGCGCCTGTCTTTGGTCCATCGAAAAACTCACCGGCGAACCCATGCCACCGTTGACGGATTCGCCCTACATGGAGAACGAGTACTTTCTTACGCCACTTGATCCGGACGAGTGATCCGCCGCGTCAACGGACCCTGCAGAGAAGCGATCGATCCGTAACGCGTGGCTCAAGCCATTTGGCGTTTTCTTGACGCATCGATTTGGAACAGTCGATCAAGACGCGTGAATTCTAAGATTTCCATCAACGCTTGCGGAACGTTCACGAGTACAAGCTCACGGCCCATGCCTCGAAGCTTTCCATTCAAGGCAATCAAGACGTTGATGTCGCCGCTGTGGAGTTTCTCAACTCCCTTGAAATCGACGACCACGGTGAAGTCATCACAAGCATTCAGTTGATGCTTAGCTCGCCGAAGATAAGCAGGTTCGTCTTCTGCTTGATCGATCCGATTGATCGTCCAGAGCGCCATAGCTTTGTTCCCGAAGCGTAAGGAAAGCAACGGCCGACGGGAGACAAAGTCTCCCATCGGCCGTTTCCCCTCTCCTGAACAGTGGCGGAGGCAGCTTTGTGAGGTGCTGCAACCTTTGTTTGATTTTATGAACAGCAAAGATTGCTCTTGTGCTGTTGAGATCTCTGTTTTGCAAGGTACGTGCCAAAAGCTAGCTTCATCAAAATCTTCTCCGAGGATGTCGGTAATCTGTTGGTAGATCGCGAGAAAAAGCCTGCAAGAAAGCTCGATGTTTTTGTTGCGTGAAACATTGGCCGTACCGCAGCTGCCGCAAACACGGGCAGCGACTGCCCGCTAACGAGGCAAGATGGAATGCTTCCGGTGTCGGTCCCTTTTCACGTACCGAATGGACAGCTTCCCCAATAAATGGCAATGCTGGCCGACAAACTCCCCTTAGACAGAACGACCGTTAGATCACGCTACAACCGATCGTCTGAAACCGCGCTGCACGAATTCCTTGCTACAATGCCGCCGCCGCCAGGCGGGAGTCTCTCAGTCGCAGTTCGTCTTCAAGTGACTCATAGCGGTTCAACGGATCGGCTGGTCAGCACGATCGTTTTGCTCGTTTGTAATCCCCGTCAAGCATGTCCGACCCAACTCAAGCGCAAGGCCAAACCCAGGCCCCACCCACTCTCTTGGATCACTACCAGACCGAGGGTTTCTTTGACGAATTGATCGATAGCAGCGGAGTACCGCATCCCGAAGCTCGGGCACTGGTCGATCTGATTCAGCGTCTGCCCTCCGACGAGCTACTGCGTCGTCAACGATCGATCGAACGATCGCTCTACCAAATGGGGATCACCTTCACGGTTTATAGCGACACGGCGGGAACCGAGAAGATTTTCCCTTTCGACATCGTGCCACGAATCGTTTCATCTGTTCTATGGCAACACATCGAAGCGGGTCTAAAACAGAGGATTCGAGCACTCAATCACTTTCTGTCGGACGTTTATTCTGAGCAAGCGATCTTGAAAGAGGGAATCGTTCCTCGTGAGCTAATCGACACCTGTAAAGCATTTTTGCCGCAGTGCATGGGGCTGAAGCCGTTTCACAACGTTTGGTGCCACATCACGGGAACTGACCTGATCCGAGACAATTCCGGTGCCGTCTATGTCTTAGAGGACAATTTGCGATGCCCGTCGGGCGTTTCCTACGTGCTGCAAAACCGGCACGTGATGAAAAGGAACTTCCCCCAGGCGTTCCGCGCATCATACGTTCGTCCGGTCAATGATTACACAACGCATCTGTACGAGATGCTGAAAGAGATGGCGCCTCCGCACGTGGATGACCCGACCGTGGTTGTTCTGACTCCGGGTGTTTACAACAGCGCTTACTACGAACATTCGTTTCTTGCGCAACAGATGGGCGTCGAACTCGTCGAAGGGAGAGACTTAGTCGTCGACGAGGACCAGGTATACATGCTGACGACTGGCGGACGTCAACGCGTCGACGTGATTTACCGTCGTGTCGATGATACTTTCTTGGATCCGGAAGTTTTTCGTCGTGATTCAATGTTGGGCGTCAAAGGACTGATGCGAGCCTATCGCGCGGGCAACGTCGCCTTGGCAAACGCACCGGGAACCGGAATTGCCGATGATAAGGTCATCTACGCGTTCGTGCCTGAGATGATTCGATATTACTTGGACGAGGAACAAATCCTTGCGAACGTACCGACCTATGTCTGCCTAAGAGATGACGATCGACGTTACGTTTTGGAACATTTGGATGAGCTGGTCGTCAAGGCAGCCGGCGAATCGGGTGGCTACGGCATTTTGATCGGTCCGCACTCGACGAAAGCGGAGCGGGATGAATATGCCAACAAGATCCAGGAAGATCCGCGCAACTTCGTGGCGCAGCCAACGCTGCAACTATCACGAGTTCCAACGATGGCCGACGGATGCCTGGAGGGTCGTCACGTCGATTTGCGGCCGTACATTTTGTGTGGACCAGATGATGTCTGGGTCTTGCCGGGAGGGTTAACCCGCGTTGCACTTCGGAAAGGATCGCTGGTCGTCAATTCGTCACAAGGTGGCGGCAGTAAGGACACATGGGTCGTCGCAGAACCCGGCCAAAAAGTGGCGGACGCTTAAACCGTCCAAAAGCCATGAAAAAACCATCTGCCAAAGCCCAACATCACAACGCCCACTGACGAACCCATGCTTTCAAGAGTTGCCGAATCGATCTACTGGATGAGTCGTCAGGTCGAGCGCGCTGAGAACCTCGCTCGATTCCTCGAAGTCACACACAATCTCATCTTGGATCAACCAGAGAATGTGATTGATCCATGGGAGCCTTTGGTTCAAGTCACTGCGGACAACGAGTACTTTGACGAACACTACGGGGACGCCAACGCGGAGACTGTTACGCAGTTCTTAGCGTTTGATCGCGGGTACGAAAACTCAATGCTGTCTTCGCTTCGATTGGCTCGAGAAAACGCTCGCGGTGTTCGAGAGTCGTTGTCGTCTGAGTCATTCGAACAACTCAATGAGTTTTATCATTTTGTCAGAGCCGCGGCCGAACGACCAACGATCGAATCACCCAATGAATTTTTCGATTCGGTGAGACGACTCGCGATTCACTGGACGGGTGTTTTGGACAGCACGATGCCACGCGATATTGCCTGGCACTTCGCAAACACGGGACGTCTAGTTGAGCGTGCTGACAAAACATCTCGCGTCCTCGACGTCAAGTATTTCAATCTACTTCCCCGCGTCGAAGATATCGGAACGGCCGTCGACGACTTGCAATGGACGGCACTCCTGTTGGCGATCAGCGCCTCAGAAGCCTACCGCCGACAGCATCATCTGATTGAAATCCACAAAGTCGTGGAGTTCTTTCTCTTTAACGCACCATTCCCTCGATCCATCCTGTTTTGTATTGAAGGAGCCGATCAATCCATTGGACGAATTGAAGAGCTCTCCGATGGCGATCGGGACGCGGCCGGAACGGCCAAGCAGCTGACCGAGTCACTCATGCAACGATTGCACGATACAAGTGTCGAAGAAGTGCTGGCCAGCGGGATGCACCAGTTCATCGACTCGATCCAGGTGGAGTTAAATCGGATTGGTGAGGCCATGAATCAAGATTATTTCCACTGGGTTTCCCATCAATGACCATTCGTGTCGCGTTACACCACGAGACGCTCTACCAATACGATCGATCCATTTCCATTGGTCCCCAACTGATACGCTTGCGTCCGGCATTCCATACCCGAACGCCGATCGATGCGTACAGCCTTCACGTTCAGCCGGACGAGCACTTTCGCAACTGGCAACAAGACCCGTTTGGTAACCCGATCGCTCGCTATGTGTTTCCGAACCCCAGCACGGAACTTTCCATCACGGTGGATTTGATTGCCGACATGACGGTAATCAATCCGTTCGATTTCTTTATTGAAGAGGAGTCAAACCACTTTCCATTTCGTTACAGCGATGAGTTGAAACATCAGCTTTCGCCGTACCTGAATCCGAGTGAGCGAACTCCGCTGCTTGATCAGTGGATTCAAGCGTTGCCCACCAGCGCTGATCGAGTGGTTGACTTTCTTGTGGAGGTGAACAGTCGATTAAAGGATAAGATCGAGTATCTGGTCAGGCTTGAGCCAGGCGTCCAAACTCCGGAGGAAACGCTCACCATCGGAAGCGGATCTTGCCGCGACTCAGCGTGGCTGCTTGTCGAAGCGTTCCGTCATCTCGGAATTGCAGCTCGATTCGTCTCCGGTTATTTGATCCAGCTTACAGCAGATCAAAAATCGCTTGATGGCCCTTCGGGCCCCGATGAAGACTTTTGCGATCTCCATGCATGGACCGAAGTATTTCTTACTGGCGCCGGTTGGGTCGGTCTCGATCCGACGAGTGGTCTATTCGCAGGGGAAGGTCATATTCCACTCGCCTGCACGCCATCCTACACCGGTGCCGCCCCGATCAGTGGAAGCCATGAGGCGTGTGAAGTTGAGTTTCACCACGCGATGAGCGTGACGAGATTCCACGAGGATCCACGCGTCACCAAGCCGTATACCGACACGCAATGGGAATCCATTATGCGTACCGGTCGTGCCGTTGATGAAGTACTGGAGCAGCAAGACGTGCGTTTAACGATGGGCGGAGAACCGACGTTCGTTTCCATCGACAACATGGACGATCCCCAGTGGAATACGGATGCAGTCGGCGAAGAAAAGCGAGTTTTTAGCAACCTGTTATTGCTACGACTACGCGATCGTTTCGCTCCAGGTGGACTGCTTCATTACGGTCAAGGCAAATGGTACCCCGGTGAGTCGCTACCGCGATGGGCGCTCTCTTGTCTCTGGCGCCGCGATGGCGAACCAATTTGGGAAGATCCACAATGGCTCGCTGATGAAGGACGCGATTATGGTTTGACCGTTCAAGATGCGCGACGATTCGTCAATCATCTGACGCGCGTATTGAATATCAGTGCCAAGCAAACATTTCCCGTTTATGAAGACACGTTCCATTACCTCTGGAAAGAAGATCGGTTGCCAATCGACGTCGACCCCGCCGACCCGAAGTTGGACGATCCGAACGAACGTTCAATGTTGATGCGCACGTTGCGGCAAGGACTCAGTTCACCCGTTGGATTTGTATTGCCAATTCGTCGAGCATGGTGGCAGGCGCGCCCAGGTTGGATTGGTGGACGCTGGCCGGTCCGCTCGGGCAAAGTATTTTTACTACCGGGTGATTCACCGATCGGACTTAGACTTCCACTCGATTCGCTTCCCGTAGCGGGTTCCGACACGGCGGTCCTGTATACGGAACCTTATGACCCAACGATTCCTCGACCGGCTTTGCCGACGCGGCAGGAGAAAGGAAATGATGCCGATGCACTGCGGGATGAACCGACGTGGTCGAGACGTTCGCCTGGGTCATCCGGCGGTTTTGCACCCGATGCGATTAACGAGCAAATCCTCGATGAGGAAGATGATGACCATCGCCCGACTTCCGAAGAAATCGTTCGGACGGCAATGTGCGTGGAATGTCGACACGGACGACTTCACGTCTTCATGCCGCCAACTCAGCGATTGGAAGACTATCTAGACCTTGTTTCTGCAGTTGAAGCGACCAGTACAAAACTGAAGATGCCTGTCATCATCGAAGGGTATCTCCCTCCACCAGATGATCGTCTTGAGATTCTCAAAGTGACACCGGATCCAGGAGTCATTGAAGTCAACACGCATCCAACCGAATCGTGGGAAGCATTAGTCGGACTGACCGAGTCACTCTACGAAGACGCTCGACAGTGCCGTTTGGGAACGGACAAGTTTGATCTGGATGGTCGGCATACGGGAACCGGTGGCGGCAATCACGTTGTACTGGGAGGAAAGACCCCGTCGGATAGCCCCTTCTTGCGTCGTCCGGACCTACTGGGGAGCCTCATTGGGTTTTGGAACAATCACCCATCACTCTCGTATTTGTTCAGCAGTCGATTTATCGGACCGACCAGCCAAGCGCCACGTGTTGACGAAGGTCGCCGTGACGCGGTTTACGAGATGGAAATCGCCTTGTCTCAGCTGCCAACACGCGACTCGTTTTGTCAGCCTTGGATGGTCGATAGACTATTCCGCGATCTGCTGGTTGATGCGACTGGAAACACGCACCGCTGTGAAATTTGTATCGACAAGCTCTATTCGCCTGACAGCAGTTCAGGACGCTTGGGACTTGTCGAGTTGCGAGGGTTCGAAATGCCACCGCACGCGCGGATGAGCTTGGCCCAGCAACTCCTGATCCGCGCCGCGATCGCTGCGTTTTGGGAAGAACGTTATCAAGGACCGATCATCCATTGGGAATCTGCGCTCCACGATCGTTTCCTGTTGCCTCATTTCGTGTGGAACGATCTGGGTGACGTTGTGACGGAATTGTCACGCGACGGCATCGAATTGGACCTTGAGTGGTTTGCACCGCATTTCGAGTTTCGCTTTCCGAGTATCGGTGTCGTGACCTACCAAGATATGACTCTGCGACTCCGGTCGGCGATTGAACCTTGGTATGTGATGGGCGAAGAACCCGGCGGAGGCGGAACGGTTCGCTATGTCGATTCTTCGGTGGAACGATTGGAACTCAAAGTCGAAGGCATGGATCCAACGCGATTCTGCGTTTTGTGCAATGGAATCCGTATTCCCATTCATCCAACGGGGATCCATGGCCAATACGTCGCCGGTATTCGTTACCGAGCTTGGCAACCGCCGCGCTGCTTACATCCGACCATTGGTATTCATTCACCTTTGCAATTTGAATTCGTCGATCTTGCGAATCAAAAGTCCATAGGTGGCTGCACCTACCACGTTGCGGAACCGGCCGGTCGCGCTTCGGATCGTTTTCCGATCAACGCGAATGAGGCCGAAGCGAGACGGGCGGCACGTTTTGAATCGATTGGCATGACGGGGCAGACATTGCATATCAGTGATCCCCCGGCCATCCGTCCACCGCAGCCGTATCCGCTGACGCTGGATCTGCGACGACTGTAGGAGTTTCGTCTGTAGCGTTTAGGCAGCACGAAAGCGAAAAAGAATCCCAGATTGGTGGCCGAATCGCCTTTCTGATTCGGCATGAGGTTTAGACTGAGGTTCAGCTCACAAAAGGCCTTTCTCGTCCGCTTTCCGGTCCGAATCAGTTTCTATGCAATTGCCGCCCGCCGCGTCGTCCATGTCACCTTTTGCCGCTTATCGGGCGACGGGTGGATATGACGAATTCTGCACGACGGACGGACAGATGCGACCGGCATGGAAGAAGATCGCAGAAACGCTCGATCGACTCGGCGTTGATGAAATCGAGCAATGCGCCCGCGAAGCATCCCGTCTGGTACGTGAGAGCGGCGCGAACTTTCATGAAATGCGTGGCGAACAGCTTCGTCCTTGGAATCTAGCGATCGTGCCCCTCGTCATCGACGCTGAGTCTTGGGCGAAATTGGAATCTGGACTGCAACAACGCCTTCAAGTGCTCGAAGCCGTATTGGCTGACCTGTTTGGTGAGAAGCGTCTGCTAAAGGAACGGGTTTTGCCAGCGGAGATTCTGAGTGCAAATCCATACTTTGAACGCGTTTATCCAACCTTGCCCGTCGACGGAAACCATCTCAGTCTTACTGCGACCGATTTAGCACGTGACAGTGATGGAACATGGTGGGTCACCGGTGATCGAACAAGAGCGCCCAGCGGTCTTGGTTACGCACTCGAGAATCGCGTCATCACCAGTCGCGTGTTTCCCAAAATGATCCGGCGGAACAATGTGGTGCGCGTCGCATCGTTTTTTTCATCGGTACAAGAACATTTCCATTCACTCGCTCCGCGTCATCGCGAAAATCCACGCGTCGCCATCCTTACACCGGGGAAAGCGAGTTACCGGTACATCGAAGATGCTTACTTGGCGAGATATCTGGGCTTCACACTCGTTCAGGGTCGAGACTTAGCAGTTCGCGGAAACCATTTGAATCTGAAAACGCTAGGTGGTTTGCTTCCCATCGAAGTGCTTTGGCGTCATATCTCCGACCAGAAATGCGACCCGCTTGAATTGGATCCAGCGTCGGCGCAGGGAACGACCGGACTGTGCAACGCGGTACGAAATGGAACCGTGGCGGTCGCCAACTGCATTGGAGCGACGATCGCACAAACGCCCGCATTGATGCCTTTCCTCAACAACGCCGCGAAGTTCTTGACGGGAGAAGAACTGAGACTACCGAGCGTTCCGACTTACTGGTGCGGTGGTCAGAAAGAACGTGACTATGTCTTGCAGCACCTTGACGACTTGATGATTCGCCCGGCATTCATGGTCTCGGGTGATCCACCGATCATCCCCAGTGAACTGTCGTCAAACGAAAAGGACGAACTGATCGCCAAAATAAAAGCGAGACCATTTCACTACATCGCGCAGCACCGCCCTCACCACAGCACAACGCCGGTCTGGGATGAAGGAAGACTGAAGTCTTGGTATGTCACCTTGCGATCATTTCAAGTGCTCACACAGGATGGCGCGAACGTCTTGCCGGGCGGATTGGTGAGAGTGAGCCCGGACTCCTACAAACTCGACCAAAGTCCCACGGCCGGCCGATTAGGACAGGACTGCTGGGTGATTGGTAACGAGCCCGTCGACCATGACAACTCACTGATCCCGGCCGCCGATGCTCCGATAAAGCTCATTCGCGCGGGAGACGATCTTCCGAGTCGTGTAGCGGAGAACCTCTTTTGGCTTGGACGCTATTCCGAGCGATCCGAATCGGTTGCTCGCTTACTACGCACGACGATGATTTGCATGGCGGGCGAAAGCGACTTAGCGGAACTTCCACAGATTCCCAAACTGATCACCGCTCTTGCTGCCGTCGGACAGCTGGAACCTGACTACGCTATCGAGACACTGCATGAATCGATGCCGGATCTCGAAGAAGCTCTACCGCGAATTGTTTTTGACATGGAATCGCCGGGCGCATTGCAATCGGGTCTGATGGCGATGTTGCAGAAAGCGACCGAAGTTCGTGATCGCCTTTCACTTGATGCCTACCGAATCATTTCCCGTCTTTGTGACAATTTGACCGCTGCTGATTTTTCTTCTGAACGAAACTTTGCTTCGGCGATTGAGCACCTCGATCGTCTGATCACGGATCTGCTCGCATTTTCCGGTCTATCGACCGAGAGTGTGACGAGAACGCATGGCTGGCGATTCCTCCGCTTGGGCAGACGGATCGAACGGGCGTACCAGACGGCGGAAGTGCTGTCGGCGACACTCGTGACGCCCGACACACGCCAGAGCCCCATTTTGGAAGCCGTCCTGGACGCGACGGATAGCCTGATGACGTATCGATCGCGCTATCTACTGAAGTTGCGGTCGATGCCGGTCCTTGATCTTCTTATCACAGACGAAACGAATCCGCGTTCGATCATCTATCAAGCGGTTCGCATTGCGCGACTGTTGAAAGAGTTACCAACTGCTGGACCAGAACTTGCGATCGGACAAGACGAACGTCTCGCAGCGGAGCTCTTGCACCGCGCACGAATGTCTCGCCCCGAAGAGTTAGCAAAAGAAGAGGACGGACACCGCGTGTTTCTTCAGTCGTTCCTCGCAAATGTGATGGATGATCTCCCACGACTTTCCGACGCCATTGCAGCCCGTTACCTCATCCATACCGGATTGACGCAACAACTTACCGGGCGAGTCTCGAAAACGTGAACATCGGAGGTCAAAACGTGTCGATGCAATCCCACTATCAGATTCGTCACCGGACGCTCTACCGATACTCGGATGCCGTTGCGATCTGTCAAAACCAATTGCGGATGATGCCTCGTTCGATTTCGACACGCGTATTCCAGGTTGAGAACCACTGGGTGCAAGCCCGAATCGCGCCAGAACCAGAGCACTACCACGAGCATCACGATTACTACGGCAACCGTGTGCTCTCTTTCTCAATCGAGTCACCACATCGTGAATTGGAAGTGGAACTAGAAAGCGAGGTAACTGTCACTGAAAACCAACCCGTCGCCGAGATTGACTCTCCGTCCTGGAATGAAGTCAGCGACGCCATCGACGGTCGCTTCGATATCGATTGGTTACAAACGCAGGAGTTTCTATTCGATTCGCCAAGGATCAAGCGAGACGTTCGTTTCGCCGATTACGCTCGCAGTTCCTTTCCGGAGGGGCGCCCCGTCGCAGAAGCAGCAATGGATTTGACGCGTCGCATTCATGAGGATTTTTCCTACGACTCCAGTGCGACAGACGTAACCACGACGACTGAACAAGCGTTCGACATGCGGGCAGGAGTCTGCCAAGACTTCGCACACGTGCAGATCGCGTGTTTGCGTTCGCTCGGGTTACCCGCTCGGTATGTCAGCGGATATCTCCGCACCCTTCCACCGGAAGGACAAGAGCGGTTGGCAGGCGCCGATGAATCACATGCGTGGGTGAGCTTGTACGCTGGTGACGAGATTGGCTGGATCGACTTTGATCCAACCAACGCGAGACCGATGGACACCAATCACATTCCCATCTGCATCGGCCGAGACTACGCCGACGTAAGCCCCATGCGTGGAGTGGTGCTAGGCGGCGGCAAAACGATGCTCAACGTCGAGGTCGACGTTGTACCGATGGAAGCCACCTAGATCACGCGTAACGATCGCCGCTGCATTGGTGCGTCCGATCGCAGCGGTCACTAGGCTGTGGCCAATGATGTGGTTGGGTCCGTGATTGTTCCGTCAATGTCCAGATAGTCCTCTTCGGACTCATCGAATCTAGGACGAAGCGTTGCGAAGTACAGCATACACGTCAGCGCAATTCCGACGCTCGTGACAATCCACATCGGTTGATACGCCGGACCAGCGTCCGTCGCTCGCAGGAACATGATGGCGCCGTCCCACTGACTCTCAGCAATCCGTTCCATCGAGACCGAGAGGGCGTTATTGGTGAAGTGGATCAAGATGCCCGGCAGTACGCTACCCGTTCGCAACGCGATCCACCCGAGCAGCAATCCCATGATCGTTGCGGCGATCGATTGTTGTAGGACACCATGCGAGACTCCAAACAGCAACGCGGTAATCACCACGGCTCGTAGTCGCCCGCGCTCTCGAACGAGTCCACCGAAGATAAAGCCACGAAACGCGAGTTCTTCGCAGATGGCAGGAACGAGTGCCATCAAGAACAGAACCGTCAACCAAGGTGCTGACGAAATCTGATCCGTAAACGGTTTCATCGCGGCTTGCGCTTGCTCGCTAATCGGATACGTGAAGCTAATCCACTCCGCCAACATGACGTACATCGGATGCAGTGTCACGCCCAGCAGCACGGCAAGGGGTAACGTCGTCCAATGAGGCATGCGAATCCGCAAACTCGATCGCAGCGACGTCGTGAGCATCGTCGCCATCAACAAAGCGGGCGCCAAAATCATCCCGATTTGAGGCATCAGAATCATCTTGCTGATCCCGGCCAAACCTTCTGGTGCTCCGGTCACAGCAAGCTTGCCAAAGAACAGCGCAACAATGATGATCGCGCCGCACGCGTAAGCTTGTGCTGGGCTGGCGGCTGTCTGACGATCACGCCACAAGTGACGAACCCACATGCTCAGTTCCCACTGATCGCCGGAACCAAACAAAACACTCTCGCTATCGAATTGCCTTCGCACCCAGGTGACAGCCAACCAGAGGCACCCAGCCGTGACGCCCACAACCATGGGAAGGTGGAGCAACGCGAAGTAGTACTGACCTTCAACCAGGGCTCGAACCATCAAGAACATGCCCGTTACCGGAATCAAGCTGGTTCCCGCCGACAGTGACGTGCCCGGCAACATTGGCAACAGAACCAAGGGCAGGGTCACCATCATCAGCGGCATCAAGTAATACTGTCCCTCTTTGCTGCTTTTCGCCATCGCAGCGACGGCCAAAGCCATGGCGCTGAACAATAACGCCAGCGGAATTAACGCCACCAACAACCAGAGCATCGGAGTGATCGGCGGCGCACCGATGGCTCCGCCTCCAACGCCCATTTGGCGAAAAACAAACGAACTGGTCAGCAACATGCTGCCTGCGTTCAAGATCGCCGTGAGAATGCTGAACGTACTGACGGCACCGAGTTTTCCCCAGACGATTTCAGTGCGGAGAGCCGGACTGCAAAGCAGTGTTTCCAACGTTCCGCGTTCTTTTTCGCCTGCAACTAAGTCAATCGCAGGATAAAACGCACCGGTCATTGCCCAAACGAGCATGATGAATGGGAGCAGTTTGCTCCAAAACGCAGCTTCACGCGTCCGCTCAGGAGCGATGTCGATGTCGTTTAACTGAAAGGGAACGAGCATCTGCATATCGATGCCCGAATCTGACAAACGGTCTTCGACCCAACCATTTTGCCACTTGCCCATGATTGCCCGCACGCGATCGCGAGCAACCATCGACTGATCCGATCCGACGTTGTACAGCAACTGAATCGAAGCTCCGTCTTCGATAGACCGTCGTTCGGAATCGGCGAATTCTGGCGGGAAGACAACCACAACATCAAAACTGCCTTCGCGAACCCAACGGGAAGTCTCTTCGGTAACGTCCCGTTCGACGGCGATGTCATCCCATCGATAGCTCAACAGCTCTAATCGGTCTTGGTCGTTCACCAACTCGTCTGCAAAATGATCTCCGGCGATGAGTGGTGGAACGCCGTTGAGGTGATCAATGCCAACCAGGCAAACCGAGGTAGGGTGTTGACGCGTGAACTGTGCGATTTGCAGGAGGAGTGTTCCGACAAGCGGATACAACAAGATCGGCAGGATGGCGATCGTGAAGAGCGTTCGACGATCGCGAAACTGGTCACGCATTTCGCGAGCGTAGATCAGCCAGATCGCCTGCAAACGCGGACGACCGACGAGCTGTGCTTGTCGTCGCTTTTCTTCGGAGGACGGACTCATGCGCCGCCTCCCACGTATTTGCGATTATCGAGCTCGTACTCGGCATTCCAATCGCTTGACTCTTCTTGCTGCTCGTGTCGACTCAGCAGACCAAAGAACAATTCTTCGAAGTCATGTTGATTGTGTCGTTCGCGAAGCTCCTTTAGCGTGCCGGAGTCCAGGATCCGACCGCGATGCATGATCGCGATGCGATCACAAAGCCTCTCTACTTCGCTCATAATGTGTGTCGAGAAGATCAAGCATTTACCTGATTCACGGAGTGACCGAATCACACTAAGCAGGTTTCTGGCAACCAGAACATCGAGACCCAGGGTGGCTTCATCAAAGATCAACACCGGCGGGTCATGGACCATCGCTCGAGCAATGGAGACTTTCTGCTTCATGCCCGTGGACATCTTTGCCCCGGGTGTGTTGCGGAACTCGTTCATCCGCAGTTGTTCAAAAAGCTCTTCCAAGCGTTCGTTTAGCAAGCTCGACGTCATTCCATGAAGTCGACCAAAGTAGGCCACCATCTCCCAAGCCGTCATGCGATCATAAATCGCCGTGTTGTTGCTGACGAATCCGATGTGATGACGAACGTCAGCGGGATTACGCACGACGTCGTAGCCAGCGACCGTCGCGATCCCATTTGTCGGACTCAGTACGGTTGAGAGGATTCGTAGAACGGTTGTCTTGCCGGCGCCGTTGGGACCTAACAAACCGAAGATCTCACCGCTTCGAACGGTAAAGGAAACGTGATCGACCGCGACGAAGGGACCCCGGCTCAGATCCTCATATGTCTTCGTCAGATGTTGAACGTGAATCATTCGCCAGTCGACCAATGGGTTGCAGTCAGTAGGACTGGCGCGAGTGTGCACGTTCTGCTTGCCGGTCCATTTGTGCCGGCAACCACCCCGGGCTGACGGATCACTATCGGAGACTACCGTGCAAGAAAGCACGAAGACGACAATCTGAGGTCAAAGGCGAGGGAAACCACGGGTCCCCCTCCATCTAACCCGCAATGGAGTCAGACTTTTTGATGCAGAATTGCAAAAACAAGCGGAAGCACCAAAGAGTTTGATCGTGCCGGTAACACGGGTGCAGCAACGGAAAGACTCAGCCGACGGCTCAGTGCTTCACTCGCAGGCGAACGACCGGACCTTTGACCGACTCCAGAGCTTCCATCTCTTCCGTCGCGCTCCGCGCTGCACCTTCACTGGCTTGGTGCGTCATGATCACCAACGGTACTGGATTCTGATGCGTTTTGTCGTCACTGCTTTCGTGCTGAATGACCGATGAAATCGAGATCTCGTACTTCGATAAAACAGCTGCAATCGCCGAGAGCGTGCCCGGTTCATTCGCCACCTGCAGTCTCAGGTAGTAACGACCAACGAGCGTCTCGGCGTTACGAAGCTTGACACGCGGAGGCTGATCAACCGAGAAATACTCGAGTGTATGGAAAGTCAATTTCGTTCGGCCCACTGCCGTATCGATCATGTCTGCTGCAACGGCAGATGCCGTCGGCATCTGCCCCGCGCCGAGACCGTGGTAAAAGACCGGACCGACAGCGTCGCCAATGACACGAATTGCGTTGTACGCATCTCGAACTTCCGCCAATGGCGTTCCAACGGGCACGAGTGTTGGCGAAACGGATAACTCCAATCCGTCTTCCGCCAGATTCGCGACCGCGAGCAGCTTTATCCGATAATCGAGCATCTTGGCGTAACGAAGATCGTCGGGCGCAAGTCCGTCAACTCCCACTCTCGGAATCTCGTTCCAATCAACGGTCGCCCCAAACGCGAGATGAGCGAGAATCGCTAGCTTTTGAGCCGCATCGGTTCCGTCGACATCCATCGTCGGATCCGCTTCGGCGTAACCGAGTCGCTGTGCCTCGGCCACAACATCCTCGAAAGAGGATCCGTGCTCGTCCATCTTCGTAACGATGAAGTTACTCGTTCCATTGAGAATACCTTCGAGTGACCGAATCTGATTCGCGGACAGGCACTGACTCACATTCGCGATGATCGGAATACCACCAGCCACCGAGGCTTCAAACGCGATACTACGGCCCAATTCGCGCGCTCGAGTGAATAGCTCGGGACCGTGTTCGGCCAACAACGCCTTGTTGGCTGTCACGATATCTTTCCCTGCTTCCAGCAGTTGCAACATGATGGTTCTGGCCGGCTCCAAACCACCAATCAACTGCGCGACGACGGTGATCTCTGGATCGTTGATCACATCGTCCAAAGACTCTGTTAAGACACCAGCAGGCAAATCAACGTCGCGTGACTTCGTTGCATCACGGACGACTGCACGCTTTAACCACAGTGTTCGACCCGCGTGTCGCGCGGTCCGATCCCCATGATCAAGTAGCAGTCGCGCGACCCCCGTTCCGACCGTTCCAACACCGACAATGGCTACATTTGTTCTTTCCATGGGCGAATCGTAGCAGAGTCGACGAAACCGGCCAACGTCGCAAAAACCAGCGATTTGCGGGACAGATCCCTTTTCATGAGAAGGCTCAAGTGCAATTGGCACGACGCTTGCATTTTCAATCTCACCGCAAGGCAACTGCCAATTTTGCAAACGGTTTTACAAACAGTTTTGCAAACGATGGTGAAGCCGAGCGAAACACTGATTTTGTTTTCCTCACACTGTGGGAGATATGAATATGTTGAGTTCACAAAGCGCTTTTGCACAAATGAATCGTTTGCGTGATGAAATCGATCGAGCGTTCGGCGTTGATTCAAAGGGTTGGAATCGATCCCCGGCCGCACCGCCAGTTAACATCTGGGAAGACGATAACGGCTTCTACGTGGAAGTGGATGTGCCTGGATTATCGATGGAAAACCTCGAGATCTTCGTTCAAGAAAGTGATGAGCTGTCGATTAAAGGATCGCGTCCAGAGCGCGAGATCGAAGGTCATTGGCACCATCGAGAACATCGTGGTGGAGATTTCGAACGCACGATTAAGCTGTCAGATGCCGTCGATGTCGAGAGTGTCGAAGCCGAACTGACAAACGGTGTTCTGACGATCAAGCTGCCGAAGAGTGAATCGGTTAAACCCCGTCGCATCGATATCAAGACCTCGTAACTGCCCGTCGTCTCTGACATCGTCGCCGATCGCTCCGCCGATCGTAGCGTTCCGTTCTGTCGTCATGCGGAGCATGACCTACTCGTGCATTCTTTCGATGTCACGTATGGATCATCACAACTCGGGGTGCGCTGCGCGACCCCGAGCTTTGTTGTTGAACCGCTTGGCTGAATCGCCAGGGAAAGTAGTAAATCAATCGATGACATTGACTGCTAGACGCAGTACTACCAGCTTGACCTACGGGAGACTTCGATGGAGACCTTCAGTCCGTCGTACGCCAACTCGACGCCCCTTGGCAATCGCTGATTTGTCTCTTGATATTCGAGCGAATGCGAAATGTGTGTTAGGTACGCTTGCTTCGGGCTGAGCTCCTCGATGACTTCCAACGCCTGATCAAGATTGAAGTGCGTTGGGTGTGGGCTGTCACGAAGTGCCCCGACGACGAACGTGTCGACGCCTTTCAACAACTCCATCGACTCCGGTGGAATCTTATTCGTGTCTGTGCAATAGGCGAAGTTGCCGAACCGAAAGCCAAGCACATCGAAGTGTGGACCGTGCTTGAGCGGAATGGGCACCACACTCACGCCAAGGACTTCGAATGGCTGGTCCTTATAAATCGTCTGAAATTCGAGCTTCGGCGTCGCGCCGGGGTGGGTCGGTGTCCGCTCCTGAAACGCGTAATCGAACGACTTTCGAATCCTCTGCTCGACCGTCTCGTCACAGTACAGAGGGACCGGGGCACCGAGCCGAAACGGAAATAAACGCAAATCATCCAATCCAAAGAGATGATCTGCATGTTCGTGGGTGTAGATCACACTGTGAATCAGCGGAATCTTCTCTCGCAACAATTGAGTTCGTAGATCGGGTGGCGTGTCGACCAAAATCGTCACGTCGGGCAATCGAACAACGATGGAGCAACGCGTCCGGTTGTTTCGAGGATCTTCGCTACGACAGACTTCACAGTCGCATCCCAACGCGGGGACACCGACACTCGTTCCCGTGCCTAAAAAGACGACCTCGGCCGCTTCCGTTGTGCGATCAGATTCGGCGGGATGGGGGGGCTGATTCAAAATTCGCCAAGACGGTATTCGTGAAGATGTCGGTTCGGTCAGCAGTTAACAAGTTTTTACTGCCAAAACACAGTTCGAGAACGCCCCTTGGCCGAATCGGACGTTCTCTGCGATACTTTGCCCCTCGGGAAAGTGCGAAACGATTGATTTTGACGATCCGTTTCGATTTTCCCTCGATTCCCCTGCCTTTCCAACCGTGGTTTGAAGGCTCGGCAACCAGGTAGAACGGTGCCTCATGGATGCCCAGCCAAAACGAAGGCCTCGTCGCCTCACATCGCAAAAACAAACCATCTAACCTTTCTCCATGTTTGGAAATAGGAATCAAATCAAATGTTAAAGAACTTTTCTCCCAGCGCGCTAGGCATCAATGGTCGCCAAAGTGAGTTGATCGAACTGGCACTGACGTACGGATTTACCGGTATGGACGTCGACATGCACGACATGTTGCGGCGCAGCCAGCGGACGAACACGGAAGACGCCGCCAAATATCTCCGAGCCGCAAAGATTCGGATCGGTGGGTTTGACCTCGGGATCGACTTGGACGCAGACGAAGAGAGCTTTGTGAGTCAGGTGGGTGGCTTAAATCCGTTAGCAGACCTTGCGAAGGAACTGGGGGCTACACGCTGCTTCATCCGAGTCCCAGCCGCAACCGATCGCTTGCCGTACCACGAGTACTTCCAAGCTCAAGGCGCTCGATTGACTCAAATCGCAGAAGTCCTTTCTCCACGTGGAATCCTGCTAGGCGTTGGGTTTTCCGCTGGAAAAGAACTGGAAGAAGGCAAGCAGTTCCCATTCGTACGCAACGTTGAAGGGTTTATCGCTCTGATCCAATCCGTGACATCGGAAAGCATCGGCTACATGATTGATACCTGGGATTGGCTCGTCGGAGACGGTGCCATGGACCAACTGAGTGAACTCAAGGGCAACCAAATTATCGGCGTGCGATTGGGATCGCTTCCAGAGGATGTGGATCCGACCAAGGCAACAACGGCCGATCGAGTGCTCCCAGAAAAAGAGGGAACGCTCAACCACATCGCGGTCGTGAAACACTTGGTGGAAACAGGTTTCGAAGGACCGTTAAGCCCAAGTGCATCCAGCAAAAGCTACAAGGGTCAGACTCGTGAGAGTATCGTCCAACGCGGACAACAAGCGATCGATGAGATTTCCAAAGAAGCGGGATTGGCAGTCGCCCCACTACCAATGGAGCTGATCGAAGATATGCCATACGAAACCGACGCTGTCTAAATCGTCGACTCGAATTGCCTTGCATCGGGACTCAGCGTTTTTCGAATGAACGCTGAGTCTTTTTTATGCACCGATGATCTTTTGAACCGTCCGACCTCCCGCTGGGGTGCGAGTTCACGTAGACAGTCACATCTCGGTGTGCGCTGCACGACCCCGAGCTCTAGTTGGACCGCTGCGTGTTAGCCACAATCGATGACCGACTTCTTATGACGTACCGCTAGCGTTTTCTTTCTCGCGTAATCCAGCGGTGGCTCGTCGCACGATAAACCGGATCGCCGCCAATTTGATCGCTTATTGCATCGAGTGTCTGATCGACGTCCCGATGCTCGGACTCATCGGTATCGAATAATGACAGCTGGCGAGGTGCGTCTCTGTCTGTCAGCGCCCCAAGCGACACACCAATCAATCGAACAGGTCGAGGTTGGCGTCCACGCATCGTCTCAAGCAGCTGCATTGCGACGTCCGTGATGAACTCCGTCGAGTCTGATGGCTGAGACAGTTTCTTCGCATGCGAAAAAGTACGAAAGTCTTCGCGGCGATATTTAATGGTGATATTGCGTGTCTGTCGATGATGCCGTCGCAACCTTCGCGCCACCTGCTGACTCAAATGGCTCACAACCGCTGCAAGCATCTCTTCGTCGGTCACATCCTCTGAAAAAGTTCGTTCATGACTGATCTGCTTTGCTTGATGATCTGGCACGACCTTCCGAGCATCGATCCCATTCGCCAAACGCCATAGGTGCTCTCCCCAACGTCCGAACTTGTCTTTCAAGATATCGGCATCGAATACCCTCACGTCACCGATGCGATGAAGATTCAATCGCTTCAGCTTTTCGCAACCGACTTTACCGACGCCCCACAATCGAGACACCGGAAGAGGATCCAAGAACTCGATAACAGAATCGGGACTCACTTGCACAAAGCCGTCGGGCTTGTTGAGATCGCTGGCGATTTTTGCAACGAACTTAAGCGGCGCGATTCCCACGCTGGCCGTCAGTTGTAACTCCGTTTGGATCGCTTGCTTGATGGCGTATCCAATCGACTCAGCCGATCCGTGCAATCGCAGACTTCCTGAAACATCGAGGAAAGCCTCGTCAAGCGAAAGCGGTTGAACAAGCGGTGTGTAGCGAAAGAAGATTTCGCGAACCTGTTTCCCGATGGCCGCATAATGATCCATCCGTCCGCGGACAAACACTGCATCAGAGCACAACTCGGCTGCCCGTCGACCTGGCATAGCACTGTGGATTCCGAATCGACGTGCCTCGTAACTCGCCGCCATAACAACACCGCGCTTTGAGCTTCCACCCACAACGACCGGTCGCCCTCTCAGCTCCGGTTGGTCACGTTGCTCAACCGCCGCGTAAAACGCATCCATATCCACGTGCAAGATCATGAACGGTCCAAAAGATGGTTGACGGCAGCGAAATCCAAGAGATCGTCGTAAACGGCCGCTGGCTTTTCTGCTTCGAGTGCTTGGCGGCCGTAGCTACCGGTGCAAACGGCGATCACTTCGGCTCCGATCGCATGACCGCAACGAATGTCGTCCGGTGTGTCTCCGATCACAACCACCTGACGGATCGCATTCTCACCAAGCCGATCCTCCAGCGTATCTCGCGTTCGGCGAGCGAGATCCTCTCGCTGAGTATCGTGATCGCCACCAAAGATCCCGTCAAAATAATGCAGCAAGTCGAAGTGTTTCAACTTGTGTGTTGCCGTCTGGTTCAAATTGCCGGTCATTACGTAACAAGCGGATTCGCCAGCTTCGGTGATCTGGTTGAGGATTTCCTTGACTCCAGGCAGCACTTTGCCGCCGCGTTGATCCAGAACGCCGGGCAGATACTGCACATAGCGTTCGGAGAGCCGTCGTCGATTTCGTTCATTGATGTCCAATCCGTTTCGTTGAAGCAACTCATTGAGCAGCGATCGATCCGTCCGTCCAGCAAAATGGAGCTCAACATCGACTGAGCTCAACTGGAATTCGTCGGACATGGCTCGCTCCAAAGCTCCTTTACCACCACTGTCTGTGATCAGCAGCGTTCCATCGATGTCGAAGAGCAGGATTCTCATGGTCAATTCAATACAGCCGAAATCGGAGCTAAAACGGGACCGGACACTCGCGAGACAAGACATTGTCGTCCAATGGTGAGATCTTTGCCTCCACTGCTACACTGTGACAAGATAGGAAACTCTGTTTAACCCAACGAACCACCATGCCAGCTGTTTCACCCGCCTCCGAGCCGTCCGCTGCTTCCCAAGCTTCCAATGAGGAAGCGTCGCTGGATAAGAGTAATTCTCGCGTTCGGGAAATGTTTCGCCAGATCGCACCAAGGTACGACCTGATGAATCATATGCTCTCCCTCAACATCGATCGCTATTGGCGGTGGCGAGCTGTAAAACGTTTACGGTTGCAACCGGGCGTTCCCGTTCTGGATACTTGTACTGGGACCGGCGATCTTGCACTGGCAATCTCGAAAGCGGGGTCTGGAAAAGTGGATGTGGTGGGGAGTGATTTTTGTCACGCCATGCTGGAAATTGCTGACCAAAAGGCAACGCGGAAACCAGATGATGACAACGATTTGAGTTTTGTCGAAGCGGATTCCCAAGCACTCCCTTTTTCTGATCGTTCCTTCCAATGCGTCACCGTTGCATTTGGTTTGAGGAATGTTGCCAATACCGATCTTGGTCTTCGGGAAATGCACCGAGTCTGTCGCCCCGGCGGCCAAGTCATGGTGCTTGAATTTGCACGGCCGCGGATGTGGGGCCTGAAACAGATTTACAACTTCTATTTCAAGCACGTGTTGCCGCGGATTGGGCAGTGGATGGCGAAGAACAACAAGTCCGCCTACGAATACTTGCCCGAGTCGGTGGGGCAATTCCCAGACGGCGAGGCGCTCGCCATCAAAATGCGAGATGCCGGGTTGGTCGATGTGAAATACACACCGCTCACGTTTGGTGTCGCGATGATCTATGAAGGAACCCGGCCCGGCGAAAAATCAGCTTAGAATCGCCGAGGCATTCGTTGAGCCATCCGCCACGACTCACGCGCCGACTGGTATCATTTTCATTGATGCGCTGTCCGGTCGCGGCTCGTGATTTGAGAAGACCGTCGCGGGATAGCGATCCAGCCATCCTTCAATTGGAATCGATCGCTATGCGACGCCTGCAAGTCATCGCTGCCTGCCTGCTATTTGTTCCGACGGCATTCGGACAGTCCGCGACACCAGACTATTCACCGATCACCGTGATCCCGAGGGCACTGCCCGCAATTACAAACCCAAACGTAATTGCGGCCAAGGACGCGGACATCACAGATGGCGAGCTGGTCATTGGTGTTGAAATTGACGGTGAAGCGCGAGCCTATCCAATCAATCAACTCACCGGGCCTCGTCGCGAGATCATCAACGACACACTCGGCGGTATCGCGATCGCCGCCACTTGGTGACACCTTTGCTTTAACGGCGTCGTGTACGACCGAACGGTAGAAGAACAGCCACTTACTTTTCGCGTCTCTGGAAAACTTTGGATGCGAAGCTTGATCATGAGCGATGTCGAGACGAACACGGAATGGTCTCACCTACTCGGTCGAGGAATGAAGGGCAAACACAAGGCAAAGACTCTCGAACCGATCGTCTCAGACATGCTTACCTGGTCGGCATGGCGAGAGCAGTTTCCGGATACGACCGTTTTGGCTATGTCGAGAACAGCCGAAGTGTTCACGAAAGACGTCTTCGAAGATCCGCAAAAGTACGTCGTCGGATTCCATGTCAAAGGATTACCCTACATGGTCCCGATGAAGCTGTTCGCAACGCAGTCAATCCTCTCGGTAACATTGAAGGAACAGCCACTTCTAATCGCAATGGACGAAGAGGGTTCCGTCGTTCGGCTCTTCGACGCGTCTGTCGATCATCGCGAGTTGACTTTTTTCAACGATGATAAGGAGCAGCTTCGAGATCAAGAGACCAAGAGCACGTGGGACCGACGAACGGGCGAAGCTATCCAAGGCGAATTGAAAGGCAGCAAGTTGGACCAACTCGTTGGAATCATGTCTTACCGAAAAGCGTGGTTGAACTTTCATCCCACTTCAAAAACGGTCGAGCGGTGAGTTTCGTACGAGCGCAGCCTATCCGTCCGATCCGCCATCGTTCGGCGGCGGGCCATTGTGCCGACTCAAAGTGACAAATATCGTTCGCTCCATGCGGTGTGCCGTCAAACCATGCTTGGAGACGAAGCTGTCAGCACCAGCCGCCAGACAATCACCGCCGACGGCCTCTTCGGCCATTCCTGTCAGCACGACCAGTGGGACATGCGGGACAGCACTACGAAATCGCTGCACCGTGTTCACTCCGACACTGTCAGGCAACGTGAGATCAAGCAGTGCCAAGCCAACATCCAAACTCTCACAAACATCCAAGCCGCTTGAAAGCGATCTTGCCTGGTGAACATTCAGCGTCGAATTGGATCGTCGCAGCATCTCGAGCGTAAACAGCATGTCGGTGCGACTGTCCTCAATCACCAACACATTGATTTCGTCAGGAATGACCAGCTTGCCAGCTTCGGTCAGTGCTTTCTCCATCTCATGACAAACAACTTCACAAGACTCGAACCGTTCATCTGAGTTGTAAGCGACCATTCGTCTGTAGATCGCGATCAACTCTGGCGGCATGCAGGATTCACTGAGCGCATTGAAGCGCCGGCGCACCAACAGATTCTCAAACTGCTGCGAGAACGTTTTTCCGCGAAGTCGCTCGCGTCCGGTTAGCAGATAGAACCATGTGGCACCCAAGCCATAGATGTCCGATCTTACGTTCGCGTTTGCGAGCGACCGTGCTTGCTCCGGGGCCATAAACGGTAGGGTTCCTGCCAGATGACCATCCTCTGTTCGGTACCGAAAGACGCTGTCGTTCGTTACCGAGGGAAGCGCGCCCTGCGCCGCCAAACCAAAATCAACCAATTTGATGGACTCACCATTATTCAGAATCATGTTGCCCGGTTTGACATCACGATGGATCAAGTTTCGTTGGTGAGCGTGGGCAAGTGCGCGTGCCGCCTGCAAAATGTAGTGCGTTGCTTGTTGCCAATTGATCGGCCCATTCTCTTTGACGCGAATGTACAGGTCCGGACCGCGAAGAAGCTCCATCGTGATAAAGGGGAGCCCGCGAAATTCTCCGACTTCGTAAGCGGTAACAATGTTTGGATGGGCAAGCTGCCGAACGACATGCATCTCCCGCCGGAATCGATCGCTGACTCGCATGTTGTGCAGAATCTTGATCGCGCCGGGTTGTCCACTGTCATCATGCCCGCGGTAGACATTTCCTTCACCGCCGCGTCCAAGCGGTTCTTCGATGATGAATCTTCCCACCTGCGTTCCGCTTGTTAGGCAAGCTACAAACTCTGCAACCAAGCCACGTTCTTCAAGCACTCGCATTTCATTTGCGATCAGCTTCATTTGTGCATCGTTGAACTGCCCGCTCGCTTGTAATCGTTCAAGAGCTGGCTCGACATAATTGCGAGTCGCGCCGGCATCGAGTGCGAACTGCCCGGCTTCGCGATTGGCATGATGATCCGTTTCGTGGACTCTCGTCTGATGAGAGGGATGAATCGCGTCGACCGAGAACTCGAGGTGTTCCGTATCCGCTCCGTCAACAGCAACGAGCCCCGAATCATCGACGGAGCCGAGATCTTCTTCCAAATCAAACGATTCAACCCCAAAAAGTGTTTCTCCGTCTAAGGGCTGAGAGAGACGGTTCCAGGTATCCGATCCGAATCGGACCAAGGCAATCGCGGCGAGGCACATGCAAGCGCCGACGCGATTGATCCACTGGGATCCATCATCCGCATGGAAGACAAGCGGCACCAAACAGCACAGACCAATCAGCAACACTGTGCGGAGGAAAGGACGCGTCGGTAGCCACAACGCAGTGATGCCCGCGAGGATGTAGGGCAAAACGAACACTCCGCCAGCAACGGGACGAAACTCCAGCCCGATCGCCGCCAACAGAATTCCTAGAATGACAAGCCAGCCGGTCCTTTGGTTCAAAAGGCCGTCTCCGCACGTCGCCCGACTGCGCCGTCCGTGGTGTTGGTGAGCCAGGACTCGAACAGGTCTCCTTTGGCCATCACCTCATGGATTAGCCACACCACCCATACAGGGGTACGCATTATAGCACCATCTGCCCCATGGAGATCAAGCAGAACGAAATCGGGAAAGATCCAGGCCGGCTGAACCGGGGCCGTTCGGAACGATTCCACCGTTCAATCCCCGTGGCAACGACGGGTCGACCTCAAGTCAGGACAGCATTCGCGAACGGAGAAAGGCGGATGTTCGTTTTGCGAAGGACACTTGGGCGTCCGAGAGAAACAAACAAAGTGGACCAAATAACAAATAAAGGGGACAGGCATAAAACCAGGCGACCATCGCGGACAGGCAGAAAACGACCGTCCATTCCTCCGGACTGATCTCGGATAGGGGATCTCAGAAAGGGGACAGGCATGAGACCGTCATCGAGACGTTGATTCAAATTGGCAGCAAAACGCAGAATGTGCAGCGGCAATATCAACGAGGACAAGTCAAAGAGCGCATTTTCATTCGCGGTAGATTCGCCGCCCCCACTTCATTGCCTGTCCCCTTTTCGGAGTTGCAACATCAACGAGGACAAGTCAAAGAGCGCATTTTCATTCGCGGTAGATTCGCCGCCCCCACTTCATTGCCTGTCCCGTTTTCGGTCCGTTTTCGGTGGTCCTTCATTACCTGTCCCCTTTTCGGTGCGTCATCGAGACGTTGATAAGAATTGGCAGCAAAACGCCGAGTGCGCACCGGCAACATCAACGAGACCAAGTCAAAGAGCGCTTATTCATTCGCGGCAGCTTCGCCGCCCCCACTTCATTGCCTGTCCCCTTTTCGGTGGTCCCCTTTTCGGAGTTCGTCAAAGACCGCGTTTTCATTTGCGTCAGGATCACCGCCTCCGCTTGATTGCCGTCTTGAGCAATATTGCCGGTCCGCTTTCCGTCTGATTTTTCCGGCTGTTCGTTTTCTCGGCGAAATAACGAAGCCTCTCGTTAGGCAATCACAAACGAATCTCACTAGACCTGATCTTGTAAGTCCTACCGTTTAATGTCATGCAGGTACGTGTACCAGCCGAGATCTTCTGGCATCGGTGATCGCAGCGCGGAGCCGGTTTTGGCATACGGTATCGATTGACCGTCATTCACTGCGGCTTTGCCGTTCGTCTTGTTCCGGTTGCACCGATTGATCGTCTCACGGTTGCGACACTTGGTTGCCCGAACGCAACTCTGGTGGTCTTAAAGCGCTCTCGTTGACACAACCGGCATTGACTGAACGGTCGTTCTATCAGGTCTCCACAATCGGACTGTTTTGCCTTGGCGATCATCTTTGCGTGACTCACTTTTCATCCGTAGACGATGTAGTCAGTGCATCGATAACCGTTTCGTCATTGCGCAGCGACTGCGCGATCGAGGCAGTTTGCCAATTCAATACATGGGCAAACGCATCGATCCGCTAGAAGCGCGGTAGCGACAACGCACGGGGATTGATGACGCGCCGCGGGTGCCGGAGCACAGGCGAGCGTTGAAAGCTGCGTCCTGGCAACAAATGTTGTTTCTGTGGAGAAATTGATGATGAAAAGGCTGTGGTTACTTCCAGTCGTCGCGATCTGTTCGATCGTCGCTGGAGCCGACACCGCCAGCGCTGCTTATTGTGGCGCAATCAGCTACGAAGGCTGTGGTGGTTGCGGAACGGTCGCAGAAGGTGCGGAAGTCAGTGACGGTGCCGTCGCTGGTGGAACTTACACCTGCATGCGAACGGTTCGCGAAGTTGTGTACGATCAAGTTGAGGAAACTCGCTATCGCACTCGCAACGAAGTTTATTACGAAGACCGCGAAGTTCAGTGCTCTCGGATGGTTCCCGAGACTTCGACTCGCGAAGTTCAATACACGGTAATGGTGCCGCAGTACGAAACAAAAACTCGTACGATCAATTACACCGTGTGCAAGCCTGTGTACGAGACTCACACCAAGACGATCAACTACACGGTAAAGATTCCTCAGTACGAAACTCGTACGAAGACGATCAACTACACCGTCTGCAAGCCGGTATACGAGACACGTCAACGAGAAATCAACTACACGGTTAAGATCCCTCAGTACGAAACTCGCGAAAAGACGATCAACTACACGGTATGCAAGCCTGTGTACGAAACTCGTCAGCGTGAAATCAAGTACACGGTGATGAAGCCCGTTTACGAGACCAAGCAACGCGAAATCAAGTACACGGTTTACAACACTGTTAAAGAAGATAAGGTTCGCACCGAGACGTACAGCGTCATGGTTCCCGAAACTTACACCAAGACCGTGAAAGTTCGTGGCGGCAACTGGGAAACCAGAACCGAAACGATCCCCGGCCCAACGATGCGAAAAGTCGTTCGTGAGCCAGGCACGTGGACATTCGATCCGAACACTTGCAAGCGCGTTTACTGCCCAGGCGAGTGCCGAGTTGAGTGCGTTCAGTGCCCACCAAAGACGGTTTGCAAAAAGGTCTGGGTACCAACTTGCGAAGAAAAAATCGTCGAGTGCAAGCGATACCGTCGTGAGTGCCGAACTCGCGAAGTTCCTTACACCGTTTGCCGTAAGGTTCCTGAGTGCAAGACCAAGGTCTGCAACTACACCGTTTGCCGAATGGTTCCTGAGTGCAAGACCAAAGTTTGCAACTACACCGTCTGCAAGATGGTCCCTGAGTGCAAAACCAAGACTTGCAAGTACACCGTTTGCTGCGGACACAAGTGCGAACAGCGAACCAAGGTTTGCAACTACACCGTCTGCAAGATGGTCCCTGAGTGCAAAACCAAGACATGCTCGTACACCGTTTGCTGCGGATACAAGTGCGAACAGCGTCAGAAGACTTGCAACTACACGACCTGCAAAATGGTCAAAGAGTGCAAGACCAAGACCTGCTCGTACCGAGTTTGCAAAATGGTTCCTGAGTGCCGCACCAAAACGATTTGCGAAACCAAGTGCCGCAAAGAGTGCTTCACCAAGACCATCAAAGTTGCCAAGTGCCGAAAAGTTTGCGAGCCCTACACGGTCACCAAGTGTGTCCCACGAGTGGTTTGCAAGCAGGTTCCCGTCGAAGTTTGTGCTCCTGCACCAGCTTGCTGCGACCCTTGCGACCCATGCTGCGACCCATGCTCTGGATCGAACAGCAGCGAAGGTCCACTTCGTGGCATGCTGAAGCGTATGTTCAACGGCTGCGGCGGTTGCGACAGCTGCGGTGGCTGCGATAGCTGCTGCGAGCCAAGCTGCGGCTGCGAGCCAACTTGCGGGGCAGAGCCCTGCTGCGGCGCTTAATTAGGGATCACCGCCATCTGGCGGACAGGAACAACTTCGCAGGACGCACGCGAATCATGGATCAAGCAGGGTGGGACTCAAAAGAGTCCCACCCTGTTTTTCGTTTGGGCCAAAGGTTATCTCCGAATCGCCACAAACCCCGCATCCGCACCGAATCGCGTGCGATCGGGACTTCTCTAAGGTGCACGATTTTCCGTGACGTCTTCCCCCGGCCGAAAAACGACCGGTCAAGCAATCTTCGCCGGACAGGCGAACACTAGCGGGGAAGCCGCTCCCCCCGGTTTTTCACGATTTCCGGTTGTACGATCTGCCAACAGCGGTAGTCTGAATAGATGGCGGGAGTCGAGTGCGGTTCCGCAACGTATATTTCTCGGCGTCGAGAAGCGTCTTCGACTCCTAACTAACTCAATACCGCGCCTTCACCATGATTCGCTCAACCTGTCTCGCTACCGTTAGTTTCTTTTTGCTTCCTTCACTCGTCGCAGCGGCCGACTGGCGTGCAACGGCGTTTCCAGTCAAGAAACATGACTTCGGCACGGTGGCCGTCGCCGCAAAGACTGAGTTTGAATTTCCGATTCACAACCCGTTTAAGACGACGATGCAGATTCGGACCGTTCGTGCCAGCTGCGGATGCACGACACCGATCTTGAAAGACAAGTCAATTAAACCGGGTGAGTCGACCACACTTGTCGCTCGATTTAACACCGGCACCTTCCGAGGCAAGCGAGGCGCAACGCTCACCGTTGTGATCGAGCGACCTCAGTATTCTGAAGTTCGCCTGCGTGTCGATGGTTACATTCGAAAGGACATGGTGTTCCATCCGGGCGCCGTCGAATTCGGAGCTGTCGAGCAATCAAAGCCGGCCGTCAATAAGTCGAAAGTCCTATACGCCGGACGCAGTGACTGGAAAATCATGGATGTGACAAGCAACCAACCATGGATCGTTCCTCAGTTTGCAGAAGTCAGCCGCGGTGGCGGCCGAGTCAACTACGAGATCTCCGTCAACCTTACCGACAAAGCGCCGGCGGGCTTCTTCCAAGACGAACTTCTGGTTCTCACCAACGATCGCAGTATGCCACGCGTCCCACTGAAGGTAAGCGGAGACGTAAAGAGCCCACTTTCAATTTCACCGCAATCGATCGCCCTCGGAAGCGTGAAGCCAGGCGAGACCGTCAAGCAAAAGATCATCCTGATCGGTCGCGAACCATTTAATATCGATGCGATCACCGTTGAGGGCTGGAAGGTCGATTTCAAACCCGCTCCTGCTCCGAAGAAGACGCACGTTGTCTTTGCTGAATTCACACCCGTCGATGCCAAACCCGGTCCCCAGAAAACCGCCATCACGATTCAAACCGCCGGTGAAAACTCGCTGAAAGCGGAAGCAATTTTGACGGCTGAAATTCGAGATCGTTAATCGGGCGTATTGATTCATCGTGGTATCGAACGACCGGCAGATCCAAAGGGCGACGAGCGCCGACATGGACTCGTCGCCTGGACACTTTCGTCGGTACTTGTCACCACGTTAATCTCGCTAGGCCATCCGTTTGGACCATCGGACGACTCGAGTCTTGGACCGAAACTGGTTCGCATCGGGTTAGTGGCCAGCCAGTCGATCGCTTTCGTACTTCCGGGTACAGCGATCGCTTCACTGCTCCCACTTCGCATGGAACGTCTCGCGAAGTGGTTCGGATTGGCTTGGTGCTTGATCGTTCCGACTCTCGTCGCCCTAAATGCGCTGACGTGGGCATGGATCGCCCAGCCACTCTTTTCGGCGGGCAGCCTGAGAGTCTTGCAGCATGCAAATTCCCTTCGCGGCTACGTCACCTGGGTGACAATCGGCTGGTTCCTCGTTGCGATGTTCCTGCCAGTTAGCCTTGTTGTAGTGTCAAGGCTGCTCGGTCGGTCCATGACGCATCGACTCAGGATGCGACGCACCGCTTCGAACGCGATCGCGCAGTTAGGCCTAGTCGCTCTGGCAATCGCGCTCTCTGTTCCGGCCGTCTTTACGTTGAACGAGACGTTACAGTGGGCGCAGTTGAATCCAGCACGCAACCCGATGTCGATGATTCGAGTGTCGTCATTGAACTCAACCAGGCTGGAAGTCGAGTCAGTTTATCCAAGCGGTGATCCCGCGGCAGAAGACCATCTGCGCGATGCGGACGACGAACAATCATCCGCTAATCACATGCTGGATTATCAGAACGCCCTGCGCAGACTCACTGTCACAACTCCATCCTCGTTCGAAGGCGAATCGTCGCCCGACATTTTGATTGCGATTGTCGAATCCATGCGACCGGAGCTCATCAACGAGCAGACCATGCCGTCGCTTCATGAATACGCTTCGCGTGGAATTTGGTGTCGCCAGCACTTCTCCAGTGGTAACGCAACCACGCACGGCTTCTTCAGCTTGCTCAATGGCATCGACGCAAGTTGGTATGACTCTCCGATTCGCTTCACGCCGGTACTAAATCGAATCTTTCGAAATCAAGGGTATGAGTTGGGTTTTTTTGCCGGTGATGATCAATGGTCTCGCTTTTACATGGACGACTTTATTCATCCGGACCACTTTGATGTGTTCGACGTCGTTGCGCGAAATGGCTTAGATTCAGACCGACATGCCGTCGTGCAAGCTGCGAGTTTTCTCGACGAGCCAAGTGAACAGCGCGCGCCACGTGTTGCCGTCCTTTATCTGTACGCGACGCATGCAACCTATCTCAGCTATCCGAAGGACCAGATCTTTCAACCGGCAGCTGACGATCGAATGCTCTACCCTTATCCATCGGATGCACAACCGGAAGTATGGAATCGCTATCGCAACAGCGCGAGGACCGTTGATCGATTCCTATCAGCAGTGATGCAGGATGATCGCATCATCTTGGTCACTGGTGACCACGGGGAAGCGTTTCTTGAAGATGGAACGATCGGTCATGGAACAAAGATCTCACAAGTACAAAACCAAACACCCGCGATCGCATGGATCCCGGGGATCGAGCCGCAGCGGTTCGACACGCCAACCATGCACGCCGACATCCTGCCAACACTCATCGCTGCACTGGGTTGGAAATGGAATGACCCACAACTGCTCGACGGTGTGAACTTGCTAAGCAACGGTGGACCATCACCTTCTCGCTTATTCGTAACGCGTGACTACTTATCGGAAACGCTTGGGCTTATCGGTCCATGGACAAGCAATGATGACGAGCCATTCGCGTTTACGCTCACACTTGATCGCAAGCAGAACTCGATTGGGCCCGTCCGCGCGATTGATGAAACCGGCGTGCCGGTAAGTGGATCCTTTACCTCTCAGATCGATCGAATTCGCGAATGGATCCGCGCGTCCCGGTGAAGGATGAGGGCACGAACGCCACGACGTCGATCTTCCGATCGATGCGCTGAAAAGAGCAAACGAGAAAAAATGGGGATCGTCGCTTGACCCTCCCATTGCACTGGTGTACCATCTCACTATTACACGTGAGGCGAGTATGTTTTTCTCGATCGATCCAAATAACGGCGTCCCCATTTACGAACAAATCGTGCGACAGGTGAAACTGGCCGTCGCCGATGGAGTCTTGGTCGGTGGCCAGATGGTTCCGAGTGTTCGTCAGCTCTCTCGAGATCTGGCGATCAATCCGAACACCATCGCGCGCGCCTACCAACAGCTTCAGTCGGACGATGTGCTGGAAAGTTTGCGAGGACGTGGGATGGTGGTGCGCCGTGACTCACGGACGCACTGCACGGCAGCCAGAAACACGCTGGTTGCCGATGCGGTGCGACGTGCACTTTCTGACGCGTTGGCTGGCGGCATGAGCCCCGAATCGCTGCGTGAATTGTTTGAATCAGAGCTCGCCAAGCAGTCGTCGGTATCCCATGAGGCACCATCGACATGATTCTCTTCTTTGCGTTTCTTCCTCTCTCGCAGGTGTCGGAATGAGCACCCCCGTGATCTCATTGCAGAACTTGGCAAAACGGTATGGTCGCACGAAAGCGCTGGACCATGTCAGCTTGGAAATTCCATCCGGTGTCGTCTTTGCCTTGCTTGGCGAGAACGGTGCTGGGAAAACAACGCTCATTCGCATCCTGACAGGATTCTTGAAACCGGATGAAGGCTCAGCGACCGTTCTCGGGCATTCGAGCATCAAGAATGGTTTAGAAATTCGTCGCAAGATCGGCTACGTTTCCGATGCGCCAGCGCTTTATGAGTGGATGACAGCCGAAGAGATTGGCTGGTTTACCTCTGCGTTTTATGACGAGTCGTTTCCTGATCGTTACCTCGAACTGCTTGCGGCGTTCGATGTTCCCACCGGAGTCAAACTGAAGAATCTCAGTAAGGGCCAACGAGCGAAAGTCGCTTTGGCACTTGCAACGGCCCATGATCCGGAACTGTTGATATTGGATGAGCCGACCAGTGGATTGGATCCAATGGTTCGGCGTCAGTTTCTTGAATCAATGGTGGATCGCGCGGCACTTGGCAGAACCGTTCTGCTGAGCAGCCATCAGATCAGCGAGGTCGAACGGGTTGCCGACTGGATCGCGATCTTGCATCAGGGTCACTTAAAGGTCGTGCAGCCACTGGATGTGTTGAAGAAAACGACATGGATCGTGACTGCAACGCTCGATGATCCCGCGGCGACAGTCGAATTGCCACCGGGAAATGTTTTGACGGAATCTCAGAATGGGCGGCAAATGCGATGGGTGGTGCAGGCGCTCCCGGAGAACTGGCGAGATCAGTTTGAGTCAGTTGATGGAGTGACCGATTTGGATGCCCATCAGGCATCGCTCGAAGAAATCTTTGTCGCTGTCTGTGATAACCGAGCCAATCGGCCTGTTCCTTCTGGAAATGGCGACCAGCTTTTGTCTGCGGAAAGCACCGCCCAGACCATTCAACAATCCGAGCCCGACGAATCAGCGTCGTGGCACACGGCTTGAGCGGTACCGACGCCAACGATTAACCGGAGGGACCAGTGATGCAAAGCTCCATGATGTCGAGTCTTTATTGGAAGGACTTTCGCATTCTGCGGCCGTTTGTTTTTGCGGTGGTCGGCTTGCTCATCGCGTTGAACGGGTTCTTGTTGCTTCTTTGGTGGCTCGGTGAACTCGGAACGACGAATTTGGCTGAGTTCAGCGTGACGATTTGGATTTTGGTTCCCAACTTGTTTTTGTTCGGAGCTCCTTCGTTGCTTGTCGGTGGCGAAGAGGAAGCAGGGACAAACGCTTGGCTTCGCACGGTCCCGGTACCTTGGCAAGCGGTTTGGTGGTCAAGAGGTTTCGTCACCATCGCCTGTGGAGCCGTGATTTGGTTGCTCGCTTTGCTGCAGCTTTGGATGCTGAGTCTTTGCTGGGGTTCAGAGTCATTCACGAGCCGCATTGGATGGCAGGCAGGGTCGGCAGTCGCGTTTTTCAGTTTGCTCGTTTTGGCGATAGCGTTCCTGTGCATCTACACGATTCGGTCTCCTTTGTTTGCAAACGGTGCATTTCTATTTGCCTTTTTGGTTGCCGTGATCGGATGTTCGGTTTTGTTTGAGTCGGTTGGTGTCGGATTTACGGAAAGAGCCGTGGTCGCGGCAGCAATTCTGGCAGCGCTCTGCGGTGTCACCGCATGGCTTGCTCGTCGGCGCATGGTCGCTCCAATACGCATTCGCTCGATAGGGCAAGTATCACGCCTCACCTCGTATCGCGCTCCAAGATTCGTCCTCGCCGATCGCCCGTCTCCGGTGGCGTCGTTAATGTGGCAGCAAGTTCAGCAGTGTTGGATGATCAGTGCGTTGTTTGTTTCTGTGTCGTGGATCACCGCTGCGGTATTCTGGATGACCAACCAGGCGGACCGGGATCCCTGGATCGGATTGTCAGGTGGGCTTGCCCCATTGTCCTTGGTGATTGCCGCTTCCTCGTTGGGTGCACTTGTGTTTTACGGTGACAACACGCGGAGGCGTTTTGGTTTTTTTGCTGACCGCGGCATTTCCCCTTCGCAGCTCTGGTGGACGCGCGTGCTTCCGCCAGCGATCGCATGCGTGGGGCTACTGGTTTCAGCTGTTTTGGTCGCGACCGCTGAGTCGCGTGCTTCCGGACAGAATACAACGATCATGATGTGTTCGATCGTGGTTGTTCTGTTTGCATTCAGTCAACTCGTATCTCAGTGGGTGGATCGTCCGTTATTGGCATTTTTCGCGGGTCCAGCGTACACCGCGGTCGCATTGCTTCCACTGGTGTATGTGATCGACCGATTCGACTACCCGATCGCCATGATCATCTTTACGGTTCCCGTTCTTTTGTTCGCGACGCGAAGACTCATGCAGCCTTGGCTGGAGAGTCAGGAGAAGACTGGTCTCACGTTCCGCGTTCTCGGCTACACGGGCCTAGCCCTGCTTCTTCCGTGTTTGTTGATGATTGGCGAGAGTGTGATCATGAGACCGTTTGCGTCTCAGATATTCGTTACTGAAATTGAAGAAGACGATTCTGTGTCGGCATCAACATTGAATGCTGACATTGCCAACGTTGAGGCCACCGCCTGGGAGGATCCGTCATGATGCGGCACCTGTTTTGGAAAGACACAAACGCCGTACGTCCATTGTTGCTGGCCATCCTCGTCGGCATTATCGCGTTGTTTGCGATTTTCTTCACCGCTTCGGCTTGGCTCGGAGCAGGTGAAGTTACAACCGCTTATGCGTCGTTCTGGATCTTGATGCCCAACTTGGTCGCGCTGGGTGCACCGGCGATTCTGATTGGCACCGAAGAAGAGAATGGGACGCTGGGTTGGCTGCGAACATTACCGGTGCACTGGACGGCAATCGCGCACTCGAAATTTCTTGTCGCGTTGTTTTCCGTTCTGGTAGCGTGGATGGTTTCTTCCATCGCGATGGCTTTCGCTAGCAGTACGTTTGCGGTTGCTGCTACGCCCATGGTTCAGGATTGGACGAGTCCAGCGGGCATCACTTACCTGTTGACTTTCAGCCTGCTGTTACTGCTCAGTGGGATGATTACGGCCTACTCGTTTCGTTCACCCGTTTCCGGTCTGATTGCGGTCGTCCCACTGATCGGCATCATCGCAATGTTGGTCGATTTCGGTTACCGAGCTCTTCTCGATCAAAGCACCTACAAGCCAGACATGCGATCGGTCAGTGGCAACGAACTAGTTGTTTTGATCATTGGTGGCTTGGCGGCGTGTGCAGCATTGTGGGCCATTCACTTACTGATTGCAAAACGTCGCTTGACAGCCCCGGACAAGTCCGGATCGGTCCGCGAACTTCTGGATCAACAATCACCGTCGGCGTACCGTCCCCCACGTTTCCTGGCGACACTGCAGCCAAACAAATGGCGCGCCTTGATGTGGCAAAACTTCCGTCAGACGGGGTGGTTCATTTGCGTGCTGGCTGGGATATGCCTGGTGATGCTATTGCTAGACGGAAACACGGGTCGTCAGTGGTATTACCTTTCCGAATTCACTCCGCTGATAATCGGGCTGTGTGTCAGCTGGATTGGCGGAGTGACTTTTTACGGTGACAACGTTCGTCGTCGCGTGCAGTTCTTTGCAGACAGAGGCATTCCAGCGACAAGGATATGGTTGACCCGCATGTTTCTGCCCTTGAGCGTTTGCTTATTGCTCATCTGGGTCTGTGCGTATACATCGCCACAGAGGCTTGGTGCTGGGACAGCAGCCGTTGTGATCGTGATGGCATTTGCGTTTGGGCAATTGGTGGGTCAGTGGGTGCGTCGCCCCATGCTTACGTTCATGGCGGCTCCGGCGTATACGATTATTTTTAGCATGCTGCTTTTCATCTTTTTCCAGGCTTACACGCAGTATCAATCCCTCGTTCTGCTGGCCCTTCCGGTGTTGCTGTTTGCCTCTTGGCGTTTAACGTCACGATGGATCAACCAAAGTGTTGGATTCGGTTATCACTGGCGAGTGATAGCGTATTCAGCTCTAGCCATCGGGCTTCCGATTCTTGGCGTGATCTCGCTCCGCGTCCTCACAGCACCAAGCTTGGACAAAGCGTGGCGAAATCAAATGGCTTCGCAAGTTCCGAGCTCGGCGGCTTCGGGTGAGCTTGTCATTTCACCGTTGGCGTTCAGCCCAATCGGAACTTCCAGTGAATTTGAATCCCTGCCGACGGAAGAGCTGCTCGAGCAGCTAAACAAGGAGCTCGAATCAAAGACGATTGGCAGTCATATTGCAATGGACGAAATCAAGACGTTGATCGGAGATGAAAGCGAAGTGTCGCTCAAATCCATCGAGGTCTTGCTGAAGTGGTCGCAACAGATTCGTGAAGGATGCGTGCAAGGAAACGTCGACTTCAACACGCTTTCCGCGGGGGCGGAATTCAGCGAAGCCACGGCGGTGAACCAATTGACTGCGTTGGTACAAATCAGTCGATCGAAACGCTTGCTGGAGCTGATCGACATGATCCCCGATGCGGATTTGCGACGCGATTCACGGCGAGCGGCCATGCTCAAAGAATGGGACCGATACCAGAAGGCGTCTTGGATTGATTCAGAAGGCAATCTCGCACACAAGACCTTTATGAATGGCTTTGTTGCCTACAACGTCCGGCAGTTTGGGTACGAAAGGTCGCGTGCTGATCGAATGGTTGATGAGATGACGAAATTGATGCTCCGTCAGATCGACAGTCTTCCGATGGCAAGCGGCCCGGAATACTCGACCCGAAACGGGCTTTTTAACGGTGTTGTCGGTCCTCAATACGGATACCGATACGCACGCCAGATGGGGACGTGCATCAATTGGACACGCGATTACGAATTATTGATTGATCAGCTGAAGTCAAGGCTTCCGAAATGATCGGATCGCGTTGGGTGCAATGCGACCTGCAAGAAACGACGACCCGAAGACGATCGTTTGCCGCTTGAACAGCGGCAAGCGTCATCATCCGGGTTCTGTTATTCGTCTTTGTAACCAAGCTTTTTCTCCAGGTCTTCAAGCAAATCACTGACCTGATCGTGGACATCCGACGTCGTCGATATGATCAGAACGTTCTTGAGACTCGTGATCGATGATGGCCCTCCCAAAAGATCCCACGTGTCCGGCACAATGGTCTTGTTGATGGCACTGACCAGTGCATCGGACTCACTCACAAGATCATCTGGGAACTTGTAGATCTTCACGATGAGGTTTTGCTCGGCAGCTTCGATGGTTGTAATCTGCATGACTTCGTCCTTGATCAAGTACGTGAGATCCAAGCTACGAAGCATCAGACGCAAGTAAGAGCGAAGGGTAACGTTCTTAAGCGAAATGCTGATCGGCTCTTCCGCAGACAAACCAATCTCTTCCAATGCGCGGCTATCGATGACAATCGGGATATCGTGATACTGACTCAAATCGAGAACAGCATCGCTTAGCGGTATTTCAATGAATGAATGGGTGGTCAACTCATCCAATTTTTCAAGAATTCGCGCATGCGATGCTTCCTTGTCACCGATTTGCCGTGTTGCCGGTCGAGCCTGTGCAGCTGGTCGCGTTTTGGCAGGTCGCGGATCCGGGCGTCTAGCACGATCGGCGAAAGGATCAGCTCCAAAAGGATCGTCCCTACCTGGCGTCGCCGGCCTAACCTTCTTCGCAGGTCGAGTCACTGGACCACCAAAGGGATCATCCGTCTGAGCGACTTGAGCTCGCTGTGCACGGGTGCGAACTTCCGTATCAGCAAAGGGATCATCGTCTTGAATCGTCTCTGCCGATGAACCAGACGATCCACCGCCGAAGGGATCTTGATCCGAGTCCTCAAAGGGATTCCCAATTGATGGCCCACTACCAAACGGATCATCGCCGAACGGATCGTCAGCGTTCGCAGCGATGTATGTGAGCGAAGTCAGCAGGCCTGCAGCCAAACAGAACTTTAGTGTTTTGTTCATGGTTCACCCTAGAGAATTGGAGACAAGTCCGTCCATGGTACCAGACCGCGAAAACGCTTGGATACTGTTGCCGGCGGTGATACAGTGAAGAAGTCTTGAATTGGCAGAACGTCGGGAGAGTCTCCGATGCCGAACCCAGGTCATGATTTAGCAGCTGCTTCACAACCTCTTGCAGCACCGCCTGTGGAAGCTCCACCGGTTGTCCCCGCCTCCATGCGTGTGACGGCGAAAGTAACGGAGCATTCAATCTCGATGTCGATCCGACGATTGCCCAGGCGACCCGCGCCGCGATCGTCCCTGATCGTTCGAACTTCACTCTCCGCATGTGCCTGCCTGCTCGCTGGCGTCGCAATCGTGCAATCGACTCGGTTGTTTAAACAGACGTCCACGGATGCTGGTTCGCGTCTCCAATCAGCTGCTCAATCCATCCGTCCGGCGGTGGCAACACAACAAGCCGATCGGGCTTGGCCTTCCGCGGAGGCTTCCATACAGGCAGTAGAAAAACAGGTCGACGGCAACAAGGGCAACGACTCACCCTGCATTTGTTCTCCGTAATCAACTCTTCACGCATGTGCATGCAACAGATTCCCATCAAAGGGGACTGTTGCCTCATGCATTACCCAAAGTTGCTCACCGACATCCACATGGGTATCATTGCATCGCCCGAGCGAACTACCAGGATTTGAAACCTCATGACCCTCACGATTTGGAGAATCTTTCACATTTTGCGGGACAAAGAAAAAGCTGCGAGACCGCACCGGCACGTGAAGAGCTTCTCAAATTGTTTGCGAACCGCCGTAGAAGCTGAGCGATTGGTTTCACCTTCTTCCTGGATAGGTCAAAAATGAAACGCGTTAGGGTTGGATTTACACTTGTCGAGCTTCTGGTGGTAATCGCCATTATTGGCGTCTTGGTTGGACTCTTGCTTCCGGCCGTGCAGGCCGCCCGTGAAGCAGCTCGTCGAATGAGTTGCAGCAATAACTTTAAGCAACTTGGACTTGCCGTTCACAACTATCACTCGGCCTACAAACAACTGCCGCTTCATGGCGGTGGAACGGCGGGTCCAAGCCGCGGCGTCTCCGTAGCAAGGACAGCCGCCAATGCCGTTCGTTGTTACAACTTGCTTGAGGTCAGCTGGCTCGTCGGACTCACTCCATTTTTCGAACAGCAGGCTCTTTGGGAACAGATTAGCAACCCACTCGCCTTCAGCGCAACCGAGTCGTTTCCTCCGATGGGTCCCAACCCGGGACGTCGACTCGCGGACCACAATGATTTTCGATACGACCCTTGGCTAACGGAGATCCCAACACTTCGTTGTCCGAGTGACCCAGGTGTTGGTTTACCGGCTAAGGGGCGTACCAATTACGTCGCTTGCATCGGTGACTCAACGTACTTTCAGCGAGAGGGTTTCTTGGGTGACAATGGTCGTATTCGAACAAGCCGATGGGGCGGTGGATTTCCCGCAGCTCAGGTCACCGCGCGACTTCGCGCTGGTAGCCGTGGAGCGTTCATGCAACGAAAGGAAAGCAGGTTCCGTGACATTTTGGATGGTTTGTCCAACACCATCTTGGCAGGTGAAATCGCGACTGACTTAGGCGACCAAGACATCCGCACGAGTGCTCAATTGAATACAGTGGGGCACAACCGTGAAACAGGCAGTAACGCGTTCGGTCAAGCAGGCGATAACTTGAGTTGCCAATCGCTGATCAATCCTGAACGACCGTTGTTCTGGTTGGATTTTGGAACAGCAGGAGGGACGACTCCAGGTGGGATTTTTCCTGGGGCCCATGGAGTGCCAGATGAACACGGTCGCGGATTTAGCTGGGCATTCCATCGCGGAGTGTTCGGCAACATGACCACAATCACGCCGCCGAACCGCGAAATCTGCGTGGGTTGGAATACTCTATCAGCAGCATTGCTACCTCCGAGTAGTCGACACATGGGCGGCACTCATATCCTGATGGCCGACGGTGCCGTCATCTTTATGACCGATTCAATTGAGGCTGGAGATCAGGACAGCGCGCACGTCGGTGCTGAAGCTGGTTTTTTGCCTCCTGGTACAAAGAGTCCTTTTGGTCTTTGGGGCTCGCTGGGAACGCGTGCTTCGAGAGAGGTCGTCGACTCAGAATTGTGGTAACGTTGACCGGTCGCCTTGAGTTGGCTTGCCGCAAAAGCAATCTAAGATTCGCGTTGGCGACTTCGGCCCGATACGATGATGTCGGCTTCCGTTTGGCTTTTTGCCCATCGCAGCGGTGACGGAAATACCATCCAGTTTTATCGGTGCATTAAACAAGGTGTGACCGCGACATGGGCGACTAGAAGAAGTGCCACCACTGTACGCGGAAGAGGGTTCCCGAACCTCCGGCGACTAAGCCGGTTCGGTCTTGATCGGCGGGTGAATCTTCGATCCTTGAGACATCGAAGGTGAATCGCGCACCGCGTTCTCCTTTGACGTACCAGTTCACACCTCCACCAATCTGCGTGCCACTGCCGAACTCTCCACGCACCTGCGACCCGATTGCGTAGAGTTCCAGTCGCTTGGGGATGACGAACGCACCTCCTTGCGCGAAGAAGCCGTGATCAAACAGTGAGCTGTCTGGAATCGGCCCCGTCGCCGCCAACGATGTGAGCCAGCGGAAAAAATACTCGGCCGCAAAACTCAGCCCGCGTCGCTTCAAACCCAAATGCACCGTGTAGAGCGAGATATCGAATTCGTTCACCGTGACTCCCGGCGCGATGGCACCAGGTTCGACCAGTCGCGTGCCATCGGAAAGGCGTATCACGGTTTGTTCGGGACCGGGTTCTCCAATCGGATCGGAATCGTTGGACGCGTAAGTGAAGCCGTGGCCGACCCGCAAGCTGAGAGACTCATGACATTCGAGATCCGAATAGCCGACTCCGAAATGCTCTCCTTTTTCCCACCAAAGCAATGCTGAATAGGCGAGGTTCACATCCAGTTCGGCAGCACGAAGCGTAAACGTATTGAAACCGTCACCGACCAACGCACGATAAAACACCGATTCTCCAAGCGTGCCCTGAGCCCACACGCCTGCCGTGATCGAAGGCCGAAAGAATGTCGTCGCAAGCGAGCGTTCGGCACCGAGAGTGAATCGAGACGACTGCTCCCACTCCCAAGTCCCAGGCACTTTCAAGAGACCAGCCCGAATCGTCAGTGCATCGCCAAAGCGGTACGACACCCAAGAAAGCAGGAGCAACACCGGGTCGTTCGCTACAGTGTTGTAGTCAACGTTGGTGTAAAACTCGAGGTTGGGGTCAAACGCGTAGCCGGAAAAGACAAAGCGGCCGCGGTTGATATCGAAGTCATTGCGTGCAGAAATTGGAATCGTGTTGCCAGCACTGTCAACGAATAGATCGTTTGAATTGGCAAAACCTGTGTACCGAAACTGATTGTGAATGTTGAATCGTAATTCAAAGGGGGTTCGGCCAGAGTTGTTGGGCCGGATCACCCAAGCATCGTCATAAACCAGATAGTGACTCGAAGACGGACCGGCCGACGTGGGGCAATCATCGCAATCAGGCCATGCGCTGGCATCGCTTGAATCAACGATTTCACCGTTGAACGGACTACTTTGCGAACGTGACTGCAGCGCGTTGATTCGCTGATGAAGATCGTCGATGGACGCTTGCAATTCTGCAATTTGCATCGACGGGTCTTCGACCGACTGCGCATCTGCATCGCAACAAAATCCAGCCAGCATGAAACAGATGAGCAGCAACCAGGCAAGTACCCACGGCTTCGACTGCGCGTTGTCCATCGTGGGTGATGCGGCTCGAGATAGATCGTTTTGATATAGCTAGACGCATCTATGTGTATCGGGGAAACCGTTGGTAAGCTTTAACGAATGCGATGAAAACGCGGGCTACATCGAGAGTGCTAACTCAAGCTGTTGCACGCTGGGATCTTCGCTGGGATTTTCGCTGGGATCTTCGCTGGGATCTTCGCTGGGCTCCAATTACCAATGCTCCCAAACCTGCGAAAGCAAAGACCGAAGCCGGCTCAGGCACAGGGGCCACCACGGGATCCCCGTGCACACTGTACGCAGAACGTGAACCGATTTGCTGCCACGGACCTCCATTGGAACGAAACAACCGGGTGGGACCGATATCTGTAGTCGCAAAGTTCCAAACGGATCGACCGACCGCTGGCTGTGCGACCAATGAGTAAGTAACCCCCTCAGACAACAGAGGTTTGTTGTCGAAGATGAAATCCGTTAATGCAAACTGCGAGTTGGTAAACGTCGCATCAACGGATGCGATGGTTGATTCAATTTCTAAATCCGGAAGTCCATTGATCGTTGAGAACAAAGAAAGACGGACGGCGACGTCTGAAGGGCTAGAGAATTGCCGAATTGCAAGCCGCGCGAAATCTAGCGTGAAGTCGTTGCCCGTTACCGTGAATAAAACCGCGGTATCGAATTCAGAGTCGATCAGACTTCCCGCTTGCGGGTTAAAGCTCTCACCAGGACCAAACGTGGAAAAATGACACCTGCTTTGGCGGGAACACAAATACCAAGCGATCCGACCACAGCGACGACGAAAGCGATACCGTACTTCTGCTGTTTCAGAGCTTTCAGCCGAGTGATCAACGATGCGCCGTGATGCATTACTTTCTCATTCTTTTCTACGTGTACGATTCGGCTTAAATGTCGCCATGACCCGGCAGAGGCGCGGGGCAAGCTAAGTATCGAAGACACATCGGTCGCACGTTTTGGAACGCTGCACAACCGCTCTACCCTGAACCGCTCGAATTCACGCCCTCATCCCGCCGCTGAGTCGTTGGCGGCTGCTGACGAGGATTTTCGAACGGCAAAACATGGCGATGACGTGTCTTCCAACAACTAATCCCCCAAACATCCACTCCGCGCGGACCGCGAACGGGGAAAAATTGTCAAGACTTGTGTCGAGTGACTGAGAAGGACAGGACCGCATTGGCCGCGGTGCCTCACTCGCTGAAATGCTGAGAAAAGAGTGAGGACTTTCGCGAAAGGAATCGCGACCAAGCAGAACATTCTCACGAAAAAACCCACGCCATCGGAATACGATGACGTGGGTTTTTATGATTTCTTGAAGTGACCCCTACGGGACTCGAACCCGTGTTACCGCCGTGAAAGGGCGGTGTCCTAGACCGCTAGACGAAGGGGCCTTCACTCGCACAAATGATCCAACGGATGACGTTGGACGCCCATTTGCATTCAAGAAGCAGGTTTGTAACGAAGACAGCACGTCCTCGTCAAGGGTTCACCCCGTGGCGAGCAGTCGCAGCCAAAGCGGCCGTGACAATGTCCGGCTCCAACAATGCGACCTTGGTCGCGGATGGAGTTCGGAGGATTCCTTTCTGCCTAAGCTTCCTGCAATAACATTGTCGCTTACGACTCGACAGGTGCGTCGCCCGATTCCAAACTGCGTTGGATCGCATCGTAAACTTCACGACGGTGAACAGGCACCTCACGCGGGGCTTCAACGCCTAGTCGCACTTTGTCACCACGAATTTCAACGACGACAATTTTGATGTCGTTGTTGATGACAATGCTTTCGTTCTTTTTTCTCGATAATACAAGCATGCTCCAGTCCTTTCCTAACCGGCCCAGATTCGTTTTTCTTCTTGCGTGCCTACCGTCCTGAACCGATACAAAGCCCTTTGCTACTCCTAGCTTTGTACCGCTCTTGCGTAGGCCGGTTGCGTCTACGGAACTCATCCTTCAAAATTCCGCTTTCCTGACACCCTCAACTCTATGCCAAAAAATGATCGCGTCAAGGAAATCCGACTTGACAAGCATCGTTTTTTGACCTTTCGACGCCGGCGAAGCTCCCCAAAATCGTCAAACCAGCCACGCACGGCGCGAATCGGATCATCCGACCCACCACAAACCCTCCTTCAGAGGGACCGCGAGATGTAAGTTTTGGGTGTGCGACACTTACGCACGAGTTCGGCCCGGGAACTGTCCCTTTGTCGCGTGCGTCGTAATACTGGACCAGGACCCGCGGCAAAGAACGCCGCTTGACGCTTTTCCAATTGGATCCAATTGGAAACGTGTTCGACTCAAGTGAGAGCACTCGCTTGTTGCCAAACTACACTGCGATATCACCAAACGCCCCAAAAAGTGGTAAGTCAGATGGTTCGTGCCGTCAGCGACAACAACGCGAATCCCGAACAGCGAGCGTATTTTACGCCCGCTTCGGCGACGCAAATGTTACCGCTGGTACGTCGTATCGTCCGTGATATTTTGCGATTGCAGAATCAGATCGACCAACAAGCCAAGCAATTGGAAGGAGTCGATCAGCTTCCTGAGACCATCCAGCAGGCCGACTACGTCGATGAAGTGAGTGACATTCGTTCTTCACTCGCGGAAGACCGCAAGGAACTCGACGAATGCATCGAAGAGCTCAATTCACTGGGCGTTGAATTGCAACAGCCGCTGACCGGCGCGGTCGCCTTCCCCTCGGAATGGAACCGAAAGCCGATCCGCTTGTGCTGGAGACCGGACGAGGAAAAGGTGATGTATTTCCACGAACCCGGTCAGACGATGGAAGACCGCCAAAAGATTGACCCGCAGTGGTTTTCGGCTGAGTCATTTAATTAAGCCGCGTCTCAAGAGCTTCCCGACACCGCGAATCCGCGGCATGACGTTCTCCAGACCGTCTCGACTTATCAAACCTGCACGCGTGACGGCTCGCGCTGAGCTAGTTCAACCGCACCACTTCGTTCGCTTTACGACTGCGGGTAACATGTCGGCCGCGTTCGCAGGCACAAGCTGACTTCTCTACAGGTTCGTTCACCGATGTTTGTTCATCGTGCAATTCAGGGCGATGATCGCCCGAATATCATCTTCATCATTACCGATCAACAACGCTATGACACGATCGCGGCTCTGGGGTTCCCGCACGTCGACACGCCTCACCTGGATCGGCTCGTACGAGAAGGCATCACGTTTAATCAGTGTCATGTAACGGCTGCTTCTTGCGCCGCCGCGAGAGCCAGCCTATTTAAGGGGTATTACCCGCATACAACTGGCATCCTCAAAAATGCCGACACTTGGCAACGCAGCTGGATCCAACAGTTAAATGATTCCGGCTACTACTGTGTCAACATCGGCAAGATGCACACTTGGCCGTTCCAAACGGAATTGGGTTTTCACGAACGATTCGTGGTAGAGAACAAGGACCGATATCTCGAGGGCCGGTACTTCTTCGACGAATGGGACAAAGCACTGCGCTACCGCGGCCTGGTCAAACAGCAGCGTGAGACCTATCGAAAGCGCGATGACTACCGCTCCGCATTAGGTGCTTTTTTATGGGAACTTCCCGAAGACACGCACCCGGACAACTTCGTAGGCGATATGGCATCTTGGTGGATCGATTCGAAGCCGAAGATGAGACCCCTGTTTCTGCAAATTGGTTTCCCCGGCCCGCACCCGCCGTACGATCCCGTTCCGCGATTCGCAAACAACTACATGAATCGTGAATTGCCGCTGCTGCCAGTCACGGACGACGAGCTCAACCTTCTCCCGCCTGCACTCAAAGAACTTCGCCAACACAACCAAGATGTCGATCACGATTCGGTCGTCATGGATCTGAATCCCACGGAAGAACAGCGGCATCGTCAGCGTGCCTACTATTTGGCTAACGTCAGCATGATCGATGAAAAAGTGGGTGAGATTCTCGGCTCACTGGAACGGCAAGGCTATCTCGAAGACTCGATCATCATTTTTACGAGTGATCACGGTGACTGCTTGAGTGATCACGGACAGAGTCAAAAATGGACGATGTACGAGCAGATCACGCGAGTGCCCATGATCATTTGGGCGCCAGGTCGATTTGGCGATCCACGTGCGGTTGATTCTCTGATCCAGCAAATGGATATCGGGCCAACGATCCTAGAGTGGGCAGGGCTGAATGTCCCGGCCGATTGGGAAGCACAATCGCTGGGGCTCGCACTCGACCCGATGACGTCCGCAAGCTATACGGGGCGACCGTATGTCTACTGTGAACAAGTGCGTGATGCCGTTCTGACCGGCTGCGAATTCATGACGATGGTTCGGGATCCAACGCACAAACTGGTTCACTTTCTCGATCAAGCGGACGGTCAGCTCTTCGATCTGGTCAATGATCCTGACGAGCTGGTCAACTTGTGGGATCACGCTGAGGCAGCCCCCCATCGGACGCGTCTGCTGGACGAACTCAGGGAATGGCGAATCCGAAGCGGTGTACACACCAAGGATTGGTGTAGCGAATGGCGTTAACAATTTTTCGCTTGGGCCTTAACATAGCGTGATCGCGGCTAACAACGTTTGTTTCTGCATTCATCCAGCCGCGTTGCGTTGAGCAACTCCATGGCGACGCAAACCCGATCCTCGATTGTACGGGACGGGACAAAGAACTCTTGTAACATCGATAGGTTTGCGATGACGATGCGGAAGGATCGATTCATTCTGGGCGGGCTGCTGTGCTTTTTCATGGCAATGACTTCAACCGTTCATGGCACGGAACCCAAGTCGGAAAAGACGTCGGGAATCAACCAAAAACTCATCGCCGATTCGATTCGATCCGGTGATGACTTTTACCGCTACGCGAACCAACGTTGGCTGGACGCCACAAAAATCCCGGCAGACAAATCAAACTACGGGATCTTTACCGTTCTGGATGATAAGACGCGTTTTCAAGTTCGATCGCTCATCGAAACAGCAGCTGAGGCATCGGCGAAGAATGGAAGTGCAGCTCAAAAAGTCGGTGACTTGTACCTTTCTGTCCTTAATACAGAAGCTCGAAATGAAGCCGGCATTAAGCCTGTTCTAAAGCTGATCACCCGGATTGACCGAGCTCGCAATAAGGCAGACCTCGTTGGCGTCATGGGAATGCTCAGCCGCAATGGAGTTTCAGGTCCGTTCGGTTTCTACGTCAACAATGACGCCAAGAAAAGCGATCGCTACGCTGTCTATGTCACCCAGAGTGGACTCACTCTTCCAGATCGCGACTACTACCTGGAAGACGACAAACGCTACCAAAAACTGCGAGCGGAATTAAAAGAGTACATCGCTCTGATGCTCGGGCATGTTGGCACGCACGATCCTTCGTCAGCCGCTGAAATCGTCTTTCAAATTGAATCCAAGATCGCTCAATACCACTGGACCAACACGGAGAATCGTGACCCGGTCAAGACTTACAACAAGATGTCATCCGATGAAGTTCAAGCATTGATGACGAATGTCGATTGGGGCAACTACGCCGAAGCATGCGGCATCCAGGGTGAAGAGACTTTTGTCGTTCGACAGCCGAGTTACCTGGAAGCCCTCGGCAGTGTTTACGATGATTTCACATTACAGCAGTGGAAGTACTACCTTCGATTCCACGCGATTGATGCGTACGCCGGCAGCCTCACGGAAGAACTGGAGAGTCAGCATTTCTCCTTTCACAGCACTGCAATTAGCGGCATCACAGAACAGGAACCAATGTGGAAGCGTGGCGTCGGAGTCACCGGTAGTGCGCTCGGCGAACTGGTCGGTCAACTGTACGTGGAAAAGCACTTCAAGCCGGCTGCCAAAGCGAGAATGAATGAGCTGGTCGAGAACTTGAAGCGAGCTTTCAAGATTCGTATCGAGAAACTCGACTGGATGGGAAAGGGGACAAAGAAACAAGCGATTGAAAAGCTTTCGATGTTCACGACGAAAATCGGCTACCCCGACCAATGGAAAGACTACGAAAAACTTCGCATTGATTCCCCCGTGTTGGCGGAGAACCTCATGGCCTCCGCGCAATTCGAACATCAGCGCGAACTAAACAAACTGGGCAGTCCCATTGATCGCAGCGAATGGTACATGACGCCTCAAACCATCAACGCGTACTACAACCCCGTCATGAATGAGATTGTGTTCCCCGCGGCGATTCTGCAGCCACCCTTCTTCGACATGGCGGCCGACGATGCAGCCAATTACGGAGGGATCGGCGCCGTGATCGGACACGAACTCAGTCACGGATTCGACGACAAGGGAAGCAAGTACGACGGCAATGGTAACTTGCGAATGTGGTGGACCGAAAACGACCGTGAAGAGTTTGATGAACGAGCCACCAAGCTGGTCGATCAGTACAACGAGTTCGAACCGGTCGAAGGGAATCCCGTCAATGGCAAGCTAACACTCGGCGAAAACATTGGCGATCTCGGTGGGCTGAACGTCGCTTATGAAGCGTATCAGTTATCGCTCGATGGCAAGCCTGCACCGATCATTGATGGCCTGACGGGTGATCAGCGATTCTTCCTCGGTTGGGCCCAGATTTGGCGACGACTTTATCGACAACCCGAATTACTGAAACGCTTGATCACGGACCCACACAGCCCAAGCGAGTACCGAGTCAACGGTATCGTCCGTAACATGGATGAATGGTACGACGCATTCAGTATCCAATCAAACGACTCGTTGTTCTTGAAGCCAGAAGAAAGAGTCAAGATTTGGTGATCTCGACTCTTGCTTGGCAACCGCTAAGAACGCAAAGCGAACGGCGACCATCGTCATGCGGAGCATGACTTACGGCTGCTTGTTGAGATTCCAGTCGTATTCCAAGTAAGACACGGATACGGTGTTCAAACGCGCGGCTTTCTCGGCGGTTTGGTTTGGCAACCATTGGGCGATGCGTTTTAAGACGGCAGCTTGGTTACTTCCAAAGTCCTCGCCGAACCAGTCCAAGATCGCGGACAAGTAAAATCGTTTGGCCGCTGTGTCGTGTCGGAAGTTTTGACTGCGAGAAAAGAAATCCTTCGAGTTCATCTCCAACTGCTGTTCCAATTTTGCTGGGCTGTACGCTTCATTGAGCAGCCTCGGACAGCCGATCGATGCACAAACGATGGCAAAGTGAATGCGAGGTTCATTCATCTTTCGTAGTACTTCATGCTCGATTTGATCCAAAGAATAGGCCTCACCTCCAACATACAGTTTGAGGTCTTTCCAAATGTGGTAACCGAACAGTCTTGGCGTGTGATTGCGGATGCTGGTCGTTGGATATTCCCGCAAGATGCCACGGATCGTGACCGCGTTATAAGCATTGATCCAAAACGCCAATCGTGCTTTGCGGTCCGCGGACACTTTTCCATCGGCTGCAGAAAGACGACGAAGATAATCGTCCAAGCGAGTGATGTCGGCTGACGTTGCATGCCACTTCGAGTAATCCACTCGGCCTTGTTTGTCGACGTATTTCGCCAACAGCAAATTCCAATCGCTATGATCGATCTGCTCCATGGATCGATCAGCGTCCTTAGACGACCCAAGATAGACGGGTTTTCCCGCGTGACCGGGGGACGGACCGATGGCAAGAGTAGCCAATGCAACAGTCGCGGTCATCCACAAACGGGGCACCAAAGATCGAATCTCCATCTGTCCATCCTTGAAGGATTGAGGTGTGGGTTTGCAAGCTTCCACATGTAGCTTCCAATGACTAATCACCGTGGAAACCCGCCAAAATGAACCGAATCTTCGGTGTGGTGGACGTGCCAGAGAATTCTCAATTGTACGGTAGTCAGCCCAACGTCACGTGTAGCCTCCAAATGAAGCAGTTGATCGATGGAAAGTGAACAGGTTCCCGAAGCCACGACAGATCGTGCAGTCAATGACAGTGCAAGCTCACCTACGGGTAAGTTGGTCAAGCCGATCGCATTCGTTGCAATCGTTGTCACTGGTTTGGTCCTGTTCTTTCAGTTTGGCGAGTACCTGAAGCTCGACTACTTGGCCACGCAGGAAACACAGTTGAGGGCATTCCAGGCGGAACATCCGTTCTTGGTTTTTGGCATCGCATTCGTGGTGTACGTGACCATGACGGGGCTGTCGCTGCCGGGCGCCGCCGCTTTGTCACTCTTGTATGCCTGGTACTTTGGTTTCGCGCCGGGCGTCATTCTGATCAGTTTTGCTTCGACCACCGGCGCAACGGTCGCGTTTTTGACGAGCCGATTCTTTTTTCGCGATTCCGTCCAGTCGAAGTTTGGCGATCGCTTGGTGACATTCAATCGCCACTTGGAAGAGGAAGGAGCTTTCTATTTATTCACGCTCCGGCTGATTCCACTTGTGCCATTCTTCGTAATCAACTTGGTGATGGGATTGACGCCGATTCGCACCACAAAGTTTTGGTGGGTCAGTCAGATCGGGATGCTGCCCGGGACGGCGGTTTACGTCTATGCCGGATCGCGTGTTCCATCTTTGCAAACCCTTGCGGACGAAGGCGCACGGGCCGTTTTCACCCCCGGACAGTTGGGGCAGATCACGGTCGCTTTTGTGCTGCTGGGTATTTTCCCGCTGATTACGAAGAAACTTTTGCCAAACCGTTCGGTCGCGGCGTAGCCACCCCGGCGATGATTGCGGTAGTTACGAAGCGATAGAGCGATGCGAAAAGTCCTCTCCGGCGGAATATCACCCCACATCACGCTTCAGCAACGAAGATCTCCACGCAGTTTGCAAGCACGCGACTTGCGATCTCTGCTCGGCTAAACTGCGTACATTCGAATTAGATGGCTTCCCAGCGGCCAAGAATGCCCCGCATCGGCCGAAAAGCCATCGGATTTTGGCTTCAACGTTCCGGATAGCACCGGACGCTGAATGACCAAAAATGCAACAAGAGCTTTTCACCCTAGACCCTCCTCCAGTCGGAAAGATAGATGGCGCAGGAAGCGTTTGAGACGTCACGGTTGCTGCGTGAGAACATCGAAAAGGTGGTCCTCGGCAAGCCGGAGGTCGTTCAGTTATTAGCGATCGCGCTGTTGGCGGGTGAGCATGTCTTATTGGAAGACGTCCCCGGAGTTGGCAAGACGCTCGCAGCAAAAGCGCTCGCTCAAAGTATCGAAGGCAGTTTTGCTCGCCTGCAGTTCACGCCCGATTTGTTGCCGAGTGACATCACCGGCAGCGTGATCTATCGAACGGACACGCGGGAGTTCGAATTCAGCGCGGGTCCTGTGTTCCATAACGTCGTGCTCGCTGACGAAATCAACCGCGCCCCACCCCGAACTCAATCCGCACTCCTGGAAGCGATGAGCGAGGGCAGGGTCTCCGTGGATGGCGTGACCCATCCCTTACCTCAACCGTTCATCGTTGTCGCAACGCAAAACCCATTCGAATTCGAAGGCACGTATTCCTTGCCTGAGAGTCAACTGGACCGGTTCTTGCTCCGAACGTCCATCGGTTATGCCGATCGCAAAATCGAGCAACAAGTCCTATTGACGCACCGCGCCGGGGAACCGGTCGATGATTTAAAGCCGGTTGTATCTGTCGATTCCATCCAAAAAGCGCAAGAGATCGTGCGCGAGATCCGTTTTGATGAGTCACTGGTCGACTACTTAATGGAAATTGTTGACTCGACGCGAAATCATGATGGATTCCAAGTCGGCGTCAGTACTCGAGGGGCATTGAGCTTCTACCGTGGCTGCCAAGCACGCGCCGTCACGGAGAGTCGAGACTACGTGATTCCCGATGACGTCAAGAACATGGCAGTTCCAGCGCTCGCGCACCGCGTTCTTCCCGAAGGAATTTTCCAGGGTGCCAATCGAGAAGCCGTAGAAACACAGGTCGCCGATTTGGTGGAACAGATACCGATTCCGGTGTAGTTGTTTGAAATAGTGCATTGACCCGTTGAAGAGCGTTCTACTGGATTCTGATCGACAAGAGAGTTCGCTCGTCGTTCCGCTGGATCGCAGATGAAGAGGGAGACAGAATTGACGACGCCAAAGGCCTCCGAGCCGCGTCACAAACATCGATTCACCCGACTCGGATTTCATTTTCTCTTTGTTGGGTCATTCGCGATGTTGGGCGGTGCCGTCCGCGGCTTCAACCTTCTATTGGTATTGGCGGGCTTGCTCATCGGAGCGTTGATCATGCAGTGGCGATGGTCTTCGCGAAGCATCGAGGCGCTCAGGATCCAGCGACGGCTGCCGCCGGAAGCCTTTGCGGAAAAGTCATTTCGCGTACGTTACTTGCTTCGGAATCATGGCTGGTTGATGCCAGCTTGGATGATCCGCATTGAAGACAAGATCCAATCCGACGATGGCGAACAGCCGGTCAAAGCGGTTTGCGGTGCCGGCGTCGTTTCGGCGAAAACCACCGTTACGCCTGATTTCGAATGCACGATCCAGCGACGTGGACGCTACGAAATTGGCCCGATTTCGGTGAAGACGTCCTTTCCGTTCAGCTTGCTAACGTCGCTGCAAGTCACGGACTCTCGCGAGACGCTGCACGTATTTCCAAAGTTGTTGACGCTTCGCAAAGACTGGCAACGTCGCTTGGTCAGCCAAGCCGGCGGCATGTCGACCACCGCCCGAAGAAGCGGTTCGGTGGAAGGCGATTTCTTCGGGCTACGTGAATGGCAAGCAGGCGACAGCCCCAAGTGGATTCACTGGAGAACGACCGCGCGACTGAATGAACCGGCTGTTCGTCAGTTCGAGCAGCAACGGCGATTCGATGCCTGTGTCCTGGTCGACGCATTTGACGCGGGCCAGAATTCCGAATCGGTCGAGCTTGCCATCAGCCTCGCCGCCACGTTTCTGGTCCACCTAGTCGGTTCTCCCTCAAATCGATTAGTCCTTGCCGTTGCAGGCGACGAATCAGAAGCAGTGATCGGCGGTGGTTCGATGGAAGGTAAACGTCGAATGCTAAAACTGCTTTCCGGAGTCCGGCCAACGTCGGAACCGAAGCTCGCCGATGCAACTCGCACGGCGATCGAAATGGTTGGACCATCAAAGGATTTGATCGTCATCAGCCCAAGACCTTTCGATCTAGTACGACTCGCCGACCCTGAATTGGTCCAGATGATGGGACCGTGGATTCGTCGCGGATCGTTTCGCTGGATCGATGTGGCGACCGAAGCAAATCAGTGGAGAATTCCTGAACGCCCCATTCGTTCAGAGCGCATGGAACGATTGGATCAGCCGTTGGGTCCGTTGCCCCAATCGGAACAAGCCGAGGACTCGCCCGAGCAAGTGGAATCAGAGAAGCAACCAGTGGAGGCGGTTTGATGGAATCCGACATCGTCGTAACTGATCCTTCACGGCACGACTCCTCGCGGATCGTTCATCGATTGCAATTCTATTTTGCAGCCTTGTCATGCTTGGGCGGCTTATCCTTGGCATCGGGAAGTGAGACCGAGTCGATCCCCGTGATTGCAGTGTTCTTTTCGGTCTTTGGTTTTATTTTTGTCGACTACCTCAGGCTCTTCGCATTGCCTCCGATCGCCGCGTACGCAGCGATGGCCGTAGCGGCCTTTTACTGCGTTAGCAATTTCGCCGACCTGGACGCACCGGGAAATCACCAGATGGTTGCCGTTGCGCAGCTGCTTGTTTTGGTGCAGGCCATCTTGATGTTGCAACGAAAGTCGCGTCGGATCTTTGAACAACTCGGTGTATTCTGCCTTTTGGAGCTCGTGGTTGCGGCCGTGTTCAATAACGCGATCACCTTTGGCCTGTTGTTGATTCCGATCGGAATCATTGGCGCGCGGGCGATGTGTTTGCTCGCGTCTGTTGCAACGACGGAGGGACTTCAGCAACTCGATGAGATTGACTCGGAGGAATCCAGCCTTTGGTCTCGGAAGACGGAAACTCCAAATACGATCACTGTCCAAGCACCGAATGCCACGCGATCACTGATCGCGACAGCTCGCAGACTACCTCGCGTTGCCTCGATTACCTTGACGCCCGCCGTCGTCATGGTTTCGGTCATCTTCTTCTATGCAATCCCGCGGACCACCGATGCATCACGTAGCCGAAACGGCAGCAATGCATTGGTCGGCTTCAGTGATTCAATGAACCTGGAGCAGATTGGTCAGATGCAGCAAAGCACGGCGCGTGCGATGCGAATTCGCTTGACGAACCGGGTCACGGAAGAAACCTACCGAACGGAAAGTCTCTATTTGCGCGGTCGGGTTTTGGAGCGGTACTCCGCAAGACTTTCCAACAAGGGTAACAGTGCGACCTGGCAAGAAGTGCCTGCCGATCTGATCGAATCGAAACCTTTTCTCCCCGGCGAGCACGTGCCGATACGCTCGAGTGATACGAACTTTTACGACTCCGTCGATGTTTCCATTTCGGTCGAAGCACTGCGTAGCAATGCCTTATTTGCCATCGCTCCCTACCATGTCGGCGATTCGCAGGGAGAGTTGGTCCATTCCGGAGAAACCTGGACGGTCTCTCGAGAACGACAGTCCAACTGGATCTACCCACGCAAGACCTACGATTTTGGGACGAATGCATTTCAATCGGGCATGCAGTCCGAGTGGATCGCGAGACATGTCTATGACGTACCGGAAGGCGTTGATCCAAACTCGAGGAGTCAGGTTTTCGCGCGTGTGGCAGCGGAACAGCGCGCCGCGAAATACGATCGTGAATTGCTTGGCTACGACATCGACGCCATTCCCAGTGCAAAGCGGATGTCCGATCCATTTACGACGAACGCCGATGGCGAACGCCTTTCCGATGCAGAAATTGCCAAGTCGATCACTTCGTATTTGGCAACTTCACCTGAGTTTCAGTACACGCTCAATCTGAATGCTGAGCCGTTACCCGGCATGGATCCGATCGAGCAGTTCTTATCGATCGACCGCAAAGGCCATTGTCAGTATTTTGCATCTGCCTTGGTCATGATGCTTCGAAGCCAGGAGATCCCGGCTCGTGTTGTGGTTGGCTACCTGACCGACGAGTTTAATGACTTGGGACAGTACTACGTGGCTCGCCAACTGCACGCTCACAGTTGGGTGGAAGTCCTGATCGACCGCGAAGACTTGGGCGTGAATCAAGAGATCTATGGCCAGCCGAAACGAGATCAATACTGGTTGCGTCTCGACCCGACCCCCAACACTGGACGCATGCAAGGTTCCGCAGGAGGAGTGGCACCTTACATCGATGTGGCCCAGACGATTTGGGATGACTATGTCGTTGACATGGATGCGACGACCCAACAAGAGACGGCCTTGCTGGGAGGAGGCATGACTCCGATGAACGGGTCGTACGCTCGACTCGTCGAATGGATGAGCAACACGATCTCAAAAATTCGAGCCGGTGAACTCGGCGGCGGATCTCTCGCATCACGCAATCTGTTTTCTTGGCAAGGTGCTGTCGTTGGTTGCATCATCGCTTTCGCCGTCGTGATTATCTTGCGAATTCGGCCCCCCGCCTGGCTGAGACATCGATTCCGGCGGCAACGCACGCGAGTGGCCGCACGCCCTCAAGTGGAATTCTACGCTCAGACGTTGGATCAACTCGCGAGAGTTGGAATCCTCCGAGCACCGGCACAAACTCCCGACGAACTCCGTCAGCATGCCGACCAGACGCTGGAACCTGAGAACGAACAGCCGCTTAATCAACCGCTAGCCCGACTGACTTCTTTTTTCTATCGTGCTCGTTTTGGGCATGACGATTCGTTTGACGCGTTGTCTAACGGGGATTCATCGACCACGAATGATGTCGAAGCTGCGTTAACGGATTTGACGCAGCGTGTTGATCGAGTCATCGCCCAGGGGAACAAGCCAACGCCCAAGTCTTCGGAGCAACATCAGTGATCGTCACGATCGACGGGCCTGCCGGTGCAGGTAAGAGCAGCATAGCGCGGCAAGTCGCCGAGAACCTTGGATTTGAGTTCCTAGACACCGGGGCGATGTATCGCGCGGCAACGCTTGGAGCGATTCGGTCGCAGATTGAATTCGACGACCTGGATGGCTTGGTTGCGTTTGTCCGAGACGCCCGGATGAAGTGGCAGGATGGACGAATCTATTTAAACAACGACGATGTCAGCGAAGAAATCCGATCGCCGATTGTGACGTCGGCCATCAAACACTTGGCCGATTTGAAAGAAGTTCGCGAGCTACTGTCGGAAGAACAACGTCGCATCGCCGATGGCCGAAACATTGTCACCGAAGGACGTGACCAAGGCTCCGAAGTCTTTCCCGATGCGGAATGCAAAATCTTTCTAACCGCCTCACCGATGGAACGTGCAAAGCGGCGGCAGCAACAACTCAACAAGTCGGGCAAGCACATGCCGCTTGAGGATATCCTGCAAACGCAAGACAAACGTGACGAAGAAGACCGCAAGCGACCCGTCGGGACCCTTCGACCAGCAAAGGATGCCGTCGTTATCGATAGCGATGGAATGACCCCCGAGGAAGTGCTCGAACGAGCCCTCGAAATCGTTCAGTCAAGCAAAAAAGTTGAATCAGATTCCATCTGATCGCTTGGATGCAATTTGCCGAATCGCTTCCGGCAACACTTCACATTCCAATTCAAAAACGCGTGCGGCAAGCGAACTCGCCGTATCATTCGCTTGCACGGAACAACTCTGCTGCAAAAGAATGGGTCCGTTGTCGTATTGATTGTCGACGTAGTGAACCGTGCAGCCGCTTTCTGATGCACCCTCAGAAAGAACGGCTCGGTGAACGCGATCGCCATACATGCCCTCGCCTCCGAACTGCGGGAGCAACGACGGGTGAATGTTGATTACTTTTCCGGAAAAATCGTCAGGAATTTGCACATGCTTCAAGTAGCCCGCCATAACAACCAATTCGACACCTGCCTGCCGGCAAGGTTCGAACATCGCGTTTGAGTAGTCGATCGCGTCCGGGAACTTGGATTTCCATACGACTTGCGTTTGGATTCCCGCATCGCGCGCGATCTCAACTCCACGCACTTTCGAGCTGCTGCTCAAAACCAAGCGAATCTCGATGGGCAACGCTCGCTCATCACGGTGCCGAATCAGATTGGCCAAGGACCGGCCGCCGCCGCTGATGAAGACGGCGATGGGGAGCGGTGAGTGACTCATGACTGATCGGACTTCTTTTGAACGTAGACCAGACCAAATTCGGTTTCGACCGCTTCCACTCCATCGATCGGATCGTCGGTTAACTGATCGGCTAAAGTCTCTGAGCAAATTAAGACGGAATGGTCTTCGACAGCAAGCCTCACGTCTTCACGATCACTGACTACTGCAACAAGAATTCGATCGGTGTATTCGCAGCCGATCTCTTTTCGTTGGTTCTGAATGTTTCGAATCAAATCCTTTGCGATACCCTCACGTTGAAGCTCGTCCGTCACTTCGGTATTAAGCACGACAACACATGACGATCCCTGAGCCGCTGCCCAGCCTTCGCGTGCTTGCAGTCGTACCTCGATGTCCCCGGAATCTAATTCCAAGGATCCATCCGCAAGTTCAATCACCACTTTGCCATCGCGTTTCAGCTTTTGCAGCAACTCGTTACCGTCGGCTTCTTGCAACGCCTTTTTGACGGCTGGCATCTGCTTGCCGACTTTGGGCCCGAGTCGTTTGAAGTTTGGAACAACGATGTACTGAACGTATTCATCGCCTTCGGTCGTGTATTCGACGGCTTTCACGTTCAGTTCTTCACGAACCAACTCGTCGTGATTCTTTAACCACTCAACTCGTGAATCATCTGTCAGGACGACTTCCACGCGTGACAGTGGCAATCTCACCTTCAACTTTGCTTCTGCACGAGCGGCTCGTCCCAAGGAGGCGATTTCGCGCAGCAGCTTCATCGATTCCGATAATTCATCGTTAATGCGAGCTTGAATCGGCGCCGGGTAGTCGGCCAGGTGAACACTCTTGAGTGCTTTTCCCTGGAATGGTTCCGTGAGTCGCTGCCAAAGGTATTCGGACAGGAAGGGCACGAAAGGCGCGATCAGTTTGCTGATTTGTAATAGCGTTTCATACAGCGTCCAATACGCGTCTTGCTTATCTTGCAAATCAGCATCGCTCGCCCAAAATCGATCACGACTGCGTCGCACATACCAATTACTCAACCCGTCGACGAGCGACGTGATCGATTGGCAAGCGTTGTAATTGTCAAAGCGATCCATCCTCTCGATCACTTCTTGAGTGGTGCGGTTGAATTCTGACAAGATCCAACGATCGATCTCGCTTCTTTCACTGACTTCACGATACGTCGGTGCGGACGCCAAACTGTCTGGGCTCAACTGATCGTCTGCGTCCACGGCAGTCGTTGGATCAAACCCATCGATCTCGGCGTAGATCGAAAAGAAGCTCGCAACATTCCAGAGTCTCAACAGAAACTCGGGGACGGATTCCTTGATCGACTGCTCGCGATAACGTATCGCGGTCCACGGCGGTTGACCGGCAAAAAAGAACCAACGGAGTGCATCGGCTCCATACTTGTTAAAGATCTCAGAGGGCTCGCGATAGTTTCGCTCGCTCTTGCTCATCTTGTTTCCGTCTTCCCCGAGCATCAGCCCGAGGACGATGCAGTTGCGATAGGGATGCGGGTAGTCTTGCGATGCGAGTTTGCTGGTGGGACTCGTGGTCGATTCCGCACTTTCGGTTATCGCGGCACCTTCGCCAAACAACATCGTGCTGATCGCCAGCTGGCTGTAAAACCAGCCGCGCGTTTGGTCGAGAGCTTCACTGATGAAGTCCGCAGGGAACTGATCATGAAAGGCTTCATCATTTTGATGCGGCCATCCCCATTGGGCGAACGGCATTGCACCGCTGTCGTACCAGCAATCGATCACTTCCGTGACACGTTTCATCCGCGCCCCGTCAGAGAACGGTGAATCGTACGTGATCGCATCGATGTACGGTTTGTGGACGCGAAGATCGTCGACGAGTTCAGGGTTTTCGTCTTTCGCCTGTTCCCAGACTTCCGTCCCCGTCATACCCGGTTTTTCCAGCAACTCGGCGTAACTGGCAACGGCCTCCATCTGGCCGGTCTCCTCGCAAACCCAGATTGGTAGCGGAGTCCCCCAATAACGCTCACGCGACAACGCCCAGTCGACATTCGATTCAAGGAAGTTTCCAAAACGTCCATCACGAATGTGTTCCGGTGACCAGCCGATCTTCGCGTTGTTCTTGAGCATCAGGTCGCGAAACTTGGTCGTTCGGATAAACCAACTGCGACGTGGATACTGGATCAGCGGATCGTTTTTCGCTCGCCAGCAGAACGGATACTCGTGCAGGTATTGCTCTTGATGGAGTAGTCGACCTTTTTCTTTGACCGCACGGATCAACGGTTTATCGGCATCTTTGACCCACGTGCCTTCCATGTCGGCAAACTCAGCGGTGAATTTTCCGTCTGGACCAACGGCATAGAACATCTCTGGGCCGTTTCCATCCATGAATCGACTTTGTTCAGCGACCAGCACTTCGTTGTCGACCTCGCCGAATGCCGGCGCTTGGTGCACGATGCCACTTCCCGATTCCGTTGTCACAAAGTCAGCAGTAATCACGCGCCAGTATTTGTGCTGTTCTTCACCCGTTGTCAGTTGGCCAACGGGATCACCCGTGGAAGTGTAGAAGTTGTCGAAAGGGGGTTCATAGCGTTGACCGATCAAGGTTTCGACCGGTAAATCTTCGACAAACGTCAGTGTTTGTTTCAGCTTGCCTGCGATCGTTTCGACGAGCGCCTTGGCCATGACGAGTTCGCGATCTTGCTCGTCTTTTACAACCACGTATTCCACGTCCGTTGGATGCACCGCAGCGAACATATTGCTCGGCAGCGTCCAAGGCGTTGTTGTCCATACGACAAGCGAACGATTCGGTTGATCCACGAGTGGGAACAGGACATAAGCGCTGGGGTCGGCAACTTCGCGATACCCTTGCCCCACTTCACCGGCTGAGAGTGCCGTGCCGCCTTGAGCCCACCACCAAACGATTTTGTGACCCTCGTACAACAACCCGCGATCAAACAGGTTTTTCAGGCTCCACCAAACGCTTTCGAGGTAACTCTGGTGATACGTAACGTAGGCCTGATCCAGATCGACCCAGAATCCAAGTCGGCGAGTTAGTTCCCGCCACTCTTGCATGTATCGCCAGACGCTCTGCTGGCACTTCTGGATGAAGGGTTCTTCGCCAAATGCTTCAATTTCTTCTTTGCTGTGGATGCCCAGGTCTTTCCCGACCTCGACTTCAACCGGCAAACCATGCGTGTCCCAACCAGCCTTGCGTAGACAGCGATATCCACGCATCGTCTTGTAGCGGGGAAACACATCCTTGATCGCTCGCGTCAGGCAGTGACCCGGGTGGGGCAGACCATTGGCCGTTGGAGGACCTTCGAAAAAGACGAATGAAGGCCCCGATTCACGACGCTTGAGTGACTGATTGTAAATGTCGTTGTCGTCCCAAAACCGGAGGACTTCCTGCTCAAGATTGGGGAAGCTGGGACTGCTGGGCATCGCCCGGAGCGGGCTGACGGAAGCGGACATAGGCGTTTGGATTCGTGAAAATGCGGCGTAGGAATCTGAGTTGCCGACAGGCATCGGCCGCCCGAGATCATCATCCCGAGTCGTCGGCCGTTGGCCAAAGGCCGAGGTGGCACGCGTGGTATAGCGGATCGTTGAATGGCAGATTGTACGTTTTAGACGCGTAAGCGCCCGCGCCAGGTTCAGTCGAAGATCCCCGTCTTTTTTGACTCGACTGTTTTTGCATCGTCTTTTTTTTTGACTCGGCGGTTCGCGCTCTGCCTTCCACACCCGATGATACGCGTTCATCGGTCTCGGTCCCAAGGCCCTTGCACTTTTCATGGACGCTCGCTTGACGATTGAATCGGAAACGACGCCGCCCGTGTCGAATCGGCATGAATGGCCAACGGAGCGTGTGCCAGTGGCTTACGCGTCTCTTTTCATTGCTGCGATCGCGGTGGTGGTTGCCTCCATCACGCCCTCACCAGTCGTTCATTCGTTGGTTGTCCTGCCAATCGCGATCGGGGTGACGTATTGGATCATCGCGCGACAACGCCAGCATGATCGATTGCGATCTGAGTATTTCCACGATGTGGATCTGGAGATGCAGTCTTGGCAGCAGCGGTGGCGCACCCTGCAACGCGAAGCCCATCAGACGACCACGGCACTGTCCCGAATGCGTGATGGCGTGATCCTTCTAAACCAGGATTCTGAAATCCTGCTATTCAACCCAGCAGCTCGGTTTTTGCTGAACCTTTCGGAGGGACAGTACTTTTACGAGCGCCCCTTCAACGAAGTCGTGCGTATTCCCGATCTAAGCCGTGCGGTAAACGCTGCCGGCAATGGTGACGGTCCGCAAAAAGTGTTGGTGGAAATCCCCACCACCGATAGCATCCGGCCGGTGAAAGCGCGAGTGGATCGTTTTTCAGCTGCAGGGCACAAGAACTTGTTGATGACGCTACGTGACGAAACCGAGGCGCACCGCTTGGAAGAGATGCGTCGCGAGTTCGTCGCGAATATCTCCCATGAGCTGAAAACTCCGCTCGCTGCAATCAAGGGCTATGCCGAAACCGTCGAACTGGCGATCAAGGATGATCCCGAAGCGGCTAGCTATTTCATGACGCAGATTCAATCCCAATGCAAGCGATTGGAGCGTTTGATCGCGGACATGATGCAGTTGGCACGAGCCCAGTCCGGTCGTGGAAACATGAGGATCACGACCGTGTCTCTACCAGACGTGATTTCTGAGTCCATCCAATCCTACGTTCCGGTCGCCGAAGCCAAGCGGATCGATTTGACGGTCGATTTGGCCGAGCCCGTCACCGCTCGCGCCGAACAAGAAGCGGTGCTGACAATCACCAATAACTTGATCGGCAACGCGATCCACTACACGCCCGAGGGCGGAACCGTCCGGGTTTCTTGCGTCAACGATAAAGAGACATGCGTGTTGGCGGTGGAAGATACCGGCGTCGGGATCCCAGAATCAGAGCACAAACGGATTTTTGAACGGTTCTACCGAGTAGAAAAGAACCGAAGTTCTTCGGATGGCGGCACCGGAATCGGGCTCTCAGTCGTTAAGAACCTAGCCGTGGCACTCGGCGGAGAAGTCCGTGTCGACAGTAAACCGGGCGAAGGTGCTCGATTTGAAGTGAGGCTGCCGCGGACCGCATCGTGACCGTATTCGTTCAGGCGATTGCGGTTTTTCCAGTCAATCTCACTCGTCCGGCCTTACGAATCTTCGATGCATCACGCGGAATTCATCGAACCTTTATCGTTTGAAGCCCCGCCGCCCCGGTGCGAATGCAGCGTTTTTCCGGCACCATAATGGCCACCGGAGAGGAGGTTCCTACGGACCGAAACGGCCACTGACCTCCTTCCCTGCTGGACCACTCCATTTCCCTGCTGGACCACTCCATTTCCTCGTTGGACCAAACGTTCGGATGTCAAAGACAAAGGTGCTGATCGTCGAGGATTACCGCCCGCTGGCGGAGACCCTGGACTACCAGTTGAATCGAGCCGGATACGACGTTGCCCGCGCTGCGGATGGCCGCGAGGCTCTATCACAGGCCAAGTTGATCTTGCCCGACGTCGTTATCCTGGACGTCGATCTGCCGATCCTCAACGGCATCGAAGTCTGCAAACAGCTTCGAAATGATGCCGCCACGAAAGACACGCTGATATTGATGCTCAGCGCGATGGGCGAAGAATCTGATCAAGTTGTGGGCTTCGCTATGGGTGCCGACGATTACGTCGTGAAGCCTGTCGAAAGCTACAAAGTGCTTTTGCAGCGTCTCAAAGCTCTCCTCAGACGTCGAGAACCTACCTTTGAAGACAATGAACAGGTCAACCATCACGGCGTTACCGTCGACCGTCGACGGTTCGTCGCCTCGCTCGGCAACGACCCGCTGAAGCTCACCAAAAGCGAGTTCAAACTGCTCGAAACTCTCATTCGGCAACCTGGGCGGGCGTTCGGAAGGGCGGAGTTAGTCGATGCTGCCCTGGGCGAGGACACGATGGTCCTCGATCGAACGATTGATGTGCACATTCGCGCACTTCGAAAAAAGATGGGTGGTGCAGCGGATTTGATCGAGACCGTCCGCGGCGTCGGATACCGATTTCGAGAATAGCAGACTTTCCTTCGCAGCCTCTTCATTTTAGCTGGCTTTCCTATCCTGCTTTCGCCGATTTCATTCAGCGTGCTTTCTCCGGCACGAGGAAGGATTCAGAGGGGAGCGAAGATGAGCCAGACGACGCCCACACCCGAGCAAGTGATAGCGGCAATGACGCTAGAGGAATTGCAAGAGCTGCTCGCGGCAATGCGGATGGATCCGTCAGAGACCGCTGCGAAAAGGCTGCGAACGCTCGTTGCGGAAAAGAGAGATTTCGAAGTCGCTATCGGAATCATCGCTGGACCAGCAACCATGAAACGGGCCGCTTAGGGGTGCCACAATCTCCTCTAGTAGGTCATGCTCCGCATGACGACAGAATGAAACGCTACGATCGGCGGAGCGATCGGCGACGATTTGGCTAGCGTCTTTCCCTGGCGTAGGTCATGCTCCGCATGACGACAGAACGAAACGCTACGATCGGCGGAGCGATCGGCGACTATTTGGCTAGCGTCTTTCCCTGGCGTAGGTCATGCTCCGCATGACGACAGAATGAAACGCTACGATCGGCGGAGCGATCGGCGACTATTTGCTCCGTCCCAACGCACATTCCCTCGTGCATGAAAAAAACTCGGGCCGTTTCCGACCCGAGCTTTGAGATTTTATACGATGATGGACGACTGAACTTAGTTCAGGATCTTTGCCAAGTCTTTGATAACGTTATCGACGTTCAGGTCTTTTGCATCGGTCACAGCGTGGCTGGCTTTGACACCCAGATCGCTTGCCAAAGTGATCGTGATGTCAGCTTTGGCGTTGATGCCGTAGTTGTCCGGACCATTTTCGAATTCGTTTGGTACAACGAAAGGAACGTTTTTGGCTTTGCTCTTTGCTGCGAACGACTTGGCGGTTGCTTCCAGGTCATCCTTGTCTTCACCGAGCATGTTCACGAAAACGCAAAGCTTGGAACTCTCGTTCTTTTCGATCGCTTTGTCCAGTTTTTGGACCAATTCAGCGACCTTTGGGTCGGTCGATCGAGTGAAGACGATCACTTGTGGCTTTGGACCGTTCTTGCACCGGTAGCAAAGGTTGCGGCCTTCCTTGACACCATCATTTGCGGCACCAGCGATTTTGGTGACGTAAAAAGCTCCGAGTCCGTCACCGGTCTGTGGACCGCTTTTGACGTTGTCAGCTTGTACGCTTGTGGACATCGCCAGGGCGACAACCAATCCGAGACTAAGAACAAACAGATTTTTCACAATGTTTCCTCTTCGGGAGGGCAAAAGGTAAGGCGGACCGCCCATTGCGATTCGCCATCTTTAATCTGAGAACGCGGGTGCAAACACGCTTGCTACCACGCCGTCAAAGTGGGCGTTCATCGTCTGCGTGGTATGCTACGGAGGAATGTTCGATTTGGAAACCATTCCGCCGCCGCGGTGTTGAATTTCGAAGATTATCACCCCCAAGGGAGCTTTGGTAAATCAGTGGACAGTGAGAAACGACAGCGAGGCCAAGGAATATTGAAGGCGTTAGCAACGGCGATTCTGGCCGCCGGTTTTGTGCTTCCCCATGATCGAGTTGCTGCGGCAGATCAGACATTGAACCCACCAAGTCCCAATGTGGATCGCTCGCCGGTCGATTTAGCTCTGTCACCGGATGAGTCTTGGCTGGTGTCGGCGAATCAGGTCTCAAATACGATTTCCCTGATCGACGTCACTTCCAAGGAGGTTGTCGACGAGATTCCCTGTGGGCTCCAACCGACGGATGTCCAATTCACTCCGCGGGGGGATCGCATCCTCGTCACGGCTGCGCATTCCGGTGATCTTCATTTGTTCACCATCAAGAACGATCGTCTTCAACCGATTGCCAAAGTTCCGGTGGGGATGGAACCGACGGGGATCGCGATTTCGCCGGACGGCCAATCCGCGTTCGTCGGGATGGCAGTCGCCTCTTCGATCGCGGAGGTCGATCTGCAAAGCGGCAAAGTCAAGCGAACGATCGAGGCCGGAAAGTGGCCGCGTTATTTAACGTTGTCACCCGACGGCAAACGTCTGGCCGTCGGAAATGGTGGCGAGAGCAAGATTGAGGTCATTGACGTCGAAACGGGCGAGTCGCTGTATGAGGAACCGCTCGCCAACGGCACCAACCTCGGACAAATGCGGACAAGTGCAGACGGTCAGTATGCCTACTTCACTTGGATGGTCTATCGCACCAATCCAATCACGGTCGGAAATATTCGACGCGGATGGGTATTGGCGAGTCGAATCGGACGCGTTCGTCTGGACGGACCGTCTTACCGCGAAGCGATCTCGCTGGATGTTCCTCGTTTAGCCGTCGCAGACCCGCACGATTTGGAAATCAGCAAGGACGGAAATCGGCTCGTCGCCTCCGCATCCGGCACCCACGAGTTGTTGGCCTATCGACTGCCCGACCTGCCATTCGTTGCACAGGGAGGCCCCGGAGACCTCATTGATCGACGACTGGAACGCGACCGAGAGCGATTCAATCGAATCCCAGTGGGCGGACGTCCAATGGGACTGCGAATCGCAAGCGACAGCCAGACCGTCTACGTGGCCAATTATCTCGCCAACGCCATTCAGGTCGTCGATTTAGAAACGCATCAGGTCACGCACGAAGTCAAACTGGGCGGCCCGAAGGAAAAGACACTCGCGCGACGTGGGATGGAAATCTTTTACGATGGGCAACGCAGCCTGGACCAATGGTACAGCTGCCATTCGTGCCATCAGAACGGTGGATCCAACGCGAGACCCATGGACACGATGAACGACGGAACGGAGATGACGCTGAAAACCGTCTTGCCGCTCTACAACGTGACAAAGACGTTTCCATGGACTTGGCACGGATGGCAACATGACCTCACTGATTCGATGCACAAGTCAATCACTTCAACGATGCAGGGTTCTCCACCCAGCGGCAAAGACAAACAAGCATTGATCGCCTATTTGAAAACACTAGAACCTCCACCGAATCCTTATCTATCGGCGACGGGCGACCTGACAGAAGCAGCCAAACGTGGCAAACGCGTCTTCTTCAGTCGCAAAGCTGGTTGCGCCGACTGTCACAATGGACCTCATTACAGTGATGGACAAATTCACGACGTGGGTCTTGGATCCAGCAAAGATGCCTACGATGGATACAACACGCCCTCTCTCGTAGGCACGTATCGCAAAGTTCGTTGGCTCCACAGCGGAAGAGCGCGTGATTTGGAACGCGTCATCAACGACTTGCATCGTCCCGATCTGGTCAACGGCGAAGGCGAATTGAGCGAACAGGAATCCGCTGACCTAATCGAGTTTTTGAAGTCGCTTTAAATTACACAACGGATTGGAAACCACGAGGTCAGTGACGGCGCATTCGCAGACGAAGCCGCCGGTTAAAAAATCTCGGTCATCCAGGGTGACGGCCCGGAAAAGACGCGATCGGCTGCCTGCACTTGGGAGGGATCGTTGCATTGCAAAACGCCCAGGGCATTAAGCTGAGTCGCCGACAATAAACTGCTATACATCGGTGCAAGCGCCCGGATATTCAACTCCAAGTGGCCGTCCCCGCCAGGCTCAACGCTCGCTTGACCTTCGCGAACGTGTAGTCGCCAATGTCCGTCGTTCTCGGAGATGAGCGGATCGAGCACTTTGAAATCGATCGTTTCGGTCACCCCCTCGGCGTATCCACGTAGAGAAAGCGACTTGGGAACATTGACGATTCTTAGCATCCAACGCATGCACTCGGGCACTTCAATGAGTTGTTCATTCGACAAATAGTGAAGCGGATCTTGTGGTTGACCGAACCACGAAAACCGATCACACATCGAACGATGATCGAATAGCAGGGCCATCAATCGGGCCCAAGCGGCGGGCGTGTTCGCCGCCACATCCGTGCACGCGAGCGTTTGAGGAACGCCGTCGTCACGAGAAGACGAAAGGAGGATCACGTATCCTTCGGGAGCATCTAATTCACCAAACACATAGGTATTGGTGGCACCGCCATCGTAAGGCTGCGTCCGGCGCTCCCACAAACCCTTCGTTCGCGCCAGGTTTCCGTTCGTCGCTCTTGCTCGATTCTCCGCAACGATATCTAAGAGCTCAAACGACGGCTCGCTGAATCGATGTGCGGGAAGGCTGCGGTCTCCTTTACCGATCGAGTGAATCGGAATCGAGTACTTAATTTGGACACCCGCATGCTCGAATCCAACGGAGCGATAGAGTGTTTGCGTGGACGCGTACAGCGATGCGATTGGTATGCCTTCGTTGTAGTTTTCCAGCAACGTTTTGCGCAGCAGCTCGCCGCAAGCGCCTTGTCCGCGATCGACGGGGTTGATCGACACGCCGGAGTACCCCGCACAATCAAGCCGTTTGCCGCCGAACCACTGTCCCATCCGATAAAACGCCAGACCTCCCGCGAGCCGTGCCCCGTCAAAAACACCTCGTAAGTTTTCAACACCTACGCGTGAGACATACCGCTTCCAGATCCCTGGGTCACTTACCAACAGACCCTCGGCCGCGATGGAGCAATACTCGTCGAGATAGTCGCCCACCTCACGCACTTGGTAGTTTCGTCGGGACATCAGTTTTCCTTTAAGAGTGATCGCGACAGGCTAGAGCGTCCGTGGTTTCAACAGGTTCGCCAAGAGAATCAGATTGAGCACTGAGCGGTGACGGTTGGGGCTCGCCGTTGGCGAGAGAATCTCTTCGTCCAAGCAGAGCGTTCTTAAAACAAAGCTGATCGTTCAAATGGGTACACGAATGCAATCCAGAGCGTTATCGTGTGTCGTTTCCAGTTCGACACATTCGTGAATGATTCATGGCTGATTGGTACGACCACCCGCAGTACTTTGACATGGTGTTCCGGGACGAAACACCCTTCGAAGTAAAATTCTTTGTCAAAGCGTTCGAGCAATTTGCGGATCGAAACGTAAAACGCTTGCTCGAGCCCGGGTGCGGTAGCGGTCGCTTGGTCGCGGCGATGGCGGGGCGCGGGTATCAAGTCACCGGCTTGGATCTTAGCCAACCGATGCTTGACTATCTTCGCAGGCGTTTGCAGCGCCGTTCCCTGCATGCGGATCTTGTGCTGGGTGATATGACGAAGATGGAGTTTCGCAAGCGCTTCGACGCAGCCTTTTGCACCTTCAACACCTTCCGGCACTTGCTTACCGAAAAGCAAGCGGTCACCCATCTTCGAAGTGTCGCCGATAACGTGCATCCGGGTGGGCTTTACATTCTGGGCTTCCATCTGATCCCGCTCGATGTTGACGAAGAATGCACCGAGCGTTGGAAAGCGAGCCATGGCGGGACAGACGTCAATGTGACCCTCAAAGTGATCGACTTCAATCGACATAAACGCCAAGAGATGCTTCGCGTGACGGTCAGAGCCGTAAAGCGATCCGGCAAAACAGAGCGAATTCAAAGTGAGTTTCCACTGCGTCTGTACACGCCAACGCAAGGGAAGCAGCTGTTCGAAAAAGTCAGTGATGTCTGGGAAATCGCCTCGATTCACGACTTCGATTACGACTTAAGCGAGCAACGAGAATTTGATGAAGATCTAACGGACGCCGTATTCGTGCTCAGACGCCTCGAGTAGGTCAGGATCGCACATAGTCGCCGAGCATGCAGAGCATGCCCCATAGTCGCCGATCGCTCCGCCGATCGTTGCGTCTTTTCTTCCCCATCCCGTTTTCTACATCGGCATGCAGAGCATGCCCCATAGTCGCCGATCGCTCCGCCGATCGTTGCGTCTTTTCTTCCCCATCCCGTTTTCTACATCGGCATGCAGAGCATGCCC
>JBCDEM010000045.1:0-47464 GCA_039179795.1 Planctomycetota bacterium | reverse complement strand
TTGCACCAAGGAGGGCTTTATATTTATCGCCCAGGAGGGCGAAAAACTTGACTTTCATCAAGCCTGAGTGGGTATAAGAAATCCAGCCCACTCATGCAAAGAGCAGCTTGCGCGCCGATAGAATTACGACAGTGCCATTCGGGCCTGACACTGTTTACCGATCGCATTGAAAAATCTGTTCCGCCGCGCAAAGGGACACGGCATGTTCTTCGATTGATTCGTGAGCTTCTTTACTGTCAACCCATCGGCAGAGGCACAGATCTCTCTGCGGCTCTTGATCATTTGAATCGAACTTCGTCACGGCGGACGGTCGTATTTGTCATCAGTGACTTTCAAGACCGAGGGTTCGATTCATCGCTCCGTATCACGCGACGTAAACACGATGTGATTCCTGTGCAGATTACCGATCCGCGAGAATGGGAGCTACCGAATGTTGGACTGATTCGGTTGCGAGACAGTGAATCCGGAGAGTTGATCACCGTCGACACCTCGAGTCGTAGACAACGATTCGAATATCGCGAAATGCGGCGGGCCGAACAGGATCGACTTGAGAGCATGTTCCGTCGCCTCAAACTGCAACCGATCAAGATTGAAACCGGCGTCGATTACGTCGATCCACTCAAGCGTTTCTTCCACATGCGGGAGACACACCGGTGACACGCTGGATGGCATTGATCGGACTGTGTTGCGTTTTACCAGCGACCGCTGAAGCTCAGCCGGAGCCAACGGCTTCGAATCCCAACCTACGTCAAACGCAACGCAACACAAGCGCGGAGCTAACCCTGCAGATCGACCGTGACGGCGTCCGAGTGGCTGAACCGGTAACGCTGCGTGTACAGGTGGAAGTAAGGAAGGGAACGAGCGTCCAGTCTCCTGATTTCGAAGCTAGCTTGAGTTCCTGGACGCTGGTTGAGCAATCATCCGCATCGGACTTACCCGCCACAAAAACCGGGCGACGTGTATGGGAATGGACGGTCGTTATTGAGTCTTATGAACCCGGCCCCAACACGATCCCAGCACTAACGTTCGCTTTGGCCGGAGCCGATTTGAGTGCGGTTGAATCGGGCGAACGGCAATTAATTACGGAGCCGATCGAAATCAACATCGTCAGCGTGCTGCAGCCGAACGATCAACCGACCGTTCCGCGTCAAATCAAGGGACCAGCCGACGTTCCGAGCGAAGAAACATCCGAGAGTTCGAGCTTGTGGATTATCGCATTGCTGGTTGTTGCGATGGCCAGCGCTCTCGTCGGCGTCTTTCTGTATCGTCGGTCGTCAATTGACCCTGTTACGTTAGCGGAACAGAAAATTACGGCAATTGAAACGGCTTACCATGATCATCCCACCGCGGCCGTAGAGAGTTATGCTCAGTTGAACACGACGATCCGCGAACTGATCCAATCGCAATGGGCGATTCCAGCAACGTCGGCGACCAGCCAAGAGTTGCTGAATTGGTTGAATGAGCGATTCTCAGAAGGTGGACCTGTCGCGGAGTCACTGCCTCTACTGAAGGAGTTTCTTGAGACCGTTGATCAAGCACGATTCGCGGCTAACGCACACGCCGTCGGAGATCCCCATGTTCTTTTCGATTCCGCAAGACGACTGATCCAGATTTTCGGTGCCCCCTCTCCAGACGCGAAGCCAAGGGAGCGTGCTTGATGTTAGCGCATCCCTGGTGGTTAGTTGGTCTTGTGATCGTTCCATTGCTTGCCATCCGATTGTTGGCTCGATGGCGACGTAGTTCCGTGCAGTACTCCTCGGCTGCTTCCGGATGGCGACCAGAAAGAACTCTGCGGTCACGACTGGTCTGGCTGCCACCGGTGCTCACGCTGCTTTCCGTCACGCTGATGATCGTCGCCATTGCCCGACCAAGGTTTGGTCGAGACCGAACGGTGATTCGATCGGAAGGCATCGCCATTCAGTTGGTGGTCGATCGAAGCAGCAGCATGCGAGCGCTTGATTTTAAAATCGAAGACAAGAATGTCGATCGACTCACGGCGATCAAGAACGTTGCCCGCAAGTTTGTCGAGGGTGACCTGGGAGTCGACGCGCCATCGGGCGAAATGGCGGGACGCGCGAGCGACTTAATGGGATTAATCTCGTTCGCTGGTTATGCCGACGCGATCGTTCCGTTGACGCTCGACCACACATTCCTCGTTGACCAGTTGGATCAAACACGGATCGTCAATATTCGCAGTGAGGACGGGACGGCAATTGGCGACGCTATCAGCTTGGCCGTCGATAAACTCACGCGGTTAGAGGATCAATCCAATATCGAAAGCCAAGTGATCATCCTGCTAACCGACGGCGAGAATACGGCAGGAGAAATCGAACCGATGCAAGCGGCAGAGCTTGCCAAGACCATGGGCGTCAAAATCTACACGATCGGTGTTGGCACCAAAGGAGAAGCACCGTTCCCTGTCCGCCGATCGCGATCCGGCACGATCTTGGTTCAGCCCGTGCAAGTCACGATCGACGAAGAGACGCTGCGGAAGATCGCCGACACGACAGACGGAAAGTACTTTCGAGCGACGGATACAGCATCACTAGAAGAGATCTATGCGGAAATCGATCAACTCGAAAAAACAGAAGTCGAAACGCAGCGTTTTGTCGACTATCGCGAATGGTCGGTTCAGTGGGTGAGGGTCGCTGGATACCAAATGCCGCCACTGCTGTTGGTTGCTTTTGTTTTACTGATCGTTCGCATGGTTCTGGAATGCACTTGGTTAAGGAATCTCGCTGGATAAACCGCGGTAGAGTTGACTTCGCGTCTTCACACCAAGTTCGAACACATGGTGGCCGAGCCCCATCGCAATCACCCTATGTCAAACATTGAAATTGGAAACCTGAATCAGCTTCACTGGCTTTGGCTGGTGGGGATCGTTGCATCCATGGCGCTGATCGCGGTCGCCAGAAATCAACGTGCTGCGCTGCGATTTGCGTCACGTGAGATGCTCTCGCGTGTGATTCCCCAATTCAGTTGGACCAGGCAATTGACGACGAGGTTATTGCTAACAGCTTCCCTGGTTGTCTTGGTCGTTTGCCTTACCGACATGAGATGGGGCGAAGTGGAAAGAGAAGTCCCGCAGCGCGGGATTGAGGTGATGTTCTTGCTGGATGTCTCGCGAAGCATGCTGGCCGAAGATGTGGCACCCAACCGACTGGAACGTGCCAAACAAATGATCAAGGACACGATTGATGAAATGGCCGGCGACAGGGTCGGACTGACCGTTTTTTCCGGAGAGGCGAGACAACGGATCCCGTTGACGAATCACTACGCTGACTTCAAGCAGACATTGGACGAAGTGACACCGGAAGATCTGTATCGCGGTGGTTCAAGGCTTGGAGATGCACTGACGGAGGCCAATAACGGCTTTCACGGAAAAACCAATCGGCAGAAAGCGATTGTCCTGATCAGTGACGGAGAGGATCAAGACAGCAGCCCTTTAGAGGTGGCCAATCGGATCCATAAGGACGAGCGTGTGCGAATCGTCACGATTGGTCTCGGCGATTCAAACGAGGGCGCGCGGATTCCCATCAATGACCGACAAGGAAAGCGTTATTTGGAATACGAGGGACAACAGGTGTGGTCAAAACTCAACGGTGAAATCCTGCAACAGATCGCGGAACAGACCGAAGGCATCTATATTCCCGCCGAAACCAAACAAGTTCCCATGGCAGACGTGTACAACGGCTACCTCGCCAAAATGGAGCAGTCAGAGTTAGAGACGGCAACGATCAATGCGTACGAAGCACGTTACCAGTGGTTCTGCTGCATCGCCCTGTTGCTGCTTCTCACCGAGATCTTTGTTGCGACACGTTATCAATAACGCGCCCAAAACTCTCGAAGCACATCACTCGTCTGGGCAATCTTTGCGCTAAGATCTGTCCGCTTCCTGATTGAGATGTTACATTTCGAATATGGTTCAGCAATCACAAGCCATTCCCGTCTCAAATCCGATCGCGAGCATGAGCGAGGAACCCACGGTCTTTGTCGTAGATGATGATGAAGGCGCCCGAAATTCTGTTCGGGCTCTCGTGCGATCAATGGGCGTGCGAGCGGAAACGTTTTCATCGGCCGAAGCTTTCCTCGAAGGCCTCGACCCGTCACGTCCTGGCTGTCTCGTCACCGACGTTCGAATGCTTGGCCTAAGCGGGATTGAGTTGCAAGAAAAACTGGCGGCCGATGGCGTGGTTTTGCCGGTCATCATTATTACCGCTCACGCGGAAACCGCGCTGACGGTTCGAGCGGTCAAACAAGGTGCGGTCACGGTCTTGGAAAAACCCTGTCGTGATTATGAGTTGTACGATGCGATTCGCGCGGCGTTAACGCAAGACGCAACCAACCGGGCCCAATCCGCCGAACAACTCGCGTTCCGTGAAAAGCTCAATTCGCTATCCGAGCAAGAACGCCAAGTCCTTGAACTCATGGTCGACGGACTCGCCAATAAAGTCATCGCACGTCGTATCAGCGTGAGCGTGCGAACGATCGAAAATCGACGTCAACGCATTTTTGAAAAGACCGGAACCGATTCTCTCGCAGAGTTGATCCGATTGGTCGTTGAGTCGAGGCAACCCTAGCAAATGGGGTGTCGTTAGTGCGGTTCAAAACGGGCGGTTGTCGGCTCGCCCATGACAAGTTCTCAGCAATGCGTTCGTCACTTGTACCGACAATGCGTTCCCCAGCATTCGATACTGTTGCCGCATCGTGCATGTCTCTGGCCACTGAAATCCGTCCCGATAACCCATTAGCGAGACAATCTCCTCAGCGGAAAATCGGCGAACTTGATTGTGTTGACGACAACGTAGGTAAGAACCGGCTCGCACGGGACTCTCTCCATAAGCGGACGTAAAACAAGCCGCTATCGCGTTGTCGTCTTCGATATCCAATATATCCATCGCAGACTTGTAGCGCTCAACAAGGGTTGGTTCGACCGTCAATGCCGAATCACTCCAAGCATCCGGATCCAGATAGCTGATCAACGAAGAAGCATTCTGCTTCTCATCTGAAAACGCAATCGGTGCAACGTCTCTCTCGTGACGCGAAGCCCGCAGGTAGAACCGCTTTCGTCGCATCGGCACACCCCACTGCGTAGGACACAACATTTCATGATGAATGTGATACGAGTGCGATTTCAGTACTTCCGTAAGAGCATGATGATGGGGCGAGTCGCAGAAGTCGGGAACGTTTTCAAGCAGCAGCGTCTTGGGAGGTTGCTGTTCCAGCAGCATAATGAGATGAGCGAGCGCAGCGCTGCGTGAATCATCGGCTCCACGCTGGCTCCCACGGCGCGTGTATGGCTGGCACGGTGGTGACATCCAAATCACATCTCCATGCGGCAAGGACTCAATGGACTCAAGCGTGCGACAGAGCGGAACAACACCATGATTCAGCAGGTAGACGCGGTTACTCAATTGATCGATATCAATCGCTGACACAATCGAACCACAACCGAGTTGCCGCGACGCTTCGGCGACTCCACCGATGCCGCAGAACAGATCCACAATCCTCATGGCGTTCGTTGAACTCAAAACGTCTGACTTGTCAGACCGACGTTGACGGTTGGTAGATAATTGAATTCCGTTCGCTCGGTCGTGTCGTCCCAGCGCATCCATTGTTTCAGAAGCTGGGCCTCAGGGCTCTGCGGCCAATTCGCTAGAATCTCGACTAAATGCCTGCGCGATCCAGCGAGATCGACGACAGATTGACCGGCAACTCCCCAATCGCCGGCGCGGATCCCGCTCAGCATCCAATGCCCGCGCAATTGGGTTTGATCGGCTTGATCAAGTGCCGTCATTTTCTTGTAGCGTTCAACCGCTTTCTCTGCATCGCGCGCCACCAACAAGTAGTAATCGGCTTCAATTTCTGTAATCAAACTCTTTGACGCGATTGAATCGCGATGTTTGATCGCTTCAGAAAGTGCGGCTCGCATCTCGTTCATGCGGTTCTTCGCTTTATCTTTTTGACCCAGCTGGAAGAACCGCGTAGCTTGGTTGTAAGCGACGTTCGCCTGCAGCCAATGGGCAAGACCATTCGTTGGTTCCGCCGTTCGCGCATTCCGGCTCGCTTGATCTGCGGTCGCTAACAATTCCATCGCGTCGTCACTTCCAGCCTCGTAAGCAAGCGCTTGCTCGAGTGCTTCGATAGACGTCAACATCAGATCATGATTAGATTCATTCGTCGACATCGGCGTCGTCAAAGCGTCACGAATCCGCTCCATGCTTTGCACCATTGCAGCGAGCGCCTGATCACCGGGTCGATTCTTCGCCGACGCCTGCAGAAGAGCGTAAACGGTGTCATTGGGATGGTCCGACAGAGACACGGGCACAATCTGCTTTCCATCTTCCCTTCGATACGCAGCCGTTTGATAACTCGCGTTCTCGGGCGTCAACTGTCCCCAAACGACGAAGTCGACACCAAGGCGACCAGCCAAACCACGAATCGCTTGCCCCGACTTGATTCCCTCGGCACGCAGGCGACGCAGTTGCTCCTTCACATCCCGTGGACTTGCGACGCGAACACCTGGAATCTGCGAAAGCTTGGAACGGATTGCCGTGGAGACTCGCACAGCTGGATGATTCGCTGCAAACGTCATCTGCGTCAGCGGCACGTGAGGAATCACAGCCAATGAAACCATGCGGACATCATCTCCGGCGTCGGTTCGTTTTCTTCTTACGGAGGCCAAGTCGATCGCGGTGATCGGTTCCATCTTTACCAAGCCAACAGAGGGCCGGTTGGAAGCTTCGATCATCGCTGTTCGAATTGCCTCATACGACAGATCCAGCATCAAGCCGTCCGTCCCCGCCGCCAACGCATTCATGAAGGAACGTGTCTGATCGACAGATTTCTGGTAGGAATCAGAGACGTTTCCTCCGCTGGTGCACAACACACAGTTAATCCGAACGTTTTTCCGCTTCGCGATCGAAACCAAAATCGCGTCACTGTAACGTCGACGCGCATCGGGATTCGCATCGTCTCGAAAGTTCGCGGCATAGGGCGGCGCGTCGCCAAACAAGAGAATCCACTTCGTGACTTGATCATCGTCCGTCCATGGCAGATTCGTGAGAGCTTGATGGACACCCTCATCGGTCAATTCATGAAAAAACGGAGCGCCCGTTTCGGGCTGCAACTTCTTGACGGCGTCTTCGATTGTTTTTTCATCGGCGCTAAACTTGTCCAGAAGAAGGCTAACTTCGCCCGATGGAGATCCTGCATCACGATAGACGACGATCGCGGCGCGGACATCGTTATCACGAAACCGACGTAAGTCATCGAGCATTTGGTGAATGGAACGACGCACACCTGCCAGTTCCGCCGCCATGCTTTCGGTGCCGTCAACGACGATCGCAATTTCTAGTGCTTGATCGCCTTGGCCAGCCAGATCCAGGAAACTGCGTTGGAGCAATCCCATCGTCTTGCGTTTGGGCGCGCGGGTTGGCGAGAAAATAGTCGCCATCGTTGACGCCGCACCGGACACTTCGACCGTATTCGTGCCAGCGTCGGTCATTTCCCCATCGGTCACATCCGCCAAGTTGTCTTCGTCATCATCCTCCGAATCGTCCCTGGCATCGGCATCCAGAACCGTCGTATTCGCAGCCGCAATCCCCATCACTCCCGTTCCGCTACACGGCCCAAATGGGTCGTATGCCGCACCAAGAAAAATGACCCATCCGCAAATCACCGGAGTAGCGCGCCGCCGAATGACCAAAGACCCAATAGTTGAGACAGAGTGTGACGTTGGCATCGGAGAACTCAACAGGTTTGGTGTAAACGAATGACAACGAAGACATTTGGTTTTGTAGGATAGCACAACCGCATTCCAGTATTGCCATGGCCCAAGCGTTCGATACCGCAGAACGCATCCGCGATTCATGAGAAGGCAAGTGCTCCCGTCCGCACGCATCGTTCAGGCTTCATCGATCCGGAAAGCAGCCTCGTTGTTTCCATTTCCAAATGAATGGGCTCGACGCCTCGGTCGCGTGTTTGCAGGATGGGTCTGCGTCGTTGCGATGGATGTTTACGGCCAAGACGGGAATCGGCTTCCGGACGAAAGTGTATTGCCTGGCGCATCGGAACCTCAAACAGAATTGCCCAGTGAAGCTGAACTTCCTGGTCGGCAACGCGTCGTCGGAGCTCAGATGCCCGGTGAAGACGAACTACCAGGAGTGCCGGCCAAGCCAATCTCAATCAACCCGAATCCGCCCATCCTTCGGTTGGCTTTTGACGGTCACACATCGCTGATTCGAACGATTGACTTGGATGGGAGCGGTCGCACGATGGTCAGTGGCGGAGACGACAAAGACCTTCATGTCTGGGAACGGACGGACGTAAATCGTTCTGGATGGCTACATCGACGCTCAATCCGTTGGCCTGTCTCGCGAGGTCCCCGCGGCACCATCTACACGGCGAAGCTAAGAAACGACTGGGTCGCGTTTGCTGGATTTGGCGCGTTCGGCGGTGCGGGTGAAATTCGAATCGCGAACACGTCCAGTGGCGAACTGCTGCAAACGCTTACCGTTGAAGATGAGATCGGTGTCACCATGCTCGCGTTGGCATGGTCACCTTCAAAATCACCCCGTTTGGCATCGCTCAATATGCAAGGGCGATTGTTGGATTGGCAACCAGATCCAACAACCGGTATCTGGCAAGCAAAAGAATGGGTTGCGGCGGACCGAGAGACGTATGGAGATGAGATTGCAACCGAATTACTTAAGCCAGAATATCGAAGCTTCGGCGCAGTGACATTTCTCGGCGAGCACTATCTCGTTGTGCCGAAACTGAATTTGGATAGCGAAGACGACATTCGTGTTTGGCATCTCGAACGCATCGATCTTCGCAATGGTCAGCGCGTCGTATTGAAGCAGATGGATCACCGATTTCATGTGCGTTGCCTCACGGTCACGCCGGATGGCCGCACGATGGCTTCCGTGGAACGTGGCGATGAAGACGGATCCAACGTTGGTGTTTGGCGATTCACCAAAGACGGTGATATAGAGTCGTTTGAACAATTCGCACCTTCCAATCCACCGATCGACGCGGACTTAAGTGATAGCGGATCCCAGATCGTTATCGGCACAGAGTTCTTGAATGACACACCGGCGAGCGTCGAAGTTTGGGATCTCACCTCGACGGCAAAACGCACAGGCCTTCAGTCCGTCGCGGACAACGCGTATGCGGTAGCCTTTGACGAAAACCATCGGCAGATCATCGCGACTCAGGGAAACTCCATCCTTGACTACGAACTAACCGACGAAGCCCAGATTGGCGAGACTCGCCCCGCTGTTTTGCGACCGCCCGTTGCCCCGGTCATTCGAGTCGCCTTTGAGAAAGGTGACGGATATCGATTTGCGTTCGGATGGACACGTGATGCGGAGGGAGACAAGCAGATCGAAGCTGTGTTTGATTTGGCTGAGAGCAAACTGATGGGCCGCAGCCCAGTCGAACCAAAGGACTTTCTGCCTTCTCAGCGGACCGCAACACGATGGGTCTTAACACTGGATGAGCAGAATCGATATCGGCTGGTCGCTGGTGACCAACAATATGGTGCGCTTCCCATTGACCCAATACGCAATGGTTGGCCATCGTCGATCTGCACCCTCCCGTTACCTTCAAAAGGCAACGAGGATCCCGGTGAACTACCCGCAACCGGCGCGGTGATTGTCGGAACTCAGGGACAGGGCAACATCTATGTCTATCGTGCAGATCGCTCCGATCCACCGGAACTGCTTCGGCAGTTTCGTGGCCAAACGGACGTGCTTTCCGTATCAACGAGCAGCGACGGAAAGTACCTCGTCAGCGGCTCGGCCGATTCAACGATGGCCGTTTGGAATTTGGACGGTGTCTTCTCCGCGTCGCGCATGATGAACCGCTGGGGTGCCGAGTTCGAAGTCGAAGGGGATCGCTTGGTTGTGGCAAAAGTCGATGAAGCTGGCCCAATGTACTTCCGCGGCGTACGGGAAGGAGACCAACTGGCCGTCATGAGTTGGATCCAGCTGAATGAGTTGCCAGTGGATGAAACCGATGCCAAAAAACTTCGTGAGCGATTACTCGACCTGCCATTCGACACAATGGTCAAGTTCAAGTTTCGTCGATTGAGTCGGGCCGGCCCGACATTTCAGAGTTATCCAGCCTGGCGGCCACTAGCGACCCTGTTTGTCGATCAACACCGCGAATGGGCCTACTGGACGCCCGCCGGTTATTACGATGCATCGTTCAACGGACACCAGAACTTTGGTTGGCAGCTGAACCCGATCAACGTCAGTGACCCGGTCAAGTTCTTTCGAGCCGCTCAATACCGTAAGCAACTGGAACGTCCCGACGTGATGCGAAGTCTTTTGGAATCAGGTAGCCTTCCGGAGGCGATGCGCAATACGGTCGCACAAATCGGACCGCCACCAGCAGAAGGTGCGATCGTCAATCAGATTGAAACGCAACCCAGCATTCAACTGCTGTCACCTGATCCAAGCAAACCAATTGACGGCGATCGATTGATCGTTACTGCCGCTATCTCGGTGCCCGTCGGAGCAACTCTCGTAGATCCACGAGCATTCGTCAGCGGTGTTCCAGCGATCGACACTCGAATCATCACGAAGTCGCAAGAGATCGGTAAGAATGTGACGACGTACCAGTTTCAGTTTCGCCTTCCAAGCGATCGACAACTGCAACTGGAGCTACTCGCGGCAACTCAATCGGAAGCAATTGGCCGGTTGCTCGTGGACCTTGATCATCGCCCGAGCAACCATCCCAAACCAAAACCGCGGCTACACGTTTTGGCGATTGGGGCTAGCCAGTATCGCGACCCGCAGATCCAGTCCCTTGATTTCGCGGCTAACGCGGCCGATAAAATCACTCAGCTCTTCGAAGAGAAATCTTCAGCGATCTACCAAACGTCTGGTGATGCATTGACGGATACGGATGCCACGCGACCGTTGTGGCGTGTCTTCGCACAGAGTGCCGCCGAACAACTGGCTCAAACCGTTTCTCCTGATGACCTGGTCATCATGTATTTGTGCGGGCATGGTCTACGGGATCGCCGAACGAACCAGTGGTACTTCGTCGCCGCAGACGCCCGTTTTTCGGATCTGATGAACGATCAGTACGAAGACTGCATTTCATTTGGCGACCTGGCCGCGTTTTCAAAACTTCCGTGTCGCAAACTGGCCATTTTGGACTCTTGTCACAGTGGTGCCATTCAACCAGTGATGCGTCGTGACGACTTGAAGAGTGCGTTGCGGTTCTTGCAGGAAGACCTGGTCCTCACCATCACGGCGAGCGAAGGAGATGAAGAGGCAGCCGAACAAAAGGAATCGCGACTCGGACGATTCACGACCGCGCTAATCGATGCACTCAATGGAAAAGCTGTCGAGATCGACGGTGATGGCCACGTGTCTCTCTCCGAGGTCATCCGGTACGTGAACGCACGTGTTACCCAAGAGTCCGAAGCGGAGGGGATGCCGCAACATCCAACGGCTTCTCCGCAATACTTACTCCAAACGCTTCAGCTTCCGCTGACGGCTCGATAACCACCGCGTGTCCATTCGCGATTAGCTCGGCCGAACGTTACCGAATTTCACGACCGGAATAATTCGAACGTTACGTTACGTGATTCCATCCTCAACGCGTAAAAAACTTGGTCGCCACGTTCTACCCCGCTATCATAAAACTGGTTGAGTCGTTGTTCCGCTGCTGGGTCGGCTGTGGAATTCCCCTCCGAACGATTCACCAGGGAGGTAGGCGGTATGTCCGAGCCACTGGGCGCAACGACTTCCAACCGACGGATCCCCGTGATCGCCGCCGTCGTGGTCATTCTGTTTGGAACCAGCTTGTCGGTGATCGCGTACACCGCGCTTAAAAAGGAAGAGCTGGCACGCGCCAAAGCGCAGTTCCAAGTCGGCAGCCAACATCGAATCCACGAACTTGGCAAGGCCTTTCGTTCAACGCTACTTCGCCACCGTCCGCTTCATCGATTTCGTGATGAAAACCGCCAAGATCTCCTCAACGATATGGCTCAAAGGCGGAGTCCATCGAGCAGTCTGCTAGTGATCGCCTGGGCACCGCGAATCGACAACTTGGACCCGCCCAATATACTCAACGGTGATTCTTCCGCATTCGACGCGTCTCGGTTTCCAATCTCGATGGCCGGCGTGCCCGATGGTCAAGATGTTGCCAACTGGATCGACTGGGATCTCTCCCAACAGCCAAGTGGACACGCCGCGATGCTACGGGCCTTCCAAGAACGAAGGCAAGTGTTCTCGGAACCCATTGTTCGAGATCAACGACCGCACCTACTCACTCAAGTACTGCCCATTTTTTCAAGAGGTGAAATACTTGACACGCAAGTTCCACCGGAACCGGTGCTGGAGGGATTCCTCATTGCATTGATCGATGCGGATGAGTTTTTGCATGACACGCTGAAACACTTGCCCGACGCAATCGACGTGGTCATTCATCACTCGGATGCACAGAGTGACACGCAGTCGATCGTCGCGGCTTATGATTCGGTTGAAAAGCAAGTGCGTTACGACAACTTTGACGCGATGACGACACGACTTGCTGATCCCGAGACTTTGCAAGCCGATGGACAAGTTGGATTTCTGACGCGACATTCTTGGCGGGTGATCTGCTTGTCGACTCCCGAGTTCGTGCAGTCCAACGCGACCGCTCTCCCACTGACGGCTTTACTTCTCGGGATCGTGCTTTCCTGTGTTGTCGGTGGTTATGCCCGAACGCTGCTGGGAAGAAAACAAAAGGTCGATGATTTAATCATCCGCCGCACATCGCAACTCAAAGAAGCCAACGAAAAATTTGCCGTTGAGCATTTCCTTATCCGCACGCTCCTGCAGCACTCACCGGATCTGATCTACTTCAAAGACTCCAGTAGCCGATTCGTTCGCGTGAGCGATGCGCTAGCTAAGCACCTAGGCTTTCCGTCCGCTGAGAAACTGATCAACAAAACCGACTCCGATCTTTTTGACCCCAGTTCGTCGGGTGAATACTTATCGGATGAGCAGCGAATCATGTCGACGGGAATCCCGCTGATCTCGAAAGAAGAGTACCAGACTTCTGCCGATGGCCGCCCCGTTTGGTTGTCGACCACCAAAGCTCCGCTTTACACGGACGAAGGTGAAATCGTCGGGATTTTCGGAATCTCACGAGACATCACGGAATCAAAACAGGCGAAAGAAGCAGCCGAGGCGGCCAACATTGCCAAGAGCGATTTCTTGGCCAACATGAGTCACGAAATCCGCACACCGATGAATGCGATCATCGGTATGACCGAGCTGGCTTTGGAAACCGACGACGGGAAAGCGCAACAAGAATACCTTTCCGTCGTTCGTGAATCGGCGGAAGCGCTTCTGAGCATCATCAATGAGATTCTGGATTTCTCAAAGATTGAAGCAGGCAAGCTGGAGTTGGAGTCAATCGATTTTGACTTACGCGAAGAAATCGGTTCGTCGATGAAATCGCTCGGTGTGCGCGCTCACGCGAAAGACCTTGAGCTCACCTGGCACGTCCAGCCAGAAGTGCCGGTATGGGTGCGTGGTGATTCAAATCGACTAAGACAAATGCTTGTCAACTTGGTCGGCAATGCGATCAAGTTTACGGACCAAGGTGAGGTCGACCTAGACGTTCAAATTGAATCGCAGGACGAGTTGCAAGTGCATCTGCATTTCCTCGTCAAAGATACTGGCATCGGTATCGAAGCGAGTAAACAAGATCTTGTCTTCTCCGCGTTTCAGCAAGCAGACTCTTCCACGACGCGTCAGTACGGCGGGACGGGACTGGGACTTGCCATCACACGCAAGATTGCAGAAGCGATGGGCGGTAGAGTCTGGCTTGAAAGTGAGCCGGATCAAGGATCAACTTTCCATTTCACCATTCCTTTGGAATACGGACGCGAGCAATCATCGCAGATCCAGCAGCTTCCCGACCTCAGCGGCATGTCCGTCATGCTGGTCGACGACAACGAAACCAACTTGAGGATTCTGAAAGAAACACTCACCGGCTGGGGAATGTCGGTGCAAACGGCCAGCAACGCAGCAGCCGCCGTCAGCAAGATGCGAGCTTTGATTCAACGAAATGAGTCGCTGCCGCTCCTGATCAGTGACGTACACATGCCAGGCATGGACGGTTTTGAACTTGTCGAAGCGATTCGAAAGGATGATCGACTCAAGCAAACTCGCATCATTTTGCTGACCTCGGGTGGAAGACATGGTGACATCGGCCGTAGTCGACAGTTGCAAGTTGCGTCGTACCTCATCAAACCTGCCAAACAATCCGAACTTCTGTCAGCGATCCTGACCGCGGCGTTGGGTGAACCACCCTCAGTCGATCAACGGCATCAAGCGTCCGATGATTTTCCACTTCCTCAGATGAAGATCTTGTTGGCCGAGGATGGCATCGCCAACCAAAAGGTCGCACTTGGACTGCTGGGACTCTGGGGACACGATGTTGTCGTCGCAGCCGACGGCCGGGAAGCCGTGCTTGAATGGCAAAAGCAACACTTCGATGTTGTCCTGATGGACATTCAAATGCCCGAGATGAACGGCATTCAGGCCACCAAACGGATCCGCGAATTGGAAGCGGGCACAGGACGGCACACACCCATCGTTGCGATGACCGCACATGCGATGAAAGGCGACCGAGCGAAGTGCTTGGAAGCCGGGATGGACGATTACCTCGCCAAGCCCGTCAGGAAACCCGATCTGCACCGTGCACTCAGTCCGTTTGCGGGCATGATTCAACAAATGCAGGTTTACAGTCATCTGACACCGGTGGAACATCCACCGACTGAATTTCCCGATGCTCCATCGGAAGAATTGAAAGAGATCGCCACTTCGCAGTCGGCCCCGGAGCACGCACACGATCCGCAGGGTGGCCCATCCGGAAGTGACAACCATCGTCCAAAGAACGATCCAGAGGTTGTTCAAAACGACGCTACGTCAGGTCAAGACGACGCGAAGACAATCGCGGAAGAAGAATCGTTCTTCGAATCGGAAATCACCATCGGCGAAGATGATCCCGTCTTCCTGCGGGATCAAGCAATGCTCAACGTCGCAGGTGATGAAGAGTTGTTTGTGGCCGTTCGTGACTCAGCGCTCGACGAAATCCCAGGCTTGATGACACCATTGCAGGTCGCCATTAAACAAGGGCAAGCGGTTGAATCTCAACGCCTCGCTCACACGATCAAAGGTGCTGCTCGAGTCATCGCTGCAACAAAAACGATGAATGTCGCGGCAAAAATCGAACACGCTGCACGGGCCGGAGACTTGAAAGCAGCGTCGACCGGCATGGAACCGCTAAGAATCGTTGTCGACGAACTGATCGAAGAGCTAACCTCAAAAAGCAAGTGAGCGGATCAACCTGCGTTCACCGCTACGTCCTCACTTTGCAATTCTGCTAACGTCGTTTCCGCGGCTGCGTCGCGTTCGGCTTTTTTCAATCCCGCCAGCATTTTCCATGCAGGATGCTGGTTTGTCGGTGAGACTTGATGAGCCAAACCCAAAACGTCGCTGACGCGAATCTTCTCCGCCGGACGTGCGAGTGTCAGTGACTCGTGCTCACCGCTGGCACCATGCACTCGCCGCAAGACTCCCGCGTCACTCAGCTTGAAGGTCATCTGCCTGACAACGTGAGGCGGCAATCCCAAACGCTCCGCCAGCGACTGATCGTCGATCGCCTGACCGGATTCAAACGCTTGACTGACCTCCCAAGTAATCGGCAACATCCAGTCTGGATCACCCGCTGGAATGCGTCCGGTATCCTCCACATCGAACTCTCCGATCGATCGCCCCTGCAACACCTGCAGCGTGTAGGTAAGGATCAAGCCAAATAGAATGATCAACCAAGTAACGTAAATCCAAAAGAGGAACAAAGGAATCAAACCGATCGAGCCGTAGATGGCCGAGTAGGGCACGGCTTTCACGACATAGATTTGGAATGCGAATTTCGCCGCCTCCCAAAGTATCGAACCGACGAATGAACCGATCGCCGCCGACCTGACGGATACATGTGTGTTGGGCATGAGTGCATACAACAAAAACAGCAACACCCAACTGGCCGTAATCGATAGCAAGTGATTCAACAGGTAGCGAAAGTTCCCGATAAAGCTAATTTCAGCTAACCAATCAACAACCTGTCCGGACAAGTACAAACTCATCGCTAACAATCCACTGCCCAAAGTAATGATGGACCAGTGAATGGCGAAACGAAGATGGATCGGCCGGTGAGAGGGAGCGTCGTAAATCCGATTAAAGACATCCTCGGTGGAATTGGCTAATGCAATTGCAGCGTAGATGAATAACAGCAGACCGAAGACGCCAATCGACTTGAAGTCAACGTTTGAAACTTGCGTCGTGATCTCGTGCAGTGTGCTTCGAATACTCGAGCGTGTTTTCTGCGCCGCTTTGGCTTCCGCTTCTGCCTTCGCTTGGGCGATCGCCTCGTCTTCCTCGGATGGTTCGGATGCCGCGGAAGCGTCGTTCGAAGTCAAATCGTCTGTCCCAGCGAGTTCATCCTGTGCAGCAAGCTCACCCCGCTCGAGTGGAACAGTCGACGCATCGACTGCGCCAGATCCTTGATCTCGAATCGATCGCTCTACCGATTCGGACGATGGAAGCACGGGCTGCGCTGGTGGCGGTCGAGCCGTTTGTTCTCGTGAGAGACGGTCACTGTTTTCCGGCAACGTCTCCGAGTCCAAAGCTTCATTGGTCGTCAATGGATCGACGGAAAGCGTCGCAGGTTCCACTCCGTCGTCCGACTCCATCGGTGACTCTTCCAGGAACGGGCGCTCATAGCCTTCGGCGATCTCGGGAACGCCAAAGAATGAGTAAAGTTGGTTCTCGACTTGGGACTGCACTTCATCCAGCCCACCGAAGACGCGAAACATCACTAAACCAAGGACGACAACCGGGATCAATGAAAAGATCGTGCGGTACGTCAACTCGGCCGCCATACCCTCGGCCCGATGATGCTGTAATTGGCCGTAGCAGTGAACGGTCAACTCGATGCTGTGCCGAACAAAATGCTGGCCGCGGGTCAGGCTTTCGCGAGGGCTGCGAAGTGCCTCGATGACGTATTGGACTAACCGTGATTTCAAGAGACCGTGGTCCTTACTCTTCCTTCCCCATCCGACGCGAACCAAGCTGTTTTACATCGGTCGACGATGCACCTGTAGGTCACGCTCCGCTCGACGTCCATTCGCAATCTTTCAGAGGATCCGCTCTGGTGCATCCCTTTGATTCTCTGGGACGGTCCCAATCTTCCTATTCACCCCTAGTATTTTGGGTAGAAACGGCCGTCTCGATCGGACGACTCAAGTCTCTGATGTGAGCGGAATCACCATGCCAAGCTGGTAGGAATTGTGCGAAAAGTAGGGTTTTTCCGCCCGTCGCGGTCAACCTTGCGACCGACAGACCATCTCCGCGTTGACGGAATGGCGTGCCCCAATAAAATAGGGACGAGTCGGTGGAAACTCCGACCTTCCCCTGACACATCGGTTCTGGAGGTGTTCGACTGAAAGGCAGTCGATCGACCTTCCCGCTTTCGCCGGTCCTCTGTCTGGGTTCGATTTCGAGAACCTCTTTGCGAGAGTGAACCATGATGATCTGTAACGGCTTAACGTTAGGCTCGATGTACGTGCTCGGATTTATTTCCCCCGGACCTCTGGAATTGGCCATCATCGCCGGGATTGTTCTGCTCCTATTCGGCGGTGCCAAATTACCCAGTTTGATGCGAAACTTGGGACGAAGCACGAATGAGTTCAAGCGGGGCATGAATGAAACGCTTGATGATGACGAACCAGCTCCGAAGAACGACGAGACGAACTAAGAATGTTCGGACTCGGTCCGTTTGAAATGGTGGTGATCGGAGTCATCGCGGTCCTTCTCTTTGGCGGCAACCTTCCCGAGGTCGCCCGCAAGCTAGGAGGAAGTTATCGCGAGTTTCGACGTGGCCTAAATGAAGTTCAGCAGCAGTTTCGTGTGGCAGAATACGAAGCCAAGAAGACGCTGCAATTGGACGAAAACTCCGCATCTTCTTCGTCGACCGATGAAGACGATGACGAGCCGAGTGAACCATCGGCGCCTAAATTCACACCACCGCCCAACTGAGAATTCTTCTCTCGGGTTATCTTCACGCCCGACTCTGCGAAGAGAAATCACTGGTAAATCCAGGGTCTTTGCAGAGTCGTCTCCCCCGAGCGAGTGCTCTGCTTCTACTCGCTTTTCGCTCCGGCCGCTAAAGTCCTTACTCGGAACCATGGTTGACGAGGGATTCTGGGGACGCATGATGAAAAGAGCCGATTAACGACGGTTTTGCTTTTCTTCGGAGTTTCCTACGTGCCTGAGGCTGCATCAACTCGCGTTAGCTTGCTGATCCGGCTAAGGGACAATTCAGACGACGACGCTTGGTCACAGTTCGTCGACATTTATGGGCCGCTTATCTTTCACTTTGCTCGAAGATGCCAGCTGCAGGAATCGGACGCAGCCGACCTCGTGCAAGAAGTGATGAGTGAAGTTGCCAAGTCGATGGTACGGTTTGAATATGATCCCGAAATCGGCCAATTCCGAAGTTGGTTATTTAAAGTTGCGAAACGGACGAGCTATCGGATCTATCAGAAACAATTGAAGCAACCCAAAGGAACCGGTGATACCCGAGCGATCGAACGATTGCTCAGCGAGCCCGACCAACACGATGACCTTCAGCCGATCTGGGATCAGGAATATCAGCAACATTTACTGGGTTGGGCAACCGAACAGATTCGTTACCAATTCCAAGACCAAACGTGGCGAGCTTTTTGGCTGACATCCGTTGAAGAACGCACGCCTCAAGAAGTCGCCGAACTGACCGGCTTGAGTGTGGGTGCGGTCTATGTCGCCAAGAGCCGCGTTCTCAAGAAGCTGGCCGAAAAAATTAGGGATGTCGATGACAGCTTTGAATGATTGCCCATCGGATGAGCAACTGAAAGCTCTGCTTGACGATCGTTTGACACCTGAAATGAGCCAGCAGGTTATTGAGCATATCGATCAATGCCCGATTTGCCAGGCGAAACTGGCGGATCCCATCGGGCTTGGTGAACTCGCCTCGCAACTTCCCAACATCAAGATCGACAAACGTGTTTCTCCACGTCTGAAAACCGCACTTGAAAGCACCAAGTTAATGAGTGTTCAAATGTACGGGAGCGGTTCGGGCGAGGCAGAGGGGAGTATCGAACTGACGCCAGAAGTCACCGCGTTCACTCAAGACGGCTATGACTTGCTGGAACAGATTGGCCAAGGCGGAATGGGTATCGTCTTTCGCGCTCGAGAATGGTCTCTCGATCGTATCGTTGCCGTGAAAGTCCTTTCACCGCTCCTCGCATCGGATTCCTCTTCAAGAACAAGGTTTTTGCGGGAAGCCCGATCTGCTGCTGCAGTCGTTCATCCAAACGTCATCACGATCCACGCGGTTTCAGAAAAGCATGCTCTGCCGTATATCGTTTCGGAATTCGTTGAGGGCGTCTCGTTGCAACAGCAATTGGACTCCGATGCTGGAATTAGCCTCGACAACATCATCCGCATCGGACGCCAGATAGCCGCTGGCTTGTCCGCGGCGCATCAAAAAGGAGTCATTCATCGGGATATCAAGCCAGCCAATATTCTTCTCAATGCAAAAACGGGCAAAGTCCTGCTCGGTGACTTCGGCCTCGCGCGTTCATCTGAACAGGGCCACCTCACGCGTACCGGCATGTTGCTTGGCACGCCCGCGTACATAGCTCCGGAATGTCTTGAGGATCCCAAGTCGGCCGACCAACGTGCTGATCTATTCAGCTTGGGCGCGGTGATGTACGCGATGTGCACGGGCGATTCGCCCTTTGCAGCAGACACACTTTTGGGAACGTTGCAACGGCTGTCTTCCTTCCAACCCAAGTCTCTCGCCGAACAGATTCCCGGTATGCCAGAGTGGTTCTCAGACTGCGTGATGAAACTACTCGCGAGATATCCGGAAGATCGTTTTCAGACAGCGGCCGAATTTCGCGATGCGCTCGGTCAAGGGAACGGCAGCGGATCAGGACGCCCGGTGGAGCTTGAACTGGGTCGTGCGGGTCGCGTCACGGGAATCGCAACCCGATCGAACAAGGACACCCCAACGCTCAACGCGAACGATGTGACGATCCCGCTCATGCCGACAGCTGATCAAGTTCAGACGGATGATCAGACTGGGACTCGTTCTTCGATCGTTATTAACACCGACCCCGATTCCACGCGGTCGCGGACGAAAAAACGGAGTTCTGGAATTCCCATCGGATGGATGATCACCGCTGCCGTGGCCGTGACGATCGTCGGGATCATTGCGTTTCCGATGCTGGTGCCCGGCTGGAGCAGAACTCCCGAATCTGAATCGACCGCTGAAGTACGTTCGCCAAATGAAAGCGATTCAAACCGGATGACGGGTCGCGAGGAACGTCCATCGTTCGCACCGGAATGGCGGCCCGAATTCGACGGAGATCAAGATTTCGACGGAGATCACTTTGTTTGCTTAGATGCGTCCGGGGAACCAACCGGTCGATTTGGATTCCTTCAAGATGCGATCGATTCCGTCGAAGATGACGGCGAGATCGAGATTCGCACCAACGACATGATCATCGTCGATACGTGCTGCTTTCTTGATTCCGATATCACCATCGTCGCCGGCGAAGAGTATTCGCCCGTGCTAACTTTTGAAGCCGTGGAAGGCGAAGACCTGGACGCGCTCTTCCATGTAGAAGGTCGACTGACGCTTCGCGGTATCGAGATACGAATTCCTGATTACACAGAAAATGAAGATATGACGTTGATTCATGTCGAGGCGTTTGGCGAGCTGAGGATGGACGATTGCGCGTTGATTGCCGAATCGAGCGGCATCTGTCTATCGACGCACTCGGATGTGACGATGAATCATTGCCAAATCCATGCACCACAATCAACGGCCATCGAATTGGAATCCCATGAAGATGCGGTGTTGAGCTTGAATAACTGCTGGGTATCCGGTGAAACCATGATCTCTCTCACGGGTGAGAACAAACAGCAGATTCGAATCACCGACAGTTCCTTCGCTTGTGAACAGTTCCTTAACGTCTTTGCCGAAGATCAGTCTCCATTGGACATGCTCACCATTCGATCCGAGCGATCGGTCTACTTTTGCAGTCTCGCCTTCATGGTTGTCGAAGAGCTGTACGAGAAGGCTTTGACTCCGGTGTTAGACTGGCAGGGATCCAAAAACGTCTATGCCAGTCATCGATTCCTCCTGACGGAAATGGATGAACTGGATGACGACATCGATGAAGAAGATTCGGGCGATTGGCCAGTTCATTTTCGCCAGAGCGGAACGTTCTCCGATCGACCTTTTCTCATCGACCCTGAATTGCTTGCCGAACAAATCTCAGAGCTGGATTTCCGCTTGGCAGAGATTGAAACTTCAGCCGAAATCTCCGTGGGTGCACGAGAGTAGCCGTAGCGTGATCCCTCTTTCGTGAAACCGCTGAACTGCTCTCCCGGGGAAAAGCGAATCATTCGCATTCTTTTTTCGTTTTTCGTGTAAGGATGGTGAAAGCGCTCCCCAAGGAATGGGGTGAGCGAAGCAGATGACCTGCTTTGCCGCCTCTTCTCTTCTGTACAGCCGTGTCCGACAACGGCGATTGGAGCTAGCGCATGTCTAAGCAATGGGTGAACCGTGTTCTTCGTCGAAGTACTCAAACCAAGCGCAATCGCCAGCTGAAAAAGAGACATCGCCGCTTGGTGCTGCAGAATCTGGTCACCCGGCAACTCCTCGCAGGGGACATCATTCCGCACGATCCGACCGTCGGGACTTTGGATCAAACCGTCCACCATGCGCCGACAAATGTCGCCATGTCGGACGTCATGATGAGCCAGTCAAACAGTGGACATCTGGGCGCGCATTCTGCCGCAATGGATCTGATCTCAGCGGATCAGGCGACGCACCGTGTGGTTGCTTCGGGCTCCTGGTTGAACCCAGACGTTTGGGAAAACCAGCAATTGCCTACCGAAGGATCTCGAATCCTGATTCCGCAAGGGCACACGCTCACCGTGGACTCCGTTCTGCCGCATGAATACAAGACCATCGGCATCCATGGCACGCTACGTTTTGCTCCCGATGTAAACACTGAATTGCGCGTCGACACGATCGTGAGCGCGCCCCACGGTCGGTTTGAAATGGGCACGGCAGCCAATCCGATCGCCAACGACGTCACATCCCGTGTTGTCTTTGCCGACGACGGACGAATTGATACCACGTGGGATCCTGAACAATTGAGTCGTGGAGCCGTGCTACACGGCTCAACGGAAATCAATGGAGCCGAAAAAACTCACCGCACAACGCTCGCAACATTCCCTGCTGCCGGAGCAACTTCGCTAGAACTCAACAGCATCCCAGTGAACTGGAATCCCGGTGACGAAATTGTCATCACGGGGACCCAGGGTTCAACGAGTGATGAAGTACGCATCATCGATTCGATTGATGGAACCACTGTTCGATTCATCGATCCGCTAGAACAAGACCATATTCCGCCACAGTCCGACCTCAATGTCTACGTGGCCAACACGACGCGCAACGTTCAATTGAGCTCCGAAAACACGGACATCGCGCACCGTGGTCATGTCATGTTGATGCACACCCTCGATGTAAGCATCAACAACGCCGAATTTAACGAGCTTGGAAGGACGGACAAGAACCGGGAGCTGGATGACCTTCTGTTCTCTTTCGATGAAGACGCGGTTGGAAACTTCACCAGTGCACCAACGGTCTACTCGGTCACAACGGGTGAACGAACGAACGTTCGCGGCCGCTATCCAGTGCATTTCCATCGCGGTGGTGTCGATCCCAATAGCACACCGGCGACGATCGCCGGTAGCGTTGTCGACGGTAGTCCTGGATGGGGAATCGTCAATCATTCTTCAAATGTTAATTTCACCAACAACGTGACATACGGCGTACAAGGCGCAGCGTTCTACACCGAAGTCGGCGATGAAATCGGAGCGATGGAGGGTAACATCGCGATTCGTACTGTCAGTCCCACCTTTCGACTCGGGGATGAAGGTGCAATCGACCCTGACTTGCGTCTCGACCGGATGGACTTTGGTGTGGACGGAGACGGGTACTGGCTTTCCGGTCACATGGTCAGCATGCGAAACAACGTTTCGGCAGGTGCTTCCGGCCACGGATTCATCATTTGGAGTGACGGTGTCATCGAACCGGACCTCGCGCGCGGTCGATCGAGTGTGAAGGTGGCAAATGTTGAAAACGGTCACTTGATCACTGGACGTGACACCATTCCCACTTGGTGGGCCCCCCTTGCTGAAGTGCGTGACAACGAATCCTACGGCGCGACGATCGGTTTCCGATCGCGTTACGTCCACTCGCAAGGATACCTCGGTGAGATCGGAAGTGACTTTCATACTCCACCCGATCAAGCCTACATCGACACACTCAATCCAACGATCGACGGGCTAACGGTCTGGGGATCGCGCGATGGAGTCTTGTTGAATTACAACGAACGGATGTCGATTCGTAATGCACGATTGATCGGCGTTGGCGCTCCCTACGTTCAGAACGGTGGAACTGCCGACACGGGTGTCGGAATCGACATGTACAACGAAGTCACGCGTGGGCCCGGCGTGATCGAGAATGTCTCGATCGAGGGCTTCAATATGGGGCTTCTCGCGCCGCGGCAAGACACTTGGCAGCTCAATAATCTTCAGCTCAAGAACACAACCGACATGTTCATCACGGAGATGATCGAAGGCCCGCGTGTTCTAGAGATGACAAATGTCAACTTTGGTTCTCTAGACGGTACGGCGGTGGCAGATCAAGCCGCCAACCGTACCAACATCCGAATGCGAGCTGAATTCGAAGCAAACCCGGTTCACCCTTTCAACTTCTTGATGTCTGATCGCGTCACGCTGGACGGTCAACAGCTTTACTTCAATGAACAGGCCGCCGATTTTGTCCCAACGGCTGGTGAAATCGCAGAGTCACCGGGGCCAGTTCCTGCCAGCATGATCGGGCTAACCAACCAACAGCTGGTCGAACGTTTTGGCACTTCCTTTGGTGGCGCAATCATTCCAGAAGATGCAACCACGGCCGACTTCTTAGCGGGCGGCGTTGTCGGTGGTCTTGCCCCACCGCCGGCAACGTCTCCCCCGATCTATCATCCGGCTAGCGAAAGCGTTGGGCCAAATGGTCTGATCATCGATCCGGGAACCCTAACGAATTTCGATGGTCCTGTGATCCTCGACGACGAGGAAGATGGAGATGAAGGTGCCGACGGCGGAGAGGACGAAGGGGATGAAGACGATGGCACAGCCGACGAAGGTGACGGCGACGAAGGTGACGGCGACGAAGGTGACGACGATTGCCAATCAGGAGGTGAAGATGATTCCGATGAAGGAGAAGACGAAGGCGACACCGATGACGACCAGGACGACGAAGATGGAGACGAAGAGGAAGAGGATGACTCAGACGACGATGATTCAGAAACTGGAGATGACGACGGGGAAGGAACGGATGACGACGGAGACGAGTCGGACGACGACACATCGGATGACGATGGAGGCGAAAGCTGTGACGCCGGTGGAGATGAAGACGATGACGATCCAGATGGTGACGATTCAGAAGAAGATGGGGATGACGAATCGGACGGCGAATCGGACGAAGAAGACGACCTCGATGACGAAGACGGAGAAGACTCAGGCGACGACGGGGACTCAGATGACGATACCGACGCAGACAACTCCGACGAAGAAGAGTCCGATGAAGACGAAGGGAACGCCTGCAATTCCGATGAAGACGACGAAGATGACTCGGACGACGACGACTCGGGAGAAGACGAAGAGGATGAGTCAGGGGACGACGACAGCTCGGAAGACGACGACTCGGACTTAGACAATTCGGACGAAGAAGATTCTGACGACGACGTCGACACCGAAGACGACGAAGTGGACGAAGAGGACGACGACTCGGAGGGAGAAGGAGATGACGAGTCGGAAGCGGACGAGTCCGAAGGGGATAACGAAGACTCAGATGACGACGACAGTGAATCGGATGAAGACGAAGATGGCACCGATGAATCGGACGACTGCGACGCAAGCGACGACGAAGAAGACGGTGACTCCGATGACGACTCAGATGACGACTCAGATGACGAGGATGACTCAGACGAGGATGACTCAGATGACGGCGGAGACTCAGATGACGGCGGTGACGCAGATGACGGCGGAGACGCAGATGACGAGGGTGACGGGGACTCAAACGGCGAAGGCGACGAGAGTGACTCGGATGATCTAGACGACGAAAGTGACACCGGTCTCGACGATGATGACTCGGAGGGAGACGATACAGACGATGATGAGTCGGACGTTGACGATTCGAACGACCTCAATGCGTCAAACGCTTTCCAAAACGAATCCAACCCGACCGACGTGAACGCGGATGGTTCGACGACGTCGCTCGATGCGTTGGTCGTTATCAACTTCTTGAGCAGGCATGGAAGTCAGTTCTTGCAGACGCTTTCGATGGCGCTCCAACACTACATCGACGTGAACGGTGATGATTCAGCAACAGCACTCGATGCGCTCACAATCATCAATGCAATCGCGGACCACCAGAGTGACAACGCTCGAGAAGCAAACGTCGACGAAGCGATCACAATGATCGATCTCGACGAACGTGACGAAGACGAGGAGCAACTCCTAGGGCTGCTCTCCGAAGACGTCTCCTAGAAGCTCCGTCACTCCGTAACGGATGAGGCCGCGAGTCCTCCACCCAGGACTCGCAGGCCTTTTCAACGCTATCCGTTGCCTTTCTCGCGGTTCCTAGAAGTACGTCTATCGGTATCTGTCATCGATTGGTTATCGTCTTTCCCTGGCGATGACGAGCACGAGTACCGCTGGCGCTGAGTACGAGCACGATCGAGACTCTTGATAGCGCCTTTGTACTACCGCGAAGCGGTTCAACAAAAGCTCGGGGGCGCTCAGCGCACCCCGGCGTAGAGCATGCACGGTTTGAATTCCGAAGATACGTGACATTTATTGACGGACGTACAAGTAGGTCATGCTTCGCATGACGACGGAACGTAACGCTACGATCGGCGGAGCGATCGGCGACGATGTCGTCTATCGACTCTCCCTGGCGATCACGATTGCGATCGAGATTCTTGATATCTCTTGTACTACCGCGAAGCGGTTCAACAGCAAGGCTCGGGGTCGCGCAGCGCACCCCGAGTTGTGATCGTCACCACGTAAACGCACCCCGAAGGGGCGCCACAATCCGCGTTTGCCATTCACCAGATGCGCTGCGCGATCCGGGACTTTGATGTTGTCCTCGGGCATCTATCACAGCCACACGACCAAGTATCGCCCGATCGCTTGATCCTGTGGTTGAGACGAATTCACACCGACGAATCCTTCCCGCGAACTCGCCCGACATTATCATTCAGTGAATCCCTACGACCCACCCGAAAACGCGAATGACAGCGATCCTACGGTCGCAAAGTCTATCGAAGAGCCCGGCGGCAAACTGGCAGAAGCGATCAAAGTATTCCTCACCATGACGGTCTTCGTCTTCTTCTTCATCGCAACGTTATCACTGATAGCGACTTTACTCGCCCTTTAGTCGCCGATCGCTACGCGATCGGCGGCAATACTGGATACGAGCAAGCTGCTGCTACTTGCAGAAGTGGTGGCAGGGGCTCTATCATCACACGGCCTGACACGTGCCTCAACTGAACGCACGAAAGCAAGTCCGGGGCGATTAGCTCAGTTGGTTAGAGCGCCGTGTTCACACCGCGGAGGTCAGAGATTCGAGTTCTCTATCGCCCACTTCTTTGAACATGTAAATTTCTTTGTAGCCGAATCCACTGTTTTGATACCGACTGATGGTCCGTCGTGCGGCATTTTCTCAAAGGCACAAAACGGTATTTACCGTTGTTGGGGATCAGGGAGAATGACGCAAGTTCGACACCAAAGCAAGTCGGATGCTTTACGACCGGCTCATTGGAGAATGGCTTGCGTCTTGTCGGCAACCTCCGCTGCCGGACATTCAAGCGTTCGCGGTTAAGAGGATCGCGCGATATTGGAATCATGCAAAGGCAACCGCGCCAGTGTTCAGCGGCAACGCCTGAGGACGCTTGGTCGCTGCTTCGTCATGTCTCGCTGGCCATTAGTTTTCCAAACCTTTAACGCCGCGTGACCCGAGGATCCATCCGCCAATGCAAATGCACACAAACGCAGTGCGGCAGAGCGTGGTCGGATCGTTGAGGCTCGTGATTGCAGCCATGAACATATTTGCTCCGATGAGGATAAACGCAACGCCGGTAATCCACATCATCGCGCGAACGAATCGCGGTGTCGGTTCAGCCGGTGTCGGTTCAGCCGGTGTCGGGCGGTCGACCTGCTGCTTAGGCGGCTGGTAGGGGTTATTGCTCATCGTTCGCAGTGCCCGCATGTATTCCAGTCGGATTGTGTCGCGTCAATGTTCTTAGGGTATGACCGGTGTCGTAATTGCGCAAACCGATCAGAGCTCCATTACTGCGATCCTGACTTCTTCTGCGTCTGAACGTTCCTTCCATTCGTGCCACTTCGATTCGAATTCCACTACCACCCTAAAGTGCTCATCGACCATCCCTATCGAACTGGCACTGAGTCGTTCGCGATCAACTTTAACTTCAGTGCCATCCAGCTTGCGGATCGTTACCGACGTTGCGTCAGCACTCACGAAGGTTCCTTCGGTCTTGGTATTCAAGCCGTCGGAGTACCAAGTCTCCGTTTCAAACGTTGGCTCTTCTGGTGCGGGGTTCTCTTCAATCCATTCCGCGTACAGTGCATCGCGTTGCTGATCTGCCTGCTCTTCAGCATCTTCGCGTTCGTGGTCCTGTTCCTCATCAGGTGCCAACGCGGTGTCGATGCTCTCACTAACGATCACGTTACTCCGCGCAGGCGCCGGCTCGTTATAGGCGACGAATCCAGGTGCAAACACGGCAGCGATCATGCCCAGTCCAACCAGGATAAAGAACGCGACTCCAGGGAACCCAATGATGAGCCCGGCGATGGCTGTCCCCTTCGGCCCGCGATCGAACAAAGCGGCAAACGAAAGGAATGCACCTGGAATACAGAGCAGCCCGCACGTGAGCCAGCCAAGTGCCGAGAAGATCAGTCCGGCTCTCGCAAAACCGGATGTTGGTTCGATCCCGTAAACCTGATGTACCGGTCGTCTTGCCATGCTGAACCCCTTGGTAATGGACGGTATCAGTTTACAGGCTGGAAATCTCCGAGGAGTTGTCGCCTTGATTCGGACCGATCCCGGCCCGTTTGGGAACCGCGGTTCCCGTTCGTCAAAAACCCAGTTGCGTTTGAATATTCCGGAGACCAAAAATGCACGCGAATGCGCAACCTTCACTGCATGGCTTGCATTGAAATGGAATATTTACCGACCGTCCTCAGGAATGGCGGGCGTTCCCCAACGGAACTCTTTGAATGCTTGTTCCGTCTTACCATACAAAGTTCCGTCTTAACATACAAAGATGATCTTCGTGTCCGTGGTGGTAACAGCCTTCCTGTTCCGCCGCTGAATGTTGCAACGTGTTGTTCGGTGGATCACTAGTCTATTCCTCGATAGAGTTTGACCCAGTCAATCTGGACGGTGCCAAAGTCTTGACCCTTGAAGTCGATCTGCTGAAACTCGTTCTCGGTTTGCAAGGTGATCAACGGGTCTCGGATGATCTCTTTGCGGTCGTTGACTTGAATCAGGATAACGCCTTCTTTGATCTCAATCGTGACATCGTTCCACTCGTTGAGCGGAAAGAATTTCCCTTTGATTGAGATCTTCTTTTTCTTCTGTAGCGTTAGCTTCGTCTCGTTCTCGCCAAAGATGAACGAGTTCACATGGTGGCCGAGATCGAGCAGTGAACCGCGATTGCGACCCTTCTTGTCCGTTTCGTTGTAGCGGACTCGCATCTGAACGACAAACGCCTTGGGCACGGGCTTGAGAAAGATGACGGTCCGTGTACCGTCGTGGCCGTCGCCGATCGCCTGCATCTTCTTCTGATATTTCTCCGAGGCAAGGCCTCCAGTCAGAACGCCGTCTTCAACGTTCCATTGTGTGTTTTGACGAATCACCCACTGGCTGGTGTTTTTTAGAGGTCCATCCTTATCAAACTGCTCGTCGTAGACCAACTCGATCGCGCTGAACAGCTCTGGCTGATAACCCTGTGCACACGCGGGCTTGGAAGTGAGTGAGAGCGATAAGGCGACCGTTGCGATTAGCGACAGTATTTTCGTCATGGAATCTGCTCTGGGGCAAGAGCAAGGATTGCGGTTGGAATCCGCGGGAGCCTCCAAGGGTAATCTCGGGGCGATGTCATGTGTTAGCCCAGGACTGGTGCACCGGCCTCGATTGGCGGCCGACGGACAATGATGACGGGGCATCGAAGACGCTGGCGATGGATGCGCTTTGTGTTGATGAGACTTGGTAACCGACAACCGACCTTCAAATTCGTCGGCGTTGTGCACCAATCCTCGGAGCTTCGGGGTTAATGTTGGACTCTTGGGAATAGGTTTTTCGGTTTTAATGCGTCAGGAGACTCTGTTAGCGGGAGTAGTACGTTAGGAACTATGTCTGAGTTAGAAACACCATTTCCGATGAACGATGGCCACTTTGTCCGGCTCTTGGCGAAGCATGAGCCCGAAATAAGAGCCTACATCCGAGCCTCCCTGCCGTCGTCGCAAGACGTTGCCGAAGTGATGCAAAACGTCAGTCTGGTTGCCTGGAACAAGTTCAATCTTTTGGAGAACGCGGAGGCCGACTTTGCCAAGTGGGTCTGCGTGATCGCCAGGTTCGAGATCATGAAATTCCGACGCGGGTTGGCTCGAGATCGATTCGTGCTCGACGACGACCTGGTTCAGAAGCTCTGTGAAGAAGGCGAGCAGGAAATTGACCAGCGGGCCGAAGAGATACGGCACTTGGAGCATTGTCTCGAAAAACTGCCCGAAGATCGTCGCGAGATTGTCATCGATGCCTATCGTCCCGGTGCTTCGATCAAGGAGCTGGCACGCGGTCGCGGCAAGAAGCCGGATGCTCTCTATCAGCTGCTACGGCGCATTCGTCAGCAACTCGAAGCGTGTATCCACCGCCAGCTCGAGCTATTGGGAAAGATGAACGCATGAACGAAGCCGACAACAAGTTGATTGACACCTATCTGGATGGAAACCTGGCGTCGGATCAAGCGGCGGCGTTCCAAGAACTACTCAGGAATGATCCGGAAGCCCGAGCATGCTTGCGTCGGCGAGCCGCAATCGACGAGCGCTTGACGGACCTTGCAGCGTCGGCGGTTGCGATTGACCGTCGCACCTCGGATTCAACACTGACGGTTAGGGTCGAATCCGCTGTTGAGCCAAAGGTGATTCCGGACCAGACGGCTCGCGGTTCCTACACACCGTTGCAGATCATTTTGCCTTGGGCCATTGCTGCAACACTAGCCGTGATCTTGTTTGTCGGGAGAGAGGCGACTGAAAAAGATCCTCAGACGCAGGTCAAAGCCGAACCGTTTATTGGTCTGTTGGTCGATGAAGCCGGCGCTGAATTTGAGCCCGGATTCGGGCCGCAGGACGTCAAGTTCAATAGAGGCGAGTATCGGCTACAAAAAGGTGCGATTCACCTGCGGCTGGAGAATGGAACCGATGTCGTGATGGGTTCACCCGTGGCATTCGAAATTCACGACGCCTTCCGACTTACACTCGACGAAGGCATCCTTAGCGCGTACGTGCCCCCGAGCGCCAAGGGCTTCACCGTCGCCGCGCCCGGTATCGACTACGAGGACCTTGGGACAGAGTTCGCCGTTGCCGTCAATCCAGCATCGGGCGCGAGCGAACTGCATGTCTTTGATGGTCAGGTCGACGCCAAGATCGCCGATTCCCGAAGCACCGTTTCTTCCGTATATGGCGGTGAATCGGTTGCCTTTGCTGAAGGGGCGTTGCAGCCGGCAGACGCTCCCGATGAACGCCGCTTCCTAACTCGAGGCGCGATCGGCTTTCTGAGGTGGCAACAGGAAACCAAGCGGCGCATAACCGACCCGGGCCTGATTGCGTTTTATTCCTTTTCTGGTTCCGGTCAAGTGCTCAAGAACGAAGCGTCGAACGCCGTGGTCAGTGATGGCAAGATCGAAGGGGCGCGTTGGGTGTCGGGCCGTTGGCCGGAGAAGTCGGCGCTGCTATTCGACCGCGAGTCTGATTTCGTCGAGATCGATATTCCAGGCAAATACGAGGAGATGTCGTTCGCCGCATGGGTCAAGCTCGATCGCCTCGATCACTCACTCAACTCCATCCTCAACTCAAACGGCAAAGACCCCGGCGACCTGCATTGGGAGATCGCCCCCGACGGAGCGGTCATTCTCGTTCGACGCTTTGATGAACCACGCGTGTCGAGGGAAGACTTGCTGACCATTCCGCTCGGCCGCTGGATTCACATCGCCGGAACGATTTCCACCGTCGATGGTGAAAGCCGCGTATACCTCAATGGCGAGCTGGCGAGTTCCGAGCTCGGGCCGCTGACCTCTTTCGTACCCGGCTTGAGTCGAATCGGAAATTGGCTGAATGACAAGAACGAGCACAAACGGTGGTTATGCGGACGCATTGATGAGTTCGCCATCTGGAATCTCAAACTTACTCCAACCGAGATCAAGCATTTTGCCGAGGCGGGAAAGCCGAACTCCCTTTGGTCGGTCACGCCAGGCAGCGCTGCAGCTAGTGGCCGACTTCGATCGGAGAACACGTGGAGTGACGAGCCGTGAATCGAGTACCATCTATTTGCTTTCCTCCATTTGCGGAAGTATTCAGGATTACGAATTCGATTGTCATCCCCTGCGCGTTCGCAGTGGCTTTCGCGTTCGGCCAGTCGGACTCAATCCGCCACGGAGCGATGCCCGAGAAGCACACGGCTGTGTTGCGGCAATACTGCTTCGAATGTCACGATGCCTCGGCAGCGGAGGGTGGGGTGGATTTAGAGTCGCTCTCCTTGCGGATGGACGACCTGCGGACTGCCGAGACGTGGCAAAAGGTGCTCAACACCATCAACGCGGGGGAGATGCCACCGGAAGACGCTGATCCTCTGAGCGCCGATGCGAAAACCGAGTTACTTGCAGATCTATCCAAGCAGTTGGTGATCGCGCGGGCCGCGTTGGCAGATTCCGGCGGTGTCATCACCATTCGGCGGCTGAATCGACGCGAGTACAAAAACACCATCGAGTCGCTGCTGGGCGTTGCGATCGACGTCAGTGATCTGCCTGACGACTCCAGCCCCAACGGATTCGATACGAACGGTGCGTCACTGTTCTTTTCCAGCAATCAGCTCGAGCAATATCTGAAGATCGCTCGCCGCGCGCTCGACCAGGCAATCGTCTCTGCCGAGCAACCGCGGGCAACGATCATACGCGTCGAAGTCGAGCACACGATGTTCGACTGGATCCTACGAGATTTCATCAAGCGAGATGAATCGGGGCGACTTGAGAAGAGGTTCTACACACTGAAGGATCGTGAGCAGGTCATTGAGTTCGCGCCCGACAACTATCGTTGGTTTAACCATGTGGCTTGGCTGAAGCACCCCACGTCGGGAACCGGGGCTCCACTCTACAACCTGTTTTCAAATTTTGCACTTCCCGATATTTCCCTTCCGAGCGATGGCGTCGGCAAGAGATTCTTGGTGCGTATCCGTGCGGCTAAGCTCAACGATGAGGTTCCCGAGCATCGCCGGTACTTGGAATATGGTTCAGTGCCGAGCGGAGTCCAGCGGGGAGAAATGAGCGTCGCCGGCGTACATCAAGTTCATGCGCTTATCGATGATCCGGAGGTCATTGAGTTCGAGTACCTACCGACCAATCGCGAGGAATTGACACTGCGAATCCGCCAACGGCATGTCAATCAGCTCAATGCCGCCAAGAGGTTTTTTCGCGATGCTGTCGACGATACCAAACATGGTCCGGAGCCCGCGTTGTGGTTGGACTGGGTCGAGTGGGAAGGGCCGCTCTATGATCAGTGGCCGCCTGCATCGAACCGAGAGATATTCCTTTCTCGTTCCGAAGGTGAGTCGACTGAACAGTATCATCAGCGAGTGTTAGAAGCGTTTGCGACTCGAGCGTTTCGCACAAAGCGGCCGACCACAACGTTTGTCGACAGCATGATGTCGATGTATCGGACAGAAGTCGACCAAGGTGCCAGCGCCGCAGACGCACTGAAAGAACAACTTGCGATTGTGCTCGCATCACCCGGCTTTCTGTATCTGAATGAGCCGGCGTCTGACCCTCCATCGCGTCGGCTGAGCAATCAAGAACTTGCCGTTCGACTGTCCTATTTCCTGTGGAGTGGACCACCGGACGAAGAGCTGCAGCAGGCGGCCGATACCGGAACACTGAGACAGCCAGGCAAACTCAAAGGGCAGGCGCTACGCATGCTTCAGGATCCACGTGCAGACGAATTCATCGGCGGATTTGCGCACCAATGGCTCCACATGAACCGTCTTGACTTTTTTCAGTTCAACTACAGGAAGCACCCGCAATTCGATGACAGCTTGAAAGAGTCAGCTCGACGGGAAGTTTACGCGTCGATTCGGGATGTCTTTCAGAACGATCGTCCGATTCGAGAACTACTCTGCTCGGATTATGTAATCGTGAATGATCTGCTTGCCGGCTACTACGGAATCGACGGCGTCGAAGGAGCCGATTTTCGACGTGTGCGCGTACCCGAGGGTCTGCCTCGAGGTGGCTTGCTCGGCATGGCGGCGGTGATGGCGATGGGATCTGATGGTGACAGATCATCACCCGTCGAACGCGGTGCCTGGATCCTGCGTTGCCTGTTGAACGATCCACCACCACCGGCGCCTGCCAACGTGCCCCAGCTCAGCAGACTTGATGGTCAGTTGATGACCTCACGTGAATTGCAGAGGGCACATCAGGAACAGCCGCAGTGCAACCAATGTCATCGCAAGATCGACCCGCTCGGATTTGGTTTGGAGAATTTCGATGCCGCTGGACGGTGGCGGGATGCCGAACTGTTGGAACGCACGACCCCTGAGCTGACCGACAAGCAAAAAAAACAAGATCCGAATTGGCGAGATAAGCTGCCCAAACCGCAGGCGTTTCGTATTGATGCCGCTGGCACGTTGCCCGATGGTCAGTCGTTTCGGAATTACTTCGAGCTACGAGAGCGAATCGCCGGAAGCGAAGTGCAATTCGCACGCGGCCTCACGGAGAAGCTGATCGAGTATGGCCTCGGACGTCCCTACAGTTTTGCCGATAGAGCCCTCGCCGATCAGATGCTTGCTCGGGCCAAGCGGCGCGACTACGCCGCCAGCGAGTTTCTGATTGCGCTGATCGAGTCGCAAGCCTTTCAAAGTAAGTGAGCCCCAAGTGGATAAATCCAATCGAAGAACTTTTCTAAAGAGCTCAAGCGCGGTCATTGCGCTGCCCGTGCTCGAGACGTTTGGACCTTTGCCCGAATCACGTGCATCGTCACCGATACGGCCATCAGCTAAGCGGCTGGTTTTTTTGTCCATGGGATGGGGAGTCACCAAAGGCTCTTGGTTTCCGGATAAATCACAAGTCGGAACGGACTACGTGATGCCGGAGAGCCTAAAGCCGCTGACTGGCTTTAAGAAAGACATCACAATCATCCAAAACCTGCAGCACCAGTTTTCGACCGATGCTCACTCGGGCTCGACATTTTGGTTGACGGGAGCCAATCGCTACGGAGTACCAGGTCAGAGTTTTCACAACTCTATCTCGGTCGACCAAGTGGCCGCCGAGCAGTTGGGCAAAGAAACGCGATTCACCTCGCTGCAGATGAACGGCAAAAAGGCCGCCGGACATGGTCCAGGATCATCGCTGGCTTGGAATCGACAAGGCAAGCCGGTGGCGGGATTCGACACGCCGGTCGAGGTATTTCATCGGCTATTCTCCGATGACAAGACGCCTCTAGCCCTCCGACAGGCAATGCTGAGAAAGCAGCACAGCGTACTCGATAGCGTACTCGAGAACGCCAAAGACATACAAAAAGGGCTAGCTCGAAATGACATCGATAAACTCGATGAATACTTTCAATCGATTCGCGAAATCGAGATGCGTCTGGCCAAGGAAGAAGAATGGTTGACCGTTCCCAAGCGTCAGCCATCGCAAGAACTGCCGCGGCCGGACAAGAGCCTGCAGGGATACGACGAGATCAAAATGAACTATGACTTGATGATCGCAGCGATGCAAGTCGATGCGACGCGTGTCTTCAGCTATCGCATGCCGACCGACACGTTGATTCAGAGTCTCGGGGCCGGCATCAGCTCACACAACATGAGCCATTACAACGGTACGGGACGACACGTATCGCTACAGCGAGATCAGGCCCATGCCGAATTGCTGGCCTACTTTATTGAGCGGCTGAAGTTATTCAAAGATTCCGATGGGATACCGCTCTATGACTCCACCACCGTGGTCTTCGGTAGCAACATCAGCGTCGTCCACAATCTGAATAACTGTCCCACGCTGATCACCGGTGGTGGGGCCGGGATCAACCATGGCCGACACTTGGTCATGAGTGATACCAAGACGCCTCTGTGCAACTTGTGGCTCAGCCTGCTCAACGGAATCGGTGTCAATGTTGATGCGCACGGCGATAGCACCGGGCGGATTGATGAACTCTTTGTCTAAATCACCTGTATCATGACCCATCTCTTTGCGAAACCGAGCAGTCCATTGTCAAGTCGCTTGCTGTTAACGATTTGTTTCTTGATCACTTTTCCATCACTCGCAATCGCCGAGCAATTCGTCATTTTCGTGGGCACCTGCGGTGCCAAAGACTCGAATCACCCCTCACGCTTCCTAAAGAAAGAGAAAGAGTTTTCAAGGGTTGAATTCAATGACAGCTCAATGCCCCAATCCATTGAGTTACGAGGTGGAAGCACTTCGGTCCTGAGCGACGGGATCATGACGGTCATCAACGATAGTACCAAAGATAACCCGGCTCCCCGCCCGGTGATTCACTACAAAAGTGTCCCCGACGAATTCATCTGCCACATGCGCATCAAAATGGATGGCAAAGACTACAAGCCAAAGAATCCTTGGCTCGACATCGGTGGGCACCATCGGAATCATTTTCGTTTCGATGGCGAGCAAGTCTTGTTCAGCTCGGAAGACAAGGAGTTATCGAAGCGGAACATCGATAATGGCCGCCCGGGAAATATGCTTCCGTTGAACAAATGGCTGCATATCACCGTTGAGATGGAGAAGGGCAGGATCGGACTTTCAATCAACGGCAAATCCCAAATCTATGAAGATCCAAAGATCGAGATCGGCAATAGCCGGAAGATTGGCCTCAAAGCCATTCCGGGTGGAGCATTGCATGTCGATTACATCAGGGTCTGGAACGTCAGTCGATAAAGCAGAGAACGGCTAAACGACAGTTGCGTATTGCTGGAACTCAACCCCGGTTTTTCTGTAATGGTTTAGCTTTTCCCCGCTGGTAAAAACCTATCATCGCCAACCCGAATATACAGCCTTAATCTTCATGGGACTTGTCGGACTGGCTCTCAAGTTCATGAAAGCGTTTGAGTTGAATCGTCTCGACAAGTCCTTTTAACTGACCATCTCGATATCGTATTTCGAGCACCAATTCATTTCTTTCTACTGCAATCAATGTTGCAGTTTCTGCCGTAGCTGTCCCGGCATGGTCATCGATTCGGCTGAGAATTCGCTTGGAGACGTCTAGATTCCACTGGCCTGATTCCCGATAGCGAGGAAAGGGCATTGCTGGATCCGAGTCAATGATTTCGTGTGTGTAGGTTCCATCACGATTGAACTGCGTGATGATCCCGATCTCACCGCTTTCAATTTGCTTTTTAACCCTTGCTTGAGTGCGAGACGATTTGTCCGCGGCATTACGTGCCTCTGAGCCAACGCCGGAAGAGTCATCAACGTGAAGGCGGACTTCAACTTGGTGCCATCTTCCGTGAATCGAAGCTGGTTTGAGGGTGTCCTCCGTAACACCGACTGACATCAGAAAGACAAAAATGGGAATCATTGTTCCGATCTCGATTGCGAACAGCCTTTAAGTGACGTTTCTTATTCATAGAACCAGTGTACCGAGATTAATTGGATCACTGCAGAACAGATTGTCTCAAGGTCGCACACAAGCCACGGAGTGCATCGATCGCAACTCAAACCGAGTCATTCAACTTAGTTGCGTGCTGGCCGGTGTTTTTATCGACTCTTTTGTGGTTCATAGACTTAGGAGTCGTTGCGAAGTGCGTGCATGAATCTGGTGTGACACAACCGACACGTAGCACATTCGGTGCAGGCGTCTACACGGCAACTTGCAGAGGAAAGCCCGCAAGCCACGATGGCGGTGGCAGTAAGTGACCTACCGGGCAAGATCTAAGAATCGTGGGCAATAGCAAACTCGAATCTCTGACATTCGCGGTGTGAACGAGCAAACGGATTATTGATTGTTCACTGTTTGCCTGTTTGTCGCCCCGCTGATGTCGACCGCTTGGAGGCACTTTTTTCATTGGCGACCGGCGAAGAAATCGGATATGGTCGAGTAGGGTGCGGGGCCTAATCCCGATCGCCCATCCTGACAGCACTTTTCGGGGAGCCCCGATGTCTCAGGTGGAACCACAGAATCTATCCGACTCGATGGCGGAATCAGGTGTCCGTTCGTCATCGCTAGATGGACATGGACGCGGTCGTGCTTGGACCGTTTCGGTCGTCTTTCACACGCTGTTGTTTTTGTTGCTGGCATGTTTTGTCTTGCCTTCCCAAATTCGTCAGCGGGCTTTGGTTTTCGCGCAGCATTCCGGAAGCGATGCCCCATTCGAACTCGCGAGTGCGTTTAGGTTTTCGCCTCAGCCAGACGCTTTGGAAGACCCAGCGGATCTCGCCGTCGACGTGATATCGCTGACACCGACACCGCTCGATATCGAGCCGCTTTCCGATTTGGTGATTCCTGAAGAGCTGGATTGGGATTTGGAAGATTCAGATCCTGAACTGCTGGAAGGAATTGACGAATCCAATTCTCCACGTCGACGGCGCGGACGTGAGTCACTGTGGGCGGATCGTGAACCATCCACCACCGAATCCATCTCCGCCGTTGACGGTGTCGAAGCCGCCTTAGGACCTATCGAACAAGCGATCCGCAACGAACTTGCGCAGGGTGACACCCTGGTTGTTTGGCTGATGGATGCGTCGATCAGTCTACAGCTCAATCGACGCGCTATGGCCGGTCGCTTGGCCCAGTTTCAGGAGTCGATGGGATTGGCCAATCGATCCGACGGACTTCGTCGATCGGATCAGGGTCATCGACTGTTCAATAGCGTCGTTGCCTTTGGCAATGGCGTCACGGAAGTGCAGGCACCGACCCTCACGGGGCTCCGCGCCGTTGAGAAGATCGCGCGACTTCCCAACGATGCCAGTGGTGTCGAAAAAACCATGGCTGCGGTGAATCAAGTCGTTGGATGGTATCGCAACGAGGAACATCGCCGAGAGCGAATGATCATTGTTTTACTGACTGATGAGTCGGGCGACGATGGTTTGGCGATCGAGCCGACGATCGCAAATTGTCGTAATCACGGTGTTGGCGTCCATGTGATAGGACCTACCGCCGTGATGGGTTTGCAAAGAGGCTATCAGTTGTGGACGTCAAACGCATACGCGCAACCCTATCGCTTTTTGCTCAGGGTCAATCGCGGTCCCGAAACGTGTCTTCCTGAGCGGGCCTTTATGCCGTACTGGCACGAGACGCGTGTGTCGGCGTGGCGACAGGATGTGAGGCCGGCGGATTCCGTTCCCTGGCACGGAGGAGAGTATCGCGACGGCCTGCTGTCTGGCTTTGGTCCTTACACTCTTACCCGTCTCGCCCTTCAAACAGGCGGCAGTTATACGACTTACGATCAGGGAAAAGACAGCCGTTATGATCAACAGACGTTGCGTGACTACCTGCCCGAGTACGGATCGCTTGAAGAGTATCAGGCGTCGATGAAAGGACGTCCGTTGAGAATGTTTGTCAACGCAACGGCGTCCGTTACGTTCCAGGAAAGCGACCTCTTCGCTCCGCTGCAAATGATGTTCTTTGGCGTGCGTCAGAACCGCTATCCGTTCGCTGTGCAGCCCACATACATCAACCCAAGTGTCTTTCGCCGCCGACTTGAAGTGACACTAAGGCGTGAAAAGGAGCGAGCTCAGGCGGCTGCCAATCGAATCGAACAGTTACTCGAGACGTTTGCCTCGCGAGACTTGGAATACGATTACGAACGGGAAGAAAGCCTGCGATGGCGAGCTTGGTACGATTTGAATTGTGGCCGACTACTGGCTGCGTCCGTGCGCTACGACGAGTATGTCGCGGCGTGTGACGAACTACTGGATCGAAAAGCCGTTTTTGCGACGAACGTGAACGAGCTCGTGTTGCTGCCTGGCAATGAGTACCGTGTCTTAACATCGGAAAGCAAGGCGCGACAAGCTGTCGATTACTTGCAACGATGTCGAGAACGGCATGCATCAACACAGTGGGCTGACCTCGCCTCTTGGGAATTGGAAACCGACTTTGGCATCCGGATCAACACGAGAGCGATTCCAAAGCCTCCGCCTCCTCGAAACGTCGGCATACCCAGCCGCAACCGCGGCGGAGGTGGCCAATCGTTTTCATTCCCTTCTCTATGAGCGGTCCCAACTTTTGGGGAACACTCCAACTCTACGATGATTCGCCACCGAGGCATTCAGATTCACGATGGCCCACGATCTCGCGACGCGCGGTTACTGCTTGTCGTCTTTAGGAACGGTCAAGCCATAGTATGGTAGAAAGAATTCCGCCAATTCGTCGTCACTTGAATGCTTCGCCAAAGCAGTGATCTTGATCTCTGTCATATGTGGAGAGAAGTTGTCCGATGTGGCGGTCTGCATCCAATGAAAGCCCTCTGTGTCGCCAGCACGTACTTTCGGAAGTGGGCGCAGCAGTCCTTTCACTTTCACCGAATGCTTGGATACAAATTCGAACCGACGGATCGCGAAACTCTTTGGATCGATCATCAGCTCGAACGACTCGATTCCATGCTGGGGAGTCTTACCACTCCGCAGCTCTCCAAGGATCGTCGGCATTTCTTCGTTGGCATCTCCGAATGAAAGGTCGAAGTCGTCCACAAGCGACTTGACCACTTTGCCTAGCATTAGCGCTCGTGGCCGTGTTGCGATCAACTGATACTCACGATCAATCCGTTCTCCAGAGTCAGGAACACTCGGAATCAGACCGCCGTCCGAAACTGGCTTGCGATAACCGTACTCTACCAACGTCCATGCATCCTTCGGCGAAGTTCGCTTCAAATGGAAAACGCCATCGGCACTTCGCAAATAGACATGTGTGAGTCCATTCTCCGATGGGTCAATGCGATTGATCCGCCAAAGAGCGAGCTTGCGTTCGGGGTACTGCTCCAACCGACAATTTGCAACAGCTGGAACACCATTTTGCAGATACCTTGCGACATACTCGATCCGATGCAATCCCTCGCCCCAGTTTTGGCTCTCAACACGTTTGATCAACTCGCGGGCAGATCGAGCAGCGGGTGAAGGATCCCGATCCTGTCCGTGACAATCCTGCAACGTAGGACTTAACATCCAGAGTAAGACTGCGGTCACGAAGATGCGGTTCGAACGAAATACCATCGAAATCCCCTTATCACATGAAATTCGATTACCGAAATGACTGTTCGCTAAATGCCGCTGGCAGATAAGTTGCAACCACGCAAACGCGTCAAAGTAACGTGCAACTCTACTTATTGCGCCGGAAGCGCGTTAGCAGCGTTTAACGGTGCGTTCTTGTGCACCGGAAGCAACCCTTCGAAGCGACGGATCATCTGGCTTTGAAATTCGTCCATCAAATTGGTCAGAGTCCGATCGTTGGGTGTATGGCTGGCGTTGGCCAAGAGAACGGTTGCAAACTGATCTTGGGAATCTCCGTAGTAGGCCACAAAGCAACTCGATCCAGTAAGCCAACCTTTTGTCCAGTACGTGCTTCCGTCCTCGCCAGGATTAACGGTCCAACCATTTGCATGGTATGCGCCGCGCCAGTCGCTACCGTGCCCATACTTGGGTTCAGCAAAGTACTGTTTCCAAGAGTCTTCCGAGAGCAATTTTGGAGAACGATCACGAGCCATGCCCTGTACCATCTTGAGAAGATCGGTCGTCGTTGAAATCCATCCGGCCGCCGCATCCATATTTTCTAGCATCCAGAGATCACCATACGCTTGTCCGTTCCAATCCGTTTTCTCACCGGTCTCTTCTCCTGACTCCTCCAGGAATGACTCGTAGTACACGACTTCGTTTTCGCCCCGAAGCCTTAGGCTGGTACGTCCCAAGGTTGTTTCGGCCATTCCGAGTGGAACCAGGGTTTCCTGTCTAACAAACTCCTCATAGGGAAGACCGCCACGGTGTTCGATGACGCGTCCAAGGATCTGGTAGCCAATGTTGACGTATTCTCCTCGCTCACCGGGTTGGTAATCCAACGGCTGTTCAAGGACGAACCGAATGAGCTCATCATTGTTCAGTGGGAGTGTCTGGTTGGTTTGCTTAGCAATCTCATGAATATGAAAGACGTGATCACGGTGACTGTTCCAGCCGCCCGCGTGATTTAGTAAGTGCCGGATCGTGATGCGACCGACCCGTTCATCGCGTTCTGCCTCGGAGGGGACACACTGCTTGGGTAGATGCTCAATGACGGGATCGTCCAACTTCATGTGCCCTTGCTCCCTCAACTGAAAGATCGCGATTCCGGTCAGAATCTTCGACACCGAAGCGACTCGGAAGCGAGAGTTGTGCATGGTCGGTTCTTCGTCGACCTTTGCCCACCCAAATCCTCTTTGGTAAATCGGCTGATCGCCCCCACGCGAAATTGCAAACGTGAGTCCCGGTACTTGATGTCGCGCAACAAAGCGAGCAACCTCGCGGTCGAGATCGCCAAACACGGAATCCTCGGATTCACCTGCGACAGGAACGTCCGTTTCGTCCGTCCATAGGGTTGGTCGTCTCTGTCTTATCCATAAAGCCGCGACTACCAAATCGCCCTCCAATCGATATTCGACGCTTCCCTGCAGAGAATATCCGCGTGCTTGCAGTCGATCATTCTCGGAACGAAAGTCCTCAGGTGTTGACCAGGACCGGCTGATGAATTCACGTCCCTGAAATTGCGGAAGCCACGCGGGCTGCAATCGCATGATCCAAGTGACATCTTCGTTCTCATCGGATTCGGCCCAGAGTTGTACGACGGTGAAATCCAACGTAAGCAGATCGGTAAAGAACTTTTGGAACTTGTTTCGATCTTGTGAACGCACTTCAATCACAGCTTGGTCGATATCTTTTGCGATTGGGAAATCTTCCAACAAACGAATCAACTCTTCATCAAGCGCTTGCGCTTGCAGGAAGCGCGCTACATGCAGTGCCGTCGCCAATGTTCGTGGATCCTTCAAACCCAAGTTCTGCTTCCGCTGCTCGAGAACGAGACCAAACAAGCGACTCGCCTCGTCAACAGAATCCCCACGTGCAAATTGGTTGGCGGACAACAGAAGCGCCTCAAGGTACTGATCGGACGACATAAACGCTTCCAGGTCTTTACCCTTTAATTCAATCACGACGTTGTCGACGAACTCATCCCAGCCTTGATACTGCCCGCTCTTGAACATCGCAACGAGTTGACTAAAGCTAGCCAACGTTCTTGGGTCATTCAGCCCGTATGCCCTCTTTAGAATCTGAAACAAAGTGGAACGAGTGTCCCAGGCTTGTTGAGATTCGCCGAGCGACTCGTAAGTGCGACCAAGTTGTTTGAACGCGAGAATCGTCTGCGGATTCAAATCACCCATCGTCGTCCGCAAATAAGCCAACTGTCGCTGATCGACGACGAGCGCGTCGTCCCAACGATCGGCAAGTTTCAGGGATCCGCTCAGATAAAAACGCGCCCACGAAGTAATCCCGTCGTTGTCTCCATGAGTTCGAACAGCAACATCCAGAACACTTCGCTGAAGGTTCAATGCAAGATTCAAGTCGCCCAGCAATCGATGACAATCGGCGAGATAGAGTTTCAACTTCAAGCTTGCCCGTGAATCCTCTCCATTGAGTTCATCGGATTGCACGATGGCTTCTTCGAGGATCGGAAGGGCTGCCTGTGGATCGCCCGAAGCTTGCAACGAATATCCATAGGCGCCAAGAATCTCCGCGTAATACGACGAATCCGTTCCAAAGTTCTCACGATGCAAGCGGACACATTTTTCGTACAGCGGAACGGAATCCTTAGGGTTCTTCACCAGAATCACGTTTCCCAGATGCCGCAGATTCTTGATCGTCTGTAGATCTTCTTCGCCAAGTTGTTCGCGAAAGATCCCATCGGCTCGACTGAGCAAGTTAATCGCACGATCGATCTCCTCGAATTCTCGATAGACCGTACCGAGTCGACTGAGCAGTAAGGCCTTCGCAATCGGATCGGTGCTCAACGTATTACTTAGCATCAGTTGTTGAGTCGTCTGATCCAAAACATCCTTGGCGGTCATCTGCTTACGAGCAGAACCTTGGCCGACGATTTCGCCTGCCCAGGGATCCAGGCCCGCAAACGAATCGACGACAAAGTTGAGGATCTTGTTTGCTCGATCGGCCTGTTCTTCCGCATCGACTTTCGCAGCCAACGCTTTTACTTCAGCAGCCTGAGCGCGCTTCGCCTCTCGATTTGCTTGGGTCTTTGCCGATTCAGCATCCAGTCGCAGTAACTCTTCGCGTTTCGCTGCCTGTGTTGCCTCCTGTTGTGCTAATACCGCTTCGTGTCTTGCTTCATTGGCTGCAATTGCGAGATACGACGTGACCACGATTCCAACACACAACAGGATCGTGAATCCCGAAAGCGCCGCGAAGACGCCCCGGTTTTTTTGCACAAGTTTTCGAAGTCGATAACCCGGTGTCGGCGGACGAGCGAGGATAGGGTCACCAGCCAGGTAACGACCGACATCCAATGCCAAACCGTTAGCTGTTTCGTATCGACGCGTGCGATCGATCTCCAAGGCCTTCATCGCGATCCAGTCGAGATCACCGCGAAGCAGACTCTTTAACCTTACGGTATCGACCTGTCGCAAGTCCGAGATACCACTGGCAACTTCCACTCTTACACAACTCAGCCGGACGCTGGGGCGGGGCGGTTCCTGCTCTCGAATCGTCGTCAACACTTTCATCAACGCGCGAGTCTCAACGAACTCGGGGTCAATCGGCGTGCTACCAGTCAATAACTCATAGAGAATCACACCGAGTGAATAAATGTCCGTTCGCGTATCGATATCCAGATGGCTCATTTCGGCCTGTTCCGGACTCATGTATTGAACGGTGCCAACGACCTGACCAAACTCCGTAAACACGGTCTTGTCGGTCAGCTTCATTTGATGTTGCAACGCTTTCGCCAGACCGAAATCGATGACTTTTGGCGTTGCCTTGCCGTCCTCAACACAAACCAACACGTTAGATGGTTTTAAATCACGATGAATGATTCCCTTTTGGTGAGCATGCTGCACAGCCTCACAAACATCCGCAAATAACTCCAGCCGTTCGGAGATCGGTAGTCGGTGTTTATCGCAGTACTTGGTAATCGGAATCCCAAGAACGAGTTCCATGACAAAGTAGGGTTGGCCGTTTTCTGCCGTCCCCGCGTCAAGCACTTTGGCGATATTCGGATGGTTCATCATCGCAAGCGCCTGCCGCTCAGCTTCAAATCGCGCAACGATTTGTCGATCGCTTGAGCCTGACCGGATGAGCTTCAGTGCAACGCGTCGGCGGACGGGTTTCGACTGCTCAGCCAGCCATACCGTCCCCATGCCGCCTTGGCCCAACACTTGGAGAAGCCGGTACGGGCCAATCATCTCCTTAGCCGTCGCACCGCGTGCAGCGATCGTCTTGTCGTTGTCGTCGCCACTAAAATCGGTCGACATAAAGAAAGGCTCCTGTGGGGCGTTGAAGCCCGACCACTATAACCGCCATGGAAACACAAAGTTGTAGTGAGTACCAGTTGACGGCTGTCCGTCCTAGACGAGAGATCTATATGCGACTCTCGCGGAGATGGTCGAAAACACGAGTGCCAAAATGCAAACGAAGAGATCAATCTTCGTTGAAGTTGAAAAAACGGGTCTAAGTGCAACAATCGCAAAGATAGTCATCACCGTGATCGAGGTGCCGACGGTATAGCTTCGATCATCTCTTAAGTATTGCTGCAACTCCTCTGATTCTTGAGCCTGTGTTTCACTCAGCGGCGCACGCTTGGCAATCGAACCGAACACAGATGCAGACGTGATGACTGCGGCGGCGCCAAATAAAACGACTGTCCAATGAGTCTCCGAGATTGGGTCACCAAGCGACAGCGAGACAGCAACGATGGTGATTGTGACCAACGACACACCCAAAAACCACAACATCGCGGTGCGTGGATCGAAGGCGTGTGCTGCCATCGGATCGCGGGGTGGTTGATAGGGATTCCCACTCATAACCACAGACTATCAGACAGACTCTCGTTGCGTGCATCAAACTGATTCGAATCTCTCGATCGGTCCGCTCATTTCTTGCGCACATTGTCTCGAACGAGCAAGCAACCCAAGAGAATGAGGGCGCATGTCGGGATGCACGTCCAATCGTAGGTTTCTGAGTACACGTTACCGAGCATCAATCCGCTTCCCATTAACACCAACATAACCCCGCCGATTCCGTTGCTCACGCGCTTGTACAACGCCATCGGATCGAATTCGTCCGGTTCTGGTTCATTCATCGAGAGCGGATCTCGAGGCGGCCGAAACGGGTTTTCGTTCACTCCTCTGGCTCCACCAATCCGATAACCCAAACGCCTGCAAGAATACTCACGCCGCCCGACAAAAAAAGCGACCAGGCAATGAAAAAACTTCTGACACGAACCGTTGTCAAGCTGAGCAGAATGACACCAGCTATTACCAACAACAAACCAACGCAATGAACGCCTATGGCACTCAAGAAACGTCGAGGCGACTCGGACTGCGCTGACGGCTTCGACAATCCGCTGGGCGTACGATAGGGATTCTCGCACATCGTGACTCCCGACTCACCATTCTAGTTAATCAAGCTGAATCATCACTCACCCTATCCCCGCGCTTGCGTTCGTAAAAACGAATGACCTTCATGGCCAGTTTTCGAAACGACTCATCGGAAAGTGCAATATCCGCTAACACAAAGGCTTCAACGACGTGACCAATATCAACATCTTTTTCTTTACCCAAGAATGATTCACCTGACTTCCCCGGCCTCACGCGCGCGTTTCCTTGCGTCGAAACCTCGCCGGATTCCAAGACGCGACCACTCTGCCATGCAATCGCATTGTTACAGATCGGACGCAACTCCTTTGGACGAAATCCAACCATGAACAACCGGAGTGTCAGCGCCGTCGCGACCGCGTTATAGCTGGAATCGAAACCACCACCTTCAATGAAATAGCCATCCTTCGCATCCACTTGCTCAAGCGCTTTCGCCACGAACGTCACAGCAACGTCGTTGGCACTCTGCTTATCCAGAATCTTCCCGAGCATGTCGAAAGCCAAAGCATCAAAAAGCAACCGGTTGGGAGCGCGGGCATCTGCAGCCTTCAAATAGTTCTGATGCTTTAGCAGGTACGCCAGTGTTAACTCGAGCCGAGGCTTGAGTTTCGCAAGCCGTCGTCGCTCACCCTCGCATTCGAGAGCTCCCATGAACCAGTCGTTTGTTTCCAAGGCGTGAATCCCCAATCCAAGAGAGGACACGAAAAAGGCGATGCCACTGGTTAGGTCTGCAACGCTCGGCTTGCCTTGATTCTCAAGCGCTTCAGGAATGACCAACTTAAAATCACCCGCTGGAAGTTGGTGTTCCAGTGAGTACTCGACGGCTTTCAAGAAACGTTGAACAACATCACGTCGTTTGGTCACGAGTCCGTAATCAGCTACGTGATGCATCCCACGCTGAAATCGCACATGAAAGTACGCTTGTTTGTTGCGCCCGATCGCTCCTGATTCGTTCGGCGAACTTGCTTCCGCGAGCCGCTTGGCGATCGGCTCCGGAAGAGTCGCAATCCGATCACCGTAGTCAGAAGCGAAGGCGTCACTGTTAAGGATGGTCGCCAGGAAAAGTGAAGCAAAGAGAAGATACTGCATACAGAACTTTTTCCGAGTGAGTTCTTAAGCAATCCAAGACCAGCCTTATTCTACATCGTCGCCCATCGCTCCGCCGATCGTAGCGCAAACCGGCCGCTGCAAAACCGCAACGACCGCGGAGCGGTCGGCGACTCACTTAAATCAACCATCGTCGCCGAACGCTCCGCCGATCGTATCGCAAACCCGCCACGCCCCAACCCCAACCACCCACGAGCGGGCAGCCACTCAATAACAACCACCATCGTCGCCCAGC
>JBCDEM010000060.1:0-24946 GCA_039179795.1 Planctomycetota bacterium | reverse complement strand
TGAGCTGTTCGATGATCTGCGCAAAACTTGATTCGTTTCGAAGGTCGATCAGATCCGGATCGGACTGCAATGCTTGAAGATCATCGAAACCAAGTTGGATCGCCTCTTTCATGATTTCAATCGCTTTCTTTCGCCAGCGTTCTTTTGTTGCCTCGTCGTCCAGCTGCTGAGCACCCCGAGCTAGGCAACACGCGGTTTGATGCATCTGGATTGATCCGAGGCTCTGGTCAAGCCGCGACACCTGTTTTCCATAATGATGCATCTCATCGATGGTTTCTTCCGCAGCGACGGACTCTCCCTTTCGCACCAATACTTCGAATCTTAACTCCTTGTGATACGGCGACCGAGCGAGCGTGGGATCGTTGATAAGTGGTTCCGCGCAAGCGTCAACGAACCGATGAAATTTTTCATGTGTTCTTAGTGGAGCGAGGTCATGACTCATCAGGCTCTGAAGGTTCGCGTCGACCGCAAAGTAACCATTATCAGCGAGCGTATGGAGTTGATCCATGGCACGGTTGCGAAAGGACTCGGTTCGTTCATCCTCTGGACCAAACTCTTCTTCAACCGAAGGGACACACTGTGCAAACGCCCTCGCGCATCGCCAGTGAACCGAGTCGTCTGGGTCCATCCCCAATGCTCTTGCTACTTGTTTGGCAGACAATTGATACCGACCCATCTTGGCGAGCGTTATCGCGTGCCATGAGTAGGGCGATTGCATCGAAGGATCAAGGTCAAGCGCTTTGGCAAAAGTACTTTCGGCTGCCACCCAGTCTCCACGCATGATGGATACGCGACCGAGCCAATAGTGGCCTGAAGCATGTTGTGGGTCTCGTTCGATGCAGGCCCTGAAATCGAGTCCGGCAAGTTCGTGCTGACCGGAAGCGAACCGACGAAAGCCTCGAAACATGTAAAGATCAGCATCTTCTGGTCGCAGCGCGAGGCAGGCTCCCAACGCGACCAACTGACCGGGAGCATCACCGAGTTCTTTGCAGGCGAGATACAGGCCCCAGTGTGCACCGTAGTTGTTCGGTTCTTTCGAAATTGCCCGATGGAAACCGTCTCGAGCACTGCCCGGGTTTTTCAACACTCGAAGAGACATCGTAGCCAGTAGGTAGTGCTCACTCCCACTGAGCTCGGTGGTTCTCGCCAAGCGGGTCATCGTCTGTCCCGCGGCGTCTGCAAGGTCGTCTTTCCCCAACCGTCGGAAAAACAACATTCGAGCCATCCAGACATCTATGGTCGGCGTTCGAAGCCGTTCGGCTCGATCGAACATTTTGAGAGCTCTTTCCGTCGCAGCACGTCCCGCTTCATCTTGGGTATCGAACATGGCAATTCGGAGGCCTACCAGTTTGAGTAGGTCGGCGATTTGTGTTTGGGTTGCTTCGCGCTGTTGCTCGGTAAGTAGTTCTGTCGCCAGTGCGTCTTTCCACTGCTCGTCGTTGTCAAAAACGTCGTAAGCGGCTAACGCTTCCTCGGCGCGCTCAACCGTTGCATCGGATGTTTCTCGCGCATCACGAAGCACATGCACGCCCTCACTCAGGCATTGCGTTGCCAACAAATTGAAGCGGCGGTATCGTTCGGCATGATCCAGTCTCTGTTTAATCACGCGATGAAGTTCGTTAAGTCCCGATTCGCGTCGGGTAAGACCTTCGGCCTGAGAAAACTCACCGATCGCTTGATCAAAATCATTTGAATGAGCTGCTGACAAAGCGCGATCCATGTGGATTTGGACTTGCTGCTGCAGCAAACCCTGCCTGTGCCACCGTTGAAGAAAGAGCCCTGTCAAACCGACTGTAACCAACAGAACGGCCGTCCCGACGATAGCGACCGCTGTCCGGTGACGTCGTACGCGACGCATGACGCGTACACGCAATGGCTCTCGCCAAGCTTGGACGGGCTCGTCTGCAACCCATCGCTCGATCTCTTCGCCAAGTTGCTTCGGCGACTCGTACCGATCGTTAGGGGACGTTGCCATCGCCTTGAGGCAGATCGCATTCAGTGCTTGAGGGACGTCCGGATTGAGTTGGCGAGGTGGTAGGAAATCGCCTTGTCCGACTTTCCTCAGCAATGATCCGACGTCTCGTTCTGAAAATGGCGCTCGACCGGTCAGCAGGTAGTACAGCGTTGCACCGAGACTGTATACGTCACTGGCTGGCCCAAGTTGATCGAGTCGGCCGGCCGCCTGTTCGGGGCTCATGTAGGCTGGCGTTCCCACCGCAGCACCCATCTGGGTCGGCGTAGAGTCGTTGCTGGATGCGGGATGCAATGTCGGCTCATCCATGGCGTGTGTTGTTTTGTCGCTCTTGCCGACGGGCTTCGCCAATCCCCAATCAACGACCAGCGTTTCGCCATACTTACCAAGCATGATGTTGCCCGGCTTTAAGTCACGATGCAGAACGCCACGACTATGTGCGTAGCTGATTGCTTCGCAAACGTCGACGAATCTTCGCAGCAACTTGCGAAACGCCAACCCTCTTGGTGTAGAAGCGGCATCCTGCGATGTCGCTGGTTGATGAAACCGGTCGACAGCCTCTTTCAAGCTGTCGCCACGGATAAACCGCATGGCATAGAACGGTCGCCCGTCATCGTACTGTCCCAGTCCATAAACAGGGACGATTCCCGGATGTTCCAGGGCACCGGTGATTTCAGCTTCGAGCAGGAAACGAGCCCGGCTATCCGGATCCTGGGCACGCTCTTCCTGAATTTCCTTCACCGCGACTTCTCGATTTAATTCATCGTCAGCGGCAACGGAAACAACGCCCAGTCCTCCACGAGCATGATGACGTAAAATGCGAAATCGATCGCCGGTCGACTTAACCCCAGCGTAAGACAGAGTTGAGTCATCACCGTCCCATGAGGCAGACTGGATGTGGCCGATTGACTGCTCAAGATGGGAATCGTGAATCTCCTCCAACTCCTTGCGTAACGTGCTGGTGGAACGAACCGATGCCAAGCTTCGTTGGGGATCGCCTTCATGCTTGGTCAAGTGCTTTTCAACGAGTGCAGAGAGCAGCACGCGCTCATCATCGACCATTGCATTTTGGGAGGCGAGGATCTGCTCCAACGGTTTTGACTTATCTAAAACCCATGCGTTGAGCGCATGGATCAGATCATCGCGTTCAATGAATTCCAGTTGCACAGCGAGAATGCCGAACAACAGATTTCGATCAGCTTCAGATTGCACGGAACCCATGACAAACGGCCTTCTCTATCGTCTTGAGAACCACCTAGCGGCGCGTGACGTGTACCGAGTCGCATAAGCTTACTCGAGCCATCATGAGCTTCCAAACTTACGCGTTTTAGGTGTACAAACGAACCGAAGACCTTCCCGTGATCAACAACCAACGATGGATGCGAGTGCTAAGAGACTGCATCAGGTCGTATTAAGAGAGGCCGTTCAAGGCGATCGGATGAGTGCTGACGAATCTATGGGTTCTCCGTTTGGACATGGCAAGTCCTCATCCATTCTTGATGCGGTGGGTAATCGCGCATTGACGCGAGATCTGTTCTGACTGCGACTGGAGTGCCGGAGAGCACGAGCGTCTGTAGACTGCTCGATCCCCTGGACTCCAGAGGTTTTTGATTCCGCTGGGTTTTCATCCTGTTCGATCGTCCCCGCATCGTGTACCCTTCCTGTCGACATGAGTCTTTGAAGCCGATCCGTGCTCCGGACTCATCGAAGAGAATCAACACAGCGAAAGTCTTCGGAATCGCCCCTTGGCCCGTCCATTCGACGCGCAGCAAATCAATCTTGGGGTTGGTAATGAAATGAAGCAGCATCGCTAGAAGTGTTTGAATAGCGAATTGCGAGCTCATTCTCTGGTACCGCCGGTCGCCACGCGATGACGGTCTGCGCTGACGACGCATACGTTTGCTTGGCGGTTTGTATCTGCAGCATGCAGGCATCTTGAAACAGGAAAATCAATGTCCGAAGTTACACACGCCGAAGTGACACACCCAGCGCAGAAATCGATTGCTCCCCAAGAGCAGTCCGAGCACTTTCCAACCTTTGCCGAATTGCCGTTGAGGGAGGACGTCCAACGAGCGATTCAGCAGGCGGGTTACGAATTCCCGACCCCCGTTCAGTCAGCGATCATCCCGCGCATGCTCGAGAATTGTGACGTGCTTGCACAGTCTCAAACGGGATCGGGGAAAACAGCCGCTTTCGCGCTACCGATCTTGTCGCGATTGGATCTCACCGATCGCGATCGACGTCCCAAAGCACTGGTGCTGACGCCTACACGCGAGTTGGCAATTCAGGTTGCCAAATCGTTTTCAACCTACGCGGCGTGTCAGCCGAAATTCAGCGTCGCGGCAATCTATGGAGGGCAAGAGTACGAGCCTCAATTGCGCCAACTTCATCGTGGTGTCCATGTTGTGGTGGGGACTCCCGGGCGAGTCATCGATCACATTAAACGAGGTACTTTGGATTTGAGCCAAATCGAGTGTTTGGTTTTGGATGAAGGCGATGAAATGCTGAACATGGGCTTTCAGGAGGATGTGGAGTACGTGTTGGGACATACACCGCCAGGCCGGCAGGTCGCCTTGTTTTCGGCCACGCTGCCACCGCCGATCCACAAAATCTCGGAGCAGTATCTGGTTGAGCCCGCCAAGATCACGATCAAGCGTAAAACGATGACAGCGGACTCGATCCGACAGCGCGCTATGTTCATGCTTCCGAGACACAAGGTAACGATGCTGAAAATGATGTTGGAGGTGGAAGATACCGACGGCGTAATCGTGTTTACCAAGACGAAAGAAGCCACGATGGCCGTCGCCGAAAAGCTACAACGCGAAAATATCTCCGCCGTTGCGTTGAATGGCGACATGCCGCAAAAGGTTCGCGAACGGACCATCGAACAGTTAAAAGAAGGACGGCTAGACGTCTTAGTCGCGACGGATGTAGCCGCGCGCGGGCTTGATGTCAGTCGTATCAGCCACGTGATCAATTTTGATTTGCCACACGACGTGGAATCTTACATCCATCGCATCGGCCGTACGGGACGCGCTGGGCGGAAAGGTGAGGCGATCATTTTTCTGACCCATGCGCAGCGCGGCAAATTGCGGATGATCGAACGTGCAACCAAGCAATCGATCGAAGTGATCGAGCCGCCCACCATTGATGTGATCAATGCCAAGCGTGTTGAGCGATTCAAACAGCGAATCACCGACGTGACCGCCGCCCGTGACCTGACGCTGTTCAAAGACCTCATCGAACAGTACGCCAAGGAATCGGGAAAGCCGATGGAGATGATCGCGGCAGCTCTCGCGCAAATTGCGCAACAGGGTCGCCCTTTCTTGATGAGCGAACTACCCAAACGCGACCGCGATGGTCGTCATCGAAAAGCCGAACCATCCGATCGAACACGCGGTCGCCAAAACGACAATGGATCTGGCAGACGCGATCGTCGGTCAGGTCCGCCGGCAGCGGGAATGCAGCGATACCGCATCGAGGTGGGGCGACGCGATGGAGTCCGTCCAGGGAATATCGTTGGTGCGGTCGCGAACGAGGCGGGTATCGACGGGGAGTTCATTGGGCCGATCCAAATCCATGAGTCCTTCACCACGATCGATTTACCCGAGGGGATGCCGGCGGACATCCAACAAGCGCTCAGTAAGACACGCGTGGCGGGTCGCGAACTCCAAATCAAATTGGATCGCGGGCGGCCGGAAAAGGCGTCGCAACGTCGTAAGTTCAATAAGAGTGGACGGCGTGCCTCGGACACGCAAAAAGGATTTTCGAGAGGCCCAAAATTTGGCCCCAAGAAAAAGCGCAACAAGACGAAAGTAACAGCCAAAAAGAAGTGACGTAGGTGAAGGACACCTCTGCGTCCAAGCGTGATATCCCGAGGCATTCGATGGGTCCAGCCGCTGTTAGTTGGGCGTGTCAAGCCGAAAGTTACGGATGGCGGCCGCCACGCCTTATAGTTAGGTCGAATTGGAACTTGATGCCGGAGCCTATGCGTTTGACGGCAGTGGTATCAAGAAGGAGCGCCGTCATTGTCCGAGCCTTTCGCCTAAGCGGTATTCATCCATTAAATGCTGTGCAGCCCCGAAATCCGGTTGGCGTCGGTTACCGATTTGATTTCGTGCTGAAGCAGTTCATCGATCATTGACTCCATCGGGATGCGTTCCGCCGCGGCGTCGGTCGTGTTTTCGGGGGGGCGTTCCGAGTTGCTCCATGGGAACACTTCGACGCCATCGCGCGATTCACAACGAATCCAAGTGGACGGAAAGGTCGATCCGACGTCCTCGAGCAGGAAGTTACTTTGAAATATACGCGCGACCTTCTCCGCCGTATCACCCGACACAAGGGACAGGTCGAACAACGCTCCGGATGAGCGAAACTGAGAATGTTGTGTATTCAACACCGCTGAAACGCTATCCAAGGAGCTTTCTAATGGAAGCAGGAAAGCAGACTCACCGACGACAGAACTCTCTCTCACCGTGACCGCAAAATGAACCTCGCCCTCGAGCAAGAAAGCCGAGCGAGCCGCGATGAACGAGCGTTCCAATTCGATCCGATGTGTGCGATTGGTCTGCAGCGAAAACGCCGTCTCTTTGGCGACAACGACACTGGATATGAGTTCGATCTCTGAATCCATTCCGCCAAAGAAAACGGTTCTAACTGGACACTTGACGATCGAGTGCGCGAGTTGAAACCTCCCTTGGTTGCAGTAGATTGGAATCTCCTGTCCCGATTCGTCGCGCGTGTCCAGCAGATCAATTCCAGCAAACCTCAGGCTTCCATTTTCGATTTGAATCGAAGGCGTGTTCGTTAATGAAGCCAGCTCGAGCGTCGGACGATTCTCGGGATCGGATTCAATTCGGACGGACCGACCAGCGATTTTTAGGGCAGTATCCAGTTTGAGCGTCGTCCCCGGCTGCAGCAACAAATCGAGATTCCCCGGTTGCTCCATTGCATCCATCAACTCTTGCGAGGTCGTCACCAACAGGGGCTCAGGAAACTCTGATGGATCAACGGGCGTTTCAGGATTCGGATTAGACTCGTCTGTCTCAGTCGCGACGGGGCGACTGGATCCATTCATTGCGTCGGAGTCGGCTGTGGTGACTTTCGAACGGTTCAGCCATGTCCATCCAAGAAGTGAACACAACAGGATCAGGATTCCGGCCAACGCACCAGCCAACACCCAATTTTTCCCCGGCGTTGGGGTCACCGATGATGGGACGCTGCTAACCGATTGAGCGTGTGAGCAATCGACGTAGGTGAGTGCATCACAAAGATCGCTAGCCGACTGAAAGCGATCCTTCGGGCGTTTTTGCAAGAGCCTCTCCACGATCTCCGCCAGCGGGGCTGGGATTTCGGTGTTCAGCTGGTCCACGCGTTCAAGTTCCCGAACCCTCACGGCGTCGAGCGTCTTGATGAAGGATGGCGATTCAAATGGTTTGCGGCCGGAACATAACAGGAACAAGACACAACCGAGACTGAAGAGGTCACTTCTTGCATCGACGGGCTCGGCGTTTGCCTGTTCGGGTGACGTGAAGTCCGGCGTTCCGACCATCTGGCCGCTCCGCGTAAACGAAATATCGCTCACCGTCGAAGCTAAACCAAAGTCAGCAATCTTGATGTGTTGGGATTGAGCGTCGAGCATCAAATTCGATGGCTTGATGTCGCGATGAATGACGCCTTGCGCATGTGCAGCAGAAAGTCCAAGTGCGGTCTGCTTGGCAACTTTCAAGATATTCGGAATCGCAAAGCCATTGCCCTCTAAGAGCTGCTCTTCGACAGAACATCCATGAATCAACTCCATCACAAGAAATGGCAATCCGCGAATTTGATCGACCGCGTGGATTGTGACGACGTTCGCGTGGTTGATCCGAGCGGCTGACTGGGCTTCACGCAGAAACCTGTCGGAGGCCGTCGGCTCCGCCAACAATCCCGGCGACATCAACTTGACCGCAATGGATCGTTGCAATTTCGTGTCGTGCGCCTCAAACACCAAGCCCATCCCACCACGCCCGATGAATCGGATCAGATCAAATTCCCGCAGCATTCCGACGCCGGACTCACTCGGTTCTAGCCAGGGCATCACGTCCGTGTAGGCCTGGTCACGGGTGGGCATCGGTGGGATACGCCTTTTGGAGCGAAGTTGAGCCAACCTGCGCTCAAACTCACGATTGCCAGTTTTCCGTTCGTCGTGGGATGAACGCCGCAAATCAGATCGTATCTGTTCGCTTTCCAGTTGCAAAAGCTTCTGCTGACACGAGGTGCAGTTGTCGAGACAAGCGATCAAGCGGGCTTCCTGTTCCGCGGTAACCGCACCGTCAATCATCCGAGCGAACCACTCCGGTTCGGGGCAATTCGGCAAACAGGGCATGCTGTGGGGTGACCCCTTCGGTTCATGAATCGTCATGGAGCAATGCCCGGTCGCGTTGGACGTTGGGCGTTGGGCAACCGCGAATCGACCGGAACGGAGCCGAATGATCTGCCCATGTTATCCACCATCATGCGTGCACCTTCGACGGATTTCCATCCCATTCAGCGTGGCAACGGACGTCCAGCGTATGCACGCATCCGATGGACGAGTTGATTATTCGGAGAAAAAAGTATGACCGGGTGAAAGATTCGGATCGAGTCTCACCTACTTGGATACTAGCGCGAATACGATGCCAACTGACCGCGAGGAGATACCCAATGAATGATACCAACAGACTTCCCGATCGTTACGGACGGAAAGGGCATTCGCGAGGAAACGTATCCAACGTTGGCTTCCTGTCCGTCGTGGTACCGCTGTTCTTTCTAGCAGGACAGCAATGCTCCCCGGCCGGCATTGTTTTTTGGGATCCGGTAGATGTCGAGCGGATAGACACGCGATTCCGATTGGATACAGGATTGGTTCGAAATTTTGGTTTTGGTCTAGACGAAGGAGAAATGGACTTCGAGATTTTTGCTTTTCAAACGCTTGTAAGCGGGGAGGATACCTTCCAAACTTCTGGTGTAATCTTTCGACTAGTTGATGCATCGAGCTTCGGGCTTTCTCCACCTTTCGTGGGTACCGCCGTCGCCACTGACGGAAGCTTATTCGGACTCTTGCTACGCTTACCTGAAGGAACGGAAATTGGGGCCAATACACCGTTCTCGGCTGCAGGGACAGCCTTCGACATTTCTCGTCCCGGGCCATTTAAGTGGGCGCCGGGCGACAGCGGTTTTGTCGGATTGCAACTTTCCATCAATGGCCAGACGCACTACGGGTGGGCAGGTTTAGAGTTAGGTTCCCGTATCGGAGATCATACGTTGACCTCCTTCGCGTACGAAACGGATCCCGATACACCGATCATCGCTGGAGCGGGAGCCAGCATCGCCGGAGTGGGAGCCGTACCCGAGCCGTCAACGTTGCTTGTCATGGGAATGTCTTTTGGACTGCTTGCTTTGCGGCGCCGTCGCATGTGGTTGGTCCGGATGACAAAGGCTCAGCTCCAACACATGAAAGCCAAGCTTGGAAAACGACTTCCCCGCTTCATCTCACCGAACTCCATCGGTGTTGAAACCTAGCGGTCGTTAGATTTGGCGAACCCATACTCAGGCAGCGCCGGCCAGTCAATACAATCGCGAAGCCTGACCAGGTGTGTTTGGCCGTACATGACTCGAACGTTTGCGAATCAAGCTTGTGTTCATCGTGAGAGCCGCAGTCCGGAGCCGCCGTTGCAAAGCTGTTTCCTCAATATCATGCGAATTCCTCGGTGCGATTTCCATTCCATCTCGCATAACCCAGGAACTCAAACGCACGTAACCGTCCGATCGGCGAGCTGGTTTCGGAGAAAACGTACGACCGGGTGAAAGGTTTGGCTCGAGTCTCACCTACTTGGATCTAGGACGAGGGGGCAACAACGCGCGCCCTCCCAATACGATGCAAACTGACCCCAGGGAGATTCCCAGTGAACGATACCGTCCTAACTCTCAATCGCTACCTAAGGAGAAGGCATTCGCGAAGAGTTCCCAACTTGGGTTTCCTGTCAATCGCGGTACCATTGCTCTTTCTAGCCGTGCAGCAACCCTCCATGGCCGGTATCGTCTTCTGGGATCCGGTCGATGTGGAGAGGACTCGGCTAACACAGATTCAGATGGATACGGGGGCGCTCTTTGGAAGTTTCACCTCGAATCCAGGGCTCGAGACAGACTTTGAGGTGTCTGGCTTCTCCAGCTTTCCCGGAGCGCGGACACGATCGGGAGTCTATTTCGCGGTCCAACAGGTGTTTCAGGGTTCCCCACTCTTCGTCGGAACGGGCGTCGCTACGGATGGATCAACGTTGTCCAGTGACCACGGGAGACTGCTTCGCCTTCCCGCTGGAACGGTCATCGGATCCCGTACACCCTTCACGATCCGTGGTATCGCCTACGACATTCCTTTTCCTTCCGGCACGTTCAAGTGGGCGCCAGGTGACAGCGGTTTTGTCGGACTACAACTTTCCATCAATGGCCAGACGCACTACGGTTGGGCAGGTTTGGATCTAGGTTCCAGCATCGGAAGCTATACGTTGACCTCCTTCGCGTACGAAACGGATCCCAATACACCGATCATCGCTGGAGCGGAAGCTAGCATCGCTGGCGTGGGAGCCGTGCCCGAGCCGTCAACGTTGCTTGTCATGGGAGTATCTTTTGGACTGCTTGCTTTGCGGCGCCGTCGCATGTGGTTGGTCCGGATGACAAAGGCTCAGCTCCAACACATGAAAGCCAAGCTTGGAAAACGACTTCCCCGCTTCATTTCGCCGAACTCCATCGGTGTTGAACCGTAGCGGTCGTAAGGGTTCGACAAAGCAAATATCGGACAGCGACACATTCAGCCAACAAATACACGCACATAGCGCCATCAGGAGTGTTTGGCCGTCAGTGACCTCTCACGCGAGATTCGAGCTTTTGTTAAGTGTTGGTGTGGGGCTGTCCACCTAGTCCATTGATTCATCAATCGTCGCGACAACTTCTTTCAGTCGTTTCATGACTCGCGAACGCGAGACGTAGACGGCTCCTACTGACATGCCAAGACCATCCGCAACGCCTTGGGCATCTTTGTTCTCGATTGCCGTTCCGACGAAAGCCAGCCACGTGTTGTCGGCGAACTGATCCCGAATTTGGTCCATCGCCCAATCCAGAACATGCTGGCGATATTCTGTCTCCCACACGCTTTCCTCTTCTCGAGACGGAATCTGATGGAGTGACCGGGCGACCGCTGAATCGCCACTGCCAACAGGTTGACGTCCTTTCTTTTCCAGCAGCTTTGAGATGGACTGGCTGGCAATCAAAAAAAGCCAAGACCGAAACCGCCCCAACGAAGGGTCGTACTCGAATCGGGCGATACTCTGTGAAATGCGTTGCAAGACTTCCTGAGTCAGATCGGCGGCGTCTGCTTCTTGCAACCCCTTCTTCGTTCCAAATCGAAAAATCAGTGGTCCATAAATCTCGATGAACCTCTCCCACGCGACTTGATCGTCACCGTCTTTGATTCGAACCAGCAGGCTTTGACGCGTCGTTTGTGTCATGGGATGGATTCGCCGTTTCTGATCTAGCGGGGCGGTTTCTCCTGGGGATCCGTGGTACTCCGACGTCCAGCGCGACCTCGTTCTACTTTACGGTCCCCAGCCATGCAGTCGCCCCCGGATCGGGTGAAAGAGGTGAACATTTTTCCGAAAACACGTAAGGTCCGCGGCTGACGCGGCCTACTTGAGGTTGTTCCGGCGAATCAACGAACCGTTCACGCTGGATCTCTAATCTTCCTCTTGTCGCGATCGTGATTTCAAGGTGCAACGATGAATTTACAACCTACGCTCCGCCGCAAGCCGCGCAAACGTAGACGAGCACGTAAACCGTCGATTCAGCAGCTTGAGAATCGGCACTTGCTGACGTCTGATCTGATGATGGCGACGCACACGCATCCATCGCACGATACGAGTCCGATGATGATGGCAGCGGATCATTCCGGTCCCACGAACATGACGCACACACATTGCGGTCACCACAACGCGGCAACACTGGCGCTGGTGACCGATGCTCAAGCGACGCGCGTTAGCGTGGCTTCCGGAAACTGGTCTGATCCGGCGACGTGGCGTGACGGAGTCGTCCCCGCCGAGGGTGCACGTGTGGTGATCACTGGTGACCAAACGGTGACCGTCGACGGCGTATTCAACGAATCCTTCAAGACAATTCGAGTGGATGGCACGCTGCGGTTCGCCAACGACGTTGACACGCAACTAATGGTCGACACGCTTGTCAGCAATTGTGGTGGCAGATTGGAGATCGGTACTCAAGCGAATCCGATCGCCAACGATGTCACGGCCAAGTTGATTTTTGCGGACGATGGTGAGATCGATCGGACGTGGGATCCAACCCTGATCAGTCGTGGTGCCATCTTGATGGGACGCACCGAAATCGTTGGTGCACAAACCACGGACAAAGTGACCCTTGCGCAACATCCCTCCGAGGGCGCGACGACGCTGCAACTGTCATCCGCTCCGACGAATTGGAACGTCGGTGATCAAATCGTGATCACTGGAACCCAAGGCGCTACGAGCGATGAAGTTCGCATGATTGCGTCGATCGACGGCACGCTTGTTGGACTCGATCAGCCGTTGCAGCAAGATCACATTGCTCCGAAGACCAATCTGAATGTCTATGTGGTTAACAAGACTCGGAACGTGGAGATTCGATCAGCGAATCCAGAGATCGGCCGCCGTGGTCACATCATGCTCGCTCACACCAACGACGTGTCGATCGACAATGCCGGGTTTTACGAATTGGGTCGCACTGACAAATCACAAGATGTCGATGATTTGTTTTTTGACTTTGACCGCTCGCTCGTTGGCAATCGAAGTCCAGCTCAAATTCACTCGACCGTCCGTCAAAATAGCGAAGCCACAAATGTTCGGGGACGCTACGCGATTCACTTTCATCGTGGTGGCGTCGATCCGAACTCAACCGCGGCGAGGGTCAGCGGGAGCGTGGTGGACGGAAGTCCGGGCTGGGGTTTCGTGAATCACTCCAGCCACGTCGATTTTTCCAACAACATTGCCTACGGCGTGTGGGGTTCCGCCTATTACACGGAAGTCGGCGACGAGATCGGCTCCTTCGACAACAACATTGCCATTCGAACGGTCAGCCCCACCAACCCAGTCGATCCGGAAGACGGTGGCATTCGCCTGGAAGCCGGACTCGAAAATCAGCAGTTTGGTGTCAGCGGCGATGGCTTCTGGCTCTCCGGCAACATGGTCAGCGTGACCAACAACATCTCATCCGGAAACTCGGGGCACGGCATGATCTTCTGGAACGATGGCGTCGTCGAGGAAGACAAGGGACGGGGAACCGTTCAAACGGCCAACCTTCCCAATGGACACTTGATCCCGAATCGTACTTCCGTGCCGGTCTGGTGGGCGCCGCTGGCAGAGGTCAGCAACAACGAGATCTCTGGGTCAACGATCGGTTTGATCGTTCGCTACATGCACTCGGACACCTATCTGGGCGAAGGTGGAAGCCCATTCCATACCGCGCCGCCGCAAGCGTACATCGACACGCTAAGGCCAACGATCGACGGCCTGACCATTTGGGGCAGTCGCAATGGCGTCAACGTCAACTACTCCGAGCGACTCTCGATCAGGAATGCCGAGATCGTCGGTATCAGCGCCCCGTATCGTTACTTTGCCAACGGTGTCAACACAGGCGTCGGTCTCGACATGGGCAACTTTGTCACGAGAGGGCCGGGCCGTTTGGAAAACATCTCCATCGAAGGTTTCAAGATGGGGATGCTTGTTCCACGTAATGACCAATGGGTGTTGGACAATCTGACCCTGAAAAACTCGACCGACATGCTGATCGAAGAACCGCGATCTTCGGCTCGAACCCTGACCATGTCGAACATCAACTTTGAAAGTCTTGATGGAACGGCAGTTCAGGGAGATGCTGCCAACCGCAAGAACATCCAGATGCGACCGGGCGACTTTGGCTTGGGAGCGGGGCAGCCGTACTTCTTTGTCCTACCCGATCAAATCACACTCGATGACCAGCAGATCTATTGGAACATTCAAGACGCGAACCACGTGTTGCTTCCAGAAGTACCCGATGGAAACCTCCAGTTCCAGATTCCACAGGCGTATGCCGAAAAGACCAATCAGCAATTGCAGGACATGTACGGAATGTCGTTCGGTGGGAATCTGATTCCTGAGGGCGCACAGATGGTCAATTGGATTGAAGGTGGAGTCGTGGGAGCGCTGTCCCCGGCAAATTCCAATTATCCGCCGCTCTTTGACACGACCGGATCCGGAGAACTCCCGGATGCGTTGCCGGGAGGTCCCGTGCCTGAACTGACGGGCAACTTTTTGCAGATCGCCAACGGCGAAACCGTGATCTTGACGCACGGGAATCTGAACACCACCGACACAGACACCGATTTCTCAGGACTGACGTACACCGTTTCTGAAATTCAAAACGGGATGTTTGTCCGTCGCGGTTCTCCGACAACACCCATCACCCGTTTCACGCACGCGGAACTGTTGGGCGGCGTCATCTCCTTCGTGCACTATGGATCGGGAGTCGCACCGGATTATCGAGTCACCGTGAGCGATGGGACAACCACGACCGGATTGTCGGTTCCAACCATCGTCTTTGATCAAGTTGCTGATGACGATGGAAGCGGACCCGGTAATGACGGTCCACCGAGAGATGATCCACCGCGTGATGATCCACCTCGTGATGATCCGGGTGACGACGATGGCGAGACATGCGAGATTGGAAATGGACACGAGCACGATGGAGATGTCGTTTTCTCAACGGTTCAATATGGCGAGGGCGCGACCGCCAATGGAACAGTTCCGTTATTGATGGACGTCTATGCCCCGGCATCGCCGAGCGAAACGCCCCGACCAGTTGTGATGCTCGTGCATGGTGGTGGTTTTGTGGCTGGCGATCGAGAGCAGGTTTCGGACATTGCAAATCGGCTTGCTCGTCGCGGTTACGTTGCCGTCTCAATCAGTTACCGACTGGGAGGTCAAAACCCAATTGCCTCCGGAAATTTTCAACGTATGGCCGTCGATTCCATCGCCAACTCCGTCACGGAGTTTGGGGAGATCCAACCGGCTTACCTTGCCTCCGCGGTCGAAGATTCGGTGACGGCGATGCGATACCTGCAGACGCAATCAGAAACTCTGAACATTGATCCTGCAAGAATCGCCGTCTGGGGAAGATCGGCCGGAGCTTTCATCGGTCTTCATCTGGCCTATGCCCTCGATGATTACGGAATCGAGTCGCCCGAACCTGCTCACGTGATTAGCGTCTCCGGTGGATTGGGCTTGCCCAATACGATCGAAGGCGACGAAGCGGGACTGTTGCAAATCCACGAAACCGGTGATCAGATCGTTCCCTATCAAGAAGCGCAGCAGATTCGCCAGCAAGCTGAGTCGGTTGGCTTGGATTTCCAGCTGGAAACCATTCAGGTTGGCAATCATGACGTCAACTACAACGACGCTTCCGAACTGGGCGGCGGAGCGACCATCATGGATCGCATTCTAAGCACACTTGATCGCTCACTCGGATGGACGCCCGTTGGCCCAGAGGGCGACCGAGACGAGGAAACGCATTGCGAGAATCCCTCGACCGATGAACCGTTTCACAACGAAGATGTCGATCGTGATGGACGAGTGTCCGCGACCGATGCGTTGAAAGTTATCAATCTACTCGATCGAGTTGCGGATGAACTTTCCAGCGAGCTTGGCCAACGTGCGGACGTCAATGGCGATGGAGTGGTTTCCGCTTTAGACGCGCTCTGGATCATCAACTTTCTGACGCGTGAGTTTCGATTCGCCCGTGACGAAACGGAGTTCATGCTGGATACCGAACTCCGGAACGACGGTCGGGAGGGACTTGATGAGAGTCTGGTCACCCTGCTTGCCGAAGACCGGGATCGATTCGTTCATTGAACGGATTGATGGATTGACCAGCGCCACGTGAAGCCACATCGAAAGACGTCGAAGGATCCTAAATGCCCACGCAAGAATTCCACCAAACAACGAAGCAACTCGCAAGTCGCTTTTTGCAGCAGGCAACCTTTGGTCCCACGCAGAAGGAAATCGAGACGGTCGCGGAGATTGGAATCGAGGCTTGGTTGGAGCGACAATTCACGGCGGAAAGAACTCGAACGCAACGCTACATGGAACAGGAAATTGATCGTGTTTATCGGCTTGATGGTCGCCTGCGGTACCTGATGCCATTTAGTTGGGCGTGGTGGCAGTCGATCATGACCGGAGAGGATATTCTTCGTCAGCGGGTCGCGACGGCATTGACGGAAATCTTCGTTATCTCGGCGAAGTCAGCACGGCTGGAAGATTTCGGCACCATCATTGCCAATTACTACGACATGCTTCTCAAACACGCGTTCGGAAACTTCAATGATCTACTGTTGGATGTAACGCTCCATCCTGCGATGGGATACTACCTAAGTCATGCGGGCAATCGCAAATCCGATCCCGCGACCAATCGGTTTCCCGATGAGAACTATGCCCGCGAGATCATGCAATTGTTTTCGATTGGCCTGTTTGAATTGAATCATGACGGCACGCGAAAGAAGGACCGAAACGGAAAAGATGTTCCGGCCTACAACAACGCAGACGTCAAGGAATTTGCCAAAGTCTTTACTGGGTTGACGTTTGCTGAGTTCGATACGGATGAACCAATCACGGAAGAGGTCTTTTCCAATCTGCTCATCGACGAGGCGAGTGGGCTGCGGCCGATGAGGATGTACGACACGTTCCACGAACCCGGCCCGAAACGGTTGCTGAACGGCAAAGTTCTTCCCGCAGGCCAGTCCGGAATGAAGGATGTCCGTGACGCGGTTAACAACCTTTTCCATCACGGCAACGTCGGTCCGTTCATCGGGAAGCTGCTCATCCAACGACTCGTAAAATCCAATCCATCGGCCGAGTACGTCCACCGAGTCGCGAACGCCTTCAATGACAACGGCCAAGGCGTGCGGGGTGATATGAAAGCGTTGGTCAAAGCGATTCTGATGGACGCCGAAGCACGAGACCCAAGCTTCATCAACGACCCAACACATGGGATGCTGCGCGAACCCATTCTGAGATACACCCAACTCTGCCGAACCTTCGAAGCGACGAACAAGGAATCACGGTTTTTCAACTCGGGCGAATCAGCTCAAAAAACACTCGGCCAATATCCATTCCTATCTCCCAGTGTGTTCAATTTTTTCTCCCCGGAATACGCGCCGCTTGGCCCTCTCGCGAATGCGAATTTGGTCGGACCCGAATTCCAAATCACCAACAGCGTGACCGCCACCAAGACGACCAATTTCTGGGAACGGGCGATTTTCGAATCGTTGATGGATGTCCCCAAAGGGGAACTTCCTGAGGATGCGCGGCCCGAAGAAATGATGCCACATATCTCCCAGGTCAATCTTCACTTTGAACCGTTTAAAGGATTGACCGTTGAGCAAACGATGGATCGTTTGGACTTGCTTCTGACCTACGGCACACTCTCAGAGCCGGCACGCAATGTCATCAAAAAGTCGCTGATCGGATTGATGAAGCAGGGTGCCGATTGGGAGGAAGTTTTCCGGCTCGCAATCTATCTTTTCATGTCATCTCCCGACTACGTGATTCTGAAGTAACATGATGAAATCCTCAATGAGTGACCGCAAATCGCGCCGACAGTTCATCGGCGAAGCTTCATGCGCCGCCGTTGGCTCTGCGTCCGTCTTTTCAACGTTGTTGAACATGAAGATGGTGAACGCGATGGCTGCATTCGATCCAAGGGATGATTACAAAGCCTTGGTTTGCGTTCTGTTAGCTGGCGGCAACGATTCGTTCAACATGTTGGTGCCATACGGTCGGGATGAGTACCGCGAGTACCAAACGACCCGATCAAATCTAGCGATTCCGAAAGGTGACCTTCTTGGACTCGATGGATCGGACTCTCAGGGCCGGACGTTTGGCGTCCATCCTTCGATGCCAGAAGTGCAGCAGATGTTCAACGCGGGTGATCTTGCTTTTCTTGCCAATGTGGGAACCCTTGTCGAACCAACCGATAAAGTCACGTACCGGAATCAGTCGGCGCAACTCCCGGTCGGTCTTTTTTCACACGTTGACCAGATCGCGCACTGGCAAACCTCTGTGCCTGATCGTCGAACAAATATTGGCTGGGGAGGAAGAACGGCCGACCTGCTGAAGAGTCTCAACACAAATCAGACGATATCCATGAATCTCTCATTGGCCGGGACCAATACGTTTCAAGCCGGCACCACGGTCATGGACTATTCGATTGAGAGTTCCGAATCAGGTAGCATCGGGATCAATGGATTCCAGAGCCCCGAAGGTGCCTACGATCGGCTCAAAAAAGCGGCCATCGAAGGTCTGATCGATTTGGAGTATCAGAACCTTTTCGAACAGACCTATGCCGGAACGTTGCGATCCGCCGTCGACGGACACGCTCAATTCTCTGAAGCAATTCGAAATGCCCACGACCCGTACACGGAGTTCGCTGAGAACGAGATCGCCAAAGCGTTTCAGATGGTCGCCAAGACCATTTCCGCCCGCAAGTCTCTGGGCTTTCAGCGGCAGACTTTCTTTATCTTGTTTGGCGGCTGGGATCACCACGCCGAGGTGCTCGACAATCAAACGACGATGCTGTCCGTTCTGAGCGCATCCCTTGGGCAATTTAATTCGGCGCTAAAACGCTTGGGCGTCCACGACCGAGTGACGACGTTTACGATCAGTGATTTTGGCCGCACACTGACCTCCAACGGACGCGGCTCGGACCACGCGTGGGGCGGGAATCACATCATCACCGGCGGAGCCGTCGAGGGCGGTCGGATCTACGGTGAATATCCCACGCTCGAACTCGATAGTCCGCTCGATGTCGAACGTGGGATCTTGATCCCGACGACATCTTGTGATGAGTACTTTGCCGAACTCGCCTTGTGGTTCGGTGTCGAGCCATCCGATCTATCGACGGTGTTCCCCAACATCGGCCGATTCCATGACAGTTCGAGTTCCGGCATGCCGCTCGGATTCCTGACGTCACCGGCGTGAGTCGACGATGGTCCTTGAAACAGATCTCGCTGATGTTGTCGAGTGCAACCACTGGACTACCACTTTTTGGCCTGGATCGTTGGCCAAGTGCTTCCGCGAACTCTTTCGCTTCGTTGACCGTGATTTGGCGTAGCCTTGCAGTAGACTTGAATCTCGGTTCCGAGGAATAAACCTGATCAAAGGCCGTCGCCGAAATGGTCGTTTTACGTCGCAGCAATTTTTTGGCGGCCGGAAAGCGAACAGTTTCATCCTGTGGTCTGCATTAGGTCCCACAGCGCTGAGACGCAATCGACCACACAGCGCTCTGGGCAACCCGGCCCCCGGAGAGTTCGCTCCGTCTGGCCAGGCTATCCTCGCCAGATTGACCCGCCAAGTTCAATCTTCTCCTCTGCGTCCTCCAAGGACGGTCCTGAGTTCACCTCGAAAGCGCTTGACCACTGGGCCTACGGCAACGGAGTCACACACGACTTTAAAGTGCGTCGAAGTCTTTAACCTGCATCGGTGGTGTGACCGAAGTGGCGGAGCGACTTGGCGTCGTGAAGGTTGTGGGTGCAACTGAAGTCAGTTACAAAAGATCGGGCAGTGGCGTGTTGTGACGAGTTTGGATCCCTTAAATGAGCTGTGCTAGCTTGTGTCACACGCAATCTTCGGCTAGCTGTTCCAGGTAGGTGGCCCAGCCCGGAGGCGCGTAACAACGAGACGACATCCAGATCCTTGTTGGAACCAACATGGTCAGCTTCATTGCCGTGGTCGTTGTCAGCATCTTGCTGGGGTTGTTTGGTGGTGGGTCACTTCTGATTCTTTCGGTGCTGGTGTACCTGGTCGGTTTGAGTCCGGCTTTGGCAACTTCGTACTCTCTCTTGATTGTGGGCGTTGCCGCTTTGAACGGCACTTTCGGCCATCTTCGAGACGGACTCGTCAACTTCCCTTCGGCAATGGGACTCGGCGTCCCCTTGGGTATAAGCGTATTCCTTGCTCGAATGGTTCTGTTGCCCTCGATTCCGGAGCGGCTATTCGAATCGGCATCGTATTCGCTGACCAAAAACGCGGGGACGGCCGAGACTGTCCGTTACCATCATGGCGGGGCTTGTCGTCGGATTTTTGACCGGATTTGTCGGCTCCGGCGGTGGATTTTTGATCGTTCCGGCACGGATCATCTTTCTGCGATTCCCGGCCCGAGAGGCGATCGCAACATCAGTGTTTGTCATTGCGCCGAAATCACTCATTGGATTCCTATGTGACACCTTCGTTCTCGATAAGATCGAGTGGTGGTAGTTGCTGAAGTTGACGCTTGTTGCCACCATGGGCATTCAATTGGGTGTCCGGCTGAATCGACGGATTCCCGCCGACAAGCTGAAGACAGGATTCGGTCGGGTCGTACTCCTGGTCGGCGCAGTGATTCTGATTCGTGAATTCTTGTTGAAATAAGACGCTTGCGATGTTGAACCGAACAATTCCCGAGATCTACCTCGATGCGAACGCAACCACACCCGTTTGGCCGGAAGCCGCCCGGGAAGCAATCAGCGCGATGGAAGAATTGTTTGGCAATCCCAGCAGCTCACACGTCACAGGCTTGAGGGCGCGCTCGATCTTGGAGGCAGCACGCTCACAGGCGAAAACCGTGTTGGGCGTCCAAGACGGTCGCGTGGTCTTTACAAGTGGAGCAACCGAAGCCGTCCAGTCAGCCGTCCTTTCGGCGCTGTGCGTGATTCGAGAATCAAGGGGCTCGCGACCAGCCTCTGCGACGCGCTACTTGCTATACGGCGCAACGGAACACAAGGCCGTCCCGCAAGCTCTCCAGCACTGGAACGACATGTTGGGAATTGGGGCGGAAGTGAAGGCAATACCGGTCGATGCGCACGGACAGGTCGATCTTGGTTTCCTTCGCGAGTACGCGCCGCAAGCCGACATGGTTTGCACGATGGCGGTGAATAACGAGACCGGCGTGATAACCGACCTGCCGGCTGTCGAGCAGGCTATCGGAGGAGCTGACAGGAACCTTCGCTGGATGGTCGATTGTGTCCAGGCCATTGGCAAGATGAAGCTAGATCTATCCGAAATATCGATCGATTACGCGCCCGTTAGCGGTCACAAAATCTACGCCCCCAAGGGAATCGGGTTTCTTTACGTGCGTGAAGGGGCTCCGGTTGTTCCGCTCCTTGCTGGTGGAGGCCAGGAGGGTGGAGCACGCGGTGGGACGGAGAATCTGCCTGGCGTCGCTGCGATCGCTCGCGTGCTGCAATCACTGAACGGATCCGACACCGGCGCGTTCACAGACAACGACGTGTTGAGGCAGTTCCGCGATAGATTGATCAAAGCGCTGGAGAAGGCGTTTCCAACAATCGTCTTCAACACTCCGTTTGAGTACTCAGTCCCAACCACCATCAATTTTTCCGTCAAAGGTTTCAGCAGCAAAGAAATCCTGGACCTCTTCGACGCGGCCAGCATACGAGTCAGTTCCGGATCCGCGTGTGGTTCGGCACTTATCGGATCGTATGTTCTGGAGGCCATGGGGTTGCCATCATGGCGCAGCAACGGGGCGATTCGCTTGTCCTTTGGACCGATGACTCCCGAAGCTGATGTTCGCGAAGCCGAGAAACGCATCGCCGAGGCAGGACAGGCGATGGTGGAATCGTGCCTGATGTTTGGCGCGGGCGGCAAAGTTACTCCGGGGCGTGTTCTCGACGGGCTCGTGCAGCTCAAACGCGGTTCCGACTGCAGCTGGGTCCTGCTCGATGCAGCTTCACGGCAGTGTGTGATCATCGATCCCTTTGAGGAACTGTCAGACAGAATCGAGGCACTGGTGCGGTGCCAAGGCAGCCGCGTCGTTGCCATTCTGGATACACACAATCACGTTGATCATCAATCATGTCGCAGCGCGCTCTTGCGATCCCTGGCCGACTGCGCTCTGCCCAGCGCGACCACGGATGACATTCTCGGTTGGCCCCAGAAAACTGATATGACGGTGTTTCTGGGGGACGGATCCGAGGCCGAGTGCTTTCACCTGTCCGCTGATACCGTGATTGCGCGAACCAGATTGCCGGGTCACACGGTGGATGGAACCGTTCTGCTTGTAGGCTCACCAAACGGCGATAGGTTGTTGCCCAAAGACGCGAAAATGGCATTCACCGGCGACACGATCTTGATAGGTGGCATCGGTCGAACCGATTTCTATTCCAGTTCTGCGTCTGACCTGTATGACTCGCTACGCAGGCTGCCCGCGTTGGTGTCGAGTTCGACTTTGATTTGCCCCACTCATGACTACACCACAAGTTTTGCGACAACTTTGGATGTGGAACTCAGAAGCAACGACCTTCTCGCCAGGATCGTCTCGAACGACAGTCCGATTTCGTTGGAGCAGTTTTGCCGTGAGAAAAGTTCGGTGGATGACAACATTGACGACGAAAAAAACTGTGAGATTGTTTGCGGTCACATTCAACCCGTGGACACGTCCAGTTACTCCATCGATCTGAGGCCCGCAGAGCTTCCTGAGTTTTTCGCGGAGCACAAGAACTCTCTGATTGTCGATGTCCGGGAGCCCCACGAATTTTCATTCGCGCAAGACTGGGATGCTCTCGGTTTGTCGGCCCCGCCCGAGAACATACCGCTGACGCGTTTGAGTGATTTCCTGGTGCGCCTAATGAATCACGAACGTGGCGATGAACGCGAGATCATTTTTCTCTGTCGCAGTGGTAGTCGCAGCAGCAAGGCCGCTCAAGTTGTCCGTCGGCTCGGGTTTCATCGTGTGTGGCACATCAAGGGTGGAATCGCACTGGGCACACAACGCGACGCGCAAGAGCAAGACGACATGGAATACATCATCTAAGATTGGCGTCGAAAAAGAAAATGCCGTTGGGAAGTGGAGCAAGTACGACGGGAGACGAGGGGATGCTTTCCATCAACTTCACAAGTCGCCCCACCCGTACTCACAAAGGTACTCGCCTTTTATCGAACCAAGGCAACGAAGTCGGACCGGTCCATGCGCAATCTTGTCACCGCAGGTATCCTTACCGCCCACCTGTTGAGCAACGGGCAAGTTGCCGAAGCTCAGGAGGAACGTGCAACAGCAACCTCGCCCAATATCCTTCTGATCCTCACCGATGATCTCGGCTGGCGGGATCTTGGTTGTTACGGCAGTACGTTCTACGAAACACCGAACATTGACCGGTTGGCGTCCCAGGGTATGCGATTCACCGACGCTTATGCCGCCGCGAACGTCTGTTCGCCCTCCCGCGCGGCCATCCTCACGGGCAAGACACCCGCGCGGCTGCATTTGACCGATTTCCTTAGCGGGCTGGAATACCCCTATGCCGCGCTGTCGCCACCGGAATGGCAACGTTGGTTTTTGCCCCACGAAGAATTCACGCTTGCGGAAATGCTGAAACGCGTCGGCTACGAGACGTTCTATTTCGGTAAATGGCATCTGGGTGGAGAAGAGCACTTTCCGGTCACTCAGGGATTTGACCACAGCGTCGCTGCAACCAAGAGCGGATATCCCGGCGGCTACTTCTATCCCTGGTCGCAGGTCAAGAATCTGAATGGTAAGAAAGGCGACTATCTAACCGACCGCTTAACGGATGAAGTGGTAAGCAGCCTCCAGCAACCTCATGAACGCCCGTTCTTCGCGTTCCTCTCGTACTTTACGCCTCACCGTCCCACTCAGGCCAAGGATGAATTCATCCGTTACTACGAAGCGAAGCTCACGCCTGAACAGGTCCAGCGGAATCCGATAAACGCAGGGATGATTCACAGCTTGGACGAAAATGTTGGGAGGATCATGAAGGCGCTCGACGATCTGAAACTGGCAGACAAAACGCTACTGATTTTTGCTTCGGACAACGGGGGCAATCACTACGCGGACGTGCCTCAGAAGACGAACAATTCTCCTTTGCGAGACGGGAAAGGTGCCGTGCATGAAGGCGCCTACCGTGTGCCTCTCATTGTGCGTTGGCCCGGGAACATTCCGGCAGGAACGGAGACCAGTGAGCCCGTTAGCGGAGTCGATTTTTTTCCGACTTTGCAATCCTTAACCGGGCAGGCACCCGCGACGGAACAACAACTTGATGGCGTTAGCCTGCTTCCCGCCCTGTTGAAGCAACAGCCGCTGAACCGAAAGGCACTCTATTGGCATTATCCGCACTATCATCACGGAGGTGCATCGCCACACGGGGTCATTCGCAAGGGGCGATTCCGTCTGATCGAACATTACGATGGAACGCAGGCGGAGCTCTATGATCTTGAGAACGATATCGGCGAGACGGTGAACCTGATCTACTCCATGCCAGAGAAGTCAAAGGAACTGTTGACTGACATTCACCAATGGCGACGCAAAGTCGGTGCTCAGATGCCAACCCTCAACCCAAGATACGACCCCGATCGAGTGCACCAGTGGAAGTTCATCCAGGAACCGAGCGAGCTCAAGTAAGTGATTCTCGTAGCGTTGCCAGCGGTTCATTCCCGCGGCAATCCAGCCGAGAAACGGACTAGGTACACTTTGCGTACGTAGCCAGTTTGTCGGATCGAAACGGCGGAATGGTGCCATCGGAAGAATGGTGCCATCAACTAATTAAACGGCGGAATGGTGCCATCCACTAATCACAGTATCTTGAACACTCACCAACGAGAGAGAATGGCGAGGCCGATGGTACTCGCACGGAACGAATGATCGGTTGCAAGACTAATCGTTGCTTGGTGCCGGATCGTTCTAGCTCAGATGATTCGAGAGGATCGCGTTTTCCCTCATTGAATCAAACAATATGGATGATGGGTGGCACCCAACGCTGATAATGATTTTGAATAAGTCTTGATGCGACAACGACTTCTGGTTTGAAATGCGAGTTACCACACTTGCTACCTCAAACCTGAATGGAGTCAGGAATGTCGCAACAAGACGGAGTAGATCTTC
>JBCDEM010000015.1:0-172120 GCA_039179795.1 Planctomycetota bacterium | reverse complement strand
TGTTTCAGCTGCTGCGGAATCAGCGGCAGTGCAGCTGTTCTGGAGTGGACCGGGTATCGAGAAGCAACTGATCGCACCGAGTTTCTATCAGCTGGAAGGCACGTCAGAGGCAGGCGTCGCGTTGGTGGTGGAGCAGAGCATCGGCAGTGACGCAGAAACGTGCACGGCAACGGTCGGTTCGATTGATCACGTTTTTGGCATGTCGGCCGTGTGTGATTACGAGAAGACGCTTCGTGCCTATATCAAGCGAAGACTCAACCAGCTTCTCTCGGCGGATGCAATCAGCAGCGCCGTTGCCTCAGCCACCGCAGCAGATCCGGCCGAAAGAACATCTCACCCGCTGCTAGAAGACGAACAATACCTTCCGATCCTCATGAAGGCGTCGGGAGGTCAGCGCAAACGCGTGGCGACTGAGCTAGCACTCAATCCGTCGCTGCTGGAGCTTGCAGGTCAGGCGGAAATGGCAAGCTTCTACGAAGTCGTTCGTTTTGGTGCCGAACGTGAGGCGCTGGATCTAATCGGTGCCTGGATGACCGTGCACGCCGACGGAACACCGCAGCTAGCAGCCGACGCCCAATCGTACTACGCAGCCAACTGCGAACCTTACCACCGACTGGCGGTCGCGCTGGCCTATCTCCATCCCGAGAGCATCACCTGGCTGGAAGACTTTCTTGTTACAGATGATGGTAGCTGTTGCTTACCTGCGGCTTGTACGCTTGGGTACTGTTACCAGATGCGAGGTGAGCTACTCGACTGGATGGCTCTACTCGATGTCCAGCTGAATGATGCTTCGGTGACTGGTGACAAACGTGTTAACTGGTTGATCGCGCGAGCCGTCGCGGAAGAAATCCGCAGTAGTCCCGAGAGCGATTACCGCATCCACATCGGAAGTGAGCGTCTTGGCGTCGGTCTTAACTGGCTCGATCAAGCAACGGATGCGGCCGTTTCAGCGGACGTCAACGCTCGTGTCGCTGCAGAAAAAGCAGCTCGCTTAGCCGCACAAAGAAAGTGGGCACAGGCCAAGTCCGCAGTCGAAGGATACACGGAACTAGGCAGCATGATTGGGGCAATCGACGGGTTGGTTGCCGAAGTCGAAGACTGGCAGGCTGCCAGAGCCGATCAGGCAAACGCTGCGGCTGTGTCCGAGTTTCGTAGGCGACTTTCTGGCGCACAGCTTCGCGAAGATTCTAGCGCCTCTTCACGCTACAGCTCTCTCATTGAATCACTCGAGTCTGACTCGAGTGAGTAATTGGTTCGGTTGGCATTCCTTTTCTTAACGTGTGTCACCGGCACGCGATTGAAATCTCATTCGGGCGGAGACTTTCGATATGTTTAGGCGAACATCGTTACGCAAGCGTTTGAACCCAAAGCACGCACTGATTTGGATGCTTTGCGCCCTCATGCTCTGCCCGCCTTTCCCGCTAGTACGGCAAGCGTCGGCGACCACAACGTCGACCAATGGCAAGACGGAAGCCCCGTCGACCTGTTCAACCTGTGGGAGTGGTAACTCCGGTCAGTCTGGCTACACAACACTTGGAGGCGGCGGACTCACCACACTTGGTGGAGGTTTCGCAACGATGGGCGGCGGAGGCGGATACGGATCCCCTGCCATGGCAGACAATTCCATTCATCTGATGCGAGGCGCGGTCGCTCAATGCGTGACCGACGTTAGTCAGCCGGGACCGGTTGGCCCTTGGGCGCATACCAAGAGCTCAGATAGTGGTTACCCAGAGTCAACTACCGGGCGTAGTGAACAGTGGGACCTTGGAGGCAGGTCGGGTTGGTACCTGGAGAGTGCCGGAGGCGATGACATCGAGCTCTTCCAGTCGGCTTCCAGCAAGATCACCTTCAGCGTTTGGGCGTTTGACAAGAATATGAATGGCGTGTCGTCTGCTGGAGGCGTCGACGCGACGATGACTCGCATGGCCAACGTCATGGACTCAGATGACTTGGACAACGACGGAATGACGTTCGAGTTTATCGATGTCTACAAATACACCGAGCATGACAGTGGCAACGTCTCGATCTTTCTCGGATTCAACTTCGGCGTTAGCTCGCACTACCAAGGCCGAATGGTCGAACAAACCAATGTTGCCTATCAAGCCGCCGATCTGCAAGGAACAGTGTTTGCGTACGACACCAACAGCAACATCACCGTCGTCACCACACCGGAACCGCAGAGCTCAAGAATTGACTACAGCTATGTGTACACGGGAAGCACCAATCAAGTGGACACGATCGAAGTTCGTGATGGACCACTGGCCACGGACACAGTGATCAAGAAGGCGGAGTATACGTACTACAACGAGCTGACCTCGCCAGACACGGGTCTCGGCAACAACGACGACCTTGTGCAGGTGAAACGATCGGAGCTTGCCTCCGATGGAACGAGCTGGATCGAGAGTTTGACGCAGTACCGCTACTACCGGGACAGCAGCAGCGACGGACGAGCCCATCAAATCAAAATGGAATTTGATGCTCTTGCCATCGAGCGAGCAATCGCCGCAGAGATTTCCATCAGCAGCGCTGCGGACATGCTGGAGGCGAGTGACTCGACGGTGGAGAGCTACGCCAGCAAGTCGTACACCTACTACACCGAAGATATCGCGACCGATAACTCGGGAACGACCAAATGTGTCACGCCCTGGTCAACCAGCAGCGGTGAAAACCTGCAGTCGAAATACGTTGCTAGTGGCGCTACCGTCAGTGAGTTCGATGAGTTCAACACGACGGAGAACTTTGGTGCCGTCAAAACGCTTTCGATTGGCCCCGGTAGCGTCTCTTGCTGCGGTGGCTCCTCGGTCAGTTCCGTAAGGCGAACGTATCACTACATCAACCTCAATGGAGGCACGAGCACGAACCCGGCGCAAGTGGTTCGATTGGTGATCGAGGATACCGAGGACGGTGCGGACCCACGCAATGCAATCTACCGCAAGGTCTATGGACTCAATGAGAAGGGAATTGCCATTCGGGAGGCATTCATTGAAGATCCGACCGTCTCAACACTGAAAGTTTGGTGTGAGTCGAGAGTGTTTGATAGCGAAGAGCTGCTCACCGAGCTGCGGATGCCCTCAGCGCACGTTGATGTGGACAACAACGCCGACCTACAAAAGTTCTTTGACCCCACGACAAGCACGAACGATACGGACAGCGTCAGTTCCACAGCCGGTCAAGTCTATTACTTTGAGTACAGCAGCAGTCTTGGCGATGGCAAGCACCGAACCGGAACGCTGATTCGAGAAGGCGCAGGGGCGGGAAGTCGATACTACGTTCGGGCGACCGACTGGGGAACCGGATCGGACGATGAGCCGACCAACTTTAAGCTTGCCGAGTATGTGTATCCAAGCCGAGTCACATCCCGTTCGGACGCTTCCCGGATCAAGATTGCCAGTTACAGCTATGACTTCTGGGATACGGATGACACGGCGCTCAAGCAAGCAACGACCACGCTTCCAGCTATCCCGACGAGCCAAAACGGCTCGGGCGTCGCGACGTCCACGGAAAAATACTTCGATGAAGAGGGGCGACTGCGCTGGACCAAGGATGGTGAAGGCTATGTGAACTACATGAGCTACCATCCGGATCTCGGCGGCACAGCGCTTGCGATCATCGATGTGAATACCGCGAGTCTTAACGGCGACATCACCGGCACCGGTAGCAATAAGTGGGTTGCCTGGAGTGGTGCAGCTCCAATGACCCGAGCCTCGGGTTTGCCCACTGCACTCGAACTTACCAGCAAGAACGAATTCGATGCCGAGGGACGATCCTTCAAGCGGATCGATGCTGGCGGGAGTGAGCACTTCACTCGCTACGAAAACAACAAGTCCTACCAGTTCTCTTACTGGACCGGCGGCACATCGGGCTCAGCGGAACTCCCTGTTCAGGTAACCGAAACCAATGACGGGGGCCAGCCAACTTCCGTGTACGCGGTCAAACCATCCAAGAGCCAGTGGAACAGCGGGGATGCTCTGCCGGAACTTGCCAGTTACACAACCGCCGATTACGTCTCCCGCACTGAATACAGTTACAGCGATGCCCGGCTGGCTCACGTTGACCGCTACCACGACGCGGATGCCGTCTCCGGTGGCTACTACCGAACGAGCTTTCTGTACGACGATCAAGGCAGACGCGGCGCGACCGTGCAGGAGGTCGCTGCCAGCAAGTACCAAGTCTCAGCACAGCTCTTCGATGTACGCGGCCGCGTGATCGAATCTCGACGCGGTGTGGCGACGGTTGCACCCACCGACTATGACAATTTAGACAACAGTCCTCCGGGTACCCCGACGAACTTTGATGGCTATGCAACCGTCTCAACGAGGACGTTCGACAGTGGTGGTGTGGGCGATGGTTACGCGACCAGCAACAAATTTTATTACGGCACTGGAACGAATGACTTCATCGAGTCGATTCCCCAGCTGACCTTCCGCGGTCACTCGCGCGGGGTTCTGCAGAAGAACGGTACGACTAAGTTTGGACCGTATAGCGTTCAGGACATCGATTGGATGGGACGGACGACGGCAACGGCTTCGTATGCGAGCGAGCCTTCCACTTGGCCCGATGATTACAGCGACTACGTGATCCACTCCTCCGGCGGCTCGGCTGATCAACCCAATACGAGTGGCCACTACAATGTCTCGGTTCGCAAATACGATGATTTGGGCCGCGTTTATCAAACGCTCATCTATCCAGGCACCGAAGCGACCAAGCACTTTAAGTCCAGCTCGTACTTCGACCGGCGAGGCAATCCTGTTGCCTCCGAGCGAGAGAACGGCATGGCCAGTGAAACGGCTTACGATGGCGCAGGTCGTCGCTACCAAAGCCGCTCGGTCACCTCCCTGGAATCGACCAAGTATACGAGCGGTGAATTCAACTACCGTGCACCCACTCCCGATCCAAGTTACGGCGTCGGAAGTGAGAGTAGTCTTACTGATGGCGATGATGATGTGATTACTTTGAGTCACAGTGTCTTTAGTGATACAGGTCAAGTGACCGAGTCTCATAGCCTCGAAGCCCATCACGATGATACCGACGGAATCGATCTGTCGGCAGATGATGATTACGTTCGCTCAAGCCAATACTTCTGGTACGACGATGCCGATCGGTTGGAAGTCTCTTCCATTCACGGTAGCGGGAATGGAAGCGGATCCGGCGACGGTACCTGGACGTATGTGGCGCTTCCCGCAAGCATCACCAAACCAACCACCAGCAGCGATGCCGAACTGGTCACACTGTACGGCTATCAGACCGATCGCGGTATTCAGGATGAAGTCACGGATCCCTCCGGCACGAAGTCAAGGACTTTCTTCGATGACTTGGGTCGTCAAACCTACTCGTCTGTCAATTTTGTCAACTTTGATGACTCCAATGTTGGCTCGACCATCGGCGGGGGAACCAACGACGATGAAGATCAAGTGGTCGGTTACGAGTATGACGGACTCGGAAGCACGACCAAACTCACCGCCTATAACGCCTCATCGAGTACGGCCAACCAAGTGACCGAGTACAAGCGAGAGGATAACTACAACACTTCGCTGGTCACGATGGAGATCTATCCGGACGGGGATTCGTCAAGCGACAACGTGCAGATGACCTATCATCTCGATGGCTCACTCAGTACCAAAGCCGACCAGCGGGGTGTAGTCTTTACTTATACCTACGACGACGCCAGACGAACCACGCTCCAAGCGGCGACCACGATTCCGGCAGGTGTGGATGATACGGTTCAGGCGATAGGCAGGGTCTATGACACCAATGGCCGTGTTGAAACGGTTACTTCCTACGCTGGCACGACAATCGGCAGTACGGTTCGTAATCAGATTAAGTACACCTACGGAACACATGGGCAGATTACCCAGAGCGAACAGGATCACATCGGTGCAGTTGGCGGCACCGAACCGAGCGTGCAATACGCCTACGATGAGTCTGTCTCATCGAACGTGTACGAGGATGGACTGCGGCGTGAGAGCGTGACGTACCCCGACGGTAGCGTCTTCTTCTACGGTTATGACAGTTCCACACAAGGCTCGATCCGCGACCGCAGGAGCCAGGTGGCGGAGATCCGCGAGACCAACAGCAGTGGTCAACAACTGGTGGCCTATGAGTACACCGGAGGCGGACGCGTCGCCGTCTCCACTTATGTCCAACCTGACATCCACCAGCACGCTGACCGTGACGGTGACGGTGACTATGAAATCTGGGATCGTTTTGGACGAGTGACGCAGGCTTACTGGCGTCCGACGACCGGAAGCGGTGCCAACTATCTTGATCGCGTCGACTACGGGAATGACCGCGCGGGCAATCGCACGTACCGAAACATCCGTGTCGATCAGATCTCGGGCGCCACGACCGATCAGCGTGACCAAGCGTATTCATATGACGGGCTGGATCGACTGATCGATACCGACGAGGGAACGGCAAACGATACGACCGGAGCGATCACCACCAAGACGTTCGAGCAGCAGTGGAAGCTCGATCAGTTAGGTAACTGGGAAGAGTTTGATCAAGACGATACCGGTAACGGTACATGGGACTTGGAACACGAACGAACGCACAATGACGCGAACGAAGTGACGGTGATCGGTCTGCAAAGTGGTGGTGCGGGAGCAAACTGGGCCGACCCGGCGTTCGATGCCGCTGGCAACATGACGACGATCCCCAAGCCGGACACACTGACGGCCAGCTATACCGGCAAGTTCGATGCCTGGAACCGGCTCGTGAGCCTCGACAGCGGTACGGCCGCCAGCTACGAGTACGACGGTCTCAATCGAAGGATCAAACGTGTTGAGAACTCAACGACCACGCATTTCTACTACAACGAAGCGTGGCAGTGCTTGGAAGAACGTTCGACCGAGGGCGGGACGGCGACGAAGCAGTTCGTATGGGGTGCGCAGTACGTCGATGAACTGCTGCTTCGGGACCGCGACGCGGATGCAAATTCTGGCAATGGACTGGAAGAACGTCTCTATGCCCTGCAAGAAGCGCAGTACAACGTAACTGCACTGGTAAACACATCTGGCAGTGTTCAGCAACGATTCGCATACACATCCTACGGGGTCAGCACCGTATTAGCGGCCGACATTAGCGCAGGCAGTGACAGCTATGCGTGGGAGCATCGCTACACCGGTCGTCGGCTTGATTCGGGCACTGGACTGCAACTGAATCGAAATCGATACTACCATCCGGAAATGGGACGATGGTGCTCCAGGGATCCAATAGGTTACGCGGATGGTATGAACCTTTACGCCTCTTACCTTTATTTTGCTGCACTCGATCCCTCTGGGCTCGAATGCCATATAGAGCGGCATCATTGGTTTGCTGACAAGCATCGAACTAAGATTGAGCGTCGTTGTGCAAAAATCCGGTTTAATATCGATTTCTTTGTTACTCCCTTAATGAGATGTTCGGGGCCCGAGAAAGACGCGAAATGTAATTCGCATGGGTGGTTACATGGCGATAATGTTCCAGGGCAACGGAAAAGGGACCCGATATGGGAAGATCAAGTTGAGTCCTACCTAAATAACACGGCAACGTGCTGTCAGTTCTTGCTCTTAATGGCAGCCGAAATAGCAGTGACTTACGCTGATCTCCAGCGTCGGTTTGGTAAGTGCAAACACTACAATTTTTCGTATGACGGTTGTCACTACGAGTATAAGTATGAACAAACTGCTATGGATGGACGTTGGTTCATCAATACAACAGTGCTATTTGCAGAGATTATTGCTGCATGTAGAAAGAATCGACACCGCGTAATCGATCGGAGAGTAGATATTACCAATGGTTCTCATGGCGTTATGAGATCGGTACCTAGTCCACTTGAGGGGGCTGCAGGTGGAGTGAAGGGCTTTTTTAGGATGATCCCAAAGTCTCTCCCCCGTTCTAATCCGAGTCGCGAAACGAATCCGGGAACTACCGAACCAATTCCTGAAGCGATCCCGATTCAAAGATTTCGTGAGGTGCCTGGAACTGTGAGGCGTGCGGGTTAGATATGACGCTCAGATTGCCAGCAAAATTGTTGTTTGATTTCAGTCTTCTCACTTTATGCATATTCGGAGGGTGCTCAAACTCCAACATGAACGATCATCCTCCGAGCAATGCGTTAGGTTTCCGAAGAATTCACTCCTTACCAGCCTCAAAAGCAACGCTGTCGCAGCAGGGAATGAGCCCTGAAATCGTCGAATTGTATGGCGGTTTAGATAGCGGTGGCATCGGTAAAACGCTTCGTGTCCCGCTTCCTGGTGGACACGAGGTTGTTGGTTATTTGGTGGAAGTTAGTTATGCCTTGGAAGAGGAACGCCCCCGCCTTCTCTGGGTCCTGCGCCTAGAAGGATATCCTCGGTTTCTATACTTACGAACTGGCATGAATCCGGATCTGGAGTTCTTTGACGATGTAGACGACCGAAACCGTTTGAGAGATTGGGTTGGATTGGTACAAACTTCAGATCTTGCTGGGTTCCAGGATTTGCACCTGAGATCATCAGAACTGATACCAACAGTCGTTCAAGCGAACGAGTGGAGCGACGCACGAGTTCTGTTTCGGTCTGATACTGGTGATACCTTACATGCATTGAAGGACGGATCTATTGCTTGGCATTCGCTAGGAGATGATGGACTCCATCTTTGCGGTAGTTTTGCTGATTTTTGCAGACGATTTACGATAGCGTGCAGAGACGGTGAGTATATGGACTTGAGAGTCGATACAGAAATACGTGGGATGATCAGCGAGTGAATAATCAGACGCAATCCAACCGGTCGAAAGATCAAACGCGATGGTTGGTTCAGTACGCTGACACTTGACGCATGTACGCTCGCGAGCGATCCGGAAACGCATGCCGATGGCTGTCGCAGTAGTGACAAGGGCTATCTGCATGTGAGCTGGCAAGACTACTGGGAACTTTTAAAGTGGACTGCCAAGCAAAGCGTCAGAGGCGCCGTGAACGTTCCGAATCGGATCTCAAAGAGGCTGACTGAGACTGAAGCCACGATGTGGCGAGACTTGGTCTGGGATTGGCAGCGTTACTTCGGCAAGAGCGCATGCATCGGCGTCCCGACTCAATCAAACAGCACGCCGAAGACACCGGCCAACACCATCACCGCGGCCAAGCAAGCGTGAAGGCTTGCTTCGTATAAGACTGGCCAATTGGAGTTGCGATGCGGATCCCATGTGGGTCACTGGGCGTAGCCGTTCCTGCGAAGCCAATCCTCGAGAGCCGATTCCAGGATGTCTTGCATGCGATTGGGTTCGACATCGTCAAGCTGTCGTTGTAGAGACGCCCTCTTAAGTGCAGAAGCGAGCTCGGGCCTGCACCGTGTCGTGAGTGGGACGCGGCCTTTGAATTGTGGCAGCACCTCGTACGATGTTGAGGATGCGATCACCGTCGTCGATTCAACCGCTTCATTGGATGATTCTGCTGTTCCTTTTTCGCCGAATACAAAGTCTCGTTCCTTGCGTTCGACCTGGGGCGTTTCACTGAGGCCCTCGATGAGATTACGGCGTTGCGTCATGCGGTCCTCCTCACCTCTCGCTTGATTTTGCTTTTCTTCGCCTTGGCGTCAGGCAAAATCTCGGAGAAGAGGCGCTGCGCCTCCATCGAGGCTTCACGGGCTCGGGAACCCATTTGCCAAACGACTGCGCCCTGGCCGGGCGCATCGGCGTAGATCTGTCGAAGCACCAGCGGCGTCTTAGCCATCGGCAGATTGAGTGCCGCGGCCGCTTCAATCATGTCCTTTGTCAATCGGTACTTCTTTCCCACCATGCTCAAGACGATGACGGCGACGGGGCTTCCACCGCGAATGTCCTGAGCCTGGCGAAGGACTTCGGTCGCACTGGCAAGAGCACGGACTTCAAGTAAAGATGCTTTGCAGGGAACAATCGCAAGGTCAGCACGTAATAGCAACGCCCTACTCGTTTCGGTTTGGCTGCCAGGCCCATCGGCGACGATATAGTCTGCTTCCAATGCTAGGGCTGGCAAATCGTTGAGAATCTGATTGGGATTATCGAGGATCACCGTTTGAACTTCCGGGCATGCCTCGCGAATCCACTCGCTTGAACTGCGCTGAGTATCGCAGTCGGCGAGCAGCACGCTATGGCCCTGCTCATGGAGCCAGGCCGCAAGGTGGACGGCAGTTGTACTTTTCCCAACTCCACCCTTGGTGTTTGCAACAGCAATGATTGTCATGCCAGTATGCGTAGCAGCAAACAGAGAAGCTGGCAAGCAAAAAGGTAAGCCAGCTATCATGCCGATACGATGACCAGCTTGCCGACATTCAATCTGGAAAGATTGAATGATTACAGTCTTGTAAGCAGGCTTGCATGATTGCCAGCAAGCAAGAAAGCAAACAGGTTTTCAATCATGACAACTTGCACGTTTGATGGCCGGTAGGTCCATCAAGGAAATGCCTGCACATTCATAATCAGAAACCAGGGGGCACCGACCCTCCTTCAATGGAGGGAAAGTCAACCGACTGACTTTCCCGGGGAAATCTATCAACGTCCCGTTTGATGACAATCGATACAGATAAGTTGCAATATCAATCATTGGATAGTCGCTATGCGATGCGTGAATCGTAGAAACGATTGACTTACTCTGAAACAACAACTTGCATGTTAGTTCTTCTGATTGATCAACGTTTTGGACGAACTCCGTTCTTGTTTCTTGCAATTACTTTCACGATGGAAAACCACAACGTTAAATTCTCTTTAAGCTTTCAACCAAAGAAACATCAACTGATGGCAACTGCATGTGCTTGGATGTTATAAGAGTTCGTAACACTGTCCATCAAAGTTATTGCTTGCTGAGTTTCAACGTGTGTCTATAGCAAGCTATTTGATCGCATTTCAAATCTCTTCTTTTTCTGGAATGTTGATTGACACACATAGGTACATCCCTATGTTGAAGTGGTCTTGGCTATTCACCATGAACCTTCATTGCAAACCATGCAACAGAAGTGTTTGATGACCAAGACGATGAAGCGAAAATTGAGGGGTCAATTGTGCGATTTAGCTTCTGCACCTTTTCGTCGGCAAATAGCTGCCAGGAACGTTCCAAACGCTCCGCTTTCTCTCTCGTCGAGCTGGTTGTCTCCCTCGGTATCGTTGGGGTTCTTTTAGCCATCTCGATACCGGCAGTCCAGCATGCTCGGGAGTCGAGCAGACGCATGGAGTGCGAGTCGAGATTCAAACAGATCCTTCTTGGCGTTCATAATTTTGAATCTGCGTTTGGTGAAATTCCAACCGCAGCATTCAGTAGTCGGCCCGACGCTGAAAACTACGACAGTGACGTTGGTCCACTCGGTCGTATTTTGAGTTTTGTGGGTGAAGCACCTCGAGCCAATCATTGGAAGCAGACCGTTCGCATTAGCACGAGAGGTGTTGATGAATCGTTGCGGTCGAGTCCTTCTACGTACCTTTGCCCCAGTGCACCGGGCACTTCTACAGTGCACGACATAGCGGTTCGCTTCGGTGGTGAAGCGTTCCCCGGCAGGTCCCGTGAAGTATGTGATGTTGCCTTCAACGGAGGGGCCGGAATCATTATCGGAGGAAGACTATCCGAAAACACGAACGGTTCGTTCCCCATTCGCTTAGGGGAGTATTCTCCACGAAAGCGATTTCGAGATGTACAAGACGGGCTTTCCAATACGCTCGCGTGCTGGGAGTCAGCGGGTCCACACCTCGTGTTCCCCTTCGATCGAGAGCGACTCCTGGACTTCGATGGTGATGCCGGCCGTCGTTTCACGCTTTATGCCCCGGAGCAAGAAGGCAGCCGGTTTGTAAGCAGCACCCAAGCATCCTCCAAATCCTATCTCTATAGCTGGACGGGCATGCGGACGGGATTGATGTATGCGTACGACGAGCAAGGTCGAAATGGGGCTCCTGGGCGCGGCGTCTACGAACGTTGCATCAATTTCGCAAACGCTTTTTCAACACCTTATTCCTACCATCCAGGACTCTGCGTTGTCGGGTTTATGGATGGGAGCGTGCGAACGAAAAGCGAAAGCACGGACGCGACTTTGTTGATGCAACTCTCCATGCAGGCGGATCGAGACAAGTGGAGCTACTCATGGTGAAATATCATTTCCCACTTCTGTTGTTATTCGTTTTTGTGGGCAGAATCGCATCAGCGAGCGAATCTCTATGCGGCCCCTTAGCACTGAAGGCACTGCTTCAATGCGAAGGTAAAGAGGTCACGTTTGGTGACTTCGAAATGACCGATCTCGTGGACTCCTACCGTGGTAGTTCTGAAGGTTCCATTGCTCGAGAATCCCTAAGACAGGGTGTTGAGCTCGCGGCGTTTTCAGGAGAAACGGTTGTTGGACTTGCGTTGCTTGAACGTCCGGCGATCCTTCGCACACGCTCCGAGTCATTGGATCCCGACATCAATCATTGGGTGACCTTTCTTGGGTATGACGGTCACTTGGTTCGCATTTCAGACGGTGGCCGGACAGATAAATGGACCGTGGGAAAGCTATTGAATCGATGGGATGGAGAAGGGCTTCGTATCGTCAGTGAAGAGACCAAATCGTGGGTTTGGTTCGAGAGCCGAGTTTTCCTCGCAGCAATCTTTCTTCCGTTTTTGGGTTTGATTGCCATTCTTCTACCTGTGCTTCGTCAATTCTCTGACATCAAACAAGTAGCACTTCTCGTTTCTTCGATTGGCGCGGTCGCAATCACCTACCACAGCGTTTCGCCATGTGGCGTGATCGGTAACGGTGAAGTGAATGAGAACTGCCGGCAACGCTTCTCGACATACTCGGTTCCCGATATCAGTTTGGAAAGGTTCAAGCAGGTTGCTCACGATGAGAAGAAATCACTACTGGTGGACGCTCGATTCTCTCGTGACTTTGCTCAAGGAACGATTGGTAATGCTATGTCGCTTCCCGTAAATGAACTGAGCGAAGCCAACCTTGCGTCGATCGAGGATGCGATTCAAGGACGTGAAGTAATCGTCTTTTGCCAGTCCAAATGGTGCGGGTTTTCAGATCGTGTTGCAGAGCGACTAATCGCTCGTGGCGCAAGCAACGTTTCCATATTCAGGGGTGGCCTTTATGAATGGAAAAGCGACTAAATCGAGTTTGAGCACAGCCGTGTATCGTGCGATTCAGGTAGGCATTGGTGCCTTACTAATGCTTTCCGGAATTGAGCATATGCTTGATCCATATGATCTCATGTCAACACTGCACCGACAATCGTTTGTGCCGGAATTGATGGTGACGCCCGTGACGGTGTTGCTACCCGTCGCCAACCTACTCCTAGGTGGCATCTTTGTTTTTGGGTGCGATCTACCGGGTGTTTACTTGGTCTCGACCGTCTTGGCCATCGCCATGGTCGTGTTTGGATTACTTCGTATCTTGCTTGCTGCTGACGCGACGTCGGATTGCGGCTGTTTTGGATCGACTGAAGGTGACCTGATTGATTTCAATGCGTATTCGCTTTGGATAGCGGTTGTTTGGGGTGTCTATTCGTATCTCAGATGGGCAACCGCGGCGAGTGTTAGTTCCGTTTCTCACTAGGAGAGTCTTTATGTTTCGCAACGTTTCTCATTTAATCGTTGTTTGCGTCATCCTGTCCGGCGTAGGTGTCGGATTTCGAGACGCCGATAGCCATCTCTACGGTGCCGCCACAGGTCCCGGTGGAGAACCTTGCTCATACGACGGCAGCAACCCTGTTCCATGCAATTTGACGCACCCTGGAAAGTGCACCGCAGGCAACGTGCAAGGTGTTGCTAACCATGCCGGCGGTACCAACGAGGATTACTACGCTTCGGGTACACACGCAGCCACTCACAATTGCACGGGCACGCCAGGCAGTGGATGCCCTACGACAATCAACGTAGATACTCTGCACATTTGCCCAGAAGATCCTGTGCGGGCCCCACTGTAACAGTGCTTTAATTCTCAACGAACGTCGAGCGGAACGCATGGATAGCGAACCGCTAAGGATTCGTGTTTCCTCCCGCATTCGGTTTTGGGTTCGATTGTCATGATTCTACGCTTCGCTATTCCGTTGCTCATTGGGTTCTTGTTCGTGAAGCAAGGGCAGGCAAACAATATCGTGGAATGCAAGGTGAGATTTCAGGCTAGAGCCAAAGATGCACAAGCCGGCTATAGCCCGGATCAACAGTTGTCGTTCAAGTTTGACGGCGCGAATAACAAGATTCGAATCTCGCGTTATGCCACAGCGGACGGTCAGTACCGGTCGCTAGATATTGCGGAGGAGAAAATATGCACGCCGAGCTGGAACTGGCAAGTCTCTGTGGTGAACGGAGAGCCGACCCAGCTGCTAGCCGTGGAAGATACATCACCTGAAGATTTCGTGGCGGCGACTGGACTGGAGTCAAACCTAATCCTGGTCAAGATTCTACCACTGCTTGGCGATTTCCAGAGTCTTGGACCTGATCTGATGGAAGGATCGGACGGATCGCAACGTGTGGCTTCAGATGATGCGATGCTCACCATTAGAGGCGGCGTTGGTGTCCATCTTCCAGACTCCGTTGACTACACGCGGGGTACGCCCGTTGAACCGGTACCGATGTATGTCTCGGCCTTTACGGCAGTCATCGAAGAAAGAGACTCCAATGGGATGCCGAAGGTCGTGAAATGCAGCACGACACGCAGATTCAATAAGGGGTTTACCCCCGAGGGATTCGTTACTCGCGACGATGGCGCAATTGCAATCGATGCGGGTGACGAGAAGCAGACACGCCCGGAATTGCCAAACGAATATGAGTCTTTCTCGGTGGAATCTATTTTGACCATCGACGCAATTGAGACTCGCGAGGAAAGGGACACGGAAATTCAATTTCAAACCATGATTCCAAATGGCTTTCCCGTTTCCGTCTTTGGGTTCGGTCACATCGAGTTTGAGTGGCAGGATGGTCGACCCGTCGCGAAAGATGGATCGGTTGTCCTTGGCGAAGGTTTTAACAATGAGTCGTGGTTTCCGACGATAACCGTTCTTTCTTTGATCGCTTCCGCATTGCTAGGACTGATGCTTTTGCTTCGTTCAAGAAAGAAGGCCATACGGTTTGGTTGAACAGACGATTGGATAGTCAACGTGATGCCGAACTAAACGCCTCCGCAGCTTTCATCTTTGATGCTCGAGTTTTGACTCTGCCGAATAGGACAGCCGCCATGAAGAGGAAGGTGACGTGCACGTTTGGTGAGATCGAAATCGGCACCTTGTTTGAATACGAAGGTGCCGTCTATAGGAAGACGAGACGAAGTGAGGCTCTCTTGCTTCGAGACCCGGAGGGGAACGTTCGACCCGAGTTGATCAATGTGTGGCCCTTTTTTGAAGTGACGCCACTGGATCGATAGCGGGAAAGGGAACGACTGACTATCCAGTGTGATAACGGCAATGCAATCGAGACCACGCGTGCTCGATTTCAGCGAATCTTGCGAGCAGGTTGTTCAGAAGCGATCACATAAACACGTTTGCTGGATGAACCGCCAAGAAGAGAGTGTGGTCGCTGGGCTCGCGGTTCATTCGTCCGAGACAGAGTTGCGAGCCGGCTCCGAGCTTCCGTGTCCGATTTTTCCATCGCGATCAGAGTGTCGCACCGTCGCAAACACTCCGATCGGCAGATCATCGCTGACTGATGCGTCGTTGCGTCGGTCTATTGGTCGGTAACAGGCCGCGGTTGTAGATCATGTAGGTAGCTGGCGGCTTTGGAAGCCATGCTTGCGGCCTTGAAGATCGCTCGTTTGTCTTGCTTCAGCACGCGTAGCCAATGATCGATGTAACTGGCATGATCCTCGCGTAGCTCCGGCGTGATGCCGAGATCAGCACATAAGAACGCCGCTCCCATCTCTGCGACAAGCTCTTCCATCGCGTAGCCTTCATCGCCCCATTGTTTACGTCCCGTATCGCGATCTAACCGGCTTTCCTGCTTTGTCCAGTGTGTCAATTCATGAACCAGCGTTGCAGCAAAACTCTCCGCATCGCGAAAGGTCTCGATCTTGGGCATTCGGATCGCATCGATCGACTGAATGTAACACGCACGGATTCCTCCTTCGTGAATCTCGGCACCGGTTGCCTGAACGAATGTGTCAACGTGCTGGATTCGTTCGATATCCGAATCAGGTGCCTGCTGTAGCTCGTAAAAGCGGTCGGGGAGTCCCTCGCACTGTTCCGCGTTGAACACCGTGTATTGCTTCAAAAACGGAATCTGTTTGTCGACGGTTTCGCCTTGATCGTCTTTCACTTCTTTGGAGAATGTTGACGCAAAGACGACCGGTGAGCCTTTCTCACCCTTGCGGACATGGCCACCAAGCTCTTGAGCCTGCTTGAAGGTCACCCACAGCGGGCATGCGAAGCCTTGCCGCTCTGCCGATTCCCAGAGCATCAGAATATTGATGCCGTTGTAAACGTCCCCATTGTAGCGAAGTGGCCGGCAAATCCTCCCGGCTGCATGCTCCGCGTTCCATGGTTTCATCCAGGGACGAACGCCGGCTTCAAGTTGTGCGATCACTTGGTTAGTGATTCGGGTATAGACGTCTTCACGTGGTGATTTGGTGTGACGATTACGTGTTGTGTTGGTCTTGGTCGTTGTCATAGGAAATGTCCTCCGATGGAATGAAATGGAAACGCCCCGCGCTTTTCCAAAGCGGTGGGGGCGAATGCCCAGAATCCAACGGGGGAGCGCGGTCAAGACCGAGCGCGGCGGAGGGGCACCCGGTCTGCACAAGAGAGCGCAGCGAGCGCGGAAGACTGGGGAGGAGGCCGCAAGCTCGCGTGGCCCCGAGTCTTGACGGCGTGGGGGTGTCCCCCTGAGAAATCAATACGAGCGACCAAAGCTCGTTCGATCAATGAATTAGTGAGCAGGGTGCGAAGCTGACTGGGTTTCGTGCTTGGCCACCCGCAAACAAGGAAATGAATGACAAACGGGCAATTCACACCCGGAAGGGTAGCACCGCTAACACCAACAGTGCTGCATCATTACGAGTTGGGTATTTGGCCGCTATCTCCTAGCCATCTGACCCGCTGTGCGGCAGTTCTTGATACGCCTGTGGCGTGGCTACTGCAAGGAAGGAAGAACCGAGACGACTTGACGACACCGATACTGCGACGTTGCTGTTGAACGTCGCGAGTGCGGTGATACTTCTGGATCTCTGGTTGCTTCAGGTACGCAACGCGTTGTTTTAGAAAGGCTATCAAGTCATCAATGCTGAGGCCGGTTGCAAGCAGATCCTCGAGAGCTTTCTGGACCCGATAGTCGGATTCGATTTCTTCAGTGAGCTCTGCATGTAGCAGATTCAGCCGATTTATCTCCGCGAGGGTTTTCTCTTCCGCTCGCATCTCATGTGCAGACGTGAGCATGTGTTGCCGCTCGATCTCGCGTCGTTCAGCGGGCGCAAGCGCGTTCCAAGGGATTTCGGTGTCTGCATCATCAGTCATTCGCTACTCATGCCATAACGAGAATCGAAAGGCAAGCAATTTTATGGAGCCCGGCGTGAAACAACCACGTCAAAGAGAAACTATGCAGCCAGCGCTAGCACTTCGTAGTTGACGATTTCGCTGTCTTGGGTGATGAGTGTCAGTCGTTCCACTTGCGTCTGGGCAAGCAGTAGCCGATCAAAGGGATCTTTGTGCAAACGCGGAAACCGGCTGGTTGCCTCGGCGTGCTCAACCGTCACGGCGAGTCCGTGAAGTGATAGCGTTCGGCCTCATCGCCGGCGCTCTCAGAGTCGCGAACCCGCGTATCCGTGTCCATCGATTCAGTCATTTGCTTCAGCACCATCGATGCTCAGAAGTTGCTGACGTTTATCGACGATGAGACCTGGTGTGGGTGGATCGCTTATTAATGACAAACATCCACCTGCGGCTTAACGAAGATCATGCACACATCGTGCAGACCCGGGATGAACGAAGAGCGGTAGCTCTTGTACCCACTCGTCGCGCCGTGGCTAAAACGGATGATATCGGTGCAATGCTGCGTAAGCCCAACTTCAAAGGCGAGTCGCTTGGTGTGGTGTACCAGTGGCACGAATCCGTGCTGACGATCGGAATAGTCACCCATCAGGATGGCGAATTTGCCCCCCGGCGCCAGCACCGAAGCACAATTCTGAATGAACTGACGGTAGCGTCGATTGAAGCCTTCGAGCGTTGCTTCTGCCGAGAGGCATTTTGATGAATCGTTGTAAATCTTCATTCGCCAGTAGGGCGGATGTGCCCAGATAAAATCGAACTTGCGATCGAACTGGTAGCTGGACGGATCGCAGGCGTCGAACCCGGCTTTCAAGTCCGTGGAAAGACACTCGATCGTCAGTTCTTGACACACGTCACGGCAAGTACCGCTACCTGTCATCGGATCAAAAACCTGCGTCGGCTTGAAGTAGCGAAGTAAGTCGCGGATCAGGTTGCCACCGCAGTTGCCTGGGTAGGAACGATCCCCATAGTCTCCGGGATCTTTGAAGTGATACAGGCTCGTTAGATGTGGAACTGGCGAACTGTTTCGTGGAATGATCGGCATGACGGCTGTGGTGTTGGCGGCTCGCTGAGTGCGAGCCGCATAGTGTGGATTGATTACGTGAATTGTCATCGTTACGCCTCCCGATGCTTGGGAGTTTGGCAGACGATGCGTCCATCGAGTGGCACAGCATCGAGCTGAATGGTGAGGCTGTCATCGCTGTTCTTCCAAACTGCCCCGATGCGGTTCCAGAATGCCTTACCGTTGCCGGTTTCTCTGACAGCATAGGCGTAGAGCGTCGGTTTTTTCGAAGTTTGATTGGTCATAGTCTTTTTCCTTTGTTCTTGGTTGATCGCCGCAGACCATCTGCGTCCGATGGTTAGCTAAAAATGCTGCCGAGTGCGTAGCGGCCGAAGGACGCGATCCAGTCCAGCTCAAAAGTGGGGGCGACCTTTAGGGGGAGCCGCTTTTGTGCTGGACGGGAACGCATGGCGGCATTAGCGACACCCATCAAGGACACAGGTCAAAGGCGTGAGACGACAAAGGAAAACGCTGGCTCAAGCTTCGATCGCCGGAGGATATCGGCGATCGCTGGAGAGGCGTGGCAGCTGAGTGGTGGATCGTCTTTCAGGAAAAGCAGTTTTTGGCGGCTATAGATGAGACTCAACAACATGCGCACGGAAGATGCCACATTCTGTTCAATCAAAAAGAACGGGGTTGCGATGGAGACAAACTCACTCAACTGGCCGCGCGTCGCCCGCCTTGGAGCGCAACTGGATCGTGGATTGCCAACGACGTGAGGTAGATTCTGATTTACAGTCGAGAAAGTGAGTGGTATCGGGATAGCATGACGGAGTGTAAGCCTCCAAAAACTCGTGCTTGGGCTTCACGCTCATACAAAGCCTCCTACTTGGTTGGGAGGGCAGCGGAATACAACACCGACTTTGGGAATACGCTGCAGGCTGGTTTTTGGCCGTCTTAACCTCCCGGCATCAGCCGGTCGCTCCGTCGTCACATTCAATGACGGAGGATGAAAATGGAACGAACAATGTCGGACCTGAAACTCGATCAGCAGGTTGGGCTTCGGATTATGGGCTTCCGCGAACAACGCGGATACAGCGCGGAGTTTCTCGCACAACTGGTAGGCCCACCGTTGACGGGAAAACTGATTGAGGATTACGAAACCGGCATCTGGCCGATCCCGGTGTGCCATCTGCTTCGCATTTCGGCTGCGATCGAAGTATCGATTCCGGTGCTGCTGAGCGGCGTTTCCTTGGAATAGCCAAGAAAACAGCAGCTTTCCCATTGGAGACCGATCGGCTTGCTGTGGAATGTGTGCTATTGAAGTCCGGTGATTGCAGTCGTATCAGATTACGTTCAACATGCATCATGACGTAGCCAACCTCCGAAACTTCAAGTCGGCGTCTCAGGTTGGTTGGCCATCTGCGCGAGGCGTTCAGGCAGCTCACTCGGTGCGGTCAACAGATCTTGGTTTCTCTCCAAATGAACCAGTTCACGTTGCGTCAAAGTGCGAACTTGAATGCAATCGTCAGTCTTTATAAACAAGACTGAGCCTGCTTGAACTGCCGCGTTCTGCACTCCCTTGACTGCTTCAGCGAGTTTCGCGACAGCTTCCGCTTCGTTTCGGTCAATCTGAGCCTGAGGAGTAAGGAGTCCTTGGATTTCAAGTGCACGTTCCAGTCTCGCCAACCTCTCCTTGATCTCAGGTTCCGTCGCAATCTCCTTTGTTCTTGCGAACCACTTCTTCCACCACGATCCTTTTTTTGCTGGGAACTCATCGCTAATTGAGAATCCGAATGCTTCGGTTAGCCTTTCAACTGCATCCGATACGTCGCTTACCTTCGTTGCATCATCCTCTGAAAGGTAGACTCGAATGGGCACGAATCTCGTCAACGGAACGTCTGAAATGTCGAGGCCCATGCTCTGCATAGCAAAATAGCTGTGCGCGGCCTGCTGCAATTCATTGTGCTCGCTTCGAAGCGAATCAACGTGCGCTTTTATCTCTTCACTGGAAGTCTCGAACTGCGTTCTTAATTCGCTTGTTGATTCCTCAAAGTGAGAGCGATACCGCTCGTAGCTCGCTTGAGCTCTGCCTGTCTGCTGCTCAACAAGTGATAACCTCTCTTGAACGCCGGCATCTGGCCGCCGACGCATTGGCGATAGTAGCCTCTCGAGCATGTAGTAGAACTCTCGCTCTGGGTAGGGCTCATCTTCCAAGTATTCACTTTCATACGAACGTCGCAGAAACAACAGAAACTCCTCGTAAAGACCAGGTTCTTGAGCGATGTCCTGCGAGATAAAAAGACTCGCCACTATGGTCTCGATCCTTGCTAGCCTGCGACGAACGTAGGAATAGTCTTCTCCACCTGATGACATCGACAATCTCCGAAGGCGAAACCGTTAGAGTACGGAACCAATTTGCTTGACCGTGTTCGGTGAAGCGAAAGTTCGACGTATTGGAGGATAGTTACCACTGAGTTAGCGGACATCGGAAGTAGCGACTTCCAAGAAAGAAAACCCCGGGACCTGTTAGGCCAAGCCCCGGAGTCTACCTGCCTCTCGAAGTCCAACTTGGGCGAGTCGGACCTTCAATCGGCAGGATTTCACCTTCGAGGGTATCAAGAAAGGGCTGCCAATTGTTGTTAAGTTTCGGTGTGACGAAGAAAAGCGCCATGAAATCGCTTTGCTGTCGCCCTTGACTCACGCCCACTTTGGACAATTGAAAACCCTCGTCGGTGTTATGCTAGGCAACGCACCAACGATGGTGCATGATTACGAGCTGGGCATTTGGCCGCTATCTCCCAGCCATCTAATCCGCTATGCGGCAGTTTTCGATACGCCCGTTCCGATTCGTTGCTTGATCGCGATCTCGACGGCAGAAATCGCACTGAAGAAGACGTCACCACCAAGCCGTGATGGATTGATCGCCCAATCGATTAGAGTGCGGGTATCGAGCAGATAGCCGTTCATTGCTTGCCGGGTTCAACCGGTCCGTAGAACAACTGATCGATCTCATTCGACGTGAACTCAGAATCATCACCGATCGCTACCTGTCCGGCCCACTGACCACCGGTGCGAGGCTCGAAGCTCTGCGACAAGGATGTCAAATTTATGAGCGGCTGATCGGCTTTTGTGATGATAACTTCATCACCGGTGATCGCCCGCCTAATCAATTGAGATAGATGGGCTTTCGCCTCGCTGATATTTGCATGGTGCATATCGACCTCCGTGCTCAATGCTGAATTCACACTGCCATGATTCGACAATTGAGTCAATCAAAACGGTCATACGATGACCACGATGGTCACCGCATGACCAGGAAGCCTATTCAGAGTTCAAAAGATCGCCGCTTCGGTCCGTTGCGATCGTGCTCACCGTTGCTTATTTCAGCCCGATCGAACCCGCCTCGGCCGATGCAACCGCCGTCGCTGCCGGAAAGTCAAATTGCATTCGGTGTCCTTGGACCAGTCCTCCGCTTGAAGTGCCGCATTACGGGGAGTTGCCGGAGCATACCAAATGGAATCTAGGACAAGCTTAGGGCTAACGCTTCTTGACCTCCTAGACTCAAACAAGGAAAGACGACAGAGCCATTGGTTGAAGCGGAGACATTGATGCCCGTTCCACCTTTCTGTTCCACGACCATAGGCCGAGAATCTCGGTGTACTCTACGAGCTTTTGAACTGTGTTTTTAACGGTGTATCAGGAATTGGGGCCTTTCCGAGCTAACTTGCCCATCCGACACGCTAAATGCTCTAACCATCTCTTGATTCGACAGATGCAAAAAACTCTGATAGAGCGTCGGCAACCCTTTGGCTAACGTATTGAGACTTTCCTCTTTCGATTCTTGAGAGTGTGGAGGGCGAAACACCGCACTTGGCGGCAACTTCGGCCTGGGACAACCCATTCTTTAGTCGGAGTTCTCTTAGTCGCTCACCGTCCGTGGAAACCCCCGAAGAGTTACTATCCAATTTGGTCGTAGAAGCATCAGTAAGTCGTGCAACTGCTTCACTAGCAATAGCGATGGTCTCGTCCGCGACCGCGGGACGAACGGCAGCAAACATGTACTGCCCACCTGGCAACCGCTCAATCCTAAGGGCGACGCCCTGAGACTGAAGGTTGAGTACTATTTCCTCAATCTCGTTCAACGCCTTTTCTTCTGTGGAAACCTGATCCGTACCTGCATCTTTTTCTGTTGATTTTTTTTGCAGGGATTCTTCCTCATGCTTGCGTTGCGACTCTTCTTCCTTTGCAACAGCTTTTTCGCGGCCTCTCGTTAGCGCCTCTCCCACTGCCATAGGTAATCGAAGCAGACCTCTCACACCTTTTAACCCGTCATGGAACGTTTCAACGGTTTGAAGTGGCAAATCAAACAGTCGGACCAACAATGATCGAAACGATTGATGCATATGTCCCCACACCTCTTTCCATGAGCGAGGAGCAATTGTCTCTGATGCGGGTACTGCCTCAAGTGGTAGTTGTGTCTTAGCTTTGAATCCCTCGATAGCTGTCAGCTCAACGCCAAGGACACACTGTTCGCTTCCATCGTCAGGATCATCGACCTCAGGGCCCCACTGCTGATACGGCTCGAAGGTGTCATCCGGCAAATCGAGAGAGTCATCCTCGCGAGTCATCGCCTGACTCCTTCTACCGAAAGCCCAAACTGCTGTTCTTCGAGCGTTTTTAGTCCTTTCCCTCCATGTGAACGGACTAGACCTCCGACCGCGTTAAACAGATCGGCAAAATCATCTTCATCAACAATCCCTGGGTCCCAAACGAACACGATTGCTGGCGGGCCAACTTCTGCATCAAATTGGCCTAACGCAACTGTTTCTTCGGACTTACCTGCATCAGCAGATTCGGCGGCGCGTTTCAGCTCATACGCCTTCTTAAGTTCCGCAATTCGAGTACCCGTTTCGCCCGAATTCAGATCGACATCGATGTCTATGTCGTCGTAAATTGCAGTGGCAACCTGTAAACATCGGTCAACCGTGGTCATTGCTGTACGATAAGCCGACAATACGTCAGCTCGCTGAGTGGTTAACAGCGTCTCGCTTAGCGGCGTTATCGCATGTTGATCGAGGTCTACGTAAAGTGAATCAAGACGACGTAAGACCTCACCAAAAATCGGTGGCAGCGTCGCATTACTTACCCCCTTCAGTGCATCAAGTGCCCCTTTTTGTTTCTCAGAGACCGACTGAAGTGCGGCAATATGACTTGGTACTGTCTGGACACTCATCTCGAATTCAAGTTCCAACTCATGCTTGATAAGTTGGAGCGATAGTACTAAACGCTTCGAGACGTCCGCCAGAATCTCAAGCAACTGATGTTGATTTGATGTCTTCGTTGAAGGTTGGTTTTGGGACGCGTCATCGTCAACTTCTTGCTGCAAAGTCCGCAACAGCTCATCGATCCCGCGTTCATCAAGTTCTTGCAATTGAGTTAGCCGATGCTCCACGTTGTCGATGTATCGAGCAGCTAACTCGCGGTTCTGCCCGTCTACTTCGTCTAAGTATCGTCGTCCTTCACTCATCGTTTCTGAGAATCCAGCGATGAGTCGCTGGATTGTTTCTTTGGAACCTTCTGCGCCAATCCATGCGCTATAAACCTGAAGCATCAAGCGACGTGTGGACATACTTAAGGACCGGAGAAGGTCCAGACTCGGCCGATGCCGGAACTCGTCGAGTTCGTGCTCGAAACGTTTTAGTTCTTGCGCTATTTGCATTAGTAATCCGTGGTCATCATCTGCGTATCTATGAACGTAGATCGTACCAAGCTTTCCGCGTTGGGTGTTATCGGGATTAAACCGTGAGTCCCAGAAGCGAAAACCTGGACATAGTCAAGCTTGAGGCTGTGCCTACGGAGCCATCGTGCAAGAACGCATCGCCTAATTCGCAACTCACCTGTCGAGCGATTGAGCAAGACCGATGCGAGTTCGTTCACGCGGGTCGTAGCGTCGGTTGGACAATCATCAGCATCTCGACCGAATGCCGGACTGATGGAAGTGCAGGACACCGAAGCGAGTTTGCGACATGGCTGACGGGCTCCGTTGGCCAGCGGCGGTCGATTTTCGGAGCACTCATTGTGTTACCGGGCCACGAGTCCTAGTGACCTTGCTCAAAATTGGAGTATTAGGCTTCTTCAAGTGGGCCGTTGAGCAGGGAACGGCTGTCAGCGCTCAGTTCATCGATCGGGCGAATCCACTCAATGCAGCCAGAATTGAATCGTGCGACGTAGATGGCGCCGATCGAGGTCAGGGCGAGATCACCGTGAAATGGCACTCGAACCGCCGCGATTTCGGTATTGATGCGGCTGGGATCGTCGCGACCTACTCGCCAAAGATGCCCTTCTTTACAGATCTTAAACTTCGAAAAGCAGTTGCTCAGCCCGACGGTCGCGAACGTCTTTGCAGCCAGCTCAGCTGTCAAATAGTTGCCTGGCTCAATGTAGATGTCATCAGGTATCGCCATACTCCACCTCAGTTGTTTCTTGGCCGAAATATGATCAGCTCGTGGTTAAGCTCCAGTTCCGACCATTTGTGATCACCGGTGACGATTGGTAGATCCAACGTCCTCCCAACCGCCATGCACGCGCGATCAGCGAGCGAAATCCCTTTGTTTGCGATCGCATAGAGTTCGGCAACGTTCCGAGCATGATCAGCGTCGAAATCAGCGACTGACACTCGAAGATTAGAAAGCGTGGCCTCAATCAGATTCCGATTGCCACTCGTCTTTCCTAGTGTCTGTAAGACTTCCGCATAGTTAACGGCAGATAGCACCGACCCCGAAATCCACTCTCGTACGATCTCGTGACCTCGCTCACGTTTGACGAAGGCGATCACGGCCGAAGCATCAAGAACTGCTTTCTTCAAGACTTGCCTCCTGCTCACGTTTCTCGATCAACTCTGCCACGAGATCGCGATCACCGAACTCGCTTGAAAAATGCGTCTGGACGTTCTCGATGAACCTGTCGGTGCTCATGACCTTAAAATCTCCGGCATTATCGCGTACGATCACCAGGTCGGTGCCACTGCCCCAGCCGGTGGAACGCCTAAGCTCGATGGGAACAAAAATCCGCCCTGAGCGATCGAGCGTTACCGGCCACGATTCCGTGCCACCTCGAGTGTTGAATTCCTTGTCACTCTCCATATTGACCTCCATGTTGTCTGGTTCGTGCCGACATCTTCAACTCTGCCACAACTCATTGCTTCGCGCAAGCAGTTTCTCATGTGGCATCACAGCAACAGCTACCACAGAAAATGAATTGGTGTTTCATAATGTGCTTTATGCAACACGGTATTCATGGCATTCTCTTTCCAACTATTTCAATGGGGAGACGCACATGAAACGGCAATTGATTGATCAACGGCACGCGAGCTTGAAACTACCTTCGGCGGTTCCCGTCCCGGAGGTAGTTGCCTATGCCGGTGAGGAAGCCTCGCGCCGCTACATCGAGTATTTCACAGCAAGGATTCGTAACGCGTCGACACGTGATGCCTATTTACGTGCTGTAAATCGCTTTCTTTACTGGTGTGCATCATTGGGAATCGAACTCGCGGATATCGAACCCATTGTCGTCGCAACCTACATCGAGCAGCTTACCGATCAATATGCCGCACCAACCGTCAAGCAGCACTTAGCGGCGATCCGCATGATGTGCGACTATTTGGTTACCGGTCATATCATCCAGTTCAACCCAGCATCAGCCGTTCGTGGTCCCAAGCATTCCGTCAAGAAGGGCAAGACTCCCGTCTTGTCGACGGAGGAAGCACGACAATTAATCGATGGTATCGACACGTCGACAATCATCGGTCTCCGAGATCGTGCGTTGATTGGCGTCATGCTGTTCAGCTTTGCCCGCATCAGTGCCGCTCTGCAAATGAACGTTGACGATTTCTTTCCGCAGGGCCGTCGCATGTGGTTGAGGTTACATGAGAAGAACGGCAAATACCACGAAGTTCCGGTTCACCACACACTGGAGGATTACCTCGATGACTACCTGAGCGCCTCCGGCATTGATGCGGAGCGGCGGTCAGCACTCTTTCGCACGGTTGGCAACCATCGCACACTTACCCCGAACCGTATGCATCGCTCGGACGCACTTCGAATGATCAAGCGGCAAGCAAAGAACTCGGGATTACCCGATGCTATTTGTTGCCATAGTTGGCGGGCCACCGGGATCACGGCCTACCTGTCACATGGCGGTTCACTCGAAAATGCCATGAATATTGCCTGTCACTCGTCCGCTACAACGACCAAACTCTATGATCGGACATCCGATGACGTCAGCCTTGATGAGATTGAACGGATTCGGATATAGAACCCACGATTCAATCGCCGCCCACGATGTCCGCTCGAATGCCACCGTCGGAATGACCGCTCACGATTATGGTTCGCCGGAGTAAACGTTTTCCCGGATCATCGGTCTCCACAACCGAAGTCGATTTCGGAGGTTCCAAATCCGTACAGGTTTGTCCAACCGAACTCTATTCCGAGATTTGGTAACTCGCATCGGTGTCGAGAAAACAAACGATGTGAGACCAGCTAAATTCGAAAGATCAAATTCCGCGATTCGGACTGAGAACGAGGGGCCATAAAAGTGAAATTCATTCAATCCCTTGGTGGTAGCAACTCGGGCAGTGTTGAGTCTCTCGCATCGACGTTTGATCGTTCAATCACGTTCATCGCGTCGATGTTATTCATCCGCCATTCATGCAACCCTCGATCCCAAGGTAACAAACTACAAACATTCCAGTTTGATGTAACTTCGGGATTCGTGCGACGTGCTAACTCCCACATGCCGTGACTAGGGACGTCCACGAGTTTGAACGCGGCATCGATCAGCCTGATCCTACTCAGACTCTTTCCCAAGTTGACCATGGCAACACAGAACATTTCAGTCGAACGCTCTGGAATGGATCGCATCGCCGCAAGCATCGCTTGCTCGTTCGCAGGAATACCTCGTATTTCGTCGGTCCGGGCGACGGCTTTTTCAATCAAGCCATTATCTCGCCGTGCGATCGCAAAGAAAAGATCGTACAAGCATGGTAGTATGGGATATCGCTGTTTGCTCCTTCTAGGCATTGTTCGGGAAGATGTTTGAGGAAGTGATCTACCGCACTGCTGTCGTTCACTGCGAGCGCCCACAGGCACGTATGGCACAAATGCCATGGGTCACGTTTCCTTGGACGCGTCGAAGCGTACTCATTCCAACACTTGCGAACGGATAGAACGGTAAAACGAACAAGCTCTGTCGGGTCATCACTGACAAGTCGTCGCGAATGCCAGTTTTTGAGGGGTCGTCTCTTCGTGTTCTTAGGAACTCATAAAAACCTGGACCACCTCCACCAGGCTCGAATTCCGATGCTTGTGAAAGCAGGCGTTTCTCTGCGGCAGTAAGCTTCATGAGCACGTTCGTACTTTTACATGGAACCGGTAAGGACCCGTAGAGCGCATATCGCGTTCGGTTTGGTCTGGACGATTCGAAGGATTGCCGCGTTTTGGTTTGCGAACGCAAACCCAGATCTCCACCGTTCATTTTTCGAAACTCGACGTCAATGAAATTTGAGGCCAATGGTAAACAGACTCAAGTCCTGTTTCGTTCCGAGCACATGTTATGTGCGACACAGGCTCGTCTAGCTGGAAGCTTTCGCACCACAGTCTTTCATTGTTGCGGCGTCAATGATCAATTCATGACTTTGGCTGTAAACGCCTGTTCCGTTGAATTGCCTTTGAAGTCGATTGCACGGACGATGATGCGGTACTGTCCGTTGGGGTAACGACTGGTACCGTCCGCATTCCGTTGACTGGTATTCCAGCAGTTGGCATCCCATTCGGGAACTAACATCCTTGCCTCGCCCTTGAATGGAAAGTTTGTGACAACGTAGTAGCTCATACTGCGGCTGCCGGTCGGCCGCTCCGACTCAAATAAGGACCAGTGCCGAAAGACCGATTTCGTAATTCGTTGATTGAATTCAGGCTGGTAAGTCGTTTTGAGATATGTCAGCTTTTCAAAGTCAAAGCTTTCCAAACGCTCATCGATCGTCCCGTCCTCTGATCGAATTACGTACTCGATCCGCGTCACCGCGAGCCGGTCGCCAAATTTGCTCGATCGATTCCTGGCGTATTCCCCCTGCTCTCGCATGGGGACGACAACGTCAACTTCGCCGCTGACGATTGCAACATCGTTGTCGTCGGTCGGAAACGGCTCGCGCGATGCGTTGGCGAGAAAGGAAATCTCATTACCGATCACCGGTGGCTCGGTGTCGGGATAGGTGAAGTGTCCGTTGGGGTAGCAGACGTAGCTCCAATCTCCCCAATGCGACCCCTGCGAGTAGACCTTTGTCAGGTGAAGATGGGGCAAACCTTTGAATTCAACGCGCCCCAGCAAGTCACCTCTTTCAACTCTGTCGCCCGGCTTAACAACGATGCTACCGAGGTGCGTGTACTCCCAACCGAACGACGGTTCATCTGACTTCGCATCCGCGACCGCTACCGTGCTGTTTCGAACGGATTTTACCCAACCATCTTTGATCGCAAAAATTGGTGTTCCGTTGTCGAGCACAATATCAAGGCCACCGTGAAAATAGGCGCGACGTCCAGTTTCGTCTGCTTGGTAGAGCGGGCTGTCGTTGATAATCCAAACAGAATTGACCAGCCGATCTACCTCCTCCTCGGACGCACCCGCAGGTTGATGTGGCCACGGTAGAGGTTCGTAACTCGTTTGGAGCGGAGGTATTTTCAGATGCGGTCGCGCCGCACCCGACCGGCTGGAACGATCGAATGCATTGCGATTGCTCGTGTTGGACTTGAGCAATAAGAGCAACGAAGTGTCACCGGAGTCGCTTGCCGCGTTTATCAGTGCTGAGAGATCCAATTCAATCTGCTTATCGTCCGCCTCCACCGTGCACAATATATGCGGTTCCAATGAGAACTGAGGCTGGTTCGACCAAGTGCAGTCTTTCTCATTCCAGGGATCTTTAACGCGATAGGCCGCAATTCTCAGAGGCGCGCTGAGAGGCACACTCGACTTCGCCACTTTCATTCGCAGTGTCGCGCCCTTCACGACGTTCGGAAGTTCGTCTAGCGGGAATGCAAGCAGAACTCGGTTGGTATCGTTTCGAGAGATCGCGAGCGTCGTCATACGCCCCCATGCCTTGTCGGCGAGATAGGAAATCAAATTCGTATCTGCTGTACACGGTATTTCAATCGCGCCTGTCTCGGTTTTCACCGTAATTATCGGTTGGCCGTTGGTGCTTTCGCGAGAATTGAGAGCCATCCACTCGCGTTGACGCATCTGCACGGCTTCCGACACTCTTTTCGTTTCCTGGCCAGGCTGCTTCGACTCTTTACCCACGAGCGTGTGGACCGCTTTCGGCGGACCCCCGAGTGCCTTCAATAGCAATCGTCGTTCAAATGATGCCGGGCGGCCCAAAATGCTCTCGTAATTCCAAATGAGGAACCCAGTACCCAGTGCTTCGCAAGACTCGATCGCAGCCGCAATATCTTCCGCGTGGTTATCTGTGGACTGTCCCCAATCGATTTTTAAAAGCGGAATCAGCTGGCAGTCGCGATTCTCATTTTTCGCTTCCGCTACGGCCGTTGTTTGCGATGAAATCCCTGCAACGCGAGAATCAAAACGATTCACCGAAACGAATGGAAACGCGACGTCAACCACGTCCGCAAACGAGTCTCCTGGCCCGACGTGCCCGATCTGAATTCCATCCCTTACAGTCTCCCACTGCGATCGACATTCCAACAGAAAGTTCTTCGCCGGTTCTCGCGGTCCGAGCAGGTTGTAGACCACAACGGTGTTGACCGTTGGAAATCTGTTCAGCAATTTCGCCCCCCAGTCTGCACCCCAGCGGACCGAGTCCTCCTGACGAAAGTCCAAGTTAGGGCGTGCGCCGCCGGTGTTTCCGACTGGCAAGTAGCTCACGTCAGCCTCCCGTGTGTGCAACACGCGCGGCCGAAACATCAGCATGACATCGATGCCCGAATCCTGCAGTTGCTCGGCGAGTGCGACTGCGGCATCGGTGGTTCGTGGCCAATGATGTGTGATCCAGGCAAAATCGATGACAACCAAATTCAACCGGCAAGACTTGGCGAACTCCAGGATCTGCTTGCGAGTAAAGTCCTTTTCAATCCGAGAGGCTAGAACAGAGATTCCACGAACTGCTCCTTGCTCTCCGTCGACCGCTGAGCTTGACTCCGTACCATCGTCGACTGACTTCGTTGCGAAGACCAGCTCGGGCGATCCCTGTGCTTCGTCGCGCGATCCAGATAGTAAGGACAACTCGTCGAACCAGACGCTTCCTGTTCCGGTCAGGGAAGCGCGGACAATCATGCGGTGCGTGTTCTCTGGAACGCGCATCGGTTCGCTAGCGACGGTTTTCCAATCTTGGTCGCCCTTCAGCACCGGTGTGCTCGCAAAACCAATCATCTGCCCCGACGCGGACCAACACTGAACACAAACATTTGCCGCCGTAACACCTTGTGTTCGCACCGCAGCAGCGATAGATACGGTCGCACCTCGCGGCGGATCCAAAATCTGTTGGAACCAGTTGTTGGACACGGGACGTTCGTAGTCGTAACGATTCTCAATGAGCAGAGACCACTTTCCCTTTAGAACGTGCTGGTCGGAGCGTTGCATCCGAAGTCCATCCGCGGGGACACGGGCAAACTGCCACGACTGCACAACCGACGCTCCGTTGCCATCCTCCACTCCACGATTGTGTAGCAGTTCATCAGCATTAGCCCAGTTAGCAAGGATTGCCGAGACGATCACCGAGATGTGAGACATTACTGAGGTAGGATATAACATGGATCCGTCTCATAGGGGAACGAAGCTGTGACAGTTACGGTCGGATTCGGTTCAGCATCGATGGAGTTATGAGGAGAGTCTTTTGGCGGTAGTACAGACCAGAGCGCAAGTACACAGACTGCTGTTGCAGCAAGGACAGAACCTACGACCCGACGGTGGAGCGTTGGCTTGGCAACCACCGGAGCTTGCTCGGACGAGGGAGCTGATTCACAATCTGGGATGCATAGCAATTTGTTGAGCAAGCCGTCTGGTACGTCCGGCCTAGCGATCTTCCGCAACCTCGCTTCTAGCTCTAGAAAGTTCTGCTTACCTTCGTCGAGTTCATCCGAGCCAATCATTCAAAGTCCTCACACAACATCTTTTGCAACTGGTTAAGGGCTCTGTGCGTCCGCCATTTGACGGTCCCCATAGGCTCCCGAGTTACCGCCGAAGTTTCGGCAACCGTCATTCCCTGGAAGTAGCGAAGCACAATCACAAGCTTTTCTGGGTCCTCGAGACTATCCACCGCCGTCCGGATGTCCTGCTGGACTTGGACCACCATCGCGTGATTCTCGATCTCACCTTTACACTGGCCGGCAGCGATGCGATTGAGCCGGGCACGAGCCCTTGTCATCTCACGCCGATAGTGGTCGATGAAACGGCGATAAACGATTTGATGCAGCCATGTAGAAACACTGGACTCCCCGTTGAAGGATGACCAATATTCCCAAGCCGACCGGAACGAATCTTGCGTCAAATCGAGAGCTGATTCCAGCTCGCCTGTTAGATGGAACGCGAAGCGAAATGCCCTTTTGTACTCGCTTCGTGCCATCGACTCGAAATCTTCCGCTGACCTGTCGCTCACGTGTTCTCGCACCTATGGATTCAGTCATTCTCACCGATACTTCTTGGACGCATACAAACGTCGAGCGGTTGGCGAATTCTAGATTTTCCGTGCTTTCCGCTAATTTGAGGCTTCAATCAGAGTTGTGTACTATCAGCAACTTCGGAAACGTTGCCATCCCCGTATCGCCGGAAGTATGGATGCCGTGGGATCACGAAGCTACTTCGGACGGACTGATGGCGGGGCAAGCGCAAGAGCGTGAGCGAATCGAGCGGCTTGGTTGTCGCGAGGGCCTGAAAGTTCCATCACCCCACTTCGGGTCAAATCTCACAAACCCTCGACGGGCAGGAAAAGGGATCAAGGGTTTGCATGACCGTCCGAACGCTTCCTGAAAAGGACTCGAACCAGCCGGCAAGCTTCGTTGAGATTAGTAGACCGAAGCGAGTTCCCCACACATTCCCGACGCTTCGGTTGCATCGGCCGACCGCTCAACTAAGCGATCGTGAGCCGCTTCGGCATTTGCACCGATGCTGATCCCGGAACAAGCGTCATCGGTGTCCAGGACCGACGGCGGGTCGCGGTGTGGATAAGCTGAACGTGTTTGTCCAATTTCAGCGGGTCGACTTCGTGGAAACTCGCTTAGTTGTCGGCCATCACTCTACTACTATTGGATATTGACGCGCGCCAAAAGATGACGCTTGTACAATTAACGTACGCGTTTGTCCGTCCGGACCAAAACAGCTTTGAATTACAAAAAGTCGATCCGTTTGCGACGCAGAGTAGCATGACCGAATTTGCGCCAGTTACACATGGCAGAACACTAGCAAGGCAAACCTTGCCTTGGTGCAATCTAACCACGACTTCTCACAGCGACTGCTTCCGAATCGAGCCTCACGCACATAGGCACGCCGCGTTGACCTTCGTGCTTCGAGGTCTCAGTCAATCGATCGAATGCGATTCGGCGACCCTGCTATTCAAGCCTGCCGGATGTATACATTCGAATTCTTACGGAGCTAACGGCGCCACGTCAATCATTGCTGAGATTACGCGTCCGGAATTCCTGGGCATCTCGGCAAGCCGACTTCCCAATAAAGCAATAGCAATCGATTCTGTTGAACAGAAGTGCGTTGCAAGGGAACTCGCGAGGACACTCAAGTTTCAGGACACCGCATTTCTAAGTACTCAAACAATTCTTATCGAGTGTCTAGCGAACATAATGCATCGCTCTAAGTTGGAACCAGAATCTGTAACTGAACCGAAATGGTTCTTAGAGGCAGAGAAGCATATCCGTTCGAACCTAGCTTCGCCGCTCACTTTGAACAGAATTGCAGAGCATGTTGGAGTGCATCCGGGCCATCTAGCTCGCGAGTTCCGCCGGCATTCTTCTAAGTCCGTCGGAGAGTTCGTCCGAAATCTGAGACTCGAACGGGCGGTCCATTTTCTTCTAACTACAGACTGGGCGATCACTTCCATTGCTCATGAGCTCGGTTTTTGCGACTCGTCGCACTTCACTCGTGTGTTTCGCAAATTCCATGGTGTAACGCCAAGTCAATACCGGGCTCAGCATCGCCCGCGCTAGAAATGTCCCAATCAAGTTTTTGGCGTCCAATACAGCGTTGCAGCGCCTTAGTAAAATCGGCGTTGAAGTATTTTTCGTTGATTCGAATACTGCCTTCACGGAATAACGCATGCCCACAACTAAACGACACTTTTTCCTAGCTGCTATTGCTTCCTTTACCCTGGGACTGTTTGCTCCGTCGGTTCGCGCTCAAGAGACAAGAGTGCTGATCGCCCCGTCGGAACCTAGAGTCGTTGGTACGCCCACTACATTGAAGTTGACCGGCCTTCAACCAAATTCAGAAGTCGAGATCTATGTCGAAGTCGTCGACCGCTACGGACGTACTTGGACAAGTACTTCTTCGTATCTAGTGCCGGAGGGTGGGACGGTTGATCCAGCCAATGCCGTGCCCCTCAAGGCAGCATGGTCGAATGCTGACCCACTTGGACCTTTTTGGTCTCCGCTTCGGAAGACTCTGTCAGACGCACACCCTCGACCGGAATCTGGTAACGCGGAAAGAACGATTGTCTCCGCGATTGTAAATGGCCGTGCCGTTGCAACCGACTCCATATTGCGATTCTTTAGAATGCCTGACGTTGAAGAGAAGGATGTTTCAGATGATGGGCTTGTCGGCAAGCTATTCACACCAGGTCTGAAAGGTAGGTTGCCGGCTGTCATTGTAGTACCAGGTTCAGGTGGTGGAATTCCAACGGGGCTCAGTGAACACCTCGCTTCCCGGGGGTATGTGGCGCTTGCACTTGCCATTTTTGGTGAGCCAGGGCTTCCACCAGATTTGGAGTCGATACCACTTGAGTATTGCGATGGTGCCATTGACTGGCTCAAGAAGCAGCCCTTTGTTGATCCACGCCGAATCGGACTCGTTGGTGGCTCGAAGGGGGGTGAGTTAGCATTATTGGTTGGCAGCAGAAGAAGCGACCTAGCGGCCGTGGTCGCAGGTGTGCCATCCACTTATGTCTTTCAATCGATCAACGATCAATGGAGAAAGACCTCGTCGTGGAGCCGAGAGGGTGTGGATTTGCCTTTCGTGGGCTACGCAGCATCAGCACGCTTTCGCAAGTCAGGAATTCTCAATGACCTCTACACTGATAGCCTTGCCGCCAATGCGACTGAGGAAGCTAGAATTCCAATAGAAAAGATTGCGGCACCTGTATTGATGATCACTGGAAAAGATGACCGTACTTGGCCGTCCACAACCATGTGCGACAAAGCAATTGCTGCCCTGGATGAAACAGGACGGAAGCGGTTTCGGCACCTTAGTTATGCCGACGTTGGACATGAGCTCTTCACTCCCGGGTATCGACCAACCAGTTGGTCTGAGCGTGTCGGAGGGACACGGCAAGGACAGGCCACAGCGCAAGCCGATGCCTGGGGTGAATTCCTAAGATTCCTAGAAGAATCATTGGGAGATCAATAGGACTCTTGCTCATCGATCACCACTCCTAATCACCGCGAAGCCACCTACGCAAGTTTGGCCAACCCCAGGTCTGCTGAAGATGCATCGGTTTCGGCGCGTATGATCGACGCCCAATCCGCATCGACGAAAACACCGAAGCATTCGCGGCTGGTCCGCGTCGGTCGTTAGGACCGAATTCGATCTTGGAACGTCACGCGAGCTGGCGAGTTGTCCAACTTCTGCGGATTTGATTATCCGCTTCGACGCGTCGGTGTGGTCGCAAAAACGAACTCGCATCAGGACTTGTGTCAAAGCCATGTACTCTACGCGCAGCGCTATGTGTTGGTATTTGTCCGCAACACGCCACGGCGTGTGTTCTTAATGAATGCTGCGAGCTGTCTCGCATGCATATTCGTTTCACCCAAAAATTCGATTTCACGAATCGCTTCCGCGAACGATGCGTCATCAGCTTGCCATTTTCTGAGAGCGAGGCAGATATCGCGGATTTCATTTTTCGGTATTCCTGCGCGTCGCAGGCCCTTGATATTAGCGCCCCTGATTCTTGGTGGCGAGTCTGTACCATGAATGAAAGCGAATGGTGGAGCATCTAGCCGGATGTTTGAACGCGCTGAAATAAACGCAAATGAACCGATCCTGCAAAACTGGTTAATGCCCACCAGACCGCTTACGTTAACGTGATCCCCTATCATAACGTGGCCCGCAAAAGCACAGTAGCTCGCAATTTTACATTGGTCACCAATCGTCGCGTCATGACCTATATGGGAATGCGACATGATTATGTTTGCATGTCCTATGGACGTTCCCTCAGGTTCGCAACCTGAATGGATTGTGACAAATTCGTGGATGCGATTGTCGTCCCCAATTTCCAGAAAACACTCCTCAAATTTGTACTTAGGGTCTTGGGGGATGCCACCCAAGACAGTGAATGGCGATACATAACAGTTACTTCCAATGGTCGTATTTCCGAACACTGTCACATTGCTTAGGAGCCGTGTTCTTGCTCCAACTTTGACATTCCCAGACAAATGGCACCAAGGACCAATCTCAGCCGTGTCCGACAGCTCAACTTGCGGGTCAACAACTGCGGTCGAGTGTATCATGACGTGACTATTTCGGTTCCAGTCGATGCTTCATGTTCCCGTAGTCGCTTCAGAAGTCGCGAGTGAGATAGGTAGATCTGGGAAAGGCCACCGGAAAAGACAAACAAGCTGACGAATACGCTCGCGATGAAAATGGCAACTGAGCTGTAAGCAAAAATGTGATACACAACCGGCAGGAGAAGCGCCGTGATGGACATCGCTAGCATGGTGAGCATCGTAGAACCTGCACTGGTCAAGAATGCACTTGATTCGCGTGCAATGAGACCCTTATTGTCGATGTCACCACACTGCGATCTCCCAAAGTACTTCCAGTAGCCAGTGTCCGTGCTGATTAGATCGTCATCGCTGTCTGGGAGTCTATCTTCGATCAAGTAGAAGACGATCGTTGCTTGTGAGCGCCGGAGGAGGTTTGCTTGCTGCGCGGCAAGAATCCGACCTATGTGCGCTTCGGAATAGTGTTTGATCAGAACAAAGTTGATAATTCCGATTCCGACGAGAATCAATGAGAATAGAGGGCTAAACCAGTCCAAGCTCTGGATGTTCAGCTCCGATGATTTAGTGAAGAAGCCAAAAACGGCAAGCACCACAGTTGAAAAAGTCGTGAACAGAGTGATGCTATATCGGAACAGCTGCGACTTGCGTTCGTCTTTGTCTTTTGCAAATTCATGAACCACATTGAATTCGCTTGTAATTAATTCGATCAGCTTCTGAGTCTTTTCAGGCGTAAGTGCAGCTCCTGCCTCATGTTGGTCTATCTGCCCTTCGCTCACGGGAATGCTCTCTTGCATGGTCTCGGCTAGCGGCTACCGGTAGTTTCAATTCAAAGTGTGTTTTATAGCGTGCTCGCTTCCGCGCATCCACTGAGTATTCCGCGATGTATTTGACTTGTAAGCGATCACTGGTTGCCGGCCAGAAAAGCTGCGGTTGGCCGTCCCACCGACGGCGTGGTTGTGAGTGCGGTTATCCTCCGCAGCTTCTACCGACGGCGGATTGCAATGATTTGGCTCGAACGTGCCGGGTCCGCCACCAGAGAATCGATCGACACCGAAATCAGTTCTGCTGCTCGCGAAACCGTCTCGGTTGCATCGGCCGAGGAGACCTAGCTCGCCCGCTTACCTGCAGCGGTTGCCTAATAGTTGACACACCGAAGTCGGCCACCGGAGCACTTAGGCTCGACTCCGGTGAACACGACCGGAGTGCTAAATCGATGCAACTTTCGACAATGGTTGAACCTTGGTCAGTCCGTCTTGGGTGTCGCGCAGAACGCAAAAGAAGCCTTCGCCCGATATTGAAACAAAGTGTTTGTCGATGAATGCCTCAAGTCGGGCGAGATCTTCCCACAGTGGATCAGCGTGCTTGGAGCAGAATTCTTCGTGGTCGCTTTCGACGTAAGGATTGACTTCGTGCAACCATCTGTGCAGACGTTGATAGATCTGTGTCAATTCCTCGGGCGTAATTCTCTTGTCAGGAACGCCTTCAATGACGGCTGCAACGTTCGTTTCTTCATGTTCACAGGGAGTCGCGTTTCGTATCACGCTCGGGCTTGGGAATGTGGTTAGATTCTTGGCACTAAGGCTTTTGATAATTGATTCAGCGTTCCATTGGCCACGCGCGTCGCGCGGAACGTGCTTGATCCCGTGCTCGGTTGCGACGAGGCAAGCGAAACTGATGCCTTCAACGATCTTTCTGCCGTGGAATGCTGAAGTTTCGGCTTTGGAAAACTCATCTGCATCGGACGCGCGCAAGGTTCTGACTACGTCTAGACGACGGCGAATCGTCGTCATGATGCCAAGGTACGCGTCTTGTGGATTTGTGGACATGCTAATTCTGAACACCAACTTGAGGGTCACCAGTTCCAGCCGGAGGCAAGACCCTATAGCCTGCGCTATTTTTGGTTGAGGTCGTAGTTATTCACAGAATTGTCCCCGGTTGCAGCGTGGCCGCATACCACCGATCTGAATTGAACGTCGGCACGGAAGCGAATTCGTGAATCGCGGTCGTGCGGAAGGTTGCACTTCGCTTGCCCGCTTTCGTGCAGCGGCTTCCTAAGACTTGACACGCCGAAGTCGGCCAGCGGAGCGCGCCAGCGATTGCCGAAATCCGATTCCGTCTCTGTCACCACCTTACTAGAATTTCGTTGGATGCCGACGCTTTCCGACCGGGGCGGGTTAGCGCTCCACCAAATTGACTTCACTGTGCTGCGAAGTGCAGCATGCACCAGCCGCAAATGACTCCCTCCTTTGACCTCCCGTTCCCAACTTTTCTCGTTTGCTCTGTCAACTCCCAAGGCAGTTCCCAAGTATTTCTAGCGATTCGTCACACGCTCGGCAAAGTTCTCGAAAATGATTGATGAGAGAACCGTCTGCTTGCTTTCGGGCTTCTACTTCACGTGCTTTTGCAGTTCCGTCTGAAGCGTGTCCCTTCAGTTCGGAACGCAGATTATGGACGTCGTGAAACGGCGACATGATCTGTCTCGCGTGATCAATCTCGAATCCATCGGCGACGAGAGACGCTTCGATTAATTTCAAAGCGCGCATTTGATCATCGATCAAGGCTCCCTTTTGCTTTGCAATATTTCGTATTCTTCTTTCTTCGAGCGACTCGACGAGCAGTTGGTCTAGGTTCATAAGCTCATTTGCCCATTCCGCTCTCTTGTCTGAAAGCGGGTAGTGAGTGCGCGTAAAAAGAGTTTCGTCCCGCACTTTCCACCAAGTCTTTCGATCGGATGATAACTTGCGGCATTTGGCAATCAAACTTCGCAAAGGGTCATAGCTCTCGTCCCAGACGCCCATGAAATCAGTCTTGATCGTCCCTTCTGGCAATCCGGCCTTAGGCTTCTCATTAAACTGCTTCCAGTGCAACTGCTCTTTGTGAGGAAGGTTTCCGAGGTAGCAAAGGTAAGTAAAGACTTGGCCTGCATCATTGACTCCCCAGCTTTGTAGGTACCAGGTCGACCTGCATGAAATCGAGTGAGCGTCTACTGTGTACTTGTCGGGATCGGCCTTGTACTTGGAAAGCACCTCCGGATTGAAGAATGCTGGAGTCGTTTGAAAAGGCCCTTCCATTGGAACGAAGTAGTTTGCCAGCTTTTCCGGGTCACATGAAATTCTCCGATTCTCTTGTTCCGCCAATCGTGTGCGATGAAGGACTCGTATTCTTTGTCATCCTCCTCGAACGAGAAGATCGACTTCAGAATAGATGATTTGCTTACGGCCATATCAGCAACTTGAACTCCGCGAAAGAAACTTCCGGTTCCCGGCTGGATTCCCATCTGGCCTCTAATCGTTGCACTCTTGACATTTTTTCGTGGTATCTCATGGCTCCATCCGCCAAACCCGCCCGAACGAAATCGAGTGAGGTCAAACATTCTTGCTAGGTGCTGATTAGTCACGCTCGAATAGACCGCAAGTTGCTTTGCGTTCATGGACACAACGCGTCCCTCATGTGGTTCCGGAAGGCTATGGATCTTGATGACTTCCTCAATATCGCCATTTTCATCCAGTCGGCACCAAGCCGATCGTTCAGGCATGTGGTGCAACCCAAGGACGTGGCAAAGCCGCTGATTCATCTCGACGTAACACTTGCCTCGATCAATTCCGTCGAAGTCACGCAGAAACACCAACTTCTCACCCTGATCTATGATCTTCGAACCAGTGTGATCAAGAGGATCACATAGAAATATCTCATCGCCGCAACTCGCGATTCCCCAAGTAGCGTCCACGCTTAGACTCCAGTGTTCAAGGTCTTCCCAAGCAGAGTCCTGATTGGTGTCGACCGCCGGAATAAGCACGGCGTGCAAGAACAAGTGTGGAAGACTGACATAGAGCAGTATGTGATCGTCGGACAGATCTTCCTCCAGGAATGCCACGACCTCGTCCTGTCGAATCCAATGCTCAAAATCCTCGTTGGACGTTGGCTCTTCCGAGAGTAGAAGAAACGCTTCAAGATTGATTGGATTCAAGGCCGTGCCTCCAGTGCTTTGGCAATCGAGTCGATCGAGTCTACGACTGCTTCGATCATGTTCATGGCAGAAACGAGAACAGGGTCAGATAGCTCTACCTTCACCAGTGAAAATGAAGCGTCGACACTACTGCGTGGCAGGTGGGCGCTGGCTTGGCGAAGATCGTGGATACCAGCGAGTGCTGATGTCATCGACCGCCCGTCTTGGCCGACGTCATCGAGCAGCTTTTTAATTCGTTTGATGCTGCCATGTTCGTCTGGACATGACGTTGTCAATGACTTGAGGAATGCGTCATCGATTGACTCTACGAAGATCCGCCGTAGATCTTTGGCGAGGTCGTAGAGTTCTTTTGCATTCGAAGCTGCGAAACGATCCGTCCGAGCTGCAATGCTCTTAACGATCTGATTGGGCCGAAAAAGGGAGTTGCCGTATTGGGCCGCAAATACGTTGTTGAGATTCTCTCGTACTGTGAGAATTCTCGCCTCCGGTGCGACCGTATCGGCCGGTTGATTTTGCATTTGAGCTTGGATCAGTTCTTCGCATGCTCCTCCGTCTGGTGCAACGCTGTGACCGGAAAAGTGTCGTTGTCGATGTGGAGCAAGCTCAATGACATCCTTTGAAAAGATGCACACAAGTCCATTTGGATTTACTCCAAATGGAACTCTTGTCTTGTCGCCGTAGCGAAAGCAGCCTGTCTGTCTACTCCACCACTCAAGGAGGATCTTCTCACTGTCGAGCAAGTGAGTAATTCCTTCAGGGCGGAACGTCAGCCAACGCCATCTCGGTTCCTCTTCTAGCTCTGCAGAAGTCATTCGAGTCGATGCTGCATCAGCGATAAAACTGCTGACTTCGTTCGGATCATCGCCTCTGACGCGCGGACTATTGGGTGCCGGAGAAATCCACTCGCGCTTGATCAAGTCACCGGAGATCAGGAATCGCTTGCTTTCTCCAGGTGCAGTTTCGAAGTTGCGATGGCTCAACTCCTCATCCTCTGGTTCGTAATCGGCAACAGGCGCGTCTTCTCGCGCATCGACGTCATGCCGACCGACAACAGTAACCGTCCACGTGCTTCCAAAACTGCCGCCATATTCATCAATCTCGCCAATTCCACCCGACCAACTCATCAGTTCGGTCGATTCCTCATTCGAAAGCTGAAAGACTGGACGATCGACAAAAACTTGCTTGCGTTCTCGAAGTGTAATCACAGCGAGCCCCATCTCTCGAGCTGCAAGATAGTCCTTCAAATACTCCGAACGAATCTCCACTCTTGTCACATTGCCGGCATCGTCGGATGCTTGCCTGATTGCGAGTTCACGGTCGTCGCGAAAGCTAATCCAATCACTCCCAATCGGATGCAGGCGTAGGCCCAAGATTAGATCTGGGTCGATCAGGACTTGCCTGGGAGCTTCCTTTCCTTCGTCCGAGATCGGGAAGACCAAGTACTGGCCGTGAACCTGGCTGAAGTGAGACTTCGCCGAGTAGAAACCATCAGCGTTGAAACCGGGTCGATGCGAACTTGGCCTTACATCAGGCCAATCGAGAAGCCGAATATCCTTAGACTCGTCGGCATCGAGCAACATCGTGCCTACGCCGAAGTAGTCATCAGCGTACCCGATTTCAGGATACCTTCCTGTCTCAATTTGCTCTTCAATGAACAGCGGCACCCATGCGGAACGTGCGTAATTTGGCTTGCGTTCATTCATCATCAGGAACCAGTCTTCATCGTGGTTCATACAAAACCTCCCTGAACTCGCCTTGTCTGGACTGACTAAAAGACAATCTTCTCATGAAGTTGGTTCGGCAAGGTTAACCTACGCGTCCGATCGCCGATGGTGAAGTGCACACGGTTCATCGACCGATAAATGTTCGCCCACGAACTTCCGTCGGCAGCAAGGGCACTCGCCCTCGATTCCGTGCGGCAGAGCCATGAATGCTGAAGGTTGGGGAATCGTCATGATTGCTTTGAACGCCAATGGGTCGCGATGGGCGTAGTGTCGGTAAGTGACTCCGTGTACCGAATGACCGAGGATTTCTATCGAAGACTCAGGCATGTGCTCGTCGTAATACGTGGCGCACGTCTTGCGGAGATCCTTCAGCAACCAGTCTTTCACTACACCTGTTTCAACATCGATCTTTTCCCGGATCCCAGCGAGCGCGACGAGTTGTTGAAAGACAGCGTTGGGCCTTGCGGTTCCGCCCGCAAAGATCGGTTCCTGGGGAACGCACGCCGGAGTCTGGAGCCGCCGTAGATGAGCGTGTACGGCTCGATTCATCGGCCGATAGAACGATTTGTTCGTCTTAACTCGTCGATAGAATAGCCATCCGTAGCGAGATCGAAGCTTCGATTGCCGATCAGGCGATTCCTGGCTCCAGAAAACGTGCCTCCACAACAACGGCTCATGCGTTGTCTTGGTCTTCCAGATTGTGCCGGTGTCCAGACCATAGTTGAAGAATAGGACGATTGCGGATCGCCAGTACTGTCCAACCGAGTGCGGCTGATTCCACGCCCGTGGTCGGCGCATCTGGTACGTGGCAAAGTAGAGTGCATTCAGTTCGGCCTTGCTTAGATACTGACGGCCAGCAACATCGCGTTGCGAACGGGGCTTTGGGAATCGCGGAAGTGTTTCTATGATGTCGTTTTCCCACGCCCATGCGGCGACAGCGCGGACATGGTCGCGAGCCTTGTTCGATGTCCGCTCCGGATTTTCTCCTCCTTGTTCAACTGCATGCTCGTACACCCAATCCAGGAAATCTCGAATACTCGATCTGGATAGCCGCTCAAGAGGAACCTCTTGCCCCCAACTGATCCACTTTCGGACCGTTGCTTTGTACTCATCGCTCGTTCCCTTCGAGTGCTTCCTGAACTTGCAATAGCGTCTGACGGCTGATGGGAAACTTGTTGACATCTGAAGAGCCTCCGACGTTGCCGTCGACTACGTCCGGTAGACTCCGCTCGATGTGCAACGAGACTGATTGCTCCCTGCTCGACCTCCGAATCTGGTGGTGGAAATGCGAGCTTTCACAATAGTTCACGCCGTCACTCGAGGCCCGGTCGATGAAACCGGATCATTCTTCGCTTCCGAATATGGCGAGTGTTGAGAGTGAGAATCAGGTTCTCAGATGTCTCAAGGGACGCCATCGCAGCAGCGCTGTAATTCGGACCGCTTCGTGTATCGCCATTTCTCCTGAGCTGCCCTCCACGGCTGAATTGCGCGTCGCCTGTCTTGGTAGAATGCACGACTTGTCTGTAACCGCGAAAAGGTGGGGATACTGTTGAATGGATGTAATTGAGTCCACCAAGCTATGGCAGAAGACGCTTGGCAGCAAAGACAAGCGGAAATACAACGATCTTGAGCGGCGATTCATTGAACGCCTTCGCAATTCCTTCATGGGGTTTCGGTCGCGAGCGAAAACGGTTTGCGCCGAAATCCCTCGGTCGTTCCGAGACCTCACCGTACATGACATTGAGCACATTGACGCTCTTTGGCAGTGTGCTGACCTTGTGTTGGGCGAAGACTATAGCATTAACCCTCTTGAAACGTATGTACTTGGTGGGGCATTCCTGCTGCACGATCTCGGTCTCGCTCTTTCGAGCTACGCAGGTGGCAGTTCTGAGGTGGAACAAACAGCGTTGTGGAAGGACGCGGCTGCGTTTAGCTTCAAGAAGAACGAAGGACGTACAATTCGAGCCGATGATTGGGACTCACTCAATGAAAAGGTCAGGCAAGATGCCAACGAGATGTTTCTGCGCTTAAACCATGCGCGGCATGCGGCCAGGCTTTCGGAGATCGAATACCGAGCAGGTAGTTCAGACGCGCCAGGATTCTTGATTGAAGATTCCGAACTGCGAGAGTCGTTCGGACATACAATCGGTACGATCGCCTACAGTCATTGGTGGCACGCCGAAGAAGTTGTCGAGAAGCTCGATAAACGCACTGGAGGATTCCCCGGTGGCCCGACGTCGTGGGACGTAGATTCCCTTAAGCTGGCTTTCTTGGTTCGGGTCGCGGACGCAATTCAAATCGACTCAAGACGCGCACCCACACTTCTCCGATCACTTCGCAAACCTTGTGGAATTGCGGACAACCATTGGCGATTTCAAAATCTGGTGAATTCGCCAACCGTTGATCGAGGTGCGATCGCGTTCACTAGCAAACGGCCATTTACGCCGGACGAGGCAGAACCGTGGTGGACTGGTAAAGGCCTGCTCGAGCTCGCGGATCGAGAACTCAGAGATGCCGACAACTACCTGACCGATAATGGGCGGGACGCGCTTCGTGTCCATCGGGTTGCGGGTGTTCAACGACAGCATGAACTCACGAGGCTTATGCAGGTTTGTGGATGGACTCCCGTTGAAACCAAGATTCACGTGTCCGACGTGGTATCGGTTGTAAATACGCTTGGAGGCCAAGGGCTGTACGGTCGAGATCCGCGAGTTGCCCTGCGAGAACTCCTGCAGAATGCGCGCGATGCAGTCGTCGCCCGAAGGCTAAAGGAACATCGATCACCGGACTGGGGGGAGATCCGTGTTTCTTTGGAAAAGAACGCTGACGCCTGGGTTCTATCGGTGCAAGACAACGGTGTCGGAATGTCGACCGCGACGCTATCCGGCCCCTTACTGGACTTTGGTCAAAGCTACTGGCAAACCGACCACATGCTGTTCGATCATCCTCAGCTTGCTGCGTCTGGATTCGAACCAAACGGAAAGTATGGCATCGGTTTTTTTTCGGTCTTCACCGTTGCATCGGAGGTTGTGGTAACGACGCGAAGCCCCGAAGCCGGCAACACGGCGACACAAGTGATGGAGTTTTCGAATGGGGTGGCGGGGCGAGTGATTATCCGCGATGCCAACGAAAGCGAGCGTCTTCTCGAACCAGGTACAGTCGTTCAATTGCAGCTAAAACGAGATCCGTATGAGGAAGGTGGAGTCCTAGGCCCCGGCTTTTTCTGGCCACGTACGAAAATCAATTCCAGCTATCATCGCGAGAAACAATGGAAACTTTCGGATCTTTGCAGATGGCTGGCACCTGCACTGGACGTGAATCTTGTTACGGCCGAGGCAGGTCTTCAGGAGGATACGATTACCGCAAACGACTGGAAGACTATAGAAGGCGTGGACCTATTGCACAGGCTTGTTTTGTACCGGGACGACCACGAGTCGCTAAGAGAAGGAGATCGATTCCAAAAAATTGGTCGCATGCTGACGGATCTAACAGACAGCACGGGTGAAACCGTTGGCCGTGGGACGATCACGAGCCATGTTATGCTCGATTCTGATGAGGACGATCTCTTTGGCAACAAACCAACAAGACGCCATGACTCGTTTGGCCGGTGTCCGAGCATAGTAACTGCCGGACAGTTCCGGTCATCCGAATCTGTGTATCTTTGTGGGCTCTTTATCGGTGACCCTCTCAAAGCATCTCGAGGTGCGGCCGAACCCAAAGCATTTCGCGATTCTGATGCGTTGGTGCAATGGGCGTCAATACAAAGTAGCAAAGTAGCAATGCTGTCGGACGACCCCTGGATGCAACAAGATTTCGCCGCAATCATCCGCAATTTTGGCGGGAACACAGGGGATCTGCTGATCTTCAGGCGAAGTGATGGTTACAAGAGTTTCAACGACATCGTCTCAATGGACCTTCCGGACCGAGTTGAACTGATTCAGGACGCGTGGGGAGTTGCGGGATTTCATGAATTCGAACTCTCCGCCTCTCAGCTCGCAGTTTCGATTGGCAAGATGCGAAAACGGCACGATTGGCAATTTGAAGCTGACCCGCAAGAGCGCGCAGATCATCCAGTCTGGAGTCGCTTTTGGATGTCACCCTGGGGAGCCGCTATCGAGGCGGTTGCGAAGTCTTGGGGTGTTCCACTCCAGTCGGTCTTGGAGAGCTCCGACTTCGATCATGACAAGCACATTGACGAAGACGGTAACAAACGCCATCTAGTCACATCCGACACACTGAAAAAGCCGACGGGATAGGGGCGTGACATCACTTAGATGAGCGCGCTCCGGTGGCCGACGCCGGTGCGATTTCGCATGGTCAAATCAAAGGTCTTTCCTGACTTCCGATCATTGATTTCGCTTCAACTCCAGGGCTAGGCTCGTAATCACCGGTTCGTCAGCGGTGACCAGAGCAGCCGTCGCGTGATCAGCCTCCGCGATGAATACGACGCGATGCATAGTAAGTCGTTGGTGCCCTTTTTGTAGATGGTGGCCCCTGAGTGTCACAATATGATCGGTAAACTCGAGAGTCATGCCTTCTGAAGGGTCAAAGCGGATTCGATACAGATGGCTGTAAGAAAGTGCCTCGTGAACACCATGCCGATCAATGAAGTCAATCATTGGGTCTGAGGCGATTGGCTTTCTGGAGAATCCGAAAGCGCGGTAATCTTCACCCTCCGAGTAGACATCAATCTCGGCACTGTCATCTTGGGCAGTTGGTTGCAGGCGATCGAGAATGCTAACCGGTTCATTCATCGCGCGGTGGTCGGTTTCGGGTGCTGCAGATACAGACTTTGCTGGATTCGCTGCCACTGCATGGTCGCAATCCTCTTAGCGCTGAGCCGTAATCGCTCAACCTGTTTACGTAGCCTGCTTTGTTGTACGCGAGCACCGCCTTTTGGTTGCTGAGCGGCAAGGTCACTAGCATTCAATGCGATCCGGTGTTTTGAAACAGCTGCGTATAGATCGGCTTTTCGGTCGGTGTAGATCATCATCTTCTCGCGTGCCCGGCTTGCCGACACATAAAGCTGGGACGGATCACTCGCCGGGTAGGAGAGACTTCCCTGAGCGACAAGCACGCGGTCAAATGTCTTGCCCTGGCTACCGTAGGACGTAAGTACGTTGCCATAGTCGACGTGGCCCCACTGGGCAGGAATTGTTTGTCCATTCGACAGCTTGAGATCACCATTCTTCGCAAAGCCGGAAAGTGTGACGAGCGAGCCGTTGGAGAGTCGTTTCTCTCCCGAGTGACGATCCGGGCGTCGGTTCTTGGTGATGCGAAGCGTGTCACCTTTAGCAATATGACGCTCTACCGGTCGGTAAACATCAAACGATTTTGGGGAATCGACTGGAACTGCGATCTTGCCTCCTGGGCCATCGGCCAAGACGCGGTTCCCATCAATGGATGATACGGTCAGTCGATCACCGGGTTTGTAGCCGCCCTTGCCTCGCGTCACAAACTCAACCACATCACCGGGGGTATAGTTCGTCGAATCCGTGCGTTGGGCTGCGGTCAGCCGCTTTGATTGAAGCGTCTGCACTGTCCGTTCAGACTTATCGATCATCGCACGAGACTTTAGTTCACTGCGAATGGCATCGACGACAGCATCCCGTTCTGCGTGCGTGGGCGCGATCACCAGCGTCGATTTCTTTGCTTGGATACTGTCGGCGTAGTCCGCGGCAAGCTGGCGGTAACGGGCCTGATCGTCATCTATCTCTGTCACAAACCCGAGCGAATCGAGTTTCTTTAGGCCGGACTCGGCTTGGCCGCTACTTAGCGTGGCGACGGCGCTCCGGTAGTCTTCCTGCTCTTGCCTGCGGATCGTCTTCACTTCAAACGGTTTCACACCTGCTTTCTGCTCCAACAGCTGAAATGGCAGTCCTGCTGCAACCGGTTGATGCTGTTTGGCATCACCGCTGAGGATGATGCGCGCGTCAATGGCATCGGCGATTCTGGCGAGTCGCGAGAGGTCGCGTGTTCCCACCAACGCACCTTCGTCAACCCAAATCACGCCACCGCTCGCCTTGCTCTGTAGCGACTCATCAACCAAGAACCTGGCAAGTGTCTCGGCTTCAAATCCCTCCTGTTTGGCAAGCACGTCATGCGCTGCCTCCGCGGTGGGCGCGAGCACCGTGACCCGATTGCCGCTCTTCTCGGCGGCTTCGATCGTTTCTCGCATCAAGGTGGTTTTGCCACTACCGGCAACACCGCGAACGATCATGACGCGGTCGTGAGAGTTGAGAACGCCGCTAGCAGCTTTTTTCTGTTCCTCCGAAAGCCAGTCGCGACTGATTTGGTGGTTGGGTGCTAGAGCTGGATATTGACCCTTTCCAGCTTTGACAAAGGATAGAAGCGCCCGTTCTTCGGTGAGCACCTCGCGCGTTGTCACAAGAGCAGTGTCTTCAATGCCCTCGCGTATCAATGGACGCACGGCAACTGCCTTTTGCACGTCATCAACGGAAGCTTCACCTATTCCGTGCAGGATCGCAGTTCGAAGCAGTTTACGTTCGCGGATCACCGACTCTCGCTCAAATTCGTGACCGATCGCGAAGTCGACTGCCTTCGAGGCATCGTTCTTGGCGCTTGGTGTATCGGTCTTTTGTGTCAGCTGTCGGAATAGTTTTGATTCCTTCGAATCAAGCAGGCTTCGCCACTTTTTGGGGAGATCTTCCATCGCCACCTGGCTCTCGGATTTCTTGTCCCTGGTCTTCGCGCCTAGCTGGCCTTTGACCAGCGGACTGGTGATGCCACGCTCCTCGGCTTCTTGCTCGATAAGGGCGGTGCGTCGACTATATTTCTCGACGGTAGCGCGTTTGACGCCGGCGATTTCGAAGTCCCGGGTATTGCGCTCGACCGGGTAGCCGATTGCCTGCAGGTTTTCTGCGAGGCGTGACTGGAAGACAGCTTCATAGTATCCCGAGTCGCGGACGACGGCCGAAAGGTCGACCGCAGTCCAACGATCCTTTGCCTTGGTAGCGTTAATCACGAAACTGTGCACATGAAGGTTCGGATCGGGATAGCCATCAACTGGCCGGGAGGTGGTGTGCAACCAGCTGGCACCGACGATGTTTCGTGTTTTTGCCAGGCTCATGTGGCCACGGCGATGGTTGATCCGTGTTTGGGCGTCCTGCTCCAGATCAGCGAGCGTTTGATGTGCCGATTTCTGCACTGCTTCAAGGATTTCATTGTCCTCAGTCACGGCCCAGAGAAGCGAAACGGATTTGGGGGCTGAGAATGTTAGGTCAGTGCCGACACGGCGATCAGCTCGAACCCGTTGCGTGAGTTTTTCGTCATCGAACGGCATCTGATTGTCAATCAGTCGATCAAACAGTTCTTTTCGAACCTCGCCGGAAAGGCCAAGAAACTTGGCGCCCGTGCCAAACCAATAGCCCTTGAGCAGATGATTGGGGTCTTGGTCGAGGTAGTCGCTGAGCTCGAAGTATCGCTTTGAACCGGCTGCATTTTTTGAGTGGGTGATGCGCATGGGCATAGCTGTAGCCCAAGTTTGTTACAGCTTGATGACAGTGCATGTATCAGAGAGGGAAAGCTCGTCACAGTTAACGCGAAACGTTGTTTCGGCGGTGAACGACCGCCTATGGCGAGCTTTGCTTTGTGGCGGCACGACGATCCGGAGTCGACAATTGGCTTTGCCACTGAGCATAGGCTTCAAGTAGCTCAGGCGTTGCCTCGATCCGATGACGCCACACCGCATGTTGATTGGCGATGATCAATCGTGTAGCTATATCCCGCTCTGACTGGGAATTGCGGGTTGAGCTGGAATGGGACGCGTGCATCATGACGATTTCAAAATTCGATTTCCGGTCCGCTGTACTCACTGGGTTCATGAAGGTCGGGCGTCTCTACACGACCACTTGCCTATCAACGATCGGGTTATCCCGCGTCGAGATGGAGGGAATGGGCTGGTAATCCGGAAGTTGTCGCGTGAGATGGAATTCGGCGTCCTCTAACCGCGATTCGATCGAGTCGGCAATCACCTTGATCGCTTCACGCTGCTTTTCCCAGTCGACGCATTTCAAGCGAGCCATCTCGGCGAGTTCTTCCGCCAATCCTCGAGTCTCGGCGAGCGTATCTTCGATCACCGCGATGCCACTGGTCGGACGATGCTCGTATTCATCTCCCTGCGCTTCACGACTCATGGCTCGATCTCCGGAGCTCGCTCCATCTCTTGAGCCTGCGCCATTTGCGCGGCATTCTCGGTCAACGTATCCAAGATGCTCTCTGCCCGCTCTGGCTGATCAGGTGCGGGTGCTTGGACATCGGCCTGCGGGTCGACTTCTGGTTCATTGACGTTCATAGCGGAAAATCCTTGGCTCTGCTGTTTAGAGAATTCAACGGGTTGGCTGACGCCGGTTTGCTGTGACACCGCTTGCGTGGTGGCGGTGCCAATCTGGCCTGGTTCCTCAACAAAGGGAATCGAGGAGGGGAGTGCTTGTAGAGCCCTGCCGAGCTCTTTTAGTCCTTGTCTCCCAAAGGCCTTGAGTGCTCCTTGACCGATTTTGGGTTTGCGATTCATACGTAGTGCCTTCCGCGAACATCTTTGTGCCACCGTCGCGCCCGTTGTTTCGTTTCACGAAGGCGTATCCGGAAAAGCCAATCACGAAGGAAGACGCAAAGATGGCAGAGCTGAAGCCATCCAAGAATCGCCGCATAGCATCGCGCTTGTACCGGTGAATTCAGTGCATAAAGCACGCCCAAGAGACACAACCCGATGATGAGATCAGACGCTGCGCCGGCGGCTCTCTTAGTAAGACGACTGGAGTGCCGGAAAAGGAAACCCTTTCCCAATTCTTGATCAGGGATCCGTTTTCCGAAAATCGCGTTCCAACCCGTCATGAGAGCACCAAGAGCCCATAAACCACCCTGCAAAGCCAAGAGCCATGCCGGATGGATCTTGTCAATCTCTCCATACTTCTCGGCATGACCAAACAAATAGAACCCGCATAGGGCAGCGCCCAGTGGCCACGCGACGAGAAGATACAGTCCCGCTGTGCCGGGCTGGCGGCTGAAGACTTGGATATTGCGGCCGACTGCGAAACCGGCAATTAGAAATGCGCCCAGACCATTGCGGGCACTTTTGATTTCTTCCTGCAAGTACTCTTCAGAGAGTTCGTTAGGTGGTGGCTTATCCGGTACCCATGGCGAGCTATCGTCAGACATTCAGGGGCCCCTAGATTTGTTTGAAGGTGACAAGCTTGAACGGTGATTGATCCGGTCCGTAGGTACGCCCGGCTTGTGACAGAAAGGCGTCCACAAGCAAACGGTTGGCTCTCCCGCCACGGCGGAGACTCAAGATCGCTTCAGGCGGACAGCGTGGCACCAGCTGCTCGCTGACGCTAAAGAGCAGACGATCATTGCCAGTGAGCATGTTGAGTAGGTCGAGTTCCTCTTCCTGTTTGTTCTCTGCAACACTGACAAACTGATCCCGACACTGGCCCCACGCTTGACTGAAATACTCGGCTGTTCGACTGCACGACGTAGACAAGACGAGCTTGATCGAATAGTTGGAAAAGACTGAATGCAGTTCTTGCTCTGCCTGGTTGCCGCCCATGGCTGACTGGAGCGTCGGGATGCTCTGACAGCCGGAGATGAAGGCGAGTTTTTGACTTCGGGCCGTGGAAAGATCAGCCACCTCTTTGGCTGCGTCACGCGTGATCATTTGCAGTTCGTCGCGAACCACCAGCGTCATATGGGTCGGCTTCGGTCGAGCAAGCGCTGCTTCGGTCACTTGAGCGGTAATCAGAGTCTGCAAGAACCGCCCTCCATCACCGAGAGCCATCACCGGAAAATCCATCGCCACGCATTTGCCGTTGATCGCCATCAGCGGTGAAAAATCACTCTCGGCACAACAAACCGTCTCATAGAGCGGTGACTGCAAGAACGGCGAGATAACGGCAGATACTTGGGAAATGGCAGCGCCTCGCGCCTTCTCTCCCAGCTGCAGCGCCTCCGCGAGAAAGAATGTTGCCGCTTGCTTGTACTGCCTAGCCTCGGAAGATCCATCCAAATTCGATTCAGCCAGACGCAGCAGGTCAAAGCAAAACGACTTCTTCTTGAACTCCTCCGAACCCGCCTGCTTGAACGTGCTCGGCGAGGTCATAATGAATTGGTAGACGTCCTCGATCGTCACTTTTTCCCGCTTCGCCAAGAAGCAGATTTGAATTGCGTATTCGCACATCTTGGCGAACAGGTTGGCCCAGAAACTCTCACCGGAATCTTCGCCAGCTCGATTGAGCAACTTGTTGAGATCCTGCAGGAGATTGGTTGCAGTACGAGGTGAGCCAGCAGCTGTCTTGGTCAACTCGAATGACAAGAAGTTGTAGGTGAATCGTCCTGGCTGCAAGTGAATCAGACGATCAAGGGCTTGCGCTTCGGCGAGGATCCGATGGATATTTGCGTACTCGTCCGGCTTGACCGCCGCGAAGATGCCGCCGACGCCATTTCCGCCACGACGCAGGATGTCGATCAACAGAATCTTGAGTACCGATGTCTTACCGCTCCCCGTCCCGCCAATCGCGAAAACGTGAGAGCAAATGTCGTCAAGCGACATACCAAGCATGTCAAGACTATCACGTTTTCGTCGAAAGAACACTTTGGGTGCGCCTCCAAGGTCGGGACTTCTGGCGTGTGCGGATCTCCCACTTGTATGACGCCGCAAGAAACCGATTTGGAAACGCTCCTGTGGACGATCAATTTCATTGAGCGATTTTGCACGTTTCCGAGACGACACTCCAAACGCGTCTCAATGGATGCACAGCCGTTGATTCGATGCTAAGGGAGCAAAAACGTGATTAGCGTTAAAGAGCTTGCGAAGTTACTTGGAGTTAGTCCGAAAACCGTATACGCAATGGCAGAGTCCGATCGGATCCCGAGCTACCGCGTTGGGTGTGGTCGCGGGACCCTTCGCTTTGATCCGCAAGAAGTGCGCGATTCATTGCGATACGATTCGAGACCCGACGATTCCTTCCTTCGCCGGGTTCCGAGAAAGCACCTTAGATAGAGACTACGAGGAAACCTGCCGAACGCGTTTTGCCTGCTGCTTTAAAAACTGTTGGTTCTTCGATAGGTGAGCGTAGTTGCGGGCTAGCGTGCTAACGTCGGTATGGCCCATCAGCTGTGAAAGCGTTACCGAATCGATCCCATCGACCAATCCTTGCGTGGCATAGCTGTGACGAAGTGCATAAGCGAAGACTCGCTTCCCTGTCTTTTTCTTCAGTCGCCAAAAACGGCAATTGATAGAATCCTTGGTCCAGGCTCGGCCACGTGTATTTCGCATGATCGGACCCTGCGGCCACTTCTCACAGAGCCGTCGGCAAATCCTCAACGCTGTGTCCGTTAGGTAGATCACTCGTTCATGCCGCTCACCTTTAGATTCTGACGGTGGGAAGATCACAAGCCCTGCATCAAGATCAATATGCTTGGCTTCCATCGTCCGAGCTTCGAGCGGACGACAGCCAACTTCCCACATAAAGGAGAGTAAATCGCGGAATTGCTGATCTCGAATCTGACCGAGCAATTCGGTCCACTGTTCATTTGTCAGGACGGTCTCGCGTCGCCTGCGTCTCGGCTTGTCGGGAACAAGTGCGACATTGTTGGTCTTCAGGTACTTCTTACCAACTGCCCAATTAAAGCAGCGTATCACTGACGTGATTGCTTCGTTACGCGTCGTAGAACTCCATGTCGTTTTCTTCTCAACCCAGTCGGAAAGATCGGTTCCCGATAGGGAAGAAATCTTTCGCTGTGCGCCGATGAATTCCGAGAAGCGCGAAAGGTGATCGCGCACTTTCTTGTAGGTGGCCGGCCTTCGATTGGATTCAACCCAGTCCAAATATCGCTCGAAGAGCATCTCGACTGTCGCGGTTTCACGAATCGGCTCGTTTTCGGCCATGATTTGATAGTACTTTTTCCAAGCCTCGTCTTCATTCTTGCCGAGGCTGATTTGTCGTTTTCCAATTTGGAGATACCAGGCTTTCTTGGAGCGACGGAAAAAGGGTTTTGGTTGGCGTCTGGACATGGCATTGCCTCACAGTGGATGTGTTAGCCATGGATAGGACGCTGTTCCTCTGCCTCTTGGACTGCCCGATGCGAAATACGGGAATCGTAAGGTAAAGAGGTGAAAAGGTTTGAGGCGAATAGGGATCCCTGTTTACACCGAAGATGTCGGGGGTTCGAGTCCCTCATCGCCCATTAGTAAGTCTTCGTTACAAAACGACTTACGACTCTTAACCGCGACCCGCAACTAGAGGTTGCTTCGCTCAACGCCACTATGAGCTTTAAGTGAGTGCGTGGACACAGAAGCCCTCGGTCGTCGTGCGTTATCATGCTTGAATGAAAGGTGTCCGACACGAATGGCACTGTCGAGTGTAAGTCATTTCATGCGCAGTGTTTGCGAAGCTCGCGTTTTAAGATGTGTCTTGGCTTGCGCATGAGTTTGTAGGGCTAGAATCTTCATCGCACGGCTGATCGTCCACGTAAGGAATGAAGGCTCCTCCAAGCAAGACCGAGAGTGAGCCTGGTTTGTCCTACTAACGGGTCACCGCAGTCTCCGCGCGGTACAAAATATGCATCGGCCGTCCCGACTCAATCAAAGAGCACGCCGAATACACCGGCCAACACCATGACCGCGGCCAAGCAAGAGTGAAGGTTTGCTTTACGTGTTGATCGTTGGGCATACATCTGGTGACAGCCGTCATTCGTGATCCCCTCTGCGGCTTTGCGTCCTCTGCGTTTAATGGTCGACGTGGTAAGGATTAAACGCAGAGGGCGCGAAGCCGCAGAGGAATCGTTTGCCGCGAACGCTCCGAATCGGATTGTAAAAAGACTGACCGTGACTATGGCCCAAGCCACATTTGGGTTTGAAACGACACTGGCTGGCCGCGCTCATGCGAAAAGATTGCGAGCGATGAAGAGCTTTGGATACCGAGTGTCCATGTTTTTCATTTGGCTTCCGTCCGTCGACCAAGCCATTGCACGTGTTGCAACTCGCGTAAGAGAGGGTGGTCACAATATCCCCGAACCAACGATCCGACGTCGCTACGATCTGGGAATCAAAAACTTTGCGTCTTTGTATATGCCAGTCCCAGACGAGTGGTTTGTCTACAATGGATCCAACCGACCAGCTGGAATTATCGTCGGCCAGCAAGATGGCAACCGACGGATCTATGACGATGCCGGTTTTGCTGAACTCAAACAGTTTTCCCCGAATATTATTGCCATGATCCGTGACGACACGCCTGAAACCGTTCAGCAAGCGAACGCCGCCATGAAACAAGCCGCTAACGACGTGTTGCTGCGTGCGCGGCGTCACAACACGCCAATCGTCGTTTGGCGCGACGGCAAGGTTGTCGAACTCGACCCATTCTCGCCTGAGCTTGATGATTCTAAGCAGCAACCGCCAACTGCCGACGACCAGTAGCCCGGCAGCTTAGAGAAGCACATGCACCTGTTGCAAACGATTCCTCTGCAGCTTCGCGTCCTCTGCGTTTAAGGGTCGACCTGGCAAAGATTAAACGCAGAGGTCGCAGAGTGCAAAGTGCATGATGAATCGATCGCCCGCCATCACTTTCGCCGTTTGGATCGGATACGCGCCGTGAGTGAAAACCCGTACGAACCGCCGACGGAAATGCCTGCTCATTCTCAGCAAGTGGAGCAAGCCCAGCCATCGATCAACGCGCGAACAAGACTCGTCAGCGGTTTGTCAGGCATCATGGTGCTGGGAATGGGTGCGGTGCTTCTCGGCAAGTTGCCAAGCTTCTTTTGGATGCTCATACACTCGTGCGTCATCATTGCTTTGGCTGGATGGTTGATGTGGAATGCCGTGTTCCTGAAAGACTGAAGCGACACGATTCGATCATCGGCAACGGAATAAGCAAATTGTGCAACCGATCATTCGCTCTTTCCCTGCGAGCATCATCTGCATCGCCATTTGCGGCAAACGATCAGCGTTCTGCGTTAGACTGATCGAATGAAGAACAATCCGTACCGTTCGCCGGAACCTGAGAACAAAGGCAATTCCAACACCGAGAAGGCCGAGAGTGCGTCCACGCTGGTAGTGATCGGTTGCGCTGCAATTGTTTATCTAGTACTGGTGGCAACACTGGTAGGAATCAGTCAGAGTGTCTGGGATTTCGTCGTGAGTCTCTTCTAACGTTTCGATCGCGTAACAACGCCCATAAGACCACGTAAGCATGAGGCTCCAGGCATCTTTCCGGCATTGCGGAACTTGTCAAGACTCTCGGCGAACCAACACACGACCACGCTTGACGAGTTCCGCAACTACCGTCGTCACTCAAGGACGTTCGCTCGCATCGATTCAACCCGCTGCGCAACGGACACGGTTGGCCGATAGACTGAAGAAATGGAAACCAATCCCTATAGACCTCCCGAAGCGGAAGCAGAAACCGAAACGCTTTCGCCTAGGCCTTTTTCGCTTGCAGAGCGTGCTGAAACATCGTTTGGTGTAATCGTCTTTCAGGTGTTGTTTGCCATCGGCATCATCATTGTGGTCACATTTGCCACGGTCGCCGTCGCGGCTGGACTGGCGTGGTTGATTGGCAAGGCATTTTAGCCGAACGTTCACATGCGGTATTCTTCCTCGACATGAATAGGGCTTGCCCGAAAAACGAATCCTACAAGTCGCAGACTAGCTGCTTCTACTTTGGTTGTCAGACACCGTAAGCGGACTTCGCCAAGACTTTCATCGCGCCAAAATACGTCAGCCGAGACTTTTGACGAGTACCGACCACCGTCTTCAATCGAGGCTTCTCAACTCGATTTCATCATCCAAATGGAGCAAGTAAGTCGTGAGTGCTCCTCGGTCAAATGATTTGCTCATGAGCTTCGTCACGGATACGTTAACTTCTCGCTCCATCTTCAACGATCTCTCGATTCAGGAACCGGAATATGTACCGACTTCTGTGTCCATTCGCCGTCATCGTCTGCGTATGTTTCTCACCGCTCCAAGGTAGGTCGACGGCGGCCGCTGATGAGTTGTCCACCCTTCAAATGAACAAGTTGACGGCGTTCGCACGGACTTACGGGTATGTCCGCTTCTTCCACCCGAGCGATCAAGCCAGCTTACTCGACTGGAATCGGATGGCTTTATTCGGGGCGAACGAGATTCTCAATTCTCCGGAGAGTGAGTCGGTCGATCAGGTGCTGACCAAGATCTTTGACCCAGTCGTCATCGACCTCGAATTCTACAGTGGGGAACAGAAACCGCGCCCCGAAACGAAGAGAGTTCCTGTACGAGATGTATTGGCCTGGCAACACGCTGGCGTTGGCATCGGTCGCAACAGGCTTTATCGAAGCGCTCGCACCAACCGAATCACGATCGAGCCAGTTGGTGAGATTGCACCGTTTGGAAACGTCTTGCAGGTGAAAGATGCGAGCGAACTTCGAGGCAAGCAAATTCGCTTTCGTTTCCAGGCGAAAGTCGTCACGAGATGTCGGCTCCAAGGTTGGTTTCGAGTGGACCGCGAATCGGAACAAAGAGGACTGTTCGACAATATGAGTGATCGCCCGATCACAAACACCGAATGGGATGAGTTTGAACTGTCCGGAACCGTCGATGAAGACGCAACGCGTATCACGTTCGGTGTGATGATGTTCGGAAAGGGAAGCGGACTGATCGATGATGCGAAGCTCGAAGTGAAAAATGGCGATGAATGGACCGGAGTCGACATACGCAACGCTGACTTCGAGCAGGGTGACACGATACCTGAGGGATGGGCAGGCACTGCCAGAGGCTATGACTACACCGCTGAGAATCAAGATGTCGCGCAAGGAGAACAAGCCATGCGGATTGCAATGCGGTCCCTCTCCCGTTCGGCAAGCCCAGCCTTTCTCCCCATCCTGCCCGAACTTGGGGAAGTTGTTGACGCTGAAATTTGTGAGGGGCTTCGCTTGCGGATGCCATTGGCTCTTTCGACCGATACAACCTACAAGGAAGGTGACGATGAGCAAGTTGACAACTTTGCCAAACAGGTTTCTTCCTATGCGTCAGACGCACATGATGTTATTGCAACAGCCAATATTGCAATCACTTGGAGTCTCTTCCAGCATTTCTATCCCTACTTTGATCAGATCGAAACGGACTGGGATGCAGTGCTCGTTTCCAGCATGCAAGAGGCGGCGGTTGCAAAAGATCGCGCATCGGGGACTCGCAGTCTGAAGTGGCTAGTTGCTCAATTACACGACGGTCATGGCAACGTCATCGACCCCGCGCAGTTTCGGGGAATGAAGTTGTTGCCGCTCAGCTTTGGCTGGGTCGAGAATCAACTGATCGTACTGGCCAGTGGCGAGAAGGGAATCAAAGCTGGTGACGTTGTCACGCACATCGACGGCGAGGCTGTTCAAACGCGGCTTGAAAAAGATGAGAAACTGATTTCCGGATCACCCCAATGGAAGCGTTATCGATCGACGCAGGCTCTCAATCGCATAATGGGTCAAACGGGCAACGTGATGCTGAAGTTAAAGCGTGGTGAAGAGGAATGGGAGGCGGAAGTTGCTGCGAGCTCTCGCCAGCCGCCCGAACCCAAAAAGAGGCCCGTCATCGATACGATCGACGAAGGTGATAAGAACGGCGCGAATGCGATCTACTACGTCGATATGGGTCGAGCGGAACCAAAGGATGTTGATCCCATGATCGATCGGTTGGCCAATGCAAAGGGCATCGTCTTCGATATGCGTGGTTACCCGCGCGGCACTCAGTATCTTTTCCAGCATATGACGGACGATCACATGGTGTCCGCAAAATGGTTGGTCTCGGAGCAAGTTCGGCCCGATCGAGTCGACATGGCCAATTTTGGGAGCCGTCAGCGTTGGCAAATGCCGCCGCGAAAGCCTCGATTCAAAGGCAAATTCGTTTTCATTACGGACGCTTCTGCGATTAGCTATGCGGAAAGCTGTATGGCCATCGTCGCCCATTACGAACTGGCAGAAATCATCGGAACGCCGACTGCTGGAGCGAACGGCAACGTCAACCCGTTTGAGTTGCCTGGTGGCTACCGCGTCATTTACACGGGAATGCGAGTCATCAATCACGACGATTCACAACACCATGTTGTTGGCGTAAAACCAACAATCTCACTTGAGCCAACGATCGAAGGGATTCGTCAAGGGAAAGATGAGCTACTGGAGCATGCGATCAAGCTAGTGACTGAATGAGTCTTCCGAACAGTACGTGTTTACGGATCCCGTCCTTTGGTCCATTCGTTTGATCGTTTGACTAGCCCCAATCCAACGAATGCAACGGACTGCGTCTGCGTATTGAAACAGGTATTGAGGGCCAACGGCCCGGCTCATCGTGTCTCTGTCGTATCTCGACGGTCATTTGACATTCGATGACCGTCGCCATACAAACCGTGTCGGTCTCCTAGAACGAAGACGCACGCAGGTTTGCGATGTACATCAGATCAACGTTACGAGAACGTCCGGAATTGAAGTCGGTCGTGTCAGCAGGGACAGTCGAAGATCCGCCGATCGTGATTCGGACTCCCGAAGGTGTTCGCGATCTTCTTCTGACTCAGGACGCTTATTCAAAGCCTCAATTGCGAGCGTTGATCTTCCCCATCAAGAGCATTGTGGAAGAGACGCTGAAAGCAATGGTTCCGCAGTCTCAGGACGTGGTAAATGGCATTTCGGTCGTCATCGATCTGACGGTGAAAATGGCCGAAGCGATCGAAGAGTCACAAGTCGGTTCGTTGGATCCAATCGATGCGACCGACCAACTCTGCAGCACGCTCGAACAATCAGGCGACGATGAGTCTCATCAACAGGCGACTGAGGGACGGTTCGGGCCAAGTCAAAAGCCGGAAGGTTTCGTCAGCTTCATCGCGACCTTGGATGATGAGACGACGTTGGAGCACTGCAAGCCGTTAGGTGATGTTCTCGGTACGGCACCGTTTTTGAAGGAGTTCTTTCAAATCGGATCGTTTGTTGTGCAGTCGCTCGACGCTCCCAAAAAGAGCCATCTTAGTGCAACGATCCCGAACGGCATTTCGATCGACGCACTACGGGAACGACTTGAACGATGATGCGACCGAGTGTTGCTCGCTGCACCGTCACGTAAAACGGCACGTTTGCCATGCAGGCTAAACGTGCCGTCGAATGTGGGTCGTTGCGTGCGTGCTAGGTTCGTTGAAAGTTCAGACCGCCGGTGGTTGACCCTTCGAGCTTGAACGTGAACTGATTCTCAGTACCGCTCCAGGTGCCCGCCATCTGCTGCAGATCGCTCGACCTTACGAGTGTTAGCTTGCCGCTCACGATGCGAAACTGTCCCTGAAACGTGCTTGACTTGCCATTCCGGGTGGCGGTCCAGACAAAGCCGCCGTCGGCATTAAGAGTCAACTCAACAGCTTGATTGCCTGAGAGATTCGCTCTCCATTTTCCGATATGGCTTGCGGCCGGTTGCTGAACCGCCGCGCTGAACTGCGGGATCTGCGTGGTGGTTTGGCTCGCGTTTGTCTCCGGGGTCGGCGTTTGGCCAGAAGTGGTTTGACGGGAAGAGATCGACGCGAGCATCTGCAGCGCCGAAGCTTCGGACGTTTGCGTGTTTCCGTTAGACGCGTTTGCCGCGGGCGATGCCGGTTGCCGCTGGCCGACGGACGAAGATCGTTGAGGGTTGACGGTGGGAGCGGCCGCCGCGCTGGGATTGGCTTGATTGACCGGAGCCGGCCGCGTTGCGGCTGCTTGCTGAATGTTGATTCCACCGACGGGCTGCACCTGCGGAGCCACAGGCGGGAAACTTGGCGGCGTCTGCACATATCGTGGTTCGGTACAGACCGGCTTCGAAGGCGGCAGGTACACCGGTTGTCTCACGACTGGGTAGTGGGCACGACTGATCGACACACGCGATCTCGCGCCACGCCGATCACAAGCTTGTGCCGGAATCGTACTGCCAACGGCAACGGCGATGGATGCGGCGGTGAGAACCAAGTTCTTGATTTGACGTTTCATGATTCGGATTCCTAATCTTGCGGATGCGATGGGAAGGAGTTCAGTCGGGCGAGCGTCTTGTGAACTCTTCGTCGCCCTGTAACTCTCCAAGCGGAGTGGGCAGCGATCCGTTACAGAAAATCTCGAGTGAATCGATGGCGGTTCTGAAATGACGGTTCTGAAATGACGGTTCTGAAATGACGGTTCTGAAATGGAACGAAGGGCCGTGAGGTCAGTGTCCTAAGACCTGCCTCACGCCCCTCGGCGAGCCAACTCATTGAGCCGTTCAGTGGTACAGAGTCAAACGTTTTAAAGGAGCCAGTCGTTTTCAGTTTGCGAGCCACGAAGCCAACGTAGCGTCCGCGGACTCCTCTTCGTTTTTCGGATTCAATTCCTTACTCATCGCGCCGGCAATGCGTGCGACGTACTCGATCGTTCCTTTAAGCGCTTCGTCGGGAGCCGTGGCATCGAGTTTGGCAACATAGATCACCATGTGCTCGCCAGCCGAGGTCTTCTCGATTGCCCAAGCTCCAATTTTCGTCGCAGCGCTTTGACGCAACAGCCGGTTCATCAGTTCGACTTTCGGTACTTCCTTACTTACCAACACCAGCGACCAGATCTTTCGCACATCTGCACGTTGAAAGTACTCCGTATCCTTGGCGACAAAGACCGATTGTTTCCGTCCGCCGGCCAAAGACTGTTCGATCTGGTAGTGTCCAGTGTCGTGGGTTTTGTGTTCAATTCCTGCGTTGTCGAGCAGTGCCTTGGTTGGCAGCGGGGCAGGTTTCCAAGAACTGGCGATGAACGCTTTGATCTCGCTGACATCGACGCAGTAGCTGACCAGTGCGCTTTGGGGAGAGAACGACTGGGCGATGGCCACCAATTCGCCCTCGGAGTTAACAACCGGCCCACCGCTGTCGCCCGGTTTGATCGGACTTTGAGTCTCGACCACCCGAAAGTCGTGTTCCCCATGATTCGACTTGAACTTCTTGTCGTAGACCGAACGCACGGTACCAGATGTGTAGATCCACAGGATGTCACTGTCGCCTGGATTCCCGATCAAGTCGACTTTCGTTCCGGGAGTTGTGCTGGATCCGGCCATCTTAATCGGCTTGCCGTTTGCGGGAGCTTTAGGCAATTGGATCAAGGCCAAATCGCGTTTGCGGTCGATCGCGACCACTTTGCCAGGCTGGGCCAGTTTGACGACGTTGGTGAGGTAGTGCTTTCGTTTCACTTCCGCCGCCCCATTGTTCAGGTCCGGGAAAAACACCACGGCCGATCGGCTGTCACCGACCACGTGGGCATTCGTCAGAACGAGCCGTTTTTCGCCGTCAACATAAACTCCCGTGCCCGTCGACGTTTCGTCGTCAGCGTCGCTGGTAATAATCCAAGCGGTTGATGCCAGCGTTTTGGGGTAGTTGTTTTGATCGGCTCGTGCCGTCGGCGCCGACATGGCCAACAGCATGGCGGCAACTAGGGCAATGAGCGTCTGTTTCAGATACAGCGTCGAGTTGGGAAAGTGGAAAGACATCGGGTCACCTCGTTTGGCTCGCGGCGGCGTTGAACCGCCTAGGATTGGTTTGGCTCTGAATTACCAAGCGGATTGGTTGGCGATTTGTTACAGACGAGTTAATTCGCCTTTTTGAAGTTCAGCTTCATCGCGACGTTTCCGTTGGCGTCCTTGATCGCCAGGGCGAATGCGTTCGCGTTGGACTGGGCGACGGTACAGTCGAGCGTCAGATCTCCGTCACCTATCAGCTTCAATTGCTGACCCGATCGGGTGATATTTCCTTTGGAAAGCGTCGGTTCGCCGGATTTCAGGTGGACCAGCTGAAACCGGGAGTCAGCGCTAATCTTGATGGCGAACGCTTCATCGTTGGCCACGTAAGCCGACCAACGCCCAACCAGCGAGGCGACCGACGTGGACACGCGTGAGGGCGGCGAAGTGACTCCTGCCCCCGACTCTGGACGAGGAGTCCGATTCGACATGGGCGGCGAATTGGTAGTCGCATTGGAATTGGACGCCGAACTGGAGCTGGACGCCGAATTGGAATTGGCTGATCCGGTCAAAGATGACCACACATCGGCGTGTTTGGCGGCAAGACGAGCCATCTGAACCAAGTCAGATTTCAGCTCGTTCGCCGTGATGGATCGATTCGAGAATGAGGCGCGGACCTGGATCGTCTTGGACGCCGAATCATAAGCGAATGAAGTTCCGAGGCCGTCGCCCGACGCGAGTAGTTGAAGCAGTTTCTGCGTGCTGACCGACTTGACGTCGCCGATTCTTATCAACGTGAAGCGGCAGTCGAGTCGATCCTGGTCAATATTCACGGAAATCGAAACCGGAAATTTCCAGCCGGCGTGGTTGAAGGTCAACGCAGCCCGACCATTCGATTCCCTTGCCTCCATGCCAGCGGCCGTCAATGCACGAACCAGCGAATCGACACTGGTGACTCGGTCCAGAGAACCGGAAGTGTTTTTCGATGCGACGGGTTTGAGGGAAGGCGACGCCTGAAAGACGGATTCCATTGCGACCTCTGAAAACAGTTTGTCTTCGCCATGCAATGGGGCGACTGAGAGGAAGCTGACGATGGCGACTAAGAGAGCTGAACAACGCACGGGGAAGCTCCGAATGATTTTGCGGTAACAAGGGTTTTCTTCTGACTTGCTATTCCAAGCGGAATCGACGCTGAAACGTTACAAACCCGCAAGGTGATGTCGCCGCTGAGACGGAGCCGGCTCCGACAATTGGAGACGCAGTGAAAGCAACCGCAACCAAAGCACTGACCCCTTTATTCGTGGAACGAGCTTCCGCCAGCTCTCTTACATAGGAACACACACAAACAAATTGGCAATTCGCATGTAACACTTCCGAATCGCTCCCGCTTGGCTGTGTAGTCAGGAAACAAACGGGAACGACGAGACACGGCAGACTCCCGCTTCCCCTCCCTTTTATCTGCCAACTTGGAGAACGTTACGATGTTGAAGAAGATCCTTTTTGCAGCTGCACCGATGATGCTGGTCGCAAGCTCGGTCATGGCCGATGACAACTTGCTGGCGAAAGTGGCCAAGATGGACCTCAATGCGGCCAACAGCTCTTCGACGCAAGCGGCTGAAGTCGATGAGCTCGGGCAGGCCGATGTCGATGCCCTGTTGGGTGATGACGAGACCAGTGGAGAAGAAGCGATTGCGGCTTGCTTCCGACGGATCGGATACGGGTACGGCTACCGTAGCCGTGGCTTCTACGGCTACCGATCGTGCTACCGCTCGTACGGCTACTTCCCCAGCCACCGCTTCTGTTACCGACCGGTGACTTACCGCTACTGTGCTCCGGTTTACACCAGTTACGCTCCGATTTACAGCAGCTACTGGGGTTGCTGGTAGTCGGCAAAAACGATGACCGCGGACGCAGGGGAAACCAATCGCCCACAGCTGTCCGCGGTCCAAACCGGCTCATCGCTCAATCACGAATGCCCGGCGCCTCGTTCGATCTTGGTGGCCGGGCTTTTTTGTACTCAATCCGACCGAGGTGTACTCATATCAGCGCATCAATCGATCGATGCCGATTACGCCCATTCCAAAATACTTTCCGAAAGGTCCTATCATGAACCGCCTTACTCTTACCCGATGTTTGCTGACCGCCAGCATCGTGGTCGGCTCGATCGTGGCTGCCCAAGCCCAAGTGATTACCAATCCGCAGGTGATAACGACTTCCCAGTTGCTCCACGGAGGCACTCGATGCGATCACGTGCTGGCACTGATCCACCGGCACGGTGTTAACAACAGCGTCAACGAATTCGCTTCGCGCGCCATGTTGCATCACTCGCTGTTGGGAGGCGTCGTTGTCAATGAAGCCGACTGGGGAGACTTACAAGTTGCCGCGGTCAATCAGATCGTCGATCAGGATGCCAACTGCGGTCCCAAGTTTTCCGTGCTGATCCGAAACAACAGCTGTCGCGCCGTCTGCAACTTTCATGTTTCGGCCGTGGGAGTGCTGGGTCGGATCTGCCCCAACTCACCCAACACGACGGTCACCGTCGGTGAAATCGCGGCCGGCGAAACACTGCAGGTCGTACTGACCCTGCCAATCGAAGCCCTGGCGATGGGTAACCGAAATGGCCAGATCATTGGGTTGCAGCGTTTAGTGGTCGCGATCGACAGCTTGGATCAGCTTGCTGAAACGAACGAAGCGAACAACCTGAAGGCGTTTGAAGTGGGTCAGATCCCGATTCTATCGCCCCATGTTGAGACGACTGTTGAGTCGGCTTCGGAAGTTCAAACGAATGCATCGGCGACGCATGTGGAGAGGGTTAACTCGGCACCCGCAGTCACACTCGAATCGGATGTCGCCAAGCCGCACGCGAACCCGCTGCAATCCGCGATCAAGCAAATGACGGTTGAACAGCCGAGTGGTACCGTTCGGTGATGGGGCGCAGCCGCACCACGCTCTCGGGCTCACGACGAGCGGTACAATCCGCCAGCGTGAGTCCGAGAGGCAAAAACAACTCCATTTGAACACGTGGCAGCTGCTTCCCCTCGTTCTTCTACAACAAGTTTGAGGGATCACCCAAACCTTGTTTACGATCGTCCCTTGGTCTCTCTGGACGAGCGTCTGCTATGTTGGTTTGGTGCCTTTCCTCGCGAGCCAGTTTTACGCCTGCGGCACAGCAAAACCGTGATGGAGTCCAAGCTTGAGTACATCCCAGAAACCGATGATCCGCTCCGCGATTGGCAAACTAAACACGGGGGAATTCATCACGCTCCGTAGCACGGTCCCGCGTTGTCTTCTGCTTCTGCTGACCATCTGCCCTGTTGTTGAGGCGGGCTTAACGATCTATCCGACGCCGCCAAATGCGCAGATCAGTTCCTCATTTTCCTTGACGATTGATGGAAAACGCGTTCCGGTCATCAAGTACATGGACTACCACTATGCTCATTTCGCCTTTTCCCAGACGGTCCATTTGACGGTCGACGTATCACAGCGCGTCGACAGTCAGACAATCCGACCAGCAAGCCTCGGAATCGACGCTCAAGCATCAGAGAAGAAATTGACCTTCTCGATGACGCAAGCTCCAGACACGGATAGTACGCCTCGCTATCTCGTCGTCCAAATCAACGACTTGGAAAAACTCGTGATCCTTGGAGACCCACTCGAAGCCGGTGTTCCGTCGCCATCTGGCAAGGGAGTCTTCAATGTCGTGAACGATTATGGGGCGGATCCGACCGGCGCGACTTACACGCAGCCGGCAATCCAAAATGCAATCGATGCTGCCAGCGCCTTTGGTACGCCATCCACTCCAGGGATCGTCTATGTGCCGCCGGGGGTTTTCAAGGTGCGCGCCGCGCTGCGGCTAAAGGAGAATGTCGATCTTTATCTGTCCCCAGGCTCCGCCCTGAAAGCGGACGATAACGTGAGCAACTATCCCATCAGAGGTAGCGGTACCATCGACCCCGTGTTGATGATTGGCAATGCGAACAACGTAACGATTCGAGGTCGCGGGGAAATCGACGCCAGCGGTGTTGCTCTGATGAACCTACTGAGCCAGCCGCCGCCGGTATTTTTAACTCAGAGCAAGACGCATCCGCGAAGGCGAGTGATTCAGTCGGATGATCAAGGCACTTCTCGGAACATCAGCATCTCTGGCGTCATTATCAAAGACGCGACCGGCTGGACAGTTGACCTGGTCAAGATGAAGGGTGTCATGGTCCAGAATGTAAAAGTGCTCAATCACAAAAACATCAACTGGAAGATTCAAAATGACGGGATCAATGCGACATCCTCGTCAGACGTGTTGGTCAACCAGTGTTTTGTGATGACCATTGATGACGCCATGTGCTCCAAGGCTCGCTACAAGTCAATCGTTTCCATGGACAACGTCGTGTTTTCCAACAACGTCCTGTGGACATGGGCCGCTGGCGTTAAGGCTGGCATGCAAAACGACCATCCCATGAATGGAGTCGTGTTTCGCAATATTGACATTGTTCACTGCCGTCGCGCCATCGCCGTCGATACCAAGACCTCTCAAGACAACGACGAAACAATCCCCATTGAGAACGTGGAATTCCGCAATGTCCGTGTCGATCAAATCGAAGGCCACTGGAAAGCATCCAATCATGACGCGGTCGACTTCCTGCTTGAGGATGCGCCCGTCCACAACATCAGCATCTCGAGTCTAACTCTTCCCAAGAAGCGTCCGATACGTTGCGGCCCAACTTACTCGGCCAGCGGAGTGACGTTTCATCAGTTCATAATGGACGGTGAACTCATCACCGACATCTCTCAAGTCAGATTGGAAGGAAAGCAACCCGTTGAGAATCTCACGTTTGCAATTGAGGCACGTGAATCCGATTGACGCGACGGGATTGCCAATCCGTTCGGCCAGCCCCTGCAAGTTCGCTTACTTAGCAGGACGACAACTCGAGAAGATCCCAGTGACTACCCGAACATCTCCTCGATTCCTTCGATGTAGTCGAGGGCCACTTCAAGCGGATCGACTTCGGCTCCGGGGACGCGTCCGTGACGATCACATTGCCCGAGCAGGCACAGTTCTTCGAACCAAGGATGCGCTTCGAGACGCCGACGTCGCCGGGCTCCGATCGTTCGATCGTGCAACCGATGAGCCTCCATGTGATGGGCGATTAACCAAGCCGTTCGGTCCGTGACGAATCCGTCGAGTGCCTCCAGTCCGGCCGCGACGTGATCGTCGGGATCGATTGCTTTGCCGATGTCATGCAGGAGCGCCGCGAGCAAGAACTCCTCGTCATAAGGCGATTGATCGCGGGCGAGTTCGAAGACTTGTAAGCTATGGAAAAGCGCATCACCCTCGGGATGATACTTCAGTGATTGCTTCACATTTTCCAGCGGGATCAATAACGACTGAAAGACCTGAAATCGATCTGGCCGTGCGTCCATCTCTGCCAGTCGTCCCCGTTGATCCTCGGCATCGAGATCATGCTCCATCGCAATCAGCTTTTCCAAGTCGCCGCAGCCGGCCCGCTCAATCGCCTTGTTCGTGATGGAGCTTCGGAATCGATAGCCCAGATACGAGGGGTGATAGACCGTTAATTCGACCGGAAACTCATCGCGAACATGGATGTGCGTGAAAACACGCTGCTCACCATCCTTCACCACTCGCTTCCGCTCCAGTTCATAAGCGATCCCCTCGTCATCCAACTCGACGGTAATTGAATGAGGGTTGGCCGCGAAGACATGCAGATCGATGTCGCTTCCCTGACGGATTGCGCCGGTCAGAACGCTGCCCAAAATCTTTGGATGAAACGCCTCGAGACGGTGCATCCACCAAAGCGCTCGCAATCGCATTTCGAGCAACCGTTGGGCCTGAGAGTCGGTGCCCTCATGAAGACGCGCCAAGAGTTGCACTTGGTCGCGAATCTCGGCGTTGGTGGGAAGATCGGCTGGTTTGATCCAGCCCTTGTAGCAACGCTTAGCGGCTTTCTGTTTGGCCGCGTAGTACTCGGTCACTTCGCGCGAGTACATCAATCGAGCCGCCTCCCAAGCGATCTGGCGGCGGAGTTTTGACGAAGACATTGAAGGGGCCTGTCGACACAGACCCGAAATACGAGGAACTCACTGACAACGACTATCAGTGTTCACCGTTGCAGCACAAAGGTCAACCGATCTTTTTCTAAATGAATTTTTTCCGAAGGTCATTGTCAGGTCGAGCCGAAGCTCCGTTCGTTTTACGGCTGATAGAATCAAACCTCTTCGAGGGCCGGCCCGAACTCTCAAAATTCGCGCGGCGCGCTCTTACTCAACCAGCTCGGAGTGGCGAAAGTGCAGATCAGTGAACGGCAGATTGATCGCTTTAAACGTACGATGACGAACCGAGTGTGGTACATCGCTTTGGGAGTCATTGCATGCTCTACCGTGATTCCCCTCGTCATCTCGTTCATTCTTCCGGAGAGACTCTGGCACGTTGTCGGAAAACCCGCTGTTCTGACCGCTTCTGTCGCAGTATTTTGCTTAGCCTACCGTTGGGAGGGCGACGTGACTGTTGAGCGAGCGGAGAACCGTGATTCTCCCGACGACTGAAATGCAAATGACGTTACGACCTCGGCCAAGAAACAGACATTTCGTTCGCTGAGCTCTTTTCCCAATCGATGGCACAGTTGAATCAGAACTTCTGAAAATTGTTCCAACATGTGTCCAATACGATCATTCTCACGCGTCTCGTTTAAAAAGGCAATTTCTGTTCGCTTACCCTTCCATCAAGGTACGACATGACCAAGAAACGCTATCTGTGTATTCAAAGAAGTGCTCCGTCGACGGAACCGTCTCCTCCCCCTTCTCCCAGTCAGATGGAACAGATGTATGCTGCTTTCAATCAATGGAGGGAGAAATTCGAGGCCAATATCATCGACATGGGTGGAAAGCTCGGAGAAGGGTCGGTAGTGACCTCCGAGGGGAAGACGGACGGTCCGTTCACGGAAGTCAAGGAGATCGCAGGCGGATTCATGATCGTCGAAGCGGAGAGCTTGAAGGAAGCTGAAACGATTGCTCGCGAAAGCCCAGGAACGATGATGCCTGGGTCGAGTGTTGAGGTCCGCGAAATCCATCAAGGATGACGTCGTTTGTTCAACGAAGACTTGCTTCGACACGAGTACTCAAGACTGGTCTCGGTGCTCGTCCATGAATTCGGCGCAAGATGTCTACCCGACATCGAAGATGCCGTGCAGGCAGCGATGTTTTCGGCGGTGCAGAAATGGCAAGAAAGTGAGAAGCCCGAAAACCCAACCGCATGGCTGTACCGTGTCGCTCGAAACCAACTGATCGACGATCTGCGTAAAGCGGATCGCCGCCGCAAGTTGTTGAAACGCGAATCGGTTCTATTGCAGGCCGATCCTGCAAACGGCAAACGAAACGCCCCGTCGGCGTACGAGGAGAGTCTGCTGCACATGCTTTTCCTGTGCTGCGATCCTGCTGTGCCGGAGGAATCGCGGTTGGCTTTCATGCTGAGAACACTGTGCGGTTTCAGCATCCCCGAAATATCCGCCAGATTGTTTTCGAGTGAAGCGAACATCTACAAACGCATTGCCCGCGCGAGGGACTGCTTGCGTCGGGGTGACGTTCAAGAGCTCAACCTCGATTCCGATGAGTTTCGCCGACGCTTGCCATCGGTTCGTAAAGCTCTCTATCTAATGTTCACCGAGGGTTATCTTTCGATCGATCCAGACAATGCGATTCGGCTCGAGCTCTGTGAAGAAGCGACACGTCTCTCTTTAATGTTAGCGGAAAACCCACGCGGCGATCAGCCGGAGACATCAGCCTTGGTTGCGCTAATGCTCCTCAATTCGGCTCGGCTCGCTGGACGTCAGGCCCGTTCCGGAGGACTCCTGTTCTTGGAGGAACAAGATCGAAGTCAGTGGAATCACGATCTTGTCGGGCGTGGAATCCAGTGGCTGAGCAAGTCCGCGTCGGGAGAACAGTTCACTCGCTTTCACTGCGAGGCTGGAATCGCGGCGACGCATTGCCTTGCCCCATCGTACGGCGAAACCAAGTGGCAAGAGATTGTCAGAAACTATGAAGTTCTCTTTCGGATCGTCGACATCCCTGTTCATCGACTCAATCATGCAATGGCCCTTGCCGAGATCAAAGGAGCCAAAGCAGGACTCGCAACGTTAGAGAACTACCTCCCGCCGAGTTGGCTTTCGGGTTCGTATCTTTGGTTCGCCGTGATGGCAGACCTAAACTTCCGCAGTGAAAACTTCGACGCCGCGACGCGAGATTTTGACTTGGCCCTTGCAACCGCCCCCTCCGAGTCAATCCGCAACCTGATCCGAAGACGACTTCGCCACAACCAAGACGCCATGCGTGGATGAATGCCTCATACGGATCATGGAGACCCCAAACAAGATAGACGTTCGAGCGATTTACGCTAGTGTTCGTTTTTGAGCGCGTGGAGATACGCCTGAAGGACATTGCGGCTCTCATCCTCCAACCACGAATGGTCAATGAATTCGTTGACCCTCGCAACGAGCTTTGCTGGGTTCGTCGCAGAGATACTTGCACCGTGCCTCAGATCTGCCAGTGCGATGGCAATAAAGTAAACCAACGCGCAAATCTCGCGTGGAACGTAGCGTTCCGCGGAATCAGAAGAAACGTGGCGACAGAAACTTCACGGAATAGCGAGCATTCAAGTGTTTGGCGATTGACTTAGAGAGTCCATGCAGGCCAGCACTGTTGTCACTAAACTGACATGGATGGGAATTTAAGGCGAGTCGCAGAATTCAATCGTACAGTGAGCCGGCCGGTGGACCCCAACGCGACAATCGATCAAACGGGCGAGCGAACAAGGCCCCGCACAACGCGTTGGCTTCGTTTCAGCTTGCGCTCGATGTTGGTCGCGTCAGCGGTGATGTGCCTTCTGTGCGCCTTGTTTCTCGATCCATTGCGAAATTACTTCTTCGGACCGCAACGCGATGTGCCTGCTGAGTTCGATTTTACGACGGGCAAGAATGTGCTTTGGAAATCGTTCGTCGGATCGACGGCCTATGGCAGCCCCGTCGTCGCTGACAACAAGGTCTATGTCGGCACCAACAACTCGAGAGGTTTCTTGGCTCGTTATCCATCGAGTATCGATCTGGGCGTGTTGCTCTGTTTCGATACCACCGACGGCAAGCTTCTGTGGCAAGCATCTAGCCACAAATATCCAAGACGCACCTACGATTACCCAGGGAACGGAATCGGGGGAACACCGCTGATTGAAGGTGATCGGCTGTGGTACATCACGAATCGAAGTGAACTCGTTTGTCTGGATACGGAAGGTTTTTACGACAAGGAAGACGACGGGATTGCGGCGTCAGAAAACCTAAACGATCGAGCGCAAGAAGCTGACGTCGTGTGGCGTCTCGACATGATTGGCGAACTCGGTATCACTCCGTTCGATTCCTGCTTCAACATCCGGAAGAACTCCCTTTGCCTATCGGACAACACGATCTACGCCGTTACCGGAACATCGATGATCGAAGACGGATTCAAGCATCGCAATCCCCAAGCGCCCAGTTTCATTGCGGTCGACAAACACACAGGAAAGCTACTGTGGAGTGACGCAACACCCAGCGCGCACGTCATGAATGTCCAAAACGGAACGCCCGTTTGTGCAAAACTGGGAGGCATCACACAGGTCATCTTTCCCGGCGGTGATGGCTGGCTCTACAGTTTCGAAACGACCGGCACACCTGACGGGAAAGGCAAACTGCTTTGGAGATTCGACTGCAACCCCAAGGACTCGAATTGGGACTTGGGTAGCAAGAATGTCAGAAACAGTCTGCCGAGCGCCGTGACCATCGCGAACGATCGGGTTTATGTTGCCATGGGCAGGTGGGCTCACGACGGGGACGGCCCCGGTCGTATCTGGTGCATCGATCCGACCAAACGAGGCGATGTCAGTCCGGATCTTGTTTTCAACCAGGCGTCGCCGAATCAACCCATCGACAATAAGACGCCGATCGCATGCGACAAAGCGGCCGGTGATTTCACTCGTCCGAATCCTGAATCAGCCGCGATCTGGCTTTACGCCGGCGAAGATACCAATCGCAACGGCAAGCGGACGATCGAAGAAGAGATGCACCGTACGGTCAGTCGCCTTGTCATCCATGAGGATTTGCTGTTCGCCAGTGATGCGACGGGTATCTTTCGCTGCTTAAATGCCAATACGGGAACGATGCACTGGTCTTACGATATGTTTGCAGTTTCAACTTCGGCGCCTGTCGTCTCGGAGAGCCATGTCTTTGCGACGAACGAAGACGGCCAAGTGTTGGTCTTCGGTCTTTCCAAGAATCCACAAATCGCAATGCCCAACGGGAACCCCGTGCACCGCATCCATTCGCCCAGTTCGATCGGTGCGACGCCAACCATCGACAACGATGTTCTTTATATCCTCGCTGAGCATAGTCTCTATGCGATCGCGAAGCCGCGTGCCAAATAATCGACTAAGCCGACCGTTGCGACACTATTCGTCGCGTGACAACGACCGCGCGTCGTAGCGGAACAACACATGTCTTTCTCCAAGATTCAAACCATGAAAACCTGCCTTACGTTTTCGTTCTTCTTCCTTTCGGTGATCGCTGCCCCTGCTGGTTGGGCAGAGCGTCCGAATATCATTATGTTTCTGATTGACGATCAGAATCCGTCAAGCATCGCTGCGTTTGGGGGCAACACGTACACTCCGAATCTCGACCGCATGGCAGAGGAGGGAATGAAGTTCACGCGAGCCTACGTCAGCAGCTCGGTCTGTACTCCATCGCGATATAGTTTTCTGACCGGTCGGTACGCTGGTAACTCGCATAGCAAACTTTACGCCGATGCGATCGGTGGCGAAGAGAACCAGGGACTTCCGAATTTCAATGTCGCCCTGGAACGCGATGGAATGAATGTTGGAAACGTCCTTCGTGAAGCCGGTTACACGACCGGATTCGTCGGCAAGTTTCACCTCACCTCCAGTCTCGATTTCCCGGAGTTTTTCAAAGGCAATAGCGGATGGATCGACATTTCCAAAGACGCGCGCCCCGGGCCAAAGACTTCGGCTCAGTTCAAGCACAATGAGCGTTGGATGCGTCGCTACCTCAAGGAACTTGGCTTTTCCTGGGCGAAGAACGTTTACCCAGAAAATCTTCGTCCGCCCTATGGCATGCACAACGCAGAGTGGACAACGGTAGCAGCGTTGGAGTTTATTGAAGAAAACAAGGACGGACCGTTTTACCTTCATGTGTGCAGCACGCTACTGCATGGGCCGGAAAAGTCCTGGCGAAAGTCCATGGACCACCCGAACGTAACCGGAGAGGGTGAAACCAGAAGTCTTCCGGCGATCATGACTCCGCGCGAAGAGCTTCTCACGACGATCACTCAAAACGGTTTTGATCCAAACAGTCATGTGGCGGGTGAAGCGTGGATTGATGATTCGGTCGGGGCGATACTTCGTCGACTTAAAGAACTCGGAATTGACGACAACACTCTCGTGATATTCGCTCCCGATCACGGTCGCGATGGCAAAGCATCGGTCTTTTCACACGCGAGTTGTCAAGTGCCGATGATCATGCGTTGGCCCAACGGAATCCCCGCGGGCCAAACATGTGACGAGCTTGTCCAAAATATCGACCTTGTCCCTACCTTCTTCGACCTGGCAAGCGCTGAAAAACCAGAGTCGTATCGAATCGATGGACAGAGTCTCACGCCTCTGTTCAAGAATGGAACGGCTGCGAATTGGCGGGACCATCTCTATCTCGAAATGGGAGCCGCGCGGGCAACGGTCACAGAAGATTGGTCCTACGTTGCCGTTCGCTATACCAAAGAACGAATCGCTGCGATCAAGAGCTCTCCGCCACAAAACTTACCGAGAGCGATGTCGTACATCGGGCGTCTGGGCATCGGGGTTAGAGGCGCAGATCGCCCCGGTTTCTTCGATGAAGACCAGCTCTACAACCTGAAACGCGACCCAAAGGAAATGAAAAACCTGGCATACAATCCGAATCAAGCCACTCGCGTCAATGAGATGCGTCAACTCATGCAACAAGACCTCGAAGTCATTGGTCGTCCTTTTGGTGAATTCATTCGTGGTGGCAACGCTGCGGAGCCTGGGCAGATTTCAAAGCAAATCGAAATCGCCAAGCGACTCGATATCCGCGGCAAGACGGTCACGGTGCCAGAAGCGTTGAGAAGAGAGCTGGGAGATTCCGCTGCTCCGACACAGGACGACAAAGCAAAAAGAAAAGCGGAACGCGAAGCGCGTAGAAAAGCTCGCCGGGACGCCAAGCCAGACAAACAGATCGCACCGGACAAGTAACTCTATCAAACGACGTCGCAGACATACTGACCACAGCGATGAGTCTCCATCCTACAAACAATCAATGATTATCAGGCCCCGTATGAAGCGTGTACTTTGCCTCATCGTTTCCTTAGTGATGTCGTCACTAACGTCTGCTGCCGACACTTCATCACCGAACATTGTTGTCATGATGGTCGATGATCTTGGTTTCTCTGACCTCGGTTGTTATGGAGGCGAAATCGAAACACCCAACCTTGACGCGCTTGCCAACAACGGGGCCCGTTTTTCGCAGTTTTACAACACGGCCAAATGCCATTCTTCGAGAGTCAGTTTGTTAACGGGGCAATATTGCATCGCGGCTGGTGACACAGCGTTGACTCACGCCGTAACATCGGCGGAGGTGTTGGGTAATGCCGGCTACTTCACCGCCATGACCGGCAAGTGGCATCTTAAGCAGCAACCCACGGACTTTGGATTCCAACGATACTTTGGTCATCTCAGCGGAGCCTGCAATTACTTTTCCGGAGACAACACGTTCCGGCTCAATGGTCAGCCGTGGGAGGTTCCCGGCGAAGGCTTTTACACGACGGTCGCAAACGTCGATTTCGCCTTGCGATTCTTGAAGGAAGCTCGAGAAACGGATCAACCCTGGTATTTGTACGTCGCATTCAATGCCCCGCACGCACCATTGCATGCGCTGCCGGACGACTACGTGAAATACAAAGGCAAGTACGAGGATGGTTGGGACACGATTCGCAGCGCCCGCATCGCCAAGCAAAAACGTCTCGGAGTGTTGTCTGAGTCTTTGAAGCCGAGCCCACGACCAGAGCACGTGCCTGCTTGGAGTGATCTACAACCTTGGATGCGCAAATACGAAGCCAATCGCATGACGACGCTGGCGGCAATGATAGACCGAGTGGACCAGGAGGTGGGACGGCTTGTCGCCGATCTGAAAGAGAACGGAGAACTTGAAAACACCTTTATTCTGTTTGTGTCTGACAACGGAGCCTGCCCTTACGATCGCCGCAAGCCTCGTTTGGACATCACACCAACCAACGCAAAGGACTCCCTGGGGGACTCGACGGGTTGGGCATGGGCTCGCAACAGTCCGTTCCGTTACTACAAACAGAATCAATTCGAAGGTGGAATCTCGAGCCCCGCCATTGTTCACTGGCCAGCCGGTCTAAAACTTTCGTCGGGATCGATTGTCGATCAACCAGCTCATCTCATCGATGTGCTTCCAACGCTGGCAGAAATAACAGACACGGAGATCCCCGATAAATGGCAGGGTCGGGAACTGCGACCGGTCTCGGGAATTTCGTTGAAGCCTATCTTAGAAGGTCATCGGCTTGCAGAAAGGCCACCGATTCACCTGCTGTTTGCAGCTGACCGCGGCTTACGAGACGGTGATTGGAAGCTCGTGAGTTTTCAGAGTGCTGCCTGGGAACTCTACAACATGGCGCAGGACCGAACCGAACTCAATGATCTCGCAAAGGAAGAGCCGGATCGATTGAAAAGGATGATTGAGATGTGGCATGAGATGGCTGAGAACACACTGCACGCATCAAAGCGGTCGCATTCGCCCGTCAACCTTGAATCGGCCAACCATGAATCGGCAAACCATGAATCCAAGTTGCCGCACCGACACCGTGAATGGACCCACTTCAACGCGAAGACGCCGGAGGAGTATGTGCGGCGCAAAACACCGTCCACTTCCAACAGAGGTGCCACGCCGAATCGAAGCAGGAAAATCCGCGCCCGCAAGAACACGCAAATGAGGATCGTTGGTAAGGAAATTCAACTCACTTTTACTGGTGAAGATCCAGGAATCGCGATCGACTTGCGAGGACGTCGCGTTTCAAAAGGTCCCTACGAACTGACGTTCAAGCTCAAGAGTGCGGCCGAAGCGACAGGTGATTTCTTTTACACAACGGACGCCAAGACCACCCTGCCAAAAGGAAGCAAGATCTCTTTTCCCGTGCGCTCGAGCGACCAATGGCAAGTCGTTCAAATTGACATCCCGGACTCCGAGCGAGTCTTCCAAATTCGCATCGATGTCAGCGATGGACCTGGGACAGCCTCCATTACTGACTTGCAGCTTAGAGACAAAGCTAGGCAGACTCAGCTTCGTTGGCCTGAAACGAAGCAACAACCGTGATATCGCCCTAACACATGGATCCTATGCATGAAGACAATCTGTTCTGTTGTGATCGCGCTCACGCTGTCCGCATGGGCAGCTGCCGATGAAAAGTTCGCAGACGATTTTCTTCGTGTGAATTTTGAAGGTCGACTGGCCGAGCGTGGCGATTGGCAGTTTCAAGATGGCGTCGCAAGCTGCGTATCGGACCCGGTTCTCTTCAAAAAGTTCAAGAACCATGGACCGATCTTAAAGTGGCCGCGAGAGTTCCAGGATGCCACGATCGAATTCGAGTTGAAAGCGGAAGATTGCCAACGCGTAGTGTTTACACTCAATGGCGACGGACACATCTTCCGAGTGACTCTGGCCGACGAGAGACCCGAAGCGCCTGCAGGCCAATCCAAGGTCCCGACTCGAATCATCGCTTGGGCGACCAAGTCATCCAAACAGAACAAAGGAGACACCATCCAACCCGCACGCATGCCTGACCTTCCAGCGATCAATGGGTCATGGGTGCGTGTGCAGCTTGCCGTCAAGGGAAATCGCGCGACGTTGAGCATTGGTGATTTTCAAACGGAGATCCGCCACGCCTCGCTTGCCCGTGAAAAAAACATGGTGATGCTTACCTTCGCACACGGTCAGCTCTCCGTTCGCAACTTCCAAATGACCTCAACAAACAAAGCCGCGGTCAAGTCGGAACCGACAAGCCCCGCGAAAGAGTCCATCGATTGATCGGAGGTTGCAGCATTGCCCTGCGCGATTTCGCATTAATGGGCTTGTCAGTTGAACGTTGGCAGTGCGTCTTGGTATTGATCGACCGGTTAGCCGTCTTGAGGAATGGTTCTCGAATAGACCTGCTTGAAGAAGACAAGCTCCTCGTTTCTAAATCGAAATCGCTGCACCCAATCGATCTCGTAGTCACTTTCGGCACCACGCAGACGACCGTGCTCGCGACCGTTCACAACAACGGTGTCGCCTTGCGCCACAACATCCAGTACTTCAGGATGTTGTGATTCGATTTGGTCAAAGTTCCCGGTTACTAACAGGACCACGTCTCCTGGTCCCTTCGCTCTGCCGGCAAATGGAATGTCAGCAGGACCGATGATTTCAAACTCGATTTCATTTGAAAGGGCATCTCGAAAAGCATCTATGTCGCCGGCAGCGATTGCACGATAAATCGCCTGAACCAATTCCATGTGATGGCGTTCAGCCAGTTTAACGTTGACCGTTTCATCGCCTTTCTCGAATCGAATTCTGATATCCGAAATGAACTCACCAAGTTTTGAATCGTTCATGACGGGTGCTCGTGTGGAAAAAGGTGCGATCGCCGATTTAGGAATGATCTACCGTATCGTGTGGCTACGCCGTTAGGAATACTCATTGAGCCGGCTTGGCTGGATCGAGCTCCGGCGTATCAAGCTTAGCGATTTGAGCGCGCAAGAAGGTTTGTTCGGTTGCGGAGGACGTGAGACTCAGTGCTCGCTCGTAGTAGCGTCTCGCTTCGCTTAGTTTTCCCTCGCGGTACGCAAATTCGCCAGCCGCTGCGGTCCAGAGGTGGTACCGGTCTCGGAACTGATGTTCGATGGCGTTGAGCGCCTGCCAACCCGCCGCGACTCCAGAGTATTCCGCAATCGCTATCGCTCGATTGAGCTGGACGACCGGCGAATCATCGAATTTCAAAAGCAAATCGTAGGCCTGAACAATGCGGTCCCAATGGGTATCGTCAGCGGATTTCGCCGTGCAGTGTTCCGAAGCGATCCAGGCTTCGACATGGTAGCGAGTCGGTTCACCATCACATGCCCGCAGAATCCAACGTCCAGCCTCCGCGATCATTCGATGGTCCCAAAGACTTCGATCTTGATCGGCTAACTGTAGCATCCTTCCCGATTCATCGAGACGCGTCTCCAGACGCGAAGCGTGAAACAGCATTAACGCAAGTAACGCCGAACTGCGTGGCCCTTGCGTCCAAGGGTGTTCCGCCAGCAGCAAGGCCAAACGCACGGCTTCTTCGCAAAGCTCTTCACGGATCAAACGATCGTCGTTCGTAGAGCTGTATCCCTCATTGAAAAGTAGATACGCGACGGCCTGTACCATTGGAAGACGCGCCTGGAAATCCTGCACTGACAATGCATTTGGATCAAACTTGAGCGACCGCAAACGTTGCTTGGCACGTACGAGCCGTTTGGCGACATTCGCTTCCGAGATCAAAAGTGCACGCGCAATCTCTTCGTTGCCGAACCCACAGAGAGTCTTGAGCGCGAGCGCTACCTGAGACTCGCGAGGAATCTCATCGCAACAACAGGCGAAGATCATTCGCAACTGACTATCAGTGATCTCATCTTCGCAGTACGGGGGATGCTCGATTTGAAAACTTGGATCTTCTACCGAGCCGGCTGAAGCCACTGAGTTCCACCGCAGGTCGCGACGGAGATGATCCATCGCGAGGTTGTAGGCGACTCGATAGAGCCATGGACCGGGCTGCGGAGGAATACCCTTGAGTGGCCAGGATCGAAGTGCACGCAGGAATGCTCCCTGAACGGCATCTTCCACCAGCTCCATGTGACGAACGCCGAACTTTCGCGCGAGGGCTGCGATCAATCGCGCAAACTCATGGCGACAAAAATGGTCAACCAGTTGTGTCGAATCGTCCGTTTGCATGAATTCAGCTTGACGCACTCGCCGGTGTCTCGCAATCAGTTGGCGATTTATCCAAGACCGGCGAGTTCACGAATCTCAACGTTGCCACCTTGCTGAAGCACTGGGCAATCCTTCGCGATCGCGATCGCTACCTCGTAGCTTTCCGCCTCCAACACGTTGTAACCGCCGACCACTTCCTTGGATTCGACATAAGGCCCGTCGGAGACGAGACCCTTGTCGTCGATAAGCTTACCGCCCGGTTGGAGCCCGTCGCCGCCGTGGAACTCAGCACCGTGGGACGCAGCTCCCTGCATCCATTCACCCCAAACCGTCATCAGTTCTTGGATTTGTTCGGGCGTCGGCACCATCGACTCGACTTCCTCGGAATTGCGATAAATGAACATGAACTTTGCCATCAGAATTCTCCGTTTGAACTTAGGAAACTGTCCGCACTCAGGCGTGCTCACCCAGAGAACGAACGGCATGGCGTTGAAAGGACACGATTCGAAAAAAAGATTCTCGGAGACGAAAACAAACGGTCGAACCAGGGTCTTTTGAGGGATAGCTCTTGGTCCGTCTGATGGTCGAAGATTGCCTTCGACATAAATGCGATGCGGTACGGCTAGCACTCCTGTCAGCCCGCTTCGCAAGCGTCTCGCAGGTCGATCCCACCCAAACAACCATTGTGGTAAACTATTGAAAGGAAAGGACTTGCGCCAATTTAATGGCGATTCCTCATGCCGTGTAACGGCAAGCCGTACCTATTAGTAGAAAGCATGTAAGCGAGCATGTTTTGGTGTCTCAATGGAACAGAGCGAGTTAGTTCGACGATTGCAGGAAGGAGATGACGGATGCCTGGCGGATATCCGAGCAGAACTGGGCCCATGGGTTCTACACAAGCTCCGGCAGCGATTTGGCTCAGGCTTGAGCAACGAAGATATCGACGACGCCATTTCGGTAGGTTTGGACCGACTTTGGTTGAATCGTCACCGCTACGATCCTGACCTTTCGAAACTGTCGACTTGGTTCTACCTCATTGTTCGAAACGTTGCGATTGACCTCATTCGCGAACGGCTGGCACGTGAATCACCAGCTCACTCAATTTCCGCCCCATTGGCAAACCGGAGCTTGACGGATCATCAGAAGGCAATCGTTACCAAATACTTGCAAAGCCTGTCGGAAGAAGATCAGTGCATCCTTCGGACTTTTGCCGAAAGTAGTAGCCATGGACATTGGGCGAAAGAGGCAGCGGCGATGCTTGGCAAGTCGGCAGGTGCGATTCGAGTTCGCAAATTGCGTCTTATAGAGAAAATCGAAAAACTACTGGAATAGCCTACGAAGAACTTGGTGAAGCATGAATCAACGAGAGATATTTCAGGCTTTGGAAGCGAATGCCGATCAGATCGCTGATGCGATGAATGCGATGAAACGCAGCACTGCTGAAGGAGGACAGACACTCACAAATCGAGATGTTGTCCTCCGCCTTTGGAATCAAGCCGTCGACCAAGATGTGCTGGATGAAGCAAGAAAACAAACGCTGATTACGCAGTTGGCATGGGCGAACGATTCGGCTTTGGTTCGAGAACGTAATCACGAAACCGTCTGCACGCTTGCTCAACACTTGGACGAATGCGGTCTATCGATCACTCTTGATATCGATGATTCGAAGTACGACTTCCTGAGGAATCTGCTAATCGGAATCGCGAGTAACTTGGTCAACACGATTTCCGCCTCCGCTGAAAAAGCAGGAGATGGACGGCTTCGAATTGACTGGACTGACCAAACAGGTTCAATCTCGTGGGATGATGAAGAAGACTCTGACTATCGGTTCGTTCCGATCGCAATGGCATCAGCGAAACACTTTGGAGGCATGAACGATGAGAGTGCTGTGCAGCTTGCGGAATTCCTTGCTTCTGAATTGCGATTGGGAAGACTACGACTTCCTCTTTTTCAGCTGAACACAGACGTCTCCGATGATCTTTTGACGGAGCTCTATTGGAGAATTCAGGAACCAGTCACTCTTCACGCTACGACAGAGCCCACGGAAGCTGAGCTTGAGGAGGCGCGTTCAATGCCGGTTACGATAGAGCTGACCCTCTGGAAAGACTACCCAGAGGTTGCGGAAGTCTTGGAGCAAGCAATCTGTCATGCCCTCGTTCAAGACCAGCAATCTGCTGGATCTGACACAGATATCGGTAGAGCGTCGTCTTTTGGTATCAACGATCTCATCGAATTCCTCCAAAAAATCACGGGCTGGAAAACACCAGAAGAGGTGCGAGAGTTTTTGACTCTCGCTGGACCGTCTTTATCTTCGTCCGTGACAACTCCGGTCGAACAACTCAACAAAGAGGTGTTGAAGTCTGCGTTACTCTAGAAAACCGCGATTTCAACAGGAGGATAATTCTTGAACGTCTCTCCATCCCATTGAAACATGTGGGATCGCCATACCGCTTTGTCGTGTCCCACTCTTTCGATTTCGTGTACCCAGAAACCATGTGCACAGATTTCTGGAGGGTTACCCTGCGGATTAGGTTCGTTCGTGGAGGGCGCTGACGGCGCTGCGAGAGCAGAAGATGCCCTGATTTCCCATGTGCTTGCTCCGGTAGAACTCGTGTATTCTTTCCAATCCGTGTAGTGAGTATGCCCTGTCAAGACAACCGATATGCCGTACTCAGCCGCAGTTTCTAATAGGTTGCCAAGCGACGGTTCGTCGAGAGGCGCCGGCGCCGCAAACAGATTGCTGAAGGAATGATGACACAAGATGATCCGCACCCGCTTGGCGACTTTTGCTGAATTCTCGTCTTTCGGACTGTGCGAATGCGCAAGACGATCACGCAATCGTCGAATCGCCTCTTCCGAGATGCTTCCGCCCTGCATAGGGCGGAACATTCTGCCAAGGTGACCCGAGTTTGAGTCAATTGAGTGAACTTCTACAACAAGTGTTCCATCGTCCGATTGCAAGAGTACGGGTGCACCTAACTCACTCCCAAACCACTTCCGATACAGAAACGGATTGAACGCTGCGGGAAAGTTCCAATAGGCGGAACCCGCCCATTGATCATGATTGCCGGGAACGCTTAAGTCACTTCCTGAGCTGCCCTGACGTAAGCCCGGACCTCGAACAAATCCGTCGGGCGGAGTCCACCTGCCCTCGATATAGCTCTTTGCAAGTCTGAACTCGGCATCGGCACCTCGCCGTGTCAAGTCACCCGTTACCGCGATCGGAATGGGCGTATCGACGGGAACCCGAAGACGCCGGTGTACACGGTCCGGCCCAGACCAAACATCCGCGAGCCGTAGCACGAGAACATCATCATGACAGTTGTCACTTTGCAAGTAGCAAAAAGGCCATCTGTCAGACGAATGAACCCGATTTCCATACATCACCTGACCAATGTGAAAGTCAGAAAGATGCCCAAGGTAAACCTTGCTTCGCATGATCGAGTGCCCCTGTCGAATGCTTCTAACCAAACGGCTTCATTGTGCGTCATTTCTCCGTGGCTGTCATCACAGCCAACGGCTCGATCGTTCACCAGGGGGCATTCGGTTAGAAAGATACACTTCCAACGACGGAAAGTTTGTGGCTTCCGGATCGCGAGACAAAACAGCCCATGCTTGGAACGTAGCGACCGGTGAAGTCGTCGCCGTCTTGAAGGAACCGACGGACCGTGTCATCGGAGTCAGCTTCTCGGCCGATAGCCGTTATCTTGCGGCTGGCGTTGCCAATCACGATGGATCGATACGCGTTTGGGATTGCGAGACCTGGCAGCAGGTTGGCTACCGGTGAATATCGTGGTGGTGTCTCTCTCTATCGATTCGACGGTAAGTCATTGCAATTGAAGCACTGGAGGACGCACACCGACGGTGATTCCATCCCGTTACTGATTTTCTTGCAGCCACTTGAAGGCATCGGAAAGAAAGGGCGCAAACTTCTGCATTGAATAATGAGAGGCCCCAGGGACGGTTGTGTATTTGACGTTCCCACCTTGTGCCTTGATCTTTGCCGTGTGAGCTTTTGCCTCGTCACTCGATACGATCGAATCCGATGGCGAGTGAAGGACATACAGCGGTATTTCCCATCCACCGACTGGACCAGCGGTCGGTGCCGCCATTGCAATCGCGCCGCTAAATAGGTCCTGGTGTCGAGAAGCAATGTGGTACGTCCCTTCTCCTCCCATGCTGTATCCGCAAAGATAAACCTGTTCCGGATCGATCTCATAGGTTTCCATCGCGCATCTCGTTAACCAGACAACAGCAGCTTCATTTTTCGGATTTAGCCAGTCGCCTTCGACAACGACCGGTGCAAGCACCACGGGCTCGTTGTCAGTGAGACCGAAAGCAAAAGCCGAAATCATGTTCCCAGAAATACCAGGATCAGGCTTCTCACCGTCGTACCCGTAGTGCAGAAGGACGACCAGTGGTGCAGCACCTTGACGGAGATGTTTGACACGAGTCGCGTAATGAACCGTGCCGATATTTGGCGCATCGATACTGGTAACGGAGCTGTGCGGATCTTCCACCAATTCCTGTGGCGGCCCAACCTCAATCGATGCCGGCGCACATCCAAAAACCAAAAGCGTCAAAAGCAACGGCGTGCCAATCGACCACATTTTCATTTCGACGGATCTCGTTTTCATCAGATCTCACTTGCATTGGGGAAGGGGATGCAAGATTCTACGCGAAACCAGCCAATGACCGAGCATGAACTCGACACGATCGATCTCGAAAATGTAAGTAATTTCGTCGCGGTCAACGCACTTTTCGAATCCCGTGTTTCGCGAAACAAGATTTGACCGAAACCGACGAACTGAGTCTTAACCCACAGGAGAATGCGATGAAATGTCATGAAGTCGACTACGAAGTGCTCGGTTCGGAAATGCAAATCGTGGAGGTCGAACTTGATCCAGGCGAGACCGTCGTTGCCGAAGCCGGAGCGATGAATTACATGGAGGAAGACATCCAGTTTGAGGCCAGGATGGGTGATGGCTCCGAACCAAACCAAGGGATGCTGGGCAAGCTCATGGGAGCCGGTAAGCGAATGTTAACCGGCGAAGGTCTTTTCATGACACACTTCACCAATCACGGTCATGCCAAACGTCGCGTCGCGTTCGCCTCTCCCTATCCGGGCAAAATTCTTGCCATCGATATGGCGAAGATCGGTGGGACGTTAACGTGCCAAAAGGACGCCTTTCTGTGTGCCGCATACGGAACAAGAATTAGCATTGCCTTCCAACGCAAACTTGGCGCGGGGTTCTTTGGCGGCGAAGGATTCATCATGCAAAAGGTCGAAGGTGACGGCATGGCGTTCCTGCACGCTGGAGGGCATGTGATCAAGAAACGCCTGCAGGGCGAGACGCTGCGAATTGATACCGGTTGCATCGTCGCTTTCACCGAAGGCATCGAGTACGACATTCAACAGTCCGGGAACTTGAAGTCGATGTTCTTTGGTGGCGAAGGATTCTTCCTGGCGACTGTGCGTGGTCACGGGACCGTTTTGCTTCAAAGCCTACCTTTCTCTCGATTGGCAGACCGAGTGTTGGCGAATGCACCATCCCGCGGCGGTTCGCAGACGGGCGAAGGATCCTTGCTTGGCGGATTAGCGGACTTCATGGAGAGGTAACGCCACTTTTACCCGGAACTCTGCCAGCACATGGAGATTAAACGCAGAGCTCACGGAGACGCGAAGGACTGCGCAGAGAAGTTGGAAATGGGTTGGAGCAAAACGCTGAGCCGCTCACGGTTCGAGCGTGAGGGTTCTCGTGTCGAAGTATCGGGACGAGATACGGATTTTTTGCGGAGCGATCGCCTTGAAAGCGACCGAAGATCCTGCCGACAAATCGCTCACAAAGTGTTTGTCAGACTTGCCGCCTTCTTTAAGGACTTCGATTTGCAGATCGTGCACCGGGATGTAAGAAGTATTTTGGATTTCAATCGTTTGGGACCACCCTCCCCGCTTAACCACGAATCGCGAGTTCGTTAGAAGGTCAAAACGATCTCCTGTACCGGCAAATTCTTTGAGTCCCTTCAGTGTGGAGACTCGCTTGTACCCTTGCTCAAAAATTGCACCCTCAATTTCATCCATCGCACGCGTTTTCGCGCCGAGAGCCGCCAGCGTGCGAGCGAAAAGAACACGACCGCCAGCGTCTTCGGGAGATTGCTCGACCAGCTTCCTAGCTGTTAACAGGGCGTTATGAAGCTGTCCAGCATACGCCAACGCATAGACTTTTGACTTTCGAAGACTGTTATGAGTTTGCTTAACGTCCAATTGCTCGGCGCGTTCCAGCATCGTCACCGCGTACGGCGACATTACGTGGTAAACATCGGTGAATCTTCGTTTCTGCGATTGCTCGCGAATCCCGCGCAGAATGAGCGTGGCAGCTCGATGATAAAGCCGAACACGATCAGGATCCCAAGCCGGGTCTGGTGGTAGTTGTTCGACGGCTTTCCAGATTTTCTGGGCTGCATGAAAGCACTCCGAAGATTTAGTTTTCGGATCGCTCATCTCAAGTGATATTTGATCTGCCATCAACAATGCCGAAGCACATGGAGCGTCGTGCCGAAGCGTTTGCACTTCGGTGCGAATCGCATCAAGTACGTCAGCATCAGCAATCCGCTCCAACCACGTCGGAGGAGAAACGGGCGATTGAACTCGTTCGTTCACCGTGACCCACTGTGTCCGAAGCGCTGCTAGGTGATCGAAACGTTTCTGCAGAACGGTGGTCAGTCGTTCCGTTGTGGAATGCTTCTCGACGTTTGCGAGCGTCGCGATCTGTTGTTGTAGTGCCAAGCTGTTTAAGGCTGAGGCATGGGCTTGGTAAATTCGGTCCTCTACCCAACCGGGCGGCAAGAGATCGAACTCGACGTAGTACTGAATGATGGCGTTTCCCTCTCGTTTCTGAGTGGTATTCAGTCGAATCGTCGAGAATTGTTTTGCCGCGAATGCAGCGAGTCCTTCCGCAAGGAAAGCCACTTGAGCCTGACTCGATCGGACCTTGCTTTGTTCATACTCCAATACCAAGCGGTTGATCTCGGATCGCAACTTCCGTTCTTCGTTCAAGCAATTGGTGACCGAATCAGCGGTCTCGGCAATCTGCTCAAACAGCCCCGAAAAGCCGGAGGCTACCTTGCCCAATGCGCGACAACGGTCCTGCTTTTGTGTTGCGTCAAAGACGATAAGCTTCAATTCGCGGGTATCCGTTTCCGGCGTACATGCTGCAAGGGCATGCATATGGCTCCGAGCAGCAATTGCCAGAGCAATCAATTCCTCTTTGGCATCGACAGGACGTGGATCGGGAACGGGCGGCAAAGTTTTGGCGGGAACACGTGGGCCATTAAACTGACCGTCCGCCGGATCGCTTTTCCAAACCTGGCCTCCTTCGGCCGCCCGAATCTCTATGCGATCGCCATCTTTGGAGATTCGCTCTGCTGCGATGGGAGGCAATAACGCACCTGAAGTGGTCTTGAGGAACGCATGAGTCGGCGTTAGATGGACCAAGAAATGCGGCTGCGGTTTTGCATCACCTCGGCGTACCCAAACAGGAAGATGCGACGCCGCGACGAGAGCATCGTCGCCACCTAAATGCGAGGCTCGATCAACAACATTGTGCCAGCGTTCCTCACTTGGTAGTTGCAGCCGATGGAGACAGATCGGACCACTCGCTTCTGCAGTGGCAAGCAGACTGCCGTCCTGAGAGATTGATCCGTGTACCCACTTACGGTTTGGGACTTTCAGCGGACGACTTGCCTTTGTTTCCAAGTCAACGACGACGGCATTTCCTTCCGCAATGTATGCCAAGTACGGCGTGGAACCTGCCAAGCTAATGCTCGTCACGGCACCTTGGATGGGTCCTTTGTAGGCGACGCTTGTTTGGGCCAAATCAACCACCGAAAGCCAAGAGTTTCCTTGTGGACCAAGGACCGAAAATGCAAACCAACGACCATTCTCAGAGATTGCTTGATGCAACGCTTGAGGCGATTCTTTCGGCGTTCCCTCGTTCACCCCGCGACCGTTGGCTCGCCCCCGAAGATTCCGCGGTGCCTGTTTTCGAGGTGGCATAACACGTTCAATCCGAGCGATCACGCGATCCTCGGCAACATCCCAGACGTGTACTTCTGCTGGCGAGCCTTTTGTCAGTCCCACGACTCGTTTCCCGTCACTTGTAAATCGGCAGGCTCGAAACTTCGACGCATCAAACGCGCTCGTCTTTTTCTTTGTTTGCCACTCCCAGCGCGGACCGCGAGGACCGAATCCCGGACGCGTCGGTTTCACCTGCACCTGCGAATGGAATTTCAGGCCGTCTGCTTCAGCAATCGTTGATATCTTCCGGCCATCCCGGTTGACGTGAACCGCCATGAAGACGGCTGACGCGTCACCCGGTAGTCGATGTGTTTCTACACGATCCGCATTGAGTGCTAAGTGATAAATGTTTCCGGTCGGCTCTAAATCGGGCTTACCTGCAAAACGTCGAATGGCCTCATTCGAAGAACTGATTTGCGGATGCATAACGAATCCGCCAGACGAATCCGACGAGCCAACGGAAAACCCTGAATCGAATTGGTTGCCAATGACATGCCTTTGTCGTTGCTGCAGCGTTTCTAGGTCCCACTCAATTAGCCAGCGAAGCCCGCGTTCCTCTTCAAGCTCGTCTGCCGTACCCGATGATGTAAGCCACCGTAATGAATAGAGTTTGTTTCTTTTCAGATCAAACTGCGACAACTCGACTTCGCAGTACCTCTTTTGAATTGAGCCCAGATCGCGATACCAATGATATTCCTCCGACTTTACCGTCCGGGTCGGCCCGCTCAACACCAAGAGGACCAAGCTGAGGCTCCTCAACGAGGTAACCACGATGCCTCGTCTCTGGAAAACCAAGAACGGTGTACGACTTGCACGCTTATCCATCACTAGTTCCTAAAGAGTGGTGTGCCCCTCATGCAGGACGTTCAGTCATTCGTTTGACCTAGGGTGCCGGTTACTTGTTGCCGTCAGCGTTGTCTTCTTCGATTGGAAAGGGTAGACCTTCCCACAGGATCTTGCCTGCCGGATTGGTGAACTTGATGTTTCGGAATTGAGCATTCCCGCGAGCGACCAATCCGATGTAGCCCCTGTTTCGGCGATCATCCCTACTCCGGAGAATCTGCTTCCCATTCATGAATGCGGTAAATTCCTCACCGCGAATGCGAAGCCGCAGCTTTACCCACTCGTTCGTTGGCATGGAAGGGCCTCTCACTTGTTGAAGTGGACGCCACTTCGAATCCGGCTCGCACGCGACCAAATCATTCCACTTGTTTTTGAATGAGCCCGCATTGAAGAAATAGAAATGCTCAAGGTCGGTGGCGCGCGCGATCAACGACACCGCCTTGTCTTCGTGGGGGCGAAACACCTCGCATTCAAAATCGCCTTCACTCAAATCAGCTGCTCCAAAGAGGATGAGCGCAGGTTTTGTATTTTCAGGATTCTCAATCACGTTGCCCACGATCCGCCACTGACCAGTCATGAATGCTGCACGTTTTTTCAATTCAAGACGGCGAATCGCAATTCGCCGAAAAGCGACTTCGCCTTGGAGCGCCTGAAGGTAAAGGTATCCGCGGTCACGGAATTCAAACTTGCTGGACGCGTTGTTAATGGCTGGATTATCAAGACGGTAGCTCAGAAGCTTTTTCCCGTTCATCCAGTGCTCCACCTGGCGTCCCACACAGACAATACGGCTCGTGTTGTATTCACCGAGAGGAAGCATGGCATCTACTTCAGGGGGCACAACATTAAAGAGAGCACCAGAGCGTGCTGCGATATTGCGACCGTTTAAATCAACGTCGTTATCCGCAAGCTGGTACTCAATACCCGCCGTCTTCGCCGTCAATCCAGCCGCGCGTTCCCGATAGAAGACACCGGCATCGCCGCCGCGTGAGATACGCCATTCAAACTCCAATTCGAAGTTCGCGTATTGCTCGCGGCTCTTCGCCAGCTGCTCGCCGCTGCCTACCAGTTCGCCGTTTTTAACCCGAAACGAACCAAGCCGAAACCAGCCCTTCGTATCTGCGCCATCAAACAACGAAACCCAATTTGCACGTCGATTCGCACGCGGTTCACGCGTCTGCGCGGCTATCAAGGCTGATGCTGGTTCCCAATTCGCTTTGAGCACCTCTTTGCGGCCGCTGCGAATCACGAATCGGTTGGTCTCAGTCTTCAGTCCGCCGTCGGTTTCCAGAACAAAGTACTCGCCTGGGTTCAGCGTCTTGGTTGCTCCCGTCGCATCTAGATCGATCGAGATCTTTTCGCCCGTTTCTGAGTTCTTGATGACAACCCGACTTCCCTTTGCAGTTGTCGTGAATCGATCGCCCGTCGATTCGATGACAAGTGTACCTTTAGCGGTTTCGACCTTAAAAACCACGCCTGAGTAAAAAACCCAACCCATCAGACACAGGCCGATCGCGATCGCGCCTGCACCGATAAAGAGGGTCCGTCGCGACTTCGGGATGCGTTTGGAGGCGATGGCAACACGAGGCAACGAATCGACTTGTTCCTGTCGCGGGTGATGGTTCGGCGAAACCAATGTGGGCCCAAGCCTCGCGTCCCGAGAATGATTCGAACCCGATTCACTTTCCGAACGCAAGTCATTTTCGATGACGCCCAGAACACGATCGACTTCGGTTGCCGACTGGGGTCGGTCTTCGCGATGCTTCGACAACAAACGATTGATCAAGCTTGCCAAGTCTTGGTGGATATGCGGGCAAAGCTCTTCAACCGTCGGGCAATCAGCTTCCGCTACCGCTAAAAGCGTGGCAGTCAACGTTCGCCCCTGAAAGGCGGGTCTACCCGTGACTAAGTGGAACAGCACGGCACCCAGGCTAAAGAGGTCGCAGCGATGATCAACAGCTTCGCCTCGAGCCTGCTCTGGGGCCATGTATCGAGGTGTGCCAACCACCAATCCTGTTTGCGTCAAACTTGCGTCTTCTTTGATACTCAGGACCAAGCCGAAATCGAGGATTTTGATGCGTCCCGTTCCCTCTTCAAGCCACAAGTTTTCCAGCTTGATGTCTCGATGCACCAATCCATGCGCGTGAGCCACGGCGAGACCGGCGGCGGTCTGTCGGCCAATACGCACTGCGCTGTGCTGATCGAATTGCTGGTCTCGCTTGACACGCTGCCCCAGTGTCTCGCCGCGCAGGTACTGCATCGCAATGAACGGCACACCGCGATCTTCGTCGACTTGATAAATGTGAACGATGTTGTCGTGATCGAGAGCCGCCGTCGCTCGGGCTTCCCGTATGAAGCGATTTTTTGCGGTTGGATTGGCAATGATCGCAGGCCGTATCGCCTTGAGCACGATCTGACGCTGAAGCTTGGGATCCTCCGCCTGAAACACGATGCCCATCCCACCAGATCCGATTACTTTCAAGACCCGGTATCCACCGAGTCGGCCGATCTCGTCGGATTCCTCTGCCGGCGCGAGAAACTCAATTTCACATTGATCACGCGTGCGGGATAGCGACGATGATCGCGGCTCTTCCGGTAGCGCAGATTCTTCTTTGACCACGGTTCCACCGACTTTGACCGTATCTCCCTCCAAACGAAGTCCCTTGGCGCGTTCGATGACATCCGAGAGAACTTCATCATCTGAGAAATCTGGAGACCAGCAGAGCGCGCCAATTAAATCACCGTCACTCGAAACTTGCCGGGACGCATCCAGGCACTCCGAGCAGTTCAGAAGATGCAGTTCCAGCGACTCCGCTTTTCGACCGGAGAGCCTTCCACCAAGAAATTGCTGAAGCTCGTTCGTTTCTGGGCAAGCTTGGGCGGTCATCGTTCCATTCCACGAAGAGCATGTCGGTCAGCGAAACGATCATTCAAATGAAGAAATCGCTCTATCAGGTCCTACGCATGTCGTATCCAGAACCTTACAAGAACGAAGATTTTTCTTTGGAACTAGTCCATCAGCTCCGATAGTTCCTCTCGCAATCTGCGGAGGACACGAGATTTTGAAACGTAAACGAGATTCTCAGAGATCCCTAACTCTCGAGCTGCTTGGGCACCGGTTTTCCCGTCGACGACTAACTTCCAACAGGCCTGCCAGGCATGGTCGGGAAACTCGTTTTGCAGCATGACCAGACCGCGATTGACCAAGTAGCTTCGATACTCGGCCTCTTCGAACACATCAACATCGTTGTCCGCGGCAACAATCGCATCGGGAGCTTCCAGGTTCTCCATTGGGCGAGTCGCCAGGCGTCGTCGAAGGTCGCGCGCTTTATTAACCGTTACTGTTCGTAACCAACCGCGAAATCGTTGCTTAGGGCTGTACTCGAACTGAGGCAGCTGCCGGACGAGGAGTGTCATCACTTCCTGCACGAGATCGGCTGCATCGGCCCGGGAAAATCCCTGTCCACGTCCCCAATGGAAGATGAGTGGCGCGTACAGATCGACGAAGCGCTGCCAAGCGGCGTGCTCGTCCGGATCCCGAAGTCGTCGTAAAAGGCTAACGGATGTCGAGTCCATAGAGGTTCCCAAGAGAAAGCGTCTCGGTCAAGGAACGATCAGATACAACGGAGGGAGGTTGAGCTAGTCTATCTCACAGAGACGTCCCCATTGTGTCCATCAATCGACACATCGCCGTTTGCAAAAGGAGTTTTCCGGAACCATGAACAAACTGACACTGATCAGGCTCGATGGTTCTTTATTTCTGGAGGAAGTCGTGATCAGCGACCGAATTTTCCGACGAGAAACTCAGCTTCGGTCGAGGCGTTCGCGGGTGACGTTTCAGCGGAGTTCAAGATGTTATAACTCCATAAACTTCAATCCACCGGGCCGACATCAGTGGCGCCGGTCGCTCCGCAGTTTTAGCTTCATGTTATGCCACGAAAGACGTCCAGCGATGCGTCGCGCGGATCATAACCGATACCTATTGAGCGATGATGAGCGTTTCAAAAAACCCCTATCCGTTGCATCGTCGTGCTCGAGTTCGGTCGATGTTCGCGCTTCGCCTGCGATGGACTCCGGTGCTCCTACTTGCTGTCACGTCGATCATCCAAGTTGCCGTTTGGAATCCACCACCCGATATCCGATGGAGTGGTTCTTTGAGCGAATGGCCGGTGCCTTGGATGATTTGCTGCAGAACCATTCCCCGATTCACAGCCGTGCTGGTTAGCTATCTGCTTGCTTGTCTTTCGTGCCTTGCCATCGCGCTTACCAAGCCAAGATTATCGTTAATCGGAGACGCCACAATGATTGGTGCGTTTCCCATGTCGGTCTACATCTACATGTATTGGCACTACATTGGATTCCCCGGCCGTTAAAACATTTCGAACGCAATGAACCTCTAAATTCATGATGGTTCAACGGAGCGCTCGCTGAGACGGATTCGGTCGTGCGGAAAAGCAGCGTTCACGGAGACGCGGAAGGCGTGCGGAGTCTGTCATTTCGCCCCATCAATCGACCGTTGTGAATGGCGAAGCGGGGAGCCCTTCCTTGTTGTATAGATTCACTCTCGGATTCGAGTCGTAGGCATAGCGTACATTTTTTGGCTCGGCGACGTTGTCACTCCACACCAAGACGCTGTTGCCATCGATCATCGCGTTCGCCCAGTGCCACGTACCCTCTTCGTCCTGCACGGAAAACTCAGCGATTTCGGCGTCGGGCGTTTCTTTGACAGGTCCCATGTAGTGCTGGCCATCCTTGTCAGCAACCATCAGTCCGCTGCCGGTGTACTCAAAACTGATGCGAATCTTGTTACCTTCGATCTTGTGCGACTGATAAAGCGGGCCGGAACGCACTACGTCTTTGCCATAGTTTCTCGCGAGTGCTAATAGTGCGAGTCGGTACCCAACATCTTGCTTGTTTTTGGGATGGATGTCTTTTTCAGCACCAATATCAATGATGACCGCCATTCCGGTGTTGGGTACACGCAACGCGCGGCGTTGACCTTCACGAACCGGTCCCCAACCACCACCGGCCGGCTCTCCCGTGTGGCCTCGGCCGAAGTCCGCCAACTGAACCCAGTAGAACGATAGGTCCTCATTTTCAAAGACGGTGCGCCAGCCCTTTACCAAGGCTTCCTTCAAGTAGTTGTAGCGCAGCCCATCGCCCGCATTGGACTCACCTTGGTACCAGATAGCGCCACGAACGCTCAGCGGGGTGAGTCCGGCGACCATTCCATTGTAGATCTGCGTTGCGCCGCCTTCGAACTTGCCTTGCTTTAAATCGTCGACATAGTCTGCCAGCTGTGGAACTTGCTCGAATCCGACCGGTGGCGTGAACGGCTCGATGCGCTGTCCGCCCCAATTCGCGCCGACAAGCCCGATCGGAATGCTCAGGTTCTTATTCAGTTCTCGGCCAAAGTAATAGCCGACAGCACTGAACTCACTAATGGTTTTAGGGGAACAGACTTTCCAGTCAGCCGCCTGTGCATCTTCCTGCGGTTCCTTCTGTTTGACGTGCTTGGGAACGTCAAAGAAACGGATCATTGGGTGATCGGCCGAGTCAATCTCTTGCTGCGGATTGGCGGCCTGCTTCACTCTCCACTCCATGTTCGACTGTCCCGAGCAGATCCACACTTCGCCGAGCAAGACATCTTCGAAGTTGATCTCTTCCTCTCCGCTTACGACCTGCATTTTAAGCTTTTTCCCCTCGGCCTTTCGGGCAGGGAGCTCAGCGGACCACTTGCCGTCTTCACCGGCTTTAACGGATCTTGCCGTGGCGTTCGTCTGATCGCTTAGACCCACCACGACGGTTGCATTCGGATCCGCCCAACCCCACACACGTATTGGCATCTCTTGTTGTAGAACCATATGGTCGCCAAACACGTTTGCGACTCTTAGCTCCGCACTCGCAATCGGGCCGACTAGCAGTAGCAAGGTAAAGGTGAATGAGCGCGCCGGTTTCATCGGTCTCTCCCGTTCAAGGATATAGCGTTTATTGGTCCGCAAATTCCCACTTGCACTGCGAATGGAAACGCTCCACGTCTTTTTCTTAAGGGCCACTAACTTAATACCGCTCCCTCAGTGGTGTTGAGCGAAAGGTGACGATTCGAAACTTTTTCGACGAATTCCGACGAGGGAAGATAGTCAACAGTGGCGTCCTCACCCGCCGGATGCCTTGGCCGGATCTTGGATCTCATCCAATTTGGAGTTTTCGTGTCAGATTCACGGACAAGGATTGTTTATTCGAATAGAGACAACTCAAGAACCGTTTTGTCGATTGCCATGGTTCAGCCTGCCCCGAAACAAGCGGCGGTTTTCACGCAATTCACAAAACGACCGCTAGGACGTTCATAGGGAACCGATTTCAACATGCGTACTTATCTACTGCTTTGCCTAAGTCTTATTCACGCCACGACCGGATTGCCCGCATCAGCTCAGGAATTGACCGACAAAACAAGAGTGGAAGAACTGATGTCCCGAGGTGAAATCCCCGGGCTCGGTCTAGCTGTGGTTTCTTCAAACGGTGTCAACGTTCACATATTTGGAGATGCAAGAGTTGGTGAAAAACCCGCTAACGAAGAGACAGTTTTTGAGGCTGCGTCTTTGACGAAACCGGTCGTCGCCTACATCGTCATGCGTCTTGTTGAACAAGGAAAGTTGAAGCTGGACGACTCATTGATTGCGATCTTGCCGTCACTTCCGCTTCCCAAAGAGGACTCAAGAAGCAAGTTGGTAACCGTACGGATGTCTCTTTCCCACATGTCGGGGCTAGAGGGTCCCGACAATCAAACACTCTCGTTTGCCGAAAACCCTGGTACAAAATTTCGTTACTATCCCGCAGGCTATCGACTCGTGCAGCGAGTTGTGGAACACCTGGAAAAAACCGATCTCGAGACCATTGCAAAACGCGAGGTATTTTCGCCGCTCGGCATGGATTCCAGTTCGCTTGTGTACAAGCCCGAGTCCGCGAACCGGCTGGCGACACGTCACAACCTTTTGAGTGAGCCGATCGAAAAAGTACGTGACCCTCAGAGACCCGCCAATGCAGCGGCAAGTTTGTTCACGACAGCCGGAGACTACGGTCGCTTTCTAAAAGAGATGCTTATGCCGACCGGACTCCAAGAAAAAACCGTCAACATGATGCTGCAGCCTCAAATCGAGGTTGATGATACGGATGGAGCCGTTGCTTGGGGCGTCGGTTGGGGGCTGGAACCTAAGCGTGGAACCTTTTTTCACTGGGGCGATGACGGTGCCGCGAAGTGCTTCACGATCGGCTCGCGATCGAAGGGACAAGCCATGGTCTATTTCACCAACAGTTTTCACGGCATGTGCATCGCCGATGATATGGCGAGGCGCTTGATCGACTCAGAGTCACCCGCCGTCGAGTGGCTTGACTACCACAAATGGGATTCAGTCTTTCGAACAGCGCGGCAAGATATCCTTCGTGCCTTCGTTGATGAGGGTCCTGAAGCAGGACTGTCACTGTTCAATGAGTATCAGAAAGCTCACAGCGATTTAGATATGTCAAAAATCGCGAGATGGATGTCTTGGTTGCTTGGCGGACGTTCACTCTATGCCGAAAGAATCACGATGCTCAACTGGCAGGTCGAACGTGATCCGGAGAATCTCGACCTGTATCTGAACTTGCTTCAGGCGCATCAGGGAATCGACAGTAGCGATGTAATACAGAGTCAACTTGCGAAAGAACTGATGCCACTCGCTTTCAGGCAGGAAGACGATGTTGTGCTAAACAACGTCGCTTGGTTCTTTGCGATGAATCCGGACGGTAATGGTCGTTACTTACGGACTGAAGATGCAGTCGAAGTGGCACGCAAGGCCTGCAAGATTTCACCAGATAATGCCAACTGGAAGAACACCCTTGGTGCGACCCTCTTCCGAAATGGCAACTACGATGAAGCCATCGAAGTCTGCAATGAATCGGTGAATCAAGGCTTCGATGTCGTCTACAACTGGTTGTTTTTGGCAATGAGCCACTGGCGACTCAACGACTTTGACGAAGCAAAGAAATGGCACGCTAAATCAATGGAATGGAAGACTCAGTTCTCGGACCAAGTCTCAGGTAATCCGGAACTGAAGTCCCTGTTTGGCGAATTGGAGAAAACGAGAGATAGCGTACGAAGCCGCTAAGCAGTCTTGGCGTCTCTTAGGGCCGACGGCTCAATCATGTTGGCGATTCTCGCAAACAACGACGTGCCGTTGGCCTAAAAATCGTTGATGTCCTGACTCCCATCCCATTGGGACAAGACCATTAAACCGGGCTTCGCCCCTGTCGCACGCACGGCGGCACCGTGTTACTCATCCAGGACATTGGCGGATTTGGTTTTGGAACGGATCGCGGTTGATTGTGTCACGCGTTCGATCTCAGCAAACAAGACGTCTCGCTGCACTGGCTTCGAGACATACCCATCCATTCCGGCCTCCAAACACCGCTCTCGATCACCTTTCATTGCATTCGCGGTCATCGCAACAATCGGCGTGCGTCGTTGGCCATCACGCTCGCGTTCTAAACGTCGGATCGTTGCTGTTGCTTCGAATCCATCCATTTCAGGCATCTGCACATCCATCAGCACGACATCGAAATCCTCGCCCTTCCAGGCATCGACGGCGAGGCGTCCGTTGTCAACGATTGAAACCGAATGCCCTGCTTTCTCCAGACGTCGACGCGCGAACTGCTGATTCACTTGATTGTCTTCGGCAAGGAGAATCCGAAGCCCGTTTTCGGGTCGGCGATCGGCAACCTGTTCCTCATCCTGCACCGAGCTCTTCGACTGCATCTCTGACTGCATCGCGCTTTCTGACAAGGAATCAGCGCCTCGAACAGCATTCACGATTGTGTTGAGCAACATCGACTGCTTGACCGGCTTAATGAGGTGCGCGGCCGCGCCCATCTCACGACTTCGAGTTGCATCGCCTCGACGCGCACCGCTCGTCATAAAAACAATCGGAGTGCCACGGTGCTGATCGGTTGCGTTCATGTTGTTGAGGAATTCAAACCCATCCATACTTGGCATGTTCACGTCGGAAAGGATCAGCTGGAATGGATCCCCTGCATTCGATGCTCTATCCAGCGCGGCGAGGCCTGCCACGCCGCTTTCGACACTGACAGGCGTCATCCGCCAATTCGCCAGCATCTCTTCGAGGATCTGCCGGTTCGTGGAATTGTCATCGACCACCAGCACCCGCAATCCCTCGACGAGTGCCGTTCGTTCCTGTGTTGAGCCAAAGTCTGCTTTACCGAGACCGAACATGGTCGTAAAAGAGAATGTCGTGCCCTCACCCTCAACGCTGTTGGCCCAGATCTGACCGCCCATAAGCTCGACGAGCTGAACGGAGATCGCAAGCCCCAACCCTGTTCCACCATATTGCCGAGTCGTGGAGACGTCGGCCTGCTCGAAGGGCTTGAAGATATCTTGAAGCTTCGCGGCGGGAATCCCGATTCCTGTGTCGTGAACGGAGAACTCCAATTCGATTTGATCTGCCTCTCGACTGATTTGCTCAACCCGCACAACGATCTCGCCACGCTCGGTGAACTTGATCGCGTTACCGACAAGATTCACGATCACCTGTCGCAACCGATACACATCACCGACGAGCGCGTCATGAACATCCGGCGGCACGTGGAAGGCCAACTCCAGGTTTTTTCCATGCGCACGAGTCGCCAATGTGTTGAGCATATCGGCCAGTGAATCGCGCAACGCAAACTCAATCCGATCGAGCTCCAATTTCCCGGCTTCGATCTTCGAGAAATCCAAGACGTCATTGATAATGTTCAACAACGCATCGGCTGATGACTTCACGGTATTTAGATACTGTCGCTGCTCCGCGTCGAGGTTTGTATCCAAAGCAAGCTCGGTCATGCCAATGATCCCATTCATGGGCGTCCGAATTTCATGGCTCATGTTGGCGAGGAAGTCACCCTTGGCCTGGCTGGCCGCATCCGCAGCTTCACGTGCGCGGAGTAGTTCACCCTGTTGATCAGCCGCGGACATAGCGATGCAGAGGTTCTCTTGAATCATCTCGAGAAACTCCAACTCGCGCTGTCCAAGTTGATGCAGCGACGCGAACTCCAAAACTCCAATCGTTTTTTCTCTGTAGACAAGCGGGAATACGAGGAGGCTTGTTGGCATTGCTGCGCCGGACGCAGATCGAATCGCGGTGTACTGATCGGGTACGTCTTGTACGAGTATCGGCTTTTGGCTGCTCGCCGCTTGCCCAATCAGACCATCCCCTAATTCAAACTCGATGCTCTGCACTGTCTCGGCTTTGATCGCGTATCCGGCTCTAAACTGGAAACGCTCAGTCTCGGTGTCGCGGATGTAGAAAGCGGCAGACTGAACCTCAAGATGCTCGGCGATACAAAGCACGATCTTCTCCGTTAGTGCGGAGACATCCATCACGCCACGCATTGCATCATTCACTCGGTGCTGTCCGTTTAACTGCTCAACGCGATGTTGCAGATTATCGGATGCTGCGCGTTCACGTTCTTGTGACTGTGAAAGCTGGAGCACAAACTCGTTGAAGGCGCTGGCAACTTGCCCCAGTTCATCTCCGCGCGATTCGTCTGCGCGGTTTGTCAAATCTTTCTTGCCGGACGCCATCGCGCCCATCAAGTCCTGGAGTGAACCGAGCGGCCTCACAATGCCGCGAATCAAAGTAAATGCGAGACCGCCGCCGAGAAACACGGCAAGAAGTGTCATTCCGATAATGCTCAACTGAGCGAATCGAAACGTCTCGGACGCTGCCGCCTGCTTGCGTTCATCCATGAGCGTTTGCTCACGCGAAGTGAAGAGCGCAATCTGGGCGCGGAACTGATCGAAGTAAGTCTTACCGCGGGCTTCGCCAATGATCGCGGCCATATCGTTCATCGTCTTGGAATCACCGATGTCGCGGCGGAGCTGAATCGTGGGAGTCGCAACTTCGGTCTGCCACGTGTTAATGGTCTCACCAATTTCAGTGAGCAGTCGGACTTGGGAAGGGTTGTCACTGACCGTGCTCTTGAGCTCTTCGAGAACACCTCCGAACGCCTGTGATCCCGCGTTGTAAGGCTCGAGAAACTCCTCGTTGCCAGCCAGCAGATATCCGCGCATGCCGGTTTCCATATCGATTGCGTGCGCGAGGAGCGACTGTGTCTTCTGGATCACGGAATGAGTTTGCTCGACACGATTGAACGCGTCCTCGAGTTCGTCGAAACTCTCAGCGTCTTTGTTCTCCATGATCGCAAGCGCTCGACCGTTGCGTTCGATCATCAGCTCCTGCTCTTTGGCGATGAACTCCGCGATCTGACCACGGAACTGATCGAAGTAGGTCTTGCCACGTTTCTCACCGACAAGATCGGCCATGTCATCCATCGTCTCGGCGTTCCCGATCTGCCGACGAAGCTCGACAACGGGAACAATGACTTCTGCTTGCCATTCGTGGATCGTGTTTTGAATCTCACCCAGGAGCTCGACCTGTGCTGGGTTATCGCTCACGGATTCTTTGAGTTCGAAGATCATGCGATCGAATCGTTGTTCGCCGCTAACGTAGGGTTCCAGGAATTCCTCTTTTCCAGCGAGCAAGTAGCCACGTACTCCCGTCTCCATGTCGACGGCGGCAGTGAGAATCTCGTTGCCCGCACGAATGACTTGGTGCGAATGATCGACCCAGTCATTGGCGAATCGGATGTCCTTGATCACTTTGAGGCTGGTGAACGCGACACCAACGAACAAGACCAGCGGGAGCATGAAGCCGAGGATGAGCTTGCTTCGGACTTTCATGTTCCAGGATACGCCAACGGAGAGGACTCTGTTTTGATTTCACGCCAGCGTACCAAGAATTCCGGAGCATGTGTGAAAAAGAGAGTACGCGTCAGATAAGGCGCAAGCCGCGGAGAACACGAGGCCGAAGGCCCTTCCGTTTACATCGCCCAACCCAACGGGCTGGGAACGCGGATCCCTCACGAAGCGCTCTGGCCAACGGCCGAATCTACTTCGGATTGCCGTCCCTTCCGGTAACGATCTTTGTTTACCAAAATAGAAGGTGAACCGAACGTCCGCGTCATTCTGGAAAGACCCCAGCGAATGGACTTAATTCGAAACTTCTGCATCATCGCCCACATTGACCATGGGAAATCGACGTTGGCCGATCGTCTGATCCAGGCGTGTGGTGGCGTTGCCCAACGTGAATTCCAGGACCAGATGCTCGATTCCATGGACATTGAACGCGAGCGTGGAATCACCATTAAGAGCAACACGATCACGCTGTCCTATCGCGGTAAGGATGGACGGGATTATCTGCTCAATCTCATTGATACACCGGGCCACGTTGATTTCTCTCACGAAGTTCGACGTTCGCTGATGGCATGCGAGGGCGCGTTAATGGTGGTCGATGCTTCGCAGGGCGTCGAAGCGCAAACGGTCGCCAATCTCTACCTCGCCCTGGAGTATGACCTGGATCTTCTACCCGTGATCAATAAGATCGACTTACCGGCGGCAAACGTCGACCGCGTACGGGAAGAGATCGATGCTGACTTAGGACTGGATCCGTTTGCGGCGATTCCTGTCTCCGCAAAAACGGGCGAGGGTATCGAAGACGTACTGGCCGGTATCGTTGAACATCTACCGCCACCCCAGGGCGACCCGAAAGCTCCACTAAAAGCGTTAGTCTTTGATGCCTACTTCGATAAGTACCGAGGTGTGATCCTGCAGTGTCGCGTGATGGAGGGGACTCTGAAGACCCGAGACACCATCCACTTTATGCACGGAGGCCGCGACTACAAAGTTGATGAGTTGGGCTACAACCAACTTAAGCTCAATCCCAAAGATCAACTTTGCGCGGGTGAGGTTGGATATTTGGTCGCTGGAGTTAAGAGTGTCCAGGATATCGAGATCGGTGACACGATTACGCACTTGGACCACCCCGCGGCGGAACCGATCCCCGGATACCAAGAGGCCAAACAAGTCGTCTTCTCATCGGTCTATCCAATGAGCACCGATGAATACCAAGACCTCACCAAAGCTCTCGACAAACTGGCGATCAACGATGCCGCACTCACGTATGAAAAAGACAGTTCGGCGGCTCTCGGATTTGGTTTTCGTTGCGGCTTCCTTGGCCTCCTCCATCTGGATGTGGTCCAGGAGCGACTGCAGAGGGAGTTTGACCTTGGGCTTGTCATCTCCGCGCCGTCGGTAAAGTACAAACTGGAATTAAACGATGGAAGCATTATCGATGTCGATAATCCCAGTTATTGGCCTGACCCCACGAATATTCGTGCGGCGACGGAACCGTTTATCAAGGCATCGATTCTGACACCCGAAGAATTCGTCGGGCCCGTCATGGAGTTGTGCCGAGAGCATCGCTCGGAAAGTCAGACGATGAACTACCTCGCGGCGAGCCGAGTGGAAGTCACCAGCGAGATGCCACTTGGCGAGGTACTCTTCGATTTTTACGGCAAGTTGAAGATGATCACACGCGGCTACGGATCATTTGATTACGAGCCAATCGAGTACCGTCCGACAGATGTCGTAAAGGTAGATATTTTGGTCAACAAAGAACCGATAGATGCGCTCGCGTATTTGGTTCACCGATCAAAAGCAAGAACGCGTGCGCTGCATTACTGCGAACAGCTCGCCGAAGCAATTCCTCGCCACCAATTCAAAATTCCCGTTCAGGGTGCTATCGGCGGAACGATCATCGCTCGAGCGACGATTCAACCGTATCGAAAAGATGTCACGGCGAAGCTATACGGTGGCGACGTGACTCGGAAGAAAAAGCTGCTTGAAAAACAAAAGAAGGGCAAGGCGAAGATGAAGCAGTTTGGCAGCGTCAATATTCCTCAAAAAGCATTTGTCTCCGTCCTTCGTGCTGATAACGACTAGTTGTCGCTTTCGATTGGACGACGTCCCGGCTTCGCTCCATTCTGCTTCACCAGAGAACCGCGACGATTGCCAGGTTGGTTGCTGACGTTCGGAGATTTAGACCTGATTTTTGCTGGGTGAATGCGAATCGAGAGAATCTGAGGACTTTCTTTGAACCTCGCGGAGTCTTGTTCGACTTACCATCGGTGGTCCAATGAGAAACGCTGATGAGATATACGACGAACTCCTCGTGCTGCGGTGCCAGTGCGGTGACGCGGATGCCTTGGCAAAGCTTGTCACTCGATGGCATCCACGGCTTTTGGGATTCGCAATACGTGTCCTTGGTGAACAACACATCGCAGAAGATGTCGTTCAATCGTCCTGGGTGGATGTCGTTCGGCGGATTAATACCGTCAATGACCCCAAGTCGATTCGTCCTTGGCTTTTTCGGATTGTTGCAAATAAGTGCAAAGACAAAATCCGCAAGCGATCAAAACAGCGTAAGCACGAAAGACCGGGTGAAGCCGATCAAGTACCCGATCCAAGCCCCGACCAGCTGGAAAGCCAATCACGACGGTCCGATCAGATCTCGCAGCTTCGTCAGAAGATGAAGTCGCTTGATGATGGGCAATGTGAAGTCCTTCGGATGCACTATTTGGAAGAGTTGCCGATCGATGCCATTGCGCAGCGACTTTCGCTTCCGCCGGGGACCGTGAAATCTCGTTTGTACCACGCACGTCAGAGACTAAAGCAATCCCTTTCTGGAGATGAATCATGAATGAGATCGATGAACAAATCCGATCAGCTCTGAATGCCGAAGACGCTGAGATGCTCTCCAAATACGAGAGCGACGAATCGCTTCCATCGATGATGGTCAAGCTCTATCAAGGGCGTCGATGGTGGATCAACCTGAGTGCAACGGTTGTCACGTTCGTCATTTTCGGTGTGCAGATTTGGTGTGGTTTCAAATTTTTCGGAGCCGAGACAACACGTGAACTCATCGCGTGGGCGACCGGTTTTCTGACGCTCTTTCTGTGGATCGCCATGATGAAGATCTGGTTCTGGTTGGAACTGCTTCGCAACTCGGTAACACGTGAAGTCAAGCGTCTCGAGTTACAAGTAGCACTCCTGAACCAATCCAAGAGCGAATAACCAAGACTCTTTATTCAACATCGAGCGGATCGCTAGGATCCATGATCACGCTTCCGGCTCGCTCGATTCGGCTGTCGGGGATGACCCAGATCAGCGATACGATGAAGTAAAGCACCATCGAGACGATCGGTTCGTACATCGAAACCGCGAGTGCCAAGACGTAGAGCGCCAACGACAGGTATCCCTTGGCATCATGACCGATCGCTCGCGACAGCGGAGAATCTCGCGGTTCAAGCCGCAGTATGGCAGAACAAAGAAGTCGGTAAGCGATGCCGGCGCCCAACAGGATCGTTCCGTAGACAACAACCGTCGCCGAAGCAATCCCAGCCTGATTGAGCCAGTGCGTGCCGAAAGGTAATAACGACAACCAGAACAAGAGATGTAGATTGGCCCAAAGCACCAAACCATCAACACGTCCGGTCAGATGCATCAAGTGGTGATGATTGTTCCAGTAGATTCCCAAGTAGATAAAGCTCAGGAGAAAGGAAGCAATCGGTTTGATCACTGCTGACAAAGCTTGAAAGGACGATTCCTGCGGCGCTTCGATCTTAAAGACCATCACGGTGATGATGATGGCCAACACACCATCGCTGAAGGCCTCCAGTCGTTTGGTAGTCATGGTGCGAAATCAAGTCTCAGGTGTTCACGGAACATTTCGCAACATTGTTGCCTCCCCCAGCCCCGTTTGACACCAGTCCCGTTTGACACCAGCCCCGTTTGACACCAGCCCCGTTTGACACCAGCCCCGTTTGACGTCAGTCCAAGCAGACGCTTGAAAGATCCTTCGAACGATCGAATCGATGATCCGAGGGAAGAGAATTCACGGAGATTTGCGACAAAAAGGCTTTAGATCGGTACAACGCAACACCCATTCAATCCTTCGCACCGTTTTTGATTCGGTTGACTGCCCAGGTTAAGAGTTCATCGCTTTCACCGATGAAGTCGGTTGGTTTCGGTTGGATCTTTACGTCAGGTGTCACTCCGTTACCGTCAAACAGCTCTCCGTTGGGTTGATACGAAACCATTGACCCAACCCTGATATTAATTCCATCAGCAATCTCTGCGGATTGAGTTCTTGCACTTCCACCTCCTGTAGAAGTTCCGGCAATCGTGACGTCGTCAAGCTCTTTCATTCCGGCAACAAAAATGTCCGTTGCGCTAAAGCACTTCGCATTCGTCAAAACGATAACCGGACGATCGTAGTGAAAGTCATTCGGTCGCTGACTTCGATTCAAAACCATGTAGTGCCAAGCGCTGAATTCTTCAGCCGGAGGCTCCCATCGTGTTTGAAATTGTTCGACAAACGCATTAATCGTCTGCTGTTCAGATCCCGTCCAGACGGATGAATCAGCCGTGTAGCAGTAACGATTCTCGAGATGATACTCACCAAACTTCTCGAACAGTCGATACTTCGAAGCATTGACCACAACAGGAGCTTCGTCGGGTCCGATCAGGAAACCCGCCAAACGTCGCAGTGCCGCTCTTGATCCGCCACCATTGTCGCGGACGTCCACGATAATGCCGCTTGTCTGTTTCCATTTTGGAATCCACTCTTCAATCATTGACACTGCATCTTCGTCCATTTTCTCGATGCGAAGATAGCCAATATTGTCCCTCAGTGTCTTCGATTCGGTGCGTGGCCAAGTCCGATAGGCGGGTGGGCTCAACAAAACATCTAGGCTGACCGTCTTCGCCTCTCCGCTACTGGAGTAGAGCTGCACGGAGACCGTTTCTTTGATCGGAAGGCCCAACTGTTCACGAAAGAAATCGAGACTTCGAATCCAACGCAGTTGATGGCGAAGTTTGTACTGTGGCGATCCTTGGACTACATACGGTTGAATCACCGTCAACCAATCCGAAATCGGCTTACCATCGATATGACTGATGAACGGCACGTCCTCCGCCAAGAAACGTTCACGGCTTGGCACGAATGCGACGAATCGATCACCCACCGGCTCAATCAAGAACGGCAGGAATCCTTTCCCCGGCAATTCAAAGCCGCCGACACTCGCATGTCCGTCAATCCCAGCAGCAATAATTTTATGCAGTTCCAGTGCGAACTGATTCGCGTTCAATGGTGGTTGCTCAGTCGATCGGATCCGTTTTTCTAATGCACTGAGTTTCTCTTCGACGGCATCCGTTGCTCGAAAATAGGACCATTGATATCGCAGCGCGTTTTTGAATCGTTCGAACGAAGCTTCTAAGTTTTCTGGCGTCGCTGGGGGGAGTCCTGAATTATCCGGCCGCTCTCTTTGTCGCCTTCGTTTGTAGACCGACTGACGGTTGGAACTCGTCATTTCCGCAGCCGCGACGTCAGTCTCTTTGCCTGATTCTAAATGTCGTAGTTTCAATCGAACGGTCTTGCCAAGCGGAGAGTCCATCTTGGCGAACACTTCGACGAGATCCTCATCAAACCGTTTTTGCCAGTTGTCAAAAAACTCTTCTCGACAGAAGTCCAAGATTTCAACCGTTGGCTTGTTTTCGATGGCGATCAGCTGATACCAATCATTCTTGTATTCAACATGAACGATGTCTTTTTCCGGATGCAAGACTTCCGTAAAAGGTGAGAGCGTGGCGTGTGATCGTTTTTCCGCCTGGGCCAACAGCTCCAGAATTCTCTTGTTTCGCTTGGAATAGATCCGCTGTCGATTCGCTCTCGTCATCACCGCCTTGTCAACGGTAAGGATTTCTTGAGTCGCCGGGTCTCTCAATTCCAACTTGACCGTCGCATCAACGGTCGTCCCCATGCTTGCCATCACTTCCGGCAGGTCTTCGGCGAATCTCTTTTGCCACAGACTCTTATAGGTTTTCTGACAGTGTTCAAAGATCTCGCCAGTCTTTTTTCCTTCGAGCGAAACAAGTTCATACCATTTGCCTTCGTATTCAACCTTCACGGTGTCAGTCTCGCCGTATTCGACTCCCGTGAACGGTGAAACCATTCTTGGTTGATGCTGTTGAACAAGTAGCAACGTAGCGCAGATAAAAAACACCCCAATGATCAGCGTCGCTACCCGATAGGGGCGCCCCGTCCTTCTGCTTCGGTGCGGCTTTCGCCAACGACGTGGCGGTGAAACGTTGGTGGGCTGTTGGAGATGCAGCAATTCTTCTTGCAAAATCTCGGCGACTTCCTCCGTTGATTGAAAGCGATCGGCAGGATCCTTTTCATGCAGTCGGTGTATCAAGTCATCCAGCCAATCCGGAACATTCGGTTGCACCGATTGAGCTGATTTGGCTTCACCATTCGATATCGCTTGCATGGTGGAATACATGTTGTCTTCATGAAACGGTGCCACACCGGTACAGCAATTGAAGAGCAGGCTACCCAAGCTGAATTGATCCGTCCGCACATCGACGACACCACTTCGTATCTGTTCCGGAGACATGAACTGTGGCGTCCCGACCAACAATCCAGTTTCTGTGTGTGAGTGATCATCCAACACGCGAGCCAAACCGAAATCTGCAACGCGCACACGGTCGATTCCGGGAGCCAACAAAATGTTGCTAGGCTTCACATCCCGATGAACGACGCCTTGTTTGTGCGCTGCGCTAAGACCGCTGGCGATTTGCAGGCCCACCCGAACCGTCGACACGAGATCGAATGGACCCTGAGTCGCGATGCGTTCGGCTAGGGTTCCACCGGGCACATATTCCATGACGAGGTAGGGTAGCCCTTGGTGTTCCGCAACGGCGTGGATAGGGACGATGTTCTCATGCGTGACGGACGCCATTGCTCGGGCCTCCCGTTCGAATCGAAGTCTTGCTGTTTCTTGATCAGCGAGTGTTGGGTTAAGCATCTTGATCGCAACCGTGCGTCCCAGTGAGACGTCAATCGCCTTGTAAACGATTCCGGCTCCACCAAACCCAATGACTCCTTTGACTTCCAGGTTGCCAATTCTTCCGAGTGATTCTGGGTGATCGGTCGGGGCGAGACAGCTTAGAAAAAAGCTGTTGCCGTTACCCAAGTCCGCTGTGACCGAAGCCGTCTTTCCGTCGACGCTGATCTCGTAGCCGCCCGAGCGCAAAACATGGGCGGCGTGATTCCAGTCATCGTTGTGAGTGTAGTCATCCAACATTTCCTGACACTCCTTACATTCATTGAGATGTTCGACAAAACGATCTTCTTGAGCGGAACTGAACTCACTGCATCCAATTTTCTGGATGGCAATTTCAATGTCTTCGCAGCTTGCGGGCATTTTGATTTGACCTCGGTTCGATACAAAAGAACGACTCAGGACTGACGGCCAACTTCTTTGGCTGTGGACTCGGACTCACCGGCACCGTTTGATTGATGCGTTCGGACTGACAACTCACTAACAATCGCTTTTAAACGATTCATGATTCGGCATTTTGCGGCATAGACGTTCCCGACGGACGTATCCAGCGTCAACGCAACTTCCTTCGCGGCTTGACCCTCAATGACCGTCAACCAAAACGCCTTCCATGTTCGTTCTTCAACCTCTGATTGGACGAGTCCCGCGGCGGCATAGAAAGTCCAAGCCTCCTGGTCGGATGATTCTCGATTCACAAGCAGGTCGATCGCGGGGACCTGCGGATCCGTAAAATGGTCTGGCTCAACGCTTTCAATGGATGTCATCAAGCAGCGTCGTGAAATCGACTTCAAGCAATGACGTCGAGCGGTTTCAAATAACCAAGCTCGAAAACTCCCTGCCCTTCCGCTTGGCTCCCAGTGGGGAGCGATCCGGTGGACGGCGATCAAAACATCTTGGCAAACTTCGACGGCATCCGCGTCTTGAAGTCCTTTCGAACGGCAGAACCGCAGGACGGCACTGCCATATGTCTGCGTGAACTCCTGCCAAGTCTCGACATCGTCGTTGCTCGCGAGGCGAGCGATCAGGCTATAACGAGTCTCGGGAAGCAAGGCGGATTCCAGATACATGTTTGGGACGGAGTATTGAGCGGAACACCTAGAGATACGCGCCGAGCAAGAATCCTTACACGATTTTAAGTAAATCTTGGCAAGATTCCTCGGTTGCAAGATTCCTCGGTTGCAATCCTTCGGTCGCCATCGGCCCGTGATTCGGTTGCCGCCGCTGGAATTCGTCGCGTTCGACCACAACCATGCGCCGGCTCGCTTGATGGCGACCCCACATTCTGCGGTGTGGGCTGGCGAGAAAGAACCCTCAAAAAACCGGCTTATGCGGTATCTCAGGAGTCACGGCCAGGAATGGACCGACAACGACGTATCGGCTTCTGATCTAATTGGAATGTCAAAAAACTCTCGATGATGAGGAGCCAGGGATGTTCGATTCACATTGGTCTATCAAGACAGCCAACACCAACCCATTGCGGGCAAATTGGCTGTACCGTCTCGGGTATGCCGTGACCTTCTTCGCGGTTTGCGGAACGTTTGCGATCTTCGGAATCGCAAATGCGAACGCTGCACCACAAAACAATGACTTGGAGTTACCCGAGTGGATCCGTGGTTCGGGCGACGAACTTGAAGTATTGCTCTCTGGCAGTCTGAAACGAGACGACGGACGGGCGGTCGAGGAAGCAGTCGTCTCGGTGGCGATCAAACACAACAGCCAAACGTTCGAGACATTGACGCCCGAGGTCACCGACGGTCAGTTCCAAACCTGGTTACCGATCGGTAAATACCGGTGGTACAGCGTCGTCATTGAAGCACAGTGCGATGATGGAGCACGCGTCTCGAGAACGATCGTCCGGCAACAGCTTCGTCAGATCGTTAAGAACGGCCTATCGTTGGTATTGGCGTCGCCTTCGAAAACGTTGGAAATCCAAATCGACCACGAGGGAGTTCCCATCAACAATGCAGACGTCAAAGTCGAGTTACAGAACGGTTTCGCGCTGAGATGCGTCTCCAACAAAAAAGGCATTGCCAAAGTACGACTCATCGACGATGAGACGATTTATCGAGTAACGGCGTGGTCACACCAGGGTTTAATAGGTGGGCTCTCGCGATCGGACACACAAAAAAATGAAGCTCCGCTCAAGCTTCCAATGCACGCTTGTCGTGCTTACGAAATTGAAGTTCAAACAGAAGACGGAAAGCCGATCGCCGGTGCTGATATCGTCGCGTATTCTTACAACGAGGATCGCGTCTTCTTTATGCCACCGGACAGCTTTCAATTGACGACAAACGAACAGGGCAAAGCCACGTTCCCTTGGTTCCCCGACTTAGACGGTGTCAAAGCATACGCAGCATTTGTCGGAAGTGATTGGTTCTACCAAGACCGCATACCGAGTGATCACACGTACAAGATCGTCGGCAAGCGTTCATCTGAACGCCACTTGATCACCGGCAAAGTCAACGGTGAAGAGTTTGTCGGAGGGTTCGCCATCAAGCTGGGAAGTTTTCAACACGAACAGGAAGGAAGAATCGACTTTGCATACGCAATCACGAATCCAGACGGTAGTTTTTCCGCCGAGGTGCTTCCGGACGCCACGTATGCCGTTTTTCTCGAAGACGATCTCTGGGTTGCCAACGCGGTTGACTTAATCGGTTTCGAATCCACAACCGGAATTCCGGGCTCCCCGAAGCTGACCATAGAAAAGGGTGTACCGGTCCGCATCGAGCTTACCCAAGGGAACAAAAAAAGCCCGATGCCCAACACGTTCGCCAACATTAATTCTGACCATGATTTCAGTTGGATGGAGGATGGACGCCGTCGGTCGGGGTCACTCGGTCGAAACGCAAACGACTCAACCGATAAACAAGGTGTCATTGAGATGGTCGCACCGGAAGGAACACTTGAAGTAGCTGTCTACCTGAGTGACTGGCGAGGCTCGAAAGAAATTGAAGTTCAGCGTGGGCAATCGAATGTCGTGCGAATCCATCGCAAGATCAACGAGTCCGTTACCGTGAAGGGTCAGGTCGTCGCCTGGAAAGGAACCGCCAACCAAGTCGCGAACCTGCAAGTCCACGCAAAAGGTATCGACGGAGAATCGGGAGACAACATCAAAGTCAAGACCGACGATCAGGGACGATTCGAGTTCGAAACCACAGCATCGTCACTGGGAGCGATTGTCTTTACAGAAGACAAAAAATTCGCGGGCAGCGTTGTGATCAAGGACTTGGGCTCGCCAGCGGAAATCCAACTTTTGCCGACCAAATCGTACTCTGGAAAGATCTTGGATCCGAACGGTCAGCCCGTCGCCAATCACAAAGTCTGGGCGTCGATAGTCGTTAAAGACGTTCGAAAGTTCGGAACGGCATTTCCTACGGCCTTTTACACACGCATCGAACAACAAACGGACGCGAACGGTGAATATCGACTCGCCGGACTCCCTTGCAAAACAGAGATTTCGCTTGGCACAGATACGCTGGAACGCAAACCCAATCAGTTTCAATCCATCGATGAAGTGTACTTCCTACCTGACGATCAAGATCGTTCAAGCGAGAAAACCATCGGAGATATCGCATCGAAAGCCAAGACTCAAACGTTGGCAGAGCGATATGCCGAAACCCTTCGCGACTGCAAGCTCAACAACTTTCACCTGATGGTCATCCTTTACGACCCATCGAATAAATCCGAGTCTGATTTCGTGAACCGGCATCTAATGGATTACGCGAGTCAAGAAGCGGTTAGCACGTACATGCAGTTGAAAGTGAACCGACCCAACTTGGACAAACCGGAGAACAAGGAATTCATCGCGGATCGAGACTGGGAACAACATCCAGGCATCACGGCGGTCGTTTTCGATGGCCGTGGCTCCGAACTCGGAAGATTGGATCTGGATCCGACGCTGAAAGAATCAGCAGTGTTGGCATCAAAGTTCATTGAAGAGAATCAACCGGCCAAGCAAGATGCTCTCGTTAAGTGGCAGGAAGCGTCGGCACGAGCAGAAAAAGAAGGCAAGCGCGTTTGGATTCGTACCGGTTCAAGGTACTGCGGACCATGCTTCCGACTCAGTCGATGGCTTGATGATCACCGCGAAGTGATTGAGAAAGACTTCATCCTGGTGAAAGTCGACAGCAAGGATGCAAATAGCACGGAAGTCTCCCAGAAATTGAGCGCGGGACGGTCCGTTGGCGTTCCGTTTCACGCGATATTTGATCCCAATGAAACACGCGTCACCGACAGTTACGGACCGATCGGAAACATCGGCGCCATGGGGGGTCTGGAAGGAAAACGGCACTTCCGAAAAATGATGGAAGCCGCTTGCAGACGGATCTCGGAAAAAGAGATCGATGAGTTGGTTGATTCGATCGAGGAGTAAGGAAACGAGTCCTCGTAGGTCATGCTTTGCATGACGATAATCGCCGATCGCAGCGTTAGTCGATCCTAACGTGCGATCTGGAGGAGTTTGGAAGATCGGTCCTCATCATGCGGAGCATGACCTACCCTCGTGACATCGATCGATGGACGCACAACTACGGAGCCAATTGAATGCGGACTCCGCTCAAGATGGCCTGCCCTTGTTTCGGAACAAATTCTAGCTTCAGCTCGTTTGCGATCTCGACGTCACGGATAATCTTTTTTGATCCGGCGGATCGACCATCGGCGTCACGCGACAAGGTCACGTCGGAAGCGACGAGTTTTCCTTGCGCAAGAACATCGAAGACGTTGATCTTCTTATCGTGTTCTTGAGGCATACCGAAAAGCAACTCGATGTCATATTTCTTCGTCGGTAGATATTTTTTGCTTTGTTCGGAAATTACCTGATCGGCGATCACCACCAATCGTGCCGACTTCTCGGAAGGTCCACGCGAAGCGACTGCGGTTCGTTTTCCCGAACCATTGATCAGGAATGACAACGCGTTGCCAAGTTCCCAACCTGGCTGATCCACAATCTCTTGCAAAATACTGCTCAGGTCGGGCGTCCTCTGAGCCTTTCCCGACTCTCCACTCTTTCGCCATGCTGGCGGTTGCCAAGCCATTTCGTTCTGTGTTCGAGTTCGCGAACTGATGTCGTGACTCGTGCTCTCGAACGCGGCGGAATCTTCAACCAGTTCTCCGGCAATCATTAACGAAGTTGGATCGCTACCGACTTCGTCACATGTAAACTGCACATAAGCTTTTTTAATTTTTGCTCCTGGCATTAATTGAATATCGGTGAACCTTACTCCAATGACTTGGTCTCCACCGTCATCGACCAACTCTAGATCGCTGCTGCCCAAGGCCACATCACCCTTTGCATTTTCTTCAGCATCATCGTTAGGATCAGAAACGGGCAGCCCGGTCTCCAAGCTGAATCCCTTCGTCAGTTTAACGCCGATCTTGAGCTCCTTGACATTTGTCAACATCGAAGCGGCAACCCATGGATAAATGGTACCGTCGTTGTTCGAAGTAGCACTTCGTACGTCATCCAAATCGGCTTGAGCGGATCGCAACGAGCTGGAATGCCGCCGCACAATCTGAGCGTCCGCGTTGTACTCGATGGATACGGGAGGAGAATCGCCTGCGATGACGGGGAATTCAAGCCACAGCGTTCCCTCTGGATCTCTTCTGTCACCTGGCGCACCGAAATTAATCCCGACGTCTTTGATTTCCGATTCCAGATCCGCATTAGCGGCTAACGCGTTGACACTCCAGATTTCCACATCGGGCATATGCACGAGTGCAAGAGACGTTTGGTTTTGATACGAACAGCTGCACGTCCGTGTGTAATCGGGCGCATTCAGCACGCCATTAGCGACCACCAAATTCGACGTGCAACCCGATTTGAATCCTCCCAGATTTCCGGTACCGGAATCGGTCAACAGGTCGTAATATCCGGCCGCACCGGACCGGAACGTCAAAAGATTCTCGCTGGCAATAATGTTGTTGCAGCCGTAAGCGCGAGTCATTTTCCATGGCTGCACCTCACCGGTCAGCGGGTTCTTGACCATCTTCTGCTTGCCACTCTCTAGATAAAACGCGCCGGCCGATTCGGCGTAAGAGTTTGCGTTCGTCAGAATCAGATCGTTGTGCAAGATGCACGGACCGGCGTAATTCAGCGAGTCATTTTTCCACTGGAGCTTTCCGTTACCGGCTTGGTAAACACGCATGCCCTTGCCCACTTCTGCGGACAGTCGATCACTTGCGCGTGCACCAGCTTGCAACAACATGTCGTGCTTTTCCGAATACCCAAGCCAAGTGCCAAAGATCCCCTCCTTGACCTCCCATAATGCTTCACCCGTTTTGAAATCCACACTGATGATTCGATACGAATCCGGCATCGCGAGACCACGCCGTCGCATCGCGTCTTCTACCGGTTTAGGATTCTTGTCAAGGCAATAAATCTTTCCGCCCCCGGCAACGATTCCGTTGTGCCAGAAACTGTGGTTGGCGTCCACTTGCCAGAGCAACTCACCTGTGTGTCGATCGAAACCAACGATGGCACGGCTCGCGGCACGGTCAAAACTCTTGGAGCCAAAACCTGCCCTCGAGCTCCGTAGGTCCTTATCTGATTCGAAGGGCAGGTCATACCGTTCTCGATACTTGGCAAACCCGAGCCCGCCAATCAGCACGTCCTTGTAGACACCTAAGTAGCCCCATTCGGGCAAATCACCGTCTTCGTCTTTCGGCAATTCGATCTGGTCCAGATCTTTCCCAGTCGCGGGATCCAACACGCGGCACACACCGCCCTCCAAAAGGTAAATGCGGTCCTTCGTTACGACGTAATTGGTTCCTCGGCCATTCGCACCGGGAATATGAACTTGGTTGTACTTTGGATTCAGAGGGGTGTTTTCATAAGTACTGTCGAAGTACACATCAAACGTTCCGAGTCGCTCGAACTCTCTTTTCCACAACACACGCCCGGTGTAAACATCTCTTGCGCTTAAACAGTTCATTCCTTCAATGAACAAGCGACCGCCCACGACTTGCTGAGGCGGGCCATGGCCATGCCGAGGCAACACGTCCATGTTGCTGCTACCGCCAAACCAGAGGATTCCCAGCGGTAATTTCACGCGAGAGTCATTTGATTTGATCGAGTTCGCGACATCACCATATTGGTGCGTCCAGTCGGCTGCACCCGGCAATGCGCCTTCGCGTCGAACGATCAGTCCGAGAGGGTCAAATGCGGCTCTTAGTTGCTCAAGTCCTTGAAACCTAATTTTCTCGAATGCCAATTCCGCGTCTCCCATCAACCACAGCGAGCCGCCATAAGGCCGTACGGACTGATAGATGGTTGACAAGTCTTTCCCGGACAACGTTGACCAAACGTCCGGCCCAACAAACACCATGTGGCCAACGTACTTCGGCGCACGAAAATCGACGGGACTCGAAACATGCCCCGTAACGCGACCATACAGTCCTTCCGAATCCAATCGATTGCGAAACCGCGAAATGCGTTGAGAATCGGAATCGATAACCGCTAGTTGCTCGAACGGTGAATTCCGAGCCAACGCCATCAGTGTTGGATTGTCGGCGTTGCCATACCAGAATGCGTAGCCTTGAGGATCACCAGCGGCCAGCAGTTTTGACACGTTTTCAACATCATGCGCATCGACTTCGATGGCTTCAGCCGAAACCGTATTGTGATTTGATGAAGTATCTGCAAACGAATCACGGTTTCCAAAAGCTAAGATCTCACCTTCGGTCGTAACGGCGAAGAGCTTGTGATCCGCAACGAGTAAGCGAGCGATGTTCGCATTGGCCGCAAGTGAGAACGCGAGTTCTGCTTCATCGGTTTCTGTTGGCTTACTCGATGCGACGTCAGAAACATTAATGACGCTGATCTTTCCTTCACCCGCGGCGACGAGTTTTCCGCCAGCCAAGATCAGGTCTCCCGAGCCACAAGCCTCGACCTGCCAGATCGGCTTACGAGCATTCAACTTCGCATCGCTCACGTCGTACGCTCGCAGGAAGTGCTTGTTGCCCTCTGTTTCCGCGGAGTACAGAAGTCCATCGCGATGCACGGGTTCGTTGGGCGTAAAGCTCGTCTTCGTACCCGATGTTAAATCGAAAGCCCGCGTTCCTTTTTCTCTCGTATGAACATAGAAGTGCAGATCGTCCGCCGAAACAAATGACCCTCCCGTACCTTTGCCGCCAGCGTTGAACTCGAAATACTTCAAACTTCCGTCATGACGATTGAAGACAGCGGGTACGCTACGTCCACCGGGAACAATTAACCAGTCCTCCGTCGCGACAAAGGCACCTTGTGGTGCAACTCCTGCGAACGATGGTGCGCTGTGCGGTTGTTTGATGTATTGCGACCCCGTGTTGTCATTGACCCATTTGACTTCGCCCGTCGCAGCGTCGATGGCATAGATGAACGTTCCCATGAACGGCCAAATGCTGGCGGCAAAATAGACCGTCTGGTCGTAGATCACCGGACCGCCGCGTGCAGGCCAAGCGGACGTTAAACGCTGGTTACCCAACGCATGCTGAGAATTCGGACCTCCGCGAAACTTCCAAACCAATCCACCTGTCTTCGCGTCAACACAATAAAGAAACCCGTCGTCGCTGCACACGAAAACCTTTCCTTGCCAACCGACGGGAGGTACGCGGATCGGGGCTTCAGCAAAGAACTTCCATAGCAACTTACCGCTCGCAGTGTCCATCGCGACGAGCTTATCGGAATCGTTAAACCCGAGAAACATGCGACCGTCCATCACGATCGGTTCAAACACGCGATCGTAGGTCATCAAATCCAGATTGAGCGGATCATCCCAAGCTTGCTTGCGGGCGCCGAAGTCACGTTTCCAAATCAACTGCAATTCGTCGGGAATCGAATTAGACGTTGCCGCCGAACGACTCGCATCGCTCCGCCACATGGCCCAATCCTCAGCCGCGCGAGCGTCGATGGCGACACTCAACAGAATCGCGAGCACGCACGCGAATGCCATCCGTAGACACAAATTCATCGATTAAACCTTTGGCTTTCTTGACCCAACAACGGGAAACGTTCCAGGGGACCATGATCAATCGATACCGTCACCCTGCACGAAAGCAGTATCAACACATTGCACATCATAATCGACAAGCGGATCTGCGTTTGCACGCCTAGGTTCCCTTCAAACACGCCCTCGGGACTTCTCCTGATCTCCCATGGAGACGTCAATGGGCGATGGCTTCATGACATGTTACTCGAATGCTAACGGTCTGCTCACGACAAACGAACACACTTTGCGTATTGGACGTGACGGAAGACAAAGCTCCTCATCGTTCTTCTTCGATTCCGATCAAAGTCAGCCAGTCATTACATCATTGCATTTGAAACGAACGTTAAGGTTCTGTTTCATGTACATCAGTGTCTTGAGAACACTTGATGAAGCGACTCCACAATCCTCTCCAAGTTGACAAGAAATCAACTGACACATGACTGAGAAGAAGAGATTCACTTGAGCAGAATCAGTTATTCGTCAGTCCTTCACAGCAATCAAAACAACCGTCGATAGAATCTCGCTCGACGGCGATGAACTCAATCTCGAGTGGATTGCAACAAGCGCAACTTGTGATTCGTGTCACGTCGATTTGGTCTTACGTCGCAGTCGTTCACGAATGTCATTGGCTGATTCGTGTAAGCGTCTCACCCCCTCTTATTTCATGTGTCTGATTGTCAGCCACTCACAAGTCTGTTTTCAAGAACTCTCACTCGAAGGAACGTTGTTGTGGTTAAATCAAATTCGATAAGGCCTGGCTTTACGCTGATTGAGCTACTGGTGGTCATTGCGATCATCGGCATCCTCGTCGCGTTGCTGCTTCCAGCTGTCCAAGCCGCTCGCGAAGCAGCGCGACGAATGCAGTGCTCAAATAACATGAAGCAGATCGGGTTGGCAATTCACAATTATGAATCAGTGCATAAGAAGATCCCTCCGGCGATTTGGGGCTCGGACCCTCGACTGACGGGAAGAGTTGGCCCAAACATTGCGGGGCGCGACACACATGACCCGCGTTATGACGATGACGGTTTCGGGTGGCTGGTTTCAATCTTGCCATACGTCGAACAGCAGGCGGTTTACGACCAACTTAAAAACAATCGAGACCCACGCGGTCAGATTCTCTACACACCAATGGTCTCGTTAGGGATGCCCGGAGCGATTGAGATTTGGTGGGAATTGCACCCCGATCGAGCAGAAACGCTCATCAATGCCATTGGAAGTCGTCCGGACGTCGCGCCCGTCATTCCCGGTGGTGAGACGGTGATCGGAACTTACTTGTGCCCCAGTTCAACACTGCCGAGCCGCGTTCCCGTCGCGTTTCAAATCCCCGGATCAAGGCGCAAGGCGTTTTCCGAACATGATCACGCGATTGGATATGGAACCACCAGTTACAAGACAGGTGGAGGGAGTTGCTACGGGGATGACGGAGCCATGCACAAAGTATGGGAAGCCATCGGGGATTACGAAGAGCCGCAGCGAAGGTGGAGAGACATCACGGATGGTCTCAGCAACACGCTCTTGTTCATGGAATCATCTTACGTGACAAGCACAAGTCGGATGCGTGGATACGACGGTGAACTTCCGGTTGAACCTGATCTCTTCGGTGATCCGGAAGTTGAAGACTGGCCGACCTGGATCGGCGGAACCGGTACAGACGAAAGCCAACGTGGCAACGGTCGGACAAGTGCGCCAGTGAATTGTCGATGTGCTCCCAACACGATGATCCGAGCGGTCAACGATGACTGCGCGTTCAGTTTCCATCCAGGCGGTGCTCATATCGGGATGGCGGACGGCTCGGTGCAGTTCATCACTGAAAACATCTCTGCGGATGTGTGGTGCAACCTCAATTCGATCCGCGATGGCAATGCCGTCGTGTTGCCGTAACGCGATCTGCATCCAGGACAACTCTCTAACTGAAATAAGTCCAGCTCGCTCCCTTCGATTTAACCACGAAGAAGACCGATGACGGCTCCCCTTTTCAGTTTGGCGCTTTGAATTCAATCCACTTTTACGGAGACATCCATGAAACGTTTTCTGTGCTTGTTATCAACGACGCTTAGTTGCGTCGCGTTGTTGGGTTGTGGTGAAGACGAATTCCCGACGGCACCCGTGACGGGTCAGATTCTCTGCGAAGGGAAACCAGTTCCCTTTGCGATGATCTATTTCGAACCGACAACAACAGGTGAAGAGATCATCGTAGGCAAACCCGGATTCGACGTAGCCGATGCCGAAGGACGCTTCGAGTTAAGCACCTACACGGAATTCGGCGGTGATGGTGCGGTGATTGGAGAACATCGCGTGCGCGTTGACGCTCCCGCTCCCGGTAGGAACCCCGATGGTTGGTCGTGTCCCTGCATGCTTGACTCCAACCGAGACGTGAAAATCGTGATGGTGATCGATGGCGATAACGAATTCACCATCGAGCTTCCTAAACGTAAACCGGGACAACAACCTTTTGTTCCCGGTGAGGACGAGGATGAACAGGAAGACGAAGACGAATAAACCTCTGGCTTCGACCTAAGAAGCAGTACGAAATTCCGATTCACATCGCACTGAGTATCTGAATGCGTCGAAACAGGAAGGTAACGCGTCGCCAAACTGACCGCGCGTCAGATGGCGACTGGAAAACCGATTTGCTTCAGCTCGTCGTGAAATTACGACAGCCCGTTTGCGGTGCGTCTCTGGCTTTTTATCGTTTCGGATTCGGGATGGTACTCTGCTGGTGGGCCATCGATTATCTCCGGCTCGGCATCACCAGGGACTATTACGTTCTTCCAGCCTTCTTTTTTAAATACCCGTTGTTTGCATGGGTGAAGCCACTACCAGAGCAAGGCATGTATTTGCTTTTCGGTTTGCTGGCGGTGATTTCGTTTGGATTCGCTATTGGGTTTTTGTATCGAGTATTCGCCCCGGCGTTGGCAATCATCTTTACGTACATTTTTCTTCTCGACTCAACGAATTATCAGAATCACTACTACCTCGTCTCGATTCTTGGCTGGACACACGTCTGGGTACCGCTTGCCAATCGCTATTCGCTCGACAGCCTGCTTTTTTCAAGCGTCCGGCATGCTCCGAGTTTGCAACGGTGTCATCTCTGGCTTTTGCGGTTTCAAATCGCGGTGCCCTACTTCTTTGGTGGTTTAGCAAAGATGGAGTCCGATTGGCTGACTGGCGTTCCCATGCGACAGTTCCTTGAAAATCGCGGACTGGCTGTTTGGGGATTCTCACCAGACGTGTTCCCATTGCTGGGCCTGTTGTTCTGCTGGGGCGGCCTCGTTTTTGATCTATTGATCGTCCCGTTACTCATCTGGAAAAGAACTCGAATCCTTGCGTGCGTTCTCGCAACAGGATTTCATCTCACCAATGCATTCCTTTTTGACATCCATATCTTTCCATGGTTCATGTTGATCGCAACGACGATTTTTCTGGAACCAGACTGGCCGTTTCGAGTGATTTCCCGGCTTTCGGGTAGATCACCCAATGCGTCGCGAAATCAACATGCCGTGCACGATCTTGAAGTGTCGCGAACGAAAAGTGGAATCCGACTCAAACCCTGTGTCACCGTTCTTCTTTTAATCGTCTACGTAATCGTCCCATTTCGCGGCGCGTGGCAAAGAGGCGAAACGAGTTGGACAGAGCGTGGCCACTGTTTCTCATGGCGCATGATGCTGCGAAGTAAGCGCGGCGGCATTCGCTACTTTTTGACTGATCCAGAAACCGGCGTCACGGAAACCATCGACCACACCCAATTTTTATGTCGTCAACAGGTTGGAAAATTTGCTCGCGACCCAGAGAAGATCAGGCAGCTTGCTCACTTCCTAGCCGATCAATTCGAGCAGCAACGCTCGACTCGGCCCCATGTTCGGGCGATTGCACTCATCTCCCTTAACGGGCGCCGTCCGCAACTCCTCGTCGACCCCAACGTCGATCTGGCGATCCAGACTTGGACTCTCACAACACCATCATGGATCGAACCGTTGCGGGAACCGCTTCGCGCCGAATCCTGGGACTTGCCATTGGCTGCTTGGATGCACGTCGTTCCGTTGCCGAGATTGCCGTACTTAGACAACATCCACCATCGGGCTACGAACGAATGGTCACGGCAACACGGCCGTTGAAACGGATTCGAAAGACAACAATCAATTTTTTCAAATAACAACTCTCTTTGGATGACTCCCTTTCAAGCAATGGAAACCAAAATGAAAGTTATTCGCTTCGGCATTCGGTACCTCGTTATCGCATGCCCTTTGACGGTGGTTTTTCTGACGCTCGCTGCGCGTTCATTTGGGCATGATGGCCTGCATCCAGCTGTGAAGGTTGAGCCGGCTACCTATTACAAGCCCTCGGTCATGCCCGACCGTATCGTTCTAACTTGGTGCGATGATCCCACCACGACGCAAGCAGTGACTTGGCGAACATCGACAGAAGTTACGAATGCGCTGGCACAGATCACAGTGGCAACACCGGGGCCGGACCTTGACCAAGGTGCCGCTGATGTTGCTGCGGAGACCACGCCTTTACAAACCGACATTAACCAAGCCCTCTTTCACACGGCCAAGTTCACCGAGTTGAAACCAGGAACAAAGTACGCGTATCGGGTCGGAGACGGTGCGAACTGGAGCGAATGGTTCCAGTTCTCGACCGCTGACAAGGACGCAAAAAGGTTTTCGTTTGTTTATTTTGGTGATGCTCAAAACGATATCCGTTCCAAGTGGTCACGCGTGATTCGCGAAGCATATGGCGACGCGCCTAATGCAGCATTCCTGCTGCACGCCGGAGACTTGGTAAATCAAGCCGAATCGGATGCTGAATGGGGTGAATGGTGCGGAGCCGGCGGTTGGCTTAACGCGATGACCCCAAGTATTGCGGTCCCAGGCAATCATGAGCAAGCTCGCGATGAAACCGGACAACGACGTCTTTCGCATCACTGGAAACCACAGTTTGCTTTCCCCGAGAATGGACCAGCTGGATTTGAGGAAGAGTGCTACACATTGGTCTACGGCAACACCCGGATCATCGCTCTCAACAGCACGAAGGATTACGACATTCAAGCGGAGTGGATGGAGAAGGTCCTTTCATCGAACGATTCGATGTGGGTTGTCTGCACATTTCATCACCCGGTGTTCTCGACGGGAAAAGATCGTGACAACGCAAGTCTAAGAGCGGCTTGGAAACCGATCCTCGACAAGTACAACGTCGATTTGGTTCTTCAAGGTCATGATCACTCCTATGGCCGGACAGGATTATCAACGCCAACCGCCGGCGTGGAACTTGAGAAGATCAATGTTCCGACTGGCGTAAATACATTTGATAAGCACACAGGAACGGTTTACGTGGTTTCTGTCAGCGGACCGAAAATGTACTCGCTGAACAAAAAGTCATTTATGAAACGAGGAGCCGCAAATACGCAGCTATATCAAGTGATCACTGTGGACGACCAGCAACTCACCTTCGAAGCTCGAACGGCAGCAGGCAACCTCTACGACCGATTTGTGCTAAAGAAACGCAAAGGCGAGCCGAATGAGCTGATCGAATTTGATGCACCCATGTCCGAGAGACGTACACTCGAATAGAACGCTCCATCATCGTGCCCGGCACTTCGTTTGCCTTGTTACTTCCTGATTGCACACGCTAGCTGCTTCTTCCTGATCTCAGTTGACTTACTCTTGCAACTGCCGGCGCATAATCTTGCCCGTCGGATTTCTGGGGAGCTCTTCGATGTGACGAATTTCTTTTGGCACTTTGAACGGTGCGATTCGATCTCGCAGGAACGTCTTTAACTCTTGCTCGTCGAATTCATGTCCTTCATTGAGTTCGACGAAGGCGAGTGGCAATTCCCCTCGCGTTTCACTCTTCATTCCGATCACGGCCGATGCGTTCACGGAATCATGTTGATCGAGCACTTCCTCGATCTCACGCGGAAAGACGTTCTCTCCGGAAACGATCAGCATTTCCTTTTTACGGCCGGTAATCGCTAAAAAACCTTCATCATCAACATGGCCAATGTCACCCGTTTTGAAAGCGCGCACCGTTTCTCCGTCCAACGTGACTTCCGTGATGACTTCCTGGGTAAGCTCATCCAAGTTGTAGTAGCCCTTCATGACATTGTCGCCGACGATTAAGATCTCACCGTCTTGATTCGGTCCCAGCGGTTTTCCTGCGTCATCAACAATGACATTGCGCACGCCGGTTAGCGCCTTTCCAACCGTTCCCGCCTTTGACTTGCCTGGGACATTGCAGTTGGTAACCGGAGCCGTTTCGGTCAATCCGTATCCTTCGTAAACCGGAAGACTGAATCGTTCCATCAGTTTTTCGGTGACTGGGCGTGGAAGCGGTTCACCGCCAGCGACGGAAAACTGAAGACTCTCAAAATCGGCCGCCTCGGCTTTCTTCAGTGAAAGCATGGCGTTGAACATCGCGGGCACACCGAAAAACACATTCGGACGATGCTTGCGAATCAGCTGGTGCAGTTTCCTTGGGGCAAATCGGGCCGAGTAAACGATTTTGTTTCCACGATACAAAGGCCAAAGCGTCAGTGCGGTCAGTCCGAAACTGTGGAACTGCGGAAGCACACCGAGGAACGTTTCAATGGGAAGCCCTCTCGCGGCATCATCGATAGCCTCGACTTCCATCCTCAGATTCCTCTCCGTCAGCATCACGCCTTTTGGCTTACCGCTTGTCCCGGACGTGTAGAGGATAACGGTACAGTCGTCGGCACCAACACGTTTCGGTAACCGCGGACGTGGCAATCCTTTGAATTCAATTTCATCCACAAGCACGAGCTTGACGTGCTCCGGAATACCGCTTGCTCCAGGAATCGCTTCGACGAGTTTTCCCAGCGTGAGGATCGTATCGATACCACTGTCTTCGATGACGTACTTCAGCTCCTCTTCACTCAACAGATAGTTCAGCGGAACAGCCGTGCGTCCAAGCAACCAGGTTCCCAGGAGCGCCATTGGAAAGGCACCGCTGGGCGGCAACATGATGCCGACATGAGAATTCTGAGTTTGCTTTTCAATCTGAGTCGTCATGTGCCATGTGCCCAACAGCAGCTTTCCGTAGCTGTATTCGGCTCGATCATCAATGATGGCCGTTCGCCGAGCGCGAAAAAGACCGTGACGCAAGATGGATCCAGTCAACGTGGGCATTATGGTTTCCGCAAGAGATGTGATAGCGCTGACACTTCGGGTTCAGGATGGCCAAGTATAAGAGAACCCGTACGCGGCAATCGATTACGCGCCGCATTTTCTCTTCGTGGATGCGGCCACGTCATTTACCTAACGAATCGCACTTCTAACGAATCCCCTTCCTAGCCAATCGCTGCCGAAGAGAAGACTCGTGGCCTCGCCCGCTGCGTGCGGAGGATGATCGATGTCCTAGCTCAGCAATTCCGTCACGACCCTTGCCTTTGAGTTCATGATCAGACTCTGATCGGTGCCGTTTCGTGGGAAGACCAAGCGTGCAGGATCCAGTCCGAACAGATGCAACAAGGTAGCGTGGTAGTCGTAGTGGTTGACGGTGTCCTCGACTGCCCGGTGGCCGAATTCGTCCGTCGCACCATGCGTGTAACCCGCCTTGAAGCCGCCGCCGGCTACCCACATCGTGAATCCGTACGTGTTGTGATCACGACCCACTTTTTTTCGATCGTTGTTGCCACCAGCGCGATTTTGAATCACGGGCAATCGCCCCATCTCTCCGCCCCAATGCACGATGGTTGAGTCCAACAAGCCACGCTGCTTCAAATCGAGAACTAACGCCGCGGCTGGCTGATCCACATACTTACATGCGGCGGGGAGTTTTGTGGCCAAACTGTTGTGGTGATCCCAGGTTTGATTTCCCGTATAGAGATTCACAAAACGAACGCCGCGTTCGACGAGTCTTCGGGCCAGCAGGCACCGGGTGCCGAAATCCTTGGTCTCCGGTTGATCGATGCCATACATTTGCAGCGTCGATTCGGTCTCATCGCTCAAGTCCAAAACTTCCTTTGCTTCCGATTGCATTCGCGCGGCCAGCTCGAAACTCTGGATTCGAGCGTCCAGGTCCTGCTCGCCCGGGCGTTTCGCAAGGTGTTCGCGGTTCAGTTTCTGAACGAAGTTCAAATACCTTTCCTGTGCTTCGCCACGCAGTGAAAGGGGCGCATCGAGATTCAAGATCCGAGGTTCTTTGGGGCGAACGACCGTGCCTTGATACAACGACGGCAACCAACCATTCGTAAAATTCCCCACTCCCAGCACTGGTAAACCGCGCGGATCGGTCAATGCGACGTACGCGGGAAGGTTTTGGTTTTCCGAACCCAAACCGTAGGTGAGCCAACTGCCAAGCGAGGGCCGCCCGTTCAAGATGCTGCCGTTGTTCAGCGCGTTAATCGACTGTCCGTGATTATTGACTCCGGTTTGCATGGAACGGATCATCGTGATCTCGTCTGCGATCGAAGCCATCTTCGGGACTAATTCGCTGAAGTCCATTCCTGATTGGCCAAACTTTCGAAACTTCCAAGGCGTCTTCATGACTTCCTTCGTCGCCCCGGCCGCATCGTCGTACTTGACGTCGCCTGGGAAATCCTTGCCGTCCAATCGATCAAGTTCCGGCTTTGGATCAAACAGATCAATCTGACTTGGCCCTCCCTGCATGACCATCGAGATCATTGCGGTTGCACGTGGTGGATGATGCGGCGGTTTCGGCGTCGTATCAAAACTCGAAGCGTTCGCTTTTCCTGCGATCTTTTCATTGGCGAGCAGATCTTGATCACGCATCAGCGACGCGAGCGCTACCAATCCGGCACCGTAACTGCTCTGCAAAAAATGGCGTCGAGAGTGACTCATGATTCAATCGATGTACAGGAATTCGTTCGTACTGATTAACGCGTGGCAAAACGCGCCAAGCGCCAGCGACTCGGGAATTGCATTCCCTTTTTCGGCGGGTCCCGCTTCTTTCTCGAAGGTAGCCGGATTCTGTTTGTAAAAACTCTCTTGCGCCTCAATGAACGATTCCGCGTCCGCTACTTCCGTTTCCGTAGCTGATCGACCGAAACAGAGTTCGAATGCAATGCGAACCCTCGACTTTCGGTCGGGTGGTCCACTCGCTTGAAGCCGATCGGAAAACCGACGTGCATGTTCCCGCATGCCAGCATTATTCATGATCAATAAACTCTGCGGGCTGACCGTTGTGACCACTCGCGAAGCGCAATTTGGATCTGTCATGCTCGGTGCATCGAACGTTGTCAACATATCGAGCGGGCGGCTGCGGCGAACTTGCACATAGATGCTTCGCCGAAACTCTTCACCATTGAGCGGAATGAACTTGCCCGTCTGACGTCCGGCGCTGTCGGTCGTATCATTCCCAACGACGATTGATCCATCGGTCGTCGGCATCACGGGAATGGGTGGTCCAAACGGCTTGCGATTTAGCTTCCCGGTCACGGCGAGCAATGTGTCTCGCAGGACTTCAGCTTCCAAACGTCGCGTGTTTTGCCGGCTCAACAGACGATTGTCAGGATCGATCCGATCGCCGTGATCTGACCGGCGGGAAGACTGTTTCCAAGTCTTGCTGGTGAGAATCACACGGTGAAGGGCTTTCAAGCTCCAACCGGATTGCATGAAGTGACTGGCAAGCCAATCCAATAACTCAGGGTGACTCGGTTGCTCGCCAAGAACACCAAAGTCACTCACGGAGGGGACTAACCCTTGCCCAAAGTGATGCATCCAAACACGGTTGACGATGACACGAGCCAATAATGGGTGATTGCCGTCCGTAATCGATTTGGCGAACGCGAGCCGGCGTCCGGTGGTGGGAACGGCATCCGAAAACGCCGGGATCTGAGTGATGCGCCAACTCGCCAATACGGACAAATCCCTCGGCGGAACCTCTTCTTTCGGATCTTCGGGATTGCCGCGAAAGAAGACATGCGTTGCCGTCACCGTCTCAGGGTCTCTGGGCAATTCCGAGAAAGCGTGAACGAATTCCTCTTTTGGTTTTGTATCACGTACTGCCGCCGCCCGGTCGGCGATCGCCTTGAGCGTATCGGCGTGTTTTGTTTTGTAGGTGCTGTCGTAAAGATAGAGACTCGATGCGCTCAGGTTGTTGATACTTGGATGCGATGCCAACAACTTGTTCTGTTCGGTCGTTCGTTCTTTTTTATCGGCGTTAAAGGCAACTCGTAAGTCATCTCTCAGCAACTCGTCGCGTTTGGCCAATTCCTTTTCAAGGACTTCAGCAATAAATTGCTTTTGCTTGGTCGTACGTTCTGCATCAATCTTTTTTGCTTCCGCTTCAATCGCGGATGCACGTTCAGCCTGCTCCTTTGTTTGCAATGAAACCAATCGGTTTCGCGGAACACGCCAGCGTTTGACGTCAAACCCAGGATCAAAGATCGCACGTAGGCTGTAGTAGTCTGCCTGAGTGATCGGGTCATAGCGATGATTGTGACACTGCGCGCACTCAATCGTCATTCCATACAGTGTTGTGCTGATGATCTTGATCGTGTCCGAAACGCACTGTTCACGCGTCGCCATGTTATTTTGGCTCGCAGATCCGTCGGGAGCCATCCGAAGAAACCCCGTCGCGGTCAGCAGTTCGGCAAAACGAGCTTTCTCTGCATCGCTGGGTGAATTGGCATGCAGGCCAAGTGACGTCGCGATCTCATCCCCGGCAAGTTGTTCGCGAATGAACTCGTCGTACGGCTTGTCATTGTTCAGAGCACGAATGACATAGTCGCGATACCGCCACGCATGCTGTCGCTCGATATCTTTTTCATCATAGCCATTGGAGTCTGCGTACCCGGCGATGTCCAACCAATGGCGTCCCCAGCGCTCGCCATAAGCTTGCGAGTTCAACAGGCGTTCAACGAGAGAGTTGAATGCGGCTTCAGGCGCATACTTGAACTGCTCCGTAAAAGATGTGATTTCGTCGGGCGTGGGAGGTAAGCCTGTCAAATCGAAGTGCAGCCGACGAATCAATGTTCGCGGGTTTGCTTCAGGAGATAATCTCAGTCCAGCTTGCTCGAGTGATCTTGCGACAAAACGATCAATCGCTTGTGGCGAATCCGTTAGATCGTTTGCGTTGGGAACGTCGGGTGATGCAATGGGTTGAATGGACCACCAATTTCTCTCTTCGACGGTAAATGCATGCTCATCGGTCACTTGTTCCGGTTCGGCGCGAGCGGTGTGTGCACCGTGTTGAATCCATCTTTCAATCAATGCGATTTGTTCATCCGGCAACTTGTCTTTGCCTTCGGGCATATCTCCCGAACGCAAGACGTCCACCAGCAGGCTGCTATCCGGATCACCAGGTTCAATTGCCGCACCGGAATCACCACCTTCAACGAGAAAGCGCCGGAGCCGAAGATCCAAGCCGCCCCCCACCTCGTCCTCTTCGCCATGACAGTGAAAGCAGTGTTCTTTTAGAATCGGACGAACATGTTTCTCAAAAACAATCGGCGCCGGTTCCCCAGCGTACCCCGTCGAAGCAGACAGGAGCGCGCATCCGGCCATAAAAATGGCAGGAGTCGCGTTCACCGCAACTGTTTTCTTGCGTGTCATAATCCCATGATAACGCGTTCAGAAGCGTCGATGGCAGAGAACTGTTACAGCCATGATGCACTGGCGAGACTTCGAAGGACGTCAACTCACGGCTAGGTGCGTCCCATCCAGCCTGGTACTTGCCAAAGACACAAACAAATGGCGAATCGATCCTACCTTTACACGCGACACACAGGTGACGACGTTGAGTTCCGCGATATCGCTGAGTGGCGGTCGGCCGTTCCGCCAGCGTACCTGATTCTCGTCGGCGCGAATGCAACGCCCTGCCGATCGCAAATATGGGATGCAGAGAAGAAGATCGCGATTGAAGGCGACGCACACATCACGCGTCCGCTCTTTCTAAGACTTCTAGATTGGCTCGAACCGCAAGTACAAGAAAGCTTCGCGGACGCAGCCAAGAACGCACGCGAGATTTTGTTGCGAACTGACCGTGAAGGCAATCTGTTTCATCTTGAGCTTGGCGAAGTGTACGAGCTAATTGGACTTGACCTGGATGAGATGGAAGCAGAGACGATCAAGAATGCAGCACTTGCACAAGCGCTATTCCTAGACGTCAAGCGAGTGCTCGAAACGAAAAACTCCACCATCGATTCGTTTGAGCATTTTGATTTACGGTCAATTAAAAAGTGGGAAGAAGAATTCGGATGCTATTTCTCCGATGTGCTCTACTTTCATCTGGGTGGGTAATGGCACATCGCGTGTGAATTCGCAACCGAATAGCTTCGGTGCTGCGCCCCAGACTGCAGAGCGCGCAGTTGATTGATCCTCTCAGATCGCGTGATCCAGTTCTTGAGAGACTCCTTAGCTATGGCGTTGGGTCCTTTTCAGGACCAACGACCGGAATGGAGAGCACGTTGCTGATGGGAACGGGATGGTTTTCGTCATCGCTGAACAGCGTACAGGCAAACACAAAGAGCACGGATCGTTCACTAAGCGTCGGTTGCCCAATCGTGTAAAACTCACCCGTCATGTGACCACTATCAAATGTGCACGGGCGATATCCGGTGTAATGTGACATCAACATATCTTGTCCGTCTTCCTGCACGACCAGTTTTGCAACGATCCTGCAACCTGCGGGCGGGAGTGAACTCGACCGCACATACGAGACAGGCAATTCAACGCTTGCGATCCCGATCGAGCCATCAATGATGAGTGGTGTTTTCCCGGAGTAACTAATAAACATCGGAAGCCCAGATTCAAACGTCTTCTTCGCCGCCAGCATCAGAGTCCCATCAATAGCGGTCTGACGCGGTTCAAGCTTCTCAGACAGCGATTCCACCGTATCCAAAACTTCTGGCTCAGTCTGCGTAGATCGCAAGTATTGAATCTCTTGCCACAAGTATTCGCTCTCCTCTGCCGTGAGCTTAGCCTGCCCGCTGCGTCCTGCTTTGACATGCTTGATCGCTTGCAGATGCAAATCGGGCCTTTGAGGGTCCAGCGCCAAAACCTGCTCAATCTCGCTCCGCGAGAGTCTTTGTTCTTGTCCAAGGATCTTCCTGCGCATGCGATACTCAATTTCTAACTCGCGTGCAGCGTCTTTGTCCCTTAATTGCCAAGCCTGCATGATTGCTGTTTTGATTTCGACATCTCCAAGATCACCCATTTTGGAGGTATCGCTTTCTGTCGATCGTTCAGTATCCAACGCTCGATCGCTTGGATTCTGAGTGATGTACTCTTCGCCTGAATCCTGAGTTTTGACCATTTGGAATACGCGTAGCTTGAAACCGTCCAAAGGAATGGCCGACACGTATTCAGTGGGAAGTCGCTTACTCGGCGAAGTGTACATAAAAAGCTTTCCGTCCTCCTGTTGGCAAACGACCCTCGCACCGTTTTTCATATTCAAATGAAAACGATTATTCTCCGACACGATCTCGAACTCTGAATCCCGCACCAATACACGTTCATTAACGGTCATCTCGAAGCGGATGGCCCGCTCCGAGATCGTGCATATCGTCGTCGGAAACTGGGTCACTTTCCTTTCACCATCGTATTCATCAACCAATCTCCATCGCCCCTCAAGTTCATGAGCAATGCATGGCTTCAAGGCGAGAAAAGCGAAAATCACTACTGAGAGTCTCTGTGAATTTCTGTTCATTGCAACGATTCGAGTGAAGGAAGAAGAGTTCCTGGCTTGCCGTTTCCACGCTAGTTAATGAGCGACTTCAGATCGGTCGTGCCGCCGATCTGGGAAAGATCAACATCCAGTTTGAGATGCTGCTTAATCTGAGCTTGGGTTGCTGCCTGAAGGATGACGGTATTCTCCGGATAGGCTCCAAAGTCCATCTTGCCCTCTTTGCCAATCACAACGTCCGCCACAAATTGCCCGCCGACTTTCACTCTGCGAACGGCAATCAGAACAGTACCCGACTCGGGAACGGTCTTACACTCGAGCCGGCAGTTCGTTACGCATTCATAGACTTCACATGTTTTGACTTTGCAGCAGTCATCTTTGCAGTGCTCGAAGTTGCAGTCGAGATCAGGGCAGTGAGCGTCTTTACAGTCAAACTTCAGCTCGATCGGCCGAAACTTGTATTGCTCCTCTGCATTCACGCAGATTCTCGGAACAGGGACGGTCGCCTCGCATGGCTCAATACCACGATAGAACGTTTTTGAATCGCAATAGGTCTTGATTGGACCCTGCGTACCTGTAATCGGCACGGGATCGCCGTGTGCTTTGCAGTGACAACTGTCTACCACGTGCGGTAAACAGTGGTGTTTTGCCGGCCCACAATGAACGGTATGTGTCACGGGTTCGCAACAACTGCTAATCATGGCATCAGCATGATGCGTCGTTATGGTCGGGTACTGATTGATGCGAACTACTTTTGCATCATCGCAAACGATATAGCAGCCCGCAGAGTATGTCTGAGGCTGTACGCAATAGTACGCTTTACCGTCTTTCGCATAGAAGTATCTGTTACCTGCATCAGCTAAGTTGGTTGACACCAACACAGCAACCGTCAATGAGAAAAGAATTCTTGGAGCCATAGAACATTTCCTTCAATCGTGAGTCACAGAACACAAAACAATCGTTGATGTGCATCGCTCGAGAGAATCAACTTCGCCAAATGCAATCCACGCATCGACAAAACAAAGCCAACACGCAATGCACGGTTTGGAAAATCAAGCAGAATTCATCCTAGGCATCCCCCGACGTTTCGATACGGAAGTACCTCGGAAGGACCAAGGACGGAAACGCAAAGTGGGGATGGAACGGATATGAGCGTTGGCTACCCAATCCAATCACTCACTTCGATCTTGTACAGAAAGCACAGAAGGTCGAGTTAACTCAACGGGCGATCGTTCTTTTTGTAGGCCATTCTCATCGACGAACCATGATTCGCTCACACACGTCCAGAAGTCTTTAGCAAGCTGTTTGTAAATGAACGAAACGGGAAGCCAACCGTTCCCGTTCTCGCCCCAACTCCGACCCCACGAGCAGCGAATTCTTAAAGCGTGTTGCCCCCGTCCGAAATGATGTTTCCTGTAACCGATGGCAACCGCTGCTTGTCCTCCAAAGACGGTATCAAGTTGAGGACGATAAGGTATTTCCGCCGAGCGACTGAGAGAACCTGGAACGGAAAAACCGAATACAACAGGGAATCCAGCGGCCAGGAAGGACTCCAACATTCTCCAAGTTGCTAAACCATCCTGATTCGCTTCATCCAGGCGGAAGTACAGCAGGCGATCCGGAACCTTGGCGAGCCCATAGATGAATTGGCTGGGCTCCTCGTCAAAGCGACTAGGGAAGTACGGATAGTATTGCTCAGGAACAACACCGAATTGATTAAGCGCTTTGAACGTCGTCCTTAATTCGACGCCTACATCGGCAAGTTTTCGAGAGACGGCCCCACCGGGTCTTTGTGACATGTGGCTGGTGATGCGATACAGGAATCGCTTGGAACCATCGAAGGTGTGGCCGCGTACTCGGCGTTCGAAGTATTCAACAAGACTCAGGACAGCGAATGCCGCAGAACTGTTGAGATCTCCCTGATCCTCGACGGGACGAAAGTACTCGCCTTCATCATCCGATTGAAGATCGACTTCATCAGGTACACGGATGGCCGGCGACCAATTCAATCGCATCAACAGCGGAGTGACTCGTGCATGTCGACACGAGTAATCACGGGCGTCGGGAACATCCGGAATCCAGCCCAAGCGTAAAGGACAAGGCGTCGACACAGCACGAACCTGCTGGTTGGTCAAAAGCGGTCAGTCCCTAAAAATGCGACATGATGACGACGCTTGTCATTAGATAACCCGCTGCGATGATCGCTACGGAAAGATCTGGGAATAGTCAACAAGCCAGTGCGCCGCGGCAGAATGCTTGCCTACCGGGTTCGCACATCCAGTGCGTTCGCAAGCGACGTTTTCAGACTGCAGCGTCATCGTCCGCTGGCGACTCGCAACCAATTCGCTCCCAAACGATTCCCTCTCCCGTCCCATCACCGTGAAAACGTATGAGTTGGTTTTGCTGTTTCCGATTCAGACCCTTGATCGTATCGCTCAATCGGCGTTTCGAGTCCTGGTCGGGCTGAGGTGGAAGCGGATCATCGATGCGTCTTGGCCAGCCCTCTTCCTGAAAGGCGCTAAGAATTGCCTCCTGGTTGGCCGCACGCCATTTATATTGCTTAACCACACGCTGATCGAGGTGAAGCGTACGTTCTTCGTGAATCCACTTGGGAAGCGCTCCATCAGGCTTCCCATTGGACTCCCATTCCGTCCCTTTTTCTGCCACATTCATCGACGTTAGTTCTTTTTGTGAACGTCCGTTTAGCCAATGCGATCTGGTCTCGGTCGTTCGCTTCTTTTGAACTTGAGAGTGTGTTTCATTGCGATTCGCAAACAGCTGTCGCGCTTTTTCCGCGCCATCATCCGTCAACACGAAACACGTGCGTGGGGAAAATGTCACCGAACCCTGAGAGCAGAACACACGACCTGTCTCGGACGTCCCAGTGACTTCAAGCGCATGTTCAAGCACCTCCTTGTGAACAAGCCACCTCAGTGAAGCTTCGTTACACCCCAAAGACTGAAGTTGATGCAAAGAAACGGCGAATTCCCAACGATCGCAACACACATCTTCTGCATATTCGATCGCTTCCAATAACTCGCCGATGCCCATGACCAGCTTGGAAGGAATCCTGTCCATCGCCCCTCGAACTTGCTAGATCGCTGTGTGAGAAGTCGAGATACGGAACCCGTGTTAGGATTCCTCCCTCGAAGACATGCGTCCAGGTACAGCTTTGTAGCGGAATTCAAAATCTGATGCAAACAGTTAATTTTTTTCTTCGCCAAGATCGTTGTGTATCGTCATCTCGATGAATATGAGCTCATTTACCATGCCATCCCTTTTCTGCCCGTTCGATTCCGAAAGGAAATGACATCATGGCTCAAACGGGCGGTGACATGTTTGCGTCCCGTGCCTACGTTCGCCCATGCACTCGAAGGGATTCGAGACGCAACTTTTTGAAGCACTCTAGGGCGTACTTGTTCGATCGATCATTGATTTCACCTTGCTAAGGTCTCCGATGACGAGACTCTTGTTCACCACGCACCATGCGGTCGTTTTTCCTTGGGTCACTTCAACGACGAGAATCTCAGTGCCCCGGTAATGCTCGGTTGAATTGTTCGGTTCAATTTGATGGAATCGACGAACGACCTTCCGGACGCTTTCCACTTCTTTCAAGGCGAAAATGACGGTCAGCCTCTCGTCGGATGATCCTGCGTGGCGGTCCACAACGAGAATGACTTCATTGTCAATCCGAGGAAAAAACTCTTTCCGTAAATCGACTTGTGGCCCATCGACGTCGTCACGAATTCCTGCGAGCACTTCATTAAAGACGCGATCGCCCAGGTAAGCATCACAATACCGCTGTAAATCATCGAGGATCTGAGGAAACACAAGACGATACGTGAAAGCTGCCTGGTTCTCGCCGAGCAACCAACGCTTTTCCTTAACCACACCCTCCTTAATGGACGCGATCCCCGTTGGTTCATTTAGCGCATCGAACGCCCTTTGCAGATCCGATCGATCGCCCCCAAGTTGCTCGTGCATTTCGCCAATCAGTGCGTCAGCGTTCTCGACGTTACCTTCGAAGAGTTGGTTGACGACTGTGATAACACGGAAGAGTTTTCCAGGTGGCGATTCGTCGACGTTGTCCTGCGAAACGACGGTAGGCTCAACGTTGGTGTCTTCTTGAGTTGCAACCGCCTCTACCGGCGTGATCGTGTCCAAATCCGTGTCAACGACTTCTGTCATGCCATCTTGTGGTAATTGAACATCAGCCTCATCGTCCATCGAACGGACGAGAAAGATCGCGATGCCAACCATTGCCGCGACAACGATCAGATTGACGATCCAATTCGAGCTCCTGTCATCGACGGGCATCGATTTCGACGAAAGCATCCACCGCCGACCTAGCATCCACCGCCGACCTAGCATCCACCGCCGACCTAGCATCCACCGGACGCAATAATTCCTCTGCTGACGGACATTCGGGCACGGACTCTTGTTCGAAAGCCTCTTGAATGCGACGGATCAACGCTTCATCCGAAGGCGAATTGACTGAGTTCATGATCCACCTCGACGTGAAAGGAGTTCGCGGCTTTCGTGATTGAGTGTTTGCTGCAAGTGTTTCACCGCGCGGTGAACGAGCACGCGTACGTGCCCCGTTTCAATGCCGAGCTCTCGACTGATTTCTTCTGGCGACCATTGCTCGATATGTCTCAACCAAAAGGCCTCGCCTTGGAGGTCCGGTAGAGCTGCCAGGGACTCACGCACCCTGTGACAAAGCTCTTTGTAATCGAGTGCAGCGTTTGGCGGATCGTCATGCGTTGGATCCGCGATCAGTGGCTCAAACGAACCACGCTCGCGATACCGCTTGCGAAGTAAGTCCATCGCTCGTCGCGTGGCAATCTGGCAAAGCACCGCTCGCCAACTTTGAACCGTGTCCAAGTCGATACGCATCGCATCGACGAAAGTCTGCTGCAGACACTCTCGGGCATCCTCTGTGTTACCCAGCAACCGATAGACCGTGCGCCAGACTTCGGCGAGATGATTCGTCAAGTCGGGTCGGGGTTCGGGCATGTTTCTGGTCGAACACAGTAGCGAGGCTTTGGTTGGCTAAGTGAATAGTCGAACCAACAAGCGAAGTGTTACAAAAAATCCAACAAAACGAGAAGCAAGAAGAACAATGCAGCAGAATCCAGCAGAATCACAGCTCTGCTTCGGTCATAAACCGGCGATCGTACAGATTTCGAATTAGCGCCGGGCCGAGCCTTATCCTCATCGCCCCCACTTCTCTTGCTGGCCTACGTAGCGAAGTAACCAGCACGATACAGAGTCCTGGTTCTCTGCCGTTCGAATTCAGCATCCTCTACCAGAAGTGGATCCGCCGACGCCCTACGGACTCTACTGGCTTCAGCAACAGATGAACGCGACGTGAAAAAGTGTCTTTGCTTTTTAAAACACCATCGATTGCAAGTAAGAGCCCCGCAATGACATTGGCTGGCGTTTACTTCGTGATGCCGTCCCTTAAGCGTGATGCTGAACGGAGTTGTGACGCGATCCGTGCATGAGTGAACCTGGGTTAGTCGATTGGGTCTGATATAACGAATGGCCTGTTGTTCGCTACTCGATCGAAGAATCCATGCTTCACGAAAAATTCATCATCGACGCGTTGAAAGACAACCCTGCGGCGTTGGCTGTGACGGCCGAATCCGAGCTATTAAAACAAGTCGGCGACGTGTCGGTCACACCCTGCAAAGGATTGGAGGTTGAAGAGTTCGCACGGCTTGGATACTGCGAAATCGAACCACTCGATCAACCGCGTCCCAGCTTGCTTCGGTTTTGGGGAGGCGAAGATCACGATCGCCTGTTCACCAAGTATTCACAAGTCGTCTGGCAAGTGACTTGGCAAGGTCATTCCATTCACGCCGTGCATCTGGAATGGGAAAATGGGTGCGGGGGCGATAGTCGAGACTGGGTCGTTGCTGACTCAAATGAAATCGCAGACGCTTTCATTCTTGATGTTGAACGAAAGACGCACGCACCAGGTAATGCGATCCTGGTCTTCGCAAACGGTCGTTGGAGTCGAAGCCACAGTCTCTACAAAGCAACTCAATCGGCGTCCTTTGACGATCTGATCCTCGCGGACCACATGAAAGACGCGATCCGCGACGACTTTAAGCAGTTCCTGGATTCTGAGGAGCGATACACGAGGCTTGGCATCGCTTGGCGACGTGGAGCATTGATGATCGGTCCGCCAGGCAACGGCAAGACCCACTGCGCCCGCGCTCTGGTGAAGGAACTGAACATCGCAAGTCTTTACGTTCAAAGCCTGAGCCATCAATACTTCACCCCCGAACAAATGTGGAAGCAAGTGTTCGATCGAGCTCGAGGACTTCGTCCGTGTATTTTGGTTTTGGAAGACTTGGATTCACTGGTGGACGATGACAACCGATCCTTTTTTCTCAATCAACTTGATGGATTCGAGCAAAACCACGGAATGATCGTTCTTGCGACCACGAATCATGCCGAAAGAATCGACTCGGCCATCATTGACCGTCCAAGCCGGTTTGACCGCAAGTACCATTTCAATCTCCCCGCATTCGAAGAACGAGTTGAGTATCTCTCGGGCTGGCAACAGCGACTCGCCGAAGAATGCGGCTGGAAACCGGAACAAGTCGAAAGCGTCGCTGCCGAGACCGAAGAGTATTCATTTGCCTATTTAAAAGAGTTGATCATCAGCTCGTTGATGAAATGGATGCACGAATCATCCACCGACTTCGCGACCGTGATGACGGAACAGGCTGGAAGCTTGAAGCAACAAATGAAAACCGAGCCGCCAACGCCAAGAAGAGATCGCGAACAAAGACCCAGGCGTCGGTAGCGACGACGGATAACCCATCGGTCACACGGTTACGATCACGATGACAAACGTCACTTCACACACGATTTGCCTTTTGTAACTACTTGCGTTACATTAAGGCGATGAACAGTGATTTCGTGATCGGACTTCACATCGTTGGGTTCTTAACGGCTCGCGGAGGTGAACCGCTTACGTCCGAAACGCTTGCGGAGACCTACGGCACGAATCCGGTCGTGATTCGCCGCGTCTTATCCAAACTAAAGCATGCGGGCCTTGTCGAAACTCGCCGTGGTGTTGGCGGCGGAAGTGTGCTCGCTCGCTCGCCTTCGAAAATGAATCTTCGCCAAGTTTACGAGGCAGTCTCAGAAACCCCGGAGCTGCTTCGTCGCCACCCGGGTGAAGAAAGCGGTGTGGCGGACGTCCTTTCTGAGTACATCAACGATTTGTGCGCCGATGCGGAAGAAGCTCTCATGCGCAAGTTAGCTGCCGTTACGGTTAAGCAGATGGACGCAACGGTCAAGCCGCAGATCTGCAGGATCTTGTCCCGAATGAAGTAATTTTTCCTGAACCAATTCGTAACAACAAGAGTTACAAAAATGACGACAGACAATGCTCCTTCCAAGGATCGTGCGATTACCTTTTTGCTTCGCATGACATCAGTGCTCTGGGTGATCTGGGGATTGGTTCACGTTCTCGCCGGCGTGATGACGATCAGCCAGGACACACCCGAGGCCGTTGCCGGGATTGCCGACGCGGTGGACAAGACTGAGCTGGCCGGCGAGTACCATGCCGCTGTTGGCGCAGTCATCAATCAGCACGGTTTTAACCTGCTATGGATCGGCGCCGTCACCACCGCTTGCGCTTTCTTTGTATGGCGTCGCAGCACGCCGGCGATCTTTCTTGCAGCACTCGTGGCGGGCCTGGCCGACATCGGCTACTTCCTGTTCATGGATCTCGGTGGTCACGTCAATTTTGTTCCGGGCACCGTGATGACTTTGATTTGCGCGACGGCGGTCGCGATGAGTATCTCGGCGTACTTCCTGCAAAAAAGCAAGTCAGAGAGCACTTAGCCGCTGAACCGATTGTTCGTCACATCGACGGCGAAAAAGAACGTCCGTGGCAACAATGGGGTCAATGAGCTTCACAAAAAACTAAAAAAAGCGGCAGGTTCCGGCGTGGCGCAAACTATACGCATATGGATGCTGAACCTGATCCAGCGGAACCCCTCCACTCCGTCTCCGAATCACAGTTTGTTCGGCTGTTCGCTCGACACGAGCTGGCGCTGCGTAATTACGCGCGATTGATCCTGCCGGATTGGAGCGCGGTGGATGACGTGCTGCAAGATGCCAGTGTCACGATGTGGGAAAGCCGTCAGCGACTCCGGGACGAGAGTGGCTTTCTGCCTTGGGGAAAAGTCATCGTTCGCCACAAGTGCTTCAATGCGATTGCAAAATTGCGACGCGATCGACTCGTGCTGGATGAGAAGGTTCTCAAGCTGATTGCGAGAGAGGAAGAGGAGAAGACGGATGCCGATGACTTGGTTCACATTCAACAGTGTCTTTCCGAGTGCCTTGGCGAACTGGCACCGGAAGGACGCAACTTGGTACTCGCACCCTATCGCGGCGCGGGCGAACTGACTCGACTCGCCGAGAAAGCTGGCAAGACACCAAATTCCATCTACAAGATCGTAGGACGACTTCGCGCGAAGTTATCCCGATGTGTTGAACAAAAGCTAAGTTTGGATGCCTCGTGACAACTGAGCAACCCACACCTGAAGAACGCATCGATCGCTACCTTCTCGGTCAAGCGACGGCTGAGGATATCAAGGCGCTCAACGAGTTGCTCGCGACGAATGAACGAGCGCGCGAACTCTATCGATTCCGGGTTGTCCTGGAGAGTGGTTACCGAGAAGCCGCGATACGAGGTGACGATTCTGAGTCGGTGATGGACCTTGCGTCGGCAAAACATGTGGGTGACCGTCGTGCACACGTTGATTCACGTTCGATGTTTTACGGCGCCATCGTAGCAGCTTGTCTCGCAGCGATCGCACTGTTTGTCATATTGCGAATCGACGTAGATGATCAAGGGACGAAAGCCCCGGAAACTACCGCTACCGTTTCTGTCGCTCGACTGGTCACATCAGTAGATGCGGGATGGCAGGCCATCGACCCAACACCTGGGGCAATGCTTCAGGCGGGTAGCTTTCAGTTGAAGAGTGGAATCATCGAGTTGCAATTCAACCGGGGTGCTCGCGTTCGTTTTCGCGGGCCTGCAAGTTTTGACTTGATCAATCCTGATGAGTTGCATGTAGCGTCCGGGAGCTTGGTCGCAAGGATCCCAGAGGAAGCAATTGGCTTTACCATTACGACAGACGAAGCAGAGGTCGTCGACTTGGGCACGGAGTTCGGGCTGCGAGTCAACAACGGTCGGCAAACAGAAGTTCACGTCATCGAAGGTTTGGTCGAGGTCTTTTCAAGGAGGGATTCAAACAGTCGTTCGGCGCAGAGCATTCGGGTGGAAGAAGGCGAAGCGATTCGATGGACGGCCGATGAAATCGAAGCCAATGCTGCGGAAAGCATTCCCGTGCAATCGAGTCGGGGGTTGCTGGAAAGCCGACAGAGAACGGACCTCGGGCTCGTCTTCTTGCACGGGAACATTCGGTTGAAGGAATCCGTCTCCACGACCGATCTGACTCGCCCAGCGAGTTCTTGGATTGAAGTGATTCCCGAACGAAGTGGTGTGATACTTGATCAAGATGTTCCGGTAACGCTGGTCGCTCCCGGCAATTACCGCGTGTTTGGCGACTCGGGTCAAACGCTTGCGGCTGGAACGAGAATCGACAGCTACCTGCTTCATTTTCGTTCGACCCAACCTTCGCCCGTCCAAGGCGTCATCCACTTCAACCAACCGATCGCCGGATTAGTCTGTGAGGCGGATCAACTGGCTGTCAGTGACAACGTCTTTGGTCAACCCGGAGTGCGTTATCCTGTGGCGAGCAAACAGTATCGAGGCCTCGAACCACGCATTCGTTTTGATAATCCGAATCAAGACAAGGGTGGAGGCTGGACAGCGGACGAAGTGACTCTGTCCAAGGACATGCAGACGCTTGGTGTGAGCGTCAACGTCAATCCGTTGCTGGGTGTGGATCAATTGAGAGTTCTCGTACTGAGCAAGGAGCAACCATGAATCATCTTTGTCGACGGAGCTTCCTTCGTGACGTTCTGGCGATGGGTTGTGGCGTTGCCGCGACGTCGCGGGTCCATGCCGGCTGTGTTACGGACTCCAAAACCACTCAGCTCGAGCCCGATGGCTTCTTCACGCTCGGTCAACGCAACGACCACTGGTGGTTGATGTCACCCAGCGGCGAACCCTTCTTTTCGATTGGACTGAACCACATCGATCCCGCCAGTCTTCGTTACGCCGAGAATCTCGATATCTGGCGTGAAAAGTACGGCGGCAGCACGATCCGATGGATTAAGGAGTCCGTCGCTCCGAACCTGAAAGCATGGCGATTCAACACCGTCGGATGGGTTCAGGAAGTGACGGTAAAGCAGTGGCAGCACTCGCGACCGTTTACGATTGACGAGTATCGGGCGCTGAACATGCCCTATTGCCATCTGCTTCCTTTCACCGAATCCCATCAGTGGGAAAAGCACACCGTTCACTACGATTTTCGCAGTGAAGATTGGAAGGAGTGGGTCGACTACGTCGCGCGCTCACATTGTGCCGAACTCGCCGAAGAGCAAAACCTGATCGGGTACTTCTACAGTGATTGCCCGACTTGGACTCACGACCGCCCCGTTAACCGTTGGCGTGGACCTATCTTTGATCCTGAACGACTGGAAACGCAATCAGGGCGAAAAGAGCTTCGCGAGCTTGCCGAGAGCTATTACAAGACGACGCACGATGCGATTCGACGTTACGACAAACATCATCTGCTGCTTGGCGATCGTTACGAGGCAAACGCGCCGATCGCGATGGAAATTGTCAATGCAGCGATGCCGTACGTGGATGTCTTGTCATTTCAAGACTTCAAAGATCCAGTGAAACACTTAGACGAGTGGTACCGAAAAACTGGAAAGCCCGTGTTGTTAGCGGACGCAGCCGGTGTGAATTTTCGAAGCCAAGAGTACTTCAAACCTAACAACGGTCGCTGGTACGCAGAGACTCTAGCATCGCTTCACGAAAACCCAGGCTGCATTGGCTTTCACCTGTGCGGTGCCTACCAGCGAAACAAGGCTCGTCGTCGCGGACTACTCGACGAGATGGAACAGCCGGACCAACAAAACGTTGACCAAATGAAAGCGGCCAACGAACGGATCATTGAAAAGATGAACCAGACATTTCGAGACGCTAGTTAGAACATGTATCCAAACCCCCTCACAAAGAGCGTCACATTGCCAACCCATCGCCTGAGCATTCCAGCCCTAGCAACGATCGTGCTCGCAATGACGTCGCCGATCGCCAACGCTCAAGAACGTTCCATCATTCGACTCAAGGAGATCGAAGGGCGCACTTGGCTGATCGATCCTGAAGGAAATCCGTTCTTTGCTCACGGGATCACTCACGTTTCAAACAAGGATCTGAGCGATGACTATGACGCGGTCTCTGTCGCCTGCAAGGAACTCGGATTCAATGCCTACGGTTACGGGTGCCCACGCCAACTAAAAAGCGATATGCCGTACGTGGAAGGCCGCAACTACGTGCCCATCTCGACTTACCTCGGTCGAACGTTTCGCTTTATCGATATCTTCGATCCCAAAGTGCAAAAGAGGCTTGCGGATCAGGTTCGGCAACGCTGCATCGAAAACCGCGACAACCCAAATCTAATCGGATACTTCTGGACAGACCTGAGCGCGTGGCCGCTAAACAACTCCGTCGGCAAGAACTGGGTCGATTTCATTCGTGAACTGCCACCCGACGCAGCTGGCCAAAAGGCGTACGCCGAGTTTTTAAAGTCTTGGCGCGGCGATGACCCGAAGGCACGAGATCTCGCATTCCTCAAGGTCATCGCGCGAGAGTACTTTCGTGTGATGGGTGAAGCAAACCGGGAACATGACCCCGATCATCTGGTTTTCGGAGATCGTTTTGCGTTCAACACCATCGTGCCCGAAGTGATCGATGAGATGTTGCCATGGGTTGACGCCATCGCCATTCAGCCACCGTTCCAACCAGGCTTTCCCAAAGCGAAGTATCAAGAGATTCACGAAATGACGGGAAAGCCAATCCTGATTTGTGACTTTGCCATTCGTTTCAAAGATGGTGACAAGTCGATTCGTGGATGGCGACCACAAGAGAACGCTCAAATGGCCGGATATCATTACACCAAGTACATTCACGACGCGCTCCAGACGCCCTACATCATCGGAGCTTTTTGGTGCAATCCGATCGATTCGCAGCCCGCGTTTCAGAAAACGGGCATCAAGCAGGGACTATTCGACGAAGGACTGAAGCGACGACCTGGATTGAGTGAAGCGGTTGCGGAGTTAAACCAACACATTGCTCAAGTAACGAGTGGAGATTCCGACGCGAAGTGGTCCTCGCCGTCGCCTTCCGTCCCAAACGCGGTGGACAAATCCAAGACCGATAGTTCACGCAATCCAAATGCGTCGTCCGGACAACTGTCCAGCCCCCGGTCACTCGCCCTACTGAAAGCACTGAAGCTAAGTGACAAGCAAGAACCGGAGTTCCTTGCTCTTCAGAAGATCATGTTTAAGAAGCTTGCGGAGTTTCAAAATCTTCCCAGCGAGCAGAGAAAGGAAGTCCAAAAGGCTTTCTTCAATGAACGATACCAGAAGCTCGTTACACTGCTGACACCGGAACAACTCAAAGCGTACCGTGAGTTTCAACAGACTTGGAATAGCACCGACAACAATGAAAAAGAATAGCATGTCGCGGAATCGTAGCACCTTCCTCCAGTTTGCCAGCTGCACACTCGGTGGATTCCTTGCACTGGCAACTCTTCCGGCAGCCATCGCCGACGTGATTCCGGTGCCAGAGTCCGTGCAGGCCGTCAAGGATCAAGGAAAGAAACCGCGAAACGTCGTGTTCATTCTCTCCGACGATCATCGCTACGATGCAATGAGTTTTATGGGTCACCCATTTGCGAAGACTCCGCATATGGATGCGATGGCCAAGAACGGCACGCATCTCAAAAACGCGTTCGTCACAACGTCACTCTGCTCCCCCAGTCGTGCGTCCATCCTGACGGGCCTTTACACATTTCGTCATCGTGTCATCGACAACCAACGTGCCGTTCCGAAAGGCACGTTGTACTTTCCTCAGTACCTACAAGACGCCGGGTACAAGACCGGGTTCATTGGCAAGTGGCACATGGGGAGTGCGAGTGACGAACCGCGTCCCGGCTTCGACTATTGGTTCAGTTTCAAGGGCCAAGGGCACTACTATCCGCCCAACGAAAGATACACGATCAATGAAAATGGTAAGCGAGTCCCACAGGATGGCTACATCACGACGCTACTGACGCAAAAAGCGGTCGCGTTCCTTGAACAACAAAAAGGAGCCGAAGAGCCGTTCTTTTTGTATCTTTCGCACAAGGCAGTTCACGGCCCGTTCACACCCGAACCGAAATACAAAAGCTCGCTCGCGGAAGAACCGTTTGACCTTCCCAAGTCAAGCGAACTCTTCGACACCAACCAACAGAATCGGCCACGCTGGTTACTCGACCAGCGAAACAGCTGGCACGGCATGGACTTTCCGCTGCACACGGCAACGAACATTGAAAAGTTCTACAAGAGTTATTGCGAAGCGCTGCGTTCCGTTGACGACAGCATCGGCGCAGTGATGGAACAGTTAAAGAAAATGGATCTCTACGATGACACGCTTGTCATTTACATGGGCGACAACGGGTACCTGTTTGGCGAACATGGCCTGATCGATAAACGCGTCGCGTACGAAACGTCCAGCCGTGTGCCGATGTTGATGCAATGCCCTGCGATAATCGAAGGTGGCACCGCCGTTGATCAGGTCGTAGCCAATATCGACATTGCACCGACCGTGATGGAAGCGATGGGCTTGAAAAAACCACCACACATGGATGGACAAAGCTTCTTGCCACTCGCTCAAGGCAAAACGATTCCGTGGCGGGACTACTTTCTGTACGTCTACTACTGGGAACAAAACTACCCGCAGACTCCCACGCACTTTTCGCTCCGTGGAGACCAATACAAATACACCACCTACTACGGCCTCTGGGATACGGACGAACTGTTTGACATTCAGGCCGATCCGGAGGAACAAAACAACCTCATCCATCTACCAAAGTTTGCAAAAACAAAACAGCAAATGCAGAATCGTCTCTATGCCATGATGGACGAACTAGGCGGAATGACCATCCCCATCAATCCACCCAGAGGCACTCAAAAGAACAAACGGCTGCGTGATCGAAACGGAGTGGAATCCGCAGATTTCCCTGAAGCCTTTATCGTGGACGAACCACTCCGAAAAGAGCTCAAGAACTGAGAACTCAAGCAACCGATCATCACCGATCGATCCCCACCACACTTTCGACGAATCCATCGAGCCACTCTCTTGAAGAATCTTACGCTTTGCCTGGTCACGACCTTATTCACTGCGACCACCCTTTCTTCGGACGCGCGGTGCGAAGAACCCTGGGCTTCGAACGAAACGACATCGTTCGTACCGAAGATCCATCATCCGAACATCAAACGTGTTTCGTTGTTCGCTGCGAACCCAGAGATTGTGACCCCGATCGGCATCGCGGTTGCACCGGATGGGCGAGTGTTCGTGCAAGAGAACCACACACACAAACGAAACTCAAATTATCAGGGGCCAGAAACTGACCGGATCCTGATTTTCGAGGACACGGATCAGGATGGTATCGCCGATAAACGCTCCGTCTTCTATGAAGGTCATACGTTTAGCACCGACCTGCTTTTCGGTCCTGACGGACATCTCTATGTCAGCACGCGGTGGTTCATCGGTCGTTTTCCAAATGCTGCCAGCGCGCAACAAGCCGATGGAGACCCCGAGAAGTTAGTCGTCTGCAACACCGAGGGTGATTACCCTCACAACGGCGTCGGGGGGCTTGCAATCGACTCGGCCAATCCTGAGTGGCTCGCCTTTGGTTTTGGCGAGAACCTCGGAGTGGATTACACCTTTGTTGGCTCTGACGGCGTTCAGATTTCTGGTGGTGCAGAAGGTGGATCAACTTATCGATGCCGTACCGATGGAAGCCAATTAACACGTCAATCTACCGGCCATTGGAATGCGTTTGGAATGGCCTATGACTTGGACGGAAACCTGTTCAGCACGGACAACGACCCGAACGCAGCGCCGCCGAACCGGCTGTTGCACGTCATTCCTGGTGCCGATTTTGGCTATGAGTATCGATATGGCCGATCGGGACTCCATCCACTCGTTTGTTGGTACGGAGAAAACCCAGGAACGCTGGGGATGATTGGAGCACTTGGTGAGGCGGCGTGTGGATTGATTCCGCATGGTCCAAAACGACTGCTCAGTGCGTCATGGACCGACAACCGTGTCGATTTGCACCAGTTAAATCCAGAAGGAGATTCGTTCAAGGCCACGCGTGAGCCATTCCTCAGCGGGCCGGACGATTTTCGCCCCGTTCACTTTTCCTATTCCGCCGATGGTCGATTTTTGTACTTCACCGATTGGGTCAAGCTGTCGTATCCCGTTCACGGGCATGGACGCATCTGGCGGGTTGAATTCAAAGAGCCGATCTCACTGGAGCCATCCGCACAAAGATCCTCCACCAAACCGCTTTCGGTCAACGTCGCGCTCGCCAAACTGGGCAGCGATGATGCATACGCGCGAACTGCGGCAGTCGAATTTCTTTCGCAACAGCCCAATCTGTTGACCAACTATGCCTGGCAATCAGACTCGCGCGCGATCGCACGAGCTCACTTTGCCGTCGCGTTTAAACGATCCAAAGCGAAGAATCGTACTGGAATCATTCCAGATCTTTTAACCGATGAAGATTCGGAAGTTCGGTTTGTTGGCATCAAGTGGATCGCAGATGAAAAATTGAGTCGATTTGAATCGAACCTTCGTGCCGTGCTTGATCGCTCCGACTTAAGCAGGCGCGACCTCCGTGCAACCATCGCGGCCATCGAGAGAATCAGCGGCGATTCGAACAAGGAATTCAAGCCCGAAGATACGTTGCTGGCCTTGGCACTCGATACCGGTAAACCACCGACGCTCCGAGCCATGGCGCTTGCAAACGTTGACGTCAGCCACCCACGTCTCAAGATTGCGACACTGGCTTCACTTGCCCATTCTGAGAACGAAGGAATCCGTCGAGAAGCAATCCATTCGTTGGTCATTCACCCGGATCCAGGCAAGGCGACCGTCCTGGGTGAGATCGCTTCAAACGGCTCGCTGAATGCGAGTCTCCGTGCGGACGCGATCGCCGGCTTGGCTTCGGCGGCCGACGGACATGCTGAATTGCTTGACACGCTATCGAAAGATTCCGATCCAGTCATCGCCAAGGAAGCATTGAGAACGATAACGTCCGCGGGCCTCAAGGAACGGAATGTTGAAATCAAACCGCGACCCGATCAACTTGCGGAGTGGAAAGAGTTACTCGAGCGAGAAGCATTTGAAAAACCAGATACAGCGGTTGGTCGGCGTCTTTTCTTTCATTCGCGACTGGCGGGATGCTACAAGTGCCATGCGATCCAAAGTCGCGGCAGCGCTGTCGGGCCTGATCTAACAACGATTCAAAACCAAACCGGCGCAAACCAGGATTGGTTGTTAAAGCATATCGTCAATCCGAATGCCGAGATGGCTCCCTACTACCGTCCGCAACAGCTGTTAACGGTGGATGGCGAAGTACTCGTTGGCCTGATCGTTGGAAAGGAAGGAAAGAAACAAGGCTACGTTGGAACGGACGGCAAAGTCTTTTACGTCGATAAAGATGACGTCGAGGAACGCCGCGAGCTAACAACCTCGATCATGCCAAGCGGTCTCTTCGACGCGCTCACATTCAACGAAATCCGCCACCTGATCGCATTTTTGCTGAGCGATCGGAAACAAGTTACCAGCGCCGTCTCCAGCAGCGGTCGCGACGCGAATCACGTCGACGCAACCAAAGTCACTCCCGTTGTCATCGCTGACTTCGAAGACGAATCGTCGATTACAAAGACTCGCACCACACATAGAGCGTCCGTTGTGGCAGTCAAAGGTGCTCCGGAAAGCAATGGTGGCGTCGCCGTGAGTTCCTTCATCGATCAAGAAGCGGGCGCAAAGACGTACTTTGGAACGGGACTCGATATCGAGGCGATGGACCTAAGAAAGATCCATGAGATTCGATTCTGGTTGAAAACGGATATCCAAAGTAACTTCAACGTTCAGATCCACAGCGGTGAGGGAGCGAGCGTTTTTCGATGTTCCACGTCGGCATTGCCCTCGGAAACGTGGAATGAGATTCGGGCTCCGATATCCGAATTCACAACGCCGCCATGGTCCAAGGGTGGACCGGCAGACCTGACAAAGATCGATCGGATTCAACTCACCGCATTCGGTGGCGGCCCATACGACGGCAAGTACGTTCAGATGGACGATGTTCGCGGTTTCGTCGCAACTTCCAATAACCCTCATCCCAAGATCGATGCGATGGCGGTCGTCGAACGTGGTGGACCGGTCGACGTAAAAGACTCCAACGTATCGGACACCCCGAAAACTCCGCCAACCGGATTTGTCAGTCTGTTCGACGGCAAGACTTTGGCCGGTTGGAAGGCCCAAGCGAGGCTACCGGTTCCCCAATACCCTGGAGCCCCATTTCAATGGCAATTAAAAGGCGAGGCGTTACAAAAAGCGAAAGAAAACACCGGTCGATGGACCGTTGAAAATGGCGCTATTGTTGGTGGACAAGAACCACCGGGCAGCGGAAAGGGCGCGTACCTCGTTTCTGAGAGAACGTTCGGTGACTTTGAGCTGATGATGGACATGAAGTCCGATTGGAAAACCGACAGCGGTTTTCTTGTTCGGACACTTCCAGCCGGGAGTCCGGGCATGCAGATTCTCGTCGATCACCGACCTCAGGGTGGCATAGGAGGGTTTTACGGGAACGGTATCGCCGGTATCCACGGCATGCCCTTCGCCATCGACGCGACATATGACAAGAAGGGAAATCCAATCGGTATCATCGCGGCCGACCCAAACGGCAGGCGTGCTGAACTCAGCAAGAAAACACGCAACGTTCTGGACTACGCTGCAGACGTTGATGACTTCCTGGAAGTGTGGAAATGGGGCCAGTGGAACACCATAAGAGTGCGTTGCGTGGGGCGGATTCCCAAGTTGACCACGTGGGTAAACGGAGTGAAGATCGCCGTCCTCGATATGGGCAGCATCGAGTGGGAGAATTACGACAAAGAAGCGTGTGCCGAGATGCTGGGTCGTCGAGGACACATCTCATTGGAGGTTCACGACAACAACTTTCGGACCGGTCTGGGAAAAGATCGCTGGTGGCCTGGGGCCGTTGTACGTTGGAAAAACATTTTCATTCGAGAACTGGAATGAACGAGTTGGAAACGAGTCGTCTGCCCCTGCTTCGAGCCCTCGTTGCAATCGCGATGCTGGCGATTTCCGCAACAACCGCGTCGGCACATGAACCTTCGGTGATCAAGATCAAGGAAATCGAAGGACGATCGTGGCTGGTCGATACAAACGACCAACCTTTCTTTGCCCACGGCGTCACTCATGTTGGATACGGGCACAATGGCGAAAGCGTCACGGAGATCGCCGACGCCCTCAAAGATCTCGGGTTCAATTCTTACGGTTACGGCTGTCCCGATTTCCTGAAATCGGACATGCCTTATGTGCAAGACAACAATGACATCGCGTTGATCGCGATCTACCGCGGCAAGAACGCAAAGTTCTTCGACATCTTCGATCCGAAAGAGCAGATCAGAATCGAACGCGCGATCGAGAAGGTCTGCATGAAGAACCGAGACAATCCAAACTTGATCGGCTATTACTGGACGGACCTCGCGGCTTGGCCACTTGAGAACCAAACCGGAACGAACTGGGTGGAGTTCATTCGTAGTCTTCCAAGCGATTCACCTGGGAAGTTGCGATATCGCGAATTCCTGGAGAGTTGGCAAGGTGACGACGATTGCGATCGTGACCTCGCGTTCCTGACCTTAATCGCGCGAGAGTATTTCAGAAGGTGCGGTGAAGCAAATCGGCGCTACGATCCACATCATTTGGTCTTTGGCGACCGTTATCTTTTTCAAACCGTCGTTCCAGAAGTCATCAAGGAATCGCTCCCTTACATCGACGCTGTCGCCATTCAGCCAAATTTCAATGCGGGATTCCCCGAAGAACAATTCGATCGAATCCACAAACTGACTGGCAAGCCAATCATTCTCTGTGACTTCAATGTGACCTTTAAAGAAGACGGTAAAAAAGTCTTTGGTTGGAAGCCGGTCGACAATGCGGATATCGCGGGACCGCTGTATTCGAAATACATCAAACGTGCGCTGGAGACTCCGTACATCCTCGGTTCCTTTTGGTGCCAGCCTGTGACCGAATTGAAGCCCTCGTTCTATCCGCCTGGCTACGTGAAAGTGGGAATCTTTGAGCCGGGCCTGAAGCCACGACCCGGACTGAATAAAGCGCTTCGACAGCTAAACGATTACTTGGCAGCCAACACTCCTGGCGATGGTCCCAAACAGAGCATCGCCCTCCGCGAGAAACCGAACAAGCCAGCACCGAACATCATTCTTGATTTTGAAGACAAACGTTCCATCTCCAGAAACAACACGTCGCACGAGGCGACGGTCTCGTTAGTTAGCGATACACCAAATAACGCGAGCCAATACGCAGCAAAGACCGTCGCCGATTCTGAAGCTGGAGCAGGTCAGTTTTTTGGTACCGGTTTTGCATTCCCTTCCAGAGATCTCTCCACGTCCAAACAGATCAGAGTTTGGATCAAAGCCGACGTGGAGAGTGGATTCAATTTGCAGATTCATAGTGGCTTGAATGGTAACGATGGCGTAAGCGTCTTTCCGTTTTCGACGTTCGGTTCGAAGGGAGAGTGGAAGCAAGTGACCGCGACGCTTTCCAAATTGAAGAAGCCACCTTGGTCCAAATCAAAGGCTGACCTTTCGAAGGTTTCGAAGATTCAAGTGACTGCCTTTGGCAGCGGTCCCTACGACGGTCGATGGATCATCATCGATGATGTTCGGGTTGACGGGGTTCTAAGCGACTCCTCCGAGGACGAATTAAGCGGCCATCAGTCTGCAATTCTCAAGATGCGTCGGTCACAGTTACGTGAGCCGAATATCCTTCATCGTGGAGATTGGGTGAATTTGCTTGACGGCGAGTCGCTGACGGGATGGACGGCGATTCCTCGTATCTATGTCCCAAATGGTGAAACATTCGCCCGCATTTCAGCTGACAGTCTCTTTGACGCCGTACTCAAGCACTATCAAAACAGCGATGGACGGACGAACCGCGTACCGGATCGCGAACGTGCTCAGAACAGAGGCGTCTGGAAGATCAAAGATGGTGTTCTCACGGGAACACAAGTTCCCGGTTCGATTGCGGGATCTTATCTGATGTCGAACGAAACCTATGCTGATTTCGAAATAACACTCGAAGCCAATCCGGACTATCCAATCGATACTGGCGTCATGGTGCGAGCTCATCAGCTCGGGTCGATCGGGTTCCAAGTTCTCGTCGATCATCGACCCAACGGAACGATCGGTGGTGTCTATGGAAATAGCGTCGGCAATTTCTTTGCGTATCCGTTCGTGTTCGATGCCGATGAAGAGCCGCTCAACCAAGTTGCCAACTTCCGACCTGGAATCCCAAATGCCATGTCGTTTCGTGGTGGCCAGTTTCGCACCGATTATGCCGCCTCCTTTGATGATTTCCAAAGAGCATGGAAACCGAATGAATGGAACCAAATCAAGATTCGATGCACAGGCCGACTTCCGTTGATCGAAACATGGATCAATGACGTTCCGATTGCAAAAATCGACACCGCGACGCTGGCCGATCTCGTACAGGATTATGATGCGGAAGCGATCTTTCGACGGATCGGTCGGAAGGGACATATCGGGTTCGAGGTCCACGACAGTCCGACTCGCGACCGATGGGCTCCGGGCGCCAAATGTCGCTGGCGAAACGTCCGCATTCGAGAGCTCGTCTGTGAATCGGATACTGACGCAGACTAGATCGAACGAACCAAGGAAGCATTCGTTCCTAAAACGTTGAAGATAACGATCACCAAGGGTTCCCACCGACCGGAAGTGTGAAATGAAATCGGTCCTGATAAAGCCCGCGTTCGCATGCCTAGTATTGGCTTTCAGCGTTTGCTGTTGCGCTCAGGATATCGACTTCAGTCGTGACATTCGGCCCATCTTGTCAGGCAAGTGCTTTAAGTGTCATGGACCAGATGAAAACTCGCGCGAGGCGGATCTTCGATTAGATCTGCTCCCCGAAGCAATATCCGCTCAAGCCATCGTTCCGGGGTCGCCCGAGGAAAGTTCGTTGCTCGAACGAATCACAACGGACGATCCAGATATTCGGATGCCGCCAAACGGTGATCCTCTCACAGATCAACAAATCGAAGCGTTTCGAAACTGGATACTCGCCGGCGCCGAATACGAAAGGCACTGGGCTTACGAGAAACCAAAAGTCGTTGCACCTCCACCGATCGAGCATGACGATTGGCCGCGTTCCAATCCGATTGACAACTTTGTCCAAGCTCAACTACACGACGTGGGCCTTGAGCCTACGCGGCCTGCCGATCCAGCCGTGCTGTTGCGTCGATTGTCACTTGATCTGATTGGGTTGCCGCCATCGGTTGAAGACGTCGTTGCTTTCGAGCGGGATCCCTCCGGCGAGAAATACGAAGCGGTCGTCGACAGACTCTTGCAGTCAAAACACTTCGGCGAGAAATGGGCTCTCCATTGGCTCGACCTTGCACGGTACGCAGATTCCAACGGATACCAACACGATGATCTCCGGACAATGTGGCCGTACCGTGATTGGGTCATCAATGCTTTTAACGAAGACCTACCGTTTGACGAATTCACCATTGACCAACTAGCGGGTGACCTGATTCCCGATGCAAGTCGTGATCAAATCATCGCGACGGGTTTCCATCGCAACGTACCCACCAACTTTTCAGGCGGTTCAAAGGTCAATGAAGTTCGCGCAAATGTGCTTCACGACCGCGTCAGTACGACCGGACAAGTGTGGCTTGGCATGACGATGGAATGTTGCCAATGCCACGATCACAAATTCGATCCGATCTCCCAAGTCGACTACTACGAACTGTACGCATTCTTCAACCAAGCCATTCCTGAGCTATCGATGGAAGGCCCAGGGATGTTTCGCAAACAGTTTATTGGCGCTGACCTACCGGTCGTTGCCTCTCCGGACGACGCCTCACGAGTGAAAGCGATCACGAAGCAGATCGCATTAGAGGATGCCGCACTGGAGAATGCAAAACCGTACGCATTAGCCGAACAGGTCGCGTGGGAAAAAAGGTTTCTGGCATCCGGTCGTGGCGAGAGTATTCCTTGGGAACGCTTCGCTTGGAACAAGCGTGATGGGTACCGGATCATCCAACAGGTCTCGCAAGATCGACGTACGGAGGAGGAACAACTTCAGGTTCATGCTTTGCTGTTCTACGATCATCGATTCACTGGACCCTACGAAAAAGCAATCGATCGGCTCCAAGATGCGAGAGACGAACTCGTCGCCCGGACCATGGTGATGAAGGATTCGCGGGATCCCGTCGTAACGCACGTCTTTCAACGGGGCAACTATTTGACGCCGGGTGATCGTGTCGAAGCAGGTGTACCGGATGTCCTTCATCCGATCGATTCCAACCTACCTGCCAATCGTCTCGGTTTAGCCCGCTGGATCGTTGATGCCGAAAATCCGTTAACGGCTCGAGTCACAGTGAATCGTCTTTGGGCAGAGATCTTCGGTCAGGGTATTGTGACAACGCCGGAGGATTTCGGAATGCAGAGCGCACCGCCAACGCATCCAGAGTTGCTCGACTGGTTGGCCCGTGAGTTCATGCGACAAGACTGGTCCATGAAGCGCATCATTAAGACGATCGTCATGTCATCGACGTACCGTCAATCTGCAGCAGTCTCTTCGGAAGCTATCGCGATTGATCCTTCCAATCGCTGGCTGGCGCGCGGACCTCGATTTCGTTTAACGGGCGAGGCCATTCGCGACAACTTGCTTGCCATCTCGGGCCTTCTGTCGGACGAGATCGGAGGCCCATCCGTCTATCCGCCACAACCCGAAGGATTGTGGAAAGAGATCTCCGGGGCCGACGTCAAAATCTACCCTACCTCCGAAGGCAAAGATCGTTACCGCCGCGGTCTTTACTCGTTTCTGCGTCGCGGCAATCCGAATCCAATGCTGTTGAACTTCGACGGAAGCAATCGCTCTTCCTGTGTGGTTAAGAGGGATCGTTCCAACACACCGGTCCAAGCTTTGAGCCTACTCAATGGCCCGACGTTCGTGGATGCTGCCCATGCGTTTGCTGACTGGATCACAACCGCCGAGGGGGACACACGGCAGAAAATCACGACCGCTTTTCGGCGCGCCGTCGCCCGTACACCCACGCCCGAAGAAATCACGGTGCTGTTGCAGTTGTATCAAAAACACGGTGATTGGTTCGACGTCGCGCAGGTTATTTTGAACCTTGACGAAACGGTGACAAAGTCATGAACTGCCATACGACAAACCGATTCATCCAACTCAAACGTCGCGATGTTCTTAGATCCGGAACGCTGGGAATCGGTTCGCTCGCGCTCTCCCACTTGTTGACGAGTGAACTTCAAGCGAAAGAAACTCACACCAAGCCACGTGCGAAGAACGTCATCTTCTTGCATATGGTTGGTGGTCCATCACAGATGGACACGTTCGATCCAAAACCAGAACTCGATAAATGGGACGGAAGCAGCCTACCGTCCGAACTGACGAAAGGTCAGAAATTCGCGTTTATCACTCCCGAGGCGAAAGCGATCAAATCACCCTATGCGTTCGCTCCTCGCGGGAAGAGCGGCATGATCATGTCGGAACTGTTTCCACAACTGGCGACTGTTGCGGATGAGCTGACGATGATTCGCAGCTTACGAACGAATGAAATCAACCACGGATCCGGCGAACTGTTCTTTCATACCGGTCATGGTCGCTTGGGTCGTCCAACATTTGGCGCGTGGACATCGTACGGTTTGGGAACGGAGAACGAGAATCTTCCTGCTTACGTTGTTCTCAAAGATCAGCATCCAAATGCTGGACCAGCCGCCTGGAGCAGCGGCTTTTTACCTTCGAAACATCAAGGTGTTCAGTTTCGCACCGGGAAGAAGCCGTTGTTCTATTTGGACAATCCTCCCGGTGTTTCGAGCGCCCGACGTAAAGATGTGATTGACACGCTTGGCAAACTCAACGCCCTCGCGTTTGATCGCTATCACGATCCCGAAATTGAAACGCGTATCAATCAGTATGAACTCGCCTATCAAATGCAGTCTTCGGTGCCCGATCTAGCAGATTTCGGAAGTGAACCCGATCATGTCCTCAAGATGTATGGTCTTGATCAGGACCGAAGCGGCCAGGATTTCGCGAAGAACTGTCTTCTTGCCCGACGACTCGTTGAACGCGGCGTGCGGTTCGTCCAAGTCTTTAATAAGGGCTGGGATCACCATCAGAATATCTATCAAGCGCTGCCAAACTCAGCAAAGAACGTCGATCGTGCCTGCGCGGCGCTCATCAAAGATCTCAAACAACGCGACCTGTTGAAAGACACACTTGTGATTTGGGGCGGCGAATTCGGTCGTACTCCCATGGTTCAGGAGAACAATGCGGGCACCGGTGCAAAAACAGCTCCGGGACGGGATCACCACAAGGAATGCTTTAGCATCTGGATGGCCGGCGGTGGATTGAAACCCGGGTTAACGTATGGCGCAACGGATGATTTTGGGTTCGGTGTTATTGAGAACCCCGTACACGTCCACGACTTCCACGCCACCTGCCTCCACTTGCTCGGGATCGATCACGAGCGTCTCACTTATCGCCACCAAGGTCGTGACTTTCGTTTGACCGATGTGCACGGACATGTCGTCCATGACATTCTGGCTTAGTACAGAATGTCGGGGATCCTGTTTATCCATGCCAAAACGGTTCGCTTGCCGAGGTGTTATGGACTGTTGTCCAAGACCTCGATTACAAAGACGGAAGCTGTGCCTGCGATCGGGGCGGATGCGACGATGGACGGTCTACCAATGGGAAGATTCAGCGACAGCTCGGCAACCGGGTCAGCGTCCTCTTTGAATCCATCAGTCACCCAAAGGCTGATGAAACCAGCGACTTGATTCTGGTCTTCGGCGGATGCGATCGAACCGGAGGTAACAAATTTGATTCCGGCCGATGTTTGACCACTCATTTGAAACTCCTGTCCGCTCTCCTCCGCCACACTCGTGGAGCCGACCAGTTGGCCCATCAATCTAAGGTCCTTGATGCCAAACTCTGCAGCTCGCGCGGCGATCGGAGCCATGGACTCTGGCAATGCCTTTCCTTCCTCCATCTCAGCGAGCCAAACCACTCGCACGAGCAGATTACGACTTCGATTCTTCGATTGAGATGCTGCAACATTCACGTTTGCCGCTTCCAACACCGCTTCGACTTCTTGACGAAATTCCTCAACGGATCCTTTGGCTCCACGAGCGACAGCGATGCCGAGCTGCGGCATCAGTTCCAACTTGACCCCAGCTCCTTCCGCAGCACTGTACAACAGATCCCGCGACGCAATTCCACCGCGAGAATCTGGCGCAACTTTCAGCACGGATGACCCCGTCTCTGTCGCTGGCATGTCGATCTCGGCCAACACTTGCTCAACGCGATCGTGGACAGCCTTACTTCCAAACACAATCATGCGATTCAATCTCGGTTCCGCACTTAGACGCGTGGTGCTCTCTCCTTTCAGCAGAGACATCAGCACGTCCGCCGCCGATCTGACCTCCATATACTTGAGGTCATAGACCTTCAATTCTCCTTCTTCCGCCTCGGCCGTCGGTTGGTCAATGAGTTCGATCAACGTCGCGATTTTTTCAATCTGCGTTTTATCTCCCCGAACGATAATTCCATTGCTTTCAGCATCGTAAGCAAGCTTGAACGGCTCCGTTGAATCGGGAAATAAATCCTCGACCGTCTGCAACACCGTTTCCGCTTTGATCGAACTCAGCTTAAAGACGCGGAATTGTTGCGACTCCTCGTCTGATTGAGTTGAGCTTTGTCCGTACACTGGCGACGTAAATAAGGCTAACGTCAAACCCAGCAGGCTGAGTCGCAGACCTGTTGAATTGAACCGCATGCCCAGTTTGCTTCGTGTTATCTTCATCATCCTCTCCGTTTCAAAGGGGTTAAGGTTGTGTAGTTTCTTGAGGCTCAGGTAGCACCCAAAAGAATGGAATCTCGTCTTGACCCGTTGATTCGACTGCGATGACATAACCTTCAGCGGCAATTGCGCTGGCCATTGCAATCTCGCTATCCATACCAAGCTCTGAATCACCTTGATCGGTGTCGGGCTGCTCTGTGACGTCATCCGGCGTGCTACCGTTCGCATCGAAGGCAACAGCCGTTTCGACTCCTTCATCTTGTCGCAGCGAGCGTTCGATCATCCACAGCGAACTCAGGACGATGACGATTGATGTGCAAACGGCCAACAACGCACGTCGGTTTGGGCGAGACGAACGTTCCTCGCGCGATAGAGACAAATAGATGCTTGATCGAGGTTCTCGGTCTTGATCTGCCAACTCCCGATCCCTTGTCACCAGGAGCCGTCGAAGATGACTCGGCGCTGTAATCGCTTCGTTCTGCAAACGAGCAGCGTCTGCTTGGATCGGCCGTGATTCTTCGTCAAGCTGCTCGGCGAAGTCCAGGCAACTTGAACATTCTGCCAAGTGGCATTCGATCGAATCGTCGTCAAGTTCGGTGATTTCACCGGTCAGCCAGCGGCGCGTCTGTTGACACTCATGGGGCAGCATGTTCGATGGATCTTCCTGTCGGTTCATTGTTTCTTTGGTCGTTCTAAAGAGCGCTTTGGATGGAACATGGATCTCTCGGTCATTTCGGTGTTGAGACCTCTTGTGACTTTCGAATCCGCTGCCTTGCCACACAGAGACTCGCTTTGACGGCTTGAGGTGAAATGTTTAAGACGGAGGCAATTTCGTGATTGTCGAGTTCCTCACACGCGGCCAAGTACAGGACACTCCGTTGGCGATCTGGCAGTTGATCCAAATCGGACAGTCTCAGCTCGACCTCCTCGGTCAGCATTGCGGTTCGTTCGACCGGCACCGCTTGGCTTGGCACGCTTTCCACGGGATGGCGACTCGCTACTTTTCGACGAACGACTTCACGACGCAGGACATCGAGCCACACATTTCTTGCAACGGTGTACAGCCAAGTTTTGAGACTCCGACCACCACGTCCTTCTCGCTCCGATGCGAGCGCACGCAACATCGTTTCCTGAGTAATATCTTCCGCCCATTCGCGATCCGACTTTGTGAGCCGCATTGCAAACCGGTAGACACCATCCAGATGGTGAAGGAGTTGCTCGTCGCCCTGGCTCTGGTCAGGCAATCATGATCCCCAAATACAGACCCGCACGAACTGTTTGGACAGCGGACGCAACCGCTGGCCAGTCGCAAAACCTCGCAGGTATAGACGGTCGACGATGACCACGGTCAAAAGAAAAGGGGAGAATTTACAGAATTGAATGAGAAAATAGGCACAGAGCAAGGAAGCGAGCGGAGACCAGACCGAAGCGGTCCAGCGTTAAGCGGACGCTTGAAAATACTCTCGGATCCCCTCCAAAACGTTGGTTGCGGCGACCGAAGCGAGGATCATCCCCATGACTCGGCTGACAATGCTCGCTCCCCCAGAACCGATCACTCTCGAGATCGGCTCTGCCAACAACATAAACCCGTAGGTCAACGCGACGACCATCAGCATGATGCCCGCAGTTGTCGCCTGATCCACCAGTGTGTGCTTTTGATTCTCGGTCAGTAAAACCACCGCCATCATCGCTCCCGGCGACGCGATGGAGGGTGTTGCCAGCGGGAACACGGCCGTTTCGTTGACGCTCCGCAACAACTTGGTCTCCGCCTCTGGTTTACTTTCACCAAATATCATCGTGAGAGCAAAAAGGAACAAGACGATGCCGCCCGCTATTTGAAACGCTGGAAGCGGTACACTCATAGCGCGCAGGATCGGCTCTCCGACAACAATAAAAAACAATAAGATCCCAGCTGCAGTGACAGCCGCGATGAATGCAACGCGGCGACTCTCGGAAGCCGTTAACCCAGCCGTCGCGGAAATGAAAACGGGAATCGATCCGACCGGATCAATCACCGCCCAAAGCAAAACGAACTTGGCAAATAAATCCTGCAACGATGCAATCCAAAGTGAATGAGATAAACGCGAACGAACAAGGATAGCGAAATCTTTTTTCGTCTGCTTTCAGGAGGAGTGGATTGCGAGATTCTCTCATCAGATACTCGACAATCGATAGGGCGTGTTTCCCTACCATATTTCTTTCGCCCCTTTACCAGACGTCAGACTTAGACATGGATTCTATTCAACAGTTTCTCGCGGCCGACTCTTTCGCGGTTGCCGGTGCAACTGCGCGAACGCACAAGTACGGCTACAAAGTATTTCGGGCACTGATCGGTTCGGGACGAAGGACCTACCCATTGAACCCTGTGACGGAAGAGATTGATGGACACGCGGTCTATCGAAAGATCAGCGATCTTCCCATCGTTCCCCAAGCCCTTTCGATCATCACACCTCCAGAAGTGACTCAGCAGGTGATCGCGGAAGCGATCGAAGCTGGAGTGCAACATATTTGGATGCAGCCAGGTGCCGAGCATGCACAAGCAAGTGAGTCGGCGCGTGAAGCAGGCATCAATGTCATCGACGACGGAAGCTGCATCCTCGTTCTCTTAGCGCGTCAGCCGTCGAATCAAACCCACAACAAGGACAATGGCACGAAATGACATCGTGAGAATATCATTGAGCTTTCGGTTTCTTCCGGCGCCTCAATCCCGCGCACCCCATAGCTCCGATCCCGAAGATAGCCAGCGAACCAGGCTCAGGCACAACATTGTCATTTGCGGCGTTTTGAAAAGTGATTGAGCCAAAATCGGTCTGGACGTTCCATCCATCAATCATTCCGATGCCTGCCGCCGACTGGCCTATGAGTGTCAATCTTCCACTCGTTAGCGAAAAAGTGGACGCCCCCATTTCCCTCCTGCTCACTAAAGCTCTTTCATAAGTAAATCAATTATCTCTTCCACTCGCCGTTCGCGTGTTTCCGCCATCTTCGCCGAATTAACGTGGTGGCAACAACTCCTTCGCTTTCCAGCTGTCCATTTGTTCCAAATGCTGAGAGCATCTTCGTTCGCTTCCAACGCGTATTGCAATTCAATTGGCACCGAGACCGCGTTAGGGTCGGCAATATCGAATGCGACGGTGACCGTGTCACCGAGTGAAACGCCGAGCAGTTTTTGCAACTTCTTTGAGACCATCAAATACCATTTTCCTTTGGTTGGCATCAAAGCCGCTTCAATACGAATCCCGTTGATCTCACCGTCGATCCGAACGCGTTTTGACTGAGAGAAATCGATTTTGGAAAGGATGCTCTTCGGCGCGTATACGACCGAGTAGTACATCGTCCCGAAATCGTATTTCACAATCTTTGCATCGAATTCGTACGGGTAATCACTCACGGGCTTTTCTTTGAATGAAATAGACGAGGAGGCAACGGAGGAAACCGAACATACGTTACACTACTCTGCTCGCTGTGTTGTCATCTGTTTAACGGCCTTTGTATGAGCACGAAACCGTGACGAATAATCGATTCACTTATTTGACACTGCTCTCGTTTCTGTCGAGTTTTTCGGTGGCAGTCGCTGGAGACTGGCCTCAATGGATGGGGGCAGGCATGGACGGTATCTGGAAAGAGAATGGAATCGTCGATACGTTCGAACCCGAACCCGATGTTGTTTGGCGACAACCGATTGGCAGTGGTTATGGTGGACCGTCCGTCGCCAATGGGCAGCTGTTTGTGATGGACCGCATGAATGATGAGCGCGGAGCCTCGGTTGACGTTGGAAGCGGGGGAAAGCTAAGTGGTTCCGAGCGAATCCTCTGCCTTGACGTCGCTACGGGTGAGACGATCTGGTCACATCAATACGATTGTCCCTACACGATTGCCTATCCAACGGGCCCGCGATGCACACCAACCATTGATGGGGACTTCGTTTACACGCTCGGAGCAATGGGCGACTTGATTTGCCTGAAGGTCGCCAGCGGTGAAGTCGTTTGGTCGAAGAAACTGCTCGAAGTCTATTCGACCAAACCGCCTCTCTGGGGATTCTCATCCCATCCGTTGGTCGATGGCGATCAGCTGCTTGTTCCTGTAGGTGGTGAAGGAACCGGAGTCGTCGCATTCAATAAACGTACCGGTGAACAACTCTGGACTGCCGTCACGACAAGAGACATCGCCTACGCACCGCTGGTGATGTACGAACCAACCGATGCGACGCGGCAACTGATTTTCTGGCACGCCGATGGAGTGACGTCTTTGGATCCATCAAACGGAAAGGAATATTGGACGGTCAAATTTCCCGAAGAAGTCAATCCTTCACAGACGTCCATTGCGACTCCAAGAATCATCGGTGACAAGATTCTGATCAGCGAGTTTTACAAAGGCTCGTTGCTTTTGCAGCTTTCCAATGATCCGACCTCCGTCAAAGAGCTCTGGCGCTCGAACGTCGAAGATCCACGGCACAACAAAAGCTTGAATTCGATGATGACAACACCTGTCATCAAGGACGGACACTTTTATGGAGTGGGATACGTCGGTCGTGGAATCGGGACGTTTCGCTGCTTTGACTTGCTGAGCGGTGAGATGAAATGGAGCAAGGATGACTGGATGGGCGAAAAACCAACCGTCTTTGCAACCACGTTTATCGTTGAGAATGACGGACGCTACTTTTTGTTCAACGACAACGGCGAACTCATGATCGCCAAACTGAGTCCGAGTGGCTTCAAAGAAATCAGTCGAATGAAACTTCTGGAGCCAACCAGCGTTGCCCGGGGACGAAACGTCGTGTGGTCCCACCCGGCGTATGCCAATCGCCGGATCTATGCGAGAAACGACAAAGAGATCGTTTGCGTGGACTTGGCTGAGCCGTCGTAGTCACAGAGATCACGAGATAGTCGCCGATCGCTTCGCGATCGTAGCGCAACATCATCGCCGCCGATTGTAGCGAAGCGTGGCCTCATTCACTTCGGGACTGAAGACATTAGGGCTCTTTTGCGTGACCCTGCTCTCGTCTTCGTCATGCGGAGCATGACCTACAAAGCAGCGAACGGCGACTTGATTTCACAGCCGCATCACTGATCACTACATTCGGCATATTTTCAGATCCCCTGAACTGCGTCTGCTAAATGGCCGAGTTGACCAGAGTGATGGGATCGAAACGTACATGGACGGTTTGCTTGTCGGCAGTCACGGGTTGGTCGTATCTGTTGATGTCGTGGGGCGCACATGCCCAAGATGTCGTCTCCGCGAGTGATCTCGAATCACCCGCTGCAACCGTCTACCAGAACATTGAACAGTTCGGCGGTCCCTCGAGCGTCAGTGGCCAGTTGGCTGAAGACGCAAACGTCCGTGTGCCAGAGTTTCGTTGCGAGCGTCTGCAACGTCTCGGCGAGCCGTGGTTTGCATTCAAACAGCGGTTGGACGAATCGTGTGGTTTGCAGATTAGCATCGACGAATCGATGTTCTATCAAGCGGCCACCAGCAGCCTGGGAGAGAGTGACGCGGCCGGTGGACTGGTCCGGGTCTATGGTCAATGGACACTTCTCGGTCGCGATTCAAACAATCCCGGACAGTTTGTCTTTAAGGGTGAAAATCGTCATCGCATGGGATCGCGGATCACTCCGTTTGATCTCGGATTCGAAGCCGGTTCGATCCTGCCAACGGGCACCTTCTTTAACGAGTTCTCCTATGGTGTCACGAATTTGTTTTGGAAGCAGTACCTATGCGACCGCAATGCCGTGTTTGCCGTCGGCAAAATTGATGTCACGGACTTCATTGATGTGTATGGCTTGGTCAATCCACTGATGCACTTCATCAATCTCGGTTTTTCGACCAACCCGACGATTGCTGTGCCCAACCAGGGATTGGGCGTGGCGGGCGCAGCGATGCTGACAGATCGTTTCTATTTGCAGGGCGGTTTTGCCGACGCGAATGGACAACCAACGCTTGCCGGGTTCGACACTTTCTTGAACGATCGAGAGTACTTTCGTTACCTCGAGCTTGGCATCACTTCGTCTCGTGATCGCATTTATCTGGACAACGTTCACGTAACGATGTGGCATACCGATGCGCGAGAGGCTGCCGGAACGCCCGAGGGCTGGGGGGTCGCATTCACGGCGCAAAAATTTTACCGCGACAAATGGCTACCTTTTTTTCGTTTTGGTTATTCCGACGGTGATGCTGCGTTAATGCAAACCACATTCGCCACGGGCCTCGGACTAAGACGTGAAAACAACGACGTTGCCGGAATCGGGTTCAACTTTGGCAAACCAGCGGACGGCACCCTACGTGATCAATTCACGAGTGAGTGCTTCTACCGTTTTCAATTGACGCAATACTTGGCCGTTTCACCTGATATTCAGTTGATTGTCGATCCGGCGTTGGACCCGAGTGAAGATGTGCTTGCGTTATTCGGGCTTCGCTTACGTGCTGCATTTTAGTTTGCGGCGCGGTGGTCACCCGTGCACCAAGCCTGAGTGATCGGTTGTCACCGAATACCTACATTAGGTTGCCTGATTTCTTGATCGCTCGAATGAGTGTGAATCCCAAATACACGGCAACCAAACATCCGGCGGCTCCCGGTATGGAAACTTCACGGAAGACGGGCTTCACGTTATTGCTCAACAGCGATGCGGACCCAACGAATAAAGCGGACGCGAGTAAGCCAAGCACCAATCGGTTGACAATCGAACCCAAGCGGCGGTGCTCTAGATGCACATCAAAGCTTCCTCGGCGGAGCCGGTTGACGATATCGGATACATCCCCCGGCAGCGACTCAGCCAACCGACTCCAGTCGCGTTGCGTGTGTTGCAGTTTTCGCATCAATCGCTGAGGCGAAAGGCGACGTTTTATGGCCTCGTAACGATAGGGCTCCAACAGCTCGGCAATGCTGAAATCAGGACTCAACTGTTGCGCCGTTCCCTCCAGCATGACGAGCATCTTGATCAACAGGCTGACTCGCGCCGGCAGCAAGATGTGGTGTTGCCTAACGATCTTTGTCATGCCATTGAGTGCACCGCCAAGATCAAACGCATCCACGGATTGCGCGGCATACTCGTCAACAAATTCGATCAGATCGCTGTGCAGTTTCTGGCGATCGAAGTTGGCGGGAAGTTCGCCCAACTCGACAACACAATCCAAGAGGCGTCGCGAATCACGGTCGATCGCTGCCAGCAGCAAGTCCTCGATCCGTTCACGCAATTCCTCGCTGACCCGACCGACCATGCCGCAGTCGAGTACACCGATCACTTCATCCTGTAAAACCATGAGATTTCCAGGATGCGGGTCGGCATGATAAAAGCCATCCCGAAAGACCATCTGCAAAAACATGTTGGCCCCGCGACGCGCGATGCCGGTCAGATCAAAACCGGCCTCGATTAACGCTTCGCGATCGGAAACGCTGATACCGTTCATGCGGTCCATCGTCAGGACTCGCTTGGTGCATTGACTCTCATGCGGATTCGGGAAAAAGACACCTGGATCATCGCGAAAATTTTTTGCGAATCGCAAAAGGTTGCGTTGCTCGCGGGTGAAGTCGAGTTCATGCAAAAGGGTGTCACGAAACTCCTGCGCGGTCGCCACAGGATTGTAGTGCTTCAATTCCGCCGAGTAGTTTTCGGCCAAGCGAGCCAATTCGATCAAGATTTCCAGATCGTTGTGAACACGCTCCTCGATGCCGTGATGCTGGACCTTAACGACCACCGTGGCTCCATCCTGCAGCACGGCATGATGCACCTGACCAATGGAAGCCGAAGCGAAAGCGTTTGGATCAAATTCTCGAAACAATTGGTCTGGATGCTCGCCCAACTCCTGCGTGATCGTCTCGATCACTTGCTCGGGTGTATCGGGCGGAGTGCCCGATTGCAACTTGGTCAATTCAGCGGCGAGTTCCGGACCGACCAAATCAGCGCGTGTACTCAAGATCTGTCCGAGCTTAATAAACGTTGTGCCCAATTCGGTTAGAGCCAACCGAACCCGAGTCGACTCATCGAGACTGGAAATCTGCTCCCCCTCTTCACTGCGGAAGAGCCTCTGGATCCAATCAGCACGAATATCTTTCAGCCACGGCGCAAGGCCATACTTCAACGCGACCGCAACAACTTCGTTGAAACGGCTGGCGTTGCGAACCAACTTTGGGAGATCAGCAACTTCCAAGACACTTCACCTGCTGATAGCGTTAACGAACCGGACGATCACTCGGTCTCTTCAATCGCCTTACGGACTCGGTGCAATCCGAATTTCAATTCATCCGCGGCCATTCCCAAAGCGCTAAAAACATTCGCGGCCGTCTCTTCAACGGCGTCTTTGACCGGTTCAAATTGTTCGGTCAGCTGATCAACTTTTCCCGAGATTCGCTCGTAGTCGTCTTTCGCGTCCATGCTTGCCAGATGCATCTTCAGTTTCAATTCGTCGCGATCCTGTTTCAGTTCTCGGATCAAGTCTTCGAGTGGGTTGGATGAGTCCGTCACGATAAGTCTCCGTAGCAAGGGATGCGGATCCGAAGTCACCTAATGTAACCGTTCGGAGCGGCAGTAGGTCACGCATAGTCGCCGATCGCTCCGCCGATCGTAGCGTTCCGGTCTGTTGTCATGCGGAGCATGACCTACTGGTGCGTCGTAAGTCGCCGATCGCTCCGCCGATCGTTGCGTTCCGGTCTGTTGTCATGCGGAGCATGACCTACTTGCGCGTACAAGAGTCTCGATCGTGCTCTTAATCACGGGGTAAACGACTACGAAGGATGAATTTCGTTGTTGATTCCGCTTGAGGCGGAATCGACCGTTTCGCCATCGGTTTCCTCGTCGAGACATGCACGGAGAAAGCGATTCTCCGACCACCACTGAATGGCCTGATCGTTGTCCCAAGGTCTCTCCAACGAAATCGATTCAAGCTTCTTTTGCAGTTCCTTCGCCGTTGGACGATCCGCCGGCTCTTTCGCCAAACAGCTCAACACAACTTCATCGACCGAGGTAGGTAGATCACGCCGAAACTGCGATGGAGGCTTGGGTGGTTCGTCGATGTGCTTGAACAACAATGGCATCACGCCTTCGGCGACAAACAGATTACCACCTGTCAATAGCGTGAATGCAACACAGCCGAGTGAATAGATGTCCGAAGCCGGCACGGCCGGGTCTCCCTTAGCCGCTTCCGGAGAAATGAATGCTGGCGTTCCTTTCACCATGCCAGACGATCCCATCGTTTCATCAATCGACTGGTCCACTCCATCGGTCGAACGAACGATACCAAAGTCCAGTAGCTTCAAGAAATCATCTTCGGTACCCATTTCACAGACGAATAAGTTAGCGGGCTTAACGTCGCGATGAACCAACCCCGCGCGATGAGCTTCAGCGAGAGAAAGACAGGCTTGACGCAACAAGTAAATCACGCGCGGTAACGGCAGCGGTCCATGCTCCAACATCAAGCGTTGAAGGTCCACGCCGTTTAGGTATTCCATGACGTAGTAGAAGTCGCCGTCTTCGGTGATGCCAAAATCGAACAATTCAACCGTGTGCGGTGATCGCAACTTGGCCGTCGCCTTTGCTTCCCGTTGGAATCTTTCTCGCAGTTTTTCGTGATCGGTCCCTTGTCCGTCTAGGCGTTGCTCCCGAATTAGCTTCACCGCCGCCGGACGAGCAAGCAGCGAGTGCTTTGCCAACCAAACTTCCCCCATGCCACCTTTGCCGATCAGCTGCTTTAACGTGTAACCTCCGACGCGCCGGCCACCGCTCAAGAATTCGGACGGTATCTCGACGGTGCCTCGGTTTGCCAAGAGAACGGCACGTTCAACAACGCTTCTCAACTCACGAATATTTTCGGGCCATGCATAACGAACGAGCATATTCTCCGCGTCTTCGGACAAGCCATCGAGCACCTTCCCCGTCGCTGTGGCACGGGATTTTAGAATGTGATCCGCAATGACTCGGATGTCGCTGCGTCGTTCCGCGAGTGACGGGATGGAGAGTCGAATACGACCGAGCACGGACGCTAGATTCGCGTGCAACTTTTCTGCAAGCTGCGTGTGACCGTGGGTTTCTGAACACGCGATCACTCGGATGTCCGGGATCCGCCGCAACCCAGCCGCTTGACGCTCAGAAGCATTCCTCAAATAGTTGAACAGTCGCGTCTGCAACTCTTTCGGCAATAACTCAACCCCTTCCAAATAAAGCGTGCCACCATCGGCCAGCTTGGCTTTGTCAGGCAGCTGCGCCTCATCAAGCTTGCTACGTTGATCACCGTTTGGTTCGTCTTGGATAATACGAAACTGGAAAAGCGATTCGTCTTGGGGTGTCAAATGAGCGCAAGCAACGTAGATAAATGGACGATCGCGTCGCTTCGACTGATGGTGAATCGAACGCGCCACCGCTTCGTGTCCAGCGCCGGTTGGCCCAACCAACAGTAGGTTTTCGTCAGTGTTCGCATGATCGACAATCGATTCACGAAGCGCGCGAACCGGAATGCTCTTTCCAAGCAGTGCCTCTTGGTGCTTCCGATGTTCGGCATCGGCAAGTTCCCGCGCAACGTCAAGCTCATGCCGTAATCGATCGTTTGCTGAACCCAGGTTTTGCTCCAACTCAACGATTCGCTGGCCAGCTTTTATTCGTGCCGTCAATTCATCGCGATCGAACGGCTTAGTAACGAAGTCGTCCGCTCCGGCCTCCATCCCCAACACGACATCCTGCTTATCGGACCTGCCGGTTAACAGGACGATGTACACGTATCCGGACGAGTCGGCTTGACGAATGTTTCGAACTAGATCGACTCCATTCATTTCCGGCATTTCCCAATCGGAAATGACGATCGGATAAGGCTCGGACTGAAATGATTCCCACGCGGCACGACCATTCTCCGCCTCGATGACTTCGTGCCCCATCTGCTCGATCTGCCGCCTCAGCTTCCGGCGAGTGATCGATTCGTCTTCAGCGATGAGAATTCGCATGGATGAATGTCTGATTCGTGAAGTGGATTCGAGAGGAGCTGAATCGTGCTGTCTGGCTGGCGGCGAACGCTGCTTGCCAGCGCAGGACGGTTAAACCCGGCGGAGCCTAAAGAAAACCAGCGCAGCACGCGTAGACCGGTGAGCTTGATTAAACCCAACGGAGCCGTCTTCGTCCAATCTGGCGGAACCTGCCAAACCCGCCAAGCGATTACCGAGGCCGAAAACGTCCCCTGGAAGTTTGCTGGAGAAAAAGTCAGATCGGTGTAATCCGGTCGGTGGGCGGGACCATCTATTGGTGAAAAGACGATTGAACCCTTTGAAAACGGGACCCAAAGCCATGTACGACTATCTGATCATCACCGTTATTTCCGTGTCCGCTTTTATCCTGTTGACAGTCGCATGCCATCGAATTGACCGATTTTTGCGACGCCGAGAGCAACGCGCTTTCTTGCTCGGTCCACTTCGGGATCAACTGCAATACATGATGAATAGTCGCCCACTTCGAACAGCACCCGTCATCACGCTGAATGTGCAGTCGACACAACCGATTGCTCTTCTCGACGATCATCGACTTTCCGCTTAACGTGACAAACCGCCCCAATCGTGTCTCTATCCGGGGCACGATTTGGCATCGGCGAAGTCAATAGTCGATGAGACCCTCACCGGCTTCTTTCAATGCGTTGAGAACACGGTGTTGTGCGACGCGAACGGCTCCCAATTTCATCCCCAAATCGTTGGCGACGGATTCCGCTGACTCCTGTTCAACGGCGATCCTGCGAAAGATTTGAACGCTCTTTTCACTCAACCGTTCCGAGATCTGATCGAGTAGATGATTGAGCACATAGCGATCGTGCTCAGCATCCCAGCGACTACTCAAATTGCTCGATTCATCCTCCAGTTGTGCAGCCATCTCTCCAAGGTCAGGGCCACCACCACCGCGTCGGGATTTTTTCTTCCAGAAGTCTCGCAAACAATTGGATGTGATCATTTTCAACCAGGCACGAAAAGCACCTTCGCGGCCGTTGTGCTCGAACCCTCCAATCCTTCTCAACACAACCGTCATAACTTCTTGGCGGATGTCATCCGCATCCTGTGACTGGACGCCTTGGCGCGCGAGCCACCCGTGAATCATGCCATCGTAGAGCTCCGCAAACTCGTTCCACGATTGACCAACGGTCGTCTGCTGAACTCGTGCGAGCATGCTTAACTGAGTTTCGTTAGCCATCTTTGAGTTTAGAAGTTGAGAGGTTGCGTGATGATGACAGGACTGAATCTGAGTGAGGCGTGTTCAGTTGAGTTCGCCCGTCTCGACACGCAAAGTGGCTGTAATTTGTAGTGGCCGGTCGCCCACAAACACTGCGCTCATGGTAGTGCGACGAGCGACTTATGTCATCGATCGGTTATCACCCCGGAAAAGGTGATCAATTCACCTCATGGATGGTGGGGTGAAAATCCGGTTCGTGATGGCCGAGAGACGCGACGATCGCCGGGCGTTCGGCGACGATGGCCTGCACCGAACGCGATGGGCGAAAGGATACGGTAAACGGCGACCGGACTCGATTCCGCACGGCAATTCATCTTGCTGAAGTCTGCGAGATCGAAAACAATTCTGCCCCGACTTTTCCTCGTCGAACTTATCGTTTCTTGCCTACGGATGGATGGTGATCAGATGGTCAATGGATTCACTGCGTCGAAAGCACGTATTTGCTGGATGCTCGCTGCCGTGTGCCTGCCCGGAACCGTGCTGGGTCAAACAGCCGACGTCGATAGTGAACTCGAGCGTTTCAAGGGTCACTGGCGAGTGACGGAGATGGTCGAAGACGGCACGACGATCCCGGAACAACAGATGCGATACTGGCTACCTGGAGGAGGTGTTCTGGAGATCATTGACTTCACGATCCTGTTTGAATCACCAGCCGATGGCACCAAGAGCACCAAGTCGTTTCGCATCGATCCGACGAGCTATCCAAAGCAAATCGCCGTTAGCAGCCGTGACACGATTACAGGCCGAGGAATCTATGAGTTCGATCAGGAGCGTCTGGTTCTTTGTCTTTCGACTGATACTGCAGAGATTCCGAGTCGATTCGCCGCTCCGACCGGATCGAAACGCATGCTGCTGGTCCTAGAGCGATTCGAACCGGGCAAAAGCACGATCCCGGGAATCAATGCACCTCTACCTCCGCGACAAACGGAACCCTCAGTTCGATCAACGCAAACGAGCAGGACATCTTCCGGCCAGACGACAACAACACAACCGACATTGCCTCCACCACCGACGACAACCCAACAAGTGCCGGCGCAAGCTGCCAGCACGAGAGCCACTCCGACTGCGTCAGCGACGAGTCGTGTTGCCGCTCAAGTACTAACTGATTCACAGGTGAGAAAGCTGGCGATTGGCACTTGGCGAATCAACGATTCGGAGGGATCGATCGACATCACGTTCAACGAATCAGGTGTCTTCCAAACGTACCGATACACGCAGGCCATTTCGAATTTTCATGTCGTGTTTCTACCAACACCCATTTCGAGCGGTAAATGGGCCGTGGATGGTGGACGCTTGATCGCAACGGTGACATCGTCAACGCGACTCGATCGAGTCAATCAGTCGTTTATCCCTGCTGTTCGATCAATTTCGGCAACCGATATGATTTTGGTGGACCATCTCGGTCGAGTTTCTCGTGCTGTGAAAGTTCGCTGAGCCCTGACACGGCTCGAGCCTCGATTGAGCCGCGCAGTAGCGCAGCGGTGCTCGTCATCGCCAGGGAGAGACGATAACCAATCGATGACAGTCAAATCGGCATGCGGAGCATGCCCTACGGGTTACGCGCCGAACCTGAAGTGCTATCCTGCGTTAATCGAATCCACCCACCACCGGGTCTACCTTTCAAAGTGACGCTATGACTCATTCCACCCGACTGTTGTTCACGTTTGCTTGCTCGGCATGCATCGGACTCATTGCCAATGCGGAAGACTGGCCAAGGTTCCGCGGCCCATCAGGTTCCGGAGTCTCACAAGATTCGGACAAGCTGCCAACGACTTGGTCACCGACTGCTAACCTCGCCTGGAAAACGCCTCTTCCAGGACCGGGTGCATCGAGTCCGATCATTATCGGTGGCAAGGTTTTTGTTACCTGCTACTCCGGTTACGGACTTTCTCAAGAACAGCCTGGCGATATTGAAAACCTGATGCGTCATCTCGTATGCATTGACATGCAATCGGGCAAGAAGATCTGGCAACGTGATGTCAAAGCAGCACTTCCGGAGGATCCGTACTCGGGCATTGGCGTGACAGCGCATGGTTACGCATCACACACTCCTGTGTCAGATGGCGAGAACGTTTACGCTTTCTTCGGCAAGAGTGGCGTGCATGCTTTCACGATGGATGGTGAACCGCTTTGGAATGCTCCGGTTGGCATGGAATCCGATCCGGCGAAATGGGGATCCTCCTCCAGTCCAGTTGTTTACGGCGACATCGTCATCGTCACAGCTTCCGCCGAGAGTCAAGCGATCATCGGTTTTGATAAGGCAACGGGAAAAGAACTCTGGCGGCAAGAAGCCAAAGGCCTGGACGGAATGTGGGGCACGCCGGCCCTCGTTCAAGTCGACGATGAGCGCACTGACTTGGTAATGTGCGTGGCGAGAGAACTCTGGGGACTCGATCCAACCACCGGTAAATTGCGTTGGTACGCTGACGCGACAGGATCACAACAAGCCTATTCCAGCATTGTTGTGGACGGCAAACGCGTTTACGCAATGACCGGTCGTGGCGGTGGAAGCATCGCTCTCGATGCGGGTGGAACCGGAGACATTAGCGAATCGAACACCGTTTGGACGGGAAACGAAACCGCCAGCTTCGCTTCACCCGTTCGCCACGAATCAAAACTGTACGTCGTTTCGCGAGGCGTGATGACTGTCGTCGACGCGACGACCGGTGATCGACTGAAACAACTGCGGCTGCGAGGTGCTCGTCAAACCGGTGGGCGATTCGGTTCTCTCGACTATCCATCGCCCGTCGTTGTTGGCGACCGGCTGTATTACCTCAACGGCAGCGGGCAGATGTTCGTCTTCCAAGTCGGTGAGGAACTGGAACAGCTCGCGCTCAATCAAGTAACGACCGAAAAGGAAATTTTTTGGGGCTCGCCGGCCATCAGTGACGGTCAGATGGTTCTGCGAAGCGAAAAATACCTGTACTGCATCGCCGATCGAGGGCAAGACGTCCAGCAAGATGCGACGCTACTGGCCAAAGCGGAAGACTCCAACGCTGAGCAAGCGGAAGAAAGTCGTTCGTCGGGACGCGGTGGTGGCGGACGTCAATTCGATCCAATGAGTATGTTCAATCAATTAGATACAAACAAAGACGGTGAAATTGCGATCGCCGAACTGGACGGAAACCGAATGGCTGACCGTCTAAAGACGCTCGACAAAGACGGTGACGAAGCCATCTCGAAAGATGAATTTCGCACAGGTATCACCACCCTGTTCAGTCGACGTGGCGGCGGTGGCGGCGGCGGCAGCTACGGTGGCCGTGGTGCGGATAATCGTCCAGATCGGCCACAACGTCCCGAATCAGCTGGTAGCTAGTCGACCAAAGGCTGGTTGGAAACACAAAGCGTTAGGAAACACAAAGCGCTAGGAAACGCAAAGCGCTGGGAAACACAGAGCTCGCGGTGATGAGTGGGTTGCGCAGAGATCAGCCTAGGATCGTTGCGAGTAGTCATTCCATTCTTGGTCATCATCGTCTGGAGTCACTGCCCACTCAAGCAATTTGATAGCCGAGTAGATCAATGCGACTCCGACGAATTCTGCGGATTTAACCGTTAAATCCTGGACCTGCTCCATTCGCTGTTGGAAGCTGACCTTTTCTGGTTCAATCGACGCAGCCGCTTGAGCCGCCCGTTGTCTGTCGAGCTGAGCGAGTTGTTTCTGCTCGATCGGCGTCAATCGCTGCTGTTTGGGTGCGTCGGGTGTAACCGTTTCGTAAGCGACCGATTGGAGAAGGCTGTTCATTTCGGTCTGTTTCGGGGCGGTATTGCAGCCAACGGCACAGATTAGGCACGCGATTGTTGCGAAGCGTAATGTCATACCAGCGACCAAATGGTGGAAGTTCCGATTTCATTCGCGAGTAGCAAATCTCAACGAAGAACGGCAATCCCATTTTCGAGCGTCACCGAATTGCATCGTAAAAATAGCGCGAGTGATTCTCTTTCGTGTTCACCATGAGCCACAAAAGTCGCCGATAGCACCCCCGAAAGCAGCGTGCGGATACCAGCGTGCGGGTCGCAGCGTGCGGATCGCAGCGGGCGGATCGCACGAACCCGAAGATCGCGGAGCGAAAGGCGAC
>JBCDEM010000094.1:0-1900 GCA_039179795.1 Planctomycetota bacterium | reverse complement strand
GATCGACCGTGCAGTCTTCGCGATAGCGATTTACCAGACCCACCCGAACACGCGTTGACAAGCGATCGACGTTGCATTCATGCAAACGCGGTTTCATGCAGCAACGCGTGTTGCCACCAAGATCTTTTCAGTCGGGGAACGGCGGCGATCAGCGGGCCGGGCGAGTTGACTTTCCATTCGTAAAACCGTGCAAGCCCGGCTCCGCTGCATCGCATGGTTCGCCGCTAATCACTAGTGCTGGATCCGATACTGAATATGCGCGTGAATCTTGCGGCATGCGACCAGGGAGAGCTGTGGCAGCTCGCTTGCGATCCAGGACGCAGGTGAGTGTCCATTTGGGAATCCAGCATCAGCATGCTCTTCAACGGCGCGGAGCACTCCATCGACCTGAATCTTAACCATGTTGACAGATTCTCCAAATCGTTCTCGTAGTCGCTCGTCTTTCATTCCAATCTGGATCGCGCCGGAGTCCGGCGGACCACCGAGGTAAACACGAAGAGCTTCATCGAGATCAAATTCTTGAATAGTTATCAACGGCAAGCGTGGAATCAGTGACAGGCAGCTCGGCGAACGTCGAGGATCACCGGGGTCGAGCGGAACGGCAACCACTACCCCAAAAGGAACGCGAGACCTCCGGTGCATCCGTTGGTTCGCCACTCCTTTCTTACATTCGTTCGGCGAGTTTACCGCCTAGAGCCGCGAGCGGGATGATCAAAGCGTAGCTTAGCACATGCGTCCAAAAGTAGGGTTCATTAGCATCCCACGGAAGTGACATCGCAATGCTGGCGCAAAGATATACGCATCCGGCATACACAGCGTGCGTCAAGTGGCGAGACTGCGCAATCCGCCCGGCAAGATACCCACAGAGTAAAAACGGGAGCCAGACAAATGACGGAAAAAATATGGCATCGAAAACAATAGTTGTCTCACCGTTGCCGTCCGAAAGCGCACCGCCGAACAGGGCGATGAAGATGCCTGCCATTGCCCCGAGGACGAGTGAAACCACGAACGCTGCAAGTGGGGCTAGCAGCACGGCCCGGACCGAAATGGCGGTCCCTGCTGAGATGGGTTGGCGAGTGTGGGACTTGGCGGGTTGATAGGGGTTCTGCATAGTGACGACGCGCAGGTGAATGGCGAAGATCGGACACCAATCAACGCAGGCCGCATAACGGCGAATGCAGGGCGCTCAATTCTCTGAATGGCATGATCCCACGTAAACGAATGTAGATACCGTAGCGGCGAACGGTACCGATCACCGGGCGGCGGCGAACGACTTCCAGGTAAACGAAAAAGCTGATCACCGCCGCTCCGGTGTATCGGATGGTTATCCGCTACTTTCGGCCACCCGTCGTTGCAGCCACCACGCGATCGTTCCAAGGGCGCGATGCCGACGGTCATCCAACTGGAAGTTGCGCGACGCGGACAACGCAGCGTCCGATACGTTAACCGGTCCGAAGACATCCGCCAAATAGAAGGCCAATTCTTCGACGCTAACATTCCAGTTGCCAGCGATGGACAACAATACGTCGTCGAGCGCAAACGGGCATCGCGGCTTGAGGTCAACCAAGAGACGCCCGGCGATCTGTTGATGCCCGAAATCAGTCGAATCCGTGAACAGGTGAAGCAGAGCGGCTGCACGTTCTCCCCGAGGCAGCGACTGAGCATGCATCCGTAGCTCGTGCAATCGTCCGCGACCATTGCGTAGGTGGTTTACGAAATGCTGTTGTTCAGCGTTGAGATTCACGAATCAAGATCGGATAACGGTTGCCGTCACCGGGTACGGTGAGTTGACTTTCCGCTGTTAAACGCGCGACGCCGTACTCCGGTGCACGGCATTGTTATCCGTCGGTTTGTTGTGACGACCAAAGCAAACGAAGCTCCGGTTCAGACGACAGGTCAT
>JBCDEM010000059.1:0-25738 GCA_039179795.1 Planctomycetota bacterium | reverse complement strand
TATGCAGAACTTGTGCTGAGAGGAGGCGCTACGATCGGCGGAGCGATCGGCGACTATGCCGGATCTGCTCGGCGAGAGTCGCTGCGATCGGCGAGTCTGGTTGCGGCGCTAATCGAGAATCATATCGTCAACCGTCATGCCGCCCGGGATCATCGGCAACACGTGTTCTTGGTACGGCACTTCGACATCCAACAGGTAGGGGCCTTTGGAGTCGATCATCTCGCGAATCGCTCCTTCCAGGTCGGACTTCTTTCGTACCGTTGAGGCTTGGCAGCCGTATCCCTGAGCAATTTTGACGAAGTCCGGATAACGATTCTTCGCGTACTCGTAACGATCCGCGCTACTCGGACCACTCGCTTCTTCATGATGGATGGGGCCCAAGTAGGTGTGTGCCCGGTTGCGTCCCATAAATCGGTCTTCCCATTGCACAACCATCCCGAGGTGTTGATTGTTCAGCAGAAGCACTTTCACGGGCAATTCTTCGCAGAAGCAAGTTGCCAATTCTTGAATGTTCATTTGGAAACTACCGTCACCATCAATGTCGACCACTAAAGCATTTGGGTGAGCGGCTTGGACGCCCATGGCAGCTGGTAGACCGAAACCCATCGTGCCCAAACCGCTGCTGCTAAGCCAAGTCCGCGGCTTTCGGAATTTGTAAAACTGTGCGGCCCACATTTGATGCTGGCCAACACCCACGCTGACAAACGTTTCTCGTTCGGCTGTTAAGTCGCTGAGGATCTTGATCGCGTGTTGTTGCAGGATCCCATCAAAGTCATCGTCATACTTCAGCGGGTACTTTTCCTTCAACTCGTCGCAGTGTTTCTGCCACTCACTGATCTCCGGTTTCTGAACGACCTTGTTCAGTTCGGTGAGCACCTGCTTCACGTCGCCACGAACGGGAATGTGTGCTGTCTTGTTTTTGTTCAGTTCAGAAGCATCGATGTCGACGTGGATGATTTTGGCATCCTTGGCGAAGGCTTCGACTTTTCCCGTGACACGGTCATCGAATCGAACGCCCAATGCGATCAACAGGTCGCAATCTCGAACGGCGTAGTTTGCATACGCGGCGCCATGCATGCCTAACCAGTCCATGGAATGATCATGTTCCGGTGGGATCGCACCGATACCCATCACCGTTGTCGTTGCCGGGATTCCCGTTTTGGTAACGAACTCACGCAGTTCCTCACTCGCGTGACCAGTGATGACGCCGCCGCCGGCATAGATCATCGGTCTCCTAGCGAGTTTGACGGCCGCGGCGATTTGACGAACGGTTTCGCTGGCGATGGGAGGAGGTGATGGGCGGTAGCCGGGAAGATCCATTGGAGGATCCATATCGATATCGCTCAAATCGCCCAGCTGAACATCTTTGGGCACGTCCACGAGCACGGGGCCGGGGCGACCGCTTTGCGCAACGTAGAACGCTTCCTTCATGATTCGAGGCAGGTCGGAGATTTTTGTGACCAGGTAATGGTGTTTGGTGATGCCGCGGCAGACTTCGACCATGGGCGTTTCTTGAAACGCATCGCTGCCGATGGCCTTGGTCGGAACCTGACCGGTGATGCAAACCAACGGAACGCTATCCAGCTTCGCATCGGCAATCGCGGTGACCAGATTCGTTGCACCCGGACCGCTGGTCGCCATGACAACTCCCACTTTTCCGGTACTCCGCGCGTAACCTTGAGCGGCGAAAGCACCACCCTGTTCGTGGCGCGGCAGGATTGTTCGGATCGATGAGCCAAACCGTGTCAGTGCCTGGTGCATCGGCATGCTGCATCCACCCGGATACGCGAACATGACGTCGACGCCGTGTTCGACCAGTGATTTGACAAGGATATCGGCGCCGGAGAGCAGTCGAGATTCGGAAGCGGTTTTCGCGGTACTCATGAATTTCTGAACGAGTGGAAAGCTGAATGCTGGTGGATCGGAAAGGGCACACTTACAAAATCAGTGGCGGAGGCGTCGCCGTCTCGAAAAAAGGGCCGAGACTCGAAGTCGCCGGGGGGACTCGATTGTAAGCCTGGAAACGGATCGGTTGAAGCTCGAAAGGGACTCCCCTGCGGAGGGGTTTTGCAGGGAGAAGCCTTGGGAATCAACCGGAATCTGGTTCGACAACCGGTCGGGGAACGAGGTTCAGTCTGGGATCAGCGAGAAATGGCTCGGATCCACCAAATTGACGTTTACGCCGTCGGCCGAAATCCCGACTCTACTCGCTAACGTAAGTTCGTGCCGGAACTTAGGCAATGGATAAAACGGCTTCGGCGATGACAACTTGGCTCAATTTGCTTTCGGTCGCAAGCGGCGGCGCCGTCGGTTCGGTGGCTCGCTATCTCATCACCCTCGGATCGGCTGCGCTCCCCGGGGGATCAACTCCGTTGGGTACGACGATCGCCAACCTGATCGGTTGCGCGGCCATCGGCGCTTTGGCGCAATACACGGTACTCGTGCAGCATGTGCCTCCGCGAATGATCCTGGCGGTGCAGGTTGGGTTTCTCGGCAGCCTGACGACTTTCTCGACTTTTGCTCTCGATAGCACCGTGATGGCAAGTAGCGGCAAATGGGGGCTGAGTGGTGTTTACGTGCTTGCCAATCTGGTTCTTGGGTGGACGGCGCTAGTACTTTCTGGCGCAGTAGTCAAAGGATGGATGACGTGATGCAACGGATTCGAGCGACAGGGATGTTGTGGGTTCAAACGCTTTTGGCCCTCGTCAGTACAACGATGCTGCCTAGTACATGGACGCTACCCAGTGCAACGGCCGCCGACCCGGATACAACGGCGAATCATGCTGCCAACCCGATGCCGTCCTATACGGGTTCCGCGAATCTGCGCACCGATGCGTCATTGGTCGCCGTGGATTTTGTGACGCCTCAGTTGGGATTGGCATGCGGAGATCACGGCGCGATTTGGCGAACCATGGACAGTGGCAACACCTGGTCGCTGGTGGAAAGCGGTGTCTCGTGCCGTTTGGAAGACATTCTCTGGTTAACCGCGTCACGGGCCGTCATCGTGGGTGGAAGCTACGACCCGATGACTCGGATCAGCCGAGCTGTCGTGTTGCGGTCTGACGATGGGGGCGAGACTTGGCACCGGGGAGAAGACGGCGAGCTACCCAAGCTGCTACGCCTGAAACGAAGTGAAGACGGAGCAATCATCGCCGAAGGAGATTGGTCTCACTCGCTGCTAACCAATCAAATCGAAAGTCGAAACGCGGGTCGCACTTGGGACGGTGGCATCGCGCGCGAACATGACAATTCCCCAAAGTCAACCGAATCGTTGGCTCGGATCCAACAGTGGGTTCGCGTCACCGGTGTTCCGGTGGTGATGCGAGACGCTTGCCCTCTCGCAGACGAAAGTTATTGCGCCGTCGGTGACCACGGCGTCATTCAGCGAACAGACGATGGGGGAAAGAATTGGCGAGTTGTACAGGGTGGCGATCGACGCACATGCATCCTGATGGTTTCCAAAGATCCAACGACGGTTGCATGGCCGATGATCGGCAGCGAGTCTTTGCAGAACCGTCATCGAACGGCGTTGTTGCTGCATGATGGCGGTGTTCATGACCACACGATTGGCGTCCCTCGTCAGGTGATGGCGATGCTGGGCGGTTCGGCAGTGGATCGATTCGCAACCGTGGCAGATCACGACGCTACTTCGAAAGACAACGCTGAAAAGAAACGCGAGGCGTTCGCGGCTGCTGCTAACGCGTGGATGAAGATTCACCGACCCTTGGTTCTCGTGATCGACGAACAACTCGATACGTTCTGTAAAGAGGTTTTGTTGCAGTCAGCTTCAACGGCCGGTGTTAGTCGTGTCGTTCACTACTCCTACGGCAGTACGGGAACGGTAACCTTGCATCGTGATGCTCTGTTAGCGGGTGCTGGCATGTTAGCGAGCGATTTGCAATTGGACGCGATGCATTTAATCGCACCGGAACAAGCGATTAGCCGTTCGATCTCGGTGAAGTCTGTGTACGACCTGGGAACCGGTAAGCGTCGCGGTGACACGTTGACGTCCGCCCTGTCTGTTCACACAGGACATCGTCTCCAGTCACCGGCTCCCGCCGCTTCGCGACGACGACTGCAGATGGCACAGGCACGCCTTGCTCAATCGCGTCGCGTCGATGAGTTTCTTTCACAATCGATGAAGCCGGAACGATTCCGAACGGCGCTCCGCGGAATCTTTGAGCAAACCGCCAATGAAGATCGACTACGAGTGGCATGGTCGGTGCTGGGAAAAGTCCAAGCCAAGAGAGTCAGCCGTCGAATCCATCAGGCGACTTTGGATGAAATCGCCGAGACGTTCGTTGATCACTCAGTTTCTGGCTGGGCGCAGCTGCGATCAGGTGCGATGCAGTCCAGCCGCGAGTGGTCGCTGCTAGGTTTGTCGAGTGCGGACATCCGTCAAAGTGGCGAGGCCTTCGCCGGCGGTGGAACTTCGGCTGCTGCACCGGTTTCGCCCTTCCAGATTCCACCGAGCGGTGTCGCGCAAGCTTCAAACGTCGTTCCACTACTCGTACCTGACCGGACGCCCGAGTATTCGATTAACGAAGACTCAGCAACAACGGAAAGTGAAACGGAAGCAGCCGAAGTCGATCTCAATTGGGAGTTCCATCCTCTCGTACTGCTTAGCCGCGATGCTGCGCGAAGGCGTGGTGATGAAGCCACCTTACAACCGGCCGAAGGAATGTCGTCCGACTTGGCTCGACTAGCGGAAGTGCCTGTCACGCCGTGGAGTCGATTGATGTTTGCCCGTTCTCATGAAGTCTCGGTTCGCCGCGCACAGGAACCTCCTCATCTCGACGGTCTCTTGGATGATCCGTGCTGGCAAACCGCATTGCGTCGAGCTGGGAATCCGACCGAGCTGAGGCTCGCGTACGACGATTCGTATCTGTATGCCGCCATCGAAATTCCAGCGGAGCAATTTGGAGAGGACACCGCAGATCGGTCGGGGACCATTCGTGATCATGATCTTCGCGATGTTGATCGTGTTCGCATACGATTCGATTCCGATCGTGACTTGATCACTTCGATGCAGTTGCAAGTTTCCGCTGCCGGACGTACCCATGATGCGATCGATGCGAATCCTGCATGGCAACCAACTTGGTACGTCGCAACAAAACGTCTTGAAGATCGTGTTGTTATCGAGCTCGCTTTATCACGACATGACGTAGCCGACTTGCCGATTCCCGTGGGCGAGATTTGGTTCGCATCTGTCGAATTGGTGCCAGCGGGAAGTGTCGCAGGCGACCCCGTCATTCCTCATCCGGAAGACTGGAAGCGGATTGTCTTTCAACCGTAAAGCAAGCTACCAATCGACAATCACCACTCGTCTATGTCGGCAACAGAGTCACACCGTTGCCGTTGACGCTTGGGAAATGGCAAACGCCTTCGATCACATCCACACCGCTCGCGATGTCTTTGGCCAATAACACGGCTCCATCCATGTCGACGTAGTCGAGCAACGGCGCGAGCTGCGCGATGGCGGAGATGCCGACGCTCGATTCGGTCATGCAGCCAATCATCACCTTCATGTCCAATTCGCGGGCGCGTTGAATCATTCGCTTCGCGGGCGTCATGCCACCGCATTTGACCAGCTTGATGTTCACGCCGTGGAACTGGCCAGAGCATCGATCGACGTCCGATTCAACGATGCAGCTTTCGTCAGCGATCACGGGCAAAGCCGAGTGTCGAAAAACTTCTTTCGAGCCTTCGATCTGATCGGCGGGGAGCGGCTGTTCGATGAACTCGACACCCAGTTCGCGTAGTTGTCGGGAGTTTTCAATCGTTTCAGAGACAGTCCAGCCGCAATTGGCGTCGACACGAAACTTGGCGTCGGTGTGCTGTCTCAGTTCACGAACAATTTCGATGTCTTGCTTTGTTCCCAGCTTGATCTTGTAAATCGGCCATCCCGGCGTTTCGTTCAGTTTGGCCACCATCTGATCAATCGTGTCGATCCCAATCGTGAAATTCGATTGCGGTGCCGTTTCTGGATCTAAATCCCAAAGTTGATAAACGGGCCGGCCTAGTTGCTTTCCCCACAAATCATAGATCGCCTGATCGATTGCACACAAAGCGAAGGGATCGTCATCGAGCGTCGCCTGCAGAGGTTCAAACAGGGCGGGCGGATCAATCGCTTCAACCTCTTCAAGAACCGGACGAACACGCTCAATCGCGTTTCGGATCCGTTCCAGTGTCATCCCGTAGTAGTCGTTCGTCGTTGCCTCACCAAAGCCGACATGTGTCCCGTCGCTCAGTTCGACGATCACGGTTGGTTGAACCGAGACAGTCGATCGTGAGATCGTGAAGGGATGTTTCAGAGGAAGATCGAACGCGTGCGTGCGGAGGCTCAACATATTTTGTTACCCGTCAGTTGATTCGATCATGTACAAGTACGCCAGAACACGTTGTCGAATGACTTCGGTGCCTCGATCCACTTACCCGATCTGCTCGTTGCGAAGTGATTCCACTGCCATGATTAATTCTCCAGGTCCGTGTCTTAGCACGTCGCACGCTGGCAGGCCGAGTTCGTTACGAACGCGATCACGTTCGTTGTCCGCTTCAGAATCGGATAGCAACCGACTGTTGATCGCGACACCGACGACTTTCGATGGCCACATCAAACCCGCAGTCGTCTCGTAAACGGAACGTAACTCCGGTAGGGATTTGAGCGGGATTTGCGGCATCCCGTTGACCACGGTTCTGCCGGCCTCGTAGCACAGGATCATGCCTTGCGGCAGGCAACCATGCAGCAATCCAAGCGTAACGGCCGAGTAACGTGGGTGCGCAAGACTGCCCTGCCCTTCCACCAACAAAATGTCGTGGTGCTGGTTCTTGAGCACGAGTTTTTCAACCGCGCCGCTCACAAAGTCCGCAACGACGCAATCAACTGGACAGCCGTCGCCTTCAATCAAGATCCCCGTCTGTCCCGTTGCCACAAACTTGGTCGTTTGATCTTCGCGGCTCAAGCCACGTGCAAGTTCGATCGCAACCACCATCTTGCCAACGCAGCAATCGTGACCGACGGTGAGCACGCGCAAACACTCGGGACGGATGTTTTCGCGATTCGCAACATCGCGTTCCGAGTTGCGGCGAACATCGATGATCTCGGCGCCTGACTGCTCGGCAGCGGAAACAAACTCAGGGTCGTTGGACAAGAATTCGTGCAGGCCAGAAACGACATTTAAGCCACGCGACAGCGCTTCAAGGACAATGGCTCGCCATGGATCCGGGATTTTTCCACCCGGTGGTGCGATTCCAATGACTAATGTCTTTGCACTCGGAGCATCCGCGATACTGGCAACGACAGGGATCGTCTCGCCAACACCGAATAGCTCGCTTGCCGTGCGACCGGCAGCTTCTTGATCCAAGACGGCATCCACTTCCGAACTGCGATAACGCAAGATACTGCAGGCCGTTTTGGCGGTCACCGGATCACTGTAGCCGTCGGTGAGAAGGATCATCCGTCGATTGGACGCGGTATCCGTTTTCTCAGGATGGTTCTGACTGCTCATTGCCCTGCTCGCCGAGTCCGACCATTTCCAAAAGACGCAATGCGTTGGTTGTCGGTGAAACACCGACTCGCATTTTATAGTCGAAAATCATCTGATCGTTACCCGCTTCATCGCGTTCGATCATTTCTCGGAAGTGAACGGTTGAGGCGATAGAAAGCAGTTCTGGTTCGTCGGCCAATTCCAGGTCGTGTGTACTGATCGCGCCAATGGCATTGGATTGCACAAGGTGTCGCAACACTTGCACAACCGCGATTTGTCGCTCACGACTGTTTGTGCCTTGCAGAATTTCATCCAACAAAAACAGGCAGACGCGATTGTTGTGTTTGGCCATTTCTCTCGCATGGTCGACCACACTTTTAAGCCGTTTCAATTCGGCCATGTAGAACGACACGCCTTCACTGACGTCATCACTGACACGAATGCTGGTAGCGAGTTCGGCCGAAGAAAGCATGAGTTTTTCTGCACAGACCGGTGCGCCAATTCCTGCCAAAGCTACGTTCAAGCCGATACTGCGAAGCATCGTGCTTTTACCGGACATGTTGCTGCCAGTGACCAGCAACAGAGTCCCCGGTGGTCCGACCGTCACGCTGTTTCGCACGCGGGCAGAATCGGGTAACAGGGGATGGCCAATTGCGGTCGCTTCGAAGACGGCTGGTTCGTCGTCAGCGCGCCATTGCGCTTTCGACCAATTGGGGTATTCATCATGCAGTGCAGCGATCGAAACGAGTGATTCGAGATCACCCAACGCATCAAACCACTCTGCAACTCGATCGGTATAGGTGGACTGCCAGACTTCCAGGCGACTCAATACTCGGACATCCCACAACCCAAAAATCTGCAGCGGCAGATAGATCAGGAACGTGCCCGCCGACTGACGCAAACCTCCAGCCCGAGCGACTCGCTGCAATCCCCGCATCGCTTCGCAGGCAGACCGGTCTCCGTCGATCATTGCATCTCGAATGCGTTTGAGAAAATCGGAGTCCGATCCGCCAGTTGGCTCGGGAAGCCAATTTGCCGAAGAGAATATCTCTTGGTAATGGTTGACAGCCTGCCGATTGGACATCGCTATCGCAAAGATCGCGTGGGCGGGAGCCAGCATCGTTGTCGTGATGATCAAGTTGATCACGATCAGAACGGCTAGCACGACCAAACTGACTCGCGTCGCTTGGACGGGAAGCGCTCCTGCGAGGCCAAACAGCAGCGTCACGAAGGCAACGATTGACAGGATGGAGCTGACATTGGACCACATTACCATCCACCGTCGTTGATCGAGCCAAAGCCGCCCCGTAGCCCATTGGACAAAGTGATCCGGATCGCCAGTGCTTTCACCGACTTGCCGCGCAACCGTGTAGAAACGCAAACGCTGCTCACGCATGGGGGCGAGCTTTTCCACGGCCAGTCGCCGTTCCGAGGCAACCGCTGCATCCGCAGGGCCGGCCAGCCAATTGGCAAGCGTGCGGATCCCTGGCATCGTCGCCGCCATCGAAACGAGATGAAACAACGATGCTCGACCCAGCAAATCCAGGTCACTCGCGACGTCGCGGCGATGTCCCGGCAATTCGATTTCGGCAAGCTGCTTGGAAAGACGCTTGGTTGCCAACTTGTCCCAGTTGCGTTCTAACCGCGCGATGAGTCTTTCGATCACGCTGCGATGGCGTTGTAGTTCATCTAATCGATCACGCACAGGTTCATTTGCGGTTACCGCAACCAGGAAGGCCACGATCGCTCCCCAGCCGATCCACCCGGCAAACGCAACTCCTTCCAGGCCATAACCGGCAACCCAGAAAACGACTGCCGCAAAAAACAACGCGACTCGAATGCGACCGTAAATCCTGTCGGTGGACTGAAGCTTCACTTGTTGTTCGTCGATCGCGCTTAGCTGATCGCAGTAACGCTGGATGGCGGAGTCTGAGTCCGCGGTCGCCGACGCTTCAAGTGCGCTGTCGCTGTTCGAGTCTTCCGTGATCAAACCGATGCAAGCTCCGATGGGTTTCGGCCTGACGTTGGACGATTGCTAATGACCACCTTCGTCGCAATGCGATCTTGAAGGTTGGGTCGGAAGATCGTCAGCAGTAGCAGCGGCAAGAACCAAGCCAAATACAAGCCGCCAAAATAACCGTGCCAGAATTGCGCGGCGACCATAACGACTGCCGTTCCGCTCATCAGTGTTCCAAGATTCTTTTGAGCTGGCCAAATCGCGAAGAACACACTCAAAATGACGAACGCAACAATCACCGGCAATCGCCAAATCGGATTCCAACCGAGAGCCCAAAGTCCTTCTAGTTCGTGCGCCTCACGCTGTGGATTGAGAATACCGAACATTCGGCGAAGATGCTCCCATAATGATGCCGTATCGTCGAACCACAGTCCGACCATCAAGACAATCAACATCGCAACCACGCCGACCGCAAATTCTCTCGCCCCTTTTTGCCAGTAGAAGCTAAACCACAGCGGCAGCAAGAAGAGCGGATAGTAGACCAATCCGCCAGCCAAACCCAAAAAGATGCCCGCGATCATCGGTCTTCGATGGCATAGGACTGCCCACAACAGCAATGCCGCCGGTAGGACGTGGTCCACGCGACCGGTCATCTGTGCCGTGTAAGGCAACATGAGATACAACGTCGCGCATCCGACACCTGCGCGCAGATTGCTGAAATGACGATTGCCTATCAAAACAATGGCAGAGACGACGGATAACTGTGCGAAGATCGCGATCGACTTAGCGATCCGCGAGAGACGTGTCAGTGACGTGTCCAGCTCTTTACTGGGACGCTCCGCCGCCCCACCGACCGCGTCGCTAACGGGACGCGTGGGGATCGCCGGCAGCATATTCATCAATGCGTAACCGGGACCGAGCTTCGGACCCTGCTCTTGTTGAATCCGCGGGCTACTGGCAATCACATTCGCCATCATAAAGATGAACAACGAGATCCCGATGAAATTCAATCCGCCCGTCGTCAGATTCGGATCAAGTAGCGGACGTCGGTCCATCAAAGGGTCAATCATCAGCCGCAGCAAAATGATTGCTTCAACGATGAACAGATAGATAAAACCAAATCTTTGAATGTCCTTTGGCGCATACACACTGGTTTCGCTGGGGGAGATCTCTTCACCCTCACCGGATTCACTCTCGGGAGCGTTCTCTTGATCGGTCGGTTCATCGCTGACGGATCCGGCTTGCAATGGATCCGGCGCTGTCGGCGAACGCTGAATGCCATTCGAATCTTGGCCGGCGTCGCTGCCTGCCGACGAAACGGAGTCGGACTCGCTGGAGGCTGATGCTTGGTTCGCGTCCAGATCGCTCGGTTCATTGCCCTCGGCGCCGTCCGATTCGGCGGACCCAGGCGGCTGCGATACAGCGAACGCCGGGAAGACTCCCAGCAGCGACGTCATCGTGGTTGCCTCGTCGGTCTCAGCATCATCTCGTCCGGCGTCATCTGCCTGCTGAGTCTTCTGTCGAACGAGTAGTTCCACTTGCCGAATCTCGCGTCGTCTCCCTTCGTAGACGATGAGGAGGCCCGGTGCCAATAGAATTAGCAAGACGATGTCCAGATTTCGCACCGACCAGAACCGTCGGAAAACGAAGTAGAGTCCAATCGTCAAAAACGACGACATGTAGACCCACGTCGTCGGATCAGGCCGTTTGTAATAAAGAAGGATCTCGCTCATCGATTTCGATTCGCGGTAAGGTGTCCCAGTGGGGAAGTTTGCGTGTCCCGGTCGGTTAATGCAAAGTCGGTTAATGCAAAGTTCGGCAATGCAAAGATCGGCAATGCAAAGATCGGGAGTGCAAAGTTCGGGAATACAAAACCCAAGGCTTACGTTTCAGCGGCTTGGACAAGGCCGCCGACTGAGAATCTATCAGAATAACGAATCGAGTGCGGCTGAGAACCGTCCCCAGAATGCCGGGAGAGATGGAACGCTGGGCGGGATGGAAAGATGGGCGGAAACGAATGCTGGGCGGAAACGAATGCTGGGAATTGCGTTCGTGGGTGGACTGAACCTTTTAACACCGAATCGCTACATTTACCCTGAACGGAGCGTCGAGGCGTCAATCGCGTCACCTTTTTCGTCAAGTAATTGACTTACCGGCCGTTCGCCAGAGGCAGACGACGATCCGTCTGTCGAAGCAGCTTCAATTGATGGGAGTCCGCCATGGTTTCAAAAGAATGTGCACATCAGACCACCGCCGAAGCCATGCGTCAGGATCCCCGCGTGATCGAAGCCAAGCGGCTAATCACCGAAGTGGTTGCCGAGCACCAGGCCGGAATCACTGCCGTTCGTGGTCCCGCAGCTGACTTAGAATCTGACTACGCCCGATTGCTCGAGCGACTCGGGGCTGCCCGCGGGGGGCCGCCATTTTGGCCCTACCTCGCCTCCGGCATCGGCAATGGACCTTACGTCGAACTGGCAGATGGCAGCGTCAAATTGGATTTTATTTCAGGGATTGGTGTTCACGGATGCGGACACAGCTCTCCCGCGATGATCGAGGCGGCAATCGATGCCGCCTTGGAAGACACGGTGATGCAGGGCAACCTGCAGCAGCATCCTCCGAGCATCAAGATGTGCGAGGCGTTGATTCGCTTGGCCACGACAGACGGCGCGCCACTCCATCACTGTTTGTTGTCCACAAGCGGCGCGATGGCCAACGAGAACGCTCTCAAGATCGCCATGCATCATCGGGCTCCCGCCGATCGTGTTCTTGCATTTGATAACGCATTTGCTGGGCGTACGTTCGCGATGGCTTCGTTGACCGATCGACCCAAGTACCGCGAAGGGTTACCTCTGGCGATCACGGTCGATTACTTGCCTTATCGCGATCCAGATCATCCCGAAAAGAGTCAACGATGGGCAGTCGATGAATTGCATCGATTGCTGAATCGTCATCCTGGGCGGTATGCGGCTTTTTGGGCTGAACCGATCGCGGGTGAAGGCGGCTATTATCCCGGCAGCGGTGATTTCTTTCGCGCCCTTTGTGAACCACTGCGTGAAGCTGGTATCCCGATCATCTTTGACGAAGTTCAATCTTTCTCAAGAACCAGCCGTGCGTTTGCCTTTCAACACTTTGGGCTCGATGAGTTTGCGGACATTGTGACCATTGGCAAAGTGACCCAAGTATGCGCGACGTTGTATGGAGAAGCGTTCAAGCCGAAAGCTCCGATCCTCAGTCAGACGTTCACGGGATCTTCGTCTTCTATCTCGACCGGACTTGCCATGCTCGATCAGCTTGAGCAAAACGGTCGGTTCGGTGAAGACGGTCACAACATCAAACAACATCAGTATTTTTCTGATGGACTCGAGCGGCTGCGGCAGCAGTTTCCTAAGCTCGTTTCAGGTCCTTACGGCGAAGGCATGATGATCGCGTTCACGCCGGGTGATGGCAGCTTGGAACAGGCAAAAGCGTTGATGACCATCATGTACGAAGAAGGTCTGCTCGGTTTTGTTTGTGGTTCCAATCCAACACGGTTGCGTTTTCTGCCTCCCCCTGCCACGACGACCAACGAGCACCTCGACGCCGCGTTAGAATTGCTGCAACAGTCGCTGCAACGTTTTGCTTCCGAGATTTCCTAGGCAACTCAATGTGGGTCGTTCGCGCCGTACGAATTGAAGATCTTGATGGACTCCACAGTCTGGTTCAGTCGGCCACGCGCGGATTGACATCTTTGCAATTGGATCGTTCACGCTTACTCGGCCGGGTGGAAGAGTCGACGTTCGCGTTCAGTCGGGTCGGGCCTTCGCCTCGCGGAGAACCGTACGTTCTCGTATTGATGAACGAAGCGACCGGTGAGTTGGTTGGGACTTCAACCGTTTACGCCAAAACCGGTGGCTATCAACCGTTTTACGCTTACGAGATCATCGAGTCGGATCACTACAGTGAGATCATGAACGTGCGACATCATCGCACGCGACTCGATCTGAGTCGGATCCATGATGGACCGACCGAGATCGGCAGTCTGTTCTTGAGAGGAAAATACCGAGGTGAAGGAAGGGGGCGGTGGTTGTCACTTTCGCGGTTCGCGCTGATTTCAATGTTGCCCCACCGATTCGCTGACCGAGTCATCGCGGAAATGCGAGGGAAAGCCAACCCCGATGGTTCCGTGCCATTCTTTGAGGCCGTAGCTGGGCGATTCATCCCGACTGAATTTGCCAACGTCGATGCGATGTCCACCGTGTCGAAACAGTTCATCGAGGAGATGATGCCGCAACATCCTATCTATCTCGATTTGCTTCCCGATGAGGTTCGCCACGGTATTGGTGAAGTCCACAGCGAAACGGTGCCCGCTTTGGCGATGTTAAAAGCAGAAGGTTTCGCGGCAACTGATTTTGTTGACATCTTTGATGCCGGTCCGGTCATCAGTTGCGAACGGAAGCAAATTAACGCCGTTCGGCGGTCACGCGAAATGAAGGTGCGTCGAATCGTTGATCAACCGAGTGGTCAAGCATCCAAGCAGATGGTTGCAACAGCTTTCGATGGATTCACAAGCGTCTTGGCGGCGATCGAAATCGATGGCGATCAGGTGGTCATCGGTGCGGAAGAAGCCAAGAGGCTGCACGTGGACGTCGGATCAACCTGTGTGACCATGCCACTGCGCCCAGAATAGCGGCGCCCAGAATAACTCCGACAGCTCGACTTACTTGGCGCGTGTCGATTCGTGGACCGGGCAATAGACGACGCCTTGCCCGTTGCGTCGGTAACGACGATCGGTCACTGGGCATCTTGGTAATGGATTACCACTAAACGATGGGCTGCGCAACTGACGAAGGTTACGCGAAACTCGGCGCCCGGTGGATTGAAAGTAGCGATCCGCATCGTTTTGAAGCGTTTGTCGAACAAGGTCACAGCTGCGTTGATGGGACCGATCGCCGGCAGGTTTCAAATACGCCACTCCAATCGCGGCAACCGTGGCAGCAATAATGACTGCGGCGATGACTTCCACCAGGCTGAATCCACCTTGATGCCTGCAGGTCGAACCACTAAACGCACGGTCGTTTTGAACGTTGTTGATGTTGGTACGTTGAGTATCGTTCATTCGAGCACCTCGAACATGTGGAACATCGGTGTGTAGATCGACAGCACGATGCCACCAATAGCAGTCGCCAGCAAGATCGTTAGGGTTGGTTCGAGCATTCCAACCGTCGCGTCGATTCGAGTCTCTAAGCGCTCCCGCAGGTGTTCGCACGTACCGCGCATCGCCTTGGCAAAGTCTCCCGATTGTTCGCCAACGCCAATCAACTGACACAGCGTCGCGGAGAAAAACCTCTCGTGTTTTTCTAACTCCTTGCTCAATTTCTCACCTCTTTGAACACCGCGGCGAATGCTCTCAGCGGCCGCTTTGACTTCGCGGTTGCGAACACTTCCAGCCGCAATGTCAACAGCGTCAACAGGTTTGTAGCCGCATTCGATCATCGACGACACGGCTTCGGCGAACTGCAACACCGCAACGTCTCGTAGCCAAGGACCCAAGATAGGAACTCGCAGCAAGTAGGAGTCAATGCGTCGAGACAGCTTCGGTTGGGACCGAGCGCCGATCCAACCTGCTGCCGCGATGATCGCCAAGGGAATCGCGACCCAACCCCAGTTCAACAAGAGCCGGCTGGTGCCTGTGACCACACGTGTAACCGTCGGTAAATCAACACCACTGCTCGCATACACCGTCTCAAATTCAGGAACAACGACGACACACATGAAAATCATCAGTCCCGCGCCGGCAACCGATACCAGGATGGGATAACTGACTTTCTTGACGATGCGTTTCCGGATCGCGACTTGGCGTTCCATCTGCTCGCAAAGATGCGAAAGCGCTTTTTCCAGTTCGCCCGTTCGTTCCCCAATTCGAATCTGTTGAATCTGCATCGGTCGAAACGTGCGCGGGTACCTTTGCATTGCGTTGCTCAGGGATCCACCAGCTTCGATTGTTAAGCGGAGACGATTGAGCAATTGTCGGTAGCGTTTGGTGGATCGATCCGCAGCCAATGACTGCAACGCTTTTGGAAGCGACAGGCCGTTTTCGAGCAGCATCAACAGCAATCGCAGTAGATCGGCAAGTTTGGCGGGTCGAATGCGTGTGGGATCGCCGTTTGTCTTCTTCGTCCCAAACTCGATCGAATGCAACTTGCGCATCGATCCTATCAACCAGTTTTCATTGGCTGCTTTACGGGTTTGAACGGCGTTGGCTTTCGCTACCATCTTTCTACCGGACTGCAAAAAGGTGTCTTGGGTTGGTGTTTCTAGATAGCGAGTTGGTCTGCTTCTCGGCGACCACCCGGCGTTCGAGTGGATTCACCTCTCCGCCGATCACCACTCGTTTTGAAGTAAACCTCTTCGATCGAGGTCTTTCCGTTGAGTGCTTGTTCAAGGCCTGCACGAGACAACTCAATCATGCCCGCATCAATTGCCATCTCATGCAACTTCGAATGAGGTGTTCCTGCCTCAATCGCCATCGTGATCTCCGGCGTGATCGGCATGATCTCAAAGATCGGGATACGACCAGCGAAGCCTGTCCCCAAGCATTTTTTGCAGCCTTGCCCTTTGTAAAATTTGGCGTCTCGATCGATGAAACCTTCCGGATCGAGCGCGTCCAACAGCATTTGATTTGCTGGAACGCTAACTTTGCAATGTTCGCAGACACATCGGAGCAAACGTTGTGCAACGCTGCCGAGCAACGAGCCCGCGATCTTGAAGTTGTCGACTCCCAAATCACTCAAACGTTGGATGGCACCGACCGCATCATTCGTGTGCAGCGTGCTGATCATCAAGTGACCCGTAAGCGCCGCTTGGATCGCGGTTGTAGCCGTTTCCGAATCACGAATTTCACCCACCATGATCACATCAGGGTCTTGACGCATGATGTACTTCAACGCGTTGGCAAAACCCATCCCGAATTCATTGTCACTTTGAACTTGGTTGATACCTGGCAGTCGGAATTCGACTGGATCTTCCACAGTCACAATGTTGCGATCGTCTCGGTTGAGATACTGCAGTGCGGCGTACAGCGTCGTACTCTTACCGCTGCCTGTCGGACCTGTCACGATGAACATGCCGTGCGGTTTATCGATCATGGTCCGCATTCGTTCGTGATCGCGCTCTGTCATCCCAATGTTGTCTAATTGGAAGACCTTGCCGCCTTCGTCCAAGAGACGAAGCACCAACTTTTGACCGTCGACCGTCGGGATACCACTGACTCGGAAACCGACCCGCTTTCCATTCTCAATCACGTTCAGGTGACCGTCCTGTGGACGCCGATTTTCCGTTGTGTCCATGTCGGCCATCACTTTGATGCGGCTTATGACGGGATCCTCAATGTGGTTGGGGATCGTCATGACTTGTTGTAATTCGCCGTCAACGCGATACCGGACTCGCATTTCGGGTTTGTGAGGTTCCAAATGCACGTCACTGGCGCCGGCTGAAACAGCACCCGAGAGAATCGCTTGCACGAGCCGGACGACGGGAGCATCTTCTTGCTCCGAAAGCATGATGCCGGCACTCGCTTCTTCGTCTTCCAAGACGGCTTCACGTAATTCCGCGATCTTCATGTCCACGATCGTTTGGCGAGCCACACTGCGCTCGTCATAGACACGGCCGATCAACGACGTGATGTCCTCAGCCATCGCAACCGTTGGCGCGACCTGATACCCGGTCATTAACTCCGCTTCAGAAATCGTTTCGATATCGTCGGGCGCGACCATTGCCAGCGTCAATTGCTTGTCAACAATGTCGATGGCGCAAGCTTCGTTTTTTCGCGCGAACTCTTCCGGGATCAACCTTGAGACTTGCGGGTTGATGGTTGAGGGATCGATGTCAACGTACGGAACGCCGAACTGACGGGCGAGAGCTTGCCCGAGTTGGGCAGTGGAAAGCAGTTTCTGTGTCACGAGCCAGTCGCCAATCATGGCGTCGCGAGGCTTGCTGTCGAAAGCCGCCTGTACCTGCTCCTCCGTAAGCAAACCTTCCTCGATCAGAATATCCCCCAGCCGTCTCATCGAATTTTCCCCCTGGTCAACCAGACTCCTTAATGGCGCGATAGTCCATCGGCGAGTAGCATCTCGATCTTCTCTTCCATGACCGTTGGATCAAACGGAGTGATCAGATAATCCTGCGCGCCCGCATGAACAGCTCGTTCGACCGTTTCTAAACTTGGATCGAGCGAGAAGATGATGATGGGAACTTGCTCAGCCGTGAATTCCGCTCTTGCTCTCGCAATCCACTCAATGCCGTCACCTTCGGGCAAAACCGTGTCGACAATCACCAAGTCTGGTAACGCTTTTTGCATCGACACGAGCGCTTGGTCACCGCTGCTAGTCAATTCGATGTTGTAGCCGAGCAATTCCAGTCGGAATGAAATCAGTTCGGCCAAAACCGGTTCAGCCTGAACCAACAACAGCTTGACACCTAATGAATCAAACACGGATCAAATCTTTTTTGCGGACACTCGTTTGGATGTGAGATGTCGGCAAATGTGACCAGACACCGGGGGAACTGTAGGTCACAACTGATGTCTACCGTGACATTTCAATCCGCCGACGTCGTAGACTCCTATCGAATCGACGGATGCATTTGATTGGAACATCTGTTCCGAATAATCCGAAAAGAGGCCACGCTCCTCCGTGCGAAACGTGGCAAACCTGCAACTAATTGCGATTCCCTGATTCCCAAATCATCAGACACATAAAGAAACCGCCCGCTGACAGAGCAGCAAAAAAGACGACCGCCGACAGGATCAGGAGTACAGTCATTTTCACCTCCAAAAAGTGTGATCGGACGTTGCCTCATTCGCAGAGGCTGATTTCCGCCAAATTCGGGGCGCGCGACAGACGCGAACCGTCTGATAGAATTTTGCCAGCAAAAGGGCGATTCTGTGTCGTACACGCCCACTGCTCACAACACCCGTTCGGTGAATCGAGATGCAATATCCTTTGGAACTTAGCTTCAAACTGCTAACGCTCGGCCAACGTATTGTCGCCACGGATGCTACTGGGCAGACGTTGATGTACGTCAAGCAGAAGATGTTCAAATTGCGTGAAAAGGTAGAGATCTACAGTGACGAATCTCAAACGAATCTCTTGTTCCGCATTGAAGCCGATCGCGTCATCGATTTTTCAGCCAACTACACGTTTACCGATGCGCAAGGCAATCATTGGGGCTCTGTCGGTCGCCGTGGAATGAAGTCACTCTGGTCAGCCCACTACGACGTCATCCAAGACGGGAACATCGATATGACGATCGAGGAGGAAAGCCCGACGAAGAAACTGTTGGAGAGCCTCCTCGGTGAGATACCCATCCTTGGAATGGTGTTCGTGTACTTTCTCAATCCAACCTATTTGGTACGCCGCCCCGGCGGCAAGCTGCTGTTGAAGTTGATCAAGCAGCCAGCGATCTTTGAGGGCAGGTTCACCGTTGAGAAGCATAGCGACATGCCCGAGGACGATGAGCTTCGTTCCCTATTGGCACTCATCATGCTTGGTCTGTTGGAGCGTGCACGCGGTTAGATGATCGCTTTCGTTGACGGGTGCCGACCCAACTGTCTTGCCGTTCGTTCTTACCAGCCCATCGTTCTTACCAGCCCATCGTTCCGGGGCCTCCCTTGAATGGCCCTACAATGCGGCTCGTGATCCATCCGCCATAGAAGTCACCCGGTTGAGCTTCGACTTGTTCACCGTCAACAAAGCAGGCGTCAACCTTGCTTGGATAAAATGCAAGATATCCAGCCAGCGACTCGAATCTTTCCGTCGGGCTGCGATACGACCACGCGAGGTTCGGAACTGTTTTTCCCTCGATGGTGAGTGTGTGATACGTCGCGTAGCCTTTCCATTCGCAAAACGAACCATGATCAGACGATTGCATTAAGTCCATGCGAATATCATCCGGCGGAAGGTAATAGACGGGCGGGTGGCTCGTCTCCATGACACGAATTGACTGAGCCGTTTCGGCGATCACGATTCCAGCCATTTCGACTCGGATGCTCCAGGAACAGGGTTCCACAGCAGGCGGTCGAGGATAGTCCCAGACGGATTCTTGTCCTGGCCCGGGTTTCATGCGTTTGCGAACCATAACGTTTTCAGTGTTTGTTGAGAAAATGATTACGTCTGGCGATTCCCCACAATCCGGCAGCGGTCGACCATAAGCAGAAACAGAGAATGCCGGAGAAAGCAATCACCGCCGTATTCGTAATCGTGATGGCACCAATCTGAACGTCGTAGATACCTCTCATCGTAGGGATGAGCTGCGCTTCCTCATTGAAAAAATAGGCGCCGGGTATGGCGACCACGCCCGCCGCAATCGTCAAAGCAATGCCTCCAATCACAAGCGATCGAACCGGCCGATTACGAATCGTTTGTCCGTTGTCGATCGGCGTTTGATAGGGATTTGTTCTTGCCATCGTAGGACGTTGATTGGTTGCGAAGTTGGCGATTGAAGGACCGGGTAACTCGACTTAAATCCTGTCCACCCAACATGCGGTAGAGACAGCCTAACGACGAGATCACCACAGCGGCAACTTGTTTGGCGTCGCCCAGCGAATTCGTCCCACCAAAATATCACCGCGATATCCGTTCCGAGGCAACCACTCACCGACCGTGATGATTGACTCCCATGGACTCACGTTGGTCACGTCGAAATTTCCCATCAAGGCGACTGAATCAGGATTCCGAATGCCATCGCCTATCAGGGGCAGGGCGACTCTCTCGGTTCGTCGGATGAGGCATCGTTTGACGGGGTCAACCCTGGCGATCCACAAAGGCGATCGCCACCGAATGACTTTTTCGTTCGATGGGTCGCTTCGTGTGTAGACGAGAAACAGACCATCACTGTGGCATAACCAGTGTTGCTGTGTCGTCGACATCACCAACGGTTCACCGTCATCCCAGCTCCAGGCTCGTTTGGGTTCCCAGTTGACTCCATCGCTGCTGACACTGACGTAACCGCGGTTGTCTTCCGCGCGAATCGTCATCCAAAATTGATCATGCCAGCTGGCAACACTTGGTTCCAGAAGGCCTCGACCCGCCTGATTCCGTAGCGGCTCTGCGACTTCATGAACACTCAGCTCTTTGCCGTCATATTTTGCAATGACTCCGCTGACCATCCGAGCAGTGGATTCAGGGCCAAAAGTGAATGACATTTGGATATCACCGTTCGGCAAGACAACACGCTGACCGCAGTTATTGGAGTAAATGAAAGATCCGCGCGGATCATCCCATTTCAAAGTCTTTCGCTTCGACCAATTGCCGTTCTTGTCGCGTGTTACGTATACGGGAAAACGGGCAAGTTGTTCCCTCCTTGCAAAGTAATCACCTTTGTAAAACACGACATGTCCAAGCGCGATGACGGTTTGTGTCTGTGGATGATACTGTGGTGTGACATCGCAAACGCCCGCCATCAAACCGTCATCACGACCTGCAACGGGATCGCGGCCCAATGCAGGAATCGGTTTGGGTTCGCTCCAGGTCTTGCCCTGATCATATGACTCCGACCAATGGACCGGACCAAAGTAATCGGATCCGCCGATCTCTTGGAGAGTCATCAGGATGCGAGTGCTTCCGTCATCCGCAGGCATCGGACAGCAACGTGGGTGAAACCATGTTCGGCTCTTACCATCACGGTTGCGCCACAGCGTTTCTTTGGTGATTGATTCAATCAATCGGTCTGGTGTGGCGGCAGAAGTGAAACTGCCCCCCGTAAGCAAGCTTCCGCAAGCCGCCACATGAAAGTGACGGCGATTCCATTTGGGTGTCATGTTCATGTGAACGTCTGTGCAACGTAAGAATAGTGAGAAGTCGCGCCCGATTCTGTCGCGATTTTGGCCTACGTCTGTGTACCGATCGACACCATTGGAGCAACCATGATCTATCGAATCAAAGAGAATTTCTGGTCTTGGGGCGACGACTTTGCAATCACGGATGCCAACGGAAACCAGCGTTTCTTTGTCGATGGATACGCTTTCTCGTGGGGCGATAAGTTGTCGTTCCAAGACAACCAGGGCACCGAATTAGCATTAATCAGTCAAAAGCTGTTGTCTTGGAAACCGAAGTATCAAATCATTATTGACGGTCAGATTTTTGCGGAAGTGATCAAAGAATGGACTTGGTTCAATAAGAAATTCACGCTCGACGTACCAGGCCCGAATGACTACACAATTGACGGTTCTTTTTGGGCTCACGAGTTTACGTTTCAACGACAGGGTCGGACGGTAGCAAACGTCAGTAAAAAGATCTGGTCGTGGACGGATAGCTACGGTGTCCAGATTGACGACAACGAAGATGATGTTGCTATCCTGTGTGCCTGCATCGTTATCGACCAAGTTCTGCATGATGAATCAAATCGTTCGAATGATTGAGATTCTCCAGCGAACCAGCGAACGTCATCGGTGTCTAGCTGGCCAGTGATCGATGGCCGCCTCGCAGAGAAACAGATGAAGTTGATTGAAATTCACGCAGACGGAAGTCTTTCATGCGATGTCGAATTGAACGACTTTTCCCGGGCCGTTCTTGATCAAACGGTAAGCTTCTACGAACGCACAGAATTTCAACCGCCGTGGATCGGCTACCTTGGTGTGAAAGATGATCAAGTCATCTGCGTTGGTGGCTTTAAAAGCTCTCCGCAGGACGGTCGTGTCGAGATCGCTTATGCGACGATGCCCGGTCAGGAGGGACAAGGCTACGCGACCAGTATCGCGCAAGAGTTGGTCGCGTTGGCAATTCGACATGATCCCCGTTTGATCGTGTTTGCTCAGACGCTCCCTGAAGAGAACGCTTCGGTCACCGTTCTAAAACGACTCGGGTTCCGATGCGTCGGGATTGTTGAGCATCCCGAAGATGGAAGTGTCTGGGAATGGGAGCTTCTGCCGTCGCTACCGGACCAAGCAAACTAGCGATTGAGAAACGGGACGGGGCGAAGCAATACTTCTTTGACCGATTGAAGGTAGTCCAGAACCTTTGCCGATCGTTCTCCTCCGACTTGGGCATGAAAGTGCAACGAGAATCCATGGGGACCCTTCGCGTCGATCAATTTCGGTTGAAGAGTGAGAAGTGATTTCACGGCATCGAGCTCGCCCAACATCGCCAATGTAAACAGATCAGGACGAGCTCCCCGTTCCAGCAGTAACTCGACAATGTCGCGTCGACCCATATGTGACGCACCACCGAGTGCTGTTTCATAATCACCTGCACCCCAGTCGACCGCCGCGTTCAATACCTCCGGATAACGATCCAGAAGTGCCTTTGTCTGCTTCATTTCTGAATGGGCAAAGATAACGAAGTCCGCAGCCAATTCTCGGTTCACCTGCGGATTCTTCCAGGATGGTTTGAAAGAGGGTGCGTCATAATCGCGAGACCATTCGGCTTCTCTGGGCCCAGATACTTCGTCACCATCATTGACTGGGTTTGCCATTGATCGATCAGAAAACGCGACAGTCGCAATCGCTCCACCAAGTAACAGTCGTCGATGCACGACTCGACCAAGAGAAGACGGCGAGCAGAGTTCATTCGAAAGTCTGTTGGTATCCGGCATCTTGGTACTCCAGGTCGACTTGAAAGTGAAAGCCATCCGATTGGGGATTCAGGGATGCACACAGATTATCCGATCGCATCAAGTCGAGAGCTTTTCGGAGGACGATTTCCTCTTCCCCAATCGGGTTGATATTCTGGTGTTCAAGTTTGGAGCGACGCGACTTGATTGATTGGCATGCAAGAATCCAACCCTTATTCGGCACCGCAAACCGATTTGTCGCTGTCTGAACGATTTGGTGCACGTCGTCTTTTGACGGCCTACTTTGTGGCTCCCTTCTTCGCTCCGTTGACGGGAGCCTTGGTAACGGCCGCGGTCGGTTGGTTTTATCAGATCTACTTTCCGGACGATCCAAACTTCGATCCGTTGTCCCTATTCTTGGGACCATTTTGCACGATGATTATCGGTGTTCCGATATCCTATGCAGTGGCCGGCGTGGTAGGGACGCCATCTGTTTTGTGGCTCAGACAACGAAACCAGCTTAACCTCACTTCCATTTTGTTGATCGGAGTTCTTTGCGCAACGGTTCCAGGATGCCTCTTGACGCTACTCGGGATGTCGACCGTCGCTTTGAGGATTTCACCTCCGTCAGAGATTGGGTCGATCCTATTATCTGGTTTTGTCGCTTTCTTGGTGGTAACACCGTTCGCGTTACTTTCTGCGAGCATTTTCTGGTGGATCGGTGTACGGCAACCTAAACGCAGACCGGCCAAAGCGGTTGACCAAGATGAATCGATCATTGCCTGAAGACTATCGATCGTGTTTTGTTGAAGGACCATCATGACAACCTGGATTGCACTTTTTCGTGGCATAAACGTCGGCGGTAAAAATGTCTTACCGATGGCTGCGCTTCGATCCGATCTTGAGACGCTAAGTTTGACGAACGTTCGCACGTATATTCAAAGTGGAAATGTCGTCTTTGAATCTCGAGCTAAGTCAGCTAACAATCTGTCAAAGAAGATGACCGAGCAGATTTCGAAGAATCATGGGTTCACGCCAGATGTTATTGTGTTTACGTCTGACGATCTGCAAACAGCGATCGACAACAATCCGTTTCTCGAGGGTACGGAAGATCCAAAGACGCTTCATTTTTTCTTTCTTTCACGCCCTGCAAAATCACCAGACCGTGATGCGATCGAGAAAGCAGCTCGGCCTTCAGAACGCTTTCTCTTGACCGAACGTGTCTTTTACTTGCACGCCCCGGATGGAATCGGCCGATCAAAACTGGCTGCCAGTGTGGAGAAATTCTTGGGCGTTGCAGTGACGGCGAGAAACTACCGAACCGTCGATCAATTGATCACCATGATCAATTGATCTTTCTGGCGGAAGACTAGGACGGAATCGCAGGTCGATTGGATTTGCGGCTGTACCGTTTTTTGTGAACCGTCATCTTTTTGTGACCCGTCATCGCTCGGATTTTCGCATGACTGGCTGGAAACTTACCCTACGAGGCGGCAATGGCTGCGTTGCGACGCGATCAGTTGAGTCAGCCGTATCGAATCGACCAAGGTGATTCATGAGAAGTTTGACATCAGCCCGCCTGTTAACATCGCGTCGACTCTTTGCAGCGACCCTGCTGGCATTGCCTGCCGCGATGGTTCTCGCTCAGCCACCGATGAGAACGCATCGAGTCGTGGAGCGTGGTGAATTACGTCTGCAGCCTTCAAATTCGACACCACCAGCCGCGAGTGAAGTGTCCATCAGAATAGAAGGTGACCAACGGATTATCACGGCCAATGGCATTCCCAACCACAAGACGGGAAGGTTCCCGAATCGGGGTAATCCCAACCCAATTCGTGAACAGCGGCACGTTTATCGTGTCCCCGCGAATCCCAAAGTGGCAGATCGTATTACGCCGATGCAGGGAGAGTTCGGTGTCGCCATCAATGGTGTCCCGTTTGATCCGGGTGCGGCCGAGTTCTTTGACGGCGACCCAGGTTGGCAGTACGAGCCGCTCGCTGGTGCGATCCAGCTTGGCATCGACATGTCACATGCCCACGTTCAGCCAAACGGCAAGTATCACTATCACGGACTTCCGACCGGTCTGATGGATAGCGTTGAAGTCAAATCCGGTTCGCATTCACCATTGATTGGCTGGGCCGCAGATGGCTTCCCAATCTACGCCGTCTACGGTTACGAAGATCCGAAAGATCCTCGTTCCAAGGTCGTTAAGTTGCGTTCAAGTTTTCAATTGAAATCCGGTCGTCGGCCCGGGGGGACTGCTCCCGGTGGTGAATACGACGGGACGTTTGTTCGTGACTACGAATACGTCAGCGGAAGCGGTGATTTGGATGAATGCAACGGTCGAGTGACAGTTACCCCTGAATTTCCCGATGGAACGTACGCCTATTTCATGACCGAAGCGTGGCCAGTGGTTCCACGGAATTATCGTGGAACACCATCACGTGATTTCCAACATGGCCCCGGCGGCTCAAATGGTCCCGGGGGGCGTCGCGGGCCTAGAGGTTCGCGCGGGAGAGGCTTTGGACCTCCACCGGGTGGCCCCGGATTCGGTCCCGGTGGCCGGCGAGGCCCCGAGTAATGACGTCATGAGTGTCGCCGATCGCAGCGGGTCTCATAGTCGCCGATCGCTCCGCCGATCGTAGCGTCCGCACTGGAAGAATAGGAGCGGAGCCATCGGCGACAATGGGTTGTGTAGAATATGAGCGCTACGAACGGCGGAGCGATCGGCGACAATGGGTTTTGAAGAATATGTTAGCTAAGATCGGCG
>JBCDEM010000017.1:0-164674 GCA_039179795.1 Planctomycetota bacterium | reverse complement strand
GCGTTTCCTTTTCTTCTGTGCTTGGGGTGACTGCGTGGGGGGCTCCCCCCGCTGGGTCTGCCCCCCCTGGCCGCAACCACCCCCCGTGACGGGGGTAGCACGACCAACGACGGCGAAGCGGTTCGTCACCGTGATCTGCAAAAGACCTGCCGGTCGGAATCCGCTCGTTGGCTCAATCGGGAATGCACTCGCGTCGAACGAGATCCTCGAATGACTCGCGTTCCCGAATCAGCTTTGCCTGACCCTCTTCGATCATCACTTCGGCAGCCCGCAGTTTGCTGTTGTAGTTGCTGGCCATGACAAAACCGTATGCACCTGCGTTTTCGAGCACCAGAAAATCGCCGACACGGGGAGCCGGCAACCGGCGACTATCCACGTAACCGCCTTCGCGTTGGGTAAAGATGTCGCCTGACTCGCAGAGCGGTCCGCCGACGACGACGTCCACCGTCTCACGTTCGGCAGCCGAACCACCCGAACCAGCAATCGAAATCGGGTGGTAGGCGCCATACATGACCGGGCGAGCGAGGTCGTTGAACCCCGCATCGACCAATGCGAACAGGTTCTCACCCATACGTTTGACACTCCGAACCTCGGCGATCAAAAAGCCGCACTCAGCGGCCAGAAACCGACCCGGCTCGATTTCCAACGTCAAACGATGGCCAAACTTCTCCGACAACCGATTGCGGGTCGCATCCCAGAGTGAAAAGTACTGGTCCAAGTCAACGTAGGTTTCCTCCGAGCGGTATGGGACGGGCAGCCCGCCGCCGGCGCTAATCGTCTTGAGCGTCCGACCGACTTCCAAAGCGGCCTTTTCCATCGCTTCACAAACTTCGCTCAAATGCTGAAGATCGGTTCCCGAGCCGATATGCATGTGCAATCCGGTGACCGTGATGCCCGACTGATCAGCACGCCGCAGGCATTCGTCGATTTGCGAATGCCAGATCCCGTGCTTGCTCTGATCGCCCCCCGTGTTGGTTTTCTGGCTGTGTCCGTGACCGAAACCGGGATTGATACGCAGCGTGACGTCAGCACCGGGACGGACCTCGCCCAACTGACTGATCATGTCGGGCGAGCCGCAATTGACCGGCAGAGAGTGTTTGCAAACCAGCTCCAAGGCTTCGACATCAAAAATATCGGCGGTATAGACAATGTCGTGAGCCGTCGGATCGGTGCCGTAGCCGGCGGCCAGTGCACGGCGGATTTCCCCCGCACTGACAGCATCGACGACAACGCCTCGCCGTCTCAGCCGATCCAAGATCGCAATATTGCTGCAAGCTTTCTGGGCGTAGCGAATGACATCAAATGCTGAAAGCTCTGAGACCCGCTGGTTGATGGTCTCGATGTCGTAGACGTACAGCGGGGTCCCGAATTGGGCAGCCAACTCGGGGATCGCCAGCCCTGCGATTTGGTCGCGGGCGGTCGAGAAGGTAGTGGTGGACACGGCGGGTCGTCAGTTCGAGTGATTCGGTTCAACGTGGTGGCGTGTGCCGTCACCGGCACAATTTGCGCGCTCACATTGTAGGGGAATTCAAAGGATTTGAGCCCCCAGCTTCGAACTTCAAAGAGCCTCGCTTCAGTCGTCGCCACCCCCCTGCACGAGTGGCTTTCTTCGTCGACCTTGTGGACCGGGCCTACGGCCTCTTCTCCGCCCTTGTTGAATCGGGATAAACCGGCTCTCGACGCGTTGGAGCAACTTGCTGATGCAGAGCTTATTAATGCTCAAGTTCATTTCATCAGCTTCGATGCGGAGTGCATCGTGCAGGCTCTTAGGTAGCCGAATGGTGATCATGCGTTCGGGCTCTACCGAATCGCCTTTCGAAACGTCCTGACTCCGGATTGCGGCGACCATCTCCTGAAGCTCACACCACTCTCGACTCGACTCAAAATGCCGCATCTCCTCGCTGGTCGGAAAGAGCTGACGGACGACGCCATCGGCACCGAGCATCTCGCGATAGAAAGCGACCCAGCTCCCCGTCTTTGCGAAGGCTTCCTCCGCCAACCGCAACACCTCGCGACCCCGCTGTTCGAGGGGGAGTGTTGCGTTAGGAACAGAGAGTGCCATGCGTGGAACGATCGAATCGGATTGCCCCGGCTCTGGATCGCTAGCATAGCGCAGGTTAGACGAAGCGTCGGTTTGTGCCATTGCGGACGATCCTTCAGTTGCTGGTAGCATTAAGCGGAGACAGGTTTCCGCCATCCTTTCCCGCGGGCAAACCAAACGTCGCAAACTATTCCCTCAAAAGGACTTAGGGCACCTGCCACAAATCTGTGCACAGCCACCCAGACGGTGGGGTTTTTCGAGATGCCTACTTTTTAGGCAGCATTTCAAGTGCAACCACCAGGTGTCCACCACGAGAAGCTGGTCGGTTTATGCCGGATCGGAGGCCTTTTGCAAGCATCTCGGCGATCGACGCTTGGGGACGACCTTCAGGCGGTTCCCGCGTCGACCCGACCGCACGATACAGCCGCAAGCCCACCGGCACCGGCCCCTGCGGAGCACCGCGAACAAGCTCGCTCCGGTCACCCGCGATTAGGACGCGGCGAGCGTTTCACAAGCGTCAGCTAGCAATTCAACCGCCCGATCGACTTGCTGGTGACTGGTCGTCCAACCGAGCGAGATCCGGAGTGTTCGACCAATCTGTGCGTCGGTCCGGCCGATGGCCCGGAGCACCCGAGTCATCTCATCCGGAGGTGACTCCGAAAGTGGCGCCGCGACGACCAATTGACGCGCCGCTCGCTGCACCTGCCGGGCGACCCCGGGCAGCTCAACGGCCACCGTATTTGGGAGCGAATGGCACCCCTCACACAGCACAATAGGCTCCTCCGCAAAGGAAGAAAAAACACCCTTAACAAATCGCTCTCGGAGCACTGAAAGGGACTTCGAGGCGTCCGTGGCGCACTTGCCAGCCAAGGCGGCAGCGGTCCCCAGCCCGATCAAGGCCGGCACATTTTCGGCCCCCGGACGCAGTCCCATCTCGCGAGGCTCCCCAAAGGCAATCGGAGAGAGTTGCAGCCCGCGGCGAACGTAGATCGCACCACTTCCCTTGGGTCCGTAGAACTTGTGCCCACTGACCGAAAGCGTGTCGGCCCTTAACAGCGCGACGTCCACGGGGATCTTTCCAAATGCTTGCGTTGCGTCGCAATGCAGCGGCACCCCCAGGTTGTGACAGGCGTCGGCCATCTCGCGTATCGGCTGGATGGTGCCAAGCACGGGATTTGCCAACTGCACGCACACGAGCCGAGTGCGAGAACAGAGCTGCTCCCGAAGCCGATCAGGATCGATTCTCCCATCACTCTCGCAGGGGACAAGCTTCACCTCCCAAGGGGAGTCCGAACGCTGATCGACCAGACTGCGAGCCGCCGCGAGCACCGAATCATGCTCCAGCTGGCTGACCAAAACGACACCTGGATCTTGACGGCGGAGCAGTCCTTGGATGGCCAGATTATTCGCCTCCGTACCGCCGCCGGTGAACACGATCTCAAATGGCTCACATCCAACCATCGAGGCCACTTCTTCGCGAGCACTTTCGAGGGCTTCGGATACCGCCTGGGACTGGGCGTGACCCTGGTCGGGCAGCATGAAGTGCGTGGACCAATACGGCTGCATCGCCTCCAGTACAGAGGGTGCCAGCGGTGTCGTGCGGTTGAAGTCGAGGTAGATCAAGGGATCTCGTGGTAAACAGCGGTGTGGATCAGGAGGTGCAGCTAGACTTCGCAACGAACAGCGCGTAGGCAAGAGGCGCGTAGGCAAGAGGCGCCTAGGCAAGAGGCGCGTCGGCAAGAGGGCAGACGGGAAAGGGAAGCGAGGCTCGTATAATCGGGGCAGATGAAATTTGACCGGTAGCTGGGAATTGAAGGGGTCCGTGAATTGGCCCCCATCACCGGGGCCTTATCAAAAAGGATATAGGCTGGAAATCGACCCGCTTCACCCCATTGTTGCTTTCCCCGGGAGGGGTAATACCGTTGCTCAAAAAAAATCTTGAAACGGGTGTCATTTTGTGCGGCGGTTTTTGTAACCATTCTGCGCTTAACAGTTAACATGGGGGGAGATTTGCACGGCCCTACTGGGTTTGCGATACTTCTCGCCCCGAGATTCAAGCGGCAAGAACGCCTCTTGAGCCTGTTGGGTGCGACTTGGACCCGTTACTCAACCAACCCTACTCATCTCACTCTCCCTCCATCTGGAGCGACACATGAAGCGAACACCGTCCGGATTCACCCTGGTTGAGTTGCTGGTGGTGATCACCATCATCGGCATCCTGATGGGGCTCCTGATCCCCGCAGTGAACTCGGCGCGCGAAGTTGCAAGACGTAACCAGTGTGCCACGAACATGAAAAACTTTGCCCTCGCCGCGACCCAGCACGAAAACACGAAGGGCGAGCTGCCTCCTTACACGCAAAAGTTCGGCGTCTTCCCGGGTGCGATCGCCGACCGTACGGAAGAGCCACCAAGCACCAACTACGGTGGCACAATCCCTCGCCACGTCAAAATTGGCGGATTTGGCGTGCCACTTCTGCCTTGGTTGGATGCACAGCCAACGTACGAACACTGGACACAAGACAGTTATTCTCTGATTGCGGACGGTGCGGCACAGGGCGGGACGACTTCCACAGTCGGCGCCAGTAGTGCGGGAGCCGGGTTCCATACCTTGGCGGCACCCAACTTGGCCATTTTCCAGTGCCCGAGTAACCCTGTGACGGACGCGAACAACGGCCGCAACAGTTATATCTCCAACAACGGCTTGAGCTGGTATCGCTCGGCCGCCACGATCGCCTTTGCCGGAACGCAAGGCTACTCGGGATCCGCCGCTGCCGGTCCTGTCATCACCCACGCCGATGCACAGAGCAAAGCAAACGGAACAGGTGTTACCGCCTATCTGGGACTCCCAGTTCCAGCCGGCTTCGGACTGGGTCCGAGGATCACCTTGGACGACATGAAAGACGGACAAGGCTTCACCGCCATGTACTCCGAGAATGTCCAAGCACTTCCTTGGTATCTGCCTGGTTTCCTGAACGGCCCCAACTTGGTTGTTGCCGCGGGCATCGACGACGTTGCTTTTAGCGACGTGAACCTGACGGGAATCGGCGAATTGGTCGCATCGCAGTTCAGCGCCGGTTGGGTCTGGCATTACGAGGACGAAGCATGGGCCTCACTAAATCCTGGTTCGTTGGTTCAAGAGATCATTCCCGTTTACGAAAAGCACCGCATCAACGGTGGTGGCCAGAACGTGAGCGAAGATATCTTCACCCAGCAAATGAACTTGGCAAACTCGCCTGACTTGGCTCGCCCCTCATCCGCCCACGTCGACGGCGTGAACGTCGGTTTCGGTGACGGTGCCACTCGTTTCGTGACGCAAGACATCGATTACCGTGTCTACCAAGCGATCATGACCCCGCGTGGCAAGAGTGCTGACGTGCCATGGCCAGAGTTTGTGTTGACCGACGAACTCGGCGAATAGATCGCGAACGTCTATCAAATCCATTTAAAGCCGAGGCCATTCGCCTCGGCTTTTTTAATGCGCAGCGCACGAAGGGATTGGCAAACGCAGATTGTGGGGGTGCGTTTACGCGCTGACGATCACATCTCGGGGTAGTACAAGAGCGATCAAGCGCTTCGATCGTACTCGTACTCAGCGCAGCGGTACTCGTACTCGCAATCGCCAGAGACCTACGCTGCATAGTCGCCGATCGCTCCGCCGATCGTAGCGTTCCATTCTGTCGTCATGCGGAGCATGACCTACATCTATCGATGTCACATATCGATCTTCAAGAAGAATTGGCAAACGCAGATTGTGGCACCCCGATGGGGTGCGTTTACACAGTGACGATCACATCTCGGGGTGCGCTGCGCGACCCCGAGCTTTGTTGTTGAACCGCTTCGCGGTAGTACAAGAGCGATCAAGCGCATCGATCGTACTCGTACTCAGCGCAGCGGTACTCGTACTCGTAATTGCCAGAGACGTGCGCTGCATAGTCGCCGATCGCTCCGCCGATCGTAGCGTCCGGTCTGTCGTCATGCGGAGCATGACCTACAAGTGCATCCCGAGCTTTGTTGTTGAACCGCTTCGCGGTAGTACGAAAGCGATCAAGCGCCTCGATCGTACTCAGCGTAGCTGTGCTCGTCATCGATAAGGGACTGGTGAGCGTTTCCAATCTCGCGGTTCGTTCGGGTTACGCGGGCATCCTGGTTGACTTCGTTGACTTTGACGATCAATCGCTTCAGGGAAAACAGGACGGAAACCGATCTCGACTTTTGCACCCGGAACTTGCGGGTGTGTCGATGACGGTGCAAGCGCCACCGCATCGACTTCGCACGCGGCATGGAGTGCCGATTTCCGAAGTCGACATCCCTTCCAGGCGGCAACGTGACAAAGACGATCCCTCACTACCTGCGTATCCATCGAGACTCAGCTTCCCTTAGCGGCGGCGAAAACACTCCCATCATCGACGATCCGGTCAATCACTTCTGGAGCGCCTACGCAGACGCGACCGGTTGGAGAATCGACCAGAAAACATCCACGCCCGATGCCATGCAATTACTGCCCGCAGTCAACCCGAATACGTTCGAGCAAGAACGGGATGTTCTGTCGAACAATGACTCAACGGCGTCGTCGGTCGGCAAGAGTGCCGCGATGCGGTTAGCCGAATCAGCATCCATCCTGGCCGAGGAGCTAAACCACAATCGCGAGGCAATGCGACGCCAAGAAGCCGAGTTGGCAACGCGGGCACCGTTGCTGGGCGGCAGTCTTGATTGCCAACGAATCGCAGATCGCATTGAGAAAACGCTCGCCGATGCTTCGGCGGCTTGTCATTGCGATGCCGCGGCTCTTTACATGCTTGACGACGATACGCAATCACTCAAAACACGTTCGGTGTTCGGTCTACCGCCCAAGCGATTGGAAATGGCCGCCCGACCTTTGCGGGGCAGCCGCGGTGATCTGGAAGCACTCGTCCAAGGCGTTGTGCTGATGGACGAACTAAAACCCGCTCCACCGATGCCGATCTGGAACTCACCAGAGAAAGCGTTTCGTTCCGGAATCTGCACTTCGGTGCAATGCGATGACATTCCGATCGGGACGATGTGGCTTTTCAGTAAAGAAGCGCGTTCATTCGGGATCGCCGAAGCTTCGGCCGCCCGCATGGCATCATCTCATCTCTCACTCGAACTCACGTACGCATCACTTCCCGACGTCGAATCTCGACGCAGTTCTGCCGGTCCCATGACGGACATCGCGAACTGGCAATTTGAGTCGTTGCCGATCGGCACAAAACTGGCGCCCGAGTGGCGCGTGGATGGAATGGTGGAATCGCCGCGATCTTGGGCTGGCGGTTGGCACACTTGGGACGTGCTACCCGACGGAACACTGATGCTGGCACTCGCAGAATCGTCTGACCCAACCGCCAAGGGTGCCATGGTTTCAGCCGTCGCCCGTGCCGCGATGACGGCTCATACCGGCTACCAGCACACGCCCGCGCAAGTCTTGCAGCGAGTGAGTGACACGTTGTGGCAAACAAGCACCGGCGAACAACTGATCTCACTGCTGTACGCACGGGTGGATCCTGAAACGGGTGACGGAGAAATCGCCTCGGCCGGTTCTATTCAAGCGATGATTGGAAGTCGCTATGGCTATCGACCGGTTGCTGACGGTTTGAGCGAACCGCTGAACACTCACTTGGATCCGCAGATCGAAACGGAAAGCTTCCGCGTCAATCTCGACGAAACGTTCCTGGCATACACCGCCGGCATGACGGACGACGGAGCCTCACAGATATCGCTCGGCGAGCAACTCCGTAGTTCGATGGCTTTAAAGGACTCCAATCCTCTCGCCATGATCCGACGATCGATGGCAAACATGCCGCTCAAACACGAGCGCGGAGCCGTCACGCTGTTGCGTAGCTAGACGCAACAACGTCAGTTGGCAGTCCAGGGAAAAAACCTTACGCCCTGGTTTCAAGGAAACGCAGATTGGAAAGACTCGAGGAACGGAAAGACCCGAGTCTTGGAAGGTACGCGTATTGAAAGAGGCAACAGCGACGTTGTTGCCTCATCCTCTACTTTTCGGCTAGCAGCTGCTCGATTGATTCTCGCATCTGCTTTTCACCCGGAGTGCCTTGCCAATTGAGCTCACCTTGCCACCAACGACGCAAGAAACCGTCTCGGTCGATCAAATAAACCGTCGGCCACATGGTGTTGCTCCAGTTCTTCCAGTTGCTGGAACTGCCGTCGAACAAGACGGGGTACGTCATGCCGTCTTTCTTTACGGCGGATGAAACACGGTCAAGTTGCCGTTCGGCGGACGTCTCGGGCGTCTGAATACCGATGATCACCAAGTCCTCATCGGCGTAATCCTTGTACCAGCCTTGGTAGTGATCAAAGTTACGCTGACAGTTGATGCACTGGAATGCGTAGAAGTGCACGGCAACGACTTTTCCACGCAGCTCCTCAAGGCTCAGAGGTCCACCCTGGATCCATGTCGCACCCGACAGATCCAGTTCGGGGGCCAGCGGATAGGTACGACGAATCTGCGAAAACGAAAACGGCTGACCGGTCAAACCGCCCAGCCGGCTCTTCTGGTCATTTGTCAGCTGGTTGATCAGGCTCTTCCGCTCTTTTGACTTCAGCTGTTCCAGTTCGCGATTGCCCTCGGCCGCGTCGCGTTTCCCAGATTGGATCGCTTTCTGGATCTCGATCGAACGCTCATCCGTTTCAAGGAACGATTCGTTGAAGCGCTGTTTCTGATCGGTCGTCAGCCGCAATTCCATCGCGACTTCGTCACGCAACACCATCCGCGTGCCGAGCGCTTGGCATTCGAGCTCTTTCAGACGCAATCGCTGTTTTGCCGTCAGCGTTGGATTCAGCTGCGATCGCAACTGCCCGGTCAATCGCTCAATTTCCGGACCTTGCCTATCAGCCGGAAAATTACGAGCGCGGAACCAAGGCGGGTCGACCTCTCGCAACATCGCCATCACTTTTTCGATCTGCTGATCGTCGAGACCGAGTTCGGCATGCACGGCATCATCACGAATCATCTGCAGCAACACCGGTGGTTGGGTGGGCTGCTTGGATTGGGCTGACGCACTTGCCAAGCCGAGAGAGAGGACGAATGCGAAACCGATTGAACGGTAAAAAAGACTGTGCACAGTGAAATTTCCCTGATGGTTTAGGCAAGGATTTCAGTCACGACGTCACCGTACACGTCTGTCAGCCGAAAAGGCCGCCCATCGTGCATGAAAGTCAATTCCTCGTGGTCCAGACCCAGCAGATGCAGCAGTGTTGCATGCCAATCGTGCATATGAACCTTGCCCTCGATGGCGTGATGACCGAACTCATCAGTAGTACCATGGCTAAAACCACGTTTGACTCCGCCACCGGCTAGAAAAATAGTAAAGCCGTAGGGATTATGGTCCCGACCAGTCCCGTTGGACTGAGCATAAGGGGTTCGGCCAAATTCACCACCCCACCAGACCAACGTATCTTCCAGCAGTCCTCGCTGCTTCAAATCAGCCAGCAGTCCCGCGACCGGCTGGTCGGTTGCCATCGCGTGATCAGCGTGTTTTTCCAAGTTGCTGTGCTGATCCCAGCGAGGATTGTTACCGTTGTCGCTGTAGTTGACTTGGATGTACCGCACGCCGGCCTCGCACAGTCGGCGAGCCATCAGGCACTGCCGTCCAAAATCGTCCGTGGCTTTCTGACCGATCCCATACATCTTCTGAACATGGTCCGGCTCATCGGCCAAATTCAGGATATCGGGCACGCTGTTCTGCATTCGCCAAGCAAGCTCATACGAATTGATCACTGCTTCGAATTCCCGATCACCCGGCCGATTCGCCGCTTGGACAGCGTTCAGACTCCGCAGCGCCTCGAGCTGCCGTAACTGCTCTGACGGCGACAGCGTATCATTGCGAAGATTACGGATCCGCGCATCCTTTGCGGACGTTCCCGCGCGGCCAACCGCTGTTCCCTGGTAGACCGCCGGCAAGAAAGCGTTATTAAAATTCCTGGGCCCACCATTGCCCATCGACGGCTGCAGCGTGATGAAGCCGGGCAGGTTCTCATTCTCTGACCCCAGCCCATACAGGACCCACGAACCTACCGATGGTCGAACCAAGTTGATCGATCCGGTGTGCATAAAAAGTGTTGCCGGACCGTGGGCGACACCATCGGTATGCATGCCCTTTAGAAAACACAGATCGTCGACATGCTTGGCGATGTGAGGGAACAACTCGGACACGGGCTGCCCACAATCGCCGTACTGTTTGAATTTCCAGGGTGACTGAAAAACACGATGCTGTTTGATCTCTTTCGTCTTCGCCAACACACGCGCATCATCGAAGGCTTGATTCTCTCCATCGAGCTGCTCCAGCATGGGCTTGTAGTCGAACGTATCAACTTGGCTTGGACCGCCCTGCATAAAAATAAAGATCACTCGCTTGGCGCGAGGTGGAAAAAGCGGTTGCTTGGCCGCCAATGGATTCGATTTCGACGAACCGCTTGCGTTTCGCTGCGCGAGTGCCGAAGCCGCCAGCAACCCAAATCCGCAACCAACAGATCGCAGCGCTTCGCGTCGAGTAGTGATCAAGCTCATTGGATCGACTAATTGAGGTATCGAAAATCAAGGCACTGGAATAAGACACGGTACAGCATCGCATATCGCGACACTGCCACGTCCGAAGAGATATCGGTCGAGCCATCGCTACTCGAAGTCACCAAGCTTATCGCCACATCCAATTCACGCTCGGTGGGCGGCCGCGAAACAACCTGCATGTACGCGTGACGCACGCGATCTTCATCGCTGACCAGTGATTGACCCAACAAACGCGTGGCCGCTTTCTCTGACTGCTCCATCATCATTGGATGGTTCATCATCCACAACGCTTGACTGGCGACAGCGCTGGCTCCGCGACTGCCCGCCTGCGTATTGGGATCGGCGAAATCAAAGACTTCGAAGATCTCCGGAAGTGTATTTCGGAACACCGGCATATAGACACTTCGGCGTTTACTCGTAAACCGATAGCCGTACTCAATCTTGGTTCCCGGCCGAATATTCGATCCACCGTAACGCGTGTCCAGGTCGCCAGACACAAACAGTAACGAGTCACGAATGTCCTCGGCTCGCAGCCGCTTGCGATCACTCCGCCAGAACAGCTGATTCTCAGGATCTACCGCAACCGATTCAGGCGTTGCCGCGGATGTCATCCGGTAGGTACGTGAAAGCACGATCTCTCGAATCAATGCCTTGATCGACCAACCGCGTTCAACAAACTTCGAAGCCAAATGATCAAGCAACAACGGGTGCGTTGGTGACTGTCCCATACTTCCGAAATTGTCGACAGACGAAACGATGCCGCGTCCCATGAGCCAGTACCAAACACGATTGGCCATCACGCGCGACGTCAACGGGTGCTGCGGACTGGAAATCCACTCCGCAAACTGACGTCGACCGCTTTCCGCGGTGGGAATCGGAGGCAGTGAATCCCACGAAGCGACTTGCATCATGCCACGCGGCACCAAATCACCAAGCTGGTGCGTCTGGCCGCGTATTGCGATGTGAATATCTTTGGGTGATGCAGCGTCCTTCGTTGCCATCACGGCAGCACGTTTTGGAAGACGCTTCTTCAACCCTTTGATCTTTGTTTCCAGTTCCTTGATCTCACTTCGTAATCGATCACGCAACACCTTGCTTGCTTGAGCTTCGTCGGAGGCGTCGGATTCAGAACGAACGAGTGAACTCGCCTGTCCATCTGTCTCTTCTGCATCGGTCACGGGAAGGAGCACGATGGCGTCGGCGATGACGACACCGCCGCTCGCACCGTCATTCGAGATCACGATCTCGGCGGGACCTTGCTCGAACTGAAACTCGCCGATCGGTTCAAGCAATCCATCGATACTTGGCCGATTCCGTTGATTCACTCTGACGGATTCTTGTCCGTCGACGTGCCGAACCTGCACTTGTGTATTCGTCGCGCGATTGTTCGAGGCGGTGTAGCTAACAAACACGCGATAGCGGCCGGCCGCATCAATCACCGGTCGATAGATGACGCGTTTGGCACCACGCCCCTGTTCGGCATCGTGAATGTAATGTCGCCCCACAAACACACCGATCGACGTCGATTGGACCCAGTCCCCGATACGTTCAGCATCCACATCGTCCATGACGATTCCATCGAGTCGATCCGCGGGAAGCGACTTCGACTGAATGCTTGAACCATCCAACGAACCGCCTACTTCGGCAAAGGCCTGCTTTGCTGACTTCAATTCACCTTCAAGCCTAGCGAGTTTCGTGCTCTGTTCTTCGAAGTTCTCAGCTTCGCTCGGAGCGAGTGGCAGATCCATCATGTTCCACTTCGAAACGTTTGAATGGATCACCGACTGAGTGCTCTTGAAGATGCCGGCCATCGCGTAGTAGTCAGCAGCCGGGATAGGATCGAACTTGTGATCGTGACAACGAGCACAACCGATCGTCATTCCCATCATCGCTTTTCCAATCGTATCCAACTGCTCATCGACAATGTCCATCTCCAAGATGTCTTTGTCTTGCATCTCGTAGTTAATCGGCCCCAACAACAGGAAAGCGGTCGCCGTCAGATTACGAGCCTTTTGCTCCCAATCATCCGTGGGCAACAGATCACCGGCAATCTGCTGACGCAGGAACTGATCGTATGGGACATCTTGAAAGAACGAGTCGATGACGTAGTCGCGATAACGCCAAGCATTGGGAAACAGCAGGGTGCGGCCGCCACCACTCGATTCCGCAAAACGAACGACGTCCAGCCAATGCCTGCCCCAACGTTCCCCAAAGTGCTGGGAACTTAACAGGCGATCAACAAGATCTTCGTAGGCATTTTCTGAAGGATCATTCAGAAACGCGTCGACCTGCTCTGTTGTTGGAGGCAATCCAATCAGGTCGAAGTACAGCCGTCGCAACAACACGATCCGCTCGGCATCAGGATTGGGCGTGAGCCCGTGTTCCTGCAGTCGAGCGAAAACAAACCGATCCAAATCTTTTACCGCCCAGCTTTCACCTGTATCGGGCAATGCTGGTTGCACGACCGGTTGGAACGCCCAAAACTCACGTCCCTCCTCGAGCGTTGGCGGCTTCACCGCATCGGATGTCGGCAGGTCGCTTGAATCCATCGAACTCTCGCGTGGATCCGCTGCGCCGGATACGACCCATTGTTCAAACGCTGCGATCGTCGCGTCGGGAAGTTTGCCTTTCGGAGGCATTTCTAAGGAAAGATCGTCATACCGAATTACCTGCAGGAGAAGACTTTCGGGATCACCGGCCACCACCGCCGGACCACTATCGCCTCCTTCTTCCCAGCCTTCGCGAATGTCAAGCCTCAGACCACCTTTCTGCTTTTTCGGTCCATGGCATCGAACGCAATGCTCAACGAGCGTCGGCCGCACATGCTTTTCAAACAATTCTAAGGATCGTTCCCGTGATTCTTCGGCAAACGCAAGCGATGAAATCACGGGGGAACAGATCGCGAATCCAATCAGCAGCATCACCCATACGATGCGTCGCGCAAATGCAAAACCGTCGGATCCACGCCGCCCCGACGAGGAATGATCGAATCGAAAACGACAAGATCCATGAACGATCATTGAACGAAATAAAACGCTTTCATATTAAACAGGGCATGGGCAACATCAGACCAAACTCGGTCGTCGGATTCTTGATACATCGATGCCTGTGAGTTCATGAAGGCAAGCAAAGCTGCGATCTGTTCTTCGCTAGGGTCAACACCATGTGCGGTTTGAACCATCAACGTCAATCGCTGTTTATCGTCCATTCCATTGGACGATAATTTCCGAGCCCATTGCTTGGCCTGATCGATGACGAATGGATCATTCATCATCGTGAGCGACTGAGCGGGAACATTGGAACGACTTCGTCGACCTTGAGGACCGAACGGGCTAGGTGCATCAAAGATCAACATGAATGGATTAAGGAAGTTTCGATAGATCGATAAGTAGATGCTTCGCCGCCTGGCACCATCCAAGGGCCCGCTCGCCCGCGCGCCACGGCCGGTCATAAAAGCGGTTCGATGTGTCGCGATGCTCGGACCAAATTGCCTGGCGTCGAGCGTGCCGGAGACAACCAAAATCGCGTCTCGGATCGATTCTGCCGGCAACCTTCGAACGGGCATCCGGTGTAACCACTGATTCGTTGGGTCAACGGCAGCCACCGTTTCAGCAGAAAGATCCGGATGCTTTTGACTGGCTTGCCGGTAGGTTCGCGAGAGGGTGATCTTGCGAAGCATCCGTTTGATCGACCAACCGTCTTCAACAAACTCCGCCGCCAACCAATCAAGCAACTCTGGATGAGTTGGTGCCTGACCTTGCGGTCCAAAGTCATCGACGGAAGCGACGATCCCACATCCAAACAGGTGGTGCCACAATCGATTCACCGCGACGCGTGCCGTTAATGGATTCTGGGGATTGGCAACTTGATTGGCCAGACTCAACCGGTCGCCCTCGCGACCCCCAAGAGCTTGCAAGAATCGTGGCGGCACCTCTTCACCCAGGTTGTTGTGGCTACCACGGATATAGACGTTCGCATTTTCGGAAGTGCCTTGTGCCATCGCGATGACGAGTCGCGGACGGGGCAATCGGTTCGCCAATTCGCTCAGCTCTCTTTGCCATCGAACCGCGAGCGGATTCATATCTTCAATCGAAAGTAATCCGCCCTCGAACATGGCGGATACCAGCTCGCTGCTTTTACCGTTGCGAAGATCAGCGATGGCATTCCGCCACTGCTGATCCGCGAATGCTGCGTGAGACGGAAGTGCATCGATCACTTCACGTGGCGGACCACCGTCGCTGATCACAATACGATCGATCGCCATCGATCCTTCACCATTGTCGATGAATTCTAGGTAGCCACGATGTCCCACATACTTCCGCGTGTCGCCCCCCAGCGTTTTCCAAACCCAAGCGCCACCCGTATCCGTCGACTTGCCATTCAAGAACGTGCCGCGAAACAGCAACGCGTTGAAATGGGCCATGTAGTAGTTGTCCACAACCAAGCGAATTTTCAAATTCGCGTCGCTTCGCATCCGAATGTGGATTTGCTTACCGGTCAACTCAAACGTTGGCGAACGCAGAATGCCTGTCTGCTTTTTTCCGTTCAAACCACTGGCCACGATGCCGGGCTTGGCGACAAGGCCCTCCGCCGTCATGGTCAACTGAGAACCAACCGGTTGAAAAGCCTGCCCGGACGTCGTCCACCCAGATGGCAACGGTGTACTCTCAAAATTGACGAGCTGATCACCGTCAAATCCTGCATCTCGATGCCCGATCGCACGCTGGATCGATCGGAAAGCAGTAACCCAACTCCGTAGGCGATCCGACTCGAGACCGTATTTCTCCGACGCAGCAGTCACCGCTTCGTCCGAGACCTTGCCGGGATCGACCTGCCAGACCGGGCGATTCCCCTCAACCGTTCGCAATAACTCAGCCGCCGCTTGGTAGTACTCTCCCGGTCTAAGGCTGACTTCTGTTTCCCAACCGACTTTTTGGGTCGTTCTTGCGATACGGCGTCGCAGTTGCTCGATGTCGGTTGAAAGTTGCTCAACCTGGCCACGCTCATCGAGGGCGATTTCCTGACGACAACTACTTTGCAAATGGGCGCTCAATGCGTAGTAATCCGCAGTCGAAATTGCGTCGAACTTGTGGTCATGGCAACGTGCGCAAGAAATCGTCAAACCCAGGAACGTCTTTCCAAACACGTCCAACTGATTGTCAACAATGTCCGCCTCATTCCCCAGCACATCCGTGGGTGCATGAGTCGCCTCGTGAAAGTACCAGAACCCCGTTCCGATAATCGATTCGTTGAATGCCAACTCAGGATGGCGACGAGGCTCCGGTAACAAGTCACCCGCAACGTGTTCACGAGCAAACTGATCGAAGGGCACATCGGCGTTGAAGGCCCGAATCAAATAATCGCGGTATTCCGAAGCATGGTGAATCGGATAGTCAAACTCATGCCCGTAGGTCTCGGCATACCGAACCAAGTCCATCCAGTGCCGCGCCCACTTTTCACCAAAATGCGGTGACTTCAACAACTCGTCGACGACTCTTTCAAAAGCTTCGGGTGTGTCGTCATTCAAAAATGCATTGACTTGCGCGATGGTTGGCGGCAGGCCGATCAAATCGAAGTAAACACGCCGAAGCCAAAGACGTTTGTCGGCATCGAGAGCGGGCATGAGCCCGGCTTCGTCCATGGCTGCCAAGACAAATCGATCGATTTCGTTGGCTGGCCAGCCAGTGTCACGAACGCTCGGCGTTTGCGGCCGCACAACCGATCGCCACGACCAATGGTCTTCCACACGCGACTGAAGATCGAATACTTCCAACTGGCCCGTTTTTGGTGTCGCTTTCGCGCGAGGATCCGGAGCGCCCATCTCGATCCAATCGACAAACACTTGGATCTCTGAATCGGAGAGTTTGTCACGTGGTGGCATACCGCTGACGACGTTCTCTTCATAGCGAACCGCTTCGATCAGCAAGCTGCCGTCGACATCGCCGGGAATGATCGCGGGTCCGGAATCTCCGCCCGTTTCCCAGCCCCACTTGGAATCGAGCAACAGCCCAGCTTCCACTTCTTCGGCATCGACGGAGTGGCACTCGTAACAGTGCTCGACGAGTAACGGACGCACTTTCGATTCGAAGAATTCCACTTGATCGCGAGTCGGTTCGTCGACTCCAAACGCGTGTTGGTGAATACTCAGCAGAGACCAACAGGCGAACAAGCCAAGCGTGGTGGAAACCACTCGATTGCTATTGAGTTTTGACATTAGGCGATGACCTCTTCGATCACGTGTCCGTGAACATCGGTCAATCGCATGTCACGTCCGCTAAAACGAAACGTGCTGCGAGTGTGTTCGATCCCTAACAGATGCAACATCGTGGCATGCAGATCATGCATTTCGACGCGATCTTCCACGGCTCGATAGCCCCATTCATCTGTTTGACCTATCGAGACGCCACCCTTGATACCTCCACCGGCCATCCACATCGTGAAGCCCCAAGGATTGTGATCGCGTCCGTTGGAACCTTGAGCAAACGGCGTTCGCCCGAATTCGCCCCCCCAAACCACAAGCGTGGACTCGAACAAGCCTGTCCGTTTGAGGTCTTTGATCAATGCGGCGATCGGCTGATCCACGGTACGACAATTCTTGTTATGACCATCGATCAAATTTGCATGTTGATCCCAACGATCTCCATTGCCGCCGGGACAGGTCAATTCAATGAAACGCACACCCCGTTCGACCAGGCGACGCGCCAACAAGCATTGCATTCCAAATGTTTGCGTGTTTTTGAATTCAGAGTCGAAACCGTAGAGTGACTTGGTCTCTTGCGACTCGCTACGAAGATCCATCAACTCCGGAACGGCGGTCTGCATGCGAAACGCTGTTTCGCTATTTGAAATGGCCGCTTCGATCTCCGCCTCTCCGCCGAGCTGCTTATTCATCTGGCGATCGAATTGCCGGATGAGGTCCAACTTGTTGCGCTGCAAACGCGGATCAGGCTCGGAAGGTTGAATGTTGGCAATCGGCAACTCTCGAGGCAAGAACACCGATCCTTGGTATGCCGACGGCAGGAATCCAGAGCCAAAGCAATCGAGTCCACCCGGCGGGACTAAGCCACCGTTGAGCACGACGAATCCGGGCAAGTTTTGATTCTCGCTACCAAGCCCGTAACCGAACCAGGCACCCATACTCGGCCGGCCCTGAAATCCGCTGCCGGTATGCAGGAAGTAGTTTGCTGATGTGTGCTCGGAAAACTTGGAGGTCATCGATTTGATGATCGCCAACTCATCTGAAACTTCCGATAAATACGGAAAGAGCGAGCTGATCCAATGACCGGCGTCGCCATGCTGCTGAAATTTCCATTGCGGCTGCAACACTTTTCCGACACTGTCGAATTGCGTCGGCGCAAGTTTTCCGATGACCTCCTTCGGATCGCGTCCGTGGAATTTGGTCAGCATCGGCTTGTAATCGAACGTGTCGACCTGACTCGGTCCACCATCCATGTACAAGAAAATCACATTCTTGGCGCGTGGAGGAAAATGGGTCGGCTTGGGTGCCAACGGGTTCGCGGTCGACGCAAACGAGCGGTCCTGCGCCAGGGCATTCAGCGCAATAGCGCCGAAACCACTTGCGCACCACTGCAACATTTCGCGACGCGTGCGTGGGGTGGCAAAACGTCTGCAATGAGAATCGGCTTGCTTCATACAAACCACCAGGGTGTGGAGGGGCTGAAAGTCAGCGCGGCGGGGCCACGTGCCGGAGACCCTCCAGTTTAGCAGAAAGCAACTATTTGTTTACCTTTTGCTGCTCGGCGAGGAATTTCGCGTAGACACGAGCGACATCGCCCATGTACCCGCGAGGGGCCTCTTTGGCCGACTTTTGCATCCAGTCCAGCGCCGTTTCGCGATTACCCTTCGCATCCGCATAAAGTCCCAAGTAGAAGTACCCGTAAAATTCGGCTTCACGCTTGTTAGCCGGTTCCGTCTGCGCTTCGATCTTGTCAATCACGGACTGCGTATCACCCGAACTCAGCATTTGCTGAACCTCCGTCATCGGAAGCCGACGATCGCCAGGTGCGGGCAACACCATTTGGCCCGCCTTCTCAAATGAATCGGCTTTTGCCAAGCAGAGAAAATGCCACGCCGCATTTTCGACATCGTTCGGATTCACCGTGCGGTGTACTTCAAACTGCTTGACGCCTCCCTTGAAGTCTCCGACGAAATACTGCGCGATTCCACGTTGCCAAAGAAAAGGTAGCTGACCCGGCGCCGTTTTTAGATACGCCTCGAATTGCTCGAGTGCTTTCTTCGGCTTTCCAGCGCGAAGATAGATATCTCCAACAGCGCGTTTGACCACAGCATCGTCGGAAGCTTTAAGCATCTCATCGGCGCGGCGTTCCGCGAGCGTGTAGTCGCCACGATCAAGTGCTCGATTCGCCTCCAGTCGTAACGTCGTAACGTCTTGGGCTCGTGCGTCCAAGACGGCACATTGGGTCAGCAAGATGAAGACACAGAAGACGATGAAGCGGTGCATGAGGTTTTCGGAGGGGCTCGAGACCAATGAAAGGGCAGAAGCGTCTAATTGTATCCACCAGAAATCAAGCGGTGTCGGCGCCCCGCGCTATGGATGAAGCACCGACCCCCAGTCATCGACCAATCCCCTATCGCCGGCAGACGCTACGATCGCCGAGACGCTACGATCGCGGAGCGATCGGCGACGAACGTGTTGATCACGCTACGATAGCGGAGCGATGGGTGACGATGACGACTATGCAGGGGTGACGATTTCGAGCAGCTCGATGGCCGGCTCGCCGTCGCAGAAGATTAACGCAGTGCGCCCATACAGTGTCTCGCCGATTTGCAAGTGCATCATGGCGGCAAGGCTTGGACCGGCGATCACCTTCCACAATTGGCACATCTGCACTTCGCGTAACACGTTGTGCTCGATCAGCACGCGGCCAAGCGGGATGCCTTGACTTTCGATCTTTTTCCAAACACCCGTATCAAGCTTGCTAGTATCAAGACGTACGATACCGTGTTGAACGATCTTGCGTTCTTGCTTGGTGACCAACGTGATTTCGCGACTGTACCATTCGCCTTGCTTCTTGCAACGATGAACATGAACATCGACCGCATCACCAAAGTGTGATTCCACCGTGACCGTCATGTGCTCATGGTGATCCAGCAGCCGATCATTCGGCGGAGGGACCGATTCGACACACTCGAATTCACCTAGTTGCGAGTGCCCAGTCGGCGAAGGATAGAACTCATCCAACAGCGTGTTGATGTCGATTCGCGATTCACCAAAAGATCGCGATTCACCAGTTGACTGAACGTCGCTCATGAGCAGATCCCGGAAGTTTCGTCTCGAATGGGGCGAACCGGTGAAGACTCATGCTCACACCCATTACGTTTCGTTTGATGCCGGTAATCGTCGAGCATGATCTTCAGGTCAGTTACGAGCACGAATCCCCTCAGATCATGAAGAAGCCATCGGCGCCGCCATGCCGATAGAAACCACTGGGGGAGCAGGGAGTTCCGGTCGCTCCAAAACCGTGTCGACCAAGAAGTAGAACAATCGCCTCAGCTCGTCCACGTCGATTTCGTCCGCGACCTGCTCGGCACGCTGCTGATGCTTGTCGACTAACTTCATAGCCGTCTCAAAAACGTCCGCCTTTTCATAAAGTCGCCTGACAGCTGCCAATCGTTCGGTTTCACTGAGGCCACAATCAGACTCCGCCAGTTTGAGCAGTTCTTCTCGGCCATCCTCGGGCAACGCTTGCAACGCGAGAGCCCATAGAAGCGTGGGGCGGCCCCCGAAAACGTCGCCGCCAGCGGAAAGCTTGTTCGCATCATCGCCGATCCAATCTCCCAAATCATTGAGGATTTGGAAGGCAACACCGAGGTTACGACTGAATGACCGAACGGCTTCGCGATACGGCTCGGCATCGGCCGCCATGCGAATACCACTCAACAATGCCGCCTCAAATGCAGGCGATGTCTTTAATGCGTAAACCTTCAACGCATCGAGTGGTGTCAGCTGACGATCCTTGGTGTCACGCCACAGTAACTCAGCACCTTGACCCTCGGCCAAACGTGTATGGGCCGCTGCAAGGGTATCAAGAACTTCAACTCGCGCCTCAGCGCTGACGCCATCGTCAGCATCGCGACGGCTCAGCAAGCGATAGCCCAAACCGATCAGATAGTCACCCACATTGATTGCCGTGGGCAATCCAAAACGACGGTGAACGGCCAATTGGCCATAACGAAACGCATCATCATCCTCGATGTCGTCATGCACCAAACTCGCTTTGTGGAACGTCTCGATACTCATCGCGGCGCGACGAACCGAAATCGGAATCTCCGAAATCGCATCAGCACCGTTTGGTCCGGTGCAATTGCCACCAGACATGGCATCGTACGCAGCCAGCGTGATGAACGGACGCGAGTGCTTTCCGCCACGACTCAAGAAGTCATAGGCAATGTGTTCCGTCGATGCCACAGTATCCAGCGATGCCAGATCTTCTTTGGTAACAGCTTGCTCTGCTAACGGATGCTTACCACGCAACCGCGGCGCAACCAGATCCAACGAGTCCTCGCTGAACAAGTCACTCGCCGATCGCATGAGATGCACATAGCTGCGGGTTGCTTTCGCCGCTGGCTCGTAAGGCGTGCGAATCATCTGATCCACCCAAGATTCATCGACCTTGGTGTTACGGCAGTCACTGCTCAGCAGTGGAACAGCCATGCAAGGGATGCCAGCCAACAGAATCTTATCGATCGCCTTTTCCAAAACATTCAAGCAAGCAACACCGATCACCGCGTCGACGTAGCCGCCAACGATAATCTTCAAAACGACCGGTGAACCTTCGGCGACCAAGACGCGGTAACCCATGTCTTCTGCGAGCCCACGAAAGTCTGCGATGCTGCACGCACCACACTCTTTGCAGTTCATGCCGAACTGGTCGTATTCCGCAGGACAGCCTTCGGCATGTTTCAAACAGTGCGGCAGCAAAAACAATCGACGTTCCGGTGGAACTGACTTCAGTTCATCACGCCAAAATGCCCCGCTGATCATGACCATCATCCAGCCGAGAAATGCCTCAGGCAGGTCGGCTTCTGCCAAAGCTCGACGAGCAATCTGCTCCATCTCGTCCTTGGTCATCGGGACCGAGCGATCCAGTCGTGAGGCGATGTCTTCACATCGCGCTCGCAGGCTTTCGCGCAGCTCAAGGGTCTCGGGGACTTCTTTTAGATGACTCGTTTTCCGACGCGGCTGCCGGCCTCCCGCAGTGGGAACGGCCGGGGAAGCATCGGTGGGGCTCACTCCAGTTGACAAACGCGATACCTCAGGCTGCTTGCACTTTCGGGACGGAAAAAATCATCTTGGCCAATCGGCATCCGGTTGCTGACTTGCCAGTTGGTCGTATTTACCCAGCGCGGAAACTGTGAAAATCAAGGGATACAGTTTTTCGTGGTACCACAGCTTGGCGAAATAAAATCCGATCGGCCAGGGCACGCGATGTCGGTCATCGTCAACGCATGCCACGAGAAATTGAACGCCTCGGATTATAGCCTCACGATACGGTGGATTCACGGTCGACGACGGATCTCGATCAATCAAATCGTCTCCGTCGCCGGAATTGATGGAGAGAGGTTCGCATGAAACCCCGCTACCGGTGCCTTGGTCTCGGCTGGATTCGGTAAGTACGACAGAAATAAGAGCATCGACCGCCAGAGCCGTCTCTTCAACACTGCTTGTCGCGTTTTTCAACGCAGTTTCCCTGGGCAATCCTTGTTGGCCGGGCAATGCTTGTTGGCCGGCCAATCCTTGTTCCCCGGGCAGTCCTTGCTCGTGATGCCATCGCGTCACGGAAGCCCCACCGCCCCACCCGCCGTCAGGATTCTGAGCTTTCAGGAGATAGTCGCATCCACGTCGAATCGATTCCGATGGCAGGGTGCCGGTCGTAACAGTCGCCAAAACCTTGGCAGTTCCGTAGATCGGGTTCGATTCATCTTCACGATCTTGATTTCCAAACCACAACGGCAACCAGCTGCCATCGGGCTGTTGATGACGAGTGAGGAAGTTAACCCCCCGTCGGATAAACGTGTCATCGCGGATCTCCAAAGCGTTGCCGTTCGACGCAGCGAAGACAGCTCGAATCGCGTGTGCCGTTAAGTCGTTGCTACTTCGATCAAATGGCAGCTTGCCCCAACCGCGACAGAACGTCGGCCAGCCTCCATCGCGATTCTGCAAACGCTGCAACCATCCAACGGCATCATTCAAAGCAATCCCGAGCTTTGGTTCCACATCATCGTCTTTGATCCATCGCTTTGCACGTGACAGCGCCAAGATAGCCGCTGGCGTGTCATCGCTATCAGGTACCGCACCGGACAGATCACTCCATCCCCATCCTCCCGGTTCCGCGCCCGTGAAGGGATGCCGTTGGCGATGCTGGCAGCCTAAGTGCCAACGAATCAATTCATCACTGCACCAGGTTCCATCGTCTTGCGGGTCGCTGGTGAGAGCTTCCATTGCAAGTGAAGTGACCCAAGTCGCAAGATTCGTATCGATCGGCCATGCGCCTTCGTCATTCATCGATTCATCAAGAAAGCGAAGGCCCTCACGGCAGACATCGTTATCAACTCGCCCGGTCGCCGCCAAACTCATCACAACAAACGAGGTCAGAGGAGTCGCCTCCAAATAGCCTCCGCTTTGCGGCTGCATTTTTCGCAGCACTTTCATCGTGCGATCAACCGACGCATGACGCATGAGTCGAATGGGAAACCAAGCCTTGGGCCCACAAAAGTGTCGCGCTTGCCCGATCGCAACAAGAGCCGGAATCGCGTAGCTGACCACGGGCATGCTTAGCAATCGATACATCGACTGAGGAAATACAGCAGCTTCGAATGGCAATCGTGGCACCTGCCCCCAATCAACCAATTCAGCGATCGCCAGGTTGGTCAGAATCGGAACGACAAACGTTTTGTCGGTGCCGTAGCGTTGACGCAGAGCATCGATACGTCCGCTTCGATCAATGTACTCCTGCAACGCAGTCAACTGCGTCGCTTGTAAACCTGTGCCGGAAACTTGTTGCGCAAGTGCTGAGGCAGCCAAAACCAAGTAACTGGTCGCAATGTTGGAATGGCTGCGGTCGGTATCACCAAAACCACCGTCATCATTTTGCTGACCGCACAGATAACGGATGCCATGATCGATTCGCTGAATCCAATGTTCACGCGGTCGATCATTCTGAAGGTTTGGATTCTTCAGAACGGCGGCGATAGCACTAATCGCCGTCGCTGTACTCAGCGCCGAAGGTGAAAGCTCACCGGTCCAGTGACCATCGGCGGTCCGTTCGTCAAGTAACTCAAGGCGCAATCGATCGAGGGTGGCTCGCACCGGCAAGTCGCTGGTCGCACTGGGTGATGGATCGAAAACCGGAGAATCTGCCATGCGGGGATTGTATCTGACGGTTGTTGGATGGACCATGATCGGTCCGTATTCCCTCCCATGCTTGAGGTCACCATGCAACGTCGTCAATTCTTGCAATGCTCCATCGCGGGAGCGGCCGCCATCTCTATGTCGTCCCGTGAACATGCCATCGGGCGTGATCCCATCGCAAGAACGGGACCGAGTCGTTTTCAAGTCGGACTCGCAGCGTATTCCTTGCGGCAATATTTTTCATTCAGCAAGGGGAAAGATCAAAAGCCTCGAAGCGATGGCAAAGCGATCGACATGCCCGGCTTTCTGGATTTCTGTGTTGCCAACGACTTCGACACCGCCGAGTTGACGAGCTACTTTTTTCGACCCAACGCTGACGATCAGTACTTTCTCAATCTTAAACGTGAAGCGTACAAGCGAGGGATCACCATTTCGGGAACCGCGATCGGAAACAACTTTACCGTCGGCAAAGGCCCGAAGCTCGAAAAGGAAATCGAGGATGCAATCGCTTGGATCGATCGTGCAGCTTTACTAGGCGCGCCCCATATTCGTTTCTTTGCCGGAACGGGCAAACAACTCAATGCGAATCCGGCTCGTCTGGTCGAAGCGACCGATGCACTGAATCGGTGCGCCGATCACGCGGCGTCAAAAGGGATATTCCTGGGCGTCGAGAATCATGGAAACCTAACAGCCGAGCAGATGCTCGCGATCATGGATCGAACCGATAATCCTTGGGTCGGAATCAACTTGGACACGGGAAACTTCCTTTCTGACGATCCTTATCGGGATTTGGAAATCTGCGCCCCGTACGCCGTCAACATTCAGGTGAAAGTGAAAATGAAATCACCGTCCGGCGAACACTACGAAGCTGATTTCGATCGCATCGCCAAGATTCTGAAAAACGCGAAGTACTCAGGATTCGTGATTTTGGAATATGAAGAGAAAGACCCTTACCAGGGCATCCCAAAGGCAGCAAGCAGACTGCGCGCCGCACTTGCATGATGAAGTTTCAATGCTTGAAGCGTGGGCGTGATTAGATCGCGCTATCAGGCTATCGATTGCCGCCAGAGACCGTCAAAACGGGAAACCGGCTGAGTCGTGGATGAAGACCCATCTGTGTTGTCACCGACGGTAGCGATTTGTTAATGCCTGTGCTCTACGAATGTTTAACGATTCGATGAGTCAGGCATGCTTCGATTAGTTTCACCGCAGAACGTTTCACGATCCGTCACCGCCGTGCTGATCGTCCCCATCGTGTCCGCTCTGGGGCTATCCAGCCTCATTGCTGGCGATACAGACACGATTCCGTCCTGGCAGTCAGGAATTTCGCAGTGGAGTGGCGATGGGTATGAGATGCCTCAGGTGACCCATTCGCCTCAACCCGTTCTGGATTCAGCGGACGGTGGTTTGCCGTATACGATGCCCTATGATCCGCAAACTAATACGATGCAAGATCCTGGGCTACCGATAACGGAGACACCCGTTTTCGACATGCCCATGTCGTCGTCTTTCGTTCCCGGTCCGTCGGGAAATCCGCTTTCTGTGGAAAGCTCGACCGCGTTCGAACCGGCATTTGGAAACATCGCTCCCGCACCCATCGGGAATGCCGAATATCCGATCAGCAACACGAATTCGTCTCCTGCAGCTATTTCAGATTTCCCGGAACCCATCGTGATGAATGATGCGGTTCTAAACGATGCGATACTCAACGCCGCAGCGACGAACGCCTCAGCCGCCAATGCTTCAACCGTAACTGGCGCTCCACAGGACCTTGAGATTCTGCCTGATCCTGCTGACGATCAATTGCTTTCCCAACAGCCCACCCAGGATCCGCCACTGCAAGACGAAGTTGTGCGATGGTACGACTACCCGCGACGCTGGATGAGCGGCTGGGACTCTCACGCAGAATTCGGCATCGACGGAAGCGATGGTAATGCCGTGACACTCGCGCTTCAGACCGGTTTAGAACTGAAACGAAAGTCCGAACGTTCAACACTGGCGGTCGATATCGACTACCGAAAAGCGACGAACCGAAACGCGACTGTCGAAGACAACGGACGATTCAACATTGATTACGACTATCTGTTCGCCGATTCACCTTGGTCCGGATTCGCCAAGTACGGAATGGAGTGGGACCGCTTCAAAGCGTTCGACCTGCGTTTGAATCTGAATGGTGGTATTGGCTACTTCTGGATTCGCGATGATCGCACGACCTTCGTCACCCGCCTGGGTGCTGGTGCGTCGCAGGAGATCGGAGCACCGATCGACGATTGGATCGCGGAAGCCGTCTTTGGTCTGGAGGCAGAGCGGCAACTTACCGCACGACAAAAAATCAAAGGCAAAGTCGATTACTTCCCAGCATGGGAAGACTTTGACGACTTTCGTGTGGTCACCGATTTGTCCTGGGAGATCCTGCTGGACGGTAGCGAAAACCTCAGCCTGAAACTGGCAGCGACCGATCGGTACGACAGTACGCCTCAGGGTGCCGAACCAAACGACATCTACTACTCCATGCTGCTGTTGTACAAATTCTGAGCGTCACTCATTCGGGCGTCCGCCCGTTTCCTTAGCGGCTCCTCGCACTCCAGTTCGCAGCTAAAACGAGCGTTTCGGCGTGGTTGCCGTTGCAGTTGGGTGGATTACGATGGGACAGGAAAAGCTTTTTCCCGCCTGTCTTCCTACCTAAAAAGCCCGAGACTGGATCTCCAATGAATCGGCTCAGCACACTCTCGCTCGCAACAGTCGCCTTCCTTACTTTCACGACTTCCACAGTAGATGCAGGAGGAATCCTTTGCCGTCTACCAGTGCTCAAGCATAGCAGCACGTGTCGACAGAATGCGCAACTGAAGTGCCAGGTCAGCAGCATGCGAGCAGAGATTGCGGCATTACAGCAAGCATTGGCAGATCGGGACGCAACCATCTCTGATCAAGAATCCACAATCACAGAAATGACCGCTGCCGCCGTTGAACGTGATGACGTGATTGCACAACAAGAAGCGTCGATCGCGGAATTGCAAGCGCAGCTTGAGCAGGTTGCATCAAGCCTCGAAGAAGCAAAAGCAAGTTACGAAGACTTGAGTGCGAAGCGAGACAAGGAAAAGGCTCAATACGAAAAGCAAGCCGCCACGATGAAGGAAAACCTGACGAAGGCTCGCCAGGCAAATCAACGCAGTCGCAACCAATTGAAGAAAGCGAACACCCAACTCGAAAACACCAAGAACCAGTTGGAAGCAGCTAACGAAACGTTGGCGAAAACACGTGCGGAACTTGAAGCCGCCAAAAAGGAACAGCAAGAATCACAGCGACAGGCAGAGGAAAACGCACTCTCGAATCAGGGCAATAAAGAAGAGAGCGAAGAAACCGAAACGGAGCCGGATCCAGAGACCGAGACAGATTCGGAGCCAAGTGACGACGGCGAACCGGAGACCGAGACCGGCGGCAGCTCCGAAGGCGAATCCGAAACGGAAACGCCCTAACATCGCAAGATCGGTTCGATCGTCAGTATCGTTATTTCCCCCCCGCGTCTTCGCGAGCCTTTGATCTCGCAAAGACGCGTCGATCCGTTGCAAGGCAACGACTGAGTCCGTCTGGGAATATTTGCACTCGATTCCTTTTGTCAGCCATAGCTCAACCTACGTTTGAGAGGGTTGTTCTCTTACTCGTCGAGCTTGCTGCTATGTCGTCCGCGCCGATTCCGTGGAAACACATCCGTCAAACACTGATTCTGTTTGCTCCTCTGTGGGGCGGTGCCGTCATTTTGTTCGGAGTGATGGGTGTCGGATACGCCTTATTCCGAACGAAGTCCTTCTCGGCGCGTCAGCCACTCGTGGTTCGCGATGAAGCCAATCGTTCGTTCGCTCGGCTGGGCCGATTCCCAAGCCAGACGGAACTGAAGGCAGCCCAAGAAACGATTCTGGAGATGACACAAAACCGTGAGGTCGTCGCCGCCGCGCTTCGTCAAATCGGACCACCTGACGGCGTTTTCGATCCGACGTGGCCAAGCACGGAATGGATCGATACAGTCGCCAATCGCCGCGTCAATCTATTGGCCTCCCAAGGAACAGAGTTCGGAAACACGGAAGTTGTCTACTTGCAAGTCGAAGCAGTGAATAAAGAACGGGCGAGCATGTTCTGCGACGCCATGTTCGATAACCTGAAACAACAACTTCGAAACGTCCGCCGCGTGCGAGCCGATAGTGTCATCGAAGAGCTGACTCACAACCGCAACTTGGCGTCACAAGATCTTGATGAAGCAACCGATCGCCTGCACCAAATCGAAGTTAAATTTGCGACCGACTTGAGCGAGCTGCGCAATCTCAGTGATTCCATTTCGAGTGACGGAACCAATCGGCGAACCCTTGAACAGACCACGCGAGACTTGCAGGTTGCCGAATTGGAATTGGAAAAGATGCACGCGCTGCTTGCGTTGTTGCTAGCCGGTTCGGAAGACCCACAACGTCTACTCGTCAGCGGTGGCGACCTATTGGCCAGTCAACCTTCGCTGCAACGCATGAAAGATGGACTCATCGACGCACAGTTGCGTTCCAGCGAATTGGCCGGAACGGTCACATCCGACCACCCGAAACTGCGTGCTGCGGCAGCCGCGGAAAAGGAAATCAAGCAACGGATGCAACAGGAAACGGCAGCGGTCATCCTGGCGATGCAGCCAACGCTCAAGCTGGAACAGGAACGCGTGGAACGCTTGCGAGCTCGACAGGAAGAACTAAAACAACGCCTCAACCATCTCGCGTTGGCTCGAACCGAGTATGCAAAACTTGACGCGGAAGTACGACATCGAACCGAAGCGCTTGCTGAAGCGGAACGACTTTTGACAGAAGCGAAAGCGAGCCGGTCTGCCGCAATTTCGACCAATCTTATTGCAGCGCTCGGGCCTCCACAGGTGTCCGATCATCCGGTGGGACCTTCGGGATCGACACTGACCTTCGGGAGTGTTTCAGCTGGTTTAATTTTCGGATTGGGCTGCGTCTTTTTGATCGCACCCGGTCCTACCAGCAGCCAAGCGGGGAGACGCTGGAGCGATTTCCTCGGCGCCGGACGACGCCGATCCGATCAACCCGGCGGTAGCGACGCCGATCCCGACCGTGGCAATGCGGAACGTGGCAATCCTTCGGACCGACGTTCAGGACCTCGCTAACGCGTCGGGCTATCACTTACATCGAATCACTGTGGGTCGTCCCATGCGAAAATGATGTAGGTCAGCGAACAGACCGTCTTACTTGCGAAACTCATTGACGTCGATCATTGTCTGTTCCCAGTCACCGGTAAACGGAATAGCGCGATCATCGATGTAGACGTGAGCCGGCGGCTTGTGCTCACAGACTTCATCGACTTCGATGTTGTGCTTTTCCAACCAGGCCGCGATCGCATTGCGGCCCTCCTCGGTTGAAGTTCGCGCTGAATAGACGACCACGCGATAACGCCGACGCAACGTCGCGATCGCTTTGTCGACACCGTGGATCGGTGGGTCGGGAATCGTGCCAACGCCTTGCCAACCACTGCGATAGGAATGGATCACTCCGTCGAAATCGACACAAATCGTTTTCGTTTTTGATTCGATTCCGACGCGCGTCGACAGTTCCAATGGTGCCAGCCGAGTGGCAAGGATACGGTCGATCGCGTCATGCCCCTCCAACCAAGGCCGATCATCCCAAGCCTGATCGTTGTAGACGCGTGTGTAATGTGGTCGCGTGTGATGGCGACCCGGCAAACGCAACCAACTCCCCAGCGCGTTAGCACCGGGTTCACCTGGAAACAAATCCGGTTTCCGATCCAAACCACGACGCTGAAAGTCCGCGACGAATCGATCCACAAATGACCGGACACTGCGTGAACTCATCGGCTGCTCAAAAACGACCCACAAATGAAATCCCCCAAATCCGTTCGAGTCGAATAACAGAGGATCGAACCCCTGTTGCTGCAACGAGTCATACCATTCGCGAGCAGCGACGAAGTTTCCTTCGCGTGTGATTGAAAGGTCTGTGTCATCATGGCGATCAATATCTATGGCGAACCATCGTGACGACCAGTCGGTGCCAACACTATGAACGCCTAATACGCCACCATCGATCGCTTTGAAGTGCTTTTCCAGCGAGGTCGTATTCAGAAAAACTTTTCCGCGCTCGTCACGGAAAGGAGCTGTGATGGCATTCCCCAGGAACCCGCCTTTTTTGTCGGGCTCTTGTTTTCGATTTCGCTTGGCGAGGTACCGACCCCAAACATCGGTGCGGTTGACGAGGTGGCGATAAACCCACGCTGCCAACTCGGGCGCGCGAGTCCGCCATTCCGTGTGGAGCTGGTCAAGATACGCGTCGGACATCGGTCTTCCAGGGCTACGAAAGCGAGCTGCTCATTCTTCGGAATCAAACGCCTCACCACCGCCCAAAGCTTCCGCAATCTTTGCGTCATCCGCAGGCGTGATCCATCGCAGATCAATCACCAGTTGGTCGTCCTCGACAGAGGATTCAACGACGGGTGACAGGTCACGTAGTTGATCGGCCCATTGCTGCGCATCGAGTGACTGATGTTGCAATCGAAGTTGCCGCGAAGGGACCTTCCATCGTCCCTGTTTCGTCAATCGCGCTTGGTCGGCGGATATCTGGCAGGTGCGGATCGATTCGACCGCAGACAATCGCGTTGCCAGTCGCTCGGCGCGACCTCGCAGATTCTCTTCACCGGTATTCAACAAGGCTCGTACCGGCAATTCATCGGACGAAGCGGCTGCATGTTCCAGTGCGACTACCATCATGCCTTGCACAGCGTCGCTGGCACGAAGCGTCGACCACGCCGTGGAATCGCGGATCCACTCGATATCCGACTTTGGCCCGATCAATAATCCGCAATTGGGTCCACCTGCTAAGCCATCACCGGGCATGATCACAAAATCGGCGCCTCGATTGAGCATTTCCGTCGCGGAGGGAAGCGATTCCGATTCACTTGGCTGAAGTGTTGCGACGGGCATGACGACCGCCTGCTGACAACCGGCGTGTTGCAGATCGAGCAGATCCGGTGGCGACGCACCTGCGTCTGCCATGATCGCACAGTAAGGCTCGAGTCCATCAAAGTCGAGCGGGTCGATCCGGTCGATGCTGCCGACTTCTTGGATAACCGGAACGAGCATTTCAAATGCTTCCGGCAAGGGAGTACCATCCGGCAACGCTACAGCATGACCGCGGTGCACAACGAGCTGGCGCCGCTGCACCAACAACGAAAACGCCGTCATCGCTGAAGAAAAGTTAGACGTTATCAGCAACGAGTGATCTTTGGACGGCAACAGTCGTTCGATGCGTTTTTCCAAACGCCCATGTTCCGAATCGCCCTGAACGACATCGCCGGCTAGGAGCTCTCTTCCTACATCGAGCACTTTATCCGAGACCGGTACGCCCGTCCCGAATTCGTGAATCAGCACACCACTGGCATTCAACATAGGAAGTGCAAGCGCCGTGTGCTTGCGACTCCAACGTTCGACGCTTCGTTTCCCGGCTTCGGCGGATCGCAACACCGCATCGATCCCCCGGGCTGCGGTCTGTGGTAATTCCTGAAGCAGTTCACTCGCTTGCGACTTGATCTTCTCCAGCGTCTGCGGCTCGCTGGCCTTGCGAGCCACGTCCGTTAATCCACGTCGCAAGACTTCTATCGTCCAGGGAGGTAATGCCATGTTGCTTCCAGTGATCTGCCGAAGGAGAGGTTACGCGTCTCCTTTATCTTACCTTCTTCGCGAGACACCTTCCTCGAGCGTCACCGTCTTCCAGCACGACCTTCTTCGATCGCTGTGTACTACTTCACTTTCGCCGTTCGCAAATGAAGTTCGGCCAGCTGAGCTTTATCAACATGCCCAGGAGCTTCCGTCATCAGGTCGGCTGCCCGTTGTGTTTTTGGGAACGCAATCACTTCGCGGATATTTTCCAATCCGGCAAACAGCATGACCCAGCGATCGATACCGAGCGCGATTCCGCCGTGCGGTGGTGCACCATATTTGAGGGCGTTGAGCAGGAACCCAAACCGGTCTTCGGCCGTTTCTTCATCGATACCGAGCAGGTCAAAGACTTTGGATTGAGTCCCGGGATCATGAATCCGGATAGTGCCACCGCCCGCTTCACTTCCATTGATCACCAAGTCGTACGCTTTGGCTCGACAGTCTTGCGGATCCTCTTCTAAGAGCGGTAAGTCGCTGTCGAGCGGTGCCGTGAACGGATGGTGCATGGCGACCCATCGCCCAGTTTCCTCGTCGCGATCGAACATGGGAAATTCGGTCACCCAAGAACAATTCAGTTCTTTGTCGTCGATCAAGCCAAGTTCGGTCGCTAAACGTTTGCGTAGCCCAGCCAGACCTTTGCACGTCACTTCCCAGCTATCGGCCAAGAACATCAGCAAGTCGCCTGGCTCACCCTTCATCAACTGCTTGATCTCATCCAGGTGCTCCGGGTCAAAGTTTTTGCTAATAGGACTCCACAGCGTTCCGTCATCCTCGACGCGAAACCATGCCAGCCCTTTCGCGCCAAAATCGCCTTTGACGTATTCGGTTAGTTCATCAATTTGGCGGCGAGAGTACTTCGCTGCGGCATCCTTCACGGGGATCCCGCGGACGAACCCACCCGAATCAGCAGTTCCTCGGAAGACGCGGAAATCCGTTTTCTTGGCGACGGATGTTACGTCCACAATTTCCATCGCGAAACGCAAGTCCGGTGCATCGCTTCCGAAACGACGCATCGCTTCGTCGTACGTCATCCGCGGCAGCGGAGTAGGAATATCGATGCCCAAGACTTCCTTTGCTGTCTTCGCGACCAAACCATCGATCAAGCCCATCACGTCGTCGGAGTCAACAAATGACATCTCAAGATCGAGTTGTGTGAATTCCGGCTGACGATCCGCACGCAGGTCTTCATCGCGGAAACACTTCGCAACTTGCACGTACCGATCGAAACCGGCCACCATCAAAATCTGTTTGTAAAGCTGCGGAGACTGTGGCAGCGCGTAGAAACTGGTCGGGTGCACGCGACTGGGCACCAGGTAATCACGCGCACCTTCTGGTGTGCTGCGTCCAAGGATGGGCGTTTCGACGTCAATGAAATCGTGTTCTTCGAAGTAATCGCGCATGGTCTTCACGATTTTGCTTCGCAAAAACATGGCGCGTTGCATTTCCGTGCGACGAAGATCCAGGAAACGATACTTCAATCGTAGATCTTCACCCGGTAGATCACTCTGTCCCGGCGTGAACGGTGGCGTCTGACAGACATTCAAGACCTCAAAGTGCTGACTTCGAACCTCGATTTCGCCGGTCGCCAGCTTTTCGTTGATCTTGCCTTCCAGACGATGGGTGACCTTACCGCGGATCAGGATCACGCTTTCGGCCGGTACTCGGCCGGCGTCCCCGATCAGATCCGCATTCGCTTCAGGCGGACCGACCACGACCTGCGTCAACCCATAGCGATCACGGAGATCGATAAAGACTGCGCCGCCATGGTCGCGTTTACTTTCGACCCAACCACAGAGGGTGACTTCCGTTCCAACGTCGGCTTTGCGGAGCTGACCGCAGTTATGTGTCCGTAACACGCATCAATGAGGGGCTAGAGTCGCGAGAAAACGGCCCGATCTGGATCCGTCGTTCGCGAATTCTAGCCCGGTAGCAGTTGAAACTGTAGATGGCAGGTCACGCTCCGCGTGACGGTCGCCGACCTCTGGCATGCAGAGCATGCCCTACGCGTGACGGTCGCCGACCTCTGGCATGCAGAGCATGCCCTACGCGTGATGGTCGCAGACCGCTGGCATGCAGAGCATGCCCTCCGCGTGATGGTCGCGGACCGCTGGCATGCAGAGCATGCCAGCGACATCGTCGGGAGACGGCCGACTCAGCTCTCTCCAGTACCCAGCGCCGTTGTTTCTTCCATATCGACCGTCAGAGCTTTGTAACCGCCGATGGACTTGAAATACAGGATCAGCAGCAGGTAACAAACGGCCATCACCGCCGGCACGATCGCCGTCAATTTCAACGCCATACGGCTGCCGTGCAGCGTTGCCTCCTCCACAGGCGGCTTATCCTCGGCGGCCGTTGCTTTGGCGTCTTCCTGCCACCATTGATTCAGTGTCGACAATCCTTCATTCGTTTCGTTCGCCTCTTCCAGGATCGCCAATTCCTTACCGAGCGACTCGCCGTCGTCATCCAGCGTTGCGACCTTTCGACCGTCCAAACCATTCGTGGTGAAGATCAAGAAGGAGTTTGGCTTATCCGCCTTATATCGCTCGAACGTGTCCGTTGAGATCTCTTCCAACTTCTCGGAAGCGAATTTGTCCTGTTTGAATCCGATCCCTGGACCTCCGAGCAGACCCGCCGACAGCATCCCGACACCGCCGACCATTCCAAGTGTTACGGCACCACCTTTGGGGAACCGTTCGGAAACGACCGCCAACATCGTTGGCCAGAAGAACGTCTTACCCAAGCCATAGACCGTCAAAGCAGCCAATGCGGCCAATGTCGTACCGACACCGCCCAGGACATACAAACCAAACGAAGCCAGAATGGCGCTGAAGAACAACAGTCCCAACGGCGAAATCTTGTGAACGATCGGGCCGGCAACAAATCGAAGAATAAACATCAATGCCGACGTGTAAACGAACAACCAACGTCCGGTCGTTTCATCAAGAATCGATCCGGTGATCCGTGCGATCCAACTATCCGTGCCCAATTCGACGTAACCGACCATCGCGTGAATGATCAGCAAAAAGATCAACAGTGGAGCGGCGAACTGTTTCAAAATCTCGCCCAAGGTAATTCCAGCTTCAGCCGCCTCGGTCTTCGGCATCTGCTGACCGAAAATCATCAGTCCGTAGATGATCACAGGAATCAGAAACAGACTGATCTGAATCTGCCAGGAAACCACGTCGGCCATGTAGATCGCCGCTACCCCGCCGAGGATCAGACCGGCAGGCCAACCAGCATGCAAAATGTTTAAGTAGTGAGTCTTATTATTGGGAAACAACGTCGCTGTCAGCGGATTGACCACTGCTTCGCAAACACCGTTACCAATGGCAAACAAGAACATGCCGACAAAGAGCGTCCAGTACGTCGCGTCTTTTCCAGCCGCTCCATAGACCGCCGGTGCGGCAAGCGTGACGACGGCCGATAAGAAGTGCACCACAAACGCGAAGTACATCAACTTCCGATATCCGACCGCCTCGGCCAAAAAGCTCGAGATGATGATCACGAATCCAAATCCAACCAATCCACCCCCGGTGATTCCGCCCAATTCCGTTTGAGTGAATCCGAAGTCCTCCGACCAGGCGGCCAAAACACTGGCACCACGAACCGAGAAACCGACACCGGCCGCAAGGATTGCAACAAATCCAGCCCATAGCAGGCGGTCGGCGTTTGGCGCCGCTTTGAAATTCAGCGCTTTGGGATCCGAGGTGCTCATCAGCGAAAATCTCGACAAGGTTAGGGAGAGCCCCTGATCCGGGCGAAGGCGGTGCGAACGGATGCTGAACTCGCGGCGAACCGCTTACACAAAACATCGATCCGACCGGCGATCACACACGCATGACCAGGCACGATTGGTTGGGAAAGGGGACCCAAAATGCTCGCAATCGCGTTTAGCAACGTCAACCGTTTGGCAGCAAATAATGGGCACCAGCAGAACGTAATCTGCGGCGCGGCTCGGTGCCACTAGCATCCCCGCTATACTTCCCCCAGAAATCAGAAATTACCGCCATTGCACGAGCATTCGGGCGGTTCCTGATGCCTCCCCCCAATACATCCCTCCAACGGAGAAACGCTGATGCGATCCCTGCTCTCACTCACACTCTGCCTAGGAGTTCTATCCGCCATGGCAACCGCCGATGACGATCACGAATGTGCTCTTAATTTCAAAGCCACGACGATCGACGGAAAATCGGTCGACCTGGAAGACTACGAAGGCAAAGTTGTTTTGGTGGTGAACACAGCAAGCCGCTGCGGCCTCACTCCTCAGTATGCCGGACTTCAGTCAATGTACGAAAAGTACAAAGACAAAGGCTTCGTCGTCCTCGGATTCCCCTGCAACCAGTTCGGCAGCCAAGAGCCCGGTAGCGAAGCGCAGATCAAGGAATTCTGCAGCACAAAATACAACGTCAGCTTTCCCATGTTCAGCAAGATTGACGTCAACGGTGACGACGCTGCACCGATCTACAAGTACCTGACCAGCAAAGACGTCAAACCCGCTGGCAAGGGCCGAATCTCGTGGAATTTCGAAAAGTTCTTGATCGATCGTGAAGGCAATTTGATCGGTCGCTATGCCCCACGCACCAAGCCAAACGACGCGGAATTGGTCAAAGCGATCGAGAGCGAACTGAAGTAGTTCGATCCCTGTCGCGACGCAGGATCCGACGGCGCGGCGTGCAATTGAACGGCGCAATTTAACCGTGCAATTGAACGCTGCACGTTCGCGTCAACGATGAGCGGTTCAGCTATGATCGGTTCAGCGATGATCGGTTCAACGATGATCGGTTCAACTATGATCGGGGTCGTCACTTTACGTCCCATCGTCGGCCGCTGACATGACTCGACACCTGCTATTGCTTCTTTGCTCAACGATGATCCTCGGCGGAATCGTCTCTGCCGAGGATCCTCTTTTGCGCCCCGGCGATCGAGTCGCGTTGCTTGGGGGAACGTGGGTCGAACGCGCCCAGATCGACGGCTCAATTGAAGCCGAATGGCAAGCTCGACGACCTGACTGGAAGTTATCGGTTCGCAACCTGGGTTGGTCCGGAGACGACGTTCACGGATTGGCTCGCAAGCGATTTGATTCGCCCGAGGATGGTTTCCAGCGTTTGCTCCAAGACATTGAAACGGCCGACCCAACCGTTGTCCTCGTCGCTTATGGTTTTTCCGAAGCGAGTAACGGACGGGAATCGGTCGAACGTTTTGAATCCGGTCTGCGGCGGTTGGTCAAAGCGATCCAAGGGCAGCAGCGACGGATCGTGCTGATGACTCCTTTCGCCATGCCGGGATACCGCGTCAAGGAATACGACCGTTGGATGCGGCAGTGTCGCCAGATCGTGGCCGGCGTTGCAGGCGAACTGGACGTTGAGCTGCTCTCCATTGACTGGATGCCGACCGACGAAGAGTTGACAAAAGACCGCCTGTTACCCAACGCCGCCGGCTTTGCGGCCTTGGCCAATCCGATCGCTGAACGCATGGTGGGCGGTAAAGATGCGACGCCAAACGATGCATTGAAGCAGCTAATTGTCTCCAAAAACCAGCTGTTCTTTCACCGCTATCGGCCTCAGAACGAAACGTACCTGTTTCTGTTTCGCAAGCACGAACAGGGCAACAACGCGGTGGAAATCCCGCAATTCGACCCACTCATCCGTCAGTCCGATGAGAGAATCTGGGTCGCCGCCGGCAGCTGATCGCCATTGTTTCCGCGGCACCGCAAGCTGACGTTTCCCTTCCTTGCCGAGTTGTCAATTTTCTGGCTTCGGTCTACGCTTTTCCGTTTGCGCTGTGCGAGCTCACGGCGTGACGTTTGTATGCATCCGGAGCGACCTAGTGTCTGGAACTTGTGTCATTGGTCTGCAGTGGGGCGACGAAGCGAAGGGAAAGCTTGTCGATCTGCTGGCCCCTCAATTTGATCTGGTCGTGCGTTACCAGGGGGGTGCAAACGCTGGCCATACGGTCGTCGCGGGTGATCAGACCTACAAACTTCACCATATCCCCAGCGGCATTCTGCACCCGAAGGTCCAGAATCTGATTACGCCGGGAGTCGTGATCAACCCAACAACGATGTTGGAAGAGATCGACGGGTTGGCCGGACGAGGCGTGATTTGTCGCGATAATCTGCGCATCAGCGAACGGGCTCATTTGGTGATGCCTTGGCACATTGCGGAAGACAAATTCATCAACGCAACGGCAGTGCGTGGCGAATCGATCGGGACAACCAACCGTGGCATCGGCCCCTGCTACCGCGACAAGGTCGGGCGCACGCATGCAATCAGAATGTCGGACCTTGTGCAGTCAACGCGAGACGAACGCATTGGAACGGTTGCCGAACAAAAAGTCACCCTGCTGAGCAACATGGGTGCACCGAAAGAAGACTTGGATGCAATTGCTCCCGATGCCGTTGTTGCGATGGCCACCTCCTGGGCGAATCGATTGGATGGCATGATCGGGGACACCACCGATTACTTATTGGATGCCTGCGAAGCCGATCAACGAATCCTCTTTGAAGGAGCTCAAGGCGCGCTCCTGGATATCGACCATGGAACGTTTCCGTTCGTGACGAGCAGCAACAGCAGCGGTGTTGGCGTCTGTGCGGGGGCGGGGATTCCGCCACGTTGGATCGATCAAGTGCTCGGTGTTTGCAAGGCTTACAGCACACGCGTTGGCGGAGGTCCGTTCCCAACCGAGTTGGAAAATGAAACCGGTGATCGAATTCGCAAGCTGGGAAATGAGTTCGGCACAACGACTGGCCGACCGCGACGATGCGGTTGGTTTGACGCTGTCGCTGTGCGCTACACGGCGCGGCTGAGTGGTGTGACTCGATTGGCTCTAATGATGATGGACGTCCTTAGTCATCTCGACGAATTGAAGGTTTGCGTCGCGTATGAACTCGATGGCGAACGCATCGAGCGATTGCCAAGTCACGCGGAGCAGATTCGTCGTTGCCAGCCGATCTACGAGACGATTGCGGGCTGGAAGGAACCGGTCGACGATGTTCGTCGCGCGGAAGACTTTCCTGAAGGTGCTTTGGCCTATGTACGGCGAATCGAAGAGTTGGTGGGCATCCCGGTGGGTGTGCTTTCGGTCGGCCCCGATCGGGCCCAAACGATCTTCACCGATGCCGCGACAGAACTTGCTCTCCAGCCACTGGCGCCGTGATGTCGGATTCTGTTCGAGCCGAGGCGACACCCTTGTTAGTCGACGTCCCCGAGTCGGATCTCCCGCGTCACATCGCGATCATCATGGACGGCAACGGACGCTGGGCACGCGCTCGAAATCTCCCCAGGATCGAGGGACACCGGCGAGGCGTTACGACGGTTCGAATGATCAGCGAAGTTGCGGTCCGATTAAAGATCGACGCGGTGACGCTCTACTGCTTGTCCAGTGAGAATTGGAAGCGTCCAAAAGAAGAACTCGATTTTCTCATGCACCTGCTTGAGCAGTACCTGATCGAGGAACGACGCACGATCATGGAGCAAGGCTTGCGGCTGAAAGTCATTGGAAGACGAGATCGACTGCCGCCCAAGGTGCTAGACCAGATGAATCGAACACTCACGCTGTCCGAAGGAAACGAAGGCACGGAAATGGTTCTCGCCATCGACTACGGCGGGCGTGACGAGATTGCCCGTGCGGCGAGACAGCTGGCAATGGAAGTCGCCTCCGGATCACTTGATCCCAATTCAATCGACGAAACTTCTCTGGCCGATAGGCTCGATACAAAGGGACTTCCCGAAATCGATCTGATGATACGCACCGGTGGTGATCTGCGTGTGAGTAACTTCCTGCTATGGCAACTCAGTTACGCTGAGCTTTGGGTCACCGAAAAATGTTGGCCAGAATTCAGCCAAGATGATTTCTTAAACGCACTTCGTGAGTTCTCATCACGTCAGCGCCGTTTCGGTGGTCTGAATGTGAACGATTGAGTGAGCGATCATTGGTTTCGATCCGGCGAATGAACTCCCATCAAGTGTCGCATGATGTTTTTTCACGTCGAACGTGAACTACTTTGTAATCCCGCGAATTGGGAATCCTCCTGTTGTTAAAAGATCGACTCCGAACATCCGCCGTTTTGATTTCGATCATCTTGGTTTTGCTGTACTTGGACGGTGCTCACTCGAAGCCTGGCGCTGAAGGACTCTGGTTGTTGCCGCTGCTGCTGTTCTTTTCTCTCGGAACAGCCCGTGATATGTCAGGGTTGCTCGCAGCAAGCAACCGCCTGATTGCGTCGAAAACAACGTTGTTCGCGACAGCGATCGTCACGCTGTCCGCCTGCATCCCATTGCTGTGGCCGCTGGTCGGTGAAACCTATCCGGTCAATTGCCCGGTCGGACGATTGGGCTGGATCGTGATCGCGTCCGTGACAGCGATCTTCATCATCCTGCTTCGCGAAATGAAGGACTACGGAATCGGTCCCGAAGGCGCAATCGAGCGCACCTGCAACGCAGTTTTCGTGTCTCTGTATGCCGGACTGCCGATGGCGTTGTTGGTCTGCCTTCGTTCGCTCGGCAGTGGGAACTGGGGACTGGCAGCGCTGTTGACCATGATCCTGGTCACCAAATCGACCGACGCGGGTGCGTATTTCACTGGAAAGGCGATTGGAAAACACAAGCTCATCCCGAGGCTCAGCCCGGGCAAGACAAAAGAAGGATCGCTGGGGGGAATACTAACCGCCACAATCGTTGCTTTCGTCTGCCTTCAGTGGCTTTTCCCTTGGGTCGCCGGTGGCGGCATGCCACCGGGGAAAACGCCATCGATCACATTTTTGGCCAACCCCTTATGGGGGGCTGCCGTTCTGGGTCCAACCTTGGCTCTGACGGGAATGATTGGCGATTTGGCAGAATCACTGGTCAAACGTGACTGCGGCGCTAAAGATAGCGGCAGTTGGCTGCCCGGACTCGGCGGCGTTTGGGACGTGACGGATTCACTTATTGCAGCAATTGCACCAGCTTTTCTGTGTTTTGCTGCCGGAGTTGGCGGTTGATGACAGTTCCCGGACCGGAGTTTGCACTCAAGCTATGCTCTGCCTGGAAACGTTTAAAATGGCGTTTCCTGGTTTTCCCCGGGTGACCGGATATTAAACCGGGCATTAGCTAAACGGACACACCTGCTAACTGAACACTAGGTAGCCGAGACTAGGTAACCGAAATTAGGTAACGGAATGACCGAAGCGACGCTTTCGATCGCCAACCCTGAAGAAATCCTCGCGCTGTTCGGGCCTCGCGACCAGCATCTGCGGAAGCTGCGCCGATTGTTCGACGTCCAAATCACTCAACGCGACGGACGCATCCGCATCTCTGGAGACGAAGCACGGGTCGAACGCGCCACCCGCGCGTTGGAAAAGCTGCGGCATCTTTCGCGTAAACAGGGGCAACTGAGTCCCGGCGATGTCGAAACGGCAGCTTCTGAAGAAGGTGTAATCGTCGAAGGACTGGCACCAAAAATCGTGGGTGCTGATGAAGAAATCGACATTCAGCACGCTGGCCGCCGCATCAAGCCACGCACCAAAGGACAAGCACGATACGTCGAGGCAATTCGCCGGTTCGATTTGACGTTTGCGACGGGGCCTGCCGGATGCGGTAAAACCTATCTGGCCGTTGCCACAGCGGTTGAATCGCTTCGTGCCGGACAGATTCGGAAGATTGTTTTGGTCCGACCCGCCGTTGAAGCGGGTGAAAGTCTCGGCTTTCTGCCGGGTGACCTGAGAGCCAAATTAAATCCTTATCTGCGGCCGCTGATGGACGCCCTTGGCGAGATGATCGATTACGACCAAGCCCGGAATCTGATGGAACAGGACGTTATCGAAGTGATTCCGTTGGCTTATATGCGTGGTCGGACGCTCAACGACGCGTTCATCATTTTGGACGAAGCTCAGAATACAACTGTCGCGCAGATGAAAATGTTCTTAACCCGTATGGGTGAGCGCAGCCGCATGGTGGTCAGTGGTGACGCCACGCAGCAAGACTTGCCCCGCGGCGTGACCAGCGGATTGCGTGACGCGATGCGAAGACTTGGTAAGATCGACACCATTGGAATGGTTCGTCTGCACGCAAGCGATATCGTGCGGCATCCATTGGTGCAGCGTATTGTTGAGGCCTATGACGATGTCGGCCGCCACGATAGCAACACATCTGACGAGGAATCCCAGGGTCACCATTGAGCTCTCGTGAAGATCGCACACGCAATCTTCTCTCTGAGTATCAAGCTGATCCGCTGTCATGAGCGGCGCAAGTAAACAGCGAGCTAGACAGGAACGTATCGAGTCACTCGGTATCCAAAAGCCTCGACTGATCCAGTGGTGGCAGGATAGCGATAAGGCTGACTTCACGATTCGCATCGCTTTTGCGGTCGTCGCGGGAGTCACCTTGCTCGTGGCCTGCCAATCTTGGAATCCTCCTTTCTCCTATCGTCGTGGTGACATCCCGCCGCGAGATCTGGTCACACGCGCCAGCTTCGACGTACCAGATGACGTCGAAACAGATCGACTGCGTGAACGGCGGCGTCGTGAACAGATTGTTTTTTATAGCAATCGGACGCAGCCGCTCGATGAGTTACGAGCAGCGCTTCGCGACGAGCTGTTTCTCGTGCTCAATGCCCCTTCGTTCGATCAGCTCAACGAAAGCGAAGCGGCAGCCTTCGCACAGTTTTTTGAGGGTGACGAGACCGAACCGAATGACCCGCCGGCGCTGCGGTTTTCCATGTTGAAGACCGTGTTCGCTGACGACATGGGTTTGAAGCGACTCGACGATGCAATCGAATTGTCACTTCGGGACAACTATCGGTTCGGGTTGATCAACACGCTCACCCACGAGATGAACCAAGGCAGTTTCGAGCGGATTCGTGTTTACGCCGTCGGCCAACCGGAGAACGTCGAATTCGTTGAAGCAGGCACCGTTCGTATTGCCGAAGCGATGCCGGAAATCGCCAAACGGCTGCGTGAACAGTTTCGCACGAAGTTTCCATCAGAAAATTACGAGATCGTCGCAACGATGATTTCGGACTGGATCGCCGAACAATTACCGCAATACGAAACACTCAAGTACGACGACGAATTAAGCGAAGAGGCGCGTCGTGAAGCGGCCGCGTCGGTGCAGCCGGTCATGACGCCCTACCGAGTTGGCACGGTGCTCGCCGAAGCTGGACAACCATTAACCGATAACGAACTGGATCTTCTTGGACAAGAATGGGAAGTGCTTTCCTCGGAAATGCACTTTACCGATCAAGCCGCGCGCGTGGCAGCTTATGCGGGAATGGTCTGCGCCCTCTACTTGCTCTGTGGGTCGTACATTTTCTTTGTCGATAATCGAAAGCTACTGCAAGATCGTTGGAAGCTTGCCCAGTTGTTGACCGTGATGGTCGTGACCATCACGCTTGCTTATTTTGCATCAAGTGATCGGTACCGCGGCGAGCTCATTCCTCTTGTACTTGCTTCGATTATTTCGGCCGTCGTGTACGGTAGAGAACTCGGATTACTTTTGATGGCAGCGGCAAGCTTGAGCCTAACACTATTCCTGGGCTTGGAACTCAGCGAGCTGGTGATGTTGGTTGCGGCGTGTTTCAGCTGCACTTTATTGTTAGCCAGAATTCGGAGTCGCTCACACTTACTCTACGTAGGTGCACTGTCCGCAGCGATTACGGGCGCTACGGTAATCGGTGTCGGCATCGTGACCGGTGCGACACGGTTCATGCCGGTGACGGGTGGAGAGGAACTGGAAGTCCTCTATCGGGGTCCCGTCTTTGCAACCGTTCTACTAGGTCTCGGGCGAGAAGCACTTTGGGCAGGTTTTTGCATTCTTGTTTCCGCAACGGCTATGACGGGCCTGCTACCACTCGTCGAGAAGACGTTCGGAGTACAGACTGATCTCAGCCTGCTAGAACTCGGTGACGCTAGTCATCCTCTGCTGCGTCGCCTCGCGCAGAAAGCCCCCGGGACGTACAACCATTCAATCAATGTTGCTTCGATCGCCGAAGCGGCTGCCGACGAGATCGGTGCCAACGGATTGTTGGTTCGCGTGGGAGCTTACTTCCATGACATCGGCAAGATGTTCAAACCGGAGTACTTCATCGAGAACCAAAATGCCGGCGTGAATCAGCACGATTCTTTGCAGCCGGCGATGAGCACACTGGTGATCATCGCGCACGTGAAAGACGGCGCCGACCTTGCCCGCAAGCACCATCTGCCCGAACCGATCGTCGATTTCATCTTGCAACATCACGGCACAACGCTCGTCGAGTACTTCTACCATGAAGCCGCACGGCGCTGCGAAGAAGATCCAGATGCGGAGAAGGTCAGCGATACGGACTTCCGATATCCCGGTCCGAAACCGCAGACGATTGAAGCAGCCGTCATGATGCTCGCTGATACCGTGGAGAGCGCATCGCGAACACTCGTCGATCCCACACCGAGTCGCATTCAAAACCTGGTCGATTCAATCGCTCAAAAGAAAGTCGCCGATGGGCAATTCGATGAATGCGGATTGACCTTCCGGCAACTCGATCGGATTCGACGCAGTCTCGTCAAGTCGCTCACCGCGATCTACCACGCAAGGGTGAAGTACCCTGGGCCACAATCCGCCTAATCATGTTGCCGCAGCAAGAACGGGAATCACCGGAATCGCTTCACGTTGACGTCATCGTTGACGATGACATCCAAACGCCGATGCCGATCGAACAGATGATCGAAGCGGTACGCACCGCTTGCCGGTTTCAAGCATGTGATCGCGGATCGATCGGTATCCGCATCACAGATGACCCGGAAATTCACCGGATCAATCGTGATTATCTTCAACACGATTACCCGACGGACGTCATCAGTTTTGGGTACCAGCTTGAACCACCGCTTGTTGAAGGCGAGTTAGTGGTCAGCTTCGATACCGCTCGTCGCGAAGCCGACGTTACCGGTTGGTGCTCCGCGAGCGAATTATTGTTGTACATCGTTCATGGGACGCTTCATATCTGTGGCTTGGATGACCAAGAAATCGAAGCCAGAAATGAAATGCGTCATGCTGAACAACACGTGATGCGTCAGCTGGGCGTGATTGAAATTGAAAAACATGGGGTCGACGTTCAAACGAGCGAGCCATCCAAGACCCAACGCCCATCAACGTTGAAGGAGAAGCGTGCGTGATCGAGCCTTCGATCTGGTCGATTGAATCGTTTATCGGTTTTGTGCTCAGCAGCATCGGTGGATTAGGCGGAGAGTTGCTGGACCGATTCGCAGGAAAGCAACTGGAAGCTTACTGTCGACTTAAACGAAATCGCGAACGCTTCGGCGCCGTGCTCGATCATCAAGACGCCGCCATTCGCGGGAGCGAATACCTGCGGATGATCGGAACGGTGATGTTCCTGATTGCTGGAACCGGTGCGCTCTTCGAGTCGGGAAACAACCCCAGCACCGGCCGGCTGGTCGTTTGGGCAGTCGCAGCCAGTGGCTTGATGATGTTGATTCATGTTTGGTTACCAGCGGCGGTGACACGGTTCGCGTCCACGCCTGTGCTTTACCACACGTGGCCATTCTGGCGCATGCTGTCGATCCTGATGCATCCGCTTTCTGCACCGGGAGAGCTTGTCCAACTTGTCACCCGACGAATCACGGGAACCAAAGAGAGTGATGACGAAGATGAAGAGCAACTCGAAGACGAAATCCGCACGATCGTTGCCGCCGGCACTCGCGAAGGTTTCTTTGGCCCCGGCGTCCGTGAAATGATTCAAGGGGTGATGACCCTTCATGAGGACACGGTCGGGCACATCATGACACCGAGAGGCGACGTGGACGCGATCGATGTTCAATGGAGTTGGGAAAAAATCTTTCATACGGTCATCGAAGCAGGGAGGACACGATTCCCCGTTTACTCCGAATCGCTCGACAAAGTGATTGGCGTGCTTTACGTCAAAGACTTGATGCCCTATCTCGTACGCAATGAAACACCCGACGTTCCGTTGACCGAGATCCTGCGACGTCATTGGACCGTGCCGGTCGACCGCAGTGTCGAGTTGATCCTCCGCGAATTCCTGCACAGTCGAAGCCACATGGCCATCGTGTTGGATGAGTTTCAGCAGACCGCTGGCGTCGTGACCATCGAAGATGCACTGGAAGAAATTGTTGGCGAAATCGTCGACGAATCCGATGACGAAGAAGAATTCGGGATCACGATCATCGATGAAGCAACCGTCGAGGTCGACGGACGTGTGATGATGGATGACCTCAATGAAATGGCCGCGTGGGACTTACCCGAGAGTGACGATTACGAAACGGTGGCCGGTTACGTGCTTTATCACATCGGCGAAATCCCCGACGCCGGCAAGAAGCTTGAAATTGGTGACGCGGAAATTGAGATTTTAAAAGCAAGTAATCGCAAGATCGAATCGATGCGGATCCATCGGGTCCATCTTCAGGACCAAAAGGTCGGGTAAATGCGGATCGGCTTGACGACATCCAGACGTCAATAAATGCTTTCGAGGGCAAAAGTGCTTACCCTCGTGATTCGGGTAACGATGCAATCCTTCGAGTGATTGTTTCAGCCTTCCCGCACCGCTAAACTGCCAATGGCGATTGGAAGCTGGAATCAGCCCCTCACACGGGACTCTCTTATTCCCCGCTGTATCACTCCAGCCACCGTCGGCCCTTTGGCAATAAGCAGACCTTGTTTGGGAACGCAGATGAGCACGACAGCTAACTTGGAATTGCAGAACACCGAGACCGCGAAGCTGATCTACGGCGACCGGGAAATCGAAGTGCCAATTGTCGAGGGCAGTGAAGGGGAGAGAGCCGTCGATATCAGCCGACTACGTGCAGACTCGGGGTTGATCACGCTCGACGAGGGATTCGTCAACACCGGTAGCACGCGAAGTGCGATCACCTTTTTGAACGGCGAGAAAGGAATCCTGCGGTATCGCGGTTATCCGATCGAAGAACTCGCTGCAAAAAGCGATTTCTTAGAAGTCGCCTATTTGCTGATCTACGGCGAACTTCCAAACGCCAAAGAAGCCGAGCGATTCCGAGCGGGAATCACCGGTCACACGATGATCCATGAGGACATGCGATCGTTCTACAACGGCTTCCCGCGGGACGCCCACCCCATGGCGATCCTCAGCAGTGTGGTCGGTGCACTGTCGACGTTCTACCAGGATTCGATGGACGTCCATGATCCGGACCAAGTCGAAATCTCCATCGATCGATTGCTCGCGAAACTGCCTACTATCGCGGCGTACAGTTACAAGAAATCGATGGGCCAGCCGTTCATCTATCCAAACAACGAACTGAACTATTGCGAGAACTTCTTGCACATGATGTTCGCAACGCCGGCTCACGATTACCTTGTCGATCCGGATTTTGCCGAAGCCTTGAATCTGCTGTTCATCGTTCACGCCGACCACGAGCAGAACTGCAGCACATCGACTGTTCGCATGGTCGGCAGCAGTAACGCGAACCTGTTCGCTTCGATCTCCGCGGGCATCGGCGCCTTGTGGGGACCGCTCCACGGTGGTGCGAACGAAGCATGCGTGGAAATGCTCGAGCAAATTACGGCCGACGGTGGCAACGTGCAGAAGTACGTTGACATGGCAAAAGATAAACGCGATGGCTTTCGTTTGATGGGATTCGGGCACCGCGTTTACAAGAACTTTGATCCACGTGCAACGATCATCAAAGCAAGTTGCGACAAACTGCTCGCCAAACTAGACGTAGACGATCCGTTGTTTGAAGTCGCCAAGGAACTCGCCGACGTCGCGCTTCGCGATGAGTACTTTATCGAGCGGAAGCTGTATCCAAACGTCGACTTCTATTCCGGCGTTATCTATCGAGCTCTCGGTATTCCCGTGCAGATGTTTACCGTGCTATTCGCGATCGGCCGATTGCCAGGCTGGATCGCGCACTGGCGTGAAATGCACGCGAATCCTGCGACACGGATCAATCGTCCACGTCAGGTTTATACGGGCTCGACGGAACGAGATTTCATCCCGATCGAGAAACGCCCGTAGTTGCCGATTGTCTTTGTGCATCTATCTGAGCGCGACCAGCTTGCATCGGCACCTCGCGCGTCAACGCGCAGAGACCGGCCGAGCTAGAGCACTGTACCTTCGAGGCTGACCTTGATTCTCGCCGCTGTGAACCACCTCAACGGTATCAGCCTGCTCGGTGTCGTCATGATGGTCGCGTTTGCGGTCGCGATGAGCTCGCATCCAACGAAAATCCGCTGGCGATTGGTCGCTATGGGTTTGATGCTGCAGATATTCCTTGCTGCGGTATTCTTCAATTCTCAGCGTTGGACGTTCCCATACAGAATTGAAACGGTTAGCGAGTTGGCTGATGCCATCGATCAGGATTTGATCGATGAATCAGCCATCAATCTCGAGCAGTTTCAAAATGGGGCGTACGCGTCCATACGAGAACTCAAGCAAGCGATTAGCGAAGAGGCGATTGCTGAGGGTGAATTCGCATCTATCGAAGTAGCGCGTTACCCGAACGGCATCGTCTTTTATGCGGTGGAGTCTTTCTTTGGTGCGATTCAGGAAAGCGTGGAAGCAGGGACAAAGTTTTTGTTCCAGGTCAATCCGGACCCGCAGGATCCCGAAAACGCAACGCATCCAAGAGCCATTCTGACGACGTTCGCCTTTGGCGTTTTGCCGACGGTAATCTTCTTCGCAGCGTTGATGAGCGTGCTGTATTACATCGGTTTGATGCAATGGGTCATCCGCGGCATGGCTTGGGTGATGCAAAAGACACTCGGCGTCAGCGGCGCCGAAGCACTCGCAGCAGCTGCGAACGTCTTGGTCGGCCACACCGAAGCGCCATTGGTGGTGAAGCCTTATGTAGCGACCATGACACGCAGTGAGTTAAATGCGCTGATGGTCGGGGGCTTTGCGACCATCAGTGGAAGCTTGATGGCGATCTTTGCAACAATCGGTGTCAGTGCAGGGCATCTGTTAACGGCTTCGATTATTTCGGCACCTGCCGCTTTGGTTATCGCAAAAATCTTACAGCCCGAAACGGAGACTCCTGAATCGGTTGAGTCGGTTGAAGCCCGCATGGACGTCGGTGCCAGCAACGTGATCGAAGCGGCGGCAAACGGTGCGAGTGAAGGTATGAAACTGGCGATCAACATCGCCGCCATGCTAATCGCCTTTCTCGCTCTGATCATGTTCATTGACATCTTGCTTCAGATGGTCGGCGGGCTATTCAACACCGAACTTTCCCTTCAACGGATTTTTGGATCCATCATGTGGCCGCTCGCCTGGATGATGGGAATCGAATCCAAAGACTGCGTCGTTGCCGGTGATCTGCTGGGACGCAAAATGGTGATCAACGAATTCGTCGCATACCTGGGCTTGATCGGCGAAGATGCTGACTCCTTAAGCGATCGCTCACGTGTGATCCTGACGTATGCGTTGTGCGGTTTCTCAAATTTCGGTGCCATCGCGATTCAACTGGGAGGCATCGGACCACTCGCGCCAAAACGCAAGTCTGACATTGCGCAACTAGGTTTGCGAGCGATGCTGGGAGGCATGCTCGCGTGCTGCATGACAGGATGCATTGCAGGAGTTTTGTTCGGTCTCCTGTAGGGCATGGCTCCGCATGCCGATTGGATCGCGTCACGGCGATCCTACGCGAAGCAGTACGACGACATAGTCGCCGATCGCTCCGCCGATCGTAGCGTTCCATTCTGTCGTCATGCGGAGCATGACCTACTACACGACGACATAGTCGCCGATCGCTCCGCCGATCGTACCGTTCCATTCTGTCGTCATGCGGTGCATGACCTACTACACGACGACAAAGTCGCCGATCGCTCCGCCGATCGTAGCATTCCATTCTGTCGTCATGCGGAGCATGACCTACTACACGACGACAAAGTCGCCGATCGCTCCGCCGATCGTAGCGTTCCGTTCTGTCGTCATGCGGAGCATGACCTACTACACGACAACTACGGATGCTGAGGTGTGTCGAAGATTCTGTCTCCAGCGTCCCCGAGACCTGGGACGATAAACGACTGAGCATTCAACACGGGGTCGATCGCAGCGACATAAATCTTCACGTCCGGAAAATCACGATGGACTCGGTCGAGCCCCTGCTGGGATGCGATAATGCTCAGGACGCGAATCTCATCGACGCCCCAAGTCATCAGACGACGAACGACCAAGTCGACGGACCCGCCGGTCGCCAGCATCGGGTCAAGTACCAAGGCAACATTCGGTGCGCCGCTCTGGGGCAACTTGTCGTAGTAGCCAACCGGTTCAGCCGTCTCCTCGTTTCGATAAAGCCCGAGGTGCCAGACGGCTGCATCAGGCAGCAAGTCCTGCAACGGATCAACCATCCCCAATCCAGCTCGCAAAATTGGCACTAACCCAATCCGGACTTTCAATTCCCAACAGTCTGCGTCGGCGATCGGCGTTCGTACCTGGGTCGGTTGAACCGGTAGGTCGCTGGTCGCATAAACACCGACCAAAACCGAAAGCCGCTGAATTGCGTCGCGGAACTCGCTCGGACGGGTCTGCTCGTTGCGAACGGAGCAGAGATGATGCTCAACGAGTGGATGCTCAATCCGAGTAACTTGGCCCACGTGTCGAAGTTCCTGTTTGCGAGTGACGAGGCAAAACGCTTTCCGAATCGAGAGATTACGCGATTCGGCACGTCAAAACTACCCACAGGTAAAGCCCCATGAGATTCGCATATCGCTTGGCGTTTTGGCAAAACGCGGTGTTTCCTACCCTAACACGACACTTCTGAGTCGAACTCACACTTACGACGTCGCTCTTGCACGTTGGGGGTGATCAGCCTACTCTACCGACATGGGAAAACTTGTCCTCGTAGCGTTATTGCTCGCGCAAACAATGCTTTGCCCGTTGCGATGTGTCTTCACTGCAGCTGCGTTGGCTTGGTCCTTTCATTAGTCGCCACAACCACCGCGATGAGCGTTCAAGATCGGATTAAAGAATACGCAGTCTTGCAAACGATTGGGGTTCGGCCGCTACGCACGATGCGTCTGGTTCTGAGCGAAAGCACACTCCTATGCGTTCTGGGCGGATTGGCTGGGACACTGATAGCCAACGCCGTATTACAAGTCGGCGGGTTTGCCATCGGTGCCGAGGGTGCATCGATCGCTTTCCGTCCGTCGATCAGCTTGGTCTTAAATGGATTTTTGGTCTCCGTTTGCGTCGGCGTGATCGCTGGAATCGCACCCGCGACACAGGCCGCATCTGTCCCCATCGTCAAAGCATTACAGAGCGTCTGACGTGACCACACCACTACAACGGTAAGCCGACCAACATTGTGTCGATTGCGTTTGCAGCCGTTGTGGCGTCGCCCAAGGCATCGACGGCGCGAAGCCGTTTTTCGAACAACGTTCGCTGCGTCGTTAAGACCTGCAGGTAGTCGGCCTCTCCGAATTCAAACGCTTTCGTTGCCAATTCGTAGGCTTCTTCCGCTGCGGGTATGACCAATGCGTTCAGCCGTTCGTACCGCTGCCGAGCGATTTCATATTGTCCAACTGTCTGCGCGAGACGTGCCTCCAAACTCAGACGTGTCGCTTCGATGGCGGCTTGAGCAGCGGTGATTTCTGCGCGGGCGGATTGGATGTTCCCCTGATTCCGATTCCGTATCGGCAACGGAACAGAAACACCAAAGACGGCAAACGTATTATCTGAGAATGCGTCGTATCCGACTCCCGCTTGCCCGGTAACATCGGGGACGACGCGAGCACAAGCCAGTTGTAACGCCCATCGTGCTCGATCTAATTCTGATCCAGCGATGGATAACTCAGGACTTGTTTGAAGCAACTCGTCCATCGTCGACTCCCAAGGTCTCGCTTCGCTTGGGTCAGGTAGCTCACCCGATAGCTGTCCGTTTTCAAACGTTGAATCCCCAACTGCGGCGGACAACGTCCGCAGGGCAGCCCGGTATTGTGCGCGAGTATTCTCGAGATCGATTCGAGCTTGTTCGGTTTCTACTTTCGACTGAAGCAGCACGAGCTTTGATGCTTCTTCAGCATTGACCAAGTCTTGAACGGAGTCTTCCGCGCGCTGAGTCAAATCAGCGATCGATTGAGTCAGCCGCATCCGGTTCTGCGCGACCAAGCCCAGAGCGAATGCGTTGCGAACGCGAGCGATGACTCGCATTTCTTCCACTCGTAATCGAGCCTGTTGCTTTTGAAACTGACGCGCTTCCACCTGCGCGGCGATTCCTAGTTTGTTGGCCGTCACAAACCGCTGCGAGACTCTGATCGAGTGGAGACCCGCGGCATCTTCGTTTCCAACTTCGTCACCTTGATATTGTGCCGTGGGATTGTACGGAAGTCCTGCTTGAACGTACTGACCACGCGCCGCACTCACGGCAGCGCGCCGCTGATTCAATGCGGGATGCGAGCGAAGTGCAATCGCCTCTGCATCTTCAACCGTCCAAACGGTTACCGCTTCCACTTCGAGGAGCTCCGGAGTCAACGCTTCAGTCGGTTCGGGGGCGATTAGCTCGCCCGAGGCGTTTTGTTCGACGAAGTCGATCGCGGTCCGGTCAATCCTCGTTGGATTAGCGTTGGCCGGTCCCATCTCGGGCGCCGGAATCGCAGGGTGATCGATCGCTGTCTGCTTGGAAGCCGTTTGCTCGATCGCTGCTTGCTCGATCGCAGTTTGTTGCGAACCGGAGATCTGATTCGGTTCAACCAACGAGCAAACCCGGAACGGGTCGGAAGTCTCTTGCACCGATGAATTCGTGAACGTGCCCTGAGGCAGTGTCGGTTCGCCAGTCCGACACCCGCTGGAGAGCGCCAATAGGCACGACAATGCCAAGGCTGTGAGTTTGGCCGCTCGCGCCGACCGGTCCGGCTGAATTCTCGGCTGCTTCTCGACCATCCTGGTGATTGCTGCTTGAGTAGTGTTGCGCATCCTCGCACTCGGATCAGATCGGCCAGCCCATCCGACGCGTCCGGTTAAATCAAAGGGACAAAAAACTGCGCGAAAACGTGGTTCCGGTAGTACCGATTGTGCCTAGAGTGCCGGGCGAACAGCGATCACGAGGCTCGTACGCGGAATCTCGCATCAACAGGAAAAGCGGGACTTTCGCGCTCGTTCGGGCACCTGTAGACTCTAGCCTCGTCATGAGACGGTACGCGGATGCGACGTCATCTCATGGGCAAAAAACAGCGAGGATGGGTGGCCGAGTGGTCGAAGGCACCAGTCTTGAAAACTGGCGTACGTTCACGCGTACCGTGGGTTCGAATCCCACCCCATCCGCTCTCTTCTTCGCAGATCGATGATCGATCATTGAGTCTATTATCCCTCACGGGATTTTCGCATTTTCGAGCAACGCTCCGCGACTTGCTTATTTCGCAACCAAACAGTTGAGACTTACTTCGTCTCTTCGCGCACGTTGCATGTGCCCCACATGCAAACGAACGGGGGGCTTTCAGATGGTCCTAATGCGAATGTGGATCAAGCGTTAAGTCTTTATGAAGTGCTTGACCCAAGACAAGAATTTGTAAGTTGTCCATTCACGTTAAGCCTTCCTAGCGTGTGATCGAATCCCGTTGTTAACAATTTCTTGCAGCGATTGAAATAAGACTCGTCGTCCAAGATTCGATTACTAGAATTTCGCAGATGGCTCCGTTTCGACAGAACTTCTTTCACATGGAATTGAAATCACCGATGAAGTTTCGCATTCCTTTTATCGTCCTAGCCGCAGCTTTTCTGTTCCTTCCAACGATCGGTTGTGGTGGCAAGGAAGAAAACACCGTGATCCAACCATCGGGAGTGGAACCAACGGAAGAGGAACGCGCCGAGTATGCGGAAGAGGACGCAAGGATGGCGGAGGAAAGATAGTCGACGGCCATTCTCTTCTTAGCGAAGCCCCCCCTCCTCAGTGATTCCCTAGGTCTACCCTTTTTCTTCCGCGGAGAAAAAACACATGTCAGTTAATCGCCGGAAAGATCGTTCCGGTTTTACTCTCGTCGAGCTCCTGGTAGTCATCGCCATCATCGGCGTGCTCGTCGGATTGTTGTTGCCTGCCGTTCAAGCGGCTCGCGAAGCGGCCCGACGCATGAGCTGCAGTAACAACTTTAAGCAGATTGGGCTTGCTGTTCACAACTACCACTCGGCCTACAAACAACTGCCAACCCAACTTGGTGGTACCGGTGGCCCACTCACGTTTCCCGATCTGTTTTTCCGTGCATCTGACCGAACGAACAACGGTTCCCTGGCATGGATCGTCGGCTTGACGCCATTCTTCGAGCAGCAAGCACTGTGGGAGCAGATCAGCAACCCGAACTCGGTTGACCTCAACAATCCTGGTACGCAGCGGATTCCACCCTGGCCTGCTATGGGACCGACGGCGACCATGTCTCCGGCTTCCAACCAAGCACCGTTTGTCAACGAATTCAACGATGCTTATCCACCGTGGATGACAGAGATTCCGACGCTTCGTTGTCCTTCCGACCCTGGGACCGGTCTACCCGCCATGGGCCGGACCAACTACGCAGCCTGCTTAGGTGATGCCAACCACTTCCATGATGCAGGTCCGTTCGGCAGCACGCTGATCGAGAGCCGAAGTCGTGCGTTGGATATCCGAGCAAGCGGTCGAGGTGTATTCGTCCCCCGCGTTGTGTCCAAGTTCCGCGACGTGCTCGACGGTCTCTCGAACACGATCATGGCTGGCGAAATCGCAACCGACTTGGGCGAGCGAGATATTCGTACGATCGCTCGAACGAACTTGTCTCCAACGGCTTTGCAGAACGCTCCATTGCTTTGTCGCAACGACATCAATCCTGAGCGACCGCAAGTCTGGATCGATGGCGTCGATTTGGTGAACGAAGAAGAAGGGCGTGGATTCCGTTGGGCTAACGGCAACGGCATCTTCACTTCGATGAACACCATTCTTCCACCGAATAACGAACTGTGTACTTACTTCGGTCCAACCGGTGCCGGCGTTCTTCCACCGAGCAGCCAGCATCAAGGTGGGTGTCACGTTTTGATGGCGGATGGTGCAGTCGTCTTCTTGACCGATTCGATCGAGGCGGGTGACGCCAACATCGGAACGGTTCGTCACAACGAAATCGGCCCTCGTGCTCCCGGATCGAGAAGCCCTTACGGGTTGTGGGGTGCCTTGGGAACGAAGAATGGCAAAGAAACGGTTGAAGAACAGCTCAACCAGTAGTTCCCCATAAGCATCGCTGAAAAAAGAAAAGGTCGCCGAAATTCGGCGACCTTTTTTTGTAGCAATAGTAGGTCATGCTCCGCATGACGACAGAGACAAACCGTCACGCGGAGCGTGACCGACTGGCGGAGCGATCGGCAACGATGCTACGCCTCGTCACTCGGCGTGTGACGCGCGACTCGACCGGGGTCGGTTCGGAAGTGAGGCTTGGGAATCGGTGCGGACGGTCGATCGATGGCATCGATGTCTCCGAGATATTCCTCACGCACTTTGGGATGATTCTTCACGGTATCGGGCGACCCGACCGTTAAGACTTGTCCTTGATAGATGACATAGCATCGGTCCACGGTATCCAAGATCTCCCGTGCTGCGTGATCGGTGATCAATACACTGATGCCGCTCTCACGAAGTTGGCGAATCACGCCTTGGATCGACTGAACGGTCACGGGGTCAATGCCCGCAAACGGTTCATCCAACATGACGATCTTCGGATCCGAAACCAAACAACGCGCGATTTCCAACCGGCGACGTTCGCCACCACTCAATCCTCCCGCACGACTCTTTCGAATGTGCGTGATGTTGAACTCTTCGAGTAGTTCATCGGTGCGTTCCTTCCGCGCCGCTCGATCCATGCCGAGCAACTCGAGCAACGAGGAGATGTTCTGCTCAACGGTCAACTTTTTGAAAACACTCGGCTCCTGCGGAAGATAGCCCATGTGCCCATCGCGGGCACGCCGGAACATCGGCCAATTGGTGACATCTTTGCCATCCAGAAAGACACGTCCGCGATCCGGTTCGATCATCCCGCAGATGATCCGAAAGCTCGTCGACTTGCCGGCACCGTTGGGACCAAGCAATCCGACAATTTCGCTAGTGCCAACATGCAAATTCACGCCATCAACAACGCGACGACGGCCGTACGTCTTTTGCAGTTCAACCGCTTCCAAAATCGGAGCCGTTGGATGACCCTGGTCAACGCCGTTGGCCGACTCCAAGGCAGATGCAAAATCGTAAGTGGTCAAGTGAGGGGAATCCATTCCAATGACTCCTCGGTTCCTATCGGATCAACTTCATGCGACTGAAGTTAGGGGTGAAGGGGACGGGCGCGTTCCAAGAGTGCGGCCAGAATACCAACACGGCTTTACCAACAAGCAAATCCCGTGGCACATAGGATCGATCAAACCATTTCCATGCGTCACGATTAACGTTACCTGGCAGCCTGATTCGGTCCTTCGATCCAGCCCAACAGCGAGCGTCCAAACTTTCGGGACTGTTGTCGCCCATCGGAAAGAACTGATCGTCTTCCATTTCGAAGCTGACAATGCGACGGAAATTCCAAGGGATTTTTTTTGACCAACTCTCTCGGTCACCGAACCAGCTTTGAATGGTCGCTAACGACTGGCTTCCCGACACACTCCATAATTGGCTCATGTTGTAGTCATAGATTCCACCGCGACTGTTTTTCGTCGCAATGTAGTACTTGTCGCGATCGACTCGCAGATTTCGAACCGTCGCGTCTCCCCCTCGCACGGCGATCGCTGCTGGAGCGCCATCGAGAGGATGTGCCTCCAAGTAAAACGGATGATTGTCTTCGTCGCCGCGATACAACCGAGAATCAAACGTGGTCGTTTGATCGAAGGCCACAACGTCTCCGTCAACCCAGAGCAACAACTGATCATCACAATTACTGAACCGCAGGCGATGCCTGCTACCAGCCTGCACTCCGCACTGTGCCGATGGTGCAACGCTGCCGTCCTCAAAGGGAATTGGCTCTCCATCGTTAATCTCTAACGTTGCTTGCCCCGTTTCCAGATCGATCCGACAGCGATACTTCACAGCCGCTTCGACCAATTCCAGCAACAGTTCTTTCGCATCCTCCGAAGTTTCAACATCCGTTTCCAGGATTAAGTCACCAACCCAGTGCATCCCGTCCAGACCGACATTGTCACCGCTGATTTCTTGACCGTTGACGTCAAAGTCTTCGCCGAACTGTTCTAAGCCTTCGCCGGATCGAAAAGTGGATTTAAAAACACCCTTGGAATAGCCGCCATTGAGCATGCGTTCCAAACGACTCCCCGATCGCGTTGAAGGCAACTCGTCGTAGATCTCTGAAGCAGCAACATGGATATACGAATCGTATGCGTAGAAGTCGGTGATCGCTCGGCTCAGATAAGGATCCACTGACGATAATGATCCGCCATCTCGCGCTGTCTTCCACTGCGCAGCTGTCGGCCATCGATGGTAGTATCGCATCCATTGAAAGCTCTGCGAGTCCGCGTTCTCGATCGTTGCAACCATTCCATCCGCACTTCGCTCGATCTTCCACGAATCCGTCGGAGGCGAAGTTGCTTTTTCAATCCAAGGTTGCCAACGAGTTGGGTATCCGGCAGCAATCAATGCCGGGCTTTGTTGATCGGTGTTGTGGACCAGATGACGCATCGCCAACAGTTTTTCAGGTGGCTTGCGCAGGATCACATCGGTTTGATTCGTACCGGTCGGTCGAACGAAGACATCGCCATGTCGAATCGTCAGCGTTTCATTGGGCAGGCCAACGAGACGCTTGATGTAGTTTTGTTTTGGATTGCCGGGGTACTTAAAGACGATCACGTCCCAGCGTTCTGGATCACTCAACGCATAACTGAACTTGTTGACGAGTATCCGGTCCCCGTTGAAGGTGGCGTGGTTCGATTCGTTCTGAAGATCGAGCGTGTTGACGCAGCGGCAATTCGGGCAAACCCCTGCAACGACGGCCAATTTCGAATCGGGATTGCGTCGCTCGCGACTGGCCCCGACCTGGAAGCGTGTCCCGCACTGCTCACAGTACAGATCCTTGTGGGCACCCATCAACGTTGGCGCCATCGACCCGGTCGGAATCACGAATGCTTCGGCTAAGAAAGCGCGAAACAACAGCGCCAGAATGAACGCGACGACAAATGCCTCGATCGTCTCTCGCTGCGCGCCGACACGAAATTCTTCCGCTCGGACCTCCGCGGGATCGCGATCGTCTTTTTTGCTGCCAGCCTTTTCAGCAGCCTGTCCAGTCGGTTTCTTCGGATTCGATTTTTTAGCCATGGTGGCATCCTAGCGATTCTGGAGAGGACGCGAAACTTCACTATTCGGCCCGAGACGCCACGGCTTGGCCCGATCGCGAAAACTTCCGTCATTTCAACAATGTCTTGGAGCTGCGGGACGGATTCGCTAGACTCCCGCGAAAGTTTCACGACAGGGGCATTATCGCATGACAGGGGCATCAGGCGATCCGTCTACCGGTACGTTCACTCCGGACGACGCAGATCAAAACAGCGCATTTCGCGGCCGCGAGAATCAAATCGCCATCGAAGCGGTTGATGGCAATTCGGGCAATGCCAATCCATTCCGCGATCCACCGCGTCCGGAGGTTGCCGAAACGATCCGTCTGGGACTCTTGCCTGGCATCGGTCCGCGGACGATGACTCTGCTTTTGCAACGATTCGGATCCCCGCGGAACGTCTTCCAGGCAACTTCCGATCAATTGAGTGAAGTGGCCGGGGTTGGCAAGAAACTCATCCACACCCTTCACACCGCCGACCATTTCGTCGATGCCGAACGCGTCATGCGTTGGTGCGAGGAAAACCAGACAGACGTCGTCGTCAGAGACTCGCGGCGCTATCCGCGATTACTCCGCGAGATTGCCGATCCACCGCCACTTCTGTTCTGCCAAGGTGAACTCACCGCGCGTGATGAACGTGCCGTTGCGATCGTCGGGACGCGACACGCGACGATTTACGGACTCAAACAAGCTGAACACTTTGCATTCATGTTGGCCAAGGCTGGTGTGACCGTCGTCAGCGGACTGGCGCGAGGAATCGACGCGGCCGCGCATGAGGGTGCAATGCACGCCGGCGGACGCACAATCGCGGTGCTCGGCGGTGGACTCGGTCGAGTCTATCCGAGCGAACATCGTTCGCTTGCCGCAGAGATCGCGAGCCACGGCGCCGTGATCAGCGAATATGGCCCCGAAGTGAAACCACGCGGTGGCATGTTCCCCCAGCGCAATCGCTTGATCTCGGGACTGTCGGTGGCAGTCTTAGTGGTGGAAGCCCCCGATCGCAGCGGCGCATTGATCACCGCGCGACTCGCAATGGAACAAGACCGGGACGTGCTCGCCATCCCAGGTCCCATCAACAGCCGAGCCTCTCGAGGCTGCAACCTATTGATTCGGGATGGCGCCAAGCTCGTCCAAAACATCGACGATGTACTCGAGGAAATTGGCCCCACCGGATGGGAGGATCCGAAGGGTTCATCGACCGATCAACAAGCGGAAGCTGGTTCCGAACACTGCGGCGATATCGCCATTCATCTGACGGACACGGAACGAGCCGTCCTGCATGCCACGCATTGCGAAGCGATCCCGATCGATCGAGTGATCACGAGCACCAACCTGCCGGCCTCCGAGGTGCTCGCAGCATTAACGGGTCTCGAACTGAAAAGACTGGTAAAGAGGCAAGCGGGCCGGGTCCATCGCACGAACCCGGGCTCATCAAACGCAACCCATGTGAAATAACTCACAAAGGTGCTTAATATTACTTTAAATTAATTTAAGGGAAAAAGATTGACCCTTTAGGGTATTCGAGCGTAGAATAGGGTGCAAGCAATGAGAGAGCACCCTCGGCTCGGTTCTTCGCTCTTCTCGCGCTCTGCCCCCAGTCTCGCCCACCGCGCGACGGGGTCCATTCATCTCATCTCTTATCAGTCAATTGGCTGACCCGAGCCGACAGCCCTTCCGTCGGCGATCCCGCGGCACTGCCTGAATCGCCGGTGGCATCAGGATTCGGACGCTCCCGTTGCGCGAACGTCCATGGTCGATGGATCGCTACTTGGTTTGGGAGTGCGATGATGGGATTTCTGCTAGATGGACGAAACAAACGGACACCCCGGCTGCAAGCCGATCCGTTGACAGCTGATGAGTCTGCGGTTCGATCCGATTCGCTGGCGATGGGTTTGGTCAACGAAGGCGTGCCGATCGACGGTGTTGGCTCAGGCGATCTGCGGATTGACGGCGCCGCGGGCCAACCCGAAGGCCTGCAACACTATCGGGATCTTCCGGCATTTGGTGTGTTGCAGCATGCAGCCGAACAGCTGCCGCATCGCCAAGCGATCGTTTACGGCGATCAGTCTTGGACGTATCAAGAACTCAATCAACAGACCATCCGCGCTGCGGCAATGCTTCAGCGTTTAGGCATCAAACCGGGTGATCGAGTAGGCATCTTGTTGCCAAACGTTCCCGAGTACATCGTTGCCGCGAACGCGATTTGGCGTTCTGGCGGTGTCGCGCTGGCGATCAGTCCCTTGATGGTCGCCGAAGAGGTGCGCCGTTTATTGCATACGACCGGCTGTCGCTACGTCGTGTGCTTGGACATGTTGTCCCATCTGATTAACGACGATGACACGTTGGACGTTACAACGCTGTTGGTTTCCATTCGCGAACACTTACCATCGCTTTATCAGCTTGGTTATCTGTGGGCGCGGCGCAATCGAACGGGCTGCTGGACACTTCCCACTACCGAACGCAGTTTGTGGTTCTGGGATCAAATCGATCAAACCGAGCGTCGTTGGCAACCGATCTCGATTCGACCGACCAACGACCCTGCATACATATTGCCGACCGGTGGCACGACGGGTGTACCGAAAGCCGTCACGCTGAGTCACACCAACTTGGTCGCCAATGCCTGGCAACAATCCGCCTGGACGGATCAACGTTTTGGTCGCGACAAGATGTTGGCTGTGCTTCCGTTCTTTCACAGCTATGGCATGTCGGCGACGGTGATGGGTGGAGCCGCGATGGGAGCCACGTTGGTCTTGCATCACCGCTTCAACACTCGTCAAGCGATCCAATTATTGGAGACACATCGACCGACCGTCTTTCACGCTGTACCGGCCATGTTAGTGGCGATGAATGAACGGTTCCGTTCGCATCCGCCAACGGTGGATGGACTGAAGTGGGTGATCTCGGGCGGCGCACCGCTCGAAGAAGAAGTCGGCGAAGAATTCGCACGTCACACCGGCGCGCTGGTCGTCGAAGGCTATGGACTGAGCGAATCGTCGCCGGTAACGCACGTTGGCGATTTGTTTGCTTCGCCGAGATACGGAACGATCGGTTTGCCGTTGCCAGAAACGCAATGTCGCATCATCGATTCGGAAGGATCCATCTCGGATGAACTTCCAGATGGTGACGTCGGTGAACTGATCGTTCGAGGCCCACAAGTGATGCTCGGTTACTGGAATGACCGGGAGGCAACTCGACAATCGGTCGAGATGGGCTGGCTTCATACGGGTGACTTAGCCGTGAAAGAACCGGACGGTTACTTCCGGATCGTCGGGCGCAAAAAAGACTTGATCATCACTTCGGGATTCAATGTCTATCCGAGTGAAGTGGAAGCAGTGCTCCGCGAGGCGGAAGGCGTTGAAGATGCCGCGGTCGTGTCTCACGCGGATCCAAGACGCGGAGAGGTCGTCAAGGCGTTTGTCGTAATGAAACCGAACGTCGACTTCAGCGTTGACACGTTGAAACTTCATTGCCTGAAGCATCTGTCCAAATACAAGCAGCCAAAGATCTACGAGCGGTGTGATGACTTGCCCCGAAACTTCTTGGGGAAAGTCGTCCGCCGCCAACTACGCGAACTCGACGCTGGCGCGACAGTGACGCCGGAAAATGAGGTAAAAGGATGATACGCCCCAAACCGCTCGCTGTCGTTGCCGGCGCACGGACACCATTCAGCAAAGCGTTCACACAACTCGCCAACGTTCCGGCTGTCGAACTTGGTCGTGTCGCTTTGACGGAAGTCTGTCGACGTGCCGGCATGACGCCGGAACAAATCGATGAAGTCGTCGTCGGTAATGTTGCTGGCCCGCCCGATGCCGCAAACATCGCGCGAGTGATTGCGCTAAAAGCGGGTGTCCCGATCGAACGGATCGCGCACACCGTGAATCGAAACTGCGCTTCCGGAATGGAATCGATCCTGTCTTCGTGGCAAGCGATCGAAAGTGGACGTGCCGACTGGGTCATCGCCGGTGGCACCGAGTCGATGTCCAAGATCCCGCTGTTTTTTCATCGGTCGGCCGCGGAGATTTGGACAAAGCTGGGGCGCGCTCGAACGTTGGGACAACGGCTGAAGTGTTTAGCGTCTTTTCGTCCACACCATTTCAAGCCAGTCATCGGCATCGAAATGGGGCTCACCGATCCAGTCTCGGGAATGAACATGGGCGAGACTGCCGAAGTACTCGCGAAGGAGTTCGACATCTCGCGCGAGGAACAAGACCTCTTCGCACTCTCCAGTCATCAGAAAGCCGAGGCTGCCCAATCCGCATGCTTCCTATCGGGAGAGATCGTCACGGTCGAACCCGTCGATGGCAACGCGATTGAGCGTGACAACGGCATTCGACACGGTCAATCATTGGAACAGCTCGGAAAACTGCGGCCAATCTTTGATCGCGAAGGAACGGTCACAGCCGGCAACAGCTGCCAGCTGACCGATGGTGCCGCAGCTGTGCTTTTGGCCCCAGTGGAAACGGCGAAGAGCCTGTCCACATCGCCCGTTGGTTACATCACCGCCTACGCCGTTGCCGGTTGTGATCCGAGACGCATGGGGCTCGGTCCGGTCTATGCGACCGCCAAGCTGATGGAGCAGACCGGCATGAGCCTCAACGATTTTGACATGATCGAAATCAACGAGGCGTTCGCGGCGCAAGTGATTGCGTGTCAGCGAGCCATGTCGTCGAAGTCATTCGCGCAGTCGGAATTAGGACGCTCCGAAGCTCTCGGTGAGATCGATCCTGATCGTCTGAATGTTCACGGTGGAGCGATCGCGCTCGGTCATCCGGTTGGAACCACCGGCACGCGGTTGGTGATCACGCTACTGCGATCACTTCGAGCCAAGGGCAAGAAAAGAGGACTCGCCACACTCTGCGTTGGAGGTGGCCAAGGCGTCGCAATGGTCGTGGAAACGAGTAACGAAGGGGAGTAAAGATGAAGCCATACAAAAACTTCGATGTGCAGCTCGACAGCCGCGGAATTGTGACCGTCACCTTAGATGTTCCCAATCGTCCGATGAATGTGCTGACAGCGGAAGTGCTTTCCGAACTGGATCAGATTGTTCAGGAATTGGAATCCAGTGAGAACATCCAGCTCGTGCTGTTCCAAAGCAATAAAGAAAGCGGCTTCCTCTCGGGCGCCGATGTCGAAGCGTTACAAAACTTTGCGACGACCACCGAAGCACTCCGTGCGATTGAAACGGGTCAGACGCTGTTCCAACGAATCGAATGGCTACCGATGCCAACGGTTGCAGTCATCCACGGTCCTTGTTTAGGCGGTGGCTTGGAGCTCGCGCTCGCATGTAAATTCCGCATCGCACGCGACAACAGTTCGACAAAAATCGGCTTACCCGAAATCAAGTTGGGATTGATCCCCGGCTGGGGCGGCACGCAACGATTGCCCAAACAAGTCGGGCTCACCAATGCTCTCTCAATGATCCTTACCGGCAAACACTTGTCGTCCAAGGAGGCACACGCAGCGGGATTGCTTCATCGATCGATCTCGCCGGACCACTGGCAGTTGGGAATCCAAGACTTTGTGGATGATGTGTTAGCTGGACATGTTGAAGACACTCAGCGTTGTCGTTCATTTTGGAAACGCTGGATGGAATCGACGCAGATCGGGCAGCGGCTAATCTTTCGAATGACTTCGCGTTCTATCGCCAACAAAACGAAGCACTACCCTGCGCTTCGTTCAGCGCTAAAGGCCGTGCAAAAGGGAATGAAGCCGGGTCCAGACGGATTCCGATGCGAAAAAGACGAGTTTGTCAATTTGTTGGCGACACCCACTTGTCGCAATTTGATCGGGCTCTTCTTCGCGCAACAGAAAGCACGCAAGTTGTCCACGTGGGCCAGCGAAGCAAAGCACTCGGCTCACGATACGCCTATCCGAAGGGTTGGAATGATTGGAGCGGGCGCGATGGGTGCTGGCATTGGACAACTCGCGGCCGTCCGTGGTTTCGAGGTCGTCTTCAAAGAAGTCGATGCAGCGAGCTCGGAAGCTGGCCGAAGACGCGTCGAAAAGTTAGTCGACGATCTTGCGAAACGAAAGTCGTGGACGGCTGACGAACGTGCGGACCTGCTCAACCGCATTTCCTTCAGTTGTGACGAACAACCACTCGCAAATTGTGATCTGGTCATCGAAGCGGTTGTGGAACGCATGGACATCAAGCAGCACGTCTTTCGAATGCTCGACAGTGTTGCGCCATCGAACGGACTGTTAACGACCAACACGTCATCGTTGTCAGTCAGTGAAATGGCAAGTGTCACAAGTCGTCCTCACCAAGTCGCCGGGTTGCACTTTTTTAATCCCGTCCATCGGATGGAGTTGGTGGAAGTCGTTCGTGGATCCCAAACCGATGCGGCAACCCTGTCGCGTCTGGTTGGATTCGTCAAAGCGCTCGGAAAAACACCGGTCGTTACGGCGGACGCTCCCGGATTCCTTGTCAATCGCGTTCTGTTCCCCTACCTCGGTGAAGCCGTATTGATGGTGGGTGAAGGCTGTGAGGTGGACGAGCTCGATCGCCAAGTTCGCCGGTTTGGTATGCCAATGGGGCCACTTCAACTGCTGGATCAAGTCGGAATCGACGTGGCGTATCACGTCGCCGATTCGCTCGCCGGTACATTGCCGGGTGTCGAGCCGGTCGCGCGCATGCTGCACGCGATGGTCGAACAAGATCAGCTTGGCAAGAAATCGGGCATTGGTTTCTATCACTATCGCCGCGGCAAGCGCGGATCTGTGGCAACACTACCGTGGTCGATGCTATCCGAGTCCAAACCCGAGCCGGTTGAGTTCTTGGACGATTCGATGACGGCTCTTCAACGTCGCGTTCTCTACCCGATGTTGGCAGAAGCGATCCGCTGTCACGAAAACAGCATTGTGGAACAACCGTGGGCCATCGACTTGGCAATCGTTCTGGGAACCGGATTTGCGCCCCACCGTGGCGGACCACTGCATTGGGTCGATTCCATGGGATCCAAGGTCTTTGCCCACAACCTGAAAGCGTTTCACGATCACTACGGTGAACGTTTCTCGGTACCAACCGAATTGATCGAGATGTTCTCGACGGGCGAAAACTACTTCGGTCAATCGGCAACGTCGCAGATTCAAACGACTTCTTCGATGTAACCCAAACCCGCGGAGTCTTTTTTCGAAAAGAGAGCAGCGATTCTAGGAGATCAACCATGAGCTTGGACAACACGACCAAATTACCGGTCAATCACGACGACACGCCAACTGTTTCCCCAACACCGGCAAACGCAACCGGCGAAAGCGTAGGAAATAACGATCGCCCCGACGCACCGTTGGTCGATCACGATCGGACTTCGCAAGAAACTCAGCCGGTCGTGGACACTGCTTCACATGCAACCGACGCCCAACCAGCTTCGTTTGCTGAAGTCGCTCTGCGTTTGGGCGGCGCCTCGGCAGAAGAGGCTCGAAGAACGGGCGTCGTGGACACGGCAGACGACCAAGTCGAAGATCTATTCGCACCGCAGTATCAAACGGTAAACAGTCCCGCTCACCGTGCGATGTGGGACACGAATATCGAAACATCGTTGTTCGAATCCAATCACGACGTTGCCTCCTCGGCCGTTGACCAAGTGGTGGAAGCTAGTTTGAACGTGACACGACGTCATCGGGATGCCGGAACACTCATCAACCGTGAAGGAAAGATCGATGACCAAGTCTTTGACGATCTTGGAAAAGTCGGCTACTGGGGTCTATTGGTTGATCCAAAGTTTGGCGGATCGGGCGCCACCATGCGGCAATTCGCGGACATGATTACGCGGATGGCAGCCGTTGATCCGACCGTTGCGGGACTTGCATCGGTTCATGGATGTATTGGCGCCGTCGATCCGGTGCGCTCTTTTGGTTCGCCGGAACAGAAGGAGAGGTTCCTGCCGAAACTGGCCGATGGCCGGGCGCTTTCAGCGTTCGCGTTAACCGAACCCGGAGCCGGCAGTGACCTGACGGCCCTCAAGACAACAGCAGTTCGTGACGGTGACGACTACGTTGTCAACGGTGAGAAGCTATTCATCACCAACGCGTGCCCCGGTCGCACGATTGGCTTGGTTTGTCGCATCGACGATAAGCCGAGCGTACTGATCGTCGATTTGCCAACGGAAGAGAGCGAGTCGTTTTACATGAAGCGTTACGGATTGCACGCTTTGCGGCGAGCACAGAACAACGGATTGGTTTTCAAGGACTTCCGTGTACCAGCGGAGAATCTGCTGGTACCGGCGCGTGGTGATGGCCTGACGATTGCATACCACGGGCTCAACCTTGGACGTGTCGCCTTGTGTGCGAATGCCGCGGGAACGATGCGATGGATGCTCTCCGAAATGTTGCCGTGGGCGGGATACCGGCAAACATACGGTCAAGCGATTGAGAAACGGGAACTCGTTCGCCGAAGGATCGGACGCATGGCAGGCATGATCGTTGCGTGTGATGCGTTGTCAAACTGGGGAGCCGGTCTGATCGATCAAGGGTTCCGCGGTGAAATGGAATGCATCATCGCCAAAATCTTCGGCAGTGAAATGCAGAAGGAAGCGGCGATCGAACTCTTCATGAAAACGCACGGTGGCCGATCGTTCTTGTTCGGCCATCCGTTCGGAGACAACGTGCATGAGTTCCTTGCACCTTGCATCTACGAAGGGGAAGGCGAGATGCTCGGGATGGCGTTCTTTAAGTCGTTGGTCAAGCACCACGGAAAGACGTACTTCGAACCGATCGGGCGCATTCTGCATGAAAACGGAATCAGTGCTCCAAACCCGGCAAATCCAATGCACGCTTGGGCTCTGAGGAAGCCGATGGCTGCGTATGCACGTTGGTACGTCGGTCACAAGCTGTCCCGCACCACTTGGACGGGAATTCCATCGTCGATGCCTGTCGGCCTGCAGCGCCACGCAAAGTTTGCTCAACGATTGCTGTCCAAGAGCAAATTCATGATCAGCGGTGCGATGCGCAAGCATCAATTGAAACTGGCCGACCGCCAATGTCGTATGTCAGTCATCTCTTCCACGCTTCAAGACGCGATCGTGATGCTGGTGACCAGCCTGCACGCAGCCAAATCGTCTGATCCGATTGTTCATGAAGCGGCCGAAGCGATGTGTCGTGAGCTGCGTCGCAAGATCACGGGCGGAAAACCGAGCGACGGTGACTTCCGACAGGTCACGCGATTGGGAGGCATGATCGCGGATGAAGGCTGGGCAGAACTGAAGGACGTTCAGGCGGGAGAAATTCTGATGCCGTACAAGGCGTCCTGAACGACGATCCCAAGACCCATCGGTCACGTCCCCAGGAACCAAATGTCAGTTTCCCAATAACCAAATGTCAGTCTTCGTTCAAACCTCACTGTTTTGAACGAGAGTCACGACATCGTTTAAGGCTTAGCAATGAGTTTGCTCAATTTCATTCGAATGCCAAGAACGGAGCCGACGTCTGCCGATCCTCGGTCGGCGGTCATGGCTCTTGGGGGTGGCGGTGCGCGAGGTGTGGCTCACCTCGGTGTCATGCAAGCGATCGGCGAGGCAGGGATTCGAACCGAGCGAATCGTGGGTGTCAGCATGGGAAGTCTGGTCGGCGCCATGTGTGCGTCCGATCCAGACATCCTCCGTGTGCAGGCCAAAGCGATTGAACTCCTGCACTCGCCGGTCTTTCAACTCAAACAGGAAATCTTATTCGGAGCTGCGCCGGCAGCGGATGATGAAGCGGCCGGTGGACTGATTCCCTGGTACGGCCGGATTCGAAAGTACCTGAAAACACATCGCAAGTTGAATCGTGCGGTAACCAGCCAATCGCTGATCTCCGAAGAACCACTCGTCGAATCAATTGAGTACCTGATTCCTGATATCGACATCGAAGATCTGCCCATTCCGTTAAGTATCGTGACGGTCGATCTGTTGACCGGTCAACAAGTCGTGCTGGAGCAGGGTCCACTTCGGTTGGCCGTCCGCGCCTCCGCATCGATCCCCGGAATTTTCCCGCCGGTCAAGTGGAACGACATGCTACTTTCCGATATCGGCGTGATCGCTTCGGTGCCAACACTCATTGCAAACAGTTACGCGAGCGACCTAACGATTGCAGTTGATGTTGGGCAGGATCATGACCAGATCCAACAGTGCAACACGGCGATCGAAGTGATGATGCGTGTTGATGATTTGGGAGAACGAATGTTGCGGCGATTCATGCTGGATGCTGCCGACCTGGTTGTACGTCCCGATGTCGGCAACATCGCTTGGTTCGATTTCACCGAACCTGAGCGGTTAATACACGAGGGTCACGCGGCGGCGCATCGAGTCTTGCAAACGATGGCGGATCATTGTGCCGCGTGACCGGTCGATACGACTGGGATTTCGACGATACGCGCAGCGTTTAACGGCGAAAGAAACTCAGCCACCAAGCCGTCCAGGCGAAGATCAATAGAAAGTTGATGACCCATGTAACAAAGATCCAATTTCGCTTCTTTTGATAGGCAAAGCCGGGTATCGACAGGAGAAGATAGAGACTGTAGAAGCAGACCAAGGGCGGAAAAACGAAGGAACCAACGATCGACGCGCGAAAGGCACGTCGTACGTCTGCGTCGATCGTATCCCAAGATTCATCCGTGATCGAATCGACACCAGTGACTCGCTGAGGCGAGCTGAATGTTGGCGCGGGACGGTAGGGGTTGCCATCTTCGCTGACGGGTTCGGTTCGTTCAATTTCGATGGGTTCGGGAGTGGACTTGAGTCCCTTCGGTTCCAACCGTCCACGTTCATCGTCATCCGAGCGTGGCTTGCTGCAACTCCAACAGACTTCGAACGTCGATTCATTTTGTTCGTGGCATCGCGAACAGATCCAGGGTCCCGCTTCGATCGCTTTACGTCGATCTTCTTCCAAAATCGCAACCGCTCGCTCGGCATCTTCGGTTGGAACTTCCAAGCGGACCATTCGCATCGTACCGGCGCCACCCAAACCAAGTGCCGTTTCCATGTCCGTCCCCGTCACCAATGCACGAATGCCCGCTTCGGCCAAGCGAATGCGAAGCGACTCGGCCTCAATTCGGTCGGTGCAATTACGAATGGAAGTTAACGAAGACAACGCGGCTCATCCGTCAAAGAGATCGGTCGCGGAAAATCAAGAAGGCGGTGTACGCTTCAGTTCGGCGATATCACTCGCGACGCGAAAGAACACGATGGCCGTTTCCATCAACATTCGAGCGATAAGAACGAACACCATGATCGTCCCACACTGCACTGCGAAGCCAAACGCTCGCGACTGAAAAATGGATTGCCCCGATTCTCCACCCAACGGTTCGAATTCCCAACGTGGTGTTCCATCCTCGGTACGTGGACCCGGCGCTTCTAATGAAGGCTGTATCCATACGTCGTAGGTCAGCTTCGAGACCCACAGTAACGCAAGCATCACGGTCAGGCCCCACAAGATCTTGACGATCCACGGTGTGATGAAATAGCGAAATCGAAAGTCAAACAGCGTGAGTGCTGCGTCTGCAAAACGCTTCGGAACGGGAAACGCTTGGTTGTACAGGCGAATGGTTTGGGTCGATTTTGTTTCAGTCGTGGGTTCCGGTTCATTGGCGGCAACGGTCTCAGCTTGTCGATTGGATCGGAACGGCGTGCTTCCAGGTAAAGCGGTTGGAGCCTGACCACCGGGACGACGAAACGCCGATTTCGGTGCCGTGCCGGGCGCATTCGTTGCCGTTGAAGTGGTTGCAGACGCTGGTGACGTTGCTTGGCTTGCTGTTCCTAAAGCACTGGCTGTGCCGGCATTTGAGGTCGTTCTTGGGCTCGATGGAGTCGGACCAGACACCGGTGCATTGGCAGATGTAGCGGCCGTCGTCTTTTCCGCATCGCTTGGATTGGCGACGTTGGGTGTCGGCTCGGCCGTATTCGGTGCTTCCCTAGCAGTGGTTTGGCTTCCGGCAACGCCCCGTCGCGACAGCGCTGTTGCGATCGCTTGAACACGCCCTGCCAGTACCCATGTACCGCGAGTGTGTGACTCGTGACGCACGGTCGTATCGGCGGCAATATTCCCGGCATCCGCAGCCGCAACAAGATCAGTCAACCGAAACGGTCCATGCTCGACACCGTCACGGTGTCGCAGGTACCAGCCAGAATCTACTTGAGCCATCGGGACACGCGCAAGTTGTTAACAAAGCCTACCAACCCCGTACATCATTGTAGCCCATCCACACGACGCGGCGGCGCGACAATGAACTTCTAGGCCGCTCGTTCAACAACGCTGACGGCGAGAGTGGGGCGGCCCAATGCACGCTGCGGCAGCGTTTGCTCACAAGCCGCGATCCAGCGTTTCAATCGTCGCGTACTTGGAATTCTTCGGCCTCGCAGTTGAAGCTGTCCCTGCGTACTCTCAGCAAAACGCTCTAAGTCGCGATGCAGCGCCGGCGCCGTCTCACTTGCCAAGCCGCGGACGCTACGTCGGTGAATGCTGATCAACAACATTGCGTCACGTGGCATCATCCCTGGAACCGCTGCGGCAAATCGAATCGCTCGTCGGTACTGCGTAAGCACGCGAAGTGCTTTTCGTGGAGCACCGAAGTGGCCCGCCAGTCGTTCGAGTTTCGCACTGGACAAGTCGCCAGCGGTGACGACGCCCATCGTTTGTAGACGATCGCAACGACGGGAACTGCAAAGCCGCGTGTGCTCCAATCGCATCGATAAAACACGCTGCCGATGCGTCACTCGCAAGGGAGCAGGATGATCAATCGGAGCCGGAGCGTTCTGTTTTGTCCGGGAAGCACGGCGACGCTTGCCCTGAACGTCTGAGTCCATTCCATCCGACGAAGTCTCGGCAACGCGGGCGTGCAAGACGACTTCTTCCGTGGACCGATTGATGCGGGATAAGACCCGAAAGAGAAGATGCAACATGGCATTCATACGAAGACGAGAAAAGAAGCAAGAAGAGTGCTGTCGATCACCCCGGATCTACTGACCGTTGTTCCACCAGGACGGGTCTGGATTCCAGACTTCTTCTGGTGCCATTTCGCTTTGAATCGGCATTTCGTCCGATCGAGGCGTGTCATCAAGTGATGCGATCGCGTCTTCGACCTCCGCGATACGCTGTGCGGGTTCTCGTTCGAACCAAGCCCAGCCGATTTCCGCATGGTCATCGTCGTACTCGATCTGCTCCAACGGCTCGCGTCGGACCGTCGCGACAACAGGCTCGGGTTTACGTCGTTTGACCTGGCGAACGGGTTTCGGTTTGGGAGGAGCAGGCTGAGGTTCCAAATCAACCGGTTCTGGCTCGACCTCAATCTCCACCACCGGTTCTGGAACAATGACCGGTTCCTCGATGATCTCTTCGGGTTCCTCTAAGACAGGCTCTTCTTCCACGAGTTCTTCTTCCTCGTAGATCTCTTCCTCATATTCGTCTTCAAGCAATTCTTCCCATTCCATGATCGTCGCGCGCCCAGGCTCACCTTGCGGTGGCATTTCACGCACCTCAACATTGATCTGCTGGAAGATCTCAACAATGTGCTGATGGCAAGTGAACATCATCACTTGGTGACCAAGCTCGGCAAACGTTTTCAGTGTCGCGGCTGCATGCTTGGCACGGTCATGGTCAAAGTTGACGAGCACATCGTCGAGGACGAGCGGTAACATGACTCCGCGTCGAGCGTATGCGGCCGCCAGTGCCAATCGTAGTGCGATGAAGACAGCCTCTTTCGTTCCTCGACTGAGCAGATGCAAGGACAAAGCGTTTTCATCGGAGTCGTCAATCATCAGGCGATTGGTGCCTAATGGTGTCCAAATGCGTGTGTATTTTCCGTCTGTCAGTTGAGCCAGGAAACTGGATGCTTCACGCAGTGTTTCTGGCTGCCGCTCACGTTCAAATGTTCCGCAAACATCTTCTAAAAGGCTACTAGCCATCGACAACGTTTGCCATCGACGACACGCGCTTTCGATGCGTCGTTGGATACAACCAAGCTCCAGCTGTGCCGTTGTCAACCGGCTGTCATCCGCCAAGTGTTTCATTTCTTGAGCCAGCTCGCCCTGCTGTGTGCGGAGCTGTGCGATGCGGGATTCGGTTTCACCGATGCGTGTCGTGATGGTCTCCCAACGCTTCTCCAGATCCGTTTCCGTCGCGCCTTCGATCTCGTAGGCCACGTGGTCGTAATCGTTATTGGACCCGATGATCGATCGCACTTGCTTATCCAATTCCGCGTGTTTCTTTTCGCGCTCGGACAGTTTTGCGTTGTTGTCGATCATTCCGTAGAACTGCTCTGCCGTGGCAACCCCGCACTTCGCCCACAACGCGCGTCTTTGCTGCTCACCGCGTTCGATGGCCCGGAAGTGCGCGGACTGTTGACGCTTTAACTGCACGTCTTGTTCTTTCAGTTCACGGCGACGCTTGATCCAATGTTGCTGCCGTGAAATCTCCTCATGCAGATGATTTAGTTGGTCCAGTGGGCTTGTCCGGCGAGTGAATCGCTTCGTTCCTTTTTCGGAATCAAGGTCCACTGCCAAGTCGTCTTCATCCATGGATGTTCGACTTTCAGATTCCTCGACATCCAATGCTTCCAGATAAAGCGTCTCGATTCGCTTGGCGATCGTCTGACGCTCCCGCCGACGTTGATCTTTCTCCGCCTTGAGTTCATCGAGTCGTTGTCGGCTCGCCTGCATCGTCGCGTAACCATCACTCAGCGAACGCACACTCGAGGGCGACAGCGATTCGCTGAGCCCGAGTTGTTCAAGCGTCGCGGACCAAGATCGACGTGCTTGCTTCAGTCGGTCGGCGGCTTTACTGGCCCGTTCACGCGACGTGCGATACGACTGCATCGAAGCCTCGTGGTTGTGATACGTCGGCAAGGCGGCTTCCAAATCTGCAAGCAGCAATTCCGTTTCACGAACACGCACTTCGAGTGACTCATTGCTTGTCGGCAGAGTGGAATCGACATCGTTCCGTTCGGATTCGACTTCGCGAATCTGACGTCGCAACGTATCAATCTGTCGCTCAGCATCCTCCCGTTCGGCAGATGTCGCGCGTTGCCCATTTTCTCTGCCGAAGTAATACAGAAACAGACTCATCACACCGATCAGGATGCACATCATTCCCCAGGTTGGATCGGGGTCGGCAATGAGCCAAGTGAATCCAAAGACGTTGGCCAATCCGTAAATCAGACTGAGGCCGCCGACAATAAAGGGAACGGAAAGCAGCACGATCCGATCGACCGGTAGCACTTCGGCCGTGGTCAATTCGACCGTTTCCTTTTCCAGGTCGCGGTAGTGACGTTTGAGTTTTTCGAGATGTTCGCCGAGCTGCACACGATGCTTTAACGTATTCAGCATTTCCGTGTGCTGACGAATCGCTTGTTGCAGATCGGTTGCGTAGGCCCGATCAAGTGTTTCCTCGAGCGCGGCGTTGAGTTTGTCTGCGCGAGCCTTGTGTTCGCTCGCTTCATTGCGAGACTGTTTGAGCAGAAACGTTTCTTTCTTGACTTGCTTGGCCGGCCCCGAGAGAGCGCTCAGAGCTTGCTTGGACAGATCCGGCAAATGCGAGAGATCACCGTCCAACAACGCGAGCCGGTCGTCTTCATCCATTCCGAGACGCTGTGCATCGATCTCTAACTGCTTCTCAGCTTTTTCGATCTGCTGGTCCAAACGCTGGATCTGTTCTTCAATCGCTTCGACCCAAGTCGCCTGTTCACCAGCGGCTTCAATACGGCCTTGCAAATCGATTAGGCGTCGACTGACTGGCAGCTGTTCCGCTTTGTCGCGGATACTGCGCCGGCGTTGTTTGACTTCGTCCAGTTTTTGACGTCGCTCATTAATCATGGCCTCGATTTGCACCAACTGGCTTGGTGCGTCGTCGGGCAGATAGTTGTCTTCTTGCAGTGCCGTAATTTCGTCAGCGATTTCGCCGCGTTGGCTCCACGTTGAATAAACATTCGTGGCGACTTCGATCGTCCGCGATTCGCGTTCGAGCGTCGCCAGACGTTCGGTGAGCTGTTCGATTTCTTGACTCTGCGTACGGCGCTGCAGCGCCAATTCGCTCCAACGTCTTCCGCCGCGCGTCAGGCTCTCCACTTCGTCACGCAGCGTTTCTCGTCGACGAAGCATCGCAAGCAGTTGCTTGGCTTCCGATGATTCTTCGCTATTGGGTGAACCGACGATCGACTGACGCCCGTCACGCAAATGCCGCAGCACGTCGACGAGCGAAACGCGATCCAGTCCGCTAGAAAGCTTGTACAGTTCATCGGCAGCTGCGGTGCCGTCGAGCGAACTGAGCTCTTGCAGTTCACGGATACCGATCGCGAACACGTTCGTGAAAATCGGCTCATCGATTTGACCCAGCAAGCTGGTCAATCGATGCTGTCCCTGAGTCAATCCGTCTTGTCCAGTCACGGTCAATCGACCGGTTACGCCAGAGTCGGTCAGTTGACTGTGACGACGAATCTCATAGCCGCCACCCGGACCGGTCACGCGAATCGCGCCGCCGGGAGTTCCACCGTGCAACGGTGGCAAATATTTTTCACGCCGTTCGTCGGTGAAGCCATAAAACATGGCTCGCAAAAACTGCATCAACGTTGTTTTGCCGGCTTCATTGGGGCCGTAAAACAACGTCATCCCATCCGGCATGGAATCGACCGAGAGTCCTGTCCAGACGCCGAATCCATCGATCTGAATGTCTTTGACTTTCATGATTTTTGCACCACATTTGGCTTCCCGCCACGCAGCAACTCCACTCCCAACAGGGTCGCCTCATCCAGCACTTCCTTGCGGCTGGCAGACCCCATCTCAGCCAGCAACGACGCAGCGGTCGATGCCAACGGTTGCTCTTCAGTAAATGGCAACAGATTCAGTTCGCGTGCATCCGCCGAACGGAACTTGCTCGATGCGCGAAGAAAATCACCCAAGATCGTGTCTTCTTCTTTCCACTGTTTTGGATACTGGCGTGGCGGTCGAACTTTCAATTGGACGGTCCAAGCAGACGGCGATCCGTGTCCGTAGTCGCGTCTCAACCAACCGAGTAACTCTTCAACGTCACCGATCGATTGCAGAGTCTCACCGCCTGAAATGGATATGTCCCAACCGATGAGCAAGTGGCGTCCGCCACCGTCGTGTTGCAGCCGGCCGATCTTTTCACCTAGCAGATTGCGAATGCCACCGACCGCAGCAATTTCAGCCGCGTTGATTTCGACGTTGCAGTAGCGAAAGGTGTCGCACTCCATCGGATGGATGCGTGTCGTTCCATCCGCATCAACATCGACCATCGAGTAACCATGCGGACCCGACTCCTGCAGACATCGACCTTGCGGCGTCCCACAGTAAAGAGCTCCACCCTCAGCACCGCCTTCGAGTTCTTGGCGATTGTGTCTTCCACCGAGTGCCCAGTAGTTAAACCTTCCCTCGGCCAAAGCATCTTCGTCTGTGTCGCCGTATCCCACCGCGATGGTGTATTCGTCGGTCGGCTCCATTTCGTAGCTGGGCACGTGCAACGAACTACGTCCGTCCGTGCTTCGACCAATCACTTGGCAGATGGTGCGGCCACCGCGTTGCACGGGAACGGTCACCGCGCGATTCTTTGGGAACAACGTGACGTTCGGTGGCAACGGAACGGCTTCCGGCCACTTCTGCGGATCGTCAGCCAATCCAGCAGACCAGTAGACCGGTGTTTGCTGTGCATTAAGTTGCTCGAAGTAATCCAACAACAGCGACATGCCATGCGGTCCAGCAGATGGCGGACTGATCAGGTCACCGCTGAGCACCAAAAAATCAATGTTCTCTGCGAGAGCAGCCTGAAAAACGGCTTCCGCCGCGCGTCGGGGTGCGGTCGACATCGCGTCGCGTAAATGCGGCGGCAACGTGTCGAGGTCGCCCAGTGGCGATTCCAAATGAAAGTCGCCGGCATGAATGAATCGGAACGACTCGCCTGGCATCGGTTCCCTCCCTGCTGTCATCGCAGCCAAGGCGCCTCTTCCAGAAGCGCACGGTCCATCGGCTGCGTAGGCACGGGAGTTTAACGAAACTCGTGAATTGAGGCCAAGTCAGATTTCGAGCCAAAGATTTTCAGCATGTTGGGCATGCCGTTGAACGATTCTGCGCGAAATCGCGACTTCGAATTCGATCCCGGGGTCATCAGGACGTAAACGCTACGACTGCGCAGCGATCGGCGACTGTGTCACGAACGCCTTGGGTCACCTGGCGATCTCACTTGATGGTTTCGTCATCAAAGAGACGACGATCAGCGTTAGAAATGCTAGCGGAATGGTGACAATTCCGGGTTGGCTGAACGGAGCAATCGCCGATTCCGGATCGATCCCGTATACCGATTTGTACGTGTCCGCGGACAACAATATCCATCCCAGGGAACTGATCATCCCAACCAAAACGCTCGCGACGATGCCTTGTTTGGTCGTCCCTTTCCAAAACAGCAACATCACCAGCGCGGGCAGGTTGGCACTCGCCGCGACACTAAACGCCCAGCCAACCAAGTAGCCGACATTTAATTCCTTGAACAGAATGCCGAGCACGATCGCGATGCCACCGACGATCACCGCAGCGATCTTGGCGACTCGAACTTGTTTGGGTCCGCTCAGTTTGACTCCAAAGACACCATCGAGCAGATCGTGCGCAACCGCTCCGCTACTTGCAAGAATCAATCCGCTGACCGTGCCGAGAACGGTGGTAAAGGCAATCGCAGAGATCACGGCAAACAGCCAAGCGCGGATGCTATTGGCCAACAACGGTGCAGCCATGTTGCTGTCCGTCAGATCGAGCGAACCACTCGTCATCGCTCCCAAGCCAAGATACAGCGTCAAGATATAGAAAAATCCAATGGTCGCGATTCCGACGATCGTGCTCTTTCGTGCCGCCGCGCCATCTTTGACGGTGTAATAACGAATCAGAATGTGCGGCAGCGAAGCGGTTCCACAAAACAACGCCATCATCAGTGACAAGAAATTCAGACGGTCGGTCAACTTTCCGCTTCGGATCCCGGCAAACTTGGGATGCTCTCCCGGCCTCAGCACGCGTTCTCCATCGGTTGGCTTTTGGTAATGGACGACCGTTGACGTTCCGTCATCGTGACGAACCGTCTCATTGCCCCACAGCATCACTTCGCTCTCGCTCAGGATCGTGAAGAATGAGATGGGTCCGACCGGACCGGTCTCGCGTTCGCCATCAGTCTGCTGCGTTGCGCTGTCGGGCAATCGCGAAAGGTATCCAACGGGTCGCAAGGCACGCTGCCCCTCTTCTAAACCGTTTGGGGCGCCATTGATCAGCTTGTCATCACCGGAACCGGTTACCGCTTGTGCTTCTCGCAACAGTACGTCGCCGGAACCTTCAATCGTCTCCATTCGAAAGACGTCGTAGCCCACACCATCAGAGCGTTCCATTCGCACGTAGGGTAAATCCTGCCATCCGTCCGCTGCCGCGATGACCTTGCGTCCGTCAATCGTGTCTTGTTCCAGCTGTACAGCTGCGATGGGGCCGATCGTTTCGAAAGATGTGTTGTTCGTGCTGAATCCACGCTGAAACAACATCACGACCAAGACAAAACTAAAGATGACCAGCAACGAGCCTTTCAAAAACTGAACCCAGGTGGTCGAGACCATTCCCGCGGTGACAACGATCGTGATCACAACGATACCGACCAAGACGACGCCCACCCAATGCGGATACCCGAGCAACGGTCGGATCAACGAACCAGCGCCAACCATTTGCGGAATTAAGTAAAAGACACTCACAACGAGTGTGCTTATCCCGGCCGATGCCTTGATTCCGCGCGAATTGAACTTCGCGTCCAGTGCGTCAGCAAATGTAAATCGCCCGAGCTGTTTCATCGGTTCGGCGATCACGAACAACGCCACAATCCAGCCAGCAAGAAAGCCGATCGAATACAAGAATCCGTCGTATCCATAGAATGCGATCATGCCGCAGATGCCAAGGAACGAAGCCGCCGACAAATAATCACCCGCGAACGCGACACCATTGACGGCCCAAGGAATCTGGCCATGCGCGGCAAAGTAGCCTTCGGATGATTTCGCACGACTGCCGAGATAGAAACTCAGGCCAACCGTTCCGAGCACGAACAGAACAAAGACAATGACGGCAGTCCAGGAAGGATCGTAAATCATGTTCCGCTCTCCTCACCGGCAGCGTGATCCTCGGTACCAACCGGATCGGTGCGGCACAAGACTCCGTAAATCCCCGCCAACATCAAGGCAACAACGATTAAGGCGAAGCCATAGACAATCGCCAGGTTCAATCCCGCCAAGACGACCCTTTCCATCCAATCGGCTTTAAATGCGTTGATCAAAACGAAGCCGACATAAAGCAGCAGGTAGATCACGAACAAGATCATGCCGAGCTTGGCATTGAACTGACGTGCGGGAGAGGAGGGTGCAGTATTCATGGCCAAGGTTATAGACGATCGGTCGATGCCCGTGGAAAAGTAACGCAGTGCCGTTTCGATCGATGCGCACGAGACGCTTTGAAATACGCTTCGGCGATTTGACTTATACTATTCGGTCACCCTCCCCAAGATGATCCCGCCGAAACACCTCGATCACGAGTGCGCCTGTGACTGACGCCGCTTCACCGCCCAAGTTGTCGTTCGTCATCCCAGCGATGGATGAACAGGAGACGCTGGTCACGCTGCACGACGAGATCTTACGTGTCTGTCAGCAGCTAGGCGATACACCGCAAATCGTGTTTGTCGATGACGGTTCAACCGACCGCACCTGGTCGATCATGGCGGATTTGGCCAAGCAGAATCCCAACACTGAAGCGATTCGTTTTCGAAGGAATTTTGGCAAAGCAGCGGCGCTGCAAGCAGGTTTCTCCGCTTGCCGTGGCGAGTTCGTCTTCACCATGGATGCCGACCTACAAGACGATCCCAACGAGATTCCTCGCTTTCTAGAAAAACTCAACAGTGGCTTTGATGTCGTCAGTGGTTGGAAAAAAGTTCGTCACGATCCTTGGCACAAGGTACTGCCCAGTCGCGTCTTCAATTGGCTTGTCAGTTCGCTCACCAAAGTCCATCTGCACGATCACAACTGTGGATTCAAAGCCTACCGGAGAAAAATCTTTGATGAAGTCGAGTTGTATGGAGAACGCCATCGATTCGTCCCCGTGCTGGCTGCCGCTCGGGGTTGGAAAGTCGGTGAGATCGAAGTCGAACATCACGCAAGAAAGTTTGGTCGCTCGAAGTATGGTGTTTCCCGGATCCTAAAGGGCTTTTTAGATCTGCTGACGATCTACCTGCTGACCAGCTACTCCAGCCGCCCGTTGCACCTGATCGGCGCCGGCGGATTGATCTGTTTTTCGTTCGGTGGTTTGGGGATCGTCTACCTCACCATCATGCGTCTTGTTTCACACCAGGTCGCCAGCATGGAACCGATCGAGCTTCATAAGAGGGCGATCTTTTATTACTGCATCGTTGCCGTTCTGTTGGGTGCTCAAGCATTGCTCGCCGGATTGCTTGCCGAGCTGATCGTGTCACGAACGGCGGGATCGAATCCGATCTACAGCATTGCCGAATGCGTGACCGACGGACCTGCTTCAGACGGTAGCGAAGAGAATGGACAAGAAGAGCAACAAGAAGTCCATCAGGGAGAAGCAGAAGAGCAGGACAACGACCACGATGAGTGATACGGCGCAAGCGCAAAAACATGACCGTTCGATCTACGCGTTGCTGATCGTCATTGCTCTATCGATCACAGCCGGACGAATCGCCGTCGTCACCAGCCGCGAAGGGACCACGGCGTTTTTAAGTGCCAACGATCGCAGTCGCTGGGCAACGATCGCGTGCTTGGTTGAACGCGGCACTTATGCCATCGATGAACAGATCGCGATCACCGATCCGATCAAACGCAACCGTCGACCCTGGAATTCGATCGATAAAGTTCGGCACATCGGTCGCGACGGAAAGCAGCACTACTACAGCAGCAAGCCACCACTGTTGCCGACAATGATCGCAGGCGTCTACTGGACGGTCCGTTCGATCACTGGCATGACACTGACGGATCAACCGATTTATCTGGCTCGCATTATCTTGGGCCTCGTGAATCTTCCGTTGCTCGGCATCTTTTTGGTGGCCACGATCCTCTCGATCGATCAGGTGGCAAAGAACGATTGGACACGACGGGTCGGAGCAGCCTGCTGCTGTTTCGGCACGATGTTGATGCCCTTTTCCATTTCGCTGAACAATCATCTGCCAGCCGCCACGGCGACCGCCGTCGCCATGTGGATCTACTTGATGATGTCCGAACGCAAGCGTCGATCGTCAAAGGATGAGTCAGCGCGAAGCGATTCGTTCCTCTGGTACTTTTTGGCGGGAATCGCTGCGGCGATGGCGGCTGCCAACGAATTGCCAGCTCTTTCGATGATGGTGTTTTGGATCGCACTGTTTGGATGGCTGTCTCGCAAATCGATTTTGCCGATGGGGCTGGGCGTCTTGGTCGTCGCCGCTGGGTTCTTTGGCACCAATTGGTGGGCGCACGAAAGTCTTAAGCCCGCCTACGCCCATCGAGGCAACGGAGACAAAATCGAGCAATACGCGGGCTCCTCGGATCTGACCGAACCGGACGCGAATGTGATTGAAAGCATCTCCGAGACGCTCAAGAGCGAGCAGCTCATGGAAGCTGATGAATCGATCAAGATCGACGATTCCGACGAAGAGGATCGCTGGGTCGCCCGCGTGGGAGAGCGTCAATTTGCTGTTTTGAAAGCAACTGAAAGCTGGCAACTGGCACACTGGGATGACTGGTACGAGTATTCAGATTCTTATTGGCGACCCGAGAACCTACGGGGAGTGGATCGTGGTGAGTCATCGCGGGCTGTTTATCTTTTGCACATGACCGTTGGTCACTACGGACTTTTTTCGCTGACTCCGATTTGGTTGTTGGTCCCGGTCGGGCTGGGCATTGGACTGAGCGTCGGCGGATGGGATCAACGCCGAATGGTCGCGGCAATCCTGGTCGCAACACTCGTTTGCAGCCTGTTTTATTTGGCTCGACCGGAGATTGATCGAAATTACGGTGGGGTTAGCGTCTGCTTCCGCTGGTTGCTGTGGTTTGCACCGCTGTGGTTATTCGTTTCGAGTTTTGCACTCAACGGGTGCTCGACCTCGAAGTTTTGTCGCGGCTTAACGCTTGTTTTGCTGGCAATGAGTGTGTTTTCGATGTCGACGGCGTTGTCATCCCCCTGGCAATCACCCTGGCTCTACCGATTCTGGCTCTTTTTGGGCTGGATTGAAGGCTGAATTCGGGACTAGTATCGCGCGGCTTGTCGAAGCGTCGAAACAACCCATAGGAAGAGCTCATTGGATAGGAATGCAGCGTCGTGCAAAAAGAGGCATGGAAACTGATCGTGAACCGCCCACGCGGGCCTAACGCCATCGGCACCTAAACTCTTTTCAAGCACCGAATCACGGAAGATCTCGCTCAGTGAACGGCAGTCAGGATACGCCGCACAAACCGCGATCGAGGCGTGCGTCTCGATGGTTTGTCTTTGCGCTCATCCTGATCGCTGGGGGCATGGCCGTCCGAGCCCTCGCGCCTCAAACGATCGGCGAGACGGCGCGTCGGCATCTCCTGACACAACTTCAAAATCACTATCGCGACTACACCGTCTCAATACGTCGCGGGCATTTTGACCCCAAGACCGGGCTGGTCTTTGAAGACTTGCGCATCTGGGACAACGGAGCGCGGAGTGGTCGGCTTCGAGAAATGGTGCGTATCGATCGCATCACGCTCGTTTCGGATGTTCACCCGGAGCGGTTACTCGACAAACAGAATCCGCTCGAGACGCAGAAGATTCTGCTAGACGGTGTTCACGCCAACGTATGGTTGGACGAAGGCGGCACAATTTCGCTGACACGCTTGATGCCGATGCCATCGTTCGGTCCTTGCGTTCCTCGCTTGGAGATGCGCCGGATCGCCGTCCGTCTCTTTGGCGACGATCCGCGACAACGTCCCGTCGACGCGACGCTGTCCGAATGCATGATCGATAAAGTCGCTGATGCCGACGGGAACGCACGCGAACGCATTCAGGTTCGCGGATCGACCGACTTTGCCGACGATGTGTTCGTTGTTATCGATCGCACGCCACAAGTGACCGACGTACGTTGTGCGGTAAAACGCGCCTTCTTGAGTCGTGACCTTTTGGATCGCCTACCGAGTGCGTGGGGTGAACAAGCCAAGCAAGCGCAAGATTTGCAATTCAATTGCGATGCCCAGCTGGCATTCTTTCAACGCCAAGGCCATCAGCCGAATTATCGGATCAAGGTCAACGTTCACGACGGGCGATTCATGCATACGGCATTGCCGCAGCCGATCAACGAACTTCGCGGCATCGTGATTGTGGACCCGAGTGGGATCACGGTGGAAAGTTCCCAGGGCATGCTGGGGGATTCGGTGGTGCGAAGCACGGGCAAGCTCCACGGTCTCAAATGGCCATGCCGAACGGAACTGAGCGTTTCGGCGCGAGGCCTTTTGCTGAACAACCGACTTGCGGCGTCTTTGCCGATGACCATGCAGCGAAGTTGGAATCGGTTCGAGCCCTATGGTCGTGTCGACGTGGACGCCAAGCTGACTTGCGAGCAGGGTCACTGGACCACGAACGGCACGATGGATTGCAAAGGCGTCGACGTCCGCTACGAGAAAGTTCCTTACCCAATCGAGAATCTTGTGGGCCGTGTTGTCGTGCAAGACAACCTCGCCACGGCGGAACTGATAAGCGGAAGAATCGGCGGCAACCGAATCCAATGCGCGTTTCGATTGCCCACCAAACCGGGCGTCACACTCGAGAAGTCGTTTGTGATGGCCAGCGATGGACCGATCCCGATCGATAACACGTTACTTGCATCACTTTCGCCTCGTGGCGGTGGAACCACTCCGCTTGAAACATTTGTGCGATCGCTACAACCGCGTGGTTCGATCCAGCTGACCAGCGCCGTCTTGACCACTGACATTCATGGTCGACCGTCGAGAAAGGTCGAGATGAAAGTGATGGATGGCCACTTGCGTTATGACAAGTTCAAGTATCCGCTCTACAACATCGCCGGCGACATTCGAGTAATCGATGACGTCGTTACGATTTCTGGATTCCGTGGCACAAACGCAGATTCCGGAGTTATTCGCTGCGACGGCGCCTTTCGCATGGCGGCCAGCCGTCCGGTCGTCGTGAACGGTCGAGTAACATCGGAAGAAAAATCGAGTTCCGAATTGGCGCTCAAATTCCATGCTGCCGATCTGCGCATGGACGACTCGCTTCGAAGTTCGTTACCCGATACCGCTCAGACAACTTGGGATGCAATTTCACCGAGCGGTGTGCTTGATGACTTGACCGTGACGATGAGGCAACAAGGAGCAGGAACTCCACTCGACCTAGACATCACCGCACAGGAATTTGATTCCGATCAAGTGACCAATCGTTCGCTTAGCTTGCGACCGGTCGCGTTGCCATACCGCATCGATGTGACGGAAGGCAAAGTTCATTACGACGGCAAACGCGTTTTGATCGAATCCATTCGAGGCCGACATGATGCATCGACACTGTCAGCCGATGGTCAGTGCGTGCAAAGCAAATCGGGACGCTGGGAGCTGTCACTCAATGTTCACAGCGGCAGCCGTCTGCATACGGATGCCGAGCTCATTGCGGCGTTACCGGGATCGATGCGTGAAGCGATGCGGCGGTTGCAACTGCGTGGTCCGATCAGCATCCGCGGTCGAACGCGTCTCGCCATGCCAGACCAACGCTACCCAATGCCTGCGATTCAGTGGGATCTTGGGCTACAGCTAGAAGGCAACCGGATTGGCGACGTTGGCCCCGTTCATTCGCTCCGCGGTGAAATCCGTGTTAAAGGCGTGCGAGATGAAGTGGGCATCCGAGCCGTCGGTGATGTCGCACTCGATTCGATGCACTTCTACGATTTGCAAATCACGGGCATTCGTGGACCGTTCGCGATTAAAGATGATCAGCTGTTGCTCGGACAACAGGCAATTGACTCGTCGGTGCAACCCGTTTCAAGAGAACTTGACCAAGCGATCGATAACATTCGTCCCGCTGGAGTGCCCAATTCCATTCAAGCCGGTTCGGTTCCAGCTAGCGCTATTTCGGGTTCGATCTTTGACGGAGTTTTGGAGACCAACGGCATCGTCACACTCTCTTCTGGACAATTTGACGTCGGTATGTCCATTCAAGACGGCAAAGTCCCGATACTGCTGGCCGACTTCGGTCAGGGTGACAACGAGTTGCGTGGATCGTTCCGTGCTCAGGCTCAGTTGCAAGGGAACCTGGGCCGTCCGGAACTCTTGAAGGGCAGCGGCACCGCGCGATTGCGGGACGCCAACTTGTACAAGTTGCCTTTTATCGTTCAGTTGCTCAATCTGCTTCGTGTCACACCGACCGAAGATGTTGCGTTCACTGACGGCGAAGTGGACTACTCAATCTTCGGCGAAATATTGACGTTCAACGACTTGCAGATTTGGGGTGACTTGGTCGCGTTGAATGGAGGGGGAACCATGAATCGACGACGCGAATTGGACCTTACATTTAATTCACGTGTCAGCCCACAAAACACGTTCACCAAGATCATTCGCCCACTCCAAAGTCAACGGTACACGCTGTGGACGATTGATGTCCGTGGAACGTTACAAAACCCGACGATTGAACGCCGCGCGTTGGAAGGCGTCGGAGAAACGATCGGAGCGTTGTTCAGCGGCCAAGGCGGAAATGAGTAGGTCATGCACCAGATGCCGATCTTCATCATTCCGCAATCATTGCGGAGTTGGCAACCGGGTCACGCGAGGCGTGACATAAGATCGCTACGACCACGGAGCGATCGGCGACGATAAAGACCAGTCGAACAAACGAAAGCGGAGGTATCGCGATGAACATCAATCCTTCAGCGGCGGCTTCGGTGGCGGGGACGAGCCGTGCATCGGCCCGTGGCGGAGAATCCGACAACCAAGCGGCGGAATCGACACGTCAGCAGTCCCGGACGGAGGCTCCCGCCGGCTCGACTGGTGAATCAACAGTCGAAGCCAATGATCAAACAACTGACCGTGACGCTAACGGCAGACAACTGTACGACACCTTCGAATCGTCCGAACCCGAACAGGAAAACCAAGAAGAAACCGGGCAGGAAGACCCACCGAGAAACACCGCAACCGAAGACGGCAAAGGAAACGCGTTGGATCTAGAAGCATGAAGAGAGGAGTTAGCTGGTTAGATGTAAGGAGCTTAGACGTAAGTGGCTTAGTAGCACGCAGCAGTTCTGAAACCCTAAACCTCTAAATTGCTCAACATCGAAAACACCTGAATCGCTAACTCTCCTTCTCGTACTTCTTGAGCTTGCGGTCCAGCGTGCTGCGTTCGATTCCCAGAATGCTTGAAGCGCGGCTCTTATTGCCTTCGGTATGACGTAACACGCGTTCAATGTGTTGCCGCTCGACGTCCGCGAGCGATAGCTCTGGTTGATCAAAGGACGAGCCGGTCTCGACAGATCCTTGTTCCACGGCCGGCATGAGGATGAGATCCGATGCGTCGATCGTGCCCTTCGTATTTAAAACCACCGCACGTTCGATCACGTTTCGCAGTTCTCGGATGTTGCCCGGCCAAGAGTAATCCACCAGAGTTTTTTTTGCGGCGTCCGTAAATCCAGCGATTTTGCGCCCCATCTCTTGATTGAATTGCTGCAGAAAGAAGTCCGCCAACAGCAGACAGTCTTTATCGCGTTGTCGTAGCGGCGGGACGAGGATTTCAACAACGTGCAAACGGTAATAGAGATCTTGCCGAAACTTTCCTTCGCGCACCATGGCTTGCAAGTCACGGTTTGTCGCCGCCACGACACGAACGTCGACCTTGATCGGTTCGTGCCCACCGACGCGTTCGAACGGGTGACCTTCAAGTACGCGCAGGAATTTGGCCTGGATCTCGGCGCCCATTTCGCCAATCTCATCGAGCATCAGTGTGCCGCCATCGGATGCTTCGAACTTGCCTCGTTTCCTTTCGGTGGCACCCGTGAACGCTCCTTTTTCATGTCCGAAGAGTTCGCTCTCTAACAGTGATGGCGACAGCGCCGCACAGTTCAAACAGATCAACGGCCCATTCTTTCGGGCACTTGCATGATGGATCGCCGCGGCGACCAATTCTTTTCCGACCCCTGATTCTCCGCGAACCAAAACGGTTGCATTGGTCGGCGCCGCCAAACTGATTTGCTCGACAATCTGAGCGATCGGTTTACTCTTTCCGACAATTCGAACCTTATCGCCTAGGCGTTCTTGTAGTTCACGGACTTGACGCTGAGTTTGTTTCAGCGAACGACTTAGTCGACGCTGGTCGGATAGACGTCCGAGCGATTCGGCCATGATCTCGCAAGCGGCAACGACATACTCAAGGTCTTCGCCACCGAGTGGTCGACCTGTGGTCGTTGTCACGTGGACCATTCCGAGGAGTCGCCGTTGGTGATTTCGAATAGGTGCGATCAATACACTTTCGACATCGATCTCTCCACGACTGTTTTCGGTTGCCAATTGATCATCACCGAGAACGTTTCGCGCGAGAATCGCTTCGCCATCTTCAGCCGTCACGTTTCGCAGCAACGACTCCGGCGGTCGTCGATAACTGCGTTGACCGCTTTGCCGGGTCGCAGCGAGCGGGATATCGCTAATCGAGTTGGGCGTAGAAGATTTCTGCCAAACGTAGATCCCGGCCGTATCAAAAGAGATTTGACCGGACAGTGAATTGAGCGTCTGATCGACCATCTGATCGATGTCGTCGCAACGCGCTAACTCGAACGCCAATTTCAGAAGCTGCCGACTCGGTGCGCCCCCGGAACTCGAAGCGACCGCGTCGGTTCGCCCGTGCAAGTAGGAGCTTTGTCTTCGCCGGTCGGTGATATTGGAGGCGTCGACCTCCATCGTGATTTGTTCGTCCGTCGCTTGGGCAGAAGAACCCGTAGAGACAACCGGTTCCCCGATGCCTCCTTCGATTCGCGCAGCAAACGTGATTGCGAAACCTGCGACTTCGATCCGATCGGTATCGGTCAGTCGATACTTCCCATCCAAGCGTTGGCCGTTGACGTAGGTTCCGTTGCGACTGGCCAAATCTTCGATCTGCCAGTGCTTTCCATTCCAGCTGATTTTTGCGTGCTGACGGCTGGCGCGTTCGCTTCGGATCACGATTTGATTGCTGGAGGCACGACCGATCACCGCCTCAGCAGGGGGGGACAGTCGAAAGACATCACTCCAACGGCCGGCATGGCGAAGGACCAAATAGGCTCCCGAGTCAGGACTCTGCTGGCCGCGTGATTCTTCGGCGGTCGATCCGTGAATTGAAGATTTACGAACGCTCGATGGCTTTTCCAAGGGGGTCTCCAGGATGAGCAAAAAGCCGTAAGGGCCTACTTTACTACGATAGCCGAGTGATTTGAGCCGGATAAAGACTGGCTTGACCAGAACGAGACCCTCGTCCGCGGATGCCCAAATCCGCGACGACCTAGCCTGCGCAATCCGTGCGAACGCACTTGTTGGATGAGTTGGTTGATGAGTGATTGTGCTGCAACTATTTTACAGGAGTCCCAATTTTCTCTCGAAAAAAAACGTGCGGTTGGTCACAATAGGGACACTTGTCAATCCATTCCCACTGACCGCTTGCCTGTGGCCGGCGGCACTCTTGGAGATCCACCGTGATGGACCCTCAACGGTTGCTTCGTCTCGTGTTTTGCCTGTCGCTAGGCCTGATCGCTGTAGTGACGACCACGTACGCTGGTGTCGGTTTCGGAAACCAGCGTGCCGTTGGTGGTGTGATGATCGATGCCTCAGGTATCGTGCGAACCGCCACTTTAGAAGAGCGTGCCGAATTGGCCGACTTGGTGCGTCAGAAGATGCAACCCGTGCCAGGCGACGTTGCCGAGGCGACCGAGATGCGAATGATTTCGCTCAAAGGTTTGCAAGAAGCCATCGAGGCGAGCCAAAGCCGCGGCGCGATGGTTCCTGATGAAATCAAATTCTTGGCAGGCCTCCAGCGAATCGAGTATGTATTCGTTGATCAAGACAACAACGACATCATCATCGCAGGTCCTGCCGAGCCATGGCAGCTACGCGAAGATGGTTCGGTTGTCGGAAAGATCACCGGTGGCAGCACGATGCGTTTGGCTGACCTGATGATTGCGATGCAAAGTGTTGAAACGGCACGCCAGCAAGGCATCAGCTGCTCGATTGAACCCACCGCGGAAGGTCGTGTTCGATTACAACAGCTCATGCGTCGCATCAAATTACGTGCTGGACAAAACCCAGCGGTCTACGAAGCTTCGATGCGTGAAGCGTTCGGACCACAGATGATTCAATTGACCGGAATCCCTGCCGACAGTCGTTATGCACGAACATTGGTCGCGGCGGACTTTGAGATGAAGCGAGTCGCAATGGGACTGACGGACTCACCCGTGAAAGCGTTGCCGAGTTACCTGGAGATGTCTCGCAACAGCCGCCATACCGCTGGGCAAAACCCACGTTGGTGGATGGCATGTGATTACGACGCACTCTCAAGAAGCGAAGATGGTCTGGCTTGGAAACTGAGCGGCCAGGGAGTTCGCACGATGACCGAACAAGACATCGTTGCCGAAGACGGAACGGTTGAAGGTGCTGGCCGAAAGGACAAGCTCGCGCAGCTTTGGGCGGACAAGATGACCGATAGCTTCGCGGAGCTTTCGAAAGAGATGACCGTGTTCTCCGACTTGCAAAAGATCATGGACATGACCATCGTCGCCACGCTGATCACTCAAGAACAGCTTGATGAGCAAGCTGGGATGGACTTGCGGATCCTGCGAGAGAACGCCGCCAGCCTGCCACTGAGCTCCTACTCAGTTCCGAAGGCTGTCGATCCTCAGTGCAGCTTCATCCGAGGTCGATCCGGTTGGGTGGTGACCGCTTCGGGTGGCGTCGAGATCAATGGCTTTGAAGTGGTTGAGCAGCAAGAGATGGACGCCAAAGTCGCACAGGCTCGAACGACTGCTTTGGCTGCTGCGTCCAGCCAGTGGTTCTGGGACAAGTAAGCATCCCGCTTTCTTGATCAATTTGACTTAACCGCCACCTCGGCTCCTTGGTGGCGGTTTTTGTTTTACATCTCCTCATCATGGACTTCTTGGATGGGTACCTGGGGAATTAAAAGTTTCGAGGACGACGTTGCTGTCGATTGGTTGGAAGATCTGTACGATTCCGATCCAGAAGCTTTCTTTCGACACTGTTTGGATCTGACCGGCCACGACTACCTTGAGCACATGGCGTGTATCGGCATCGTCTGCACGGCGGAAATGCTGCACGGACTGCTGTTGGAGCCGCGAGCTGGAATACCCGATACCGCGATGGAATGGTTTGAACAGCATCGAGAACTCGATGTGCAGCCATTCGTTCCCGATGCGATCAACGGCCTCAATCGAGTGATCGGTCCACAGTCCGAGATGACGGAACTCTGGCAGGACGACGGAGATCGATTCGGGGACTGGCAAGCTCATATCCAAGATTTGATCGTCAGACTGCAGGCAGTGGCCCCAACACCCTAGTTTGTCGTGGCCAGCTTCGGAGTTCGCAGCGTCGGATTTCGCAGCTTCGGAGTTCGCGGCTTCGGCGTCCATATTGGCCTCGTTCGCTGGGTGGGCTCGCCTTCGCTTCGATCCTGGCTCCCTGGGAGAGGGGATTGGTGGCCTCATCTGTTACGGAGGTTGTTGTCGGTGTCCTCTCGTTGGATAATCCCCGGAATGGTCAAGCGATGCATGGAGCAGGATGATGGATGAGCGACAAGTTGAAGAGTCAATCCTGACAAACACCCCAACAGTCCCCGAGGAAGTGTCGACTTCCGATCCGCCATCGCGATGGCGTGAGAATCACGGGAACTTCCTTCTGATGTTCGTCTGCATCATTCTGTTAATCGGCTCGGGAGTGCTCATCTACCGACAGAACCGATTCGTCCCGCCGCGGTTTCCGGACAACAAGTTCCTGGAGACGCTCGACACGGCCGAAGTGGCCCTGCCCGATTCTGAAGCGATTACGATCGAAGTCACGGGAGCGGAGAATGATCTTGGCCAGATCGCCATTGCGGTCTTTGACGCGGCGACGAGTTTTAATCAGGCGACCGAAGCCATGCTTGCGTTCGCGGGCGACGTGGAGAACGGAACCGTACGCTGGAGACTCAATCGAAATCGACTTCCCGATCGGTTTGCGGTGGCGGCGTACCACGACCAAAACTTGGATTCCGAGTTAAATCGCAACCAGTTTGGCATTCCAACCGAACGCTACGGATTTTCGCGCGATGCCCGCGGCAGCTTTGGACCACCCAGCTTTGAACAGGCTGTCATGGACAAACCGCGAGGCGGTGAAACGATCGTGATTAACGTCCGCTGAATCGTCATTGCGAAAGAGTATCGCGAATCGTCTTTGACGGGATCACGGTTTCATCCAAACGAGATCATCCCACCACGGTGTGTCGTTCGGTTGCTGCGGACCCTTCGTTGTCCGACCGCGTTCCACCACTTGAGTGATCTTTTGAACGAGATCTCGCGCGATGTCTTGGTGCTGTGAAAGCACATTCTTCGTTTCGCTTGGATCGGTTTCCAAGTCATACAGCTCACGTTGGGTTTGGCGCTGCTTTCCCTTCATCACCAATTTCCACTTCCCGTCTCGAATCGCAAATCGACCATTGGCTGCGTGATGAATGATCGGTGGACGTGCGTCGGCTTGGTTACCGAGCAGATGCGGATAAAAGCTGACACTGTCCTCACCGGCGTTGGGCGGGATCGGTTTATCGACGATGTCCGCGAGGGTGGCCAACACATCGGTATGACAAACGGGTTTGTCACAGATCGATCCGGCTTTCACGCGTGACGGCCAGCGCACAAACATCGGGACTCGATGCCCGCCTTCGTAGATCGATCGTTTTCCTTCACGATAGATGGCGTTGCTTTGATGCTTGAATCGCTTGGCTCGTTCCCGCCAAGTTGTTTCCGGTCCGTTATCACTGCTAAACCAAATGAGCGTGTTGTCCGTCAAATCATGCTCGTCCAAAAATTTCAGAATACGCCCCACGTGCCAATCGGTTTCGATCATGAAGTCGCCGTAAGCGCCGGCGCCACTTTTGCCGCGAAATGGCTCCAGCGGAATGACGGGTTTGTGCGGTGATGTGTAAGGCAGGTAGACGAAAAACGGCTCACCGGATTCGGCTTCCGAAACCTGCTCGTCCATCCACTCGATCGCTTTATCGGTGAATCGTGTCAAGCATTCGGAATCGACGAAATCCGGAGCGACTTCCAATTTGCCTCGAACCACACCCAACTGATTGGTCGTCCCGAGGTCCTTCGGCGTGGACTCGTAGGGCGGCATGATGCGGTAATCGGAGATGGCGATTTGGTTTGGTTTCTTTTGCGTGTACTGCGTCGGCGGAACTTTGGCATATCGTCCTTCGAACCATGCCAAGACGCCGTAATTCATCGACGCAGGAATGCCCCAAAAATAGTCAAACCCTTTGTCCAACGGCATGTCTTGAACGGGCTGAGACCAGTCGCGGGTGCTGCGGTCGCCCGGAAAATCCATGCCCAAGTGCCACTTGCCAACCATCGCCGTCCGATAGCCAGCGTCTCGCAAAAGAGAAGCGAGCGTCATGCGGCCATCAGCAATCAAACATGCTTTTTCAGCGCCGTAGACACCCCGCTTCAACGTCGTTCGCCAACTGTACCGACCGGTTAACAGACCATACCGGCTCGGCGTGCAAACGGTGTCGCTGCAGTGCGCGTCGGTGAACGTCATCCCCTCTCGGGCAAGCCGATCAAGATTGGGCGTTTGAAACTTCGAGTCTTGATTCAGACAGCTGGCATCGCCGTATCCCTGATCGTCCGTAAAGATGACGATCACATTGGGCAGATCACTCGATTCTGCAATGGCAAGAGACGGAGCGAGAATCAAAACAACCAAACAGGAGCGAACGAACTGCATGCGACCAACCTTTCCAAAGTGCCAAGTGTTTTTCCTAACCCATCGATCGACTCCGCACTCCGTTCAATCCTGATCCATCCCACTTCACTCTTGCCCTCTTTCAAAGAATTCAGCGAACGGTTGATAGTTGTGGTACGAAACGGCGTTGTCTTTCCAGTGATTCACCCATTGGTCGTACCAACCCCGCATCGCGTCCAACTCGTCAGCCTCCGAAGGTGCGTCGACCAAGCTTGTTAACTCCAACCGATCCGTCTGAAGGTCGTACAATTCTTCCGTAGGTTGAAACTTACCGCGATCGTACGGCCAACGAATGAACTTCCATCGTTCGGTTACGACGGCTAAGGAATGGACCGGTGACGGTCCCCAGACGTTGATCAATGGCAGGGATTCATGGTGGGGCGAGTTGGGATCTTGATAGAGTTTCATCAGGTCTTTGCCATCCATGTTGTCGGGGATCGGTAGGCCCGCCAACCGGAGCATCGTGGGTGCGAAATCGATGTTTCCCGTTAGCGACTTGCATCGGAACTGACGGCCACTGTTTTCGTGTCGAGGATCAAACATGATCAACGGAACACGCGAAGCTTCCTCGTAAGGCAACACCTTGGATCCATAACCGTGTGACCCACACAAGAATCCGTTGTCGCTCGTGTAGATAATCACGGTGTTCTTATCGACGCCGGCTTTCGCGAGAGCTTCGCGAATCATGCCAACGGCAACGTCGATCGCGTAAATCTGTTGATAATAGGTCGCCATGACGTCGTCGTACCGATCGCTGTAGTTCCAACTATGAAAGCGATCGAACTGGCGACCCTGACGACTCTGCAAAGAGAAATGAGCACCGTATTCCCGACCATAATTGGCCGGTTTCGTAAACGTCGCTCCATCGTAGATTTGATCGAAGCGTGGGTCGGGTGTCGCTGGCTTGTGAGGTGCTTTGAAACTGATCGACAAACAAAACGGCCGATCGTTTTCTGCTGCTTCCAAAACGAAGTCACGACCGAAAGCCCCATACGAAAGCGTCGAGTGAGGGTACTCGTCGGCATACTTCGCCATCGATTGATTCTTCGCCGTCTCGTACGAAGTCTGACCGGGTCCACCTCCCCAGCGATCAAAATCTTTTTCCGGCAACACACCTTTCTTGCCGGACAATTCGGCAACCGTGAATCCGAACTTTCCCGCAAATCCAGTCCAGTACCCCGCGTCACGGAGCAGCATGGGATAAGAGCGTTGCCAATGTTCGGCTAGCAGGGGGCCATGCTCAAAATTACAACCGGTTTTGTATTCCAGCATTCCGGTCATGACGTTGGCACGACTCGCCATGCAAATGGCTGTGGTGTCGTAATGGTGCTCGAAGACCATGCCTTCACTGGCCAACTGATCCAAGTTGGGCGTTTTCACGCCGGGTGTCCCGTAGCATCCGAGAGAATAGGTGCATTGGTCATCAGCGAACAAGAAGACCAGATTTGGCCGGTCTTCCGCGGACAAATGGATTGCCAGGGCGGACCATAGCCAAGCGATCGCCAACAATCGACGCATGATAGAGCTCGTTGAAACGCGGAGTGCCGGTCAAACTCCACGCGTACCATTCACCCGTGGACATCGCTTGCCCGCGGACGAAGCGTAGCCTATTTCTTTTTCTTGGTGGGATCGTCCAGCGTCATACGACGTGATTTTCCGCTATCGCGCTGACGATCGCGTTTTTTCAATCCCGCTCGATCCATCAGCGAACTTCGCATCATTTCGTCCATGTAGTCATCGTCCGCCGGCGGTGGCCCGTAGGCACCGAGCGCCTGAGGGTCATACTCCACCACGTATTCGTGACGAGCGATGGACAGCTTGCTCTCCGGGTCGACCCGTTTTCGGATGACCGAACGGCCGTCGACCTTGGTCCCGTTGCGGCTGTTCAAATCACGCACAAACCAGTAACCATGTTCGAGCGTTAATCGGCAATGCTGAGTGGACACATTGTTAAACTTCAGCTGAATGTCGGCTTCGCCACGGCGGCCGATCAGTAATCGTTCCTTGACCAAAGGAATCGGGTCACCCCCGCCGGTCGGAGTCAATTGGCCGTACTTCCCGGCGAATTCGTGTTCTTCCTGCTCGAGTCCTTGGGGCGGTTCGGGAGGTCGGTTGAGTGTCACGTGGCTACCTACGGGGCTGGTTTCAAGCGACGAAAACCGTCGGAGCTGGGAAACCTGACAGAACGGGGAAAACGGGATGGGGCAATCTGAACCGGGCGATAGACTAATGAACATCATACTCGCCAACGCTTCCATTTTGGCCTCGATCCCCCACTTGGCAACTCTGACTTCGTGAACCAACCCGCAAAAAACGACGACCGATTGGCCTGGCAAGACGAGGGGCTGGTACTGAATGCGTTCGGAGCGGCACTTCGTCGGCGTCATGGCGGGCGGATACAGAGGGTCAGTATTGATGCTGGGTTTACCTGTCCCAATGTTGATGGCGCCGTTACTCGCGGCGGATGTAACTTTTGTGACAACCGATCGTTCAGCCCCTCCCGTCGTGTCCGGTTGAAACGGGTGCTCGAGCAACTGGAAACGGGCATCGTCTCCGTTCGCCGCAGGTACCAAAACGTCCTCGGTTTCATCGCTTATTTTCAACCAGCGACGAACACCTATGCCGAAGTGGATCAACTGGAAGAGTTATTCGAATCGGCTCTATCGGTCCACGAACAGGTGGTTGGATTAGCTGTCGGAACACGCCCCGACTGTGTCCCTGATTCCGTTCTGGATCTTTTACAGCGGCTGGCAGTGCATCACGACGTGTCGTTGGAATACGGCATGCAATCCATGCACGATGCCAGTCTGGAATGGATGAACCGCGCCCATCAGCACCATCACATGATCAACGCGATCGATCGCAGCCGCGATCGTGGTTTTGAGTGTTGTGCTCATATCATCTTGGGCGTTCCCGGCGAAACGTATGAGATGATGATGCAGACGGCTGACGAGGTTGGGCGGCTCGGCGTCGACGCAATCAAGCTGCACAACCTGTATGCGGTATCGGGAACACCGCTCGGTGAACAAGTGCTATCGGGCGAAATCAAGATGATGGAGCGCGAGGACTACGTCCAAACGGTCGTTGACTTCTTGGAACGGATTCCACCGCAAGTGATCGTGGAGAGGATCAGCGGTGACGCGCCGCCGGATTACTTGATCGAACCAAAGTGGTGCCTCGAAAAATCGACGCTACGATTGGCGATTGAAAACGAGTTCCGAAACCGTGGCACACGCCAGGGATGTCGCTTCGTCGCACCGCGTGTGCGTCCGGAAGACCGGCCACGTCCGAAGGATGAAACACCGGCTGAGATTCGTCAAAAGATTGAGAACAGAGGGCGTCTGCCCGTGCTGAGAATGCAGGCGAAATGAGCTGTTTCGCCCAGACAAATGACTCGCCACTTTCCGGAAGGTTGCCAGAGCGTTACCTTTTCTCACTCCCCTGTTTTCTCCTGTTGAGACTCTGTTCGTGGCGCGCGTCGGTATCGTATTCGGGCTCATCCTTTGTGGATTGACCTTCGCTGGACTGGTTGGCACCGAGTTAAAAATGCCAACTCAGTTCTATCCAATGATGCTGGGGATTCCTGTTCTGTTCTGCGGTGTTGTCGCACTCAACCCGCATCGACGAAAACACGCGATGCACGTGACCGCCGGTTTGGCCTTGCTGGGCACCGTCGCGGGCACGATGGGGAGCGTTCGGTGGTTGACCAAAGACGGCACAGCGGATCGATATGCCCTGTTGATCACTGCGGCGATGGCCGTCATCTGCCTTTGCCTCCTTGGGACCTGCATCGCTTCTTTCCGCGCGGCCCGGCGTCGGAAGCTCGGTGAAGCGTAATTGGGATAGTCGACTGGGTCATACCGTCGCTGGGTCATACCGTCGCCTGGGTCGTCCCGCCGGGGCTCAAGACAGCTATATCGCCAAGGCTGGAAAGGACGACTAGCTGAGATCGAGTCGCTTTAGCTGGCGAACGAATTGTCGCAGCCCACGGGAACCATGACTGATGGCACGTTTTACCGTGAGATCCAACTCGCCGAACGTCCGGTGATACTCGCGAATAATAAAGAGCGGATCGTAGCCAAAACCAGCTCCTCCGCTTCGTTCGTGCGCGATGCGGCCACCACACTGTCCGCTCGTCTCGAGCCTGACGACGCCCTGTGGATCGGAGAGACAAAGAAAGCAGTTGAATTGCGCCCCGCGTTTCTCATCCGGAACGTCCCGGAGCTCGGCCAGCAACTTGTCGTTGTTTGCCTCGTCGTCTCCGTGGGCTCCGGCGTACCGCGCGGAAATCACGCCCGGGGCTCCACCGAGTGCATCGACGGTCAAACCGCTGTCCTCGGCCAAGACCCAGCGACCGAGATGCTTGGCTTGCTCGGTCGCTTTCAGCGCTGCGTTGGCGGCGAATGTATCGCCTGTTTCCTCGACCTCGATCGCTTCGGGGATCTCGGCCAACGAAGTCAGATTGAATTGATCCTCGGGCAACAACAGTCGAAGTTCGATGAGCTTCTTTGCGTTGTGGGTTCCGAGGACAAAATCAAACATGGTCTAACGCATTCCTATCTTCGCGCCGTACAGGCTTCGCTTGGACTGTTTTGGGACCGCGATGGGAGTAGGTTGGACATCGAACGGGATCGCGATCACTTTGCCGTCGCTGGCAACACCGTTGGCTGCGATTCCTCGCATACCGTCGGGAACTTGTCGTGCCCGCTCAGGATTTACATTCAACGCGCTGTACTCTCGAATCACCTTACGAATGTTCGAAGCATATTCGAATTTTCCGTTGGGTAATTCGCGACCCAGTCTATCAAAGCTACCAACGGTCACGATCGAGCGATAGCGGTCGTGAAACTGGTAAGCTTCGACGCCTTGCTTCCGGAGTGCAACGGTCATCTTTTCAGCTTTGATCAGGTAATCGTTCATGCGTTTCTCACTGGGTGAGAACTTCTTGTTGGCTTTGCCGTCGACGATCGCTCCCAATCCTTCAAACGTCTTTACGACGACGGTGTAGTTGCCGTCGCATTCCAACAAACTGTACTGCAGGCCATCGTTCATTTCATGGACAAACGAATCGACTTTCGGCGGTTGGAAATACTCTTCGGGCAACAGCGGATTGCGTGTCACGAAGGCCTGACCCATTGGCCCCGAAGGTTTGTCCTTACGACCTGAAAAAATGTTGGTCGTGATCGACTTCAACGTGGTAACAGGATTGCTGCGATCCGTTTCGGCTGCGACCGCGTTGGGATCTCGGTAGACATCGGGAGTCGTGGTACGAACGCGCTTTAGGTCATCTTCAATGCCAGGATGTTCGACCGAGTCATACTCACCAACCAGCACCGCGTAGGCTTCGTAGCGGTAGCGATTGGCGTACCGCGTCGCCTTACTCGTACGTGGATCGCGATCGATCGTGCCGGTGAAGTCAAAGTTTTCCTGATAGATAAACGCTGGCATGTTCATTTCACGACGAATCTCAAGTGCCAATCGTTGTGCGCGTTGCTTTGCACCTTGTCCGACGAACGTGGATGCGAGAATCATCCAAGGACCGTCTTCTTCTGACAGTTCGTACATCTTGTTCGGATCGGCTTCTGTCGCAGAAGCCCGCTTAAACATTCTCAAAAACGCTGGTTTGTCCGCCGATGCAACGGCCAGAGGGACACAAACCAACACTAAGCTCAGGAGCGAACGGTAGCTCATAACGGCAATCTTCCGTGAATTCCGTTGAAATGGGTACTTTCTGACGATCGACTCAATGGCTTAGCAAATCGCTGACGCTCGGCGAAAGGCGGGATGAACAAAAACAGAGCACGCTTGAGCGTGGCTACTTAACCGCTGCGGTATACGCGTAGCGATTGTGAACGCTCGGATCGATTAAGCCAGCGGTGTTCCACGGCGCGAGACGTTCCGCGATGGCCGATTCGAGCGATTGACTATCTAACCCACTCTGCACCAATTGCCGGGCTGCCCAGGTCACGCTTTCGACAAACGTCTCATCGTCAGCATTCCATAGCGCTGACGGCTGTTCATTCGCCTGGAATCGCTCCTCACAGCGAATCGCCGCAGCGAAGTAGAGCATGCAAGCCAGTGTGAAACGCGGAAAGTCATGCATGGTTGCATACGCGGTACTGATGAGTTGGTCCAGCAAGCGCACCTCTTTCTGAAGAGCATCCTGATACTCGCCTAGCCAACGCTCACGTTCCGAAGCAGCCGCCTCAGTCATCAATCGCGCGACTCTTTCCACACCAACCAATGCGTGAGCAATACCGGTACTGTGCAGCGGGTCCAACGTGACCGCCGACGTTGGAAGCATGATGTGTCGAGGCCCGACAACCGGATCAACCCAACGTTGCAGACGCCGTCCCGTGGCGACGATCCCCGGCGGTGACACGATCCGTGCGCCGGACATCAAATCGCTGAGCGTTGGATAGTTTGACCAATCCATCGGCATCGGTCGGCGTGCCGTGATCCCAACACTTGTGATTCCATTGTTCATTCGCAACATCCACATCCATCCATCCTCGAGAAGATGATGCTGCGCTGCATCGTCAGCATTGAACGGATCACAAGCCGCGATGCCATGCAACTGCAGCCAATCAGTCATCGATCCCACACCACGGAAGTGCGCGAACGTCGAATGAGTCTCCGTCCGCAACGAACTCGTACGATCACGAACTGGAGCGAATCGAGATAGCACACCTGATTGCCCCGACGCGTCAACGACCCAATCGCTAACGAGCTGCTGCAGCCTGTCTCCATCACATCGAATCAGCGTGGCATTCGAATCCATCTCGATGCCCCGAACGCGATGCCCGCTCAGGTCAGTCACTCCAGCAGCCAAAGCGATTTGGTGCAGAAAGTGGTCGACATCGGGGCGATACCAATGGGTATCCGCAACATGATCATTCAAGCTCGCCGCCGCCCAAAGGCTGCGATCACCCGTCGACGATTCGTGAAATGGCTTGCCGGGTTCATGAGCAAAGTAAGTGAACCCACGTTTTCGCCCACATCCGAGTTCGGGATAGCTTTCCTGCCACCCGCCCCAAGTCGACAAGGCCACGAATTCACCGATGTCGTAACGAAAACCCAAACGCCGGAGCAGCATGTCGGCGATCGGCGTCGAAGATTCTCCAATCGCAAATCGTGGATGCGTCGCACGATCGATCAACGCAACACGCATGCCTCGCCGCGCGAGGATGGTCGCGAGCGTGGAACCGGCGAATCCCGATCCAATTACGGCTACATCAAATCGATCCACGGTCTCGTGTTCCATTTGCGTGCGTCTCTGCGATTTGCGTGTGTCTCTGCGATTCCTAGTGCTCGACCGCGTGCGTCTTAGGATCGGGTTGCTGACTCAAGTTGACCTCGCGCAAACGTTCCATCTGCGGATTCTCACTTTCGAAGTCCCACAAATCGATCGTCACCGAAGCTGCACCGTCGGCATCCTGGATGGCTGCCCGCTGCATCTCCTGCCAATCGTCGAGGGACAGCTGCGGCAGCGGATCGATGGAATTCCCCCAACCGTTTCCGCGGCGAGCGGGGATCAAGCTGATATGCCTCGCTCCGCATCGCACGGCATGACGGACGGACAATCGCGCCCAGCGGATCGCCTCGGCAACGGTGACACCGGGAACCCCGACGATCAGAAACACCCGTAGATCCGCGGACTGGCGGTGTAATTCACTGGCGTATTGATCGAAGTCATCCCGCGTCATTTTTTTTTGCATGCGGGCAAGCCATCTCGGTTGCACGGACTCCAATCCTACGGCAACTTCCAACGGTTGACGAAGAAACTTCTGAAAACGCTGCATGCGGCGGCCACCGAACCGGGGATGATTCTCGACGATGATGCGTTCGAACGGCGTGCAGAGTTCTGCGATCTCCCGGTAGTCATCGGGCGGAATACTCCGTGGATCAAAGAAATTACCGCTGTTGTAGAGCTTGACCCAACCGTTTTGATCCGAGCCCGCGAGTGCTTGGCGAATTTGATCGGGAATGGAGCCGAGCGGAGTGGGCGCGTCGACGGTGAACTGATGCAAATCACACATCGAACAGCCGATCGGACAGGTCGATGCATCGAGAAAGATCGCTGTTGTCGGAACCTGCCGGCCATTCCCATCCGGCTCTGGTTCACGTACCACCCGCATGTCGTCTTCGAGAGTTGAAAGGAGAAGATGTGTTAGTACGAACGACTACTTTCTTCGTTCTGCTTTCTTCTTTCTACTCCATCGCCCCATTGCCTCTGGCCAAAATGCGACAAAAATACCGATCGCGGAACCGTGGTAAGGTAAGCGGCGTATGGGCCGTCGACCGGAGATCCCCGAAATATCCGATCAACGTCACGCTCCGCTCCCCCTCAGAATTCCGGCAAGTTGGAGGTCCAAGCTAGATGGGTGAAAGTTCTCCTGGACAAGATTCGGTCATGATCCAGGCAGACGGGCTCAGCAAGTTTTATGGTGAGTTCGCTGCCGTCCAAAACGTCTCGTTCACCGTGCCAGCCGGGCAAGTCTGCGCGTTTCTGGGGCCTAATGGTGCCGGAAAATCGACCACGATGAAGCTGCTCACCGGTTTCTTGGCGCCTTCAGCCGGAACGGCGAGGATCGGCGGATTTGATACCCAGACCGAGCGTCTGGCCGCTGCCGAATTGCTCGGATATCTGCCCGAAAACGGCCCGCTCTACCCGGAGATGACACCGGCGAGTTTCTTGCGGTATGTCGGAAGTACTCGGATGATGCCGAAGAGCGAATTGGTCCAACGGTTGGATTACGTTCGCGATCAATGTGCCCTCGCTGACGTCTGGGGAAAAGCGATTGGCAAACTGTCGCGCGGGTATCGTCAGCGCGTCGGAATGGCCCAAGCTCTGCTGCACGATCCGAAGGTGCTGATCCTGGATGAGCCGACCAGCGGATTGGACCCAAACCAAGTGCACGGGCTTCGCGAATTGATCACCGGCCTTGGAAAGACCAAAACGGTGCTGCTTTCAACGCATATCTTGCAGGAAGTTCATGCGGTTTGCAGCCGCGTGATCTTGGTCAACGAAGGTCGGCTGGTCCTTGACGGGCCAACGGACGAACTAGGCACCGAAGGTAGTGCCATGGAAGATAAGTTCCGCGAATTGACGATGACCACCACTTCTTGATGCGTCGTCATTAGCCTTACTGATTACTGCCAGAACTCTCCAAACACTCTCGCTTCAATCCATCCAACCATGAAGATACGAGCCAAGGTTGTCGCGGCGATTTTTCGTCGAAACTTCGCTGCCTACTTTTCGGGAATGCTGGGATACCTGTTCATCCTGGTGTTCGTGATCGCAGGGGGCTACTTCGCGTTCAGTGAAGCCTTTTTCACTGCCAACGAACCGAATCTGGATCAGCTGACACAGTCGTATCCGATCCTGTTGTTGTTCTTTATTCCCTCTATCACGATGAGTGTTTGGGCGGATGAAAGAAAAACGGGTACCGATGAATTGCTTTTCACGTTGCCTGCCACCGATACCGAAATCTTGCTGGCCAAGTACTTTTCCGTATTGGCGGTTTACACGGTCGCACTCGTGTTTTCGATGGCTCACGTCTTTGTGCTCGGTTATTTGGGCAATCCGGACTGGAGTTTGCTGGCGGCGACCTACTTTGGTTACTGGATCGCGGGTGCAGCCCTGCTGAGTGCAGGCATGCTGGCCTCGCAACTGACCAGCAACATGACGGTCGCGTTTGTGCTGGGCCTGATTCTTTGTTCAGTGCCCGTGTTCATTTCCGAATTGGGCCTGGAATCATTCAGTATCGAAGAACAGTTCAAAGACTTGGGGATGGGCGTGATCCCATTCACCAGCATCTTGTACTTCGTTGGTTTTACGGTCGTGATGCTGTACCTGAATCTCGTTTTGATGTCCCGGCGACATTGGAAGAGTGATCGCCGCGCGTCGACCGGCGGGCAATTTGCTCTTCGTGCTATTTGTATCGCCGTGATTGCAACCTCCGTTACCGCATGGGCCGGCTACTCAACCGCCATGCGGATCGATGCGACGAGCGAAAAACTGTTCAGCTTATCGCCGTCGACCCGAGAAGTTCTTCGGAATTTGGATTCAGAGCGTCCGATCGAGATCCAGGCATTCTTGAGCCCCGACGTTCCACCGCAGTACGAAGAAACACGCAAACAGTTGGTCGGTTTGTTGCGGCAGTTCGACAGCCTGGGCGGCAAGGATCTGGTCGTTCGCTACGTCGACGTCGAGGCTTTTAGCACCGAAGCGGATGAGGCAGAAAAGTTCGGCATCACTCCCGTAAGGCTACTCAGCGATGAGGGCGGCCGTCGAAGCGAAGTTGATGATCTCTTCCTAGGTGCGGTCGTCATCAGCAGTTACGACAAAGTGGTGATTCCTTTCTTCGGAAAAGGCCTGCCGATCGAATACGAGTTGACCCGAAGTGTTCAGACCGTGGCCGATGACAAGCGACTGACGGTTGGGATCCTTCGAACGGACGCGGGCCTGCTCGATGGAGCGCGTGAATGGCAGATCGTTACGGAGTTACGCAAGCAGTACAAAGTGATTGAAGTTTCGCCGTCGACGGCAATCGATCCCGCCGAGTTTGACGTTCTGTTGGCCGCGATGCCATCGTCGCTGATCGAACCCGAAATGGCGAATGTGGTTGCGTACGCAGAATCCGGTAACCCGTTGTTGATCTTCGACGATCCCTTCCCTCTGTCGTTTAGCAGTAACGGGTTTGGCGTCGCCGGTGCACCGCGACAACCCAAACCGTCACCCGGTGGCGGTGGCGGAATGTTCGGAGGCGGGCAACCACCGGTGCCAAAAGCGGATGGCGGTCGCGCCACGCAGTTGATGAGCGTCCTCGGCGTGCAATGGCAATATGACCAAGTCACTTTCGATCTCAGCAATCCACACCCTGAGTTTGCAATGCTGCCTTCCGAGTACGTCTTCGTCACGGGCAACGGCAGCAACGAGAAATCGTTTAACCAAGAAGACAACGTCACCAGTGGCCTACAGGAAATTCTGGTCTTGTATGGAGGAACGATCGAGCAAGTCTCCTCGACCAAGAACGAGGTCTCCAAACTCATTCAAACCGGTTATGAATCCGGATTGCTTCAGTGGGAAGAGTTTGTTGATGAAGGGGGATTGAATTTCTTCACCATGCAGCAAACAGCCAATCCGCGCCGGGATCCTTTCCGGCGCGTTGATAGCGATGCACACACTCTGGCCGTGCGAGTGGAAGGCGAGGGCGACAATGGAGTGAATGCGATCTTTGTTGCCGACATTGATATGATCTCCGACTTCTTTTTCCAACAACGCACGCTGGGCGATCTGGATATCGCATTTGATAACGTCACGTTCGTCTTGAACGCCGTCGACGCTTTGGCAGGTGATGAGTCGTTCATCGAGCTACGCAGCCGCCGCGCAACGCACCGCTCACTCGTTCGATTTGAGGAGCAGACGCGTGACTTCCTGGAAGCCGCCAATACAGCCGAGCGGGAAGCCGATGATGAGGCTGACAAAGAACTGGAAGCACGCCGCGATCAACTGACCGCTCGCGTGAAAGAGATCCAGGAGAATGAAGACTTGGATCCGATCGCCAAGCGTCAAATGATGCAGCAGGCTCAACAAGCCGAGCAACAGCGACTATCGCTTACCGAAGCACGAATCGATCAGAAGAAAAACGATGACATTCGACGCATTCGTGCAGATACCACCAAGAAAATCGATGCACTGCAACGTCGCATCCAATGGCTTGCGATCGGGCTTCCAGCTCTCCCAGCACTCTTTCTTGGCTTGATCGTATTCGGAAGCCGATGGCGTGATGAGCGATTGAACGTAACAAGTACGCGTCGTCGCGATCAGTAATCGATACCTCCGTTCCATTCCAAAAACAAATCGTTATCAGCGAGTTTTTTGAGGCATTTCTATGTCAACGTCGACTGAAGGAAAGACCCCGTCGAACGGCCCCCAATCGGATGACAACAAGCGCACCATCATTTTTGTTGGCGTGGCTGTTGCCTGTCTGGCCATCACTGGCATTTTGGATTGGGCCAACCGTCCCGCCCGAATCAAAGAGTACGGCAAACTGGGGAAAGAGTTCTATCCGGACTTCACCGACCCAACGGTGGCGACATCGTTGTCGGTCAAAGTGATCAACGCCGACAACCTCAAACCGTTGGAGTTCTCTGTCAAACAGGCGAACAATGGTCGCTGGGTGATTCCCTCGCATCACAACTATCCAGCCGATGCCGCGGATCAGCTTGCGCAGACCGCGAGCAGCGTGATCGGAATCAAGCGTGAGGCGATGGTCACCCGATGGCCATCGGATCATGCTCGATATGGAGTCGTCGATCCGGAAACGGATTCGGTCACGGTCGATGAAATGGAGGGCATCGGGAAACGACTCACCTTCCGTGGTAAAGACGACGAAGTGCTAGCGAGCTTCATCATCGGCAAACAGGAAGAAGGCAAAGAGAATCGATTCTATGTTCGACATCCGGCCGAAGATGAAACGTACATCGCTGAACTCTCGATCGATCTGTCGACCAAGTTCGGTGACTGGGTCAAAACGGATCTGCTGGACATCCAAGGCTCTGACATCCTAAAAGTCGACCTCCAAGACTACTCGTTCGAAGAACGTGGTATGTCTTTGGCAGTGACCAACACCATCGAAACCAAGCTCACCCGCCCGACGTCGGCGGAAGATTGGAAAATGGAAGGCTTGGATGAAACGACAAAACAAGTCAACACCGAAGCGATCAGTGCAACAGTTAACACATTGGCGGATCTCGCCATCGCTGGCGTGCGCCCAAAACAACCCGGACTGACAGGCGAATTGGAATTAGACCGCAGTGTGGTCGCAAACCAACGCGACGTCGATCGATTACAAAACGACCTGATGTCACGTGGCTTTCTACTCCAACCGAGCAAAAGCAATCCGGAAGAATTGCGATTAATCGCTCGCGAGGGCGAACTTGCCGTCGGCACGGCTGATGGACTCAGCTACCAACTTCATTTTGGTCGTGCCTTCGCCGGTAGCGATGAGGAGCTTGAGATTGGATTCTCGACGGGCGCGTCATCCAAGGACGACACAACGGAAGAAAGCGACAACGAAGCCGATGAAGATTCCGATGCTGAAGGTTCAGAGGAACCCGAAACGGAATCCAGTGATGAAGAATCCGACGGCAACACGAAACCCGGCCGATACGTCTTCGTTCGTGTCAAAGTCGACCCAACGCTACTCGGTGACAAACCCAACCCGGTCCCACCGCAAAAATCCGAGGAGTTGATCGAGGCCGAAAAGAAAGCCGCGGAAGCAGCCGCCACGGACACCGGAGAATCTAGCGAGAATCCGAAAGAAGAGCCCACACCGACCGAAAACGCTGCTTCCGGAGAGGAATCGACGGAAGAAGACGCGACCGTAGACTCCGCAGAAGATTCCTCAGAGGCATCCGCTGAGTCGACCGATGACGGGGAACCAAGTCAAGAATCAGAGTCGCCCGAGGAAGCAAACACTGAGGAAGCAAACACTGAAGAAGCGAGCAGCGAGGAAGCAACCGGCGAGGAAGCAACCGGCGAAGAAGTGACCGGCGATGAGGACGCTAGCGAAGAAGCTGGCAATGAGTCATCCGAATCGGGAGAAGCGAGCACGGAAGACGCTGACGCTGAGGAAGCTGTTGCCGACGCCAACGCTGATACAAGCGAGGGCGAAGGAGAAGCCATCCAAGAGGGAGCAGCTACCCAGGAGAACGAATCCGAAGCAGCGACTGAGGATGATGAATCGGAAACCAGCGAATCAACGGATGAAGCCGCTGGGGAAGAAGCATCGACTCAGACACCCGCCGAGGCGGATGAGCCGAAAGAAGACGATCCGGCAGCTGAGGCGGCCAAGCTTCAAGGCATGAAAGACGCATACGCTGCTGCGTTAAAGCAATACGCGGACGACGTGGAAGCACTTGAGGCATACGAACAGAAGATCAAAGTGGCCGAGGAGAAAGCGGTCGAACTCAATCGTCGATTCGCTCAGTGGTACTATGTGATCCCCGGCGAAGATTACGACAAGCTGTCTCTAAAACAAGAAGATCTTGTCGCTGCGAAGGAAACCGAAGACGGCACGCCCGTCGATGAACCGACGCCAGGACTAAAGCTGAATATTCCGTCGGCCAATGACCCCGGTTTGCCAATGTTGACACCGCCGGGTGGAAACTAGACGGCTTCCATTCAACGCAGAGATCGCAAATTAGCGGAAGAGATCGCAGAGTTTTTAACTTTGCGATCACTCTCCAAGGCCTCTCCTGGATCGTAGACGGGCGACCATCGCCAGCGACGCACCTGCGATGACGAGCGTGCTGAAGACGAAATACCCGATGACGATGGCGATGTTGCCAACGTTAGCTGGCTTTTCATCGAAGACGCGTTTCAAATTCTGATCCAGTGGGATCGAAAAGAGCGCCGAGAAGGGGCTCGTTAAGCCCATCCACTCGATCCGTTCCGCCACGGTGGGAGTGAATTCGAGAATCGTGCTGAGCGAACTCAGTGTCGGCGGCACGACATAGAGCATTAGCAGCACAACGTAAGTACTCAGCAATGCGATCGATGTCTTCTTGGTGAACAGCGAACAGGTCAACGCGATCACCGCGTTGACCAAACAGACCATCAAGACGACAAAAAACATCGCGACGACTGCTACCCAGTTCGACCAAAAACTCATGTTCAGCGCTGTCCCAAGCAACAACGGCCATAACAAGAACGAAGTCAGAACCGCCGAGATACGAAAACCAACGACGAATTTCCCTGACAAGATCTGCCAGGGCGTAAGAGTGGTCGTCAATAACAAATCCAGCGTTTGCCGTTCGCGTTCACTCGTCATGCTGCCGGCAAGAAACACCGGTCCGACCAACATGTTGAACACGATGACATAGACACTAAACCACGCACAACGCTCAATCTGCCAAAACAGAAACACACCCATTAATGGAATCGCCAAAAGCATGCTGATCTGAATGACCAGCCGCAACATCAACGTTCCCTGGCTGAAGATCTCACTGTGGATCTCTTTGTCGTAAACCGGATTGCGCCCGTCCGGCATCAGTTGCTGTTTCTTCGGCGGTGCAAATAAACGATCGGGGAATTGATCGGGTTGGATCACCAAACCAACGGCTTCCTCCGCCTCGCGCTCCAAATCAATTACTTCCTTGCCTTCGCTTCCTACATCTGGCGGATACAGCATGCGACCCGCGGCGGCGGCACACATCAATATCACGGCGGACAATAAAAAGGCGGGAACGACCAACAGGGCAAGTTGCAAACGCAACGTTCCGTCACCTTCGAGCGATCGCCAGAACATCACGCCGATGATGACCAGCGGAAGAATGACCAGGTAACTCACAACCAACGAACTTGCTGTCCGTTGAAAGTAACTGCTGCAAAAAACCCCAATCGCCCCGAAAAGCACGACGGAGACAATCAATCCCAGGTAAGCGGCCAACACTTCATAAACGCTGACGCCGCCGAGCGGCAGACAGAGCACGATGATCGGCAGCGATGCCAGAATCAACATGCCGAGGTGAGTCAAAGACGCAACCATCTTGCCCAAGACAATCGCGCCCGGTCGCATCGGGCTGGCGAGCAGCATCTCATACGTGTGTCGCTCTTTTTCACCGGTTACCGCTCCCGCGGCAAAACTCGGTGCCATCAATGAAGCGATTACATACTGCCCGAGGAAGAACAGGTTTACCAAGTTCTTGGCTGCTTCCGGGTTGGTCGTCAAATCCAATCGCTGGTCGGACGGCCAAGCCACCAACACAACGGCTGCCAAAAGCAACTGGTACATGCCCAGCAACAGAAACGCGCGATTGGTACGCAGGTTGACCAACAACTCGCGTTGCAGAACAGGATTCTCAAGTACGTACATGATTCTCCACTAGCCACAGGATGCTTAAGCGGTCACGGTGCGATGCAACGATGGATTTTCAAAGACCAGTGATCCGCTTTCGCCACTAGTCATTTTAAACTTCACCCGTTGCGTCATCACGCACGGGCGTCTTACTCGTTTTGCCGGCGTCCTCGACGACATACTTTGGTACAGCATACCCCGGCAGGGAAGCACGTAGTTCCGTCATCAGCTGATTGCCGACCTTCACCGAAACTTCAAAATGCTGAGTCCCGCGAACACGATCGAGTTGGTGCAAATAATAGGGCTGGATTCGATGATCGACCAATCGACGACACAGCTGAATCAACGTGGCCGCATCGTCATTGACCCCTTTCAGCAGGACCGCCTGATTCATGACGGGGATCCCGTTGTCGATCAAGCGCCCCAATCGATCTAGTACGGCATCGTCCAGTTCACGCGGGTGATTTGCGTGCACGACGAACCAAGTCGTCATTCGGAGCTGGCGAAACAACTCGACCAATTCGTCAGTAATCCGTTGCGGGATCACAATCGGCATCCGAGTATGAACTCGTAACCGGCGGATGTGGTCGATCGAATCGATTCGATGCAACAGTCGTGAAAGTGATCGATCGGTTTGGGTCAGAGGATCTCCACCACTCAACAGCACTTCTTCGATCTCTTGATGGCTGCTGAGATAGTCGATCGCGTGCTCCCAGTGATCGGCCGCACCGCTATCTTGCCGATAGGGAAACTCCTGGCGAAAACAATAGCGACAGTGGACACCACAAGCACCAGTCACGATCAGCAATGCCCTTCCATGGTATTTGTGAAGTAAACCGGGAGCCGCAACCGCGTCCCGGTCTCCGACGGGATCGGCTGACTCGCCTGAATACGAATCATCTTCCGCCGCGATTGGCAGAACTTGTCGCAGCAAAGGATCATTTGGGTCTCCGGGCGTGATCCTGCGCAAGTACTCTAGCGGGACGAATGTCGGAAACCCATTTTTGGCAGTGTTCGAAACAGGTTCAGGAGGCAACCGCAATAACTCGCGTAGGCGACTTGTCGTTCTCACGGCCCGTCGGATCGCAACCTGCCAACTCTCCGACGAATCTCCTTCGAAGACGTCCTCGGCCACATTCAAAGCGGTCGGGACAAACCCAGCCTCGGTCGCTAGAATCTCGTCGGATTGGTCGGTCGATCCGTTTTGCGACATAAACGGCTTGTCCCTCTGATTGCACACATTGACTCGTAACGACGGAGCCATCCGGTTCATGGCTACTTATAACACAAGCGACTTTCGAAAAGGCCTGAAGGTCCAAATTGACGGCGAGCCCTATCTGATGACGGACATGCAGTTTGTCAAGCCAGGGAAGGGCAACGCACTGTACAAATGCAAGTTGAAGAATCTGGTTCGCGGCACCACGTTGGACCGAACCTACAAAGGGGGGGACTCCCTCGAATCAGCAGACGTCGAAACGACGGATGTTGCGTTTCTTTACCGCCAGGGCGAAGACTACGTCTTCATGCACCAGACCACGTTTGAACAGTACGAAGTCGCCGCGGCGGTTGCGGGCGACATTTGGAAGTACCTGAAAGACGGCATGGTTTGCACCATGACGCTGTACAACGGCAACGCGATCATCGTTGAAGCCCCCAACCAAGTCGAACTCGAAGTGATCGATTGCGCCCCTGGTGCCAAAGGTGACACGGCGACGAACGTGACGAAACCGGCCACCGTAGAAACGAACGCCGAATTTATCGTGCCCGGATTTATCAAGATCGGGAACATCATCAAGATCGATACACGCAGCGGTGACTACGTCGAGCGCGTCAGCAACTGAGCGTTGATCATTTGCCTTCCGGTTTCGGGTCCTATCGCGTCCGGTTGAAAAACACCCGGTCGAAACTCACCATGCTTTGCGTCTTGCCGCGCCGTTTACGCCCTCGGATTCGTCCAAGATGGTCAATACGCTCTTCCTGCCCGAGCTCCGCGAAATGCTGGCCGATCAAAATCGGGCGGAGCTGGAAGAGTTTTGCACAACCCTGAATGCCGGCCGCACAGCCGAGTTCATGGAAGGCCTGGACGACGCCGAAGCATGGCAGGTTCTCCAGTTCACAACGCCCGAACGCCGGGCTGAGATCTTCGGATACTTTCCGGAAGAGCGTCAAATCGAGATGCTCAAACTGGAAGCCCCGATCGAAGTTGCGGAGCTCGTCGAAGAGATTCCGGCGGATGATCGCGTTGACCTAATCCAAGAACTTCCGGTCGATCGTGTCGACCAGATCTTGCCTCTATTGCCGGTGGAAGACCGGCGTGACATCCAGCGTCTGCAGTCCTATTCGGACGAAACCGCCGGCGCGCTGATGACGACCGAAGTCGCGATGCTGTCCGAGCAGCTGACGGCACGCGAAGCGCTGGAAGAACTCGGGCGGCAAGCGAGTGAGCTCGAGACGATCTACTACCTTTACATTGTCGACGAAAACCAGATCCTGCGCGGCATCGTCTCGACACGGCAACTCGTTTCATCACTCGCTCGTCCCGAGCGCAAACTTGGCGAGATGATGGAAACCGATATGGTGGTTGCCCACGTCGATGACGACCAAGAAACCGTCGCTCAGAAAGTGGAACGGTACAACTTGCTTGCCATTCCCGTCGTCGACAGTAGCCGGCGATTGATCGGGATTATCACGCACGATGATGTGATCGATGTCGTTCGTGAAGAATTAGCCGAAGATGCTCAGCGAATCGCAGCCGTCGCGCCACTGGAAGCAGACTACTTAAGAATTGGGTTGTTTACCCTGTCTTGGAAACGAGGCATTTGGTTGACGATCCTCTTTTTCGCGGCCTTGCTGACCGCCTTTGCGCTTCGGCACTACGAAGTAGAGCTCGAACGCTTCGCCTGGTTGGTCTGGTTCATTCCTTTGATCATCAGCGCAGGTGGAAACTCCGGCAGCCAATCCGCCACGCTCGTGATTACGGCGATGACGAGTGGGGAGGTGGAGTTCCGCGATTGGCCACGCGTGATGCTGCGCGAGGTTGCCGTGTCGCTGATGCTCGGCGGGTTCTTGGCGTTGATCGGATACGCAGTCGCCGTTTTCATCGCACCGTCTCCGACCGACGCGCTGGTCATACCGATGACGCTGATGGGAGTCATCGTTGCTGGCTGTTTGTGTGGCGGTGCGCTGCCGATCCTATTCAAACGAATCGGCCTCGACCCGGCCATGATGAGCAATCCGTTTGTCGCCGGAATCATCGACATTCTCGGGATCGTCATCTATATCAACTTCGCTCGCTGGGTGCTGGGTTGATGCGAAGAGGGTGCTGGATTGATACGAAGATTGCGTTTGAAGACGCGAGGAGCTGATTCTGTCGAGTGCTAGTCACGCTTGGTCGCTCAAGCGGATCCTTGCATCGAACGACCGCGCATAGAAAACGGCCGATTCTTGGTCGGCCGTTTTCGTCTTTCGCTTTGGTCGTTCGACCGCGTCGATTAATACATGTCGTGATCGCCGCCGGTGCCAGCCTTTTTGTCGGATGGCTTTTCGGCGACCAAGGCATCGCTGGTCAACAACAGGGTTGCGACACTCGCTGCATTTCCAAGAGCGGTTCGCGTGACCTTGGTTGGGTCGATAACGCCAGCTTTGACAAGATCTTCGTAGGTATCAGTCAAAGCGTTGTAGCCGTTGTTAGACTTCAAGCCCAAGACTTTCTCACAAACGATGCCGCCGTCTTGACCCGCATTTTCAGCGATCATGGTCAGCGGTGCTCGGCAAGCTCGCAAGACGATGTTGTAGCCAACTTTCTCGTCGTCGCTTAAATCTTCGCTTGGCTTAACCGTGCCCGAAGCTCGCAACAACGCGACGCCACCACCAGGAAGAATACCTTCTTCAACAGCAGCACGTGTCGCATGCAAAGCATCCTCGACGCGAGCCTTCTTCTCTTTCATTTCGCTTTCGGTAGCAGCACCGACGTTGACCTTGGCAACACCGCCGGCCAACTTTGCCAATCGCTCTTCCAGCTTCTCGCGATCGTAATCGCTGGTGCTGTTTTCGATCTCGCGACGAATCTGATCGATACGAGCCTTGATGTCGCTCGTTTTTCCGCCACCTTCGATGATGGTCGTGTTGTCCTTATCGATGATGACTTTCTTCGCTCGACCGAGGGCAGGCATATCAACGCTTTCGAGCTTGATACCGAGCGCTTCGAAGATCGCTTGTCCACCGGTCAAGATTGCGATGTCTTCCATCATCGCCTTACGACGATCGCCGTATCCGGGAGCTTTTACGGCAGCGACGGTGAACGTGCCACGCAAGCGGTTGATAACCAACGTCGCCAGAGCTTCGCCTTCGACGTCTTCAGCGATGATCAACAACGGCTTACCTTGCTGAACGACTTTCTCGAGCAGCGGAACCATGTCCTTGATATTGCTGACCTTCTTTTCGAAGACCAGGATGTAAGCATCTTCGAGGACAGCTTCCATGGAAGCTGGGTCGGTGACGAAGTAGGGCGACAAGTAACCGCGATCGAACTGCATCCCTTCGACCCATTCCTGTTCGGTCTGCAGGCTCTTGCCTTCGTCGACCGTGATGACTCCGTCTTTACCGACTTTGCTCATCGCATCCGCCAGCAGATCACCGATTTCTCGGTCGTTGTTGCTGGCGATCGTTGCGACGTTGGCCATCGCTTCTTGATCTTTCACCTTGACTGCCATCTTGTGCAGCTTTTCGGTGATATCGGAAACGGCGGTTTCGATGCCGCTCTTCATTTGGATGGGGTTCACACCTGCGACGACAGCTTTCAGGCCTTCGTTGAAGATTGCTTCCGCCATCACGGTCGCGGTCGTGGTACCGTCACCGGCGACATCGCTCGTCTTGCTGGCGACTTCACGCACCATGCGTGCGCCCATGTTCTCGTAGACGTCTTCGAGATCGATCTCTTTCGCGACCGTCACGCCGTCCTTCGTGACCGTGGGGCTACCGAAGCTTTTCTGCAGGATAACGTTGCGGCCTTTTGGACCGAGGGTCACTTTGACCGTGCGAGCCAGCTTGGAAACGCCGCGGCGAATCGCTTCGCGTGCCTCTTGGTCGAATGCAATGATTTTTGCCATGGAACTTCTATTTCAGATATTCAGGGGTGTTTCAAACGGAGATGGAAAACGGAGTGCCGGGAAAATCGAATTACTCGATTACCGCCAACACGTCGTCTTCCCGCATCAGCAAGTACTCGACATCGTCAATCTCGACCGTTTCGCCGGCGTAGCTGCTGAACAGAACCACATCGCCTTCTTTCAGTTGGCTTGCAGATCGCGAGCCATCATCGAGCAGTTTGCCACTGCCAATCGCGACGACGGTGCCGCGGGCTGGTTTTTCACGAGCCGAATCGGGCAGCACGATACCGCCAGCGGTGGTCTCTTCGCTCTCAACACGCTGCACCACGATTCGTTCACCCATGGGTTGCAATCGAATCTTGCTCTTCTTTTTCGTGGCTGTTGCCATGTTCGGGACACCTTTCAGGACTAACGGGAAAGATATTTAGACTTAAACGGGTTCGATGCGATCGAGCCGCATCGGTTCAAATGCCAGGGCGAACCACCCAGTCGGGCCATGTTCATTGCTTCCGAAATGGGAGCGCACTTTTGGCAGGGTTGTACGGATGATGGCGTGGGAGAGCAACCGGCGTGCCAAAGAGCTCAGCTTTGCGCTTTCCCATCGGCTACAAATCAAACGACCTCGCTCACGGTGGCAGGCACGACCGGGTGACAAGCTGACGGGTCTGCGAGCAACGGGTCTGCGAGCGAACGGGTCGAACGGGAGCCGGCCTCACACGGCCAGGATGCCGGATTCCATTTTGATTGCCGATTACGTTGCGGCTTTCACCACGGCGTCGGTCGTGATGTCGAAATGCTCGTAGACTTTCGCGTACGGTCCACTGGCGCCATACCCGGACATGCCGACGAACTTGCCGTCCAGACCGATCCATCGATCCCATGACATTCTCAGGCCTGCCTCCACGGCCACCCGGTGGGTCACCGACGGCGGCAAGACCTCGTCTTGGTACTGCTGGCTTTGCTCCGCGAACAGATCCATGCATGGCATGCTAACAACGCGAACCTTCTTGCCGGCAGCCGACAACTTCTCGGCTGCTTCAACACAGAGCCCGAGTTCGCTTCCGCTGCCCATCAAAATGACATCTGGCGTTCCGTCGCAATCGGAAACAATGTAACCGCCTTTGGCACAGCCCTTGGCCGAAGCGAACTTCGTGCGATCGAGCGTTGCCATGTTCTGTCGTGAAAGAACCATTGCACTGGGGTGATCATCCATCTGCATCGCGGTTCGATAACATTCGGCGACTTCATTCGAATCGCCGGGGCGGAACACGTACAATCCTGGAATCGCGCGACATGCCGACAGATGCTCAACCGGTTGATGCGTCGGCCCGTCCTCACCTACACCGATCGAATCATGCGTGAGGATATAGAGCACTGGCTGGTGCATGATGCTGGCCAGTCGCATGCCTCCACGCATGTAGTCGGTAAAGACAAAGAACGTTGCGCCGTAAGCCCGCAAGCCTGACAGCGACAACCCATTGACGATTCCGGCCATCGCATGCTCGCGAATGCCGAAGTGCAGATTCCGCCCACCGTATTGTCCCGGCAAGAACTGACCGGCTCCCTCAAACTTCAAGTTCGACTTGTTGCTTGGTGCCAAGTCGGCCGAACCACCGATCATGAAGGGCACTTTGTTTGCGATCGCGTTGAGCACTTGGCCGCTGCTGTTTCGCGTCGCATCGCCCTTCTCGCTAGGTTCGAAGACGGGGATATCGCTATCCCAACCGTCGGGCAGTTTTCCAGCAAACAATGATGAAAGCTCGGCGGCTTTTTCCGGATTCGCCTGTTGATAGGCCTGCCAGTTCGCCTGCCATGTTTCATAAGCATCCGAACCGCGCTGACCCAGGTTACTGGCGAAGTGCTCTTTGACACCTTCCGGAATGTGGAATTTCTCTTCAGGCGGAAAGCCATAGCTCTCTTTCGCCAGCGCGACTTCGTCCCAACCGAGTGGAGCACCATGAGCATCATGCGTATTCTGCTTGTTCGGTGCGCCCCAACCGATAATGCTGCGGACGATGATCAATGTCGGCTTGTCGCTGCAAGCTTGGAAGGCATCAATCGCTTTGCGGAGTGCGTCCAGATCATTGGCATCCTCGACACGCTCGACGTTCCAACCGAGCCCTTCGAATCGCTTGCCAACGTCTTCGCTAAACGCCAGGTCCGTGTCGCCTTCGATCGTGATGTGGTTGTCGTCGTACAACCAGCACAAGTTGTCCAGTTGCAAGTGACCAGCAACCGAAGCCGCTTCACAGGCAACGCCTTCCATCAAATCACCATCGCTACACAGAGCGTAGACGTTGTAGTCGAACAGTTTGTGTGCATCGGTGTTGTAGTTGGACGCCAGCCATTTTTCGGCCATCGCCATACCGACTGAGTTACTCACACCCGCACCCAACGGACCAGTCGTCGTTTCAATCCCGGCCGCTTCGCCATACTCCGGATGACCGGCACACGGGCTTCCGATCTGTCGAAAGTTCTTGATGTTGTCGAGGGTGATGGCGAGTGCATCGGTTGGCTCACCGGCATCGTCAACCGCCTTGACGCCTGCCAAATGCAACGTGCTGTAAAGCAACATCGACGCGTGACCGCATGACAACACAAATCGATCACGATCTGGCCAATGGGGATGTGCCGGATCATAGTTCATCGTGTGATTGAACAACTGGTAAGCGATTGGCGCCAGCGCCATGGGTGTCCCTGGATGGCCGCTGTTAGCCGTCTGCACGGCATCCATGCTGAGCGTACGAATGGTGTCTACGGCAAGCTTTTCCAGGTCGGTCGACGCTACGCTCATCGGCTTGATCACTTTTGCAAAAGGGGCATTTCGAATCAAAAAAATCGTAATGCCCTAGCGAATCGTTCGAAAGGGGGATGAAGCGTCGACGGCCTGCTGGCTATTTCTGATCTCGACTCAAAATGGAAATCCCTTGGCTCAGCGAGAGGATCCGCCTCGTGGTTCCTCGCCAGAAATCGAAACGAGTCTTCATCAAGCCTTCAACTTCCAATCGTGCATCGATTCGAGAAGGTCGTGCTCGGTGAGATCGAACTTGAGCGGTGTCAGCGTAACGTTGCCCTTTCTCAGCTCGGTCACATCGGCTGTTTCCGGCGGTGGAGACTCGGGCTCGGACCACATCGCCCAGTAATAGTTTCTACCGCCAGGGTCCTGACGCTTTTCATATTGCCGGCCGTATTGCGCCAAAGCCATGGGCACGATTTTTACGTCCGTGGGTGATTCGGTTGCGACGGTCGGAATATTGAGATTGAACAGTTTCCCCTTGGATTGCGGCTGTTTGATCAATCCACCGATCACGTTTCTGGCCAGCACGGCAGCCGATTGAAAATCGGCATCCTCGTTGTATTCCAGCGATACCGCGACGCTGGTTACTCCAAAAAAAGCTCCTTCGATGGCGGCGGCAACCGTGCCGCTATAAAGCACGTTAATTCCCGCATTCAGACCGTTGTTGATACCGCTCACCACCAGATCGACCGGCTCGTCGCGGAACAACTCGCCAATCGACAACTTCACGCAATCCGCTGGTGATCCGTCCACCGCCCATGCCCAGTGACGTCCGTCACGATGGATTGACTTGCAGGTCAAAGGCGTCAGAAACGTGATTGAGTGCCCAACACCACTCTGCTCGGTTGCCGGCGCTGCGATGACGACTTCACCGAGATGACGTAATTGCTGCTCCAACGCGGCAAGCCCCGGTGCATAAATCCCATCGTCGTTTGTTAGCAGAATCCTCATAATTCTCGCCTACCTCCTTAGGGGCATATCAACCACTTAAACCGCGAGTTGGGTCGCCAGTGCGGACCTTCGCAAAACCGCACTTCGTCTCCCGAGACGAAGCCTCATTCGCAGCCCGAATTTGCTTGCTTACCCACCTCAATCGGATAGGCTAAGCAAGGTTCTGACGGCAACACGGGCAGCTGAAAAGGGGATGAATGGGAATGCAACTGAAGTGCACTGATTGTGATACGCAATTAAAGATCCCTGATAGTCTGGCTGGGAAAGCCGTTAAGTGCCCCAAGTGTTCGGCGGTCGTTCGCGTCCCTGCCGCCGAAGCGGAAACAGCCACGATTGTCGACGAAGCCGCACCGGCACCAAGCCCCTCACCGGCGCCAAGCCCCGCACCGGCCAGCGCGGAGACAACTCCGGATCCGTTAGCGGCGCCTGTGGCAGCCCCAGATCCTTTGGCAGCGATCCCCGATCCACTGGCGGCACCGGTGAGTGCCGCACCGGTCGCAACCGCGGCTGCTACCTCTGCCGCGCCCGTTGCGGCGATGAGGATCTGCCCTCACTGCGAAGCAAAGATTTCGACGACCGTAAAGAAGTGTCGTTATTGCGGGGAGTTTGTGCCAAAACTGGCGGCACCGAAGAAGCCTGCCGAGCCTGAAAAAGTAACGCCCGTCGACATCGCCGTCTCCGTTCTTTTGCCTCCTGTGGGACTGGGGCTGGGCATCCTTTCGTTGACACGTGGATCGGTGGCCAAGGCCGGCGCCATGTGTGCGATCTCGGGAATCTTGACACTCGGCATCATGGGCGGGGTGATCTACAAAGTCTTCAGCGACGCGTTGGGGGGCAGCTCACGCCCCATCGCGCAGGGGAACACGGTGATCGCTCCTGCCGAGGATGAAGACTATTCCGATTGGGAGCAGCCCAATTTGGGCGGCGAACCGATGGGCGGCGGCGAAGAGGATCGACTCAATCGACCACCCAGCGCCGAGGATTTAGCGGCTCAGCCACCAGCAATTCAGCAGGCAATGCGAGCAAACGTTCGGATCATTTCCCGTGGTCCGATGGGAAGCGGTGTGGGTTCGGGTGTGGTCATCAAGCGAGAAGGGGATAACGTTCATATCCTCACGAATCGTCATGTTCTGGACCCGGCGTATTCGCTCACCGAGGGACGTGGCGGCTACGAGATCGATCAAATCCAAACACCCGAAGTGATGTACGTCAACGGAGACGAAGAACCTGGCAAGATCCTCTGGTTCGCGCCCAATGGTGTCGACTTGGCGATCATTCGGGCGTTTTGCTCAACCGAGGATGTTGCGGTTGCCAACTGTGCGGACGACCCAACGGTGACGATCGGCGAGAACGTCTTCGCCGTAGGTAACCCCCGCGGGATCGGCTGGTCACTGACCAAGGGGACCGTCAGCGGACTGCGAAGTAGTGGCAGCGGAGAAAAAGCTGTTCCTGTCATCCAGACTGACGCCGATATCAACCCTGGAAATAGCGGGGGCGGGTTATACAACGAAGGCGGACAGCTCGTTGGGATCAACGATTTCATCATCGATCAAGCGCAAGGAATGGGTTTCGCCATCCGTTACCCACTGTTCCGAGAGCTCTTTCAGGAAAATCCGCCTGAATAATAGGGATAGTCGCCGATCGCTCCGCGAGCGTAGCGTTTCGTACCGAGCGGGCCACGCTCGGTCGCATGTGACAGCTGCGTCATCGGCTGAAAAATAGTCTCCGATCGCTACGCGATCGGAGCGTTTTCTTTCCTGGCCAACAGCGATCGTTGCGACTTCTCTCCCGGCCGACCAGCGATCGTTGCGACTTCTTTCACGATCGGCGGCGCCACGATCGCATTTCTATCTCATGCCGTTCGGCGACGAGGGTGACCAAGACGAGGGCGGAATGACCCGCGGGGAATTACGGCCCCTTGGGAATCCTAAGGTCATTTTTTACACTCCGTGATTCCCCCCATCGACACCTCATGGGTGAATCAAAGCGTTATGTCTGATCAGAGAACTGCCGACGCGCTCGTCGCGGACAGTCCCGCGGAACAACTGACCGAACAACGCATGGTCGTGCTCGATTTTGGATCTCAGTACGCTCAGTTGATTGCTCGCCGCGTCCGCGAGTTGAATGTCTACTGTCAGATCTTGCGTCATGACATCGACGCATCCCGTCTCGCCGAGATCGCTCCCAAAGGCATCATCCTGTCCGGCGGCCCCGCCAGCGTTTACGAAGACGGCGCGCCAAAATGCGATCCCGCCCTGTTCAAACTCGGCGTTCCCGTGCTCGGTATTTGCTACGGCATGCAACTGGCATGTGAGGCTCTTGGCGGGACGGTCGATAACACGCCATCGCGCGAATATGGCCCGGCGAAGTGCCGAGTACAAACCGCTGGAGATCTGTTTGACGGTTTACCAGAAGAGATCGATGTCTGGATGAGTCATGGTGATCAAGTCTCATCGGTCAGTGAAATCTTTGAACCTCTCGCCCAAACGAGTACATGCCCATTCGCTGCGGTCCGCCATCGCGAGCTACCCGTTTTCGGTATCCAGTTCCACCCTGAGGTCACGCACACACCGTTGGGCGGAAAACTGCTGGAGAATTTTGTTCGTGGTATCTGCCAATGTGAACCAACCTGGCGGCTGGGAGACTTTGCGGCAGCAACGATCAATCAGATTCGGCAACGCGTCGGTGACCGACGGGTGATTTGCGGCTTAAGCGGTGGAGTCGATTCCAGTGTCGTCGCGGCTTTGTTGTATCGTGCCATCGGCGACAAGCTTTCTTGCATCTTGATCGACAACGGACTGCTTCGAAAAGACGAGCAGTCGATGGTGATTCAGGAATTCGGCGACCACTTCAAAACCGACTTGCATGTGGTCGACGCGGAGGATCGTTTCCTTGCGGACTTGGCCGGTGTGACCGAACCGCAAGAAAAACGACGGCGCATCGGTCACGCATTCATCGATTGCTTCAAAGCAGAAGCGGCCAAGATTTCAGACGCGCACTTTCTTGCTCAAGGCACGCTCTATCCCGATGTGATCGAGAGCGGTGCGGATCCGGATGGACCGGCTGCAACGATCAAACTCCATCACAACGTCGGCGGCCTACCGGAAGAACTCGGCTTTGAGTTGATCGAACCACTGCGTGATCTTTTCAAAGATGAAGTTCGTCGGCTGGGTCTCGAACTCGGATTGCCCGAGAATCTCGTGTGGCGGCATCCATTCCCGGGACCTGGCTTAGCCGTGCGATGTCTCGGTGAAGTGACTCGCGACAAGCTAAACGTGTTACGCGAAGCCGATGCAATCGTGGTTGAAGAAATCCAATCCGCGGGGCTCTACCGAGAAACAAGCCAGTCATTCGCCGTGCTACTGCCAGTGCAGAGTGTTGGCGTTATGGGTGATGCAAGAACGTATGACAACACCATCGCCATTCGCAGCGTTAGCACGAATGATTTCATGACCGCCGACTGGAGCCGGTTGCCGTATGACCTGCTCGCCCGAATGAGCTCAAGAATCATAAACGAAGTCAAAGGCGTGAATCGCGTTTGCTACGACATCAGTAGCAAACCGCCGGCGACCATCGAATGGGAATAATCAACAAGAAGGATCGATTGCACTGATGAGTCGTCAGTACATCTATCAAGTCGAAGATCTCACCAAGAAGCACGGCCAAAAAACCGTTCTGGACAATATCTGGCTGGCCTTTTACCCAGGCGCCAAGATTGGTGTTCTGGGACCCAATGGCGCGGGTAAGTCCACGTTGATGCGGATCATGGCTGGGCAGGATACCGATTTCGAAGGCACGGCGCGGCTGACATCCGGTTTCACTGCAGGTTATCTCCCGCAAGAACCACCGCTGGACGACAGCAAGACCGTCTTCGAAAACGTTCAGATGGCCGTCGCTGAGCGACAAGCGATCCTCGATCGATACAACGAAATCAGCACGTTGCTCGGCGAGGTCACCGACGACGATGAAATGCAAAAGCTTTGCGACGAAATGGCAAAGCTCCAAGACACGATCGATGCGGCGAACCTCTGGGAGCTCGATCGCCAAGTCGAAACGTCGATGACGGTCATGAACTTGCCACCGCCCGATGCAAACGTGGCCAAACTGTCAGGTGGTGAACGACGCCGTATCGCGCTTTGCCAGTTGCTTATCCGCCAACCGGACCTCCTACTGCTGGACGAACCAACGAATCACTTGGATGCCGAAAGCGTTTCATGGCTCGAACAGCATCTGGCACGTTACCCGGGTACCGTCGTTGCCGTCACGCACGACCGTTATTTTTTAGACAACGTCGCTCAGTGGATCCTGGAAATCGATCGTGGCAAAGGCATCCCGTTCGAAGGCAACTACACCGCTTGGTTGGAAGCTCGTCAAAAGCGGATGGAAGTCGAGCAGCGCCAACAAAAAGCACGCCAGCGAACGCTTGCTCGCGAGTTGGATTGGATTCGAATGAGCCCGAAAGCTCGGCAAGCAAAAAGCAAAGCACGAATCAAAGCATACGAAGAGCTGTCATCGCAGTCGTTCGAAGATCGGCCGGATGACTTGGAGATCCAGATTCCCTCCGGGCGGCATCTGGGTGACCTCGTCATCGAAGCCAAAAACATTCATAAGGGTTTTGGCGATCGTGTTTTGATGGACGATCTTTCCTTCCGCTTACCAGCGGGCGGGATTGTCGGTGTGATCGGGCCAAACGGTGCTGGAAAGACGACATTGTTCCGAATGCTCACCGGACAAGACGAGCCGGATAGCGGAACAATTCGAGTCGGTGAAACGGTTGACTTGGGATATGTCGACCAAAGCCGTGATTCACTGGAAGCAGACAAAACCGTTTTCGAAGAAATCAGCGGCGGCACTGAAACGATTTTGATGGGCGGTCGCAAAGTGGCAGCTCGCGCCTACGTTGCGAGATTTAATTTCAAAGGCCCCGATCAAGAAAAGAAAGTCGGCAACCTGTCCGGTGGAGAACGAAACCGTGTCCACTTGGCAAAACTACTCCGACAAGGTTGCAATGTGCTGCTGTTGGACGAACCAACGAATGACTTGGATGTCGACACACTGCGGGCGCTCGAAGAAGCGATCGCGAATTTCGCCGGGTGTGTCGTGGTCACCAGTCACGACCGCTGGTTCTTGGATCGCTTGGCGACTCACATCCTGGCGTTCGAAGGTGACGGCAAGTTGACTTGGTGCGAAGGCAACTTCGACATCTATGAACGGAATTTGCAAGAGCGTTTGGGCAATGATCCGGACGATGATGGCAACCTCAGAAAAGCGCGTTACAAGAGCATTCACGCAGGCTAACGCATTCGCTTTTCCCACCCTCTTTCTTACAACCTAAAAACCCTCCGGAAACACAATCATGACGATTCTTCGTGTAGGTACCAACGAGAAATACGCTGAAGGCTGGTCCGCTGCATTTGGCACGGGAAAAAAGAAACCTGCCAAGAAGAAAAAGGCTGCTAAGAAAAAGGCAAGCAAGAAAACGACGGTCAAAAAGAAGAGCGGGCCGGTGAAAGCAAGTAAAGCCGCTAAGAAGTCGGCGAAGAAAAAAGCAGCTAAGAAGAAAGCCAAAAAGTAACTCTCTTTGCATCGCCAAGATGGGCGCCGTTAAGAACTTTCATCCCTCCGCGTTTTTTGCCACGATGTCGAATTCCTTGCCCCCGGAATCGCTGAGCGAAACGCTGAAGAGATTGGCGGGTTACCTGAATTTCTCGGCCGGCTCGAGTGACCCCGTCACCCTGGCAGCTTGGAACGAGGTCTACGAGGCTGCGAGCCAGGGTGATCCGCTGACCGGACCAGCCGCTTGGCTCGTCGTGCGGGACTGGTTATCCGAAACGCTGCAGGCTCTCTCGGCACAGCAATCGGCATTCGCCGATTGCAAACAAGCCGAACGCATCATCAAGCTGCTGTGGAGTCAGTTGCTCCCGGCTTACCTGGACTTTCACCGAGACCTGCTGTTTCATCAAGAACCAGAGCTGCTATTCAACGGGTTCTTTATGGGACGCGCCGCCGACGCCCTGCTGAGCGGCGGCTTAGATGGCGACGACGATCAAGTCATCCAATCAGCCATTGATCGTTTGGATGAATTCGTCGGGTATCGCCCCGTCGCGATGCTGGAGAATCGTCAGTGTCATCCCTATCGACACGAGTTCGTTTTTCCCGTCCCGTTGTATTGCAAAGATGCGGGAGTTTCTGCGGGGCCGTATCGGGAGATCATCACTCGTGCGATCGACGCACTGAAACAGACCGACGAAGGTATCTTGCGGGCAGCGGCCTTTGATCTCGATCGCGTTCGCGAGATCGCAATGGATCCGCGTGCTTACGATTTTGATCATCCGGTGAACCGACGCCCCAACTATCACTTCGGCCAGTGGGACGAACGGTCGATTACCCAGGACGGTTACTTCGATCGCTTTGTGTTGCGTCAAGTCACACTCGATTCACTGCTCAGTCGTCTCGCGGAAGACAAGGACTCCGATCGGGATCAGATTCTGTCAGAAGCCGCTTCGGTTTTAGCGGGAATCATTCTGATGGCCTCAGGGATTTCAGGCTGGGGACCGGGCGCGTACACGAGTGATATCACGCTTGGTTCACTAATGAAACCAATCGCTGCCTATCGGGACGCGTATTACGAAGATCGACTTGCACAGATTCGCGGAGACCATGCCGAACGATTGGCCGCTGAACAGAAACTTCGACGTCAACCTTTTGGCGCAGCGCGGCAACACTTGAATGCGGCGCTCGCTCAGCGACGCGCAGCACAATTGCAGCATGTTCAACTGGCTCGTTTATACGCACGGATGGGTTTCCCCGACTCCGCGACTCGCCAAACCGATCATGTCGCAGCTGCGTCAGCACGGATGATGTGCCGAATCGATTGCATGATCACGCTTGGATTACGTTCCATCCGTGCTGGCGATCTCGATGCGGCAGTCGAAGTCCCTGCCAAAGCGTTTGATCTGCTGAAGCGCGCGATCGAATGTGGTGCGTTGATTGACCCCTGGGACATCCTTGCCTCCGGTGGCAACTTTGCGTTGTATCCCGGACCGGAAAGCGCCGTGCATGACACGCGTGTCGACGACTTGCTGTACATCGTCGAACACTTGTTTGGATACACCGCACGCGCATGGAGCGAAGCGGCCGCCCGTGATGATCAAGAAACCTACGCAGCCATGGATCGGCAGTATTTGGAAATGGCCGAATGGTGGCGACAATACGCAGCCCACACTGTTGAATCACTGGAAGCCGCGGATCCTTTGGAATCGTATGACTCGGCGAAACTCGTCGCGCGGGCGCTGCGTCTGTGGCACCAAGGCGGTGCCGAAGCGGGCAACGTCGCCTTCTGGGCGCCCCACGCAGATCTATTTGATTCACCTCGCGCCTATGCACTGGTCATCTCTGCGCTGCTTGAACGAGAGGACTTCGTTCCCGCGATGGCGTTGCTGGTCCACTGGCTCAGCCATGCCGATCGCATTGGTTTACGCCTCGGTGGAAACTCACTACCAAGACTCAGCGAGCGTTGGCTGCTGCGACTTCGTGCTTCGTTGAATCATGGCGCGGGTGATTTTGGCGAACCGTCCATCGAACAATCCGATGAACAGGACACGCGCGAAGTCTGGCCGTTGATCCGAAAACTGTTTGATTACTTCGAAGCTAACGCCGAAAAATTTTGGTCGGCACCGACCTTCTTGCTCGGACAGTCTCGTGCGAATTCCAAAGACTGGGATCGCGAGCTGACGGAAATCGATGACGAGACGGATGAGAATAAGCGTTTCGCATCAGCTTACGAAGGAGTCATCTACAAGGACTCGACCGACGACGGAAACGACGGGTCCGTGTTTAATCCTGAACCGGAGGTCGGCCAGGACGAATTGGAATCAGAGTCCAAACGGCTGACAGATCATTTGGATTTCATGCAGTCACTTGCCCGAATGTGGGCAGTTGCTGCGGATGTGGCCGTCAATGATCAAGACAGTGGTGACCTGGACGATCGACGCAGATCACTGACAGGGTGGGCGAACCGCGCTTTGGAGAATCGAATCGGTCTTCTCGATTTGATTGAGTCGGTTCGAGCCTTCCCCATATCGCCCGCTGGAAGTGACAAAGATTCCATGCGGAGCTACGACCGTCGTCGTGTGCTGCGTGATTCGCTGATGGAACGCATCATTGGCACAGCCGTCGAAATGTCGGACGCTCGACGACTGATCAACGGCGCACTGCTGGCCCTACCAGGACATCAAGTTGCTGACGACACAACCCTGGAGATGGCGGAAGACGATGCTCACGCCATCCAGATCTTCGGCGCGTTGATTGCGAACGATTCATCGCATGTAAAAGAATTGTTCCCGTCCTTCCTAGAAGCGTTACAAGACAAAAACCTGCTTTACATTCCGCTCTCGCGTGGTGGCGATCCCGTCAAGATTTACGTGGCTCGGTTACGGCAGCGTGTGTTGCGCCATCTCACCCATTGGTTGCCGAGACGTGGATTCATCAGCGAAGCGTGTCGGTTGATCGAAACGGCGCGAGAGATGGAGCAGAACAACCCAATCGGTATAGGTGCCGTCACGGAATTTGACGGCCTATTCCGCGCTGGATTCCGATCGCTCGTCGCATCACTGGTTGAATCCACACGTCAATCGTTCGATAGCGACGACGTCAGCGAAAAAGAAATTGCAGACGTCTTGATCCCTTGCTTGGAACGCTTGACCGAAACCTTGCTTGCCAGCTGGTTAGCACACAGTCAGACGTTACGTCTGTCGCCGCTTGAAACCGTGAACGATCCAAAGAAATGGGACCGGCTCGTCGGCTTCATCAAGGACTACGGCGATCCGGTCTTCACGCAAATGTTTTTGCAACTCGGCAACGTTCGCGCGATTCTGCATCAAGGTGTCTCGGAATGGCTAAATCGTGTGATGGAAGAGGGCGAAGACCATCTCTCCTCGACACGTTTGTTCGAAGACCTTGAAAGCGGCCTCCTGTCCGCTACGGAAGCTGATCTGTGGATCACGACCGTCTACGAAGCGCTCATCGACCATCACGCCGAGTATTTGGACTACAACAGCACGACGACCCAGAGCGATCGTGGCGACCTGGTTTACATGTTCTTGGATTTCCTCCGCTTGCGTGTCCGCTACGAACGAATCGCTTGGAATCTGAAACCGGTGATGTGGGCGCACGAGGTCTTAGTCCGCAGTGGCTTGGATAAAGCTGCGATGATGTGGCGCCGAAGCCTGAGTGAACGAATTGGAACGGAAGCGGATGTTTACGTCTCAAAACTCAGAAAGCTTCAAAATGACTACGCCATGCGGATGCCGACTGTCGCAGATCGGATTATGGAACGCTTTGTGCAGCCCATGACGATCGATCGCATGCGAGCACTTGTAGGACCGGCCATGCGCGATGCGGAGTCCAATCAAGAGAGCAAGTCGTTTTTCCTGCTCGAACAGGAAGCGGAACTGCTGACACGCCATCCGACGGGTGTTGGCTTGGATGTCCCCGCCTGGCTGGATTCACTCGAGGAGGAAGTCGAACAGCTAGCAAAGCGTCGTGCTAGCAGTGAGATCGATCCGAAATCGCTGATGACGATCGCAATCGTTGCTTTATCACGAAAAGAACTCGATCAGCAGTTAACGCAAGCAAAAAACCAAGGCAGACGTTTGCCGCACATTAAGTAATTAGCGAAACAATTCACCCAATGTGTCGTTAAATGTTTCGATCCAAGAAGATCAACGGCGACAAATCACGTCTGATTTTTTTGTGGGAATCTTTACAAGATCGCTTCGTCAAAACATACTGCCGCGACTCACGACACACCCTCTCCCCGCGACAAGCCAACACACACGGATGAATACGCTTGCGATCAGCCAGCTAACGACACTTCGATGGAGTTTCGAAGAGGATGCGTTGGCATACTCATCTCGCGGCTTCCGCGGCATCGGCATATACCGTCCCAAGCTAGGTGACTTTGGCTTGGACCGAACGATTGAGCTTTTGGCCGAGCACGAACTTTCCGTCACTTCGTTATCTTGGGCGGGTGGTTTTACCGGTAGCGACGGCCGCGCGTTTGAAGAAGCGGTGGTCGACGCAATCAACGCGGTTGAGGATGCAGCCAACCTGCAGGCCGAAACATTGATCGTATTGGCCGGTGGTCGCAACAATCACATTCGCAATCACGCACGCAGAACGCTCTGCGATGCGTTGCGTCAAGTCGCGATGGTGGCTGAAGACTTTGGTGTCAAACTGTCGATCGAGCCCATTCATCCCGGCTGTGGTGATGAATGGTCATTCGTCAATGATTTGCAATCGACTTTGGATATCATCGAGTCGGTCGCCAGTCCGCAACTGGGTGTTGTCTTAGACACCTACCATGTTGGTATGGACGAAGAAGTCGTTCGCTGGCTACCGGACATCGTTCCGCATCTTCATTTGGTTCAGTTGGGTGATGCCCGTCATTCTCCGTTGGGTGAAATGAATCGCTGCTTGTTGGGCGATGGCTGCGTGCCACTGGAAACGATCTTGGAAACGCTCGCTGAGCATCGTTACCGCGGACCATTCGAAGCCGAGTTAATCGGCGAAGATGTGGAAACACTCTCGTACGACGAATTGCTCGACCACACAAGACAGTTCTTCACGAAGTCGATCGTTCCCAGCCCATAATCACCGATTGCCCGGTCGATCGTGCGGGGTCTATCGTGCGGGGTCTGTCGTGCTCTCCAACCGCGAAGCGGTAGTACAAGAAAGCTCGGCGTAGGTCATGCTCCGCATGACGAAAGAACGGAACGCTACGATCGGCGGAGCGATCGGCGACGATTTAAAGCTCTCGGGGGCGCATGACGATCGGCGACGAATCGCTACCGCTTCAGCCAACCTTCGACTTCGGAGTCCTTGGGGATGCTCAGGCGACCATGGCTTGTGACTCGGTCTAACTCCTTGTATCGGATGTCGATCATTTCGCTGACTTCCTCGAACACACTGGCGACATGCTCTTTCACGATTCGGTCGACCATCGATTGATTTACCGGACCGCGACCTCGAACGGATTGCGTGATGGTACGTTTCGCCCTCAGTTTTTCGATGAAGAGTTTTTTCATTCGCGTGTCGCCGGACAATTGCACGTGATCGAGTTCGTGAAGGACTAACTTGTCGTCCCAAAAGGAATTGGCCTCCGGCGGATAACGCAACCAGATTGTGTGCTTCGGTTGCCAACTGACCTGAGTAAATCGAACCTGAATTCGAATGTTCCCCGACGTTCGATCGAATCTCCAAGTGGGTTGGCACTTATACGTGTAGGCCACCTCGTACTGCGTAAAGCCTGACAGCCGGCGGCGATTGGCAGCATGGTCCGGTGGTAACTTCCCGGTGGTGAATTGCACCTCCCAGTCCTTGAGCCAGCGTTCCACGTTTGGCGGAGACTTTGGCAGGGTCTTTAAATCGATCTTCTCGGCTTCCTGACCGAGCGTCGATCGGGATCCAACGACAGCGAGACTGATCGCGATGACGAACGAGAAAAACCAGCTCGTCGGCGGAATCAATCTGCAAGCAAACTTCTCGATCATTCGCTCTTTACGCCGAACTTGGGTTCTTGGTAGGTCTGGCTATCCCGGATGAATGCGCTTGTTCGAAGGCAGCATTCTCGGGCGCTGGAAAATACGATTCGGCAGCAGGATGCTGCTCTGACTCACTGGAAGGAACCAAGCCATGGCTCTGGCATGGATCACGTCTTTCGTTCTTCTCGGCATGACACCGGGTGCTTACGCAGGTCAATCGACGATCGTCAAACAGCGAGTCGATCTGATCGAACTGAATCACTTTGTGGACGAGGATGGACGCGAAGTGTTCCGGCAGGTGATCTTTTACGATTGGTCGCAAACCCATCATCGCTTTCACGTTCGAGCGTGGCGGCTGATCAAGAACGAGAGTCAGGTCCCGGTACGCCGCTGGAATCCCGACCATTATCAGTGTACGTGGCACGATGATGGGCTGCTACGACAAGTTTGGGCACCCAAACTGCGAGAAACGTGGACGCAGCGTGATCCCGAGCGAGTGAACAGGGCACTTCTTCCAGAGGACCAACGCGTGCCTCTATTCACGCCCAAACCCAAAAAAGAAGAAAGCGAACGGTAGCTCGTTTGCCTCGATATCTTCGAGCGGATTCCCGCCGGTTTTGCGCAATCCGCCGTCACTTCGTGACCGGCTTGCCAAGCTTTCGACCATCGTTCTGAATCTTGCCGGGTTGTGGTACAGTTTGGGATCGCGTGCGACTCCGACCCCAAAGGCACAGATGATGTCCGTCGACAAATATGCAATATGCCCCTGCGGAAACGGCAAGAAGATCAAGTTTTGCAAGTGCAAGGAATCCGTTTCTGAACTCGATCAAGTTGGGAAGATGATTGAGGGTGGCCAGATCGTTCCCGCTCTCGATCGTCTGGCATCCGTCTTAGAAGAACACCCGGACGCCGCCTGGGCGCTGGCCGTCCGCGGGCGTTTGCTATTGGATCTTCGCGAATACGATTCGTTGAGCGAGAACGCAGAACGTTTTATCCGGCTGCAACCAAGCAATCCGATTGCGTTGACACAGAAAGCCGCCTCGAGCCTGTTCCATGGGGATGTTGAAGGTGCGACGGCATCCATGCTGGAAGCGTTGACTGAGAGCGGTCGTGACGTTGACGCGTTTGTCTTGGATGTTTCATCCGTTCTGGCATACTCGCTGGCACAACGCGGTGTGTTCTTGACCGCGCGGGTTTATGCCACGCTATCGATGATGGCGACCGGATACGAAGGTGGCCAAGCAGCCATCTCCGTGCTGCGACAACTCAACATGGCTCCGACCATTAACCAGTTGGTGAAGTCCATCCCCGACACGATTCCGCGACCTTCGGATGCGTCTTGGGCGGAACGCTACGACGAAGCCGCGACGCTGTTAGCCAACAACAAAGTCGACTTGGCAGAAACAAAATTCCAATCGCTGCTAAGAACCGTCGGCAATGAGCCGGCCGTTTTATCCGGTGCGCTGACGTGCGCGATTTGGCGTGGGGATGTCGACGCGCAATCGAGCCTGCTGAAAAAACTGTCCGAATGCGAATCGCTCGACATGGAAGAACGAGCAAATTTCCTGGCGACCTCGGCCTTGGTTAGCGACGGTGCCAAAGAGATCTCGATTCCAGTCATCCAGTTGGAAGCGGAGATTCAAAACGTCGAAGAAGTTGAGATGGGCATGATGTCCAGCAGTCGTTTTGTTGCATTGCCACCGGATCTGCTTGCCGGCATGCGAGAAAGCGAAGAAGACGTCCCGCCACGAAGCGGCTTTCAGATCCTTGATCGCGACAAACCGGAATCTACCGAACAACTGCCTCCGGTCGATGAGATTCCCGAAGCGATCGCGTTGGTGTTTTTGTACGGAAAGCAGACCGATCGCGAAGCTCGTGTCGAAGTGCGTGATGTCCGCCAGGACAATCTCGACGAAGTACGCACTCAACTGTCAGCTTCTGCGGATGGATTGAACTGGGAAGAACAAAAAGACAATGCGATTCCGATCGTCGTTGCCGCTCAACCATCGGTCGCGATGGTTCGTTTCCAAGCCAAGCCAGCCGAAGCGGAGACGATGCAAGCGGAACTGGCTGTCTCGCGAATGCCACAGACCATTCTCAATCTTCGCTTGCCGATTCTGGGTGAGGCCTCGTTGAAGGAAGCAGCCGGTGACGCGTCGAAATTGCTCGAACGCACCGCAGTGATGAGACTGCTTGAGAACTACGACATCATCGCATCGAAGGGTGACAGCATCCTGGATGAGGTTAGGAAAACCGCGGATGTACCCGCGTTGCCGACGATTAAGCCGGAAAGTGGCGAAATCGAGACCATTCCCAACGAAGACTTGAATCGCTTGGATTTGTCGGATCTCGATGCCGAGTCATTGGTTTACGTACTGCACAGAGGTCAGCAGGTTTCGGCGACTCCCGCCATGAAACGGGCTGCTGAGCGGTTGCTGCAGGTCGACTTGGACGAAGAGAAAGCGCCGGTTCGAATCGTCGCCTACATGACGTTGATCAACACGGCCGAAAGCTCGGCAGAAGCACTCGAGCTAATCGAGGCAGCGAAAGACTTCGGAACCTCGCGAAACATCTCCATCGCAAACATTCTGTTGTCGGAAGTCAGCTTGCGTGTTAACGCGGGCGACGGAGAAGGGTTCCAACGTGCGGTTGAGCAGGTCGCATCGCAGTACGGCAACGAACCTGAAGTGATGGCGCGACTCCAACAGATGCTGATGTCGTATGGCTTGATCAGTCCCGATGGTTCCCCGCGCGCGGCACCTCCTCCGGGCGCTGCACCAGCCTCACCCGCTGCTGCGGGCGGCGGCCAACTCTGGACGCCTGACAGTGGCACTCCAGCAACACCGCCTCCTGCCGAAAGCGGTGGCAGCGGCGGCGGAAAACTTTGGGTGCCCGGAATGGACTGATACGCAGCTCGATCGCTCGGCGATCGTAGCGTCTCCGGCTTACGTGCGTGATGAAATTCGCGTTTGAAGCTACCGCGAAGCGGTTAAACAACAAAACTCAGGGGCGCGCAGCGCACGCCGAGTTGTGACACCGCGCAATCGCACACCAACGGGGTGCAACAAAACCTGGTGAAGATCGATCGATGACATAGGTCGATCGTCGCACCACTACACATCAACGCGTATGCCTGAACCGAATATCGGACCGGATCACGCCGACACATCGTTCATGCGGAGGGCGCTTGAACTGGCCGCTAAAGGGGAAGGTTCTGTTGAACCGAACCCGATGGTCGGTTGCGTGCTGGTACGAGATCATCAAATCATCGGTGAAGGCTACCATCGATTTTTCGGTGGACCCCACGCGGAAATCGATGCACTCCGTTCGCTCGCATCCGAAAGCGATGCGCCTGGTGCGACAGCGTATGTGACGCTAGAGCCCTGCTGTCATCACGGCAAAACACCGCCATGCAGTAAGGCACTGATCGACGCTGGTGTCGCTCGCGTTGTGGTGGCGATGCCGGACCCGTTCCCGCAGGTGGACGGAGGTGGCATCCAACAACTTCGAGACGCCGGCATCGAAATCGAGATGGGTGTTCTGCAATCAGACGCCGAATCACTGAACGCGCCTTACCTGAAACGAGTTCGCGATGGTCTTCCTTGGGTGATTGCGAAATGGGCGATGACGATTGACGGTAAGATCGCGGCGGTTACCGGCGACAGTCAGTGGATCACGTCTCCGGCTTCACGAGAGGACGCGCATCGATTACGAGCACGCGTGGATGCGATTGCCGTTGGGATGGGAACGGTCGTTGACGATGACCCCATGCTGAACGCCCGGATTCCCGATGGTGAACCGGCTCGGACAGCTCGACGCATCGTGTTCTGCCGCCAACGCATTCCAGAGCGATCATCAAAACTCATCCGTACCGCCAGGGAGATCCCGGTCGTTCTAGTTCTCGGTAAGCAGATCGCACCCAACTCGGTATCGGAATTGGAAAACGCCGGTGTGGAAACGGTGGTGACGGAGACCGATGACAAGCTAGCAATGGTTCGGTCTGCGCTTCGCTGGATGGGCGACCAAGGCATGACGAACTTGATGCTCGAAGGCGGCAGTCAATTGCTAGCAAGTTTTTTTGAATGTGGGCAGATCGATGAGGCGCACGTTTATTTGGGCGCCAAAGCGATCGGTGGCCGCGATGCGCCCGGACCCATTGGGGGTGTCGGCGTTGACCGAATTTCCGATGCGACGGCGTTTCGTCTAACGACGGTCGACGTGTTGCAGCACGACTTGAAGGTGGTCTATCGGCGCTTTAATCGAGAATGAGCGAATAATCGCCAATCTTCTCTTCATTTAGACGCGCTTTTTTGGCGATACTCACAATTGGACTCGTCGGCCAGCCCGATGAGGGACGGCCTGCGCGTCCACCCAGCACCAAGCGTGCCCCACAAAACGGGTTCGCCGTAGCGTAACGGTCCACAGACAGCGACCACGATCGAATCGGCGAACCTCACCCAAGACCATCGAAAGATGGATCCCGAAGGAATCGGGGAAGGAGAGGGTTCAGGGATGAGGTGGAGTTTGCTGATCGCCGTATTCGGCTTGTCCATTGCGGACGTGCCGTCTTTTGCACAAGGACGGCCCGATGGACAGCGTCCCTCTACGACAAGTTCGACGCCAGAGGACGCTGGATTCTTTGCTTCCAAGGGCGTGGTGCGTTTTCAATTGATCCAAGGCCGGCTTTGCCTGGATGCACCGCGTCATCGCAAAGGCTCTCAAAACCGCGAAGACGGACAGGTCTACGAAAGTATCACCGTCACCGCTCAACGCGGGATCCCGTCCTTGCACTATGTCTATCAGGCACCGCAACAGCATTTGACACTGAGTGTTCAACAAGCCACCGCGATGCGGCTGGAGTCGTTCGCGCCGGAGACCGGTGAGCGATCGATCTTGGAACAACCGGCAGTTGGCGAAATCACGTGGACCCACCGAAGAGGTGATTTGGAATCAACTTTCCAAGGCGCAACGCTTCTGCATCTTCGTTGCAGCGACCCGGTCAGTTTCGATCATCACTTTGGGGCAATATTTGCGCGTCTGCTACGTGGACAGTCCATCGGCAACCTGTGCCGTGGAGTCGATGCAGAATTGCTGCGTGGAACGGTTGGAGTTGATGCTCCCGAGTTGCAACAGATCGAAAGGTACGTTTGGCAACTTCGTTCCTCAAAGCGATCCAAGCGATTGGAAGCCGAGCAGACACTCTTGGAATGGGGTACACCCATCGTTTCAGTCATTCAGAGCCTGTCTCCGGAAGACTTGGATCCCGAACAACGCGAGAGAATACGACACATCCTGAAACGTCTACGTCCGCGTGACAACGATACATCGGCCAGCTTGGCTCGTCTGCTGATCAATGACCAACAATACTGGTCGTTGATCGCCGATCATTTGTCGCCAAGTCAACTGGTCCGCGCCAACAATCATCTTCACCGAGTCGGCCTCAAGACACTGCAGCCGAGTGCAGGCCCTGTGGAGAGAATCGCCGCCGCACGCGATTGATCGCGATACAATGTGACTGGTGGGGTAGCGTGAGCCGAATCAGCTTCGCATCCCCGTTCACCATTCACACTTCAACTTTGTACTTCGCTCCCATGGTCGAATTTAATTGGCGGCAGTTTCCAGAGACGCAACAGTGGGTAGACCGCATGGTTCGAACGGCGGTCGATGCGCTGCCGTTCTTGAATGACCTTGAATCTCGACTGCAAACCCGCACCGGGACCCAGCTTGGCGACTGGATCGACTGCCTTGAACTCGGTCGTGAACGCGTCAGTGAAGATGAGTTGCTGGAGTTTGGATTCGAAAGATTCGAACAAAGCGACGCGGATGATTGGCATCACAGCGGAGGGCTGTTTCCGCGAATCCGTTTAGTTGATGGCGATCCCGTGCATGTTGCACTGAAAGTTGAATCGGTATCGAACTTTTTATTCGTCCACCGTTTGCCATCCGCAATCGACGGGGCGATCGGAGGCCCCATTCGCCGCGCGTTGGTTGCCGAAGAGGGCACGGTCGCATTGTCTGTCATCGAACGTCACGGATGTCTCGATTTTTATCCTTCGTACGTTAATGACAACCGGATCGCGGCCGCGAACCGGATCTTCGAATCGTTCCTACTTCGCCAACGCGACTTTGATACCGAGGAACAGGGATTCGACGAGGCGATCCGGATAAGTCGAATGGCGATCGATGAAATCGGTATCGACTGGGCATGTAGCCTGTTTTTTGCCGCCGAGCGCGACTACTGGCAAAGCCGGAATCGCGCGGCCCGAATGCAAGCGGAACGTCAGAACGTGTTGGGATTTGGATGGGCGAATCACGATCACCATACCTATCGATGCAGCCGTGAACACTTTGCCCGTTTAGTGGAGGTGCTCGAACTGTTGGGAATGGAATGCCGGGAACGATTTTATGGAGGCGCTGAAGCAGGATGGGGCGCTCAAGTCCTTGAGCAGTCGGTTGCAGGCATCGTTGTGTTCGCCGATGTTGATCTGTCCGCAGAAGAACTCTCCGGTGACTTCGCTCACAACGGTTTGGAACCTCAACCCGAGTTGGGGACGGTCGGATTGTGGTGCAAGCTTCACGGCGAAGCGATATTGCAAGCGGGCATGCATCATTTGGAATGCCAATTCAGTTTCCTCGATGCTCGAGAACAACTGAATGACCTGGGTGTGGAATCGATGGCGCCATTCACCGACTTTGATCATCTGAAGCAATCGTTTACCAAAGGGGAACGATGGCAAGTGGCGGAGAAACGACTTCAAAGTGCCATCGATCGCGGCTGGATCGACCGTGATCAAGCCGATCGTTTTCGCAAAAACGGAAGTATCGGCTCTCACCTGGAAATCTTGCAACGCTGGAACGGTTACAAAGGTTTCAACCAGACGGGTATCAGCGAGATCATCCGCAAGACGGATCCCCGTCAGCAGGCCTGATCCGCACAGGCCTGATACGCACAGGCCCGATCCCCACCGCTTGATCTCTGCGGCTTCGCGATCTTTGCGTTTCATTCTTTACGCGCATCCTGACCGCCTCCATTTCCTTCTACGAAAGTTCTATCGATGCTCGCTTCGGGAATTCAACTCACCGAGAATGCCGAATTATTTTCCGGCGAATCCTTGTTGGCGTTGCTCGCTTTGACGGTGATGGAAATCATCTTGGGTATCGACAACATCGTCTTCATCGCGATTGTCAGCGGACGCCTACCGCCTGAAAAACGTTCCGCAGCCCGACGCATCGGCTTGGCTCTCGCCATGGTGATGCGGATCCTGTTGCTGTTGATGATCGGTTGGTTGATGAGTTTGACGCAGCCGCTCTTCGAACTCGCGAAACTTGCGCCCACCGAAGCGATCGCCGAGTACTTTCTCGAGGAATCCGAGATCAATGAAGTGACCGGCCGTGACTTGATCTTGCTCTTTGGTGGGTTGTTTTTGCTGTACACGGCGGTGCGAGAGATCCATCACAAGATTGAAGGTGACGACGAGGAAACCGAAACGAATACGCTTCCCGATGACACCGGGGGTCGTTCGGAAACCACCATCAAGGCGAATTCGAAATCGGTCACCGTCAGTAGCGTGTTGATTCGCATTGCGCTCATGGATGTTATCTTCTCACTTGATTCAGTCATCACGGCCGTGGGGATGGCTAAGCACATCGAGATCATGATTCTGGCAGTGGTCGTTTCGGTCGGTGTGATGATCGTATTTGCCAACCAGATCAGCGACTTTGTCCAAGATCACCCAACGGTCAAGATGCTCGCACTTTCCTTTCTGATGTTGATCGGCGTTGTGCTCGTTTCAGATTCCCTCGGAACGCCATTCAGCAAGGGCTACATCTATTTCGCTATGGCGTTTTCCCTGATGGTCGAACTCTTGAACCTAAGAATGGGATCCAAACGACTCTCCCGTCATGGATGACGCGACGAAACCGTCTCCCTTTTCCCAAAACGCGATACGATTCGATCGACGCGGAGACTTGCGCGAACGGGAATCGCTGGCTCGTCCATTACGAGTCGATCCACCTCTTTAGCAGACCTTCGTAGGCGTCGATTCTTCGATCGCGTAGGAAAGGCCAATGAGTTCTTACGACGTCGGTTTCTGCAATCACGCAATCAGACGTCAGCACGGCTTCGTTCTCGTGATCGCCCTGGGCGACAATTTCTCCTCTCGGTGAAATCATCAAAGAGGATCCCCAGAATTCCAAACGCCCTTCGATACCAACGCGATTGGGTGCGGCCAACCAACAACCGTTGGCGATTGCATGGGACCGTAGCATCGTGATCCAAGCATCCAATTGCCCCGCGCCGAACTCATCTTTCTCTTCATCGATCCATCCAATCGCCGTTGGGTAGAGAAGAATTTCAGCTCCTGCCAACGACAGCAGCCTGGCGGCCTCCGGGAACCACTGATCCCAACAAATCCCAATCCCGAGCTTTGCATACCGCGTGTCAATTGGTTGAAAACCTTGATCTCCTGGCGTGAAATAGAACTTCTCATAAAACAATGGATCATCAGGGATGTGCATTTTCCTGTAGACACCGGCAACGGTTCCGTCCGCATCGATCACGACGGCAGAATTGTGATAGAGTCCCGCGGCGCGTCGCTCAAACAAAGGCGCCACAATCACGACCTCGCGTTTCGCAGCGAGTTGACAGAAATGCTCGGTGATAGGACCGGGAACCGTCTCCGCGAGATCAAACATCCGATGATCTTCGGATTGACACGGATACGGACCATGGAAGAGTTCTTGCAAGCAGATGACCTGCGAACCTTGATCGGCTGCTTCGTTGATTCGGTCGACGGCGGCATCCACGCACGCATGACTCGAACCGGCATCTCGCATTTGAACGATGGATAAGCGAACATTGCCAGCCATGGACTACCTCACTGCCACTTGATCGACCGAAAGAACCCCTCGTGAATCATCGTAAACCCACCGAGCTCTTTTTTGCAGGGACCGACACAGAGGTTGGTAAAACGTTCGTGGCATCGCTGGCCGCCCGCACGCTGTCCGGCCAGGGCAAGCGGGTCGGCGTATATAAGCCAGTCGCCAGTGGTTGCTACGAAGAAGAAGGGCGACGAATCGCCGAGGACGCGGTCAGCCTGTGGGAAGCTGCCGGGCGACCGAAAACACTCGAGCAGGTCTGCCCACAGCGTTTCCTCGCTCCACTGGCGCCTCCCGAGGCGGCGGCACTGGAAGATTCCGCCGTCAACACGGAACTGTTCACTCAAGGATTGGAACCCTGGAGAGAGGACGGTGACTTCTTGTTAATTGAAGGCGCCGGTGGCTTGTTTAGCCCACTGGCCGAGGGTGTATTGAACATCGATTTGATCAAACAACTGAATGTTGAAGTGATCTTGGTTGCCGCAAATCGACTAGGCGTGATCCATCAAACGCTCGCTTGCATTGAGGGAGCAGCACGTCGAGGTGTGATCATCAAAGGAATCGTTCTGAACGACGCCGATGGACAAGACGATCCATCCAAAGCAACGAACGCAGAACAGATCGCACGGTATTGCAACGTCCCGATTCTCGATCAAGTCCGCTACAACGCAGAAAGGACTTGTGCACTGTCGTAATAGACGTGGTGGCCGACCACGAATTACCGCTGTGGCCTTGGCGCTGGCTTGCCAGCGTCTGGGCGTGCGAATCGGGATGGAACGTTGGGGTTCCCGCCGGAGCTTCGATTCGAGGAACTTCGCTGCGTTCCCGATTCTCCCAATAGAACTTGCTGAAGGACGGCTTCGTAAACGGCACCATTCGATGGAGCAACCACTTCAACGTACTGTTGCCCTCGGTTGTCGATCTCGCGGGCTAGCTTTTCGACCTGCGTGAACAAGGCATCGGGTGCTGTCACAATCAGCGAATTACTTGGTTCGTGAACGGCAACGGTCATTTTGGGTTCCAAGTCAGCTGCTGAGCCTCCTCGACCACCCTGAGCGTTGCGTGACGCTGCCTTTTCGTTCCCCTTTTCACCTTTCTCGTTACCACGTTCCTTTTCGTCACCGCCTCGCTGAGGTTGCTGCGGATTACCTCGCTGAGCCTGCTGTCCTTGCTGCTGAGTCGCTCCTCGAGAGGAACTGGCAACACGACCAGCGAATGCTTCACGAATGGCTTCGGCAACTTCCGTCGCGCGTGTGTTGACTAGTTCAATGACGTGAGCCGACCCATAGGTTTCGACCGTCGTGATGCTGTTATCCTTGTCGATGATCTTCAGGTATTGCTCGATGCGATCGATATCACTTTCGGTTCCCTGAGCGATCAAGCGATTCAGACGGGTGTCGGCGACGATCGTCATTGTTTCGCCGGTTAGCGTTAGCGTTCCATCACGCGACGTCACCAAAGAACCAAACAGACTACCGCCTGAAGAAACAAAGCCATTTACCAACGAATTACTCTCGCTTGATTCCAGCACGTCGCCTCCGTCGAGCAATTCGGCCAGCATGCGGACCGCATCGTTCGACTTCGTGTACTTCAGGTAGAACGCGATCGGTGGAGACATCACGACGTTGGCAGGACCGGCAATCGTCGTCAAGTGCTGTTCAAATCGGTCCAAAGCTTGAACGTCATCGGACTGAATCAACAAACCACGCGAGGTGATCTGGCAGCGGATCGACGGAGCAGGGCTCTTCGTGTTGGACGTGAGCCACCGTTGATCCCGAGAATCAACCGCACTCAGTGTGATAGGCTCCAAATTAGTGGTCTCGTCATCACCTTCGTTCTCATTGATAACGCGTTCGGTCGCCGTGTTCTCAAGCAACTCGCTGGAACGAAGTAGAACGATTGGATTCTCGCCACGCCAAAACTTTGCTGCGATCTCAAGTGCTCGTTGCGCTTCGGTCCCTCGAAGTGGCAGAATACGCAGATCGTTCGCGGGCAAATTATCGTTGGTTCCCGCAGGCTGACCGGGAGTTCCATCCAATCCCTCAACGATCTTCTTAATCTGATCGATTTGAGCTCGCTTGGCACGAACAAACAATCGATTCGATGCTGGATCCGCATCGATCTTCGGAGTGTCCGGGTCGATGTCTTCAGGATCCGTGAATGCGTCAGGAAGATCCAGCATCTCTTCAAGCAGGCTGACAACAAAGTAGGCATCGGCCGTACGAAGCGGAATCACTTCGAAATCAGCTTCGGAAGCTTGCAACAGTGCAACGGTGCCTTCGATTTCTTTCTGAATCGAAAGAGGCGCGAGTGCGACGACGCTGTTCGCCGTATCATCCATCGACAATCGAACATCTCGTCCCGACAGCATCGTTTGCAAAACGTCGTAGACCATCTGAACGTTGCCGCCCTGGACTGGATGCGATTTTAGGATCGACTCGCCTTCGGGCATCGTCGGATCCGATTTGGGTCGGTCAATCGCCTTCACCAAACCTTCCAGCACTTTGATTTTGTCTTGCACGCCAGTCGCGAAGATGTTCTTGCCTTGCGGGTCCGATGACAGACTCACATCGATCCCGATCAATTCATCGGTGGCCAATCCCAGGTGCGGCCTCGCGACCAAAAGAATGTCTTCTGCATCGACGTACTGAAGTGTAAAACTCTGAACGACGGTCCCGTTGTCCAGTGTGTCGGACTGAAACGCATCTAGAATCGACTTAACGTTTCGAAGCTTCGACGCGGTATCGACGATGATCAGCTGATTGGTTCGCTCGAGCACCTCGGGAGTCGTCATCAGGTTCAACACCGTCAGTTCGTCCACGGCGTCTTGTGCCGAAACTTCCCCCAATGGAAAGATACACTTGACCACGTCTTGGTCTTTCAGCGAAGCGAGTCGTTCAGCGGAAACCAGCGTGGCGATCGCATCCAATTGTTGTCGGCTTCTTGCATCGGCCAGATTGATCACAGATAGCAGGCGACCGGAACGAACCAAGGCAAAGCCTTGCGGAATCAAAAACAGATTCACACGGTCGATCGCTTCATCTGGAGTGAAAGCACTATTGTCGGAATAGGTGAAACTGCCGACTGGAAGGTCCGTTACGTGGAGTGCGAGATCAGCTTCATCGGCAAGCCAGCGAATCACATCTCGCCAGGCAACACCGTCAAACGCAAATCTCAATTCGACGTCACCCTTTTCTGCAAACATCTCCTTACTTTGCATAGCGGCCATCGGCAAGCGTTTGCTCTGCAACACCTTGGCTGGAACAGAGTCACTGTCTGTCGTGGCACCCTTGTCGGCAACAGGTCCCGTTTCAACCGTGGGTGAAACCTCCTGAGCGACAGAAACGTCACAGCTAACACCAAACAGTGACACCATACAAAGTGAAACTGCCAAACAAACGGCATGTAATCTCATCGATATCCCAACTAAAACGTGGTCACCGCGAACCAGGGTTGCAGTCCAATGGGACAGGCGTTCGGCAGGGAGGCGGGGGATCAAAAACGATCAGGCCTGCCGGAGGATGGCCCTTCTCAGACTGCTAAAGCGTAGTCGATTGGCAAGAAATGTCAATTTCGATTGGCATCCCCGCGTGATCTTGATACGCCCCGGCAATCACCGATCGGCACCGTCAATTGCGAGCGATCGGTGGTGGGTTGGAATCGAAGATTTGGCAACTGAGCGGAAATACGAAGCTTAAAACGCCTCTTTGGATTTGATCCCGCCGCGATCATTGTTCAGCAGATTGTCGTAATTCATCTGCTGTTCCTGCTGAAACATGCGGTTTTGGCGAAATAGGTTGTCTCGCAGAATCTGCTTTCCCTTTTTCGGTGCAGCTTGCATTGCTTGAGGAGCCATCTGTTGCTGCGGAGCACTCTGCTGCATTTCCATTTGTTGCCCTGCAAACCCGTCCGTCTGAGCGGAAGGCTGTAACGTTGTGTAACCGCGGAAGAATGCGTAGTGATCATCCTCACCCGCCGCGATGACGGTGCAATTGCCACGGATGTCATCGGCAATCATCAACCCGCGGAGGTCCGTGTCACCAGAAATGAACTCGTCGTTCGAGGATCCAATGACCTTCACGTGAACATCTCGCACGAACGAATCCGTCGCCGTGTCTTTGACACTGACTCGAACACGTCCCGATTGCTCATCCTGTTGAACGAGCAATTCGAGCGGTGACACCAACGCCAAACCTGACGTATACAAGTTGTCGCCACGACACACGATTAAGTACGCGCCTTCTTTTTGCAACGGCAATTCCAACTGGTGCTCACGGTCTTGGTAGTCAGCACCATCGCCCAGTTCAACGGTCTGTTCATGGTACGGCTTGATACCGGCCAGATTGATCGCGGTGATGCGATCCAAATTGCGTTGCATCAGACCGAATTTCAGCAAGTCGATGCGGTAAACCTTGATGGCTGCTTGCCGAATGTTGCGGAAGGAGAGTTCAACTTTCTTTGGTTCATCCGGACGAATCGTCGTGACTTCCTCAAGTGAAATCTCCTTGCGGTTAAAGAAACGAATCGCTTCGGCTGCATCGGAGAAGCGTTCCTTCACGCGGGTATATTCGACGATCGCGTCGGCTGCGTTCCCGAGGCTGTGATAAATCTGCCCCATGATGTAGATCGCTTCCCATCGGTTGTCGGCTGATCGAGTGCCGCCGGTTTCGGGAACATCAAAAGTTGCCTCCGCAACCTGACGACATAACGCCAGAGCTTGCTCGGAATTCCCGAGTTCGAAATGGCTGTACCCACTGATGTACCAGTACGCATCGATCAAACGACTGTCAGGATAACGAGTCGCATATTGATTGCAGCGTTCGATGGCGGCAGGGAACTGTTCAAGATCGATTAACGCGGTCGCCAGAGCAAAACTTGCTTGATCCGCCGCCGGATCTTCTGGCCAAGCCGTCACAAAGTGGTCGAGCATTCGAATCGCCGAGTCGATCAGATGGATTCGTGTTAGACCGGACGACCTGAGCTTTTCGTCATCGTCCGCATTGGGTGCTCGGCGGTACGTTTCCTGCGCCAACGCATAACTTGCCGTCGCGACATAACCTTCCGGCGGATAATCGTTGAGTAGTTTCTCCATAATCTCAACACTACGAACGAACTCGTTCCGTGCGTTCAAGAATCCAGCCACTTGATTCTCGCGCTCGAAGCTGCCTTCAACCGTCGCTCGATAGACTAAGTAACTGCGTTCGTACTCAGCTAGCTCACGGTAAGACTTGGCAACTTGCAAGATCTCTTCGAACGTGACTTCAATGTCCGGGAATTTTTCCTTGAGCTCCTCAAAGTACTTCACGGTGTCACCGTGTTTCTTCAGGGCTAACGAGGACGTAAACAACCACTGCACGACATTCTTGTGCTTGTCCTGATCCAACAACCAATTTCCATACAGTTCACTCAAGCGTTGATGAGCCTCAGCAAAATCAGCTTTCGCGAAATAGCGTTGGCCAAAGTGGTAAAGCTCATCCGGCGTTAATCGGTATTCATCTTTGGCGGAAGCATCAGCATCCAAGATGTCCAGCGTTTTCACATCAGCGATCGCGAATAGCGATGGATCGTAAAAGCTTCGGACGATCGACTGGGGTGCTCGAAAGACACCCGGCGTGTAACCAACCAGTGTGTACTTGATGTCGCCAGGGTGGCGACGATCACCGATAAAGAACGTGATTTGACCCGGCTCAATTTCGAATCGCTCAAAGGCTCCACTGACCGATCCATCCAATACCGTGCACCCGGCAGGAATCGGCTCGGTCAACACCAGGTAATCGTAGCGTTCGTCATTGCGTCCCGTCACGCGTTGACGGCGAGGGGAAACGGTCACTTTGGCGCGTTGGCCAATCGGCAACTGGGTTAACGGATTGGTGAACGTGCGATAGTTACCATCGACGACTTGGAATCCCCGGGGAACCGACCGACCGTCCATGATTCGAAGGGCCGGCTCATAGCGACGCTTGACGGTCCACAAGTCAGTGGAGCTTTTAATTTCACCCGCGGCGACTGAGCCGGTCAGGACGGCCGAGTAACTAAAGCTGGCACGTCCATCCAATTGAATTTCGATCCGTTGAGGCTTATCCGCTCGCAACCAATCGCCGGGCACGGTCAATCGCTTGCTTCCATCGGTGGCAGGATCGATCGTTAAGGTCTTGAATTCACGATCATTGACCCAGATGGTCAGACGATACTTTTCAGCGTCCTGTTGAGCACGTGAACGCCACTTCGCGATGGCTGCAATCGCTGGACCGTTGGCTTTCTCAACAGGCCACCGCGAACCAACACGCAAGGCCAACAACGACTCGCCAAGATCGCCAATCGAAGCGTCATTCGGTGAGACGGATTGCAGCAAGATCAAATACAGCGCCTGCAGCTCTGCGCGATCACGCATCCAAGGCATCGCTGATCGACGCTTCGGTGCATTTGCCGAATCATCAGGAATCCGAATCAACGGAATCAGCTCTCGCGCCATTTCGGGACGCTTCAGTTCATCCAGTGCCAATGCGAGATGAATCAATCCTGATGCATCGAGTCGATTTCGCTCACGATACAACCGGTTGGCTACCGCAAAGTCACCAGCATCGGCCACTGCACTCGCATGCAGCAAGATCGATTGACGGGCAAGTTCCGATTGGGGCGTCGACGCAAGGGCGGACAATATCGCGGCTTTCCCTTTTCCATATGCATCGGCCGACACAACAAAGCCGGCACGTTTCGCCTCGCTCAGTGCCCACATCACCCGAGCCGATAGATATGGATCGACGGCATCGTTGGCGGCAGCACCGCTCCAAGCCCAACCGCCTTTCTTATTTTGCGAAGACAACAACTGGGCAATCGCGGAATTGATTCGTCGCTGGAGTGCTGTCGCCTCAGGCGAGTCGTTCTGACGCGACTTGCCGATCATCGTTAACAGTCCAACACCACCAATGACATCAGACGCACTGCGTTCGATCGGACTGGACGAAGGCAACCCACACTTCAACGCAGGAAAGTAACCGCCCAGAACGCTCTCAATCAGACTGCGATTGATGTTGGCACCAATCAGCAGTTGCATTTCTAAACCACGCACGGGCATCTCCGGATCAAATCCGATATTGCTAACCAAACTTTGCGCGGACGATCCGCTTGCCGTTTCGTAAACCGGGAATCCATACGGTCGAATATCGACAACACGTTGTGTCTGATCCGGTTTCGCATCAGCACTGCTAATCTGCAGATCGAACGTTGCGTCGTCCGCTTCTTCAATCTCCACCTCAAAATCGAACGCGAAGATGCCCGGCCCTTGCACGTCGATGGACTTTCGCTGCTCGGTCGATTTATCGCCGGCAGTCACCTTCAGGACCGCGGAGATCTCACGTGCACCCTCGAGCGCGTTGTGAACATCGACGGGCACTCGAATGTTGTCACCGACGGTCAAAGCCAATGGCAACTTCATCTCACCGAACAGATCCTTTTTGGTGATCACGCTCGCGGTCGCTTGGCCCGCGAGTGTGCCGGACGTCACGCCTTTGGCTCGAACCTTCCACGCGGTTGAACGCTCCGGCATCGTGATCGTGATTTTCGCAATGCCCGTTTCATCTACCGCAATAACAGGATCCCAAAACGCAGTTTCGCTGCGAGCGAGCCCGGGGAGCATCTGCAACCCTTCGTCGTTCTGCAACTGGTTGATCAACCGCGAATTGTTTGCGTTTAACGTGAGGAACTGTCCTTTTGCGGTGACACCATTTGTCATGCCCCAACGTCCAAGTTGCCGCGTCTGCTTGAAGTCTTCCTGCATGAAGAAGTAATTAGCAGCCTGTTGTTGAACGTCCCTGCCTGCCTGGATCTGATCGATCATTTCCATGACACGTTCCGTATCGCGTTTCGCCCCGCGAATGATAATGGTTCCCAACTCAGGCACGAATTGAATCTGAGTGTCACCAATTACGCCTTGGGCTTCGATTTGAGTTTCAAGTGAATCAACCACACTCTGAGGAGGTGTGAGACCAAAGGCACGAGAGTTTTGATACCGCCCTGCTACTTCTGACTGTTCGATGAGCGCGCCGAGCATGTTCTCAGCATCGACGGGTGCGTCATTCGCGCCATCGGCGATTCGATCAAGGCCACGATTGCCGCCGAATGGCAAACCGGCGATTCCGTCAAAACCAGTACGTACTTCTGATTCACGCTCCAACCGCTCAACACGACTCGCTTCAGCTAGCAGTGCTGCATTGACCCCTTCGGTGCGAGGCTGATAACGAAATGTGCAACTCGTCGTTTGCCGAACACTGCGTCGTCGGCGACCGGCGTTGAAGAACTGATCGATGGAGGACTGGCGATCCGAGAACGATGCCAGAAGATTGGCTTCCACCATCGCTAGGGACAATTCAGCTGCAACGGGGTTCCCTTGTGCATCGGTAACACGGATCTCCACGCCCAAATCCGTTCCCGGCCGAACCTCTTGCTGAAGTGGGCGAACGGCGACCCGCAATTTCTGGGCAACCTGCATCTCGGTTTGTGCAGCATGAAAGGTGTTTCGTTGCATCACAGCGACCGAAACAAAAACATTTGGGGCAAAGTCGGATGCCATCGCCCACTTCATCGGGTTGTTGCCTTCCTTCAATTCAACCAGTTGGTACTGAAGGACTTTGGCACCTTCAAACGTCACCAAAGCGAGCGCAGGAGATTCGCGCCAGTGCAAGTTGACGTCAGCGTCATCCCCCACTTCATAGCTAAGCTTGTTAGCCAGTATTCGCAGTCGAGTGGAATCCTTGTCACCGGAAATTCGGAGTGTGTGTTGACCACTGACACGATTTCCAAACTGATCGACTGCGGTTCCACGAACGATGTAGATACCACCTTCGTCCAACGTCAAGGTTTGGCGTGCCTCGCCATTCTTTGCATCCGTTGTCACGGTATATTCCGCGACTCGTTTCTCTGCTGTCTCTCCAGCTGCGGCCACTTGCTGAAACACTTCGATCTGCAGATCGGTTGCCACAGGCTCTCCTGCCGGATCTGCGATCTTGAAGACCGTTTCGAATGACTCCCCATTGATAAAGACATCACGCAAGGAAGAGGCGGCGATTTCAAAACCGCGTGTTGCCAGGTACACACGATGTTCAACCGCTAAACCGCGCTCCCGATAATCGACGCGCAACTGAAGTGTCTGCGATTCACTAAATCGTTGCGTTTCGAACTCGAACTCAATTTTCCCTTCTTTGTTCGTTTTCGCCGTTTGGACTTCACCGTTTGGACCAAAGCGATACTGCAGTTCTTGATTGGCCAGCGGTGTGCCGTAGTAGTATCGCAACTCCATCGTCCCTTTAACGGTCTCGCCGCGGAAGTAAACCTGCTTTTCCGTTTCCACAGAAATCTCGACCGGCTCCAACCGATACTCGGTCACCTCAAACGTCGTCTCAAACGACAGATCACCGGTGGGATCTGCTTCACCCGATTTCTTCCGGTGGATCTGGACACGGTACTCACCTTGTGCCGCCGATCTTGGTAATAGCACGTTGGTCTGCACGGTGCCGTAGGCATTCGTTTTTACTTTCTCACTGTGCAACTGACGTCCACGGGAATCGTAAACATCCAAGACAAACGACTCATCAGGTTTGAACGTGAATCGGTCTTGATCGACCCACCGCAAGATGCCTCGAATGTTGACCAGTTGACCCGATCGGTACGCCGGTCGATCGGTGTAAACGTATCCTCGCGGGGAAAGACCGACAGCGAAATCGAGGCCGTTCAGATTGCTCACCGTCGAAGCAACGTGCCCCTCGCCAATGGCAAAGACACGCAAGTCACGAATGGACTTCAGCTCATCGAACGACTTTTGCAGCGTTCCGTCTTTGGCGGTAATTTCTTCGGCAAAAACTTTGGAACCGTCGCTGATGAGAATACTGACGTCACTGGCAGGCGTTCCCGACAACATATCCTGAACGAACAAGAACAGTTCGTTGCGAGACGATTTAACGATCATGTCCAGATCGCTTACAACGACCATCGTTGTCGCTTCGAGCTTTTCGCTACTGACCGTCACTGCCGTGACGCCCGGTCCATCGCTTGCCGGTATCTCAATATCGTTGGCAACTTGCTTGTAGTCCGCGTACTGTTCGACTTCGTATTCGAATTGACGATCGGGATCGATCAAAGCGATATCGAGTGATTCGATACCGCTCGCCAAATGCATTTTTCGAAAATAGTCCGTCATGTCGATCTGGTACGTGCGAACGGTGACCTTTTCGAGGTTGCGCGATGTCAATCGAATGCGTGGTACTTCGTCACTGCGAAACTTGCGTTCGGTAACCAGTTGCAAAAACGGAGATGTCAAACGGGCGATCCGTTGTTTCGCTTGACCGGCATATTGCCCGCGTACTTTCTTGTATGACTCAAGTGCTTCGGCCAGTTTCCCAAGGCGATTCTCAAGCGTCATCCCAATCAACAACGACGCTTGCGATGACTGATTGGTGTTTGGGTACTTACTGACGACACGACGCCAATCGACAATGGCCTCTTCAAACAACGATTGACTCTTTTCGTTCAATTCGACCGACTGAGCCGACTCGCCTCGATCAAGCGCTTCGTCGATCTTCTGTTGGTGCAACGCTGCCGCTTCTGATGATTTCATATTGCCAAACGCAAGCAGAACCGCAGGCGCACGTGCATCCAGGGGATATTTATTCAGGAAGGTCTGCCAAAGCTCCCGCGCTTCGTCGTATTTCTTTTGGGTTCTCGCGGCCGCCGCACGGGCGTATTCCGTATCGACGATCTGCTTTTGAACGACGGGCCACTTGGGGTCCGTTGGGTGTTCATTAAGAAACTCGTTCCAAGCCTCGATGGCGGAATCGAATTCAGCTTGACGCCAATACTCTTGCCCCAGCATCTGCCGCGCGTCGGCGATCTGCTTCGCATCTTGATATGCAGCGTTATCGATCATCGCGCGAAGACGATCGACAGCTTGCTGATGGCGAGCGTGCTTGGCGTAACCTTGTGCGATCTCGAGTTCGGCAACCGGAGCCAAGGGATGGTCGGGATACTTATCCAAGAACTTCTCGGCATACGTAACGGCCAACTCCAGATCGCCTACCGTCGCAGGCTGAGGCAATCCGTAAGTGTGCGCCAGCCGATACTCAGCTTCTGAGAGTAACTCACGAATCTCGGCGGGCGGATCGGGGTGTTCATCCCAGCGATCTAAGAAATCGGTCCAAGTCCGACGTGCTTGAACGGGCTGGCGACCGGCGAGCTGGGTGCGACCGAGTTGGTATCTGACTCGCGCGAGTGCTTCATTTTTCGCTGATTGCCCCGACTTGGGATCGTCTTCGCCATGCTGCTGCAGGAAGCGTTGATAGGAGGCGATCGCCTCACCATTTTGTGACAACTCTTGCTGGCAGCGCGCGATTCGGAATTCAATGTTTTGCCTGAGCTCGACCGTAGGGCCCAACTTCACCGCTTCGGTGTAGAAGGTCAGCGCCTGCTTGTAATCGGGCTTTCTTTCTTGCGAAGGATCTTCTTTGCGAATTCCATCAAAATAGCGATCGGCGAAATCCAGATAGATCTGTGCCAAGTCATCCTTGCGACCGCGTGAGAGCAGCCGCTCCGCTTCCTTGCCGTAAATCTCGCCCGCCTCGATGTACTGTCGCTGCAAGACGTAAAGATGCGCTTTGCCAAATCGAGCACGACTGACCCAACGTCCATCCGGGAATCGCCCGATCAGATCATCGAAAGATTCCAGCGCCGCGTCGAATTGCTTGGACTCTGTGTGAGCGACACCTTGCAGATACAACAAGTAATCCCGTTCCGGTGTGTCTTGCTTACCAAGCTCCGTTTCGATCAGTTTGACCGCTTCCCCATAGTCACGAGACTGCATCGCGTCGTGAATCGCACGCGGAATCTCGGGAAGCGACGTGATCGACTGCCTGCTCGCTGGCGTATCGTCTGTTTGGTCTGTTTCCTGTCCCAAAACAGACACTGAAAAGCTGAAGAGCAAGAGCGTTCCAGCGAGCAGTCGTGCGAATGACATTCCATTCACCTTTCACGGACGAGAGTTCATGAGCGTAGATTGCGATGCTTATAGTTTGACGCAATCGTGACACCCGGGCACGCCGAGGCTTAGGAGAATTCTCAGAAGAATGTCAGATTGAGCGGTTTTTTACGTTTCGTTGCGCGAGCACGCATGCCGTGACTGAAACCATGCGTTGAAACGAGGAATGACGAGAGCGTCGCGATCAGTTTCGCTGGGCCGCTTTTAAGATCTGGCCGGTACGGCTTGCTTTCACGCGAGCGACCTCAGCGGGAGTTCCCTCGGCGACCACTTGGCCGCCTTCTTCGGCCGCGCCGGGTCCCAAGTCGATGAGATGGTCCGCAGCACTCATCATCAACGCATTGTGTTCAATCACGATCAGAGCGTGACCGTCAGCGAGTAACGCATCAAAGCAATCCACCAACCGAACGATGTCGGCAAAATGTAAACCTGTCGTCGGTTCGTCCATGATGAAGAGTGTCCGACGGCGCGAAGCAGAGGCCAAAAACGCCGCCAGTTTCAAACGTTGTCCCTCGCCGCTGGAAAGCGTCGTGGCGGGTTGCCCTAACTGGATGTACTCCAAGCCCACATCAATCATCGTCTTTAGTCTTGCTTGGACCTTTTCATGTCCACGAAAAAAGCCGTGTGCTTCGCGAACGGTCATTGCCAAGACATCCGCAATCGATCGTTCGCGATAGTGCACTTTCAAGATCTCATCACGGTATCGCGTGCCACGACATTCTGGACATTGCATCGATACATCAGCCATGAACTGCATATCGATTTCCAACACGCCTGCACCTTCACAATGCTGACACTGGCCATTGGCGCTGTTGTAACTGAAGTGCCCAGGACCAAAGTTTCGCGTCTTGGCTTCGACCGTACTGGCAAAGACCTTTCGTATCGGGTCGAAAGCCTTTGCGTAGGTCACCGGTGCGCTACGCGGACTGCGACTGATCGGTGATTGATCAATCAACAGACAATCATCGATTTGACTCAAGCCTGTGATACTGCGAAACGGCAACGGCTTGGCAGCTTCTTGGTGCTTGCGCTGACGAATCGCTCCGTACAACGTGTCTTGCACGAGGGAGCTCTTTCCACTGCCGGAGATTCCAGTGACCAAACACAACACCCCCAAAGGAAACTCAACGTCGATATCCTTCAGGTTGTTTCCACTCGCGCCGCGCAGGGTGATCGATCCACGACTCTTCCTCGGCTCCCGATCGCGCAGCGTCCAGCCTCGTTCACCCGTCAAAAACTGGCCCGTTAAACTCTCTTTGCGTTTGAGCAGTTGCTTCGGCGTCCCTTGAAACACGATTTTCCCGCCGGACGTACCGGCGGCCGGTCCAACTTCGATCACATGATCGGCAAGTTGAATCATCGTTTCATCATGCTCGACGACGACGACCGTATTACCCCGATCACGCAGTCCCGTGATCGCATGTGACAACCGCTCGACGTCCACCGGGTGCAAACCCGCCGTTGGTTCGTCCAGCACATACAGCATGTTGACCAGACTGCTGCCCAAAGCCGACGTTAGCGCGACGCGTTGCGTTTCACCACCCGAGAGTGTGCGGAGTGTGCGATCCAGTTGCAGGTAACCCAGTCCCACGTCTTGCAGGTAACCGAGCCGATCACGGATCTGTTCAATCGGCTCAGTTGCAATTGCCGCTTCACGCTGTGGCAATTCCAGTTCATCAAAGAACTTGGCTGTTTGAACGGCTTGCATCGCGAGCAGATCCGCGATGTTCTTGTCGGCCAAACGATACGCGAGTGCTTCCGGTTTCAGCCGCTTCCCTTCACACGTTTCGCAGCGTCGATAGCTGCGGTATCGAGCCGAGAAGACTCGAACGTGCATCTTGTACTTCTTGCGTTCCAACCAAGAGAAGAATCCGTTCAATCCACCAAAGTTACGTTCGGGAACCCCTTCGCGAACCAACCGCAGGTGCTGTTTCTTGAGCTTCTTGTATGGAATGTCCGTTGGCAGTTCGTAATCATCGGCCAATTCCAACAGTTCGTGCAATTCATGCTCATAGGCCGGTGTATTCCAAGGCGCGATCGCGCCTTCGGCCAACGACAAGGACGGATCCGGAACAATCAGATCCATGTCGTAATCCACAATGTCCCCAAAGCCCTCACACGTCGGACATGCCCCGAGTGGGTTATTAAAGTTGAACAGTCGGGGAACGGGTTCGGGAAAGTCGATATCGCAAGCGTCACACCGTCGGTCCCGGCTGATGACACGCTTGGTCCAAGAGCGGCCGTCGATCGTTACCGCGCGAGGTGCCTTCGAATCAGCCGCTTCACGGTCGATGGCAGAGGTCAGCACGACCGCGCGACCGTGACCTTCACCCATCGCCGTTTCCAATGATTCGGTCAGTCGAGTCAATTCGGCCGCTCCGGCAACACGATCGACGATGACAATGCACTCGGTTCCTTTCCGGCCGACCTTCTTTGCAAGAGCCGATCGATCCGAATCAGAGAGGTGAAACGTCTGTTCGCCAGCGATCAAGCGTAGATAGCCCTCTTGCTGCAACCCCAAAAGGATTTCACTGGCCGCCTTTCGATCGGGAAGCCAGACCGGAAAGCCAATCATCGATCGACTCTCTTCGGGCAACTGCATCATTTGATCCGCGACGACCGCGGGATCATCACTGCGAACCGATTGTCCGCAGCTGTAACAGACCAGTTGGCTTGCTTTTGCGAACAACAGTCGCAGATGGTCGGCGATCTCGGTCGCGGTTCCCACCGTGCTGCGATTGGTTCGTGATCCGCCGGCCCGAGTCACGGCAATCGCGGGCGGGATGCCCGAAATCAAATCACAATCGGGCTTATCAAGCCGCTGTAAGAATTGCCGCGTGTAAGCGGAAAAACTCTCGATATAACAACGCTGCCCCTCGGCGTACAACGTATCGAGTGCTAAGGATGTCTTTCCACTTCCCGACAGACCGCAGAACGCGATCAGCTTTCCGCGAGGAAGATCGATATCGACTTCTTTTAAATTGTGGACGCGGCAACCGCGAACCGAAATCACTTCGCGGCTCAACTTTGTAACTCTCTCCCTGTCCGCGTGCTCGCGAAGTTTCCAAGGGTGTGCAAATCAAGCGGACCGCTTCAAGCAAGATCCAGTGGTCCGCCGGCGCAAAGTCGCTCCGAGCCGAAGGTGGTCAACTCGTGGTGACCGAGACCCTGTGCAATCGTCAACCACAGTCGATTGTGAGATGCATCTTTTAGGTCAAGAGCGCGGTTCGTCCGGAACCCGGCACCACCACCGATCAAGAGAAACGGAATATCACTGAGCGTATGCGAGTTACCTTTGCCGAGTTCATTGACCCAAACGATCTGCGTGTGATCGAGCATGCAGCCGTCTCCTCCGGGCTCCGGGGTTTCCGCTAACTTGCCAGCCAACAGAGCAAGTTGCGAAGCAAACCAATCGTTGATGCGTTTCAGCTTCGCTTGGGCAACCTTGTTTTTATCCGGTTCATGAGACAGTGAATGGTGCCCCTCTTCGATATCCAACCATCTCATGCGTGCTTGGCCGACACTTCGCATGAACTGCAATGTGGCGACGCGACACATATCGTTCGCCATCGCGTTGACCAGTAAGTCAATTTGCATCCGAGCGATTTCTGGCGTGTTATCGTTGACGAGTTCAATCTCAGGATCAATGTCCGGTTGGGGATGAACAAGTTCCGACTGCTGCTCAGCCGCCGCAATGTCTTTTTCCAGCTGGTGAACATGCTCGATGTGTTGCTCCAACATCGCGCGATCTTCAGCACTCAAACGACCTGAGACGTGACGTAGATCATCTCGCACGTGATCCAAAACGCTCGCCACACTTTTCCGATCCTTGGCTCCGCCATAGAGCTTGCGGAACATTTGTGCGGGGTCATCGATCGGAGCCAACGGTTGGTTGTCACCGGCGTAACACATGCGTGTCCATGGATCGGCACGATTCGGAACGGCGACGCCAAATTCCAGTGAGCCAAAACGGGTTCGGGATGTTTCTCGGCTTTGAAAGAAGTTGCGAACCTCCTGATCGATCGAGATCCCGCTTGCCCAACCGGCCGGGTTGTCGGATCCGCCCTGGATGTTACCTGGATTCAATTCTCTCGCAGTCAGCACACACGACATACCCCGCATGTGACGATCACCATCACCGCCAATCTTGTTATCAACGCCTTTGAGCATCAACGTCTGTTCGCGGTACGGTTCCAGTGCCGCCAGCATCGACTTCAATTGCAGACCGCTTTGGACCGATTCCTTTCCAGCCAGTTGATTCTCAAATGCATCCGGCCAGAATTCACCCGGCAGAGTGCCATTGGGAGAAAACATGATGATCAATCGCTTCCGCGACGCGACGGAATCTGCGTCGGCTGCCAGACTGTTCAGACCGCCGAGAAACGGAAGGGTCGCGAGCGAACCAATTCCCAAATCACGCAGAACCTCACGTCGTGACGTGACAGCGTTTCTTCTGTCGGATCGTTTCATGATCGCACCATGAGATTTCGTGGGTGAATGGGTTTCGGGGAGATTGGTCTGCGGGGGAAGGATTCGGGTGGTGGACTTTCACGTCTTACGCGCGGCAACGACAGCGATCTCAACGACTAGTTTCTGAATGTTGAATTCGTTGTCACGAAACTTTCCGGTCAGCACGTCAAGGGTGTCCGGCCCATAGGCATCCGGATCTTGTTTGACCAAGTGATGAAACACCGCTTTAACGAATGCGCGGTGAGCATCTTCGCTGTCGACGGCGAACTTCGCAATATCGGCCGCGTTTTGGAACGCAATCGAATCGCCATCTGCCGTGACGTATTGTGTCTTCGTGTCCACCGGAGAGTCTCCCTCCTTTGTCCGAAACCGCCCGATAGCGTCATAGCCTTCCAGAGCGAAACCGAGCGGATTGATCACCGAATGGCACGCCATGCAACTGGAGTCGCGGGTCAACTGCGTAACTTTTTCCCGCATCGTCAATCCTTGATCGAATTGATCATCTTGAAACGTGACCGCTTCCGTCGGTGGTTTCAGCGCTCGGCCCACCACGTTTCGTGTCAGGAACACTCCACGATGGACGGGCGATGTACTGTTGTGATACGAGAACGCACTGAGCAGGTAAGGATGCGTTAGAACACCCGCACGTCGTTGTTTGGCAAACTTGAACTGACGAAACTGATCCGAGAGAGGCGAGCGTTCAAGGGTCGGATCGAAGGATGGATCGTAGAGAGTCCTCAGACGATCATTCAGCAATAAGTAATCGGATTGGAGAAGTTCGCGGTAATCCGAACGCTTGCTCCAAACCACTCTATCCACAAAACGAAGGAGTGAGCTTCGCAGATCGGCGACCATGGCTGTATCGAAGTCGGGGAACAGGTCACGATCCTTGACCAAGTCACGTTCTTCGATCTCCAACCATTGGTGAAAAAAACCCGTCAGTTTGGAACGTGCCTGAGAATGCGTCAGCATCCGATTGGCTTGATCGCGGATCTTCTGGTCCGTCTTCAGGTCATCCTCGGCAGCCGACTGCAACAATGCGTCATCGGGGATCGAATCCCACATTACCATCGCAAGCGTCGATGCTTGTTCGTAGCCTCGACTTGACGGATCCATGGGTAAGTTTGTGTACAGGAAACTGGGTGACTTTAAAATCATCAGCATCACACACAGTAGCCCACCGTCCAGATTATCCGCATTGTCCGCGAGTGTTTGTGCGATTCGCTCCGCTTCCAATTCGCTGACCGGTCGTCGAAACGCGCGACGTGCAAATTGCTTGGCAAACTCTTCCATGCGATCGAAACGATCGGGCGTATCACTCTCAATTCCAGCGAGGATTGGTAGTCGAGCCACCACCTCACGCGCAGCGGCAACAGCAAACTCGTTGGTCGCTTGATGCCACTGGTTGGATACCGACCGTCCACGCTCGTAACCCAAACTTCGATCATCGGCCGGGAACGGAATGTCCACGACAAAACTTCGCTTGGCAGGTGCGGTCGACAAAACGTTGTGATCCATCACCTGCCAAACACCACCGGGAGTCTTCCACTCCAAGGTGATCGAAGCGGAATCGTCTAGGTATTTGAAGAACTCCAAGCGAAGTGGGTAACTCCGTCCGGCGACCAAGAACGTTCGTGCCGATTCCTCGCGTCGTTGCCCGCTGCTCACCCAGGCGTCTATCAACGCGACACTGCCCGCAACCGAACTGTCATCTCTCAGTCGTCCCCGACTTTCAACCGCATCATGATTCACGTACAACCGCGCGCCGTTTTCCGTGCGGATTCGAAAGTCGTGATCACCCGTTTCTGTTGCGAACAGAGAACCATCCCAAATGATCGCGAATTGATCTGGCTTCATGTCGGCCGTAGGACTGCCTGCGCCAAAATCAAAATCGATCCGCCGATCCACTCGATCGACTTTCAACGAGTCGGCCTTGTTCATGCCGCGGGAATCAAAGTAGGTTCCACGTAATCCGGCTTGTTCGGCAAGCGGTGCGTCTTGTGTCGATGCGTTACCGCGTCTGCTCCGATAGTCGCTCAGTCCTTTGGATTCGTATCGTGGCTCTGGTGTGAACGCAGCGATCAAATCAGCAATGGAATGACGATGCTGATCAACGGTTAAGCGTGAGAGTTCGACGCGAGGTTTTGGTGCGAATCCTTTTTCGCGTCGCGCCGCCAGCGAATAGAATTCGTGATAGATGTAATACGCGACGGCCTCGGCCTGGTCACCAGAACAAAGCTCCGGCTCACCTTCGGGCATGGTTTGATCGATCACCCTCGAGATTTCAGGAATCTTACCGTCGCCGAAGAGCGGATCGTTGTAGCCGGTCTCATTTCCTTGGCCATCTCCACCATGACAGTCCGCGCATTGCTGCCGGTAGATCTCGGCACCCGTTTCAAATCGGGCATTGTCGAGACCGTCCGCGTTTAGCAGATGCCAAGTCATCAAAGACAAGGCGAAGACCAGGAGAGATCGACACATGGAAATCAGACGGCGCAACCCGGACGGCTGCGCGATGAACAACTTGTGGGGCTCGCCAACTCAACCGCTTCGCGGCTGATCCATCTTTAAAAGCGTGGGGACCGATAGCGATAAATGGGCGTCCGATAATTATAGATCGGTGTGCGGTACTGATAGATCGGAGTTCGATAACCGAAGATCGGCGTGCGATAGCCATAAATCGGAGTGCGGTAATTATAAATCGGCGTTCGATACGAATAGGCTGGCGAACGATAGCTATAAGTTGGCGTTCGGTAGCTGCCCCCGGCCTGTGCGTGCGCGGCCTGCGCGTCACACGTAATCATCCACACGGCGAGGACGACTGGAATGGCGAATAAAGTGATGCGGCGCAACATGGTTGGACTCCAAAATCATGAGTGCGGAACACTGTAGTTTACGCCAGATGGGGCTGAACCGACAAACGGTTTAGACGCAAAGTCCGCGAAGACTTCGCGTGATTCGCGTTCGTTACGGCACGTGAGCGCTTTCGCTGGTCAATTGACTGTCGACTTCGTTACTAACGATGACGCCGTAATTGATCGCCCCCAACCAGCCGCTCATGATGATTCCGACGCTACCGGCGTGATACATGCCGCCAATTTGTTGGGGCAGAGCTCGGCTAACAGCCAAGCCTTCGAATTTCGTTCCGAAACTCGCTCCAGTTTCGTGCCACGTGTAGTGGTGAAACGTTCGCGGCGTTGCGGCTTCCGCCATGTCGATTTTGTCGCGGATACCGGGGATGTACTTCTCGAGTGCATCGATCGTCGTGTCGACCAAGTCATCCTTGCTTGCCTGATAATCCTCGTCGTTCAAATCAGCCCAGTCGGACCAATTTGCATTCGTACTGCTGACGATGGCATAACGCTCTTTTTTCTTTTCCGGTCGCGTCCGTGGGTAATAAAAGCTGAACGTACGACTGGTGATATCACGACTGAGCAGCAAGTCGGTTCGAAACTCTCGCGATGTGCTGGTGAAGAATAAATCTCCCGACGATTCATCGATCGACTCACCTTCTTTCAGTGCCATGTACACCTGCGTGCTGCTGTTATTCAACCGCACAGCGGCGGTTTCTTCGACGAATTTCGAATCCAGTTTTTCTTCGCCAATCATTTTCAAGATTGTCGTTCGCAAGTTAGCGTTGCTGACCACGGCCCGACATCGGATCCGTCGGTCTCGTGAATGCACTGCCGCAACGCGACCATTTTCGACATCGATCTTGTCCACACCACAATTGATACGGACATCGACTCCATTGGACTCTAACTCCTTTTTCATCCGTTTAACCAAATCGTCGGTGCCACCTTCATAGATGAAAACACCTTTGCTCATGAAGTTGCTAAAGACAATTCCATAGGTGATGGCTGGATCTTCGAGGGTCGATCCATTGGCGTACGTGATGGGCTCCATCAACAAGCGAACGACATCATCTCGCCCTGGAAAGAAACGATCAAACAACTGTCGGGTCGTCGTTGACTGATCATCGTAAAAGTTCATTCCACGGGCGGTGTCAAAGAACTCACGAACCGTATCGTGTTCGATGCCGAACTTGGTCGTCAGCAGATGGGTGAAGTCTTCACGATTGAACGAGGTCGTTAGCGAAAACTGCGGATTGTCGAACCGGATGTTGTCCAATTGCACAATTCGATCCGCGATGTCGCGGTTCCAGTAGCGACGACACGACTTAATCATGCCATGGGGGAAGCCGTGCAACGAAACATCGAAGGTGTGACCACCTGGACGGAGAAACCAAGTCGCCAAGCCTCCCAACTTGTAATGCTGTTCCAACAACAACACTCGGTGTCCGGCGCGGCCGAGAATGTTAGCCGAGGTCATCCCGGCCAACCCACTGCCGATCACAACGACGTCGTATTCGTCGGCGGCACCTTTCAAAAAATCTCGCGGCATGTCTTCGTTCGAACGATTGCTGTGTTGTGAAGATGTTTCTTAGATGGGCGGTTCATCCGATCGCAGTCACATGTCACGCGATCGTGTCGGAACCGAAGTGACCAAATAGATTCTCATCCATTGAATACTTATCGCCTGACTACCCTTCGACGCCTCAATTGAGCGGACCAACATCCGGTTGCAACTCAGCGTAGACTCCGGTTTGGTCCTGGTCGGGAGCTCTATCACCGTACAGTAGCAGGCCGCCTTCGCCGACCAGCCATCTTTCGTCAAGAATTCGAATCGATTTGTCATCATCCACCGCAAGGGTCTCTCGACCGACTCCGGTACGCAGAACATCATTCGAACCGCGAAAAATCGCAACCTGTTCGGCGGAAAGTGACGTGGCCATTCGCCGGGTGCGATCCTTGGAGACGAGGATCGCGGAGATTTTCCAGACGTTATCGCGGGGATCTTCGAGGATTCGCAGGGTGACAAGCGATTCGCCGGGCGGAACCGGAATTGCAGAGTGCCAGTTAGGTGCGTTCTTGCCTTTTTCCCAAATCGAACTGTAGGCAACGCGATAATCCTGGGATCCCTCGGGGACTCGAATCCGCACGCGGTACGCGAGCGGTTGATCGGTCGGTACCCGTGCCGCGGCGATTTGCCCCGGTTCTGTATCGCTCAAATAACCGGTTTCGAGCCGCAAGCGATCCACTTCGTCCTTGAGCTTGGACGATTGACGCGAGGAGAAAAAGAGACCGATCGCGAGAATAACGATGGTCGCCAAGCCAAAGAATTCCCGCAGACTGAATCGGGAGTCTAGAAGCGATTTTTCGTCACTGCCGGGCTGATCAGTCGTATTGGGCGGATCCATGCCCGGATTGTAGACGACGACCAATCGTCCGCGCCCCGAAGCCTGGAAAAGCATCGGCCGCCGAAGCGGCCACCGCCTGTCGGTCGATTGGGACGCCTAGTTGCTTCCACTGCCCATCATTCCACCCATGCCTCCGTCCATCATGTCCGTACCATCCTCCATGCCGCCCCTCATTCCCATACCGCCGCCGCGTGATTTGACGCCTCGCAGTTCGCCGAGTTCAAGCAACCCTTCGGATGCCAACTCAACGGACTGCATCTGAACTTCGATGACTCGCTTGGCAGCCGATTCACGACGCTTGAGATCCTGTTCCAACTTTTGAATTTTGGCTTTCAAGCCTTCAAGATCTTCGCGGCGTTTTTTGATCATTCGAGAATACCGTTCCTCGAGAGCAGTTTTGATGTAACCCTTGATCGTCGTACGGTCATCATCGTTTTCCGCTTCGCGCAATCCACGGATTGCACGTTGTAGTGCGCGACGGAAAAAGTCCTCCGGATCGAATGCTCCAGTTGATCCCATTGCACCGTATCCGAACATCTCTTCCATGTCGTCAAAATCGGCCATGTCACCCATGCCCATGTCCATCCCGGGAGCTCCTCCTCCGGAACGCAGACCCGGGTTCGTCGGGACCCTAAACGGATTGCCCGGCTTTTGCTTCGGAGTTGCTGAAAGCCCATTATCCGCCGGTACGTTCAGCCCGGAGCTTCCGGTATTTTGTTGTGCCGCCGCTCGTCCGCTCTCGAAGTTGCCATAAAACCCTCGCGGTTGCTCAAAACCGGATCCAGCCGCATCACTGGGTGGTTGTGCAATCGCGGGAACGGAGGCAAGGCTAATCAACAGAGTCATTAAGCGTTTCATCGGTTACCTCATTTCGATAGTTAGTAAACGGATTGTGTCGAGTCGTTGAATGAGAGTTGTTGCAGGCGACGACTTCATTCGTCAGCGACGGCTCTCAACATGGCGATATAACGCCCTGGATCTTGTGGACTAACCGCCTTCGATATGACGTTTCCCTCGAGGGCCAGCAGCACGTCGGTTGGAAATTTCGCGACATCGAATTTCTGGGTGAGATTCGATGCACGTGCACCGTCGACCCTGACTGGAACAAACGATCGGTTGATTTCCTGTCTTACCGCGGGGTCTTGAAAACATCCCTGCTCAAGCTTCTCGCACCAATTGCACTCTTCAATGTAAAAGTGCAACAGCAACGGCTTGCGCTCAACTTGCGCCTTTGTGTAGGCCTTTCGTAAATCGGTCTGCCAACGAATCGCCGCGGAATCGTCGGGCACGAACGACGGAATCTCGTCAGGCTTCATTTCATCCAATGAGTTTTCGATGCTTTCAACCGAAGCATTCCATGACGCATCATCTGATACGAAGACAGGAAGTGCCTCCGTCTGCGTTGAATCGAGCAAGCCGTCAATTTCGGCCGTGATCGATGCGACTTCTTCGTCAAAAGCGCTCGCGTCGTTTTGGGTAATCGAAGCGATTTGGTCGGACACACCGATTTCATAGCCAGTCGCTTCAAACGCTGGACCGCTCGATTCGAATGGATTGCCAATGCTGCTTGGTCGACGATCCGCGGATGTGTTTGCGTTTTTCGTTCGTTCGAGCAACGACGGCCAAAACGTGTAAGCGAAGCAAACCAAAAGCAACGCACAGACGCTCGTGGCAAGCGTTCGTCGCCGTGACTTCGGCGACATCCATCTACGCCTGGCTCGCTTGCCAGCTTGAAACTCAGACTGCGCGACTTCCAGTTGTCGAATCACGTCATCAGCCGACGCAGGACGACGACTAGCTGAACGCTCCAACAAGCTAGTCACTAATGAGACAAATGCTGGAGGAAGATCCGACCGCTGCTGTTGCAGACACGGTGCATCGCGCGAGACCAGTTGATGCAACACTGCCAACGTGTTCTCGGCATCGAACGGCGGGTTACCCGTGGCCAAGAAATAAAGCACGCCACCAAGACTGAACAGATCGCTGGACTGCTGCACCGATTCGCCGCGGGCTTGTTCGGGACTCATGTAGTGCGGCGTTCCCGCGATGACGCCTGTCCGCGTGAGTGTGACCGAGTCGGCTGCTCTCGCGAGTCCAAAGTCCGTGATCCAAACGCGGTCGATTCCATGTCCGATCAGAATGTTGCCGGGTTTGATATCTCGATGGATCAGCCCTCTGCGGTGCGCAGCGGCAAGCCCTTCGGCCATCTGACTGGCAACACGCAACAGGGTCGCAAGATCGGGCGGCCCTTCAACCTGGACCCAGCGTTCCAACGTCATGCCGGGGATATATCGCATGACAAAGAAGGGCAAGGGTGCGTCGGGTTCGACGTTGTAAATCGGAATGACGTTTTCGTGCGTGATACTTGCCGCCGCTTGCGCCTCGCGAGCGAAGCGTTGCCTTGCTTGTGGCGACGCAGCCCATTCCGGCGCAAGAACCTTGACGGCGACACTTCGTCGTAAGTCTTGATCGTTGGCGCGTAAGACGACCCCCATGCCGCCACGGCCGAGCAGACCTTCAACGTCATAACGTCCGATCCGCCCCAGCATTTCTGGGTGAGTCGGAGGATCAAGAAAACTCAGATCGACTGGCACGATTGCCGCCGGTTCTTCCGATTCGTTCTCGGCTATTCCATCCGCGTCTTTCGTAAGATTCAGTTCGGTCGTGCTCAGCCAACGACGTGTCTCTTGCCACCAAGTTTCTTCACCGCCCATCCGCGCGAGTTCTTGTTGGCATCGCACACACGATTCCACATGACGCGCGAGACTGGTCGCTTCGTCACCAGGTTCCTGATCCTGCTCGACCAAAGTCCAAAGGAGTTCTGGATCACATGACATGGCGGTCTGCCTCCAAGGATTCAGTCCATTGGGTGACGGCTTTTCGTAACCGCGCCATCACACGACTGCGGGCGACGTAAACCATGCCCTCGCGAATTTCCAGATCACGAGCGACGTCGCGAACATCTTCGGCATCAATTGCCGTTCGATGAAACGCCAACCAAGTGGTTTCAGAGACTTGGTCTCGCACGCGACGGGCAGCCCACGAAAAGATCTGCTGTTTCTGCTGCCAATCCCAGCGACTATTGCCGCTTTCAGGACAAGCCTGTTCGCTCAGCCAAGCCTGAACGGATGAGTCCCCGCTCGCCCTCGCCTGTTTTGATCGACGGGCCAAGTAGTCAGCCAACTTATGGCGTGTGATGGAAGCGAGCCATCCGCGAAAAGCACCGGGATGATCTGCACGCGAAAAGTCCTGCATGCTTGCCGCGACAGCCAACAAAGTCTCTTGCACGACTTCGCGAGCATCCGCGTCCTGCAGACCCCAGCGCTTTGAGAGGCCGAGCAACATCGGCTCGTAGATCTGCAGGAATTCGCTCCAAGCCTGTTCGTCTGCCGGATCGCCGAGACGTAAGATCAGACTCGCACGTGTGTCGGGTGTGGGCAAGGTTGATTCGTCGATGAGAGTGCTGACAGGAAAAGACGTCGCCGCCGCGGACGAGATAGGATCGAACCCATCAGGTATTCAATCCTAACGAAAGCCAAAACCTTGCACGAAAAATCGAAGAAAACCCGCTTTGAACGAAACAACGAAATCCAACCTCTTCATCCGCTCCCTCCAGGTCGCCCTCAAACCCATCTCCAGCCCGGCATTTAGCGTCTACCGCGTATCTTCCAATTGGGGTGGGGGACATGTGCCTCGTCCATCATCGCCGCTGCTCGTTTGACGAGATCGGGATGATCTTTCGCCACATCGCTTTTCTCGCCCAAGTCTTTGCTCAAATCAAATAACTGAATCTTGCCGGTCGTCATCGGCTGACGAATCGCTTTCCAGTCTTCAAATCGGACGGCTTGGCGACTGCCCTGTTCGTAAAACTCCCAGTAAAGATAGTCGTGTTTTTTCTGAGCGGCCGAGTCTGCACGTAGTGTCGGGCCAAAGCTGATACTGTCGATGTCGTCAGGCGGATCAATACCAGCCAGGTCGGCCGCGGTGGCCATCCAATCACCGAAGTAGGCCACGTGATCGGTGGTCGACCCTGGCTTGATCGTTCCCGGCCACCATGCGATCCCGGGCACACGAATTCCACCCTCGTAGAGCGCGCGTTTTGTGCCGCGCAGGGGACCCGATGGATTGAAGCGTTCCAAGTTGTGACCCGCTTCGTTGTGAGGCCCGTTGTCGCTTGTGAAAAACACCAACGTGTTCTCGGCAATTCCCAGTTCTCCAAGCAAGTCCAGAATGCGTCCCACGTCGGCATCCATGCGCGTGATCATTGCCGCTTGGCCCATGTCTTGTTGGGGCCAGTCTTTCTCGGCATAGATTCCGTAATCAGGTACTTCCGCGCCGTCTCCGGTCATGCGAGTCGCTTCGTTGTTCGCATGCGGAATCGTAAGCGGCAGATACAAGAAGAACGGCTCTGCGGTGTGCTCGCGCAGAAACTTGCTTGCTTCATCGACAAACAGATCGTGCGTGTATTCGATGCGTTTGGTAGCGGCACCGCCGGTGAAGCCGCCGTAAGACCGTTCAGCTCTTTCAACGACATTTCGGAGTGGCTGCTTCTGATCGCCCGACCAAAGGAACTCTGGGTAATAGTTGTGTGCGTGGACTTGATTCAAGTAGCCATAGAAGACGTCGAATCCCTGACGCATGGGGAATCCGGGTTGGTCAACTTGTCCGAGCCCCCATTTTCCGATCAGTGCACTGGTGTAGCCGGCTGGCTGAAGTACTTCGGCAACGGTGACGTCTTCGTCCCGTAACGACTGAATCAGCATATTGCTGCCACCCGCATTGCCTCGTACGTGCGTGTGCCCCATGTGCTGCCCCGTCATCAACACGCTGCGACTTGGTGCACAAACGGTATTCCCCGCGTAGAACTGCGAGAACTTCATGCCTTCTGCAGCCATGCGATCCAACCGCGGTGTTTGGATCACTTTCTGGCCGTAACAGCCCAGATCTCCGTACCCGAGATCATCCGCCAAAATAAAAATAAGATTGGGGCGTTCCGCCGCGGCGAGACTGAACGCAGACGAAACGAAAAGGATGGCGGTAAGAAAACAGCGAGTGAGATGACAAAATTGCATGGTGAGAGTCTGGCGAAGAGGAGAGATTCGGCAGGGAAGCGGCAAAAAAGCGTAGCGGCAATCCTAGCCCGAATTACCGAAGATTGAAATTTGACGGTTTTTAAGGAGTGTTTGCGTGACCGCTGCGAAATCACGGTGTGCAAGCTGTTTTTCCCGGCTTGCCTTCACCGGCCGACCGGCAAGAATATGCCTCCCAGCCTGAAAAACCCCTCCCAGGAGCGAATTCCCGCCATGTCATCCTCATTCCGTCGCAAAGTCGTGATTGCGTTTGCCTTCGTCGTCGCGTTTCTCACACGCCCGATTCTGGCCCAGGAAAGCGATCCTCCGCGTGTCGAATTGGAAACGTCTATGGGCAAGATCGTGCTGGAGTTGAACCCGGACAAAGCTCCCAAAACCGTCGAGAACTTCCTGAAGTACGTGAAAGATGACCATTACAAAGACACCATCTTTCACCGTGTGATCGATGGATTCATGGTCCAAACAGGCGGTATGGGCAGCGACATGGTGGAGCGAAAGACTCGACCACCGGTCATCAACGAAGCCGGAAACGGCCTCAGCAATAAGAAATTCACCATCGCGATGGCTCGTACGCGTGATCCCAATAGCGCTACGAGTCAGTTTTTCATCAACGTCGCCGACAACGATTTCTTAAATCGCAGTGCTCGCGATGCTGGCTACGCGGTCTTTGGGAAAGTGGTTGAAGGAACGGATGTCGTCGAGAAAATCAGCAAAGTTCCCACCCGCACCGTCGCGGCGGAAATGCTTTTGCGATATTTTCCTTATAAGCCTGTATTCATAAAAAAAGCGACGGTGGTCGAAAAGTAAGCTCGTTCACAAGGGACGG
>JBCDEM010000034.1:0-75448 GCA_039179795.1 Planctomycetota bacterium | reverse complement strand
TGTTCGACAGCTTTTGAAACCATGAGTCCTTCCTAGACTGTGGGGATTCTCCAAGATGTCGCAATCTTAGCTTCAAATCCGAAAAACCACGCCCCCAATCCAAACTCACCCAACAAAAGCCGATTAGCGTTCCTGCACCCCGCACCGGGTATCTCCGTCGTTTGCTATTGCTCTGGAACGCAATGCCTCACTATCACCCATGACGACCCTGTTTTGACGAATCACCCTCTAGACGTGCGAGCGAGCGCAGGATGCCAAAGCTCCCAACTGCATCTCGGCGACGATTTCTATCGCTGTTGCTTAGCCCAATGATGCTTACCTCGACCGGCTGCTCTTCCCTTTGGAAAAACGCGGACGAAGCCGAACGGGAAGCCCGATTAGCCGAACTGATGGACGTTCCGGAGCCGCCACAGTGGATCGGTGATGCGTCAGCTCCTTTTGGTATGCGACCGCTAGAAGTCGATGGCGTGGGGGCGGTTAACCAACTGCCTGGGACGGGCGGACCTGCCGATCCATCGCCGTACCGGGAATCCTTGATTGAGGAAATGAAGCGTCACGACGTGGTCGATCCGAATCACTTTTTGGAAAGTACGGAAACGGCATTGGTTCGCGTTCGAGCGACGATTCCACCCGGGGCTCAGCGAGGAGATCCGCTCGACCTCCGAGTCTTGGCACCGGCGGAAAGCCGCGCGTCAAACCTGCACCACGGATGGCTGCTCGATACACGTCTCCGTCAGCAGCAAGTCATTCAGAATCGAGTCAAGCAGAGTGACGTGCTCGCGATCGGCGTGGGACCCGTGCTAACTCGTGCAGACTATTCTGCGGGCGATGACAGCACGATGAATCTGGAGGGTAACGTTCTCTCTGGTGGACGCGTGCAAGTTTCCAGAAAGCTGGGCCTCGTCCTGAAACCGGAGTTTCAGCACGCCAAGACAGCTAACCTGCTCAGCGACTCCATCAACCGGCGTTTTTTCTTCTTCGACGGCACAACCCGCCGAGGCATCTCCAAGCCGCTAGAGGATGACTACATCGAAATCGATGTCCATCCGCGCTATCGGAACAACCTGCAGCGAATGATCCAAGTGGTCTTGTCGATTCGCGGCGATGCATCATCGGTTGATATGCAGTCTCAGCTTGCGGAGCTTTCCGATCAGTTGCGTGAACCCGCGCGAGCTCGCGACGCGAGTCTGAAACTGGAAGCGATTGGTGAAAGCGCTGTGCCGACACTGATCAGCGCCCTCGACTCGGACGATGAAGAACTGCGATTTTACGCCGCCGAAGCACTCGCCTACTTGGATCGAACCGAGGCCATCGAACCTTTGCAACGCGCTGCACGTGATGAGCCTGCGTTCCGCTATTGGGCGCTACTTGCCCTGGAAGGCTTGGACGATCATCAAGCACTCGAGTCGTTGCAGGCGTTGCTGCAAGAACCCAGTCTTGAGACACGATACGGTGCTTTTGTCGCGACTCGTCGTCGTCCCGACAGCGCAAGTGTTGTCGTAGGTGATCCGGTTGGGCCCTATTTTCTCTATCGCGTGAATTCGGTGGCACCGCCCGCCGTGATCGTTTCACTTCGCGAGTCACCGGAAATCGTGTTGATGGGGGCGACGGGTTCCATGCAGATTTCTAGCTTTCTCCGCGCCGGCGGTTTGATGCTGACACCGAGCCGCACCACAACCGGAGCGATCAGGATCAGCAATTATCAAGCTGGTAAAGAGGATCAGAAGATCGAGGTTCCAAGCGATCTGGGGTCCGTCATTCGCGGCATCGCCAAAACAGGTGGCAGCTACGGTGATGTGATCACCGTGCTTCGCATGGCAAAAGACAAGGGCTTCATGTCGGATCAACTGGCGATCGACCCCTACCCGAAGAAGGTCCGAACTTACTATCGGGAAGAAGAAGCCGAGTACGATCAGGATGACGAATAGAAAAGATTGACTTTCCGACATCCCGTATCCACTCTACGAGGGATGCGGTTTGTCACTCTGCTAACGATCATCTGCGCGATCCTGTGCCTAGGATGTCCTTCGGCCGGGGATCCGTCATTGCCCGAGCCGCCGACCTCGGAGGGATCGACCATTGAGCCGATTGAGGTCCTCGTCGATCGAACGCTCGAGCAGAACTTACGCGATCGCACCCTGTCATCATTGACGCACGGCGCTTGGCAAATCTTGCATGGCGTGCTGGCTTATGGTGATCGCTTTCTGATCGAAACACCGGAAGGTGAGCAAGCCGCGATCCCCTATCTGCTGCAAGGCAAGACCGTTCAAGGGTTTGAGCCGATCCGTGGGGATCGATTGGGCAATCCAGAACGACCGGGACTGCGAATGGCGATGCAGCCGTCCACAAAAGTCGGACAGGGTCACCGCGATCAGTGGTTAGCTGTGTTGTCTCAGTCCGGGCTATCGCTGGATACTGAATTGAAGACCGAAACGCATACCTTCACCATGGAGGACTGGATGCGACAGGTCGAATACGATGTGCCACGCAATTTGGAGTTGGAATTCAGTTGGACGCTGATCGCGTTAACGCAATATCGCGAGACGAATCATCAATGGATCGGTCGCGACCGAGTGACGTACTCTACCGAGCAGCTGTTAGCTTCTGAGTTGCAACAGAGTATTCCGGCAAGCGTGTGCGGTGGCACGCATCGATTGATCGGCATTGCGATGTCGCTCGCCAAGCGACGATCGGAAGACCGACCCGTGACAGGAGTGTGGGCGCAAGCTGAGGCTCAGTTGACGGATTTTATCGATGTCGCACGACGAAATCAGAATCCCGATGGTTCTTATGGAGTCGATTACTTGCACCGTCCGGGTTGGGCTCGCGACCTAGGCGAATCGCTTGGAACGACAGGACACGTCTTGGAGTTCCTTGCTCTCGCAGCACCTGACCGCGTCCTGACCGAGCCTTGGGTTGAACGCACGGCGAGACGTCTGTGTGGGATCCTTGCGGAATGCGAAGGGATCGATCTGGAATGCGGTGTGCTCTACCACGCGTTGCATGGTTTGCAGGAATACCGCGCGCGGCTCGCGACGATCGCCCAGCGCGACGGCGAGTGAACCCAAACTCTCCGGCGGTCGCGTACGCGGCTGTTTTCTAGACGTGATCAACCGATGGGTCGGGCGGAAAAAGTGTCCGTGACAAACCTTTCCATGAATCGGATTTGCTACGCTATTCGACCATTGAAAGTTGTTTTGTCGTCGCCCCTCTCTCTCGATCGGAACTCCTCATGTCAAACAATCCCTACAACACACCCGTCCAGCAAGGTGCTCCGGCTCAGCGCGCCGTTGCCATGCGGACCGTCGCTATTAAGCGAATCGATATTGCCTCGGCCGGACTCATGTTAGGTGCCGTCTACGCCCTAATCGGTTTGATCATCGGTGGCATCTTCTCGTTGCTCGCGATTTTGGGCCTGGCTGCTGGTGGTGGCGGTGGTGACGCGGTGATTGGTGGATTGATCGGCGGCGTCGGTGCCTTGATCTTTATGCCGCTCTTTTACGGCATCGCCGGCTTTATTGGCGGCATCATCGGTGCCTTGATTTACAACGTGGTCGCCGGGTTGGTCGGCGGTATCAAAATCGATCTCGAAGGTTAGCCGACGATTCAGCGCTCGTCACGCCGAGCGTTAATGAGGTACGCAGCCTCTGCGTTGACTGGTTGCAACGCAGAGCAGCGGTGAGCTGAGTCGATTCAATTCGCGGGTTGAAGCGAGTCTGGAGTTTCTTCGGTCGATTCAGCTTCACCTGCTGACTCGCCGGATTCCTTTCCCGAGGATGTGGATTCCTCTTCGGAGGATGCGGATTCGGTTTCTTCGGTCGCTGCCGATTCGCTGCCTGAAGCCTCGATCGATTCGGTCGCCTCTTCGCCAGCCCCGGATTCAGCGCTTTCTGATTCAGCGCTTTCCGATTCAGCCGCTTCCGATTCAGCCGAGCTCGCTGATTCCTCGCTCCCCGATTCTCCCGTAGACGATTGATCCGTGCCCGATTCTTCCGTACCTGATTCTTCCGTCGCTTCGCCGTCTTCCGAACCGGCTTCTTCTTCGTCGGAGCGTTTGAATTTCAAGATAAGCTTGTCACCCTCGACTCGAACGCTTTCAAATTTTCGCAGTGTCTTCGCATTGTCCGCATCGTTGTAGAGATCTTTTGCGAGATTCTCTTTCGCGATCTCTTTGACGATTTCTTCCGGTACTTTTTCGCCGTTCACCGAAGCATCGGTCAGCGTAACAATCAGGATGCCGTTCTCCATCGACACAGACAGACTCGCGGATCCGTTGAAATAGCGTCCCGGAAATCCGATCTCATCCAATGGGAACGACACTTCGCCGGAAACCTCATCGTTTTCAATCGTGACAAAGACCTTCCCACGCATGTCTTCGTTGCTGCCAATCAGCGCGTTGATTTCTTCGGCGGTTAGGACCAGGTCTTCGTCCGGCGTTCGGTCCTCGTCCATGGCTTCGGAGAAAGCGTCGACACGCCCTTGCAGCTCCGCCATCTGTTCTTCGGAATATTCGACGGTGGGGATATTACCCGGTTCGGTAGAAGTCCATTTCTCGATCTGGCCTTTGATGAACCAGTAGCCGCCCAGCCCGGCACAAAGGAGCAACAGCAATCCGCCGACGATGATCGCCAAGCAGCCATAGAGACAACCGCGCGAGCCAGAGCCTTGTTGAACAACAGGGGATTCGGGAGCGGAAGGTTCAGTCGCAGTTGCCATGGATCAATCCTGAAGAACGTGTTGAGTCGACCACGCAGTCGGTCCACCGACCGGTCTGCACAGATTATGGCCGAAGTCGAGGCAACGCGGGGCGCGCGACGCGAAGAGAAACTCTCCGTCGCGGAGGAGGCAACGAATCCCTCCGCTAATGACGCTCCTTTGGTCTCAGGAGCCGCCCTCTGCTGGAAAAACCTGGCTCTAACGTACGACGTTCGAAACCGTCAGCTACGCATGGCTCGGCAGATTGGAGCCGTCGAATGCGTCCGGAAGCAGCTTGGAGAGTTGCACGATCCGGCGAGACCCGTCCAGGACATCCACCATGATCACCGGGATATCGAGCTCGAATTCCGCCAAGAATTGTCGGCAAGCACCGCAGGGCGTAACACCGCCGACGCTCGCAATGGCGATCGCTTGCCAATGTCGGTACCCAGCGGCGACGGCGCTTGAGGCTGCGACGCGTTCAGCACACAGCGTCAACGAATAGCTGGCATTCTCAACGTTACATCCGACCTGGATTCGCCCGTCAAAAAGCAGGATCGCCGCACCGACGTAGAAGTGGCTGTGGGGAGCATAGGCTTGATCTCGCGCTGCGATCGCGCGACTAACCAATTCGTCGATCTGATCGTCTTGTAGCTCCGCCAACGACATCACCGACCTCATCTCGTTCTGCTGGTTCTGATAAATCTGCATGACGCCCCGGCCCTCTCACTATTAGAGATCGGAAATCCCTAAACGTTCCATAATCAAAGGTGATGCCTGAGCGCCCGCCGGGTCGCTCTGCAAGATCGCGGCCGACCGCAGCGGCCCAAGATAGTTGCTCGCTTGCGACGCCGAGCAGTACAGCGTCAATAATGGCTGCGATTTCTCGAAGAAGGCTCCAACCGGGCCGTGGGTGCGGATACCCACACGATGGTCAATTGGATCTCCGACCTTTCGTCGACCGCCACCCAGGCAGACCACCGTTTCTCCAATCAAGTTGCAATCCCATTGCGAAAGGTAGCCATCGGTTGGAGCCTCCACCACATGCTCCATTTCCAGGGGCAATCGGTCGGTGAGTTTTCCACCCTGACAGGCAACCATCTTTTCGAATCTTTCGCGAGCTACGCCACTGTCTAGATGCTGGACAAGAATTGAGCGAGCGTTGTGCAAATCACTTTGGACTCCAACACTCACAAGGACGTCCGCACACAGCTCAATGGTTAGCTCGCGAACCGGTCCGCCACCACCTTCCAAAATCTCCAAGGTCTCGTTGACTTCGATTGCATTTCCTACCGCTTGTCCGAGCGGCTGATCCATGTCCGTCAGCAAGGCGGTCGTTGGAAGTCCGGCTTCGTGACCAACACGAACGAGTGACTCGGCGAGCTGGCGAGCTTGGTCAAACGTTTTCATGAAAGCGGCAGAGCCCACTTTCACGTCCATTACCAAGGCGTCCAGATTTGCTGAGAGTTTCTTGCTCAGAATGCTCGCAGTGATCAACGGAATCGACTCGACCGTCCCCGTCACATCGCGCAGTGCGTACAGTTTGCGGTCAGCCGGTGCGATCTGTTCCGTCGCTCCGGCGATGAACGTCCCGCATTCCTTCAATAACTGATCCAACTGGTCGGCATTGAACTTCGTTTGAAAGCCCTCGATTGCTTCCAATTTGTCAAGTGTTCCGCCGGTCAGCCCAAGGCCTCGTCCGCTAATCATTGGGACATCGACGTCACAACATGCCAACAGCGGTGCAAGAATGAGCGAAACTTTGTCCCCCAATCCGCCCGTGCTGTGTTTGTCGACGCGTGGTCGATCGTGGCCGGGATTACCCGAATCTGCTACCCCGCCGGCACGCTTCAGCGTTTCGCCACTATTCAACATCGCGTGCGTAAGCATCGCCGTTTCCGTGGGATTCATGCCACGAATCGCGACTGCCATCGCAAACGCCGACATTTGGTAATCGGTCACTTCCCCACGGCAATAGCCGTCGATCAGGAACTGAATCTCCTCGGAAGTGAGCGACTGACCCTCTCTTTTCTTAATGAGCAGGTTGGAGACGAGCATGAACAAGATGAGATGAATAGATAAGGCGACACCACTGGTGGATGAAACCACCAGCCGTGCATTCTTGCGACGGACCGTTATATTGCATAACAGAGGCGAGTGCGATTCCTTCGCCGTCTCTCGGGAAAACAAAAACGCTTTTTTTGATTCGCCCTCTCAGACCCGATTCTGCTCTGACCACGGAACTTCAACAGGTTGGCTTGATGATGGATAAGACAGACTCATATCGTTTGGTGTTTCGCTGTTTTGCCTTGGCCTTCGTTTGGCTGGCATCGTCGGTCTTGATCCCTGTTGAGATCCTCGCCGAAGACGGAGTCGACGCGGGAAAGTCGAAAACGACACAGGCGGAAAACGCCTCTTCAAACGAACAATCCACCTCTCAGGCTGAACTCGACGAGATCAAATACCACGCGCGATCACTCTCGCGTGCCTTTCGCAATGCGGCAAGCTCCGCAAGTCCTTCGGTTGTGACCATTTTGTCGTACGGACAGAACATGCCCGCCAATCAACAAGAGGCCGAAGCGTCCGAGGAAGAACAATCCGAAGCAGGAAAGTCTCAATTGACCGGGTTGGGTAGTGGTGTGATTGTCAGCAGCGAAGGAATGGTGATCACGAATAATCATGTCATTCGCGGCGCCAAACGCGTGGTGATTCAACTGTCCGATGAAACGGAGATCGAAGCAACGCACACACGGGGCGACGCTGACAGCGATGTTGCGACCCTGCGGATCTCTCGGGACGAGCCCTTCGAGTTTGCCCCGTTGGGCGATTCGGATCTTGTTGAAATCGGTGACTGGGTGCTTGCGATTGGAAGCCCCTTTCGACTCGAGGCGACCGTCAGCGCGGGGATCATCAGCGCGAAGAATCGTTCGTTACAACGAATCAATCGGGGCCGGCTCATTCAAACCGACGCGGCAATCAATCCAGGAAACTCTGGAGGACCGCTAATCAACCTCGATGGCGAAGTGATTGGAATCAGCACGGCGATCGCTACACGCAATGGCGGCTATCAGGGCATCGGATTCGTCATCCCGATCAATCATGCTAAGTGGATTGCGGACGAGTTGGATCAACGTGGCTCCGTTCGGCGGGCAGCTATCGGCGTCACGATGGCTGAACTGAATCCAAGGATTGCCAGTCGCTTTAATCTGCCGGCGCGACTGGGCGTCTTGGCCTATCAAATCATCGAAGACTCGGCCGCCGAGCGAGCTGGGATTCGACCGCTCGATGTGATCACTGAGTTTGCAGGCGATCGCTACATCGATCCAGGCAATCTGCGAGAAGCAATCGAGCGCATGCCGGTGGGTTCTCGACAGAAGATCAAGGTCTACCGCAAAGGCGAAGAGATCGAATTCGAAATCGAGCTTGCGTCCGTGGAAGATCCGACCCTGCAATCCGAGTAGCGAACTAAGTAGCGACCCAGATTAAACGTCGAACATTTCTCGGACGAACTGCGGATCGGGATTGCCTTTACCCTTCTTGTCGCACTTAAAGAACTCGCTGACGTATCGAACGGCCGCTCGTTTTTCCGGCAGCTTGAAGCGATCCCCTTTTTGTAACACGGGTCGATATTCATCCATGCGGCCGAATTGGCGTGTGCCAGCTGCTTGGCAGGGAAACCAGAACCCGTTTCCACTGGAGTCTTCTAAGTAGAACTCTGGGTAGCAGTGATCGGGAACCCAAACCATCCGTGCCGGGATGCGAGCGTTGCGGCACAGAGCGACAAACAGACTGGTCATTTCTTCGCAGTCTCCTTTGCCATCTTTGAGTGCATCGGAAGCGTCTTTGATTGAGCCTTCGACGTACTCGACATTTTCTCGTACGTAATCGTAGATCGATTCCACACGTTCCCAGTCCGATGCTGCTTCAACGGCTGCGAGTTCCCTCGAAGCGGCTTTGATTCGCGCGTCGCTTGCGTCGATGTACGGACTGTTGCCCATGTACAGACGCAGGTCGCGGCTCGGTCGTTTGGGAATGACCAAGGAATCAGTTGTATCTGGCCCCAAGATCCGCGAACGCTCCACTTGCATGGTAAACGTTGCTTCCGCTGTTGAACCAGCAGGAACACGTGACATGGCGACGACGACTTGTTTGGCGCCAGCTGGCAGATCGCGCGTCTTCCAAGCCGTTACCAAGGGGCTGACGTTTTGCCCGGTTACCGTAACTTTTTGTTCTGGCCAATCACGCGGAACAACGAACGTCGCCAACACGTTGGTGCAGCTGACGGGCGTTTCCAAGATCACACCGATTCGCCAGTTCTGCACTTGAGGCGATTCGTATTTCAGCGGTGAGTCTTCTGTCGTCTCGGAATCACTCGACGTTTGTGACCAGGCGGCCGATGCGTTCCAACAACTCGTGATCGATGTCGCCGCCAATGCACCAGCGACGATCTGTCGGCTCATGACCTGTCGTCGGTTCAATCGAGTCAGCTTGCGAGGCTCTAACATGATCAGGCTTTGTGGTTGAAGAAAAAGAAAACACGGTCTTTTCGGCTGCGTGTTCTCGGCCGGGTCTGGCAAGTCCGTGATCGCATCCAATCGGATAGGAGTACCGAAACGGCCGGAGCAAAACGAAACCATGGTCCGCGTTTGCTCCGGCCGTCGCTCGCTACCTATTAAACCAGTGTAATCGGGGCGACTCGAGAAAGATCTCGTCGAATCGCCCGGCAACCCACCGGCGGATAATGACGACCGCTTTGTAGGGATCAAATCTCGGTTGCAGGTTGGGACCAGATGATTCGTGCACCGTCCGTATCGTAACGACGTGCTCGGAATCCATCTCCCGGCATCATGGTCCCGCCGTCGATGATCGTTCCGCCGTCAATTACGGTGCCGCCGTTGATCACCGTTCCGCCGTCGATCACCGTTCCACCATCGATCACCGTTCCACCATTAATCACCGTTCCACCCTCAATGATCTGTCCCGGAACCAGATAGGGGTCCGTCACGATGGACGAATGACCGCATCCACAGTCGCCCATCTCATATCCGTAACAGGAGTAGCACGGTGCCGAGGGTGGGCATGGTGCCGGGGCGTCTTTTTTCTTGCGTCCGAACCAGTTTCGCATGAAGCAACCGGAACGTTTTGGTTCCGGAGCCGGCTGCGACTGGCAGGTGGGACATGGGTAAGCGGGTGGTGGGCACTGGTAGACAGGTGGTGGAGCTTGATAGACGGGTTGTTGCATCGGCGCCGCTTGGACAGGCGGTTGCGTGTAGGGCGTTGCCACATACGGTTGCACAGGTGCTGGCTGAATCGCCGGTGTGCTATTTCGGTTGCACAGACCACATCTTGCACCGCGACCAAAGAAGAAGTTTCCCATGCTTCCGCAGCCTGAACTAACCGTTACAAGCGTTGCGGCTATAAGCACCGAGAGAATTCGAGTGTTCATGTTAGATTCCTTGATCTGCATAGCGAGCGTATTCGGTGATCTCTAGCACGAGACCGAACAAAATTAGGTCGCCTGCCGTGTTGTGCAAACGCAACATCGTGTTTTTTCAGCAACAATGTGTTGACATCGCACAACAACTTGGTCCGAACCTTGATCGCCCACTCGAGATGCAACCACTGATTTACTTCTATCGCTGCTGCACCGCGATCACATGGATCACTCCGTTACGAGTGATCGGTTTGAGTGTCGTGATCGGTTTGGGGCTTGTGCCGGACGCCTTTGGAGAAGACGTCCAATTCGTATCGTGTCAGTGCGTTCGACTCGACGACACTGCTTCCTTCACGGATTGTCTGACGGAGTCGAATTGCGATTCGGAATCCGAATGCTCGAATGAATCGGGTCAGTTCTTACAACCCAATCTGGATCGTCTTTGGAGCGTCAGCACTCGCAACATTACCGCCAATGCCTGTCGCGCCGACGTGAAAGAACCCGCATTGAGCTTCTACCAAATCAGCTGCGACGGATGTGTCACACCGACCGACTTCCATCAATACATCGAGAATCTCCGTCAGTCACGTCACGTGGTGGTCTATGTGCATGGCAATCGGATGAGATCTTCCGAAGCGATTCGCCGTGGAATGGAGGTCTACCGCAGGACCAAACGAGATGACCGTCCAGCGATTGACTGGGTGATCTGGAGTTGGCCGAGCGATAAGGAAGGTATCTTGGTCGGTGACGCTCGGCGAAAGTTTAAGAAACTGGATGCCCAAGGACTTTATTTGTCCTGGCTATTGCGACGGCACGTTGAGTGCGATGCGCCAACGACGCTGATTGGATACAGTTTCGGGGGCCGCGTTATCACCGGCGCGCTCCACGCCTTAGGTGGAGGAAAACTGGGTGGTCGAACCGTTCCGGGAGAACCGATTACCGGCATCCCATTCCGTTGTGGATTGGTTGCCCCAGCTCTCGAGCGTTATGCGATGTCGCGTCGCGGTGTGCACTCCATGGCGACTCAAAACCTGGATCGTTTGGTGCTGATGTACAACCGACGGGACGCGGTCCTGAAACGATTCTGGTTGGTGAATCGAGTGCGTGGAACGATGGCACTCGGCTACAGCGGGCCCGGTAGTTTTGCACCTCGGTTCGACGGAAGCAGCCTGCCGGTCTTTTCGCGTGATTGTGCATCAACCGTAGGACTGCAACACTCTGAACTCGATTACTACCGACCGTCCTGTTGTGCTGGCCGTGAAATGGCGGCACTGATTGATGACATCTTCGAATCCAAATAGCGGTGTTGCCGACGATCCACGGATGAGTTTCGTCAACGGTGAGTGGTTGCCCCATTCAAGCGTTGGCATTCACGTGGAAGACATGGGATTCCGGCAGGGCGTCGTCGCAGTAGAACGAATGCGTACGTATCACGGTGTGCCCTTTGAAGTCGATCAGCATTTTGCTCGCTGGAAACAAACAACGGAAATCCTGCTGATCGACGGACTGCCTAGCAAAGAATCGCTGCGGCAATCGATCGACGAGCTTTTGCGGCGCAACATGTCTTGGGTGCAGCCGCAGGGAGATGTCGGTATCACTCTTGTCGCTACTCCGGGGTCGCATGCAAACCAGCCGACCTTAGTGATGCATCTCAATTCGCTGAATCACCCGCAGATCCAACGCCGCCGCCAGACCGGGCAACCTCTCGTCGTAACAGAGGTGGTACAGCCTGATAACGCTTCATGGCCACGCGGTATCAAGACCCGCGCACGGATTCACTACTACTTGGCTGATCAAATTGCTCGAAGTCAGTACGCGGATGCGGTAGGAGTCCTGTTGGACCAAGATGGCAGTGTCACTGAAACAAGCATCGCGAATCTTGCCATTTGTCGAAACGATTCGATCGTTTCCCCACCTGCAGATCGAGTTCTGGGAGGGATTACCCAATCGACCATCGAATCGTGTGCTGCGGAGCTTGGGATGGATTGGCGCAAGGTGACATTAAGGCCAAACGATTTAAGGGAAGCGAACGAAGTGCTTTTGATGGGAACCGATGGGGGGATCTGGTTCGCTCATTCCGTTGATGGGACGACGATTGGAACTGGGCAAGCTGGGCCGCTTTATTCGTCACTTCTTACACGCTTTGACGAACGAACTCGCCAGTCAGAGGCATGTTGACAGGCGGCGCTTTGTGTAGCCTCGCTTTGGAGGAGCGTTGCTTGTTCGCGGCAAACATTGAATGGCGGGCGGAATCACCTACACTGATGGCCTTCCTTTCCTCTCCCTCCTTGTCGCCTGGAGACTCGTCCACGTGTCAACGCTCCGAATTCTTGTTCTTTCGCTGGTCGGTTGTTCTCTGACAGCTTTGCTGATCGGTTGTGGTTCCTCTTCGAGCGATTCGGCTCAGGGCAGCGCCGACGGCGACACATTGCGTATCGCTGTGATCCCGAAAGGGACCAGTCACGAATTTTGGAAATCAGTGCACTACGGTGCGCAAATGGCCGCCAACGAAATCGGCAACGTCGAAATACTGTGGAAGGGTCCCGTTAAGGAGAGTAACACCAGTAGCCAGATTGAGATGGTCAAAAACATGATCACCAATCGTGTAGACGGTATCGCCCTCGCTCCCAATCAGAAAGAGAGTCTCGTCGATGCGGTTGAAGAATCGATCAGCGAAGGTATCCCGGTGGTGATCTTTGATAGTGGGTTGAACGAGGGTCCAGAGATCATCGGCTACGTGGCGACGGACAACTACAAGGGGGGACAACTCGCGGCCGAGCAGATGGCCGATGCGATCGGTGGCAAGGGCAACGTTATCTTGCTCCGATACATTGCCGGCAGCGAAAGTACCGAACAGAGAGAACAGGGATTCCTCGACAGAATTGCTGAGTACCCCGACATCACCGTCGTCTCATCGGATCAACGCGGGGGAGATAATACGACCGAGTCCAAAGAGAAAGTCGATCAGTTGTTGCAGATTCACGGTGAGGATTTGGCTGGGATCTTTGCGGTTTGTGAACCAAACGCCAACGGAACGCTCGAAGCGCTTCGCAACGCTGGCGTGAACGGCAAAGTAAAACTGATTGCATTCGATCCAAGCGATGCATTGATCGAAGCACTCGGTGATGGTTCCTGTAGTGGCATCGTTTTGCAGGATCCCGTGGAGATGGGATACCAGTCGGTTATGACTTTGGTCGCCGCGATCGAAGGGGACAAACCGGAAGAGTCATTTATTTCCACGGGCGAATACGTAGCGACTCCAGAGAATATGAATGAAGACGATATCAGCGGATTGTTGAAACCCGAGATCGTCGAATAGGTGCTTTGTCCGCATGTCAGCACCGCTGTTGGAAGTTCAAGGGATCAGCAAACGATTTGGTCCCACCGTTGCGCTCGATCATGTTTCGCTTACGGTCCGCGAAGGTGAAGTTCTTGCTTTGATCGGCGAGAACGGCGCTGGGAAGAGCACGTTGTTAAAGGTGCTTAGCGGAGCACATCTTGCTGATGCCGGATCGATGCAGATTCTCGGCCAACCTTATCGACCCCACGGTCCCCATGATGCTCGGGAACAAGGGGTCGCGATGATCTATCAGGAGTTGAACCTCGCTCCCGATTTGAGTGTGGAAGACAACATTTTGCTCGGTCATCCCGGTACCGGAGGAGGTTTACTGATTCGTGGCAATCAGAGAGCAAGAGTTCGTGACGCGCTCGATGCAGTTGGACTGCACGATTTGAATCCGCGAGCGATCGTCGCTGAGCAATCCGTGGCGACTCAGCAATTGATTGAGATTTCGCGAGCGTTGGCAAGCGAGGCACGAATTGTTCTTTTTGACGAACCAACCAGTTCTCTTCCGCAGAAGGATGTAGCCCGGTTATTCGAGATCATCCGCCGTTTGCGCGGGCAGGGCCTCGGTATCGTCTATATCAGCCATTTCTTGGAAGAGGTTCGCGAAGTCTCTGATTCATATAGCGTGCTTCGCGATGGTCGTACGGTTGGTAGTGGGCGAATCGATGATATTGCCGACACTCAAATTGTCTCATTGATGGTCGGGCGGGATGTGAATGACCTTTATCCCCGCGTGCCCCATGAACCGGGTGAGGATTGGGTCGCGGTCGACGGTCTGGTTAGCTCCCCTTACGACGCCCCGCAATCAAGCGCTATCAGTGTTGCGTTGCGACGTGGAGAGATTTTTGGTGTAGCTGGTTTGGTGGGCGCCGGACGAACCGAGTTGCTTCGAGCGGTCTTTGGACTGGATCATACTGACCGTGGCACGGTCACGGTCGATGGGAACTTGGTTGGTGCAAGTGTTCGCAAACGGATGAATGCCGGGTTTGGATTGCTTTCGGAAGATCGTAAGAATGAAGGATTGGCCCAAGATTTGACGATCATCGAAAACCTCACTCTGAGTGGCTTGGATCAATACACACGATTTGGTTTCATCGGATTGCGTCGCCGTGATCAGGCAGCCGCCGACTGGATGAAAAAGGTCGAGGTTAAGGCGCACTCCGGACGACAATCCGTCTCTGAGTTGTCCGGTGGTAACCAGCAAAAGGTTGCCATCGCAAGAATCCTTCACCAATGCGCAGACATCCTGCTGCTGGACGAACCCACCAAAGGGATCGATGTTGGCACGAAAGCGGAGATCTATCGCATGATGGGGCAACTCGCTGCCGAAGGAAAGACGGTCGTCTTCGTCAGCTCGTACCTGCCCGAACTGCTGTCCGTCTGTGATCGAGTTGGGGTGATGTCCCGAGGCGAAATGAGAGAAGTTCGGGATGCATCGCAGTGGACCGAAGACGACGTAATGGCATCAGCCATTGCTCTCGAAGAAACGAATTCAACGACAACCTGATTCGACGACATGCTGAAGAAAATCTTTCGTTCTCAATTTGGTCCACTGATCGCGCTGATCGTCATCTTTGTATTGTTTACGGTCGCAGATCTGATTTGGAGTGAAGGTTATTTTTCTTCCACTCGAAATATGCGAGTGATGATGAGTAGCGCCTCACTGATCGCAGTACCTGCGTTCGGAATGACCATCATCATTATTGCGGCGGGAATTGATTTGTCCGCGGGCACAGCGCTGACCCTTTGCGGAACCGTGCTCGCGCTTCAACTCAAAAACTCCGCGGTTGCCGCTTCGGATCCTGCATTCCTTTCGGTGATCATGATCGGTTTGCTGCTGATGATCGGGACCGGATGTCTTTGCGGTTTCGTAAATGGCTTATTGATCAGCGCGACCAAGGTGGTTCCCTTCATTGTGACGCTGGGCACAATGACCATCTTTCTTGGGATTGGCCAAATCATCGCAAGTGAATCGACGGTGTATGCACCGCGTGAGAATATCCCGGATTGGTTGCGTTTCCTTTGTTACACCGGTCCGATTGATGACAACTATCTGATTAGTGGACTCAAAGTACCTGCGAGCGTTTTAATTGCGATCCTTCTAGCTGCCGCGGTTGGCTTGTTGATGCGGTACACCGTCTTCGGCCGCAACATCTTTGCCATTGGTTCAAGTGAATCGACCGCTCGGCTTTGCGGAATCAACGTGCCGATGACGCTCGTCGCGGTTTACACCTTGGCAGGGTTCTTTGTTGCGATCGGCGGTTTGCTTTACTTTGCGGACGTTAAGAATGGCAACCCGAGCGATGGAACGGGAAAAGAACTTGAGATTATCGCGGCCGTTGTGCTCGGCGGAGGTAGTTTGAGCGGTGGGCGCGGGTCCATTCTTGGGACAATGGTGGGGGCTTTGATCATCACCGTTATTCGCAGTGGATGTAGCCAACTGTCCATCCCAAACACCTACACTCACATCATCATCGGCGGCATCATTATTATCGCGGTGATCGTTGATCAGCTACGACATGGGTCCCCTGAGTGGTTCTTCCGTATCCTTCGCCAAGTGTAAGATGGAAATGCTGTTCGCAAGAAAGTTGTGGGATCGACGAATACTCTCAACATGCTGAAGCAACGTATTTTCTATCGATTGACTGGGCTTTCCCTCTGGGCCGGCGTGTTGATCGCTGCATTCGTTTACGGTCGACCGGGATCCTCGAATGACCCGAACAATGCGGCGACAAGACAGCTTCGCGATTACTTTTTGACCCAGAATCAACGTTTCGAAGCGATTGATCGTTCGCATCGTCTGCGTGTGGGTGACCCCGTCTTCTTGCAAGGTCCTGATGGACAGTGGAAACAACTCGGGCATGTTGAATCGCGAACGGAGGCGGACGATGTTTCGGCCAGCATCTGTTTGTATGCGAAGGCTCCATTCTCCGATTACGAATTCGTCAGCTATCACAGCAGCGGAAGTCTTGAAGAGGTCATGGCGACGATGTTACCAGCTGCGAAACGGAAACAGATTCAAGAGCGGCTAACCGTTGTCATCAAACAACACAGCGAGGAGTTGACGCAGGCGTTCGCCCCATTGGTGCAAGACAGTTTGCGTCGATCCGTGCCGATTGTCGAAGAAGAGGTCCGCCGATCCGTTGAGCGTCATCGTGCCGAAGTTGATCGGTTAGCGGCGCGCTGGAACGATGAAGTCGTAAGCGAGCGACTGATTCCCATGGCTCGACGAGAGATCTTGCCCATCGTTCGTGAACATGGTGAACCAACGGCTGAAGTGATCGGTCGCGAGCTTTGGGATCGTGCGTCGCTGTGGCGTTTTGGATGGAGAATCGTCTACGACCGTTCACCTTTGCCCGAACGCAACTTGGCCCAAAGAGAATGGGATCGCTTCGTCGAAGACGAGGCTATTCCCGTTTTGGAAAGCTACATGGATGACATCGTTGTCACCGTTCAACGCGTCTTGAGTGATGTGGCTGCAAACCGTGTCGTCCGTCAGGAATTGGCCGATGTTGCAACCACGCTTTCTGCCGACCCCGAAGCACGTACCCTCGTGCGAACGATATTGCGAGAGTCACTCGTTGAGAACGAACGATTAAAGCAAGTGTGGCGCGAAGTTTGGACCAGTCCGGAGGCGCGACAGGCCATGGACTTGGCGGGTGATCGGTTGGAGCCTGTGATCCGAGGAATCGGAGACGATCTGTTCGGAACAGAAGAACGTGGCATCGATCCGAACTTCGCTCGTGTGCTTCGTTCTCAGATCCTTCGCAAGGATCGTCGCTGGATTGTGGCACGCCCAAAGGCCGAACAGGATCCATCAACTGAAACGCAAGTGATCGAATATTCGCGGGAATTCATGCGTTATCCCCTGGTGTATATGGCCAACCGCGATGACGAAATCGATGACCAGCCGTCACTCGATCAGTCATCCCAACTCGATTCGAAAAGAGAATCTGCGCAGGAGACAGTCGCCAGTGAATGATTCGGATCTCGACCGAACCTGCTGGTTGCGATTGTCAAAACTCCATATCAATGCCGGCAGCAAAGAGCTGTTGCGCGATACATCGCTGACCATCCCAGCAGGGAAGATCACGGTGTTGGTGGGAGCGAGTGGCGCCGGGAAGTCGGTGCTATTGCGAACGCTCGCTGGGTTGATTCCGCCGGCAGGGGAAGTGCTGTCTTGGTCCGGGAGAATTGAAGTTGGGCAATCAGCTCAACCCCATCAGGGACCAAAGCACATCGGGATCGTCTTTCAACAATTCGCGTTGTTTGATGAGTTGTCCCCATTGGAAAACGTTCAGTTCGCGATCGATCACCGGAGTGATCGTTCCAAACCGGCAACACAGACCGCCAGGCAATGGCTTGATGAGTTGGGTGTACCGTCAGCTACTCGCGTTGCCGGCTTAAGTGGGGGTCAGAAGCAACGATTAGCGATCGCGCGAACGCTTGCAAGTGACCCAGACGTTGTGCTCTACGACGAACCGACTTCGGGACTTGATGCCGCGAGCGGTCGCAAAGTGGCCGATCTGATTCGTCAGACTCATGACGCTCATCAACGCACCAGCGTCGTCGTAACGCACGATTACGAAACACTGATCCCTATCGCTGACGAAGTCTTACTGTTTGACTCGGAAGCCAAAACACTAGCGTTCGTGCCACGCGATGAGTGGGAGGAAGTTCCCAAACGCATGGTTCCCGTGCCAGTAAACTCGGACAAGCCGGTGGCAACCAGCAACGTCTCCGTTGTCACGAAAGTGGCGGACCGTTTCTTCACCGCATCCGGACAAGCTGTCATCGCTGCCGCACGTCTGCCGTTCGATGTGTTGCCACGATTCCCACGATTGCGTTGGGGTGGCCGGTTCTTTGCACACTACTTGCGATTGGTCGGGGGGCCATCCGCTTGGCTCTATTTGTTGTTGGCCGGACTGATCATCGGGTTCACGGCTACTTATTTCACGTTCCGATTTCTTCCGTTCAGGCTTTATACCCAGCCGTTGCTGATCGATGAAATGTTGGCGTCGATTGGCTTCGCTCTTTATCGCGTTTTGGTTCCCGTGTTGGCAACGATTTTGGTGGCTGCCAGATGTGGTGCTGCCGTTGCAGCGGATGTTGGAGTGAAGCAGTACGGCGGTCAGATCGATGCGTTGCGAACGCTCGGTGTGCGGCCGCGTGCCTACTTGTTGGTGCCCATCGTGATGGCGTTTGTCGTGGCCACGCCGCTGCTGGAATGGCTCGCCTATGAAGCGGCACGGATTATCAGCCTGGCGACATTTACCGCAACGCATCCAACGATCGGACCCAACTATTGGCAATTGCATTTTGAACGCAACCTGGACGCGAACGGCACAGGCTGGCCTCTGGGTTGGCGATGGGTATTGTTGAAAAATATTGCTTGCGGTGTCGGTACGGCGGCAATCGGTTACTATCGTGGCGCATCGACCAAGCAGTCTGCCAGTGACGTCAGCCACGCGATTACCTCCACGGTGCTTTGGACAACGCTTTACGTTCTGGTCGTGCATTTTGTTGTTGCACTCATGGAGTTTTAAACAACGCGAAGGAATCGTCGACGAATTCGTCAAGACGGCTCGCCGAGTCAATGCGAACCAGATCAACCAGATCGGATTAAACCGGACCAGATCAATCAAAGGAAAGGCCCAAGTGGATAAGAAAGCCAAGAAACGACTCGATGTGATCAACAAGAAACTCAAGACGCTGCGTTCACAGTTGGCCGGTTCACGATCTCAAGCGGATGATCCGTCCGAGTTGAAGGAGTTAGAAGACGAAATCTCCAAACTCGAATCGGAAGCCGAAAAACTGAAAGCGTCTTGAACTCGATCGGCCCACGTTGGCGATGGAACTCGCAGAGAGATCGCTTTTCGGCTCGTTGGGTCAATGAACTGAAGACGGATAGCGTGCAAACACATCGGTGGACTGGTGACACTCAGCGTCTGTTGCGCAGCCATCTGATTGCCTGGCCGATAGCTGGGATCGCCGACGATTGGGTATCCCAGTGACCACAGGTGAATTCGAATCTGATTCGTTCGACCGGTGATTGGTTTGGCGAGGACCAATGAAGTGCCATCGGAAAACGAGATGATCTTGCGAAACCGAGTTTTTGCTGCCTTTCCATTCTTGGGGTCGACGGTTCGCGTTCCGCCTTCACCGCGGTCAACGCTGATTGCCGCCTCACATTCAAACACTTCGTCATCTGGTTCGCCGTAACACTTTGCGAGGTACCGTTTTTCCACGGCACCGGATTCAAATTGCTGAGCAAGAAATGTTGCCGCGGCAGATGTCCTGGCAATCAATACGAGCCCGCTTGTGTTCGCATCCAAACGATGGACAGGCCGCAGTTTTTCGTCGTTGTATATGAGACGCAAAAACGAGACCAGCGTGTTGCGTTCGAATCGTCCCGAGGGATGAAGTGGCAATGGTGCTGGTTTGTTGACGGCGATGAATGACTCGTCTTCGTGGATGATCGTCACGTCCGCGCTAACATCCGGCTCGACCGTATCGGGAAAAACGTGTTCGAATTCAAACCCACCTCGAACATGCATCATCGGCTGAGCGATCAGGCCGAACCGGCGAATCAAACCTTCCGCAAACCACGTTTCCCATTGAACGCGTCCAATCGGTGGGTGAAGTTCGCAAACACAGTCAATCAATTTCCAGCCATCCAGACGAGCGGGAATTCGAATCGGCCGGACGTTATCGTAGGGCTGGCGACCGGGCAGCGGTGAAAGCAAACTCCGAAGTCGTTCGTTGCGTTGCTGGAGGCTCTGAGGCATCGTTTCGCCTGCGAATCGGTGCTTTGATGATTGGTCGAACAAATATGTCACAATCAATGGCGCTTGGTTAGACCGGAGAATCAACGAGGATGAAAGCTACGAACTTCGACCAACTTCGCCGTGCGCTTGTCGAAAGGCAGCTTGAAAGTCGCGATATCCATGACTCCCATGTCATTCAAGCGATGGCTCGTGTTCCTCGTCACGCGTTTGTCGGTGCGAAGAATCAACGTTACGCCTACGAAGATCGCCCATTGGTGATCGGTCATGATCAGACGATATCACAGCCCTACATCGTTGCCTTAATGACCCAATTGGTAGAACCAAAACCGAATTCCATCGCGTTGGATGTGGGAACAGGTTCCGGTTATCAGGCGGCCGTTCTGGCCGAGATTGTCGACCGTGTTTACAGCGTGGAGATCGTTAAGCCACTTGCGAAGCAGGCGAGAAAACGACTTGATCAACTTGGGTATGGCAACGTGGATGTTCGGACGGGTGACGGGTATCAGGGTTGGCCGGAGCATGCGCCGTTTGATGTGATCGTGTTGGCAGCAGCGCCCGACCACATTCCGCAACCGCTCATCGATCAATGTCGATTGGTGGAAAACTGGTTCTTCCGGTTGGGCAATCGCGACAATTCCTGACCGTCGTCGAAAAACGGGATGACGGAAGTATCAAAAAGAGCGAGCTGTTGCCGGTCGTATTCGTTCCCATGACGGGTGAGTCGATTGGGAGCTAGGCCGAGTTCGCTGCGGGAATACCGTGTTTCAAGCTGCGACCGTCTGCATATTCGATCGAAGGGATTTTTAGATAAACTGTTTGCATGAAAACCCACCTCTCCTTCTTCCTCCCCTTTCTGATCGCTGTCTTGTTGTTGGGCACGCCTTCGGATGCCGAAGATCGTTCGGATGCCGAACAGATCGATTTTGCCCGTGATATCCGGCCGATCCTCTCCGAGAATTGCTCTTTCTGTCACGGGCCGGACGAAGCGACTCGGGAAGCTGGCTTGCGTTTGGATACGGAATCCGGTGCCGCCGAAGTGCTCGTGGCGAACGATAGCGATGCGAGTGAGTTGTTTCGTCGCTTGATCTCGGACGACGCCGATGAGTTGATGCCTCCGCCGGAGTCGAACCGAAAGCTATCGAAACGACAGATCGATTTGATCCGGCGCTGGATCGATGCCGGTGCTCCCTGGGAACAGCATTGGTCGTTTCGGCCGATTGAAGCGACATCCGTTCCCGAAGCGCCGAACAACAAGCACGCGCCGATTCGAAATCCAATCGATGCGTTTGTGCAGAACAAATTGGCTGACGAGGGAATCTCGCCATCGCCGCAAGCTTCTCGTTCAACGCTCATCCGCCGGCTTTCGCTCGATCTCACGGGACTGCCTCCGACCCCCGAGCGAGTTGCCGCGTTCTTGGCAGATGAACGCCCCGATGCCTACGAACGACTCGTTGATGAATTGCTTGATTCGCCCTCGTACGGGATCCGTATGGCTTGGCCTTGGCTCGACGCGGCGCGTTATGCGGATACCAATGGCTACCAGGGTGACCGCGAGCGAACGATGTGGCCGTGGCGTGACTGGGTCGTCAAGTCGTTCAATGAGAATCTACCGTTCGATCAATTCACCGTTTGGCAGTTAGCTGGAGACTTAATACCTGGAGCGACGTTGGAGCAAAAACTGGCAACCGGTTTTTGCCGCAACCACATGATCAACGGCGAAGGTGGCCGGATCGCGGAAGAGAATCGCGTTGAGTACGTCATGGACATGTCCGAGACCATGGGAACGGTCTGGCTAGGATTGACGCTCAATTGTTGCCGCTGTCACGATCACAAGTACGACCCGATCAGCAATCGGGAGTACTACCAGTTCTTCGCGTTCTTTAACCAGACTCCCGTCAACGGTCGTGGTGGAGATCCTCAGACGCCACCCAACTTATCCGTACCAAGCGAACAACAATCGAATGAACTGGTTCGGTTGTCTGGACAGATCACACGACTCGATCAGCAGATGCGCGAGCATTCCAAAACACTCGCACCGCGGCAAGCCGAATGGGAAAAATCGCATCGAGCGAAATTGGAAAAAGAGACGCAGTGGAAGGCACTAAACGCTGTGGCCGTCAATGCGATCCATGGAGCATCCAAGGTGCTCGAGGATCAATCGATTCTTATCGATACGAATGCGGCAAATGATGATTACACCGTCGAGGCAACAACTGACGTTTCAACGATTACGGGCATGCGTTTGCAGACGCTGCGACACCCAACCATGACAGCCGGCGGATTGGCACGTTCGAACAGTGGAAACTTCGTGTTAACGGACTTTGCCGTTTCCATCATCGATGGCCAAGGTGGTGAGACGTCGGTCAAGATTGCTTCTGCCGACGCGACGTATGAACAGAATGGTTTTGCCGTCGGCAATGCGTTTGACGACAACCCGAAGACCGGTTGGGCGGTCCACGAAGGAAAGATGGTGGACAAAGATCACACCGCTGTTTTTCGCTTCGAAACGCCGCTTCGATTAACGGATGGCCAATCGTTAAAGATCATCATGCGTCATCAATCGAAACACGTTGGACACAACATCGGACGGTTTCGGTTGTCTGTCACTGAGGCGGACGAACCCAAGCTGTCGTCAGAGAAAGACGATCTGCTGATCGCACTTCAAACGAACCCTGACAAGCAAACCGAGCCGCAACGACAACAGATCTCACGTGAGTACTTGCGGACGGACAAGACTTATCGGGCTTGGGAATCCGAGAAATCTCAACTTGGCAAGCAAAGTGAAGCCATCCAAAAAGCTTTGCCAAAAGTCATGGTCATGGCAGATCTGCCCAAGCGACGCGAGACGTTTGTGCTTAATCGAGGGCTCTATAACAAACCTGCCGATCCTGTCGACGCAAATCTGCCAGAGTTTCTGCCCGCCGTCGCGAGCGATGATTCAACCCAAGGTGATTCGATGAATCGGCTCACGCTCGCTCAGTGGTTGGTCGATCCGGCCAATCCATTGACGGCTCGTGTGACCGTCAATCGTTTTTGGCAACAGGTTTTTGGTGTCGGTTTGGTAAAAACAACCGAAGACTTCGGGACCCAAGGTGAGATACCGCCACAGTTGGAACTCTTGAATTGGTTGGCCTGGCAATTTCGAGAAGATGGCTGGGACGTCAAGAACCTGATGCGTTTGATGGTGACCAGTCACACGTATCGGCAGAGTTCAAAAGTGAGCGATCGTGAGACTTATGATCGTGATCCCGATAATCGTTTGTTGGGCCGCGGATCGCGACATCGATTGCCGTCATGGATGCTTCGGGACCAAGCGTTGGCGGCAAGCGGATTGCTTTCGCCAGTTGTCGGCGGTCCATCGGTGAATACGTATCAGCCGCCCGGCGTTTGGGAAGAAGCCTCGTTCGGCAAGAAAGTCTATCGACGTGACGAAGGCGAAAAGCTGTATCGTCGTAGCCTGTACGTATTTTGGCGGCGCATCATCGCTCCGACTATGTTCTTTGACAGCGCCTCGCGGCAGACATGTACGGTTGGCGTCAATCGCACCAACACACCGTTACATGCGTTGCAAACGCTGAACGATGTCACGTTCGTCGAAGCCGCCCGCGCACTCGCTGAGACCATCTTGATGGAAGGTGACCTTGCGGATTCACAGCGGATCGACCACATCATGCAACGTGTGCTCGCGAGGAACGCATCCTCCGCAGAGCTTGACGTGCTGACCAACGGATTGACCCGAACGCGAAAGCAATACACAGAAAACCCTGAAGACGCACTGCAACTCATCGAGGTGGGGCAATCACCCAGGAATGAAACACTCGATGCCGTCGAGCATGCGGCTTGGACCAGTCTTTGCCTGGCGGTTTTGAATCTGGATGAAACGTTGAATCGAGAGTGATGCATTGAACCCGTTACAACAGAACCGTCAACACTTAACACGCCGCCATTTCTTTGGGCGTTCGGCAACGGGCATTGGCACCGCAGCACTGGCGACGTTGCTCAATAAAGACCTATCTGCCGAATCATCGCAGTCTCGGACGGCGATCGGCGGACTGCCTTCGCTGCCACACTTTGCGCCCAAAGCCAAACGTGTGATCTACCTATTTCAGAACGGTGCACCGACTCATGTGGACCTGTTCGATTGGAAGCCACGTTTGCAGGAAATGCATGGCAAGCCAGTGCCAAACTCGTACATCGGTGAGCGTCGCTTTAGCACGATGACGGGCAAAGCGGATGGCAAGTTGCTGTTGGCACCGATCGAACCGTTCAAACAGCATGGCGAAAGTCGAGCTTGGGTGAGCGGTCTGATGCCGTACACCGCAAAGATTGCCGACGAATTGTGTTTCGTTAAAAGCATGTACACCGAACAAGTGAATCATGCGCCGGCAATCAATTTTATGCTCAGCGGCGGAGAGATGCCGGGTCGGCCGACGATCGGAGCGTGGTTGACCTACGGGCTCGGAAGCGAAACGGATGAGCTGCCCGCGTTCGTCGTCATGACCAGCATCACAAAGGACACCACGTGCGGTCAGATTTTTTACGACTTTTATTGGGGAAGCGGTTTCCTGCCATCTCGGTATCAAGGCGTGAAGTTTCGTGGAAGCGGCGATCCCGTTCTGTACGTTTCCAACCCCAACGGCATGAGTCGTGAAGTGCGTCGCGGTTGGCTGGATGACATCGCGAAAATCAACGAGATGAAAATGGATGAGTTTGGTGATCCCGAGATTGCCACACGCATCGCACAGTATGAAATGAGTTACAAGATGCAAGCCAGTATTCCAGAGCTGGCCGATCTGTCCTCGGAATCACGTGAGACGCTCGATCTGTATGGTCCGGGTGTTGAAGAGCCGGGAACCTTTGCACACAACTGCTTGATGGCGCGCCGGTTGATCGAACGCGGTTGTCGCTTCGTGCAATTGATGCACGCTGGGTGGGATCAACACAACAGCTTGACCACCGAACTTTACAACCAGTGCCGTGATACAGATCAATCGAGCGCCGCGTTGGTCATGGATCTCAAGCGTCGTGGACTGTTGGATGACACGCTGGTGATTTGGGGTGGTGAGTTCGGCCGCACGCCATTTTTGCAAGGCGATCTGAACAATAGGGCCCGTTGGGGACGCGATCACCATCCGTACGCTTACTCGTTGTGGATGGCCGGCGGTGGCGTCAAACCAGGGGTCAGCTACGGTCAAACGGATGATCTGGGGATCAATGTGGCCGAAAACGGGGTCCACGTCCACGATTTCCAAGCGACTCTATTACACTTGCTGGGAATTGATCACGAACGACTCACGTATCGATTTCAGGGTCGGCAGTTTCGGCTGACCGATGTTCACGGCCATGCCGTCAATGAAATCCTGGCATGATTCGTGAGCCGTTTACAGCACAAGATGCGTGACTTTAGACACCGGACGTCAGACGATAGACTATGACGATCAGACGAAAGACCGGAGAAGCCATGAATCAAAACTCGCAAATCGCTGCACACACGCAACCTCATCGACGAGATGTTTTGAAGTGGGGATCGGTCAGCGCACTCGCTGCGGCCGCCGTTCCAGGCAAGTCCTTGATGGGTGATGAATCGAAGGATGGGCCTTGGTTGCGCAAGACGTTGAAGATCAACATGATCAAAACGAAAGGCGGATTGGTCGATAAGTTTCGTATGGCGAAAGACGCTGGCTTTGACGGCGTCGAATTAAATACGCCCGGCATTAATATTGATGAAGCAAAAAAGGCGGCTGCCGAAACGGGCTTGATCATCGATGGAACCGTCGGCGGATACCACTGGAATCAAACTCATACGAACCCCAAAAAGGAAGTGCGCGACGCCGCACTGAGCAAACTCAAACAAGGACTCCGCGAGACAGCCGCTGTTGGCGGTGAGTCCATGCTGTTGGTTCCCGGACATGGCCGAGATGGGTCGGCAGCGGAGGTTTACGAACGGGCGCTCGCTGCGATTACCGAAGCGCTTCCCGTCGCGGAAAAAGTCGGTGTTCAAATCTTGATTGAGAACGTTTGGAATCACTTTCTCTACGATCACGGCGGCGGCAACGACCAAAGCGCTGAGCCACTGGCCAAGTTTATCGATGCATTCGGTTCGCCTTGGGTAGGTGTTCAATTCGATCTTGGAAATCACTGGAAGTATGGAGATGTCGCCACATGGGTGCGGACGCTTGATCACCGGATTAAGAAACTGGACATCAAAGGGTTCTCTCGCGCCGAAAACAAGTTCACGAAGATTACCGAAGGCGACATCGATTGGCCTTCGGTCGAAAAAGCACTGCGAGATATCAAGTTCACAGGATGGGTTGCAGCCGAAGTTGGCGGCGGTGACCTAGAGCGATTGAAAGAAGTTGCCCAGCATCTAGAAGAAGCACTGAACTGCAGCAAGAGCGTCACCGGGTGACAGCATCATCGTGTCACATCTCGGTGATGCCGGATGAGATCGTCGATTGGATCAGTGAGATTCATCCAACGGTCATCATAGACGGAACGTTCGGTGGCGGCGGACACTCACGCCGCTTGCTTGAATCACTCGGGTCATCTTCGCCCAGTTCGCCGACGATCATCGGACTCGATCGAGATCCGGCCGTTAGCGAACGCGAAGAAGCAGCGGGGATCGACCCGCGTATCCACTTGTTTCTCGGCAGCTATGAAGCCACCCCCAAAGCGCTGGCAGCGATGGACGTGCCAGCCGCTGACGCGCTTGTGCTCGATCTCGGGTTATCGAGTGACCAGTTGGCCGATCGAGAACGCGGTTTCAGTTTCACCGAATCCGACAGTCCACTCGATTTGCGTTTTGATCCCGACAGTGGGCCGACCGCCGCCGATTGGCTGCTGTCGCATTCCGAACAGTCCATTGCCGATGCGATCTATCGGTTTGGTGAAGAGCGTTGCAGCCGCCGTATCGCTCGCGAGATTGTCTCGCGTCGTCGCGGCGAAAACCCCGTGAACACTGTCGGAGATTTGGTGGACGTGTGTCGGCGGTGTGTGCCTCGTGCAAAAAATCACGACATCCACCCAGCAACGCGAACGTTTCAAGCACTTCGAATCGCAGTCAATGACGAGCTTGGCATTTTGGAAAGAACGTTAGCGGCAGCGCCGGACTGGATCGCAAGCGGTGGCCGCATCGCGATCATCAGTTTTCATTCGCTCGAAGATCGTATCGTGAAGCACGCATTCCGAAACGATGATCGTTGGAACATTCTGACGAAGAAGCCACTGCGACCGACCGAATCGGAGATTCATCAGAACCCAAGAAGCCGCAGTGCAAAATTACGAGTCGCAGAACGTGTGTGACTCACAACGTCTTGCAATCGCTTGGACCGGAGAACGGACCTTTCACTGGTTTCCGTAGAAACCGTCGTAATAGGGAGCCACCGGATAAGGTGTTCCTGGGCCGGCAGGATACGGATTGAACGGACTTGCCGGTGGTAGGACGCCGTTGAATTGGTTCCGTTCCGTCGGCCAGACACCGTCACCCAGGAAGCCGCGCTCGTTCGAATACGGATAGCGTCGGAATCGATTGCGACCGTCAGGACGGTCATCGGGTCTGCCACCATATCCAGGGCCGTATCCAGGACGTCCTTGCCCAATTCCAACACCGGGGAAACCGAAGCCGAGGTTGAAGCCGGCGAACGGCGGACCCCAATTCGGATAAGGCGTGCTAAAGGGTCGGAATGGGAATCGCCATTCGCCATACGGTCGTACGGGGTCACCCCACGTTTCGACGCGATGATAGTTGTCGGCTGAAGCACCGTAGTTGAGCGAACTTCGGGTGTGCGTGTAGCCGCTTGTACGAAAGTTGTTCGGCAGTGGTGCCGTCGGTGGAACGATGGGAGCATACTGCGAAACACGCTCACCGGTTTCCGAGCTGTGTGTGTAGGTGCTCGGTTGGGTCAGCCAATCGGTGGCCATCGCAAACGTTGGAGCGATGGCAATCGTGAAGAGCAATAACGCGTATCGCATGGATCCCAAAATAGTTCGCTTACCACCAATCGTCGCCAATTCGCACGGATTGGATCAGGATCTCACGGCCCGAGCATATTACGATCCTTACAACCGACGCAAACCGTCTTCGGTCATCGGGTTGGGAATCGCTTCGTCGATCGCGTCGATTCTTGCGAGCGTTTCACCATCCAAAACCAGGTCTCTCGCTTCTAGGGATTCCTTCAGCTGTTCGATGGAACTTGCACCAATGATGGTGGAAGCGACAAAGTCATGCTGGCGGCTCCAAGCGACTGAGAGTGGTGTCACGGACACACCGATCGATTCCGCAATCTGAATCAGTTGCCGGGTCGTCTCAAGCGTGCGTTCGTTCACGAATCGTGCAGCCATCTGCTTTTGACGATCGTTGCCGTCGCGGATGTAACTCGTAAAACGAGCTCCTTCCGGCGGTCCCGCTTGGTACTTGCCCGTCAGCACGCCTCCGCCCAGCGGAGAATAGGGCAACAAGCTGATGTTTTCTCGACGGCAAACTTGTGCGAGTTCACTCTCGCAGCGTCGATTGATCAAACTGAAGTTGTTCTGCACAGTCTCATACCGATCCAGCTGAGCAACATCGGCTGCCCACAAGCTCTTCATCAGTCCCCAGCTCGTTTCATTGCTGCATCCAACCACGCGAACTTTGCCTTGATCGCGTAGCTCCGTCATGACGCCCAAAACTTCCTCGTAAGGCATTCCATGATCGGGCCAATGCGTTTGATAGAGATCGATGTAATCGGTACCCAAACGTCGAAGCGAGTCTTCGCACGCTGCAACAATTTGTTTTCGGTCGAGCGCTGTTTTTCCGTCACGTACTGGCGGCGTAAACCAGCCGTGTCCGGGACCCGTCACTTTGGTAGCGACGATGACCGAATGGCGGGGTTTCGTTTGCAGCCAACGGCCGAAGATCTGTTCGGTCACCCCAAACAGCTCAGCCGATGGTGGCACCGGATACATCTCCGCGGCGTCAAAGAAATCGATGCCGCTGTCCCAAGCTAAGTCACAGATTGCGTGCGACTGAGAATCGTCGCAGACCGTCCCGAACGTCATCGTCCCCATGCAGATATCACTGACCACTACGCCGCTACCGCCCAAACGTCGTCGCTGCATGCTGTTTGCCTCATTGTTCTGATTGGTTTGGCCGACCCTGCATAAGTTGGCGAAGTGTCCGTGCCAAAACCAGGATCGCTGCTAGAATAGCGGTTCCCTCCTTGATTGAACCTCCCCTGCCCAGGTCGCGAAAATCAACCGCGGCCTCGAGTCCCCGCCATGCATAAATTGCTTCTCTTGATGATCGGCTTGCTGTTGCCGATTGGGTCGACGGCAATGGCCGAAGACTACACCCACGGCTCCGATTCAATGCCCAGTGACGACGTGCCTCATGGAAAAGTTACACAGCACGTTTGGCTCGAAAGCAAGGCGTACCCAGGAACGAAGCGGCGGTATTCGGTTTACATTCCAGCCCAGTACGACGGTTCCACGCCGGCGGCTTTAATGGTCTTTCAAGATGGTCACACCTTTCAAGGTGTCGGTGGTGACTATCGCCTACCGGTCGTCTTTGACAACCTGATTGCGAAAGGCGATATGCCCGTGACGATCGCCGTGATGATCGATCCGGGACACACCGGGGAACTTCCGGAAAAACGTGGGTGGCGGCCACGGCCGTCCAATCGCAGTGTTGAATACGACAGCGTGACGAGTGATTACGTTGAGTTCTTACTGGCCGAGATTCTTCCTGAAATTGAGAAGGAATACCGTATCACGAAAAATCCGGAACTACGCGCGATCTGTGGTAACAGCTCCGGTGGAATCTGTGCCTTTGTCGCTGCCTGGCACCGACCGGATCAATTTCGCAAAGTGCTGAGTCATATCGGAAGTTTCGTGGACATCCGCGGAGGTCATAACTTGCCGCCGATGATCCGCAAGACCGACCGCAAACCACTGCGCGTTTTTTTGCAGGACGGTGAAAATGACTTAGACAACCAGTTTGGTAATTGGCCGCTGGCAAACAAGCAGATGGCGAGCGCACTCGCTTTCAAAGATTACGATTACAAGTTGGTGTTCGGCACGGGGGCACACAACGGGAAACATGGCGGTGCCATCTTCCCCGACTCCCTACGATGGTTGTGGCGCGGATGGTCGGAGCATGAGCTATAGCCCATCGAAAGTCACGAAGTGCCTTTGCAATCACCCGTCAACGTTTCGACGCTGAATTGAATTGAACCCCACAGAACAGAAAAAACGCCCCGGCACCGTCGCTCGACGGTCCGTCGATATCGCATTTGATGTGCCGTTTGTGCACCGACTGCGAGTGACAGAGGATGTGTGCGGCGATGATGTCGAGACGCTGGTCGAACTGCTCGACGCGGGCGATGCTGGTCCGGCGAAGGTCTTACTGGTTTGTGAATCGGCGCTCGACGAAAGCACACGCCGACTTTCGAAATCATTGTCAGAATCGTCAGCGAATTTGAAACTCGTCGGCCCCCCTGTTTCGATTGCCGGTGGTGAGGCCGTCAAGAATAACGCAGATGCGGTTGATGAGCTGCTATCCCACATCAATACCGCTAACTTAGACCGCCGCAGTTACATCGTTGCGATCGGCGGCGGTGCAATGTTGGATGCCGTTGGTTATGCCGCAGCCATTGCCCATCGTGGTATTCGACTGATTCGTTTACCCACGACGACTCTCGCTCAAGCCGATTCAGGCGTCGGTGTCAAAAACGCGATCAACCACTTCGATAAGAAGAACTGGATCGGGACGTTTGCGGTTCCCTGGGCAGTCATCAACGATACGGCGCTGCTGGAATCTCTGTCAGATCGAGACTTTTACAGCGGTTTTAGTGAGGCGGTGAAGGTTTCGCTACTGAAAGATCGCGATGACTTTGATTGGCTTTGCAATCACGCGGAAAGCATTCGTCAACGGGATCCGGTGATCGCCGCAGATGCGATCGCGCGCTCCTGTCACTGGCATTTGCAACACATCACCCGTGGCGGCGATCCATTCGAGATGCTCGAGGCGCGGCCGCTCGATTTCGGTCATTGGTCGGCGCATCGACTCGAGCCGTTGAGTCAGTTTGAAATCCGCCATGGAGAAGCAGTGGCCATCGGCGTGTTGATCGACTGCATCTACTCCAGCTTGAAGTTCGGTCTTGATCCGAATGTCGTCACACGCGTTCGTGAATGCCTGACCACGCTCGGGTTGCCCCTGTGGCACGAATGCCTCGATCCGCTCGACCGATTGATGGTTGGGCTCGAAGAGTTTCGTCAGCACTTGGGCGGTCGACTCACCATCACGATGCTTCGTGATGTTGGTGATCCGATCAACGTGCACGAGATCGATCACGCGGCCATGAAAGAAGCGATACGACGGTTAAGCGACTAATTCTCTCCGCCGATTCACTGCGTATCGCATGCGGACGGGATGTCAGTCAGCGACGTTGACGTAAACTTTCAACGCATCTTTGTCTTCGACCAACAGCCGCATCATCTCTTGGTAGTTGTCCAAGCCATCGACGGGATGGGTCAAGATCTTCTCAAGAACGCCGGGATACATCATCTCGCCAAGTGCCAAGTCTCGAATGCCCATTTCAAAGTGGTTGCGATTCGCGTTAACACTTCCAAGCAACAACTTGTTCCCCAGCACCCAGTTCAAGTTGATGTTGTCCGCGGGGACTTCCACTCGATCGTCACCACCGGTGATCCCGGTCCAGACAACGACACCGTTATGGCCAAGGTGTTGCATCGATTCAAAAGCCAACCGGCTATTGCCCGTTGCATCGACGATCAAATCTGGTTTGCCGGTCTCAGCAACGAGATCCTCCATCGATTTCTCTTGAGTGCTGACGTACTGGGCTTCCATCCCATGCGTGATCTCAGCTTTTAAGTTGGGTGCTTTGCCGCGAGCGAGCGTGAATACTTGTAAGCCACGAAGTTTTAAAACCAGCGTGGTGAGTAATCCAATCTGTCCGGCTCCCAAGACAAAAGCGACTTGCGGTTTCCAAACCTTCATTCGCTGTTGAGCCTCGTAGGCTTGTGATACGGCTTTCGCCGCACAGCTCATCGGCTCCATTAAAACATGGAGATGTTTCAGGCCCTCGGGGACGCGAACGATGTACTCTTCTTCGTCCACGAAGTATTCGGTCATGTAACCGTGACGCAGGTTGATGCCACGCTCGTAGTAGACCTCTTCGCTTGTCATGTCGTTGTGGCCGATCAAGTCATAGATCGATCCACCCGGACGCCGAACAGTCGCGGTGACAAAGTCTCCAGGCTTCACCCGTTTGCAGTTTTCACCAACAGCCTCCACGATCCCGAACGATTCGTGCCCAATGACGAGATGGGAGTCCCCGTCGGGGGCGTTGCCGTACAAAGCCTCGTTGATCTCGCGATCGGTTGCGTCGACGCCGACTTTCAACGTTCGCACCAAAACGCCCTGCCCATCCGGAATTTGAGAGAGGCTCGGTTTCTCGATTTCCACCAAGTGGACGCTATTCGGGGTGCCCGGGGTAACGGCAACGGCTTTCATGAGCTTCGGCTGATTTTGGCAACGGAAAACGGGTCAGGAAGGACGCGGGATCGTATCAGGCCGAGCGAAAAAACGTGAGTAGGCGGGCGGTTTTTTCGTGCTCTCGTTGCGAAAAACCCGGCGTTTGTGTCGGAGTCCGAGCGAAACGGAGATATTTTTAACAACCCAGGTTGTCAAAAATAGGTCGACTCGCAATCATACCAATGTGCGTTCGGATTCGACAGATTCCCATCAAGCAGTCAAAATGAGCGTAGTCACACCCCCCGCAGATAACTTGCGCCCCGTGGATCGGGAGCTGTTGGTCGCGATGCGCGACGGCGAGGAGATGACGATTGGCGAGCTCACCGAAAAGCTGGGCGTAACCGCTACCGCGGTTCGTCAGAGAATCGAGCGTTTGCTAGCAAGCCGCTTGATTGATCGGCAAAAAACGGTCGCCGGCAGAGGGCGTCCAACGTTTCGCTACCACATCACGATCGAGGGTCATCGGCGAGCCGGAGCAAGCCCCGTCAATCTGGCGGATGCCTTGTGGCGTGAAATGTTGGCGATCGAGGACGAAACGCTGAAGCAGCATCTGCTCTCGTCGGTCGCCGCGCGGTTGGGCCGGCAATACGCGTCGGTGGTCAGCGATTCGGTTCAGGAAGACGATCCGCTGGAAGTGCGCATGAAGCGGCTGACGGAGGTCTTTGCTGCACAACAGATGGAAGTCGAATTGTCACACCAGGGACAATTGCCGGTACTGGATATTGGGTCATGCCCCTACCCTTCCCTGACCGACGCATCCGACGACCGTGCGATGTGTCGCTTAGAGGAAAAGATGATCTCCGAAGCACTTGGCAAGCCTGTCCATCTGAGTAGCTGTCGACTCGACGGTGACTCCTGTTGCCAGTTCACCGCAAAGGATGCTGGTGAACCGACCGCAAGTTGAACAAACAGATCTTTTCAAACCAAACGAACAACTTTACCCACTCATTCTTCTAACGGATCGCGCCCCGAACGGATCGCGTTGAAGAGCCCACAGGAACGAGAGCCCCTAGGAAAGATGACACACACACTGAAAATCGAAGACCTGCATGTTTCGGTCGGTGATAAGCCGATCCTTCGTGGCGTCAATCTGACGATCAAGCATGGTGAGACTCATGCATTGATGGGACCCAACGGAAGCGGCAAGAGTACGCTTGGCATGGCCATCATGGGCCACCCGGGCTACGAAGTCACCGGTGGCAGCATCACGCTGGATGGCGAAGACGTTCTGGAAATGGAAGCCGACGAGCGAGCTCGTAAAGGAATCTTCATGGCGTTTCAGCGTCCCATGGCGATCCCAGGCGTCAAGATGGCCGACTTCCTTCGTCATGCAACAACGAACGTTCGCCGCCCGGACCGAAAGGAAGGCGAAGAACTGATTCCGATGCGTGAGTTCCGCAAGGAACTGAAAGACAAAATGAATCATCTACGAATGGACGTCGAATTCGCGCGTCGTTATGTCAACGATGGTTTCTCTGGAGGAGAAATGAAGCGGGCAGAGATTCTTCAATTGGCAATGTTGCAACCTAAGTTCGCCGTGCTCGACGAAACAGACAGCGGACTGGACGCTGACGCCGTTCGCTTAGCGAGTGAGTCAATCGCTGACATCGGTCACCAGAAGATGGGCCTGCTAATCATCACGCATCACGACAAACTGCTCGAACACAACCCGCCCGAGTTCACCCACGTCATGTTGGGTGGGCGGATCGTCGAAACCGGCGGTAAAGAACTTGCTGACGAGTTGCATCGTCACGGTTACGACCGCATTCGCAAGGCTCACCCACAAGCCGACGCGGTCAACCAAGAAATGCTGGCTGAAGAAGCGGTCGTCTAGTCAAACATCGATTGGATAGGAACACGGCAAAACACTCTCAAGGAAATATCAGGAACAACATGGCCACCGACGTTCGTCCATCCGAAGAAATCGGCGAAATCAACAAGTACAACTTTCGTACGGAAACCACCGGCGTATTCAAGGCGCAAAAAGGTCTCAATCGGGACGTCATCAACCAGATCTCGGACATCAAGAATGAGCCAGACTGGATGCGCGAGTTTCGCCTCAAGTCGCTCGAGATCTTTGATTCGCGTCCGATGCCCAAGTGGGGCGGTGCGATCGACATCGATTTTCAGGACATCTATTACTACCTGAAGCCGACGGATCATCAGGGAAAAACGTGGGACGATGTCCCGCAGGAAATTAAGGACACCTTCGATAAGCTCGGGATTCCCGAAGCCGAGAAGAAGTTCCTTGCAGGCGTCAAAGCTCAGTTCGAAAGTGAAGTTGTGTATGGCTCACTGGAAGAAGACCTGGCAAAGCAAGGCGTGATCTTCACCGATACGGACACAGCCGTTCGAGAGCATCCCGAATTGCTGCGTGAATATTTCGGAACCGTTATTCCTTCCACCGACAACAAGTTCGCCGCCTTGAACTCCGCAGTGTGGTCGGGCGGTTCGTTCATCTACGTTCCAAAGGGAGTCCACATTGACTTCCCACTGCAGGCATACTTCCGGATTAATGCGGAAAGCATGGGGCAGTTCGAGCGAACGTTGATCATCGTCGATGAAGGTGCAAGCGTTCATTACGTCGAAGGCTGCACGGCTCCGATGTACAGCACCGAGAGTCTGCACAGTGCGGTTGTGGAAGTCGTGGTCAAGCGGAACGCACGTTGCCGTTACACGACGATCCAAAACTGGGCCAACAACATCTACAACTTGGTCACCAAACGTGCCTACGCGTACGGCGATGCAACGATGGAATGGGTTGATGGCAACTTGGGAAGCAAGTTGACCATGAAGTATCCAGCCGTCCATATGAAAGAACCGGGTGCACGTGGCGAGATCCTATCGATCGCCTTCTCCAGTGCCGGTCAACATCAGGATGCCGGTGCAAAATTGGTACACGAGGCGCCAAACACAACCGGCCAGATCATCAGTAAGAGTATCAGCAAGAACGGCGGTCGAAGCAGCTATCGTGGCTTGGTTCGCGTCGAACCAGGTGCCCACAACAGCAAGAACAACGTCGTTTGCGATGCACTGATTCTTGATCCGGAAAGTCGTAGCGACACGTACCCGTATATCGAAATCTGCGAACAGGATGTGCAGATCGGGCACGAGGCGAGCGTCTCGCGGATTGGTGAAGAACAGATGTTCTATCTCCTCAGCCGCGGTCTAACCGAACAAGAAGCCAGCACGATGATCGTGAACGGTTTCATCGAGCCATTGGTGAAGGAACTACCGATGGAATACGCGATCGAAATGAATCGTTTGATCCAATTGCAAATGGAAGGCAGTGTCGGGTAGCCCTGCCTGACCGCTCTGTTCGTCGAACAAATCCTGGGCTTAGCGTTTTAGATGTCGATCGACCGCGTCAACTCGGTCGTCGTGGCTAAGTCCAGGAGCAAGATCCAAATCGGTGTCGACCAACCAGAGCAGCCCTGGAATCGCCCCTTGAAAAGATTTCCATTCGTTCGCAAGTACTAGCCAACCAAATAAATAACCGAATACCCACAACGCAAACCATGCCCCAGACAGCTCTTTCCTCATTCGATTCGGCAGGATTCGATTCGTTCATCGCCGATCGCCAACAGCCCGATTGGTTGTTGGATCTGCGACGCGAAGCGTGGCAACATGCTGAAGCAATGGATTGGCCGGAACGACGACACGAGGAGTGGATTCGTACCGACATCCGAACGTTTCAAATCAACAAGTTTGCTCCACCAGCGATTTCCGCCGGTGACGATGCAAAGGACATCGCTTCCATCCACCAACTTCGCGATGGAGTGGAACTTGCTGGATCCATCGAGACGTTCGACAGTGTTTTGCTGAACGAATCGCTCGAGGAGAGCGTCGCGAGCAAAGGAGTTTTATTCGGCAGTTTGGAACGTTTGGCAAACGAACATCCTGACCTTGTACGCCAGTATCTCTATACAGCCTTTGATCCAGACTACGATAAATTCTCAGCGGTGCACGCAGCGTTTTGGTCTGGTGGCCAACTCCTGTTCGTGCCGCGAGGTGTTTCCGTCGAGTTACCCGTTCATATCGGTTCAGTGCTGAGTGATGGCGGATGCGATACGACTCACACGCTGATCGTTTTGGAGGAAGGAGCCGAAGCGACTGTCCTTCACGAATACAACAGTGCAACGGCTGCAGCGAAAGGTTTGCACTTAGGTGCAGTTGAAGTCGTCCAGAAACCGGGCTCACACTTGCGGTACGTGAACCTTCAGGAATGGGGACACAAGACGTTTAACTTTACCCATCAGAGAGCCACCGTCGACCGTGATGCGACTTTGCAATGGACCATCGCCGCGATGGGCTCCATGCTGACCAAAGCGAATCAGTCGGTCGATCTGGTTGGGCCCGGTGCTAACAGCCAAGTCAATGGTGTGATGTTTACGGAAGCCCGACAGCATCTCGCTTATCACACGCTACAGCATCACAAAGCTCCCAATTGCCACAGCGATTTTCTTTATAAAGCAGCACAGCAGGATCAGAGTCGAACCGTCTGGCGAGGCATGATCAAAGTCGATGAGGCCGCACAGAAAACAGATGGTTATCAGCGAAACGACAACTTGGTTTTGTCGAACTCCGCGCGAGCCGATTCGATTCCCGGTTTGGAAATCGAAGCCGATGACGTTCGTTGCACGCACGGAAGCACGACGGCCAAAGTCGATGAAGAGCAAATCTTCTACGCTCGTTGTCGTGGCTTCACCCGAAAAGAGGCGACACGGATGATCGTCAGCGGTTTCTTCCAGCAGATCTTCGACCGGATCACGATCGAGTCGGTTCGCGAAGCACTGGGAGCAGCCATTGCTCGCCAAGTCCGCGAATACGAGTAAATCCGAATACGGATAGATCAGCGTGCGAGTAGATCCACGTGCGAATCGAACCGAAATCGATCGAGATAAAAAGGATCGCGAGCTAGAGTGATACACTTGGGACGCATCGATCACGATTCGCTGTTTGATCCGGTAACCCACCATTAACCAGCCACTACACACGACTTGAAACGGTTCAGCCATGGCACTTGCAGAAGAAAAAGTACGCGAAGCACTCAAGCAAGTCATCGATCCCGAGTTGTACGTAAACATCGTTGATCTTGGTTTGATTTACCTCGTGGACATTAGTGAAGAGAAGGAAGATGGGAAACATGACGTCAATATCGAAATGACGATGACCAGTCCCATGTGTCCTGCCGGTCCACAATTGGTATCGGGTACCAAGACAGCTGCGGAAGGGCTGGAAGAAGTGGACAATTGTGAGGTGAAGGTGGTAATGGAACCCGCTTGGTCACCTGAAATGATGACCGATGAAGCTCGCGACCACCTAGGCATTTTTTAGCCATCACGTAATCGGTTATGATAAAGCCGGGCGGGTGTGAATCCGTCCGGCTTTTCTTTTTTTCGTGAACCGTCATCTCTTCGGTTTGTGGAAGAGTGTGTGGTAACCGAAGGATCTTCTGATGCGAATCATGGTTGGAGAGTATGTTTGCGGGGGCGGGCTCGTCCAACAGCAGACAGCGGATATTCCGACCAGTCTTCGATTAGAAGGCGCCGCCATGTTGAGGTCTGTCGTAACGGATCTCGCCGAATTCTCGGAAGTGGTCGTTCCCATTGATCCTCGTTGTGCAGACGTTGCACCCTCGGCTTGTCACACGATCCCGGTCAATGCTGATGATTCGTTATGGAGTCAGTGGATTGCTGCAGCCGAAGGTTGTGACGCCGCGTTGATTGTCGCACCGGAAAGTGATGGGGTGTTGGCGAAAGCCGTCGCGATGTTGCGAGCTGCAGGTGTTGAAGTCATCGCCGGAAGCGGCGGGTTCTTACGCGTCGCCAGCGACAAGCAACTGACGGCGAAAAGTTGGATCGCTGCCGGTGTAGCGCATCCGCCGAGCATCACGTTGTCGGATCGCAAGCAGTTGCCCGAGCTCGAAGGTTACGATCGCTACGTGGTGAAGCCGCGAGATGGTTGCGGAACGCAACAGATTCGTACCTTCGATACACTCGACGAAGCACGAGCCGAGCTGGAAGAAAACCTGATCTTGCAAGCTTGGGTCACTGGTCGGCCTGTTTCGGTTGCGATGGTCGCTTCTTCAACGGTGCAGACTTATCTTCCCGCCGTTGCACAGCAATTGCGTTCTGACTGTTGCGACTATGCCGGTGGTCAAGGGCCTTTGGACGAAGACGATCAGCGCCGCGCGACCGCGCTTGCGGTTCGCGCTGTCGCGGCGATGCCTCCGACGGTGCGAGGTTTCGTCGGCTTCGATGTCGTGCTCGGCGAAAGCGTCAGTGAAGATTACGTGATCGAAGTCAATCCGCGACTGACAACGTCCTATGTCGGCTTGCGCCGGATGATCAACGGAAACCTTGCTGCACGTCTTTTCGATATCGAAACCGGACCCGTATCCTGCTGCACGTCTGTTAACTCCGTTCGATGGACGCCGGACGGTCAAGTTTGGATCAATGATCGTGTTGCCGAAGCGGTCTGATGATTCCGAGCTTCCGCTTTCGTTGAACGGTATCTTTCTGATCGCATGCCAGACTCAAAATCGGTGAACCCAAAATCGATCATCGGAATCGATATCGGTGGAGCCAATCTGAAATACGCGAGCTCCGAGGGGCGCGCAACGTCATCCTTCTTTCCCATGTGGAAACAACCGGACGACGTTGCCTCAACAATTATTCAAGACGTGGGGCAGTACTTCGATGTCGCCACTCTGGATGCGCTAGCCGTCACGATTACCGGTGAATTAGCGGACTGTTTCACGGATCGAGAGCACGGTGTCAGGCATCTCGTTCAACAAGCTACGCAAGCCGCGGATCATCTGGGCGTGAGGTTGATTCGTTTTTACGGAGTGGATGGAAAACTTCACGATGCCCAATCAGCACTTAAACAGACCGATCAGATCGCTGCAGCCAATTGGCATGCGTTGGCAACGTTTGTTGCAACGGAGATCCAGTCGGATGGATTGCTGGTCGACATAGGATCGACAACCACCGACATCATTCCGATTGCAGTCGGTGCGGTGGAAACGACAGCAAAAACGGATCACGATCGATTGAAAGAGGGGACGCTCGTCTATGTCGGATGTGGCCGAACGCCGGTGTGTTCGCTCGTCGATTGTCTTCACTTTCGCGGGTATGACGTTCCCGTGATGAACGAGTGGTTTGCGACAATGGATGACGCGCAGTTGTTACTTCGTATCGTGGAAGAAGACTCGAACGATCGAGACACGGCCGACGGTCGCCCAAGAACGCGCTCGGAAGCCGCTAACCGAATGGCGCGGATGATTGGATTGGATCATCGGAGCTGCTCGATTGACGAAGCCGAGTCACTCGCGGAGCAAGTCGTCGTTGCGGCAAGACGTCAAATCAGCCAATCGATGATGAAGTTTTTGAAGGGTCAGCCGATCATTCTGAGCGGGCACGGACAAAACCTTGTCGACGTAACAGACCACGAGGTGATTCATTTGGCCGAGACACTGAGCCCATCCCTTGCTCGTTGCGCGCCCGCGTACGCCGTCGTTCGTATCATGCAAACGCGTTATCCTGTGTAACCGTCGCAGTGGCTTTTAACAATGTCGCTCGGTTGACTCACTCTCCTCGCCATCACGTTCATTCACCATGCGCCGCGTTGTTAAGATCGGTGGCAGTCTGCTGACTTACCCCAATCTCATTGAATCGTTGCATCACTGGGTATCCAAGCAGCCACCTGCAGAGACGCTCTGTATTGTCGGGGGTGGAGAAATGATCGACGCCGTTCGCCGGCTTGATGCGATCCATACGTGTCGACCCGATTCGGTGCACTGGATCTGCGTTGACATCTTGCAAGCGAGTTTTCAATTGCTCGCGTCTTGGTGTGATTGGCCGACCGTCAACAACTCCGCCGAGCTGCAGGAACGGTTGCGATCCGGTTTCCCAACCGATTCACCAGCGCTGATCGCAGTGCATTCGTTCTATCACCCAACGATTCAGACGGCGGAGCCTGTACCGCTGCCGCATGATTGGCGAACGACAACCGATGCGATCGCGGCTTGGCTTGCGATCCTCACCCGAGCCAATGAACTCGTTTTGCTGAAATCCTGCGATGTTTCACCAACACGCAACTTCCAAGAGCTTGCCGATCGCGGGATTGTCGATGAAGCATTCCCCGTGGTTGGCGAACGCATTGAACGGGTGAGGATTGAAAAGCTGCAGGGTATCCGTTGACCAAGCATCTTTGCGGGATGCGACACGATCAAGAGGACTCGCGATCTTCCGAGTTTCGTCCCACCAGGCGTGCTCGGATTCGATTCCCGTGCTCTTGAGGATCTCCATCCGTTTTGTAGAGCTCGATCGCTCGATCCAAGTCACCGGTCTGTTCCACAGCACGAGCCAAGTTGTAACGTGCAGCAGGTTCCCAGAAAGAGATCTGCTCGTCCGTTAAGACGCGTTTGGTAAACCAGTTTTGCGCCGTGTCGTACCGTTGGTCGTCGTATTGAATCAGGCTGATCCAGTACGTCGCGGTTCGTTTGCCCAACCGCAACATCGATTGGGTTTGGCGGATCTGGAGGTCGTACTGCTCGGGCGTCATGTCTCCGTCACGACGAACGTTGTACGCTTGCTGTAAGTCGACGTTGATTCTCAGATCTTGGATTTCGAATTCCGGAGCTCGCTGCGCGAGATAGAGCGTTCGAGCACCGGCCTCATCCTCATCTTCGTCATCCACAAATTGTCCATGAAGATGTCGCCATCGAGCGAGCGTCAACGGGCTATTGACCGATTCCATGATGGCAAACTTGGTTGCATACCAAACCGCCAGGCCAGGATCGCGCTTTGCTGCTACTTTCAGTTCTTCCTGGTATGTTTCCGCCATGATCGGCATCGACCAGAGGCGAACACCTGCAATGCCCGAGACTTCATCCAATTCTTTGGCAAGCGTTTCGACATCTACATAGAGGTTCATCCGGCGGTCGCCCGTCAGTCCCGACTCCAACAACTTCATCCGCGGACTGATCGCTTCGGGTGTCAGGTTAAGCAACGCGATGCATTGTTGGACGTCTGACTTGCTTCGCCAGTATTCAAAGAATCCAGGGACGTTCATTCTTCTCAGCACAGAGGCATCGCTGCGTGCATCTGATAACGTTGCGATGCCAACTTGCCCTGGACCCGGGATGTACGTTCCCAGTTCAAAATCGAAGAGGTAGATTTGATCGGCGATCTTCACGCCAACGCACCAGGGATTTAACGCACCTGTGTCGGATGACTGCACGGCCAAGATGACGGCCGGGATGGAAGCTTGCCGGCAAAGCTGTGTGAAGACACCGCCTCGTTGCAACGCGTCTCCATAACCACGCCAAAGAGTGTTGTAATTGGTTTGCCGATAACCGGCTCCACGAAACTCCATGCCCATGGAAAACTCTGCGCTGGTTCCAAGGTCGCCTTCTTGTTTCATTGGTTCGTATGCAATGTTGCGAACGATCCAATCGAACAGACGCGTGGCGGTACGCAAGCGATCGGCGTCCTCTTCGCTCAGCTCAGACGTTTTCTCCGTCAACCAATCGGTAAGCAACGGATCGTCGCTGCGTTCGTGGTCGACCCACTCCACCGCGCGACGTGCGAGGTATGAGTCGCGTATGTGAGACAGGTCGCTTTTCAAAAACCGCTCTCGCAGAAATCGCTCTTCTGCATTCTCGGTCGGCAGCACATCGCTGATGGTGCCGAGAATCTCGGGCACCTCATCGGAATTCTGTGACTTGGAATCAGCCCAACGATTCAAGTGATACGAAATCTGGCGTTCGGCCTTTTCCGGATTCAATTCGACCAGTCGACTGACCAAGCTAAACGCTTCGCCCAGATGGTCCTGTTCCGACTCGGCTTGCAGTTTTGCTTGTCGGTCCGATTGAATCTGACGAACAGTGTCCAAATCGTCCGAACATCCCGTCAGCAAGACGGGAACGGTAAGAAAGCAGCCGACCAACAGACGGGATGTTACTCGCTGGTGAAGCTGGGTCGACGCGAATCGGGGCATGAGTGTGGCCGCAAATAAACTGTGCACTAAGTGGGGGCGGCCGAGCGAGACTGAGCGATGATTTCAGTGGAAGTCTGTCGCAATTGCAACAGTCGATCGACCAGCGATTCAAACTGGCCCAACGGAATCATATTTGGCCCATCGCTGGGGGATGTCTCCGGCTCTGGGTGCGTTTCGAAAAACAATCCGTCGGTACCAATTGCTACGGCAGCCCGGGCCAATGGTTCAACCATTTCACGGTTTCCGCCGGTCGCCCCTCCCAGCCCTCCGGGACGCTGCACGCTGTGTGTTGCGTCGAAAACGACAGGCACGTCCAGCGAACGCATCAACACCAGAGACTGCATGTCGTTGACCAATCGTCCATAGCCAAAAAATGTGCCCCGTTCGCACAGCAGTACACCGCCGTTGCCACTCCCTTGCACTTTTTCAACGACGTACTGCATGTCTTCGGGCGACATGAACTGACCTTTTTTGACATTCACCGGTTTCCCTGTCGCGGCGGCCGCGACCAGCAAATCGGTTTGGCGTGCCAAGAATGCAGGTACTTGCAGCAGGTCGCAGACCTCTGCGACGGCCGCCGCTTGCCCTGGCAGATGCACATCGGTGGTCGTCGGTAATCCCGTCGCCTTTCCGATGTCGGCCAGCATGTCCAAGCCTTCCTCGACGCCCGGTCCACGCTCCGCATTCAGGCTCGTTCGATTCGCTTTGTCAAAAGACGCCTTGAAGACCACATTCACGTTTTCTCGTTCGTTGATTCGACCGAGGACTTCAGCGATTCGTAATGACAGATCGCGATTTTGCAGCACACAGGGTCCAGCAATTAAAAGCAACGGTTCGTTTTCGCCGCAGAGGTACGGGCCGATCGTGACGGGTTTCATATTGGACGACTCCACAACGCAATATCGAATGAGGCGAGAGTTCAATCGGTTGACGTGTACGCAACGAGACAGTGATGGCGAAAAATAATCGTGCCGCAACAGATGATCAAGCAACGGCTGCTTGCTTGGAAGGAACTAATAATTGCACGAACCCTGGATGCATTTCGATACGTAAGGGGATCTTACCCGCGTAGTCTCCATCCAGCTGGTACGGAACGCGGCCGCTGGATCGAATCTCGACGCGGCGTCCACGCAACCGCACAACATCTTGCCGTTTAAGGTGCGTGCCGGTCCAGATTGAAGTGACGTATCCGATACCACTGGGGATGGACCCCTTGCGAAACAAGATCACATCGAACAGTCCGTCGTTTCCGATCGCATTCGGTTCAATCTTTAAACCACCACCATAACACGGGAGATTGAATACCATCGCCCATCGACACTCGAGCGTGTCTCCGTTATCGATGCGCACTTCTAGTTCTGGAAACGGATAGTGTCGCATCGCTCGCATGATCGGCCCGAAATAACTCAGGCGTTGAATGTGGCCGCTTCGTGTTAAGTGCATGCCGCGAACGACTTCCGCGTCGAAGCCACAGCTCGCCATGATCAGGAACGGGGATTCATTCGCCGTTCCCGCATCGAGTCGATAACACGACCCGAACCGAATCGTTTGAATCAACTCCTCGGCACGCGAGGTGTGGCCAAAATGTCGCGCCAGCAAATTCTCCGTTCCCAGTGGCAAGGGAGCAATCAGTGGTAGGTTGCCATCCGAGTCAATCGATTTTGAAACAGCAGCCGATGCAAGCGATAACGTTCCATCTCCTCCGGCTGGAACAATGATCACCTGCGAATCTGGCGGAACGGCAGACAACTCTTGCAGCTCATTGACTTGGTGGGTCACACGAGCGTCGACGCCGGATTGCTGCAACAACTCGACGAACCGCGGAATCTGATCGCGTCCTTTTCCACTGCCCGCGTTCGGACTCGTGAACACCAGGACACGACACCGTTCTGGAATCGAGAATCGATCGATATCTGCGGGCAAATCGGTCAAAGCACAGTTGAATGAAAGGGAAGGGTCAGATCACGAACTCGCGCACGACACTCGCGGCGTGGGCACGGTTTGTAACCTAAGTTTTAGCGGTTCGTGTCCAGCCACAATTCTGCGAATTGTCATATTCGATACAACCGCCACGTTTTCCGTCAATCTAAGCAGAGACCAAACCAGTGAAGCTTCTTCGCCGATATTGGGGGGCAGGCCTGATCTTGCTGATGGTCGCCGTGCACGCCGCGGTGATTGGATACGTGCGCAGTCGCGTTGCCCGACTCGCCACCGTCGAAAGTACGGCCGTCGAAATCGGTCGATTCCGGTTCCAGCCGGTCAACAATCTGTCCAAGGTTTATCACTTTGAATTGCACGCGGTCGTCGATCCCTCCAAACGGCATCGTGGCGATCAACTGATCAGTCAGATGCGGATGGAGATTCTGGAAGACGCCGAGCAGCTGCTGCGAACCGTGGATCTCAACTGGTTAGACGATCCAGCACAAGTGCAGATTCGCGAACAGTTGATGATGATCGTCCTCAAGCACCTCGAAGAACCGATCGTGCAACGAGTCTTGATCACCGACTGGCTCGAGTTGCCCGTCCACTCGGTCGATCTGCAATCGATCGATCTGCAAACTCAAACGTAAGGGATGAGGCCAACGCGGTTATTGGTCACCAGAGCCGATCACGGAAGTCTCTCACCACGGTCTTGTATCTCATTCACGCACCGCAGTCTTCCGCCGCCTTCGATCGCTTTCACTCACCCAACGAACCCACCTCAACCACGCTAAACTCGAACCTCATCCAACTCTTAGCGTCTTAGCGCGAAACCCATCGCGCACCCAGTTTCACGACAACTTCGAAAAAACTGAGCCACTCACTTCTCTCAAAGCCGAATCCGGCTTGTGGCGATTTGCTTTCCGTTGGTAGTTACCGACCACTCCCCCGTTGCCAGTGCTTGGCAAAGGGACAGCTGCCACTTGTATTTGCAGGGTTGGTTACAACGGTATGCAACAGCGTATTATTCACGATTGCCCGCCGACGCGACTTCGCTCATGGATCGATTCGATGCGTGGTGTCTGCGTTTCCGTCATGGCGTTCGGCGTGCTGGCCATTGGTTTTGCATCGCCCGCATCAGCGCAGTTTGGCGGTGGTGGTATGGGCGGCGGAATGGGAGGTCCGGGCGGAGGTGGTGCTGGCGCGCCACCGGCCGACGTGAAACCCAAATTTCGCGAGCACATTCATAGCACCGATGGCATTCCGCTACGACGTGAAAAGGGTGACGCGATTGTCTTGGATGTCCGCATCGTCGGTAACCAAAAAGTTGGCCTGCATCGCATCGCGCAACAACTGCAAACACGCAAAGACCGTTTTTACGACTACGAAACCGTCCTGGGTGACGTCCGGCGTTTGAATGACATGGGATCGTTTGATCACGTCACGTTCAAACTCGATGAACGACCCGGCGGAGTCGCTGTGACGTTTATCCTGCATGAACGTCCTGTCATCACCCGTGTTGTCTACCACAGCAATCGATCGATTAATAATCGAGAATTGAGTGGTCGAGCAGGATTGGAAAAAGGTGACCCGCTGAGCGAGTTCGCGATCGAGTCAGCGCGACGGCGTCTGATCGATTACTACCGTGAAGAAGGGTTCAACCAAGTCTCGATTCTCAGTTCGGTCGGTTTGCCGGATGACCCCGGCGCGGTCGTACTTCGAATCAATGAAGGCCCCAAAGAACGCATCTGGGATATCAACATCATCGGAGCAACGATCGTTAGCGAAGCGAGACTGAAAAAGGTCATACAGAGTCGCGGGCGATTCGCTGGAGTGTATGGATACTTTGGCAATGAAGCCGACATGGCCAAGATCGATCAGGACGTCAATGTGCTGGCGACTTACTATCACAATCTTGGCTTCCTCACGGCAACGGTCGGTCGACGGTTGAAATACGACGACGACGGTAAGTGGGTCACCGTGACTTATGTCATCGATGAAGGACCTCGATTCACGGTCAACGACGTTCAGATCATCGGCAATCAATTCGTAACAGAAGAATCACTCCGCAATCGATTGAAGCTCAAGCCGGGTGACATGTTCGACGGCACACTGATGCGACGCGATGTCGGAGAGTTGGTGTACGGCTATGGAGAGCTCGGTTACATCTACGCGGAAGTCGAACCGAAGACAGTGATGCGTGATGACGGCAACGTTGTCGATCTCGTTTATCAGATCGTTGAAGGCGATCGATGGAAAGTGGGTGAGATCCGCGTCAACATCGACGGGGACCCGCACTTGATGCGTGAGACGACGATGTTGAACCTGATCGATTTACGCGAGGGCGATTTTATCGATCGTCGCGTCTTGGAACTCAATCGCCGGCGTCTGGAACGCAGTCAGCTTTTGGAAACAAACCCTGCCATTGCTGATCCACCCGATATCCGAGTGATTCCCAGAAATGAGATTGAGGGAAGCTTGCGATGATTAGCCGTAACACCCTGTTTCACTACCTACAGGCTCCCGAGACCAACGAGCGCATGAAGAAATTGCATCCCGCAGGAATCGACCGAACGATCGGTTGGCTGGTGATCGCCGGACTGCTGTTTAGCGCTTCCGGTTGCATCACGCCTAGGGGCAAGCCACCGGCGTTTCCCGGTTTTCCACCGAACGGTGCGCAGCCGACCACGACGGCCACCGGCGTTTCCGCCAACGGTGTTCCAGCCAATTCGACTGCGAACAATCGCTCGCCCAACAACATCAACTTAACGCCACCGGGCAGCCAGAGTGCCGCCGCGAGTGGACCGACTTACGCGGCGTTGGCTGAGAATACGATCAGCCAAGCAGGTGGCTTCGTTGGTGACAGCGGTCCCGTGCAACAAGCGGTCGGTGATCAACCGGCTGGACAGATTCCGATGAACGGAGTTCGTCAGGCTTCGGACTCCCGATACACCGTGCGACAGGTTCCGCAGGGTTTCGGTCCGCCACTTCCACAGTCGAATGACTACACCCAGCCGCAAGCCAACTCGCTTGGCGGAACTGGCTTGGTCGATCCGTATGCGCCGGTTCCAGTCATCCCGCCGATGCCTCGTGTCCGAGAAGCGGATTTGGAACTGAACGGATTCCCCGCGCGAACGGGCCGAATCATCTTGGGTGGTGCGGTCAACAGTGACGCAGGTCTAACCGGTAATCTGACCGTTGACGAACGCAACTTTGACATCACACGTTGGCCGAGATCGTTTCGAGATTTGTTTGGCGGCACAGCCTTTCGAGGTGCCGGCCAAACCTTCCGTCTCGAAGCGGCTCCGGGTACTGACTTCAAGCGATACACTTTGCAATTTGCCGACCCGAATATCTTCGGTTACAAACCGGTGAGTGTTTCGGTGAGTGGTTTCTTGTTTGATCGTCGTTTCAACGATTGGGACGAAGAACGACTGGGCGGTCGAGTCGCATTTGGTTATCGAGTCACACCGGATCTTTCCGTCGCGTTTGGAGTCAGCGGACAGAACGTCAACATTTCGAACGCACGTGTTTTGGGTGTGCCGGAACTTGACGAAGTCATTGGCGACAACGAACTCTGGACGGGTGAAGTAACATTGAATCACGACACACGTGATACACCGTTGCAAGCCTCACGTGGACACTTCTTTGAGTTCAAGTTTGAAGAGGCGTTCGGAGACTTTAACTACGCCAGGTTTGAACTCGAGTATCGAAAGTACTGGTTGGTTGCGGAGCGAGCCGACCGGACGGGCCGCCAGACGATTTCGTACTCAACGCAGGTTGGCTTCAGCGGTGAAGAGACACCGATCTTCGAGAACTTCTTTGCCGGTGGTTATGCGACGTTGCGAGGTTTTGATTTCCGGGGAGCTTCACCGGTCGTTAGCGGAGTCGAAGTCGGTGGCCGGTTCCAGTGGCTCAACTCGGTCGAGTACATGTTCCCGATCACGGCTGACGACGCGTTCCGAGGCGTGGCGTTCGTCGACTTTGGTACGGTGGAGCAAGACATCGAGATTGACGCGGACAACTTCCGAGTGGCACCGGGTCTTGGTTTGCGAGTGGCGATTCCGATGCTCGGACCGGCACCGTTGGCATTCGACTTTGCCTACCCACTTTCCGAGGCGGACACGGACGATCGACGAATCTTCAGTTTCTACATGAGTCTGATCAACTAGGTGAGTCGGAGTTGCCGAAGCAGGAAGAGCGAGCGAACCAAGGCGACGAAAGAGTGGTCCAAGAGGTCGAAACGGCGACCTCCCTTGCGACAAGCGAAAACGTGTACTAGATTTTCAAAAATCCAAGCGGCATCCGCCGCACCCTCCCCTGTAGCTCAGTTGGTAGAGCAGGTGGCTGTTAACCACCTTGTCACAGGTTCGAGTCCTGTCGGGGGAGCTTGGTGAGCGACAATTCGCTCGTCACTAACTCCAAAAACGAACAGGACTTAGAGCAACCACGCTCCAAGTCCTTTTTTCGTGCTTTTTCAAATCAGTGACAGATCAGTGACAGCGTTGCTTTCGCGGAGCATCCGCGTTGGCTCCAAGTCGCGACCGTTGTCTTCTCGTTGGAAAACCGTTGGAACGACGTCGGCAGTCAGCCGCTAGGTCCGCCTGTATCGTGAATTCAAACGTACCGGAGACCACTGCAATGGCGTCACTGCAAACAGACCCCAGCGGCAATTTTCACATCACCTTTCGCTTCGGCGGCACACGGTTCAAACGATCCCTCAAGACCAAGAACAAACGCCGCGCGCAGTCTACTTGTGTTCGACTCGAGGAGAACATCCAACTCATTGAGTCCGGACGCTTGGAGCTACCCAAGAGCGTTGACCTGCCGACGTTTCTACTTTCCGATGGCAAACTGGACGGAAAGCCTGTCACCACGACTCTCCGCCTCGGCAGTCTCTACGCGACCTACGCCGAATCCATTCCCGATCACGCACTTGAGGCGACCACGCTAAAGACCATCGCTCTCCATACTCGACACCTTTCCCGCGTACTTGGAGCCAGGCGACCGTTTCACTCGCTGAAGGTCAGTGAGCTACAGCGATACGTGACGGCCCGCTCGAAGGAACCTGGGAAGGGTGGACGCTGTGTGAGTGCCGGTACCATCCGAAAGGAGATTGCAACTTTCGGCGCGCTTTGGAATTGGGCGGTCACGAAAGACTATGTCGCTGGCCCCTTCCCCAAGCGAGGATTGGTGTTCCCAAAGCTCAACGAGAAACCGCCATTCCAAACCTGGAAGCAAATCGAACGGCAGATTGCACTTGAGCAACTCGACGAGAAGCAGTCGCTAGAACTCTGGCACTGCCTGTATCTCGATTGTCTCCAAATCGAAGAGCTATTGGAGTTCATTCGCACAACCTCGACATACCCGTTCTTGCATCCAATGTGCCTTCTAGCCGCTCACACGGGAGCACGTCGAAGCGAGCTTTGCCGTACACGCGTTACCGACTTCGATTTGGAAGACCGCACCGTCGTAATTCGAGAACGAAAGCGCTCACGGCAGAAGCGAACTACAAGAGTTGTTCCACTGACTCCTGAGCTCACGAGGGTCATGAAAGACTGGTTCGCTTCGAATCCCGGCAGCCCATTCGCATTTCCCGAAGACCACCGAGTCGACCGCAATCGAAATCAACAATCAACCGAAGGTCGCGTGACACCGGACGAGGCGAGTCACCACTTCGATCAAGTGCTATCGCAAAGTAAATGGAAACGCATCCCCGGATGGCACACACTGCGTCACAGTTTCATTTCCAACTGTGCCAGCCGCGGAATCGACCAACGCTTTATTGACGCTTGGGTTGGACACCAAACCGAAGAGCAACGCCGCCGCTATCGACACCTATTCCCTGACCAACAGCAAGCCGCAATCGATTCCGTATTCTCAAGGGACGAGGCGCCTCGGTGAATCACGAGCAAGAGAATCGAACGCGAATGTCGTTCAGGCTGAAGAGATACAGCGCAGGGATTTCATCCCGCCAGCCTTGTGCTCATCGGGAGCGTACTGGAAGTCGGTCAAACAAGAAGAGTTACTTGGGGTTGAGCGAAGTGTTCTTCGAGAGCTTACCAACGCGACTTATCTTTAGACAGCGGCTCACAAAGCAGACGCCGCGTATCCAGCTTTTTGCGGACTGGCCCATGCAATATTCTTCGCTCACAACAGAAACCGCGCCGCGTTAGTAAACTGGCTTCCTTAAACGATCCAGTAACAGCAACTCGAAGGCCCAACCTTTAAATAGGCACCAGCCTTCTTAGCGATTTCTTTTGTGCAGAGCCTGCAGGACACTGGTGGTCACATCACCACTGATCCTGAAACAGCACAGCTGCTCGCCCTATGGGCCACGTGCGACGTGGTCGCCCGTGCTAGAGCATTTCCCAGATCAGTGTAGCGTTGGAGGCCGTTGATTTGTTAGATCTTCCGATATCAAGGAGGATCCGACATGAAGCCTTATTCCATGGACCTGCGTTTGCGAATTCTCGTGGACAGCGATGCGGGGATGCGCACCAAAGCAGTTGCCCAAAAGTACTCCGTTTCAGAGTCTTGGGTGCGCCGTTTAAAGCAACGTCGACGCGAAACAGGAGAGATCGAACCTCGTGCCCATACCGGTGGCCCAAAGTCAAAGCTCGCAGATCAACACGATGCCCTGATGGAATTGGTGGAAGAACAACCAGATGCGACGCTTCAGCAGTTGCAACAAAGGCTTCCTGTATCGGTCAGTCAGTCAACCGTCTGGCGGGCATTGGCTAAGGCTGGGCTGACTCTCAAAAAAAGTGATGCATGCGTCGGAGCAGGATCGGCCAGATGTAGCTGAGCGTCGCCAGTGCTGGATTTTTTGGCGAGCTCATCTCGACCCACGCAGACGTGTCTTTCTCGATGAGACGGCAGCCAACACCAAGATGGCGCGGCACTACGGACGCGCATTTCGCGGCCACAGACTTGTCAGCAGCGTCCCTCATGGACATTGGAAAACGACGACGTTCGTTGCTGGCCTGACGCTCGACGGATTCATTGCCCCGCTGATCGTTGATGGTCCAATGAATGGCGATGTGTTTCGGGCATATGCCGAGCAGCAATTGTCGTCGGCGCTCCGGTCGGGCGATCTTGTGATCATGGACAATCTCGCCGCACACAAAGTCGGAGGTGTGCATCCGCAGGTGCCGAGCTTGAGTACTTGCCTCCGTATAGTCCTGATTTCAACCCGATCGAACTCGCGTTCGCAAAGCTCAAGTCTTTGCTGCGAGCCGCTGCCGCAAGAACTATCCCGGCGTTAGAAGCCACGATCAGCGAGATCATCGACCGATTCTCGGGCGATGAATGCACCAACTACTTTCGGCACTGCGGCTATACGCTACGCTGAAGTGAAAAATGCTCTAGACTGCTATTGCTGGCTCGCGGTATGTCGGGATGATTTGTTTTGGCTAAGATCAATAACTGAAGCGAATCATATACGACCGTCCAGTGCGTTAGGGAGCTAGCAACCTTGCGCCTAGCTGCTTTACGCATAGAATCTCGCGACGAATTCATAGGGCCCCACGACTACGGCAATTTTGACCCGTACATTGCGTTTCTGCCTAGCAGGGATTTAGCTATCCCTGGTCACTCGCAATCGGGCGGTCGCAGGATAGTCCTGTCACATTTGTTACATTTCCTCCAGAAGCAAAAGCAAGTTTGTCAAGTTTCCGCTGGGTGATTCACGAGGCCCTGTTTTTGGCACTCAAGTATCAGCCTATCTGTTCCTCAAAGCGCGAGTCGCTTCTGCACCGTACGGCAACGCCGAATCACATGAGCTAAGAAAAGGGGCATAGCACCAATGAATGAAACGCCAACTACTGACGACGATGTCGATGCCCCGGTTAGCGGCAGCGATGTAACTGAAGATGATGAAGCTTTCGAGGATTCAATGCTGCCAAACTACGAGACAAAACTTTCGGAGATTGAGGCCGACATCCAGAATGGCAAGGCGGTGTTTGCGTCCCCTCGTGACATACTCGCTTGGTTTGGTGCGCAGCGGAGGGGAGTCAACGTGGTCTCGTGGATCAAGCATTGCCTCACAAAGCACAGTCTCACTACGTCGCCGGATTTCGAGTACGAGTACATCGACGGAGTCGTAAGCTTCAAGTCGACCGATGCCACGACGTCCGCATCAGGGACGGAGGAAACTCCCCAGGAGTCTGGGTCTGAATTGAATGCAACAGATGATCATATTGACACTGTCGCTTCGCCGCTGAACGAGGGATTGATTACGACCGACCCCACATACCGAATTGGGAAGCTGCCAGCTGCGAACAACAAGCCCCTAACAGTCAAACCGAGTGATTCCATCGAAAAAGCCGTCACGTTGATGATGGAGTATGACTATTCACAGCTTCCAGTTGTTACGAATCCAAGCACCGTTGAAGGCCTGTTCACTTGGGAGTCACTCGCAACCAAACGGCATTTCGGCCACTCGCCACAAGAAGTTGGCGACTGTCTAGCAAGAGCCCATGTCATCAGTTCAGAACTTTCAATTTTTGATGCAGTCGTAGAGATCGCACGTCACGACGTTGCTTTGGTCCGCGCCAAGAACAAGCTAATCACGGGAATCATAACAACATTCGACCTTAGCCATCAGTTCCGCCAACTTGGAGAGCCCTTCTTGCTACTTAGTGAAATCGAGAACCAAATACGCAGATTGCTTGATGGATGTTTTTCGTTGGCCGAATTGCAGGGGATTCGAGATGAAGCCGACTCGGATCGAGAGGTCAACGGCCTGAGCGATCTTACATTTGGGGAGTATCTACGACTCATCGAAAACAAGGAGAACTGGGTTAAGCTTTCAATACCGTTGGATCGGCCGGAATTCGTCAACAAGCTCGATGAGGTACGAGTTATTAGGAACAGCGTGATGCATTTCGATCCTGATGGAATTGCAGGCGACGAAATTGATACGCTGCGCAAATTCGCTGGGTTCTTGCAAAGGATTGCCAATGTGAAACACGTTGACACTGAAGACTGAAGAGCGTGTAAAAAATGCTACGCATGGGCATTCGCGAATGTCGCTACTACAGATTGCGTACGTCCAGTTCTCACTGAGCTGCCACGCGGATCCAACCTTGAGGACTTGCTGCCGGACTGCTGGCTGGCCACCAATCCCGCTCACCGATGGGCCGTCGATCAACGTCGCATAGAAGAAATACTCGCCAGGACCGTGCGCATACTTTCAGGTTGACGACTCGTCTAGGCTTCGTGCTGTCCACCCTACCCAATCGTGCCATTGACGTGTTCGCTTCAACAGATGGAGTGCTTTCGAAGCAAGTCGTGCAGGGCTTCACGTGCAAGTTCCTGCTTGGTTCCATGGATGCCGCGTTTTCTAAGCTTGTAGATGAGATCATTGAGGGATTCCGACATTTGCTCCGGAATGCGTGTATTGAAATGAGCGACAGGCTTCCCCCAGTCTTCGAGCTTCTGGAGTTTTGGTGGTTTCGATTTCGTGGGACCGGAACGTCTGGGTTTGTGAGCTAGAGGCTGCGAATCCACGTTGGAAGCAAGCGACGTACCCTTCTCGACGGACTGGTTCTTCACCTCTGCTTTTTGTTGGCCATCCTCGGTCAGCAAGGCGAGAACTTTGCTGTCGGCGGCTTTGCTGATCCCTTCGAAGTCTCCGGCAAGTGAGTTCATCTTCTTAGCCATTTGCAACCTCCCTCGTCGATGTTAGAAGTCCGTCCAGCACTTCTTCAAATAGCTCCCCAAGTCGATTTGCAGCCTTTGATCCCCTCGCATCTTTCAGTCGCGTCGCAAACTGACGAAGCCCGGGTGCGTCTCGGTACGCCCTAAGTCGCTTCACGCTGGTCTTTGCCATAGGGATTGAAAACTGGCTGGCAAGTTTTCGAACATCTCGTGCCAGAACGTCGCTGTCTGCGGTTTGATTCAAGACAAGAAATGCTGTAGTGCATTCGGTGTGAGCACTATCTCGACGGAAGCACGTGCCGAATTCGAGATCAAACAAGTGTTGGTCTTGGCCAATAACAACACACCTGTCAGTTCGATTGCAATGACTCAGGGAGTTTCATTGGGAATCGATGTCAATTGCATGATCGAGCCATTTGTTGAGCGAGCCGGTCTTCAGGCCGACATCGAGTCCAAAGCGTTGACGCTGAATCATTCATTTTCAAGAAACAGTGAATCTAGAAAACGACGAAACAGTAAGCGAACCCCGGCTTCGGCCACGCGTCGGCCACGAATCGCACGTAGTTATCTCTAACTCGTTTTGTTGAAACGACATATACAGGAAAGGCCTCGCTTGCGTAGATGGGTTTACCACAACTTCATCTTCGGCAAGGAGGCCTCTGTGATGAGCAGTTTGAACCATGGTCGGTTCCGCGAACAGATCAGATTTTTGCGTCGTCAGTTTTTGCAGGACGGCGGTCTACCATTCACCAACGTTCTTTCGGAACAGTCGATTTCCGATGCACTGTCGCACAATGACGTTCGTTGGAAAGACAGGGTCTACTCGCCGCTCGTAACACTGTGGGAGTTTCTTGGGCAGATTCTGAGCGCCGATCAGTCGTGTGCTTCGGCCGTTGCAAGGCTGATCGCCCATCGGGTTTCACGGAACCAGAACCCATGTTCTTCAGAAACTTCAGCTTATTGTCAGGCACGAAAACGCCTCCCTGAGACGTTTTTTTCGGATGTCGCTCGCCGAGCCGGGCGTGCTCTGGATGACAGTGCCAAAGCAAAGTGGTTGTGGAACGGTCGTCGAGTCTATCTATACGATGGCTCAACAGTGACGATGCCGGATACTCCATGTAATCAATCAGAGTACCCTCAGCCGTCGTATCAACGGCCTGGCCTGGGCCGCCCAATGGCGAGAGTGTGCGCCGTCTTCTCACTATCGTGCGGAGTGGTCGTCGAAATGGCGATCGGCGCGTATTCGGGTAAAGGACAAAGCGAACTCGGATTGCTTCGTCGATTGATGGATGCCTTTCGTCTGGGCGACATCTTAGTAGCCGATCGACTTATGTGTTCCTGGGCAGAACTGACTGCACTTCAAACCCGAGGCGTTGATTTCATTGTCAGACACGCTGCCACTCGTAAGCTTGATTTCCATCGTGGACAACGCCTTGGCAAAGACGATCAAATCGTCAACTGGCCAAAGCGACGAGCACGCACAAAGGAAGCCAACGCCTATCGGGAAAACTTGCCGGACAACTTACGGGTTCGTGTATGTCGTATCCGAATCGCTCGCCCAGGTTTCCGTAGCAAAGTGCTCGTCATCGCAACAACACTTCTTGATCCGATCAAGTATCCGAAAGAAGAACTCGCTTTGTTGTACCGCAAACGATGGAATGTTGAGTTAGATATCCGCTCGTTGAAACAGACTTTGCAGATGGACATGCTGCGATGCAAGACTCCCGATCTTGTACGCAAAGAAATCTGGACTCATGTTTTGGCTTACAACCTAATTCGCACGATCATGGCAAATGCCGCTGATGAAGTCGACGTTGAACCGCGAACGATTAGCTTCAAGATGACCCTTCAAACACTCAAGGCATTTCAACCCGTCATAGCACACTTGGACCGTTGTTCCTCCGACTTGAGGAAGCAGTTGTATGACCAGATGATTCAAGTGGTCGCAACGCACCGAGTCGGAGATAGACCAGACCGCTTTGAACCAAGGAAGATCAAGCAGCCCTCTCGAAAGCACCACGACTTTCTTCACGTCCATCGACATGAGGCGAAACGTCAAATCCTGGAAGGACTTACGAAATAACTACGTGCCATTCGCGTCGGCCACCGGAGCGCGCTGGCGAAACGAATCTCTCGCGAACCAGTTAACGCCCGGCGGTCCAGCATGACCCGCGGGCGTTTCTCGTTTCCGTTCCCTTTTTCGCGGTCTTTTGCCACCGCGGCGTCCAAATCCCGAGGTTCCAACTTTCGCCGAGAGAGTCCGGACTGCTGAGTCCAACCGCCCTGGTTCGCCCCACACCCCAGAGACAACCTCGAGAAGTCTCTTTGTCTCTGTTTGACGTTGAGGTCTCGGTTTACAATCGCTTGGCCACAAACCATGCCAGCTCGGATATGTCAAACGCGTCCCGACCTTCGCTTGAACTGCCTCCATTACTGTCGAACAAGCTGCCGTGCCTACTGCGACAGGCCACAAAGAGTCCGCCTTGTTCACACGTCGATCGCGATGCTGCGTTCACTCGTTTTCATCGTCGATTCTTTCCACAAGAGCCTGCAATGACTCGCGATCCAAGGCCGCCAATCGACGAAAAGCTTCTGGATCTTGGCGAATTCTCTGGCGCATCGAAGATGGAATCTTGTCTGCGAGAATCAACAGTTCATCTTCATCTGCGTCCAATTCGTCAGCCAACTTGTGGATGAATTTTTCACTTGGAAAGTCTCCGAATGCAAGTTTTGAGTTCTCGACCTTGTTGACGTAGCTTTGGCTAACGCCCAGACGGCGCGCAAGCTCTTTTTGCGTGATGTCCAGTGCATCACGGAGTTGCCGAATTCTCTGGCCGAATTGCATACCGCGTTCTCAACTGATTGATATGAGCGACAACTGATCGTATGCTAGTGGCACTTTTTAGTCAACTTGGCTTGCACCGATCGTGCAGAACGGGGTTCTCATGGCGAAGAAACGAACTGCAACCCGAATCGATGAGAGCCAGAAGAGAGCCGTCGAAAAGGAAATCAAGGCCAAGCAGTCAGAGGTGAAGTATGACCTTCGCGATTTCACGGTCGACTATCTCGTTCAGCAATTCAATGACGACAGGTTCTACGTTCCACCCTACCAGCGGCAATTCATCTGGCCGAACAAGCATCGGTGTAGGTTCATCGAGTCCGTAATGCTGGGACTTCCGATCCCAATGATGTTTGTCGCAGATATGGCGGATGGTCGGCTTGAGATCGTTGATGGGGCCCAGAGGATTCAAACCCTTGAGTGCTTCAAGAGCAATGACCTCAGACTCTCTGGTCTCAGCCGACTGCCGTTGCTTAACGACTTCCACTATGAAGATCTACCAGTCTCTCAGCAACGGAAGTTTGACAATAAAGCTCTACGCATTGTGGTACTTGAGGACACGACAACGCCAGAAACTCGGCAAGAGATTTTTGATCGCGTGAACACTAGTGGTGTGAAGGCTCGGCCGAGCGAAATTCGTCGAGGCGCGAACCAAGGAAAGTTCATGAAGTTCATCACGAGGTGCGCTAAAGATGCACTCTTCGAGAAGCTCTGCCCGATGAGCGATGCTTCTCGGAAACGCTACGAGAACGAAGAACTGGTGCTTCGTTTCTTCGCGTATTCAGACAGCTACAAGCAATTCCGTCACGATGTCGACAACTTCCTAACCGCGTACGTTAAGTTGCAAACCCGCAAGTTTGACGAGGCGCGGATGAAGAAAGAGTTTTCTGAAATGCTCGAGTTTGTACAGAAGCATTTTCCCTACGGTTTCACAAAAAATGAGAGAGCCAAAACGACACCTAGGGTCAGATTCGAAGCGATCAGTGTTGGTGTGATTCTCGCCCTTCGGGAGGAGCCAGATCTGGTCCCGGATAACCCCCGGTCGTGGCTCGAATCTGAGGAATTCGAAAAGGAGACGACAACTCACGCAAGTAATTCACTCCAAAGGCTTAAGAGTCGGATTGAGTTTGTTCGAGATCACCTTCTTGGGTTGGAGGGGTGACATGCAAGACGTGATCGATGATTTCAACGAACGTGTGAGCGAGGTTGAGCAGTTCCTCAAAGTCCTTGAGCGTCTAGAGAAACCGGAAGTCGTTTTGTTCGACAAGTCGACCCGTCGGGAGAAACGAGTATTCCAAGAGGGAAGCTTGAAGGTGATGAAGGCCACCGTCTTTCTTCTGATATACAACGTAGTTGAGTCGTCCATTCGATCGGCGTTTGCGTACCTATACGATCAAATCGCGGTAGCAAGTATAACGGGAACCGATCTGCGAGCTGAGTTGCGTAAAATCTGGATCAGCCAGCAATTTCAAGGTCTCGACGACGACAGTGCATCTGTTCGCACTTTTCGCGATCTTACCGAGCGACTAGTTGAAGAAATTGCGAATGGGAAGACGGTCAACTTGGAAGGGCGACTGCTTCCTGTATCTGGAAACCTAGATGCTGATTCAATTCGTCGAGTCTGTAAGAAACACGGCGTCGTAGTCGCAGTCCATAGGAACGCCTCGGGCGGCGTTGAGATGAAGACGGTCAAGGATCAGCGAAACTCACTCGCCCATGGCAATTCGTCATTTTCAGAATGCGGCAAACAATACACGGTTGCCGATTTGAAGCGAATCAACAATCAGGCAGTTGTCTTCGTAAGGGGGATACTCCGCAACGTTAAAAAGTATACGGATAAAAAGTTGTATGTCGGCTAAGTCAAGAAAGACAAACAGTCAAACACAACCAATCGGTGGACTCGACTGGGTTCTAATGCCGAACTGGCCATCGCCTCCAGACGGTAGACGGCGCCCGCTTTCGGTCGTCGATTTGTTTTGCTCGTGTGGCGGCATGACCTTGGGCGCATGGGAAGGCGCTAGGCAGTCAGGTCGACGCTTAGATGTTCGGTTGGCTGTCGATTTGATGCCCGAGCCAATCAAGGTCTATCGAGACAACTTCGCTGACGTAGCACAAAAGATCAAAGCAGTGGACGTCACCGAAATCTTTGACGGTGATCGAGGAGAGAAGAAGACTGGCAAAGAGATTTATTGGAAAAATCAAGTCGGCACACTTGATTTACTGATAGCAGGTCCGCCGTGCCAGGGGCACTCAGACCTGAATAACTCAACTCGTCGGAGAGACCCTCGAAACGCGCTATATTTGCGTGTGCCGCGAGCTGCTGAGGTCTTACGCCCCAAGGTAGTCGTAATTGAGAACGTGCCAGCAGTCCAGCACGACGAAGGCGAAGCTGTTCGATTAGCCGATGAGTGGCTGTCTGATGAAGGATATGGAGTTTCAACCGGAGTGGTTGAGTTGTCTCGATTTGGAGTTCCCCAAAATCGAAAGCGCCATTTCATGGTCGCCGTACGCGGCAAGAAATTTGACTTAGCAAAGCTTTGCCAGGTTTCCGATTCTGCAAGCACGCTGGGCATGTTTCTCGCCGGGCTTGAAGAGTCTGCTAACGCCAACGGGCTCATGTCGACGCCGGCTCGTATGACGCAACGAAATGTTGATCGCGTCGAGTACTTATTCGAAAACAACCTGCACGACTTGCCCAACTCGCAGCGTCCCCCTTGTCATCGTGATAAGAAACACGCTTATGTCTCAATGTATGGCAGGATGTTTTGGGACAAGCCAGCTCAAACATTGACGAGTGGTTTTGGGTCTATGGGCCAAGGTCGATATGTTCATCCGACAAAGCGGCGTTTGATTACCCCTCATGAGGCTGCCAGAATCCAAGGGATTCCTGATTTCTTTGACTTCAGCTCTGTGTCCACAATATCAGCACTTCGGGAGATGATTGCGAACGCCGTGCCGCCGCAATTCATGGCAATGCTCGTTCAAACGCTAGTCACGGACAAGCACCTCTAAGCGAGTTTTACATTTCACTGGGAGACGGGCAGAGCAGGAAATGCTTACAACGCAGATTATGGAATCGTATGACAGATGGAATGCTAAAGCACTCAACTATTTTTTCTCATCCACTGAGAGCGAGTCTGTCTATGAGCTTGATGTTTCGGATAAGTCACTAGCTAGCGTTGCCGCAGAGTCACTGGTGTATGCTGTTCGGCAGATGTTCAGCGAAGCGGACTTAAAGGCGCTCGAACGAAAATGGCGGTTCCAATCACAAATTGGTTCTACTCCAGGCTATTTTGCTTATCTGCTGGCTACGTGTCGAATCGAGTGGGAGCGTGAAAGTGGGCAGTTCGCCTCGGAATTCCGCAGCAAGCTCAATGTCAATCCTAATCCCTGGATCGAGATGCTACCGGACCTATGGCGAGGACTGGAGAAGTTTCTTAAGGGCAATGAAGACCAATTTCGACGGCTACTACTGCCCAGCCACTACGCGAATTTCAATCGGATTGGCCATAGCGTTGGGCTCGTTTTCCCGCGTCGTACCGACCGCAATCGTCTCGCTGAAATGTTTGCAAATTTGGGCGAACGAGAACCAAGGATTTCAGAAGTCTGCAAGGGGCTAGAAGGTGTTCGAAACTCCTTGACCGCAGAGTGTCGGGAAGAAGCGGACTGGTTCCGAGACAGAGTGTGTTCACTGCAGGCGGACACCCGTGTTGTTCGCTTTTGGCAGATTCTCAGACAAACGCTTGAGAGTTCCAGTCTATACGAGAAAGCGGATGCTTTTGAACCCGTGGTGACATTGGCGTCGTGGAATGACGAAGATGGAATAATCGAACCATGGTTGTTGCTCAGGGATGACGCAAATGTTCCCGGAGGATTCGACATATTGAATGACGCCATCGGGCTAGACCATTGGAGCCGCGTTCTTTCGAGTTCAGGCAACGAACATTGCTCTGGCATGTCAGTCTTTTCTGATGAAGACGACGATGTACGCGCAATGCTTGGTGATCAGGTCGTCTCTTTGCTCCAAGATGGCGTATTGCCACTGATGCGTGCAGGTGGTGAAACTGATGTTGATTGGCTGATACCTGCAGTCAATTCCGGCGATGAGATCGTAGGCTATCTCTTTCACAAGAGAAGCGATCTTGCGAAGCACCTTGAATCTGGTGTCTCCCGTTGCCAGGAAGTCCGTGGTTCGGACTGGCTATCGTATATGGGCGAAGTCGAAGGGCTTGGTGGCCAGTACTCTCAAAGGCTTAGAAAGAGAACGCCGAAACTGAGGGTGAGAGGTGTTAAAATTCGCCGTAATGAGTATCTCAACCTGCCGGGCTTTCACCCTGAATTTCATTGCGACGTATCTGACCGAATTGAGTGGTTTAAAAGCGACTCAAGCGACATGACTCCACGGCAATCAGCCAAAGTACCTGAAGCTCTTGGCGAAACTACGATTCGTGCGCTTTCTGACAACGGTGACGTGATATGTGAAACGAAGGTTCGATTGGTCCGCCAACTCCCAGTAGTCCACACCTCAAGCTGGTGTCAGTTTTCGGCCCCCTACTGGCTCCCAGCACCAACCACCGAGCTTGGAGCAAGGTCGAAAGATTCCCCAGTCCCGCAATTTCTTGACAGTGATGGAGAGCAGGCTGTAGACCCAAAGGACACAACGCTTTGGCAGTGCGATGAGATTTGGCTTGGCCCACGAGTCGGGGACGTATCGAGTCGGCGACAGCCGGGATTTGATTGGCGATTGGTGGAGTCAAGCGACCAGAAAGAACGCCTATTGAGTTTTGAGGGTGCTGAGGCATCAGGATCACAACCAGACCTTTCCGCCGTAAGCACAAATAAGAGAGCTTGTAGGCTTTGGCGAAGAGCGTTTGATCCCCGGAGAACACGTTGCCAAAATCCAGAATGGGAAGATGCATTCTCCTCATTCGGCGTGCTACGTAATCCACAGCGTCATAAACAGATATACGGCAAAGAGATTGGTCAGTTTCATGGTGATTCACCACCAGTTCGTAAACCCATCGAACTCGATTTTGGCAAGGTTTCGGTCAACAAGGGTGTGAATGTTCTTGAGACGGTCCTTCGGGCACGAACAAGCGGCAAACGCTCACCGCTTACTTGGCCACGTCTTTGGAGTGACTCCCTTGCGGCGTTTGGATTCGATGAAGAATCACTCGACGACAGAAGTGCGCTGCTGAGCGTACTACGTGCATGGCAAGAGATTGGAGTGTTTGACACAGCAACTACCGCATGGGGTGGGTTATCCTGCGCGATCCGCCGTCCCCATTTCGTCACACGCAAAGTCGAAGACTGTATTGTTGGGACACTTGTAGGCCTCACGAGCGAAAGACTCCGAAAATCGCTCTGTTCGGCAGCAGAAGACGATGGTTGGCAGTGCGACTACAAGTACAGCTCTAGTGGATCAGTCCCGCCAGTTCTTGAAATTCGGAAATCGCTTGCCACAGGATCCCAAGAAATTGCTGCACTGTCTTCTCGCTTTGGATTGTCGCCATCTCAAAATCTTGCTTGGGCCGATCTAAGTGAGTTGCCTAAGTGTATCCTCCCACTTGGATCGACAGCTCGCTTTTTTACACAGCCAAGACACATGCTTCCGGTTTCGCAACCACTATGGACGAAGGCATTCAGTAGCATAACCATCAGCAAATTTAATTCACGCGGCCTACCACCGGCATGGGTAGTAGGTTCGGTCGCGGATCGATGGGCGATTTGCACTTCCGCGGACTGGGGCTGGCGATTGGCCTATCTAGCAGAGAATGGCACGTTGCCATTTCAATACGCAAACGGAAAGTTTTGGCGTAAATGCGAGCGAACGGAAATTTCTACAGAAGGTATCTATTTACCACTTGAGGCAGCGCGACTGCTGACGATTATCGGCACTCGCTTACCAGGCCCCGAAGGAGGTAGCTACTGTTATTACGCCCCTAGTGAAATGAGTGGCTCATTGTTGGCGGACCGGTTATCCATTCAGAAGCAGTAGAGGCGAGACAATGCAAGATCCGATTGGCGTCTTCGAAAGGATAAGAGACTATTTCATAAGCTATTTGGAAACTGCTTTCCGAATTCGCAGGGACGATTCTGCACACGAAGACATATCGGATCGCCGCAATTCAATCCTGCACGAGGCTGGCGTTCTTTGCGCTGAGCCAATGCTTGAGCCGATCTTGCGCTATCAGCCATGTCGTCACTCAGATCAGGATCGAAGCCCTTGGCGTCTTGAGGATCTCGCCCAAGACGAACTTGGAAGTATTTGGTTGCCGGGATTTACACGGGAGGAAAGAATCGCTGCCGTCAATCTGCTCTTATCGGGGCTCATCGCCTCAAGTCCAGGTGGCGAATTGATCCGGCGTAAGGCTGCATACCCACTCTACGATCACCAAGCCCGGATGATGCGGCGTGGTGTTTCTGCCGGTTCACCTGGAATCGTCACCTCTGGAACTGGATCTGGAAAAACTGAGAGCTTTCTGCTTCCCATAATTGCGACGATCGCAGCAGAAGCTCAGCGTAAGAACTGGCCGAGGCCCAGTCCCCAGTTCTTGACTGACCCTTGGTGGATGAGCGGAGGCGTACCCGTCTCATCCAAGGGAAACTTACCTGACTGGCCCACGGCAACGAGACGACCATTTGGTGACCCATTCTCCCAGAAGCCTCATCGCGAAGGTGAGCACCCCGACAGAGTACAGGCGGTTAGGGCGCTGGTCATCTATCCAATGAATGCTCTAGTGGAAGACCAACTGGTTCGTCTACGCAAGGCTCTTGATTCACGCGAGGCACGGGGAGTGATGGATGAGCAACTCAACGGCAATCGGATCTTTTTTGGTCGATATACATCGGCAACTCCCGTAACCAGTTTTCCACTGAAACCTGGCGATCGCTGGCTTCTAGATCGGCTAGGCGATTCTGACGAAGACAGAAGAACTCGTGAACGAATTACCAGTCGTCGGCAACGGAAGTACGAGTCGCTCCTTGAGTCGCTTACCGGCTATTACCAAACACAGCACGAAGTCCGGCAGTTGGCTGGATATTCCACTGGAGAGATTCCTGAAGCGTTCCCATCCAATGGCCAACAAAACGAGCACAGTGGAAGCCCCTTTCAATTCCCCGCAGTCGACGGCGGAGAACTATTAACGCGTTGGGACATGCAGGCCAGTCCCCCGGATATTCTGATCACGAATGTATCAATGCTAAACGGCATTCTAACGCGAGAGGTCGACGCTCCTATTCTCAACCGGACGCGGGAATGGATAACTGAAAATGACGATGCGTATTTTTTCCTTGTATTAGACGAATTGCATTTGCATCGTGGATCTGCTGGCAGCGAACTGGCAGGACTGCTCAGATCGTTGCTGCTTAAACTCGGTCTACTTGAACCAGAGCACCGTCACAAACTACGCATACTTTGTTCAAGTGCCTCTCTCCCCACAGAAGGTGATAACGGCGAACGAAGCCAAGAGTATCTTTGGGACTTGTTTGGCCGTAACGGTCACTGGGACGGGGAGAACGAGCCAGACAACAACGTCGCAATCTGGCGCCCTTCGGTTGAAGCAGGCGAGCCGGTAGCTCCCGAATCGCCCTGTTGCGAATTCGACGAAGGTCAACTGAGCAGTCTGTTTTCGACCTCGATCGACAGCCGGACACCAGATCGGCCGGCTACGTGCCTTCTTCCTCTGTCGAACGACCAACGCAGTATTCTTCAGTCAATCGCATCGACAGCTGGTGTCGAAACTGAAGGCCGCGACGAGAATCACTGGGTTGGCGACCTAGTGGAGATCGCAGCAAATCGGTTGGCGGTAGAATGTCGAGACCAAGAGCGGTTTCGCGCAACGGCTACGTCGACGATTAGCAACCGAATCTTCGGAGACACTCAAAATCTGCATGCGCTGCGAGGACTAACTGTACTACGCGGGCTAGGGGACCTGCCTCAAATCAAAGAAGCAATGGGGCACCGCGCGGACCAAATCCCTGCGTTTAGAGTTCACACATTTTTGAGGAGCATGGAGGGGCTATTCGGTGCGTTTCAGGTAGTGGACGATAGCTTGGTCACATGCAGTTTGGATGTAGAACGTGGTTGGGATGTTCATACGCAAACGGGAGAAACGCGACGAATATTTGAGCTTCTTTACTGTGAGTGTTGTGGTGAATTATTTTTTGGCGGCAAACGTGGTGCTTCACCAAGCAACAGAGGAGTATTACCTACAGAGCTGGTCCCAGTCGATCCAGATTTGGATGGTGTGCCGGAAACCGCTTCAACTCAGCGTTTCGAAGACCTTTCCTATGAGGATTTTGCGCTTTTTTGGCCACAACTAGGGAATAGCGGTAATAGTCCGGTAGCTGGTGAAAGAGACGCGGGTCGATGGCGAGCGTGTCTATTCGACACAGCGACCGGCGTTGTTCGCGAAGCTTCCCAAGGTCCGCGGCGAGTTCAACCTCGTTCGGACGAGTATTTGGGCAGGTTATACGAAAGAACGGTTCAGCGGGATGCTACAAACCGAGATGCGGGAGATGCAGGGACTTCCGTGCCATACACGTGCCCAGCTTTTGGAACCGACTATTCGCCGCGTTTTAGAAATAGCACGCTACGCCAGTCACCTATACGTAATTTCCGTCCAGGCTTTGCAAAAACGACTCAACTTCTTGCTTCGGAGTTGTTCTCGTCACAGAGGCTGAGTGATGGCCCACGGACCAAGCTCATCTCGTTTGCGGATAGTAGGCAGGATGCGGCTAGGTCTGACCTCGACATCCAGGACGGGCACCACCAGGACCTCGTCCGGGAATTGGTTGTGAGGTGCATCGTTGAGGCTGAACAGAGAAAAACTGAGCTCCGTCAGGAATTGACTGAGGAGCTTGCTGAAGTCGTTGATGGACTGTCGGACGCAAGACAGAATAATGACTTCGAACGAGGAGTCGAACTCACTAATCGGCGCGCACAAATTGAACAACAACTTGAGGACACTCGAATACCGGGGATAGCACTCTCGCAAATACTGGAGGATTCTACTCAGAACCCAAGTCGATTTCGGGGTATGCGAGAAAACGTTCCAGCTCCTGAGCAACCAAAGGAATTGTTGTCGGAGTTCGCACGGCTTGGAGTCCACCCCACGGACGGTGCAGGTACGCGGAAGTTACCTTTCGTGCGTGGTGAACCAAGGGGAGCAAGAAAGTTCACATGGGACCAATTGCTTATCCTTGATGGCTCAACAGTGAAATGGGCTGATTTCGCTGACCACCAGGATCGTATTGATCTCGCACGTTTACAGCTGGTTGAAGGCTTGCACCGCCAAGTTAACTCCGTTGTCTTCTCAAAGACCTATTTCTCGCTTGAGGAAGCTGGCATTGGCTATCCGTGTCTTGCTGCAGTTGATCAAGACCAATCAGACCGGTCTGCAGCGATAGTGCGAATACTTTCCGACCTCTACAGGGTCGACATGGATCAATATCGAAGTACAGACGACGTCGATCCTTGGACAGATCAGGAGTCGGCCTGTTCTCAAGCTAAGGTCCGTCGACTGCTGGAAAAGCTTCGGCCAACACTTAATGAGGAAGGTAGGAAACAGTGGTTCTGGAACCTATTGCAAGAGCTATCTCGACTGGGTCTGCCCGGAGGCAAAATTTTTCAAAACAGGATTAGAATACGGATCGCAGACGAATCAGAGCCGTATTGGAGATGTGTGAATTGTGGTCGGGTTCATTTACACACAGGCATAGGTTGCTGCACGAGATGCGGCGGTGAGATCAATGAAGACGGCTTTGTTGCTCAACTTAGGCAAGAGAACTTCCTTGCACGCAAGGTATTCCGCCTGGAGACTCCATTTCGGCTCGCTACCGCGGAATTGACTGGCCAAACAGCCGATCCAGCTGATCGGCAAAGAAGGTTTCTTGGCGTGTATGTTGGCCAGCAGGAACCGACTCCTCCCTCAGGTATTGCAGCGGAGCTTAAGAGTGGCATCGACCTTCTCGCAGTTACGACAACTATGGAAGTTGGAATTGATATTGGGGATCTTCGCGCTGTGCTGGAAGGCAATATGTCGCCCCAAAGATTTAACTATCAGCAAAGAGTGGGGCGTGCGGGCCGGCGAGGACAAGGATTTGCATTCGCACTGACAGTGTGCCGTTCTCGCAGCCACGACCTTCATTACTTCAGGCACCCGGATGCGATCACCGGCGATGATCCACCACCTCCATTCCTCACCAGTTCGCAAGCAGAAATTCCAGCCCGCATGCTACGAAAGCTCTGGTTGGTGGGCGCTTTCGCGCGTATGAGAGATGCTCACAGGGGTACACAGGAAGGTTGGGAAGGCGATTTTGTATTGCGTCCGGATTTCCATGGTGAGTTCGTCTCAACGACAAGCTGGAATGGTCAATCCGACGTATGGGAAGGCCGGCTGCGAGATGAGTTGGAATCTCGCGTTGGAATAGAGGATTTCAACAAGCTCGTAGGTGCGTTGTCTGAAGACAGCCGGTACGCAGACGTTGGGGATAATCTGCGAGATCTCGTCTCTGCTGAGTCGATCATTCAGTCGATTGGAGAATCGTTGGAGCTCACTCGCTGCGACGGACTTGCCGAGTCCTTGGCAGAGAATGGAGTGTTGCCAATGTTCGGAATGCCTACTCGAACACGAGAGCTGTACACCCGATGGGACAATTTGTTGGGACGTTGGGATACGATGGACAGAGACCTCGATCTCGCGATTTTTGAGTTCGAACCCGGTAACGTTTTGGTAAGGGATAAGTGGCAGTGGCAATGCGTCGGATTCACATCAAATCTAACGGACAAGTACTACGATCCTGCAAGCGGTAGCTTTCGTTGTCAGATTGATGAAGAACCCGTCAGCTCGCCGATATTTCTGTACCATTGCAATTCTTGTGGTGCTTGGAGTCGCCTGACGGCCGATAGCCTTGGGGAACAAGAGATTCAGGGCGCTGGGTGTAGCGAGTTCGCCCCCGTCGAAATGGTTCGAGAGGCCGTCACCCCCTTTGGTTTTCGCACGAGTTTTAGCGCTGTTCACCCAGACACGCAAATTGAGTCGCCCACAAGATCTCCGCGGATCTCAAACGCAGTAGCCACAAGCGATGAGATTGAACCCCTTCCAAACTCACTGTCCATGTATTCGTTGGCATCTACACGAACATTTTCATTGAACAAGGGAAATAACGCCGACGGATTTAGTTTAAGGGGCGCGGAAACCACTGTTTACACTGATGGCAATGTGACCCTTTCCAATCAACTCGTAGATGTAGGAAATGAACTGAACTCCCAGAGGGATAATCTAAACGATACACGCATGAATCCCTGGCTAATTGCCGAAAAATTTACTCGTTCACTTGCTCTTGCTCCGGCAAATGTTGAGCCGGAGCTGAAGATTGACCTGATGCCCGTTCAGTCATCAGGAGCGCCACTTTGGGGAGTTGCGAGATGGGCAGGCGTACGCGCGGCAGCAATTTCAGGGGCATTCTTACTTGCGAATCGTATTGCGTACGAAATGGACATTGACCCTGACGAGTTGAGTGTCATCGAACCGTTTCTTCAGATAGTTGATGACACTCGAGTTCCTGTTATTCGGATCGCGGAAAGAGCCGCGAATGGCGCGGGCTACCTAGAACGAGCTCTGGAGCCAAACACGAATTCGTTGCTTACCGCATCAATGAACAGCCTGCTTCATGATCCAAACGACCCAATTGGGCAAGATTTGCGAGGGCAACACATGCGAGATTGCGGCAAGGCCTGCTATCGATGCTTAATGAGATTTGGGAATCAACCCTGGCATGCCGTGATGGATTGGCGTCTTGGAATGGACTGGTTAACGCTCTTGTTTGGAAATCACCGAGGAGATGCATCGTCCTTGGGTGCAAATGGCCGGGCATGGGGATTCTGGTCTGAGGACTGGAACTCACGGTGCCAAGATATCGCAGAAACAGCTTCAAGGTCCATCGGCGACTCGAACTCAAATGTAATTCCCCTCGCCAACGGTTGCGCAGTTGCATTTCGCTTGAGAGGCAAAGGTGGTGCAGAAGGTCCGTGGTTGCTTCTTGTTCACCCTCTTTGGAATCCTATCGCCACACCACAGTCCGTCGTTGGCCGGGCACAATCCGAATTGCGTGAGCATATTGCTGATGCACAGTTGTTCGAAGTTGACTACTTCAATATTTCAAGGCGGCCGAATCGTGTGCGCGAGTGGATTTTGCAGGAAATGGACGACCTATGATCGAGCAATGGCCTCCAACGCTTTCTGTGGTCGAACCTATCAAATCGATATCAGTGACGGTCGCTAGTGCCGGTGTTCCTTGTCTCTTGGCAATCCATGCTCCACGTTCCGTAACTGAAGCCTGGCCAACGTCCATTGTCACTGCGGCTGGTATCGCAGTGCATTCGCTCATTGAGCAGCTAGCATCGTCGCCTGCTCGGCGTATCGAATTGCTTGAATCGAACGAAGCGTTGCAGTCCTCTCTTTTAGATTGCTTCGCAACGCACAGGATCGATGCGCAAAAGTTGGGAAATGCATGGCAATCATGCCAAAGGACATTAAAGAGAGCTCTTGAGTCAATGCCTAGGCAATACAAAACTGAAGCAAGCGAAAAGAGCGTTTCCCCATCCAGGAAATCAAGGTCTGATCAGTATGTCTCCAGTTCGTCAACGGAGGGCTGGGTCTGCGACCGTGAACTAGGAATTCGAGGAAAGTTTGATTTGCGGCTTGAACTTGATGGGGTTATTCGAGTTGACGACTACAAAACCGGATGCGTGAATCGAAACGAAGAAAAGCTTGAAAAGTGGGAGCGACAAGTGGCGATCTATACGTTGGTAAGCGTTCGGCAGCACCCAGACAGACCGCATGTTGCACGGATAATTGCAGCTGATGGAAAGTACGAGGTTGACACCTCAACAGCTCGGCTCCGAAAGCTAGAACGCGAGTTGATTGAGCAAAAGAGCAGATGGCCAACCGAACCAAAGCAAGCTTCTGAAATCGCGAGTATGTGTCCATCCTGTAGATTATGTTCTGCACGTCATGTATGTCCGAAATATTTGTCAAAGAAGCCATGGATTGAAGACCCCGAAATCGATTCAGAAGACGGCCCGTCCCGGTCATGGGATGTATGGGGAAAACTAGTGAAAACCTCCACTGGAGGTAGACGACACGCATTGGTTTTGGAGTCATCTACTGGTCGAGTAATCGTAAACGGATTTGATCAAAATGCCGGTGTGTCTGAATTATGCCTAGATACCACAGTCGGACTTTTTGGATTGCGCAAAGACAAGGCCTACACTGAGAGTCGTCCTGTATTTCGAGCAGTCCAATCTGGGACCAGTGTACCGACCAAGATTATGCTGAAGGCATGCTCAGATCTGAATTAGATTTGTCAATGCTGACTTTCATCGGTTCTGATCGGCGACGCTGTTCCTGCCAATGCGGCGTCAGAGCGATGACGTGCTCGTTCTGGCCTTCACCTAGTTTCGACCGACGAACTCATTTGTTTGCGACAGGATGTATTCCTGTCGGGCAGGTGCTCGAAAAATCAGTGACGAATCAGTGACATCGTTGGCAACGCGAAGGCAATGTAGTTACACACCATTGGCAACATGCGGATCAAGCAAGCCATTGAGGCTGAACACTTACAACACCAATTCAATCTGAACTCAACACCCAGTCACTGACGCGAAAACACATTCGAGTCCTGCACAGGGAGCTTGCTCGGTCCAGAGCCCAGCTAAATCCACAACGGTCAACACCCGCGAATCTCTTCCAGATCCGTGGGTGTCGTCGTTTCTGGGCCCTGTTTCGCGGTGTTTTCTGCTAGCGGCCAAGTTCCGCGAAGCTCTCACCTGTGACGAGCGTGGGGCGATCTCACCAGCGGTGGGCCACACCGGGGCTGAGTTCTTGCCAGACTCTCGGAGTCTCTGGTTAACAATCGGCGTGGTTAACATGATCGAGACATGCTCACGCTCCGGGCATCGCCGCATGTTACCGGGGCACCAGCCAGTCTGATGCGATCCGGTGAATACGTGATCTGCTCAACCAAAGCGTTACCGTGCGGGCGCTGACCTTCTTCACTCGATTGTCTTCGGAGTGTACTTTACAACACTCCGTACAAAGGCTTGCGGGTAAACAACGGTGCGTCGCCCTAAATATCGATTCAGCATTCGCTGGCTCCTGATCATTACGATGCTTGTCGCGCTGGTGGCTGGAATGCATGTGTCGACGATCGCTGATCTCGATCGAGTCGATCGTACTATTGCGGATTCTTTGGGTAAGAAGCGACTGGCGAGTGATGGTTGGTCGGTAGTCGTGAAATCGAGGTACATATCGCCGGGATTTATTTGCGTAGACACTTCCTTCATATCGAATGCCCGCATTGGCTATGGATACTCCCAGTACTACGTCGATTTCTTCGGATGCTTGGTTCCAGTTTCAAAGAAGGTAAACAATTGGTTGGCGTGAGCGAATGGTCAGGTGCAAGAACGTTGGCACACGATTTGGACTCGATTGACGTGTCGACATCACCCTTCGATGAGCCTCAAGTAGCCACATGATGTGGTACCGGACAAGTACTTTGGCTTCTGCCCGAGCCCGTACGGTACAAAAACGTTGACACACGTTTTGGAGCCGATTGACGGACCGAATCATGCTGATTGCTACTCACTGCAGAAAGCTGATTGCGTGGGCGACTAGCCTTCGCAGTTGTTTAGGCAACCGCCGCGTTCGGCGAAAAGATGCGAGTTGAATCGGCCCGCAGGAGACGGGAGGAAACCAGTGACGTTCTCGGTGTAGTTGCTCGTGTTTGCGGATTCGGTAGCGCCGATTCAATGCGAAGATCGTTCAGGCGAGTCGTCAAGGTCTCCGCCCGCGGACTATCGAAAACGGTGTAGCGTGTGAGAACTGAGTCTGGTCTGAAAAAAATTGGTTAGCTCGGAGGACCAGCCAAACGCAATCGACATGCGGACTATGTGCCCAGTTGCAATTGCTGCACAACCAACAGCAATCACTCCTGCGTCGGCCAGGTATGACACTTGGAAGATAGAAAATCTCTTCTTTGGGATTCGAAATCGATGCTTGGTGTCAGGGATGGGAGAATTGCATGCTATGGAGGCAAAGTTGACCAAAGACATGCAAACAAGCTTGTTCAGCTGCAAAATGCCCTAAACAGTTGCGTTAGACTCAAAAGACTCAATTGTCGCAGTGGTGACCCGATGAACAGATAGTTGTGATTTTCTTGTGGAGAGACATTCAACCGTTACCCGCGGCTGCTTAACACATTCAAATGTTTGTACCTCTAAACGAAAGTAATCCTCCGACTGAATTCCTTGAAGCTATTGATCCGTGGGCACTTGGATTTCTCGGGCTAGCCGTATCGGATGCGAATCATCGCTTGAGGCAGAGATGGAGCGGAATTGAACTGGAGCCTTTGCAGGGCTTGGCCGATGTCCTGAGTCGCTTCGATGTAAATGGAATCGAGCTCAACATAGAACTCTCGCTAGTTTCGGCCGTTCGATCCGGAGGAAATGAAGAGTTAATAGGAGATGTCTTCTACATCCCGCCGATGTTGTCCGAAGAGCAGCACCGAAATCTCATTTTGGAATCTGGTCTGGATTGCGACCCATTGCTTTCGGAGTTCTTTCGTTTGTTTGGCGGCCTCCGAGAGCTAACCGGTCTGGGAAAGTTCATCTATGACGAGAACCCATGGCCACGATTTAGAAAGAGCCCAAAGTTCAGGAGTGAGGATGGCAAGTGGGATGGATCCCACATTCTGTTTTATTCTGTTGACGGGAACGTACTAATTCGCAGAGATGATGGTGTGATAGGTTGGACCGTGGGAGTAGAGGGTATTATTTCCGAGTTCGCAGAAGGTAGCGAGGAGTTCGTTGATCAGTTTGCTGAGCATCGACAGGCTGCATGGCCATTTGATCCCTACGGAGTTCGGGAATGACCGAGAAAGGAATTGAATAGCGGTCGTCGCGATTGAGCCGCACAAGAACGTTGACACGCGATCTAGAGCCAACTGATGAACCGAATTCACCCTTAGATGAGCGTCGTGTTTCAGCATGTCGCTTAAAAACTCCGACCAACCGTCAGTGTCTTTTGAGGGTGGATCGGGCGCGAGGCCGGATTCGACAAGCACGTTCTTTACCGTTTGCCGGGAGACTTTATGACCGAGGCGACGCAGGGCCTGACGAATCTTGGTGTAGCCCCAGGCTGACTTGATGCAATTGAAGAGAGTGCATGATCGAGAAACGCCCGCGACGGATATCTCCGAAGCGGGCGTTTGCTGGTTCAACAGGACCGACTTGAACTAGATGGCGAACGGTTCGGCTCGCGTCCATTCTTGGCTCTTGACGAAGGCACTGGTTGCGGGAAGTGATGCGTAGACGATCTTGTCGCCGTCGCGGATCACTTGGCCGGTAAAGTGCTCCGAGGTTGCGGTGTCGATTGACACGTCGGCCCCAAACCGTCGGTCAGACACTGCTTCTTCGTATTGCAAGTCAAGTGGTTCGTCGAGTAGCTCGCGGACAGTTGATCGGGCTCGCTCGTCTTCTTGTGAAGCGATCTCGGCGATCAACGATTCCAACTCTTCGAGCGATGCGATCTCAACTGGCAACTGCACTCGCGGCGATCGGTCTGGTGCTCGATCTCCGTTTGCCTTGGCTGCTTCAATCGCCAACGATCCGTAGCACTCACGAATCAGGCTTGGCCAGATGCTTAGCCAGTACTCGTGTGACGGGGCTCGCTCAATGCCGACAACGCGGTCATCGACCAAGACGATCGCACCGACCTGGCGTGGAACGCACTCGAACTCGGCGACGAACTCATCCAGTTCCTTCTTAAATGCCTTCAAGAAGTACTCGAGGTGACCTTGGCCGGTCACACCGAACCGCTGGTTGAACACCGAAATGTCGTCCCACAGCTTCTGGTAGTTCTTCTCGCCTCGCTTCTGCAATGCATGCTCACGCAGCGCATGCGGCAGAATCAACATCCGGTACGAACCCTTCTTGATGAATCCACCTTGCGATGCCTGAATGCAAGCCGCCGTGTCGTAGCGATGATCGCCCGCTGCAGCGACCACGCCGGCGTGAGCCATCGCGTGGTCTTGTGCGTGCTGCTTAACGACGTAACCGGCGTGGCACGGAACGATCATGACCGACTCGCTTGAGTTACGGAAACCAAGTGTTCCATAGCTCGTCGTGTAAACGTCCGCATCGCATTGAACCGGCGACACGAATCGATCATTGTTCAAGTCGCTGACCAGCGGGATGACCTGCATGTAGCCGACACTTTGCAGTCGGCCAGCCTCGCATCCGCGCAGGACCTCACGTACTTCGATTCGCGTGCTTGTGTTCTTCTTTCTCTTACGAAACATACCTAGAAGCCTCCTCACTATTCATCGAGATGCCCGGCGTCCGATTGGGAAACCGGACGCCGAGACATTCGATGGACTTATGCCGCTGGCAAGTAACCAGCGACCTTGGTCATTCCAAACAGAGCCGCAACGCCACGGTCGACGTCCGACTCGATCAACGCCTTCAACAATCCAATTCCGATTGCCTCTGGCTTGCTAACCGGCATCGCAACGACGGAATCGCTCAGCGTGCGAACGCCCAGCGACTCGGCTGCAAAGACCGGAGTAAATTGGTGAATCGGCGTTTGGATACCGATTCGCCGAACGGCCGCAACCGTTTCACCGAAGCGTCCGGCCGGAGCGTTTTCGTATCCGTCCGATAGAACGAATACGACGTCTGGCTCTGACTTCAGCAGCTGAACCAAGCCTGCCGCCAGCGACGTGTCGCCCGACGGTTCGACCAGTTCGTAGCTTTCGCTTGATCGGCCATCCGAAGTAATCGCAACCGCATCATCTGCAGTTGCTGACAACAGGTCGCGTAGCGCAAGTGCCGTTGCGATTGGACGACGAGCCTGCGTGTCGTGACCGATCATCGATTGCGATGCGTCGATCAGCACACCCACTCGCTCGAACTGCACCGGCAGTCTTGCTGCAGCCGCTTCCGCCTTCTCGCGAAGGGCCTGACGAATCTCATCGGTCATGCCCATCTCGAAAGCGTAAACGTACAGGCGAACCGCATCGTACTTCGCCGGATCGAACTCGACCTCCACGCCTGACTGCTCGGCCTTTCGCTGCACGGCGATCTTTTGACCGGTCGTCAGCTGAGACTTTGTCAGTTCAAGCACTTCGGCGCTGGTGCGATCCTTGTGGTATCGGCTTCGCA
>JBCDEM010000075.1:0-8707 GCA_039179795.1 Planctomycetota bacterium | reverse complement strand
GATCATTTGGCAGAACTCCATCAAATGCTCGAAGGGATGCACGATGGGGAGGTCGGAGACCCCGACGACGAGATGGCTTCCAGCCACCACGGTCAATATGACCTTTGTCCGGAATGCCATCGTCAATTTCTGAAGAACCCACTGGGGCGCGACGCCACGCTGGCACTAGGTTTCAGCAATAACTAGAACCGATTCCGAAACATTCGATCCTCGGCGCCACAGCGATCACGGGGTTCGAGGAAAGAGCTCCATCTCGCTCGGATTCAGCATCCTGTTATCCCGCCAAAAACGATTTGATGCCCGCGAGCAATCGATCGTTTTCCTCCTCGGTGCCGATTGAAATCCGCACATAGTTGGGGAGATCCCAACGTTGCCCGCCGCTGATCAAAACATCACGTCCAGCGAGATACTGCACCAAAGGTGTACAGTCTTGTCCCACGTTGACCCAGCCAAAGCAGGTCACACTCGGCGACATTTCAAATCCGAATCCTTTGAAAGATCTTCGCCAAGATTCGTGAATCTTCTCATTCAGAGCGAGTGTTGCCTGTAGATGATCTTGATCTTCGATGGCGGCTTGTGCTGCCAAGATGCCAGGCATGTTAAAGGCCAAACCACCCAACATGTGCGGCTTCAATCGCTCAATCACATCGCGTGAACCGATCCCATACCCAACACGCAGTCCGGCTAACCCATAGATCTTCGAAAACGTGCGCGTAACCAAAACATTCTCGCGAGTCTTCGCGAACTCCAACGCCGAAGCTCGTTTCGGATCCGCAGCGAATTCGATGTAGGCCTCATCAACAAATACGAGTGCATCATCGGGTGCTGCCATGGCGATCGATTCGATCTCCGTCATATCGATCGTCGTTCCCGTTGGGTTGTTTGGATTGCAGATCACCACCAATTTCGTATCGCTGTCGATCGCGTCGATCATTGCCTTACGGTCCAAGCGATAGTCAGCCGTCAACGGAATCATCTTTCGATCCACTTGTGCGCCCGGGATACGAGCTGCCGTTCCGCCAATGGCCGCGTAGCCAGGATAGGCTTCCACCACATTGCCTCCGCCAGAGCAATATGCCCACGCAGCAGCACGCAACACTTCCGATGAACCCACACCCAAGATGAGGTCCATATTTCCTGGCGGTGGATCAGCGGGCCGAAGGGATAAGCCGGCGGTTGGCTCCGTAAAGGGAAGTCCGTTCGCGCGACGCAGTGCCGTACTTAACTTGCCGCTCTCACCGAGCGGGTAGCGAGCGAACTGCTGACCTGCATCGGCAATCGCCGCCAACGCTTTCGGGGAAGGACCAAGAGGGTTTTCGTTGAAAAGAATTCTGGCGACTTTCTTCGTTCCGCCGTCCGCTTCGGCCGCGTCAGCCCGAATTTCTCCGGCTAGACCGGCCATCGCCAAAGAAGCAGCGGAAGAAACCCCAGCGACGAACTCGCGACGTGAAAAGTGCATACTGTCTCTCTCGATTGCATGAATCATGCTTGGCTGAATCGACACGCCCACACGGTCGTGTCAACAAATCGGCCAGGAGAGAGGGGGAAGGCTGCCGATATTGGACTTCGCTTATCCTACCGACTTAAAATGGCGATGGCCAGAAGAACTCGATCGAGGCTTTCCAATGGCTGCCCACGGTACCCTGTCACCACGTTTGTCTCCCTTCACAACACCTTAGGTGCTGACATGACGAAGAGTCTGATCACGATTTGCGGATGGTTGCTTTGTGTATGCGTCACCCCGCCAGTGTTTGCAGAAGACGAGCAGGAATCGCCAAAGGAGTCGGTTCGAATCAACGTGTTGCTGGTCAATTCAGACGGAAACCTGACGGATGCCGACCGCAAGAAACTCAACGGCAAAACCGACGCCGTCCTTGAGTCACTCGAAGCACTTAAAGCATCAGGCAAATTACGCGTTGCCAACCATTGTGAAATGGTTGTGATTGAAGATACCGCGGCGACGTTTCAAATCGGAGAGATGGTGCCCATGCGAACGGGCTCCACACGATCCATCGGTGGGCGGCGAACCAACGTCTATCAGGATGCAAGCGTTGGCACTTTGGTAAAACTGAGAACGAAGGTCGTAGAGGATGGCATTTCGGTTCAAATCAGCTTCGCAAAATCATCCGTAAAAGGTGAAGTGAGCGATGACACAGAAGAACCCCAAGGTGTTTCCACGTTGTCCCATCAAGCGTCCTTGGGAATTAAGAACGGTACTGCACAACTAATGGGTGGCATGTCAGAACGTGGGTCCGATGATTCTGATCGTGGCTCCTGGTTAATTGTCTCTGCCGAAACAATGGGCGTCACGAATACGCCGGCCCAAGAAGAGGACAAATCTGACGATTCCGTGCTCGGTGACGTTCAAATCGAAGTCGTTCCAGAATTGGGAACGATCGTGCTGCGAGGCAAGTCGGATGACGTGAAACGAGTCCAAGCGATCATCAGCGAAATCGAAAAACGAAAGCGCGAAAGCGAGGAGAAGTAATTCCTCTCTGTCGTTCCAAAGCGGATCAACCGGATCCGTAGCATTTAAACGGTCGATCCAAATCAGTCCGACCAGTGACTGATTCGGATTTCCTCAAAGCCAACGATCGTGCCCGCATCGAGCGATTCAACCAGAGCATTTAGTGTCGCCAAGTCATGGACGTTGATTGTCAATCGACTATCTGAATCACTCGCCGTGATTGCTTCACGCAAGATAGTGATCAAATCCTGTTTGCCAAACGCTACGTGTTCCCAATCGTCCGTAATAACCAGCAAGCCATCGGATTCGTCAATCTGAATGTCCACACGAGAAATCGGATCCGGATCCTGTATCGAACGTTCACTGGGAAGCTCTGACGTTTGCCGCGGCATGGCGATCGCCTTTTGCAATTGAAACGCCGCGGTCACCATAAAAAAGATCAATAACAGAAAAGTCACATCGACCATCGACGTCATCTCCACTTCATCCTTCGATGAGGAGCGACGCGACAGACCGTATGCTTGATAGGGTAAATTTACCGGTTCGTTCGAGTTTCCATACTGATTCTGGGCAAACACGTGCGTTTCTCCAACACGAAGGAATTGACTCCAGTTCAGCTGGCGATTGTCGCAGCTGCGACCGAACATCCATGCCGTTGTTTTTCGCGGATTGAACGAGCACGCGGATGCTCTAGCGGTGCGTGATTTCACGACACATATACTGAGGACATGATGCAAACATTCTTTCACGTCATGATGCTGTGCGGCCTTTTGGTTGCTACAGATGTCCTCGCGGACGAGGGTGACAACGCGGCAAAGGCAGACGAGACCCGTCGCTCGGGTGCTTGGACCAGTGGTGGAAAGCAATTTTGGTCAGACTACATCGTCCAAGATCACTGGCGAGTCCAAAGGAATGTCTACACAGGCCACTATCGACTACTAAACGCCGATAACCGTCGTCAGACATGGGGCACGTATGGTCACTGCCAACGTGAATTCAACAGATTGCGAATCGATGGACGCATACCATCTTTAAAAAAGGAAGTCGTCGTCACCCTGCATGGCATGGGACGAACACGCGAATCCATGACGGGCATGGGTGAATACCTCGCCAAAGAGTGTGGCTTCTCGTTGATCAACGTGTCCTACGCGAGCACGCGTGATCGGATCGATTCGCACGCTCGCGCACTTGCGAGTGTCGTAGAGCATCTCGAAGATGTTGAAACCGTCCACTTTGTTGCACACAGCATGGGGAACCTTGTGTTGCGACGCTATCTTGCGATGCGAATGGCAACAGAGCCCGTCGAATCGTCGCTACCTGCAGTCGGGCGAATTGTCATGCTCGCGCCACCAAACCAGGGCTCATCGATGGCCAAACGGCTGCGTGACAACGAAGTCTTCCGCCTGGTCGCTGGCATTGGTGGCGCCGAACTGGCGGAAAGATGGGATGAAATTGAACCGAATCTAAAAACGCCAGAGGGCGAATTCGGAATCATCGCTGGAGGAAGCGGGAATCCACTCTTGAGCAATCCAGTGCTCACCGGTGACGACGACGCGGTAGTGACGATCAACGAGACAAAACTCGATCAGGCTGCCGACTTTTGTGTCGTCCCCGTTGTTCACACTCTGATCATGGACGATGAACGTGTACGGGAATATACGCAACGTTTCTTACAACACGGATTCTTTATCTCTGAAGACAAACGCAATCGCTTGGGAAAACTGGAGCAGGAGAAAACGAAGTGAACAGAGAGCTACGGCTTTCCATGTTGCATCGTTACGTCGTTCCCTCCTGTTCGATCAAAGCGATAGAGTTTTGATGCTCTCGCGCGGTTAGCAAGAAAGTTGCCGTGCAACAGAATTTGTGTGTTTCCTCGCGTCTTCGCGGGAAGTTCGATACCTAATGCCCGAGAGATGGGAAAGTCGAAGAGCTGTTTCACCGCTTCAATTTCCGTAGGCTCGACCTCTTTGGCTTGTCCTTCATCCTTGCTTTGTTCTTTCGTTTCTTCGAGCTTAACCGTAAAAAGCTCGAGTGGATCCGTACCGTCTGCAGACACGTAACCGGCGGTCAAGCAAGCGAACACGAATGAAATGGCAATCTTTCGCATGGTTTAATTCCTCCTTGATGGGATATATCAAAGCTTGGTGATTGGATGCAACGGCGTAGGCCACAGAGCCGCGACGGCTCCACCCGCCCACGCTCTTACATCTGATTGAGACGATAGAACGCTTCTCGTTGCTCTGCGTAATCGATCACCGCGACGCGCACTTTCATGGGGAGTTTACGAATGCGAACGTCTAAGTGAGGATCGGCTTGTTCATCGAGCAACCGCTGAAGCCATGAAGGGTTGCTTGCCGAAGAATCCCAACCACTGGTCAGGCTACGCATCGCCGACGCAAACGAAGAGCGCGAGCCTTCGATCTTGCTCTCCCAAGTGCGTAGAGAGCGTTCGGCTTCGGCCAGTTGCGTTGCAGCGACTCGAGCTTCGTCGTCCTCTGCCCGATAGACGGCCACGACGAACTTGCGCGATCCGATCGTCTTGGTCTCTCGTTCCCAAAGAGTGGTGAATGATCGCTGTTCCACTTGCGCTTCGACGGAAACATCCAGCAAACATCCTCGCCACGATGAGGGAACTTGCCAGGTGAGTGAAAACTGCTTCTCTCCCTCCAAGACCTGCATTTCTGTGGAGCGCAGTTTGAAGTAGACACCCCGACCACGATCAGTCGTACCCGAAGCGACGACGACTTGATGCGGTGCAACGCGATCGTACTGCAGTGTCTTGGTCTGCTTATCGATGTTGTCGACACCCACGTGCCCTGATGCAAGTTTCCCATAGCCACCATCGATCGCGGCTCCGAAAGCATTGCTGGACTCGTCCGTCGATTTCACTTGAATCGGACTACTAACACGGCTAGCGGTTTCCGTCCGTGGTGCGTAGTCCTTTAACGACAAAGCAGAGTCACGCGGTTTGCAACGCACGATCCACTGATCGACTTGCAGTGGGTGCGCCACGTCGATCATCGAGGAGAGTTTCAAGTGTACGGTGACTATTTGCGGATCGGCTTGATCCACAGCGAACGCAGCCACCGTCGGTGGAAGATCGAATTGGATGCGTGAATCGGTTTCCGCTTGGCAGGGTGCCGCTGCGACGCAGATGAAAGTGAGCAAGCACAACTTAAATAGTGGCTTTAGCGTCATGTTCCCCTCCTATGCCAACGCCCACACACGATGCTGGACGTTCGCTGCCGACTGCCGGATCCTCCTTTCCTGCAGCCAATGCTCCTTCTTTGAAACCTCTCCTTCCCGGAAAGGAACCTCCGCCGCAAGGGATGAAGCTAGCGATGATCCGCCGCATTCAATCATTGTGCGACGACGCCGGAATCTGGTCGGCGTCAAGCCAAGGCTATCGCTGGGTACTGGCCGAGCAACTGATAGAATCCGTCCACGAGCCGCAGACGGTCATTGCTGGAAACGGTTAAAGAACGCGTGAAACAAAAACGGCGCGAGTGTGTTTCTCTGTGAATCGCTGTGAAACAACTTTCAACTGTGCATCCGAGGCAACTCGCATCCCTCGGCAATTATCTCAGCTTCTTGTGTGGACAGCTGGTCAAGTCGTTCACGAACGTCTGCTCGAGACGCAAAGTGATCCGCGATCCGAACGTACGTGGTGTGGTGCCTCGCTTCACTTTCAAACAGACCCGCATAAAACTCGGCGAGCACTGGATCGCGATCCTTCACATGGTCCGCGAGTAACCGAAACCGCTCGCAGCTGCGTGCTTCGATCAGCGATGCGACCAACAAACGGTCGATCGCTCGCTCAGGTTCCTTAGGACGCACCAGTGCGTTGAGCCGCCGCCCGTAGGGACCGGACGCCAAACGCCGAAATGGGATCTCACGATCGTCGAGAATCTGCAGCACCATTTCAAAGTGCTCGAGTTCTTCCTCAACAATCCGCGTCATTTCACGACAGAGTTCCCGATCCTCGGTGTAAGCGTTCATCAAGTTCATGGCCGTAGATGCGGCCTTTCGTTCGCAGTGGGCGTGATCGATCAAAATCTCATCAAGAGCATGATCAACCTGCTGCAACCAACGCTGGTCGGACTGAGACTGCAAATGCAACATGGTTCACCCGCGAAGTAATTCACTCGTCAAAAAGAGCCTTGGCGAAGGAGGCCGCATCAAATTCGGCCAGGTCATCGATGCCTTCACCAAGCCCGACGAATTTAACCGGAAGTTGAAACTGCTCGCGAATCGGCAAGATGACGCCACCCTTGGCTGATCCGTCCAGTTTTGCCAGGACGATGCCTGTGCAACCGGCTGACTCACTGAATCCTCGTGCTTGACTGATGGCGTTTTGACCAGCGGTCGCGTCCAACACAAGCAGTACTTCATTCGGCGATTCTTCGGTCTGCATGCGTTTCTGAATGACGCGGCGGATCTTCTCCAGCTGCTGCATGAGATTCGTTTGGGTCTGCAGGCGTCCAGCAGTATCAATGATGGCGATGTCTGCGTCCGTCTCGATCGCTCGATCCACCGTTTGAAAAGCAACGCTGGCTGGATCTGCTTCAGGTTTGCCAGTGACGATATCGCAACCGATTCTTCCCGCCCAAACCGTTAGTTGTTCTACCGCCGCGGCTCGGAACGTATCCCCGGCACCAAGAACGACCTTTTTTCCTGACTTGCTAAGGTGATTGGCGAGTTTACCGATCGAAGTTGTTTTTCCACTTCCGTTGACTCCGACGACCAAGACAACGGTCGGCCCCGATTCGGCCGTTCGCAATGCTGACGACTCCTGTTCGAGCATCGATTGTGTCTGCGCGGTAATCGTCTCCAAGACCTCTTCGAGTTGTACGACGCGTCCGCGCAGGCGTTTGGCGACGTCGTCTTTGATCGTCTCGGCTGGACCGACACCCATGTCGGTACGGATCAGTCGCGAAAACAACTCGTCCAAGAACTCATCATCCACCAACCGACCTTCGCTCTTGAACAAGTCGCGAATATCGGTGTTGAGCTTCTGCCGTGTCTTGCTGAGCGCTCCGCGCATCTTGGAAAAAAGACCGCCGCCGGAGCTTGGCGGGTCGGCTTCCTTCGGAGGATCGGCCGGGGCTTCCAGCGGAGTGGATTCAGTGTTATCCGATACCGCTTCCGCAGTCTCTTGAGTTTCGTCAGTTTTCTTACGCCAAAAAGCCATGGCTATCGATTGGAAAGGTCAGTGGTTAGCAACGATTCGCGAAACGCTGAATTCTGACGGATCGGTCGTCAGTCGGCCAGGACAGGTCCGATCGGCTGTAAACACACGGAAATGACGACCTAAGTTGCTCGTGTTTTGACCTCGGGCAGCGACTCATACTTGATCGAGCGTGAATCGAACTGGCGATCGATGCTGTTGGTTGCGGCCGGACGAACGGCACAACCGGAAAAGTGTCCCTGATGGGCAGACTCTTGTGTGTCGTCGATTCCCTATCAAACCGGAACTCTTCCCGAGAACTCGCGGGCTTCACTAGTTTGCCTGGATTCGAAGAATGTTTCACCAGAATGAATATCAAGCCAGGGGGGCGGCTCCGATAGAAAACCTTGGTTACTAAGCGTGGATCGGGAAGTCATCGTCACTCAAAGGCGGATGACGTGGCCTTGAGCGACCGAACCCAAGAAATGCTTCTTGCGGAACCGACACCGACGACCGTCGGCCGGACCACGCTGGTGCGAGTCAAATCGCACCTCACCCGTCATGGAATACTGGGGAGTAAAAAGCAAATGAAGCTTACAAAGTTAGCGTTGATCGCTGCCATGGCTTGCGGAACCTACGCAAGTAATGTCTTCGGTGATCAACTCAATGATATTCGATTGGTTTCCTGCGATTGCGGCGAACCAGTTTGCGGTTGCGAGACCGCATGCTGCGACGAAGATCCTTGTTGCGATGAGGATCCTTGCTGCGACAGCGGATGTGACTCTGGATGTTGCGACTCTGGTTGTGCATCTGGGTGCTGCGATTCAGGTTTCAACCTGGGCGACATGTGCGGCATGCTGAGCTGCGGCGATTGTTGCTTGGGCGACCCGTACGCACTGTTTGGTGAGTGCGGTTCGATCTCCGCTGGTGGCTGGGTTCAACTCGGTTACCACACCGCAGCTAACGGCATCTTCAACACGCGTCCCGACGAAGTGCAGTTGCAACAAGGCTGGTTGTGGGCTGAAAAAGCCGTCGACGGAAGCTGTGGCTTCGACTTCGGTGGACGTATCGAT
>JBCDEM010000089.1:0-2871 GCA_039179795.1 Planctomycetota bacterium | reverse complement strand
CTGACCTGCGCCCAAAAAACTGATTCATCGGAAGTGAGAAAATCAGTGTAGAATCTGGCCGTCATTTCAAGGAGATGATGACCATGAAGAAGTCTCGATTTACGAATGAGCAGATCGCCTTTGCCCTCAAGCAGGCCGAGTCCGGCACGCCGGTTGAAGAGGTCTGCCGAAAGCTCGGAGTCAGCCAACCAACATTCTACCGATGGAAGAAGAAGTTCGATGGGATGGGCGTTGAGGAACTTCGTCGCTTGAAGTCTTTGGAGGACGAGAACAAGCGGCTCAAAGCGCTGGTTGCTGACTTGAGTTTGGATAAGCAGATTCTTCAGGATGTGTTGTCAAAAAAGCTCTGAAGCCTGCTCGTCTTCGTGTGGCGGTTGAGGGGGCACGAAGTGCCTATCGCATCAGCCAGCGGCGTGCTTGCAAGCTGCTGGGCCTTGCTCTTTCAACTTGTCGCTATAAGTCGGTCAAAGATGAGCAGGCTGCGCTACGAATGCGTTTGAAGGAGTTGGCCGCGACACGCGTCCGGTATGGCTATCGTCGCTTGCACATCCTGCTTCGACGCGAAGGTTGGAACGTGAACGCGAAACGAGTCTACCGAATCTACCGCGAGGAAAACCTGAGTTTGCGGTCCAAGACCCCGAAGCGTCGAGTAAGTTGCCGGAAGCGTGTCGAGCGACCAGACGTGACTTGCATCAACGATTGCTGGGCAATGGATTTCATGAATGACGAGCTATTCGACGGCCGGCGTATCCGGCTGTTGACGATAGTCGATCTCTTTACTCGTGAGAGTCTAGCGATAGTCGTCCGTCAGCGATTTCCGGCTTCGGAGGTGGTTCAAGCACTCGATTGCATTGCTGGTCAACGATCGCTGCCAAAAACCATCCGAGTTGACAACGGAACTGAGTTTACCTCGAAGGTATTTGACCGATGGGCTTACGAAAACGAGGTCGCCTTGGACTTCAGTCGCCCTGGAAAACCAACGGATAACGCGTTCATCGAGTCCTTCAATGGAAGCGTCCGCACTGAGTGCCTCAATGAAAACTGGTTCTTGTCCTTAGAGGACGCAAAGGAGAAGATTGAAGCTTGGCGTTGTGACTACAACGATCACCGACCCCATAGCGCCCTGGGCAACCTGGCCCCCAAGGAGTTCGCTTCATCTGGCCAGGGTACCCTGGCCAGATGAAGCGATAAGGTTTTCTCACTGAGCGTGTATCAGAAAATGGGAGCGGCTCACATCGCCGTTAGACTTTCATAACCGGCGTATCAACTTTTGGGGAGCACTCCAAACGGTTGCGATATGCGGGCGGCGGCGAATGACTCAACCACTGCGAAAACGGCGACCACCGCCGCTCCGTATCATCGCTTGGTTATCGCACGGTTCCGCAGATGCGGTGTGCATCATTCAATCAATCGGAACAACATGATAGCCGACAGTAACGAGTGACACCAAAAAGGACGCAATCGCGAATACTCGGTGCGAGGTGTTACGAGTGACGATCGCACAAATCGCCCCGAGAAATGCGGCCAGCGTTCCAGCCAGACAAATGAAATCGACGAAGGTCGTCATGACGACGTTGTGGTTCCAAGGCCCGCCATTTGTAAGCGATGTGTCGGAAAACGGGACCTGACCAGCAGACCAAGCGTAGCACCATGTGCATCCAACGAGAGTCAGTAGCCCGGCAAGCGAACCAATTACAAGCACGAATAGCAATCGCGACGCATTGGGGCCGTTCCGTTTGGGGTTTGATTCTGTGTGAATTTGATTCACGTAGGCAGCCATCGTTTAGTTGCGATAACGTCACAAATCACCGGGTTGCGGCCGGCGACTTGGAATTCAGAAAACGCCCCGCCCGCGACTCCGGCGCATTTGTTTGTTATGCAGCTGTTTGGACAAGTATTGGCCGGAGACTAACCGCTGTAGCGATCGGGAAGTGGCAGCCCTTGTTGCAGTGCATTGTATATCGCATCGGGTTCAACTTGGCAGTAATACTCGACGTACACATGGAGTTTTCCTGTCGCGTCGTCTGGGTGAACTGAATCCGTTTCGGCGACAAGATAGCGTGCTTGATCCCATTGCTGAGCGATCACTGCGAGTGGTGATCCACTTTCAGTGCGACGGAGAATCCATGTCGCTTTACCACCCGCAATACTGGCAAGATAACGTCTCGCAACTATGCCGCGCACGACAGACGCGACCGAGGAATCGGCGACCTGAATGCTGTCGTCGTGAGGCGCATCGACATCATCAGCCATGCACACGCTGTCACGTTGCAGGAATACGGTTGGCAGAGCGAGCCTCCAGGTGTTGCTGCATAACGGCAGCCGTAACCGGGGACGGCGGATTGATTCTCCATTCGAAGACGCGCGATGCCGTCCTCCGGTTCACGGCATGGTTACCCGCAATTTGGGATTGTGGGCATCGGGGCGTCACCGGCCATTGCGTCATTCCAGACCACCCGTATCAACGGCGACAGCGTGAAGCATTCATCCATGCAGGTGGCATCGACGCAACACCAATAGTATATCGTCGAAGCGTGGAGCGAGAAATCAGCAACAAGCAGATCGTGTACCGTCCGCCATTCTGCCTCGCCCATGTCGTGGAACTCGAGCGCGTCGTGAGCAGACGCAACGATCAGGGTCATCAACGTGAATCGTTCGTCATCGTCCAACGCTACGCTGCAGTAGGCGCTAACAAATTCAGTGAGGCGTGAACCGTCGGCAAGTTCGACGTCCCAGTCCTGCGAGTAGGCGTCCGGCGAGAAACCGAAAATGCTATCGAGACGCTCGATAGCGGCAGTGGTCGGAAATCGTAACGGTGGTTGGTTGGGTTTCGCGTCAACCATCACGTGCATCGTGTCAGTCGGGGAACGG
>JBCDEM010000062.1:0-17364 GCA_039179795.1 Planctomycetota bacterium | reverse complement strand
TTGTTTGTGCGATCAGGTGAATTGCTCGCAATCGAATCGTTGGCTGTCCTGAAGTCAAAGAAACTTTGCCTGTCCCCAAATGGAAGAAAATTGGTGGATTGCATGCAATCAAATCAGCCAAACGGGGACATGCATCAGCCAAACGGGGACATGCATCAGCCAAACGGGGACATGCATTGTTTGCGTGATCAGGCGGATTGCATGCAATCGAGTAAAACGGGGAACCACATTCCCTATTGCGCGCAACAGGGGGCGAAGCTTCGATGGTTTGCCTAACCCAGCTGGATGGGCCAAACGGATGAACCTTCGACCCGTTGCAATTCCGTGCCCGAAGCAATTCCGTGCCTGTCCCCAATATGGATCCAACGACGCAATACAATTTGTTTCGCTAGAACGCTATCAGGCGACTACCTCGTTTCGCTCGATGGATTCACGGCATTGATCACCTGCATTATTCGACAGAGTAGGAGTCTCTATGATTGATGATCTGATCGTGCGTATGGATAAGTGGCTGCGCAACAATCGCTCGGACTATTACGGCAGCCTGTTACCGGGAGCGACGGACGTAGCTTTCGCCGAATTCGAATCGAAGTTTTCGCTTCGTTTGCCGAATGAATTCCGATCTTTCTATCGTTGGCGTAATGGACAGCCAGCAAGTGAACTCGCGAGTTTTCAAGACAATTTGATGTTCACGCCTCTCAACGATGTAGCCGAAATCAAGGACACGCTCGACGGCATGATCGGGAACGACTTTGAGGATCCAGAATGGTGGCGTCGAGGCTGGGTGCCGTTTCTCGCAAGCGGTAGCGGTGACCACTTATGCATTGATCTGGTCGCAGAAGACGGTGGCACTCCCGGCCAATTGATCTCTTTCTGGCATGATGATGAAGAGCGGGACGTCGAATTTCCCAGCTTGGCGGATTGGTTAAGTGATCTTGTTCAGTCCATGGAGGATGGGACCCTGGAACTGGCGTAAGCCACAAACAGAACGTTGCTGAGGAACACACAAGCAAGGATCAGGAGGCCGCCAAGCCGGGAAATGCATTGGTTTTGCGGTTCGTTGTGTTGCGGGCATTCGAATCGGCGCCTGTCCCCAACTGCGTTCAATCCTTCGGTCCGAGGGAATTCTGCCTGTCCCCAAATTGACCCCGGATCCCGCTTGCCGTCGCGATCTCCGGACTCTTCTTCGTTATGCTTGGGATGGCTCGAGTATTCCATCAGTCGAAAACCAAACCGCGTAATCCAAGCCGCAAGAGGATGCAGTGAGAGACGAGCGGTCCCGTCTACTTGAATAAAGTGACATGGCAGAAGAGTCACGAAGAGCTTGTGGCTTTGACCATTCCTTTGATCAACCGATTTGGCAATGGTCAGTTGATTCGCTGAGAATCGCTTTGATTTCGAAGCATATCACAGTGATTTCGAATACGTTATCACACTACAATCGTAGGATGCCCGAATCCCGTACGTCATTCAATCAGAAGTCTATGTCCGACTTTGCAACCACCGCAGATATTAAAGCGAATTCGGATGAGCCGCTTTGGCAATACGTTTGCCGTTATACGATGTGGTTCGCGTTCATCTTGATAGTTGCCGTGGTCGCCAATGTTTTAGATTTCCGAGGCATTGGGAGTGACTTGGCGTTTGGACTGTCAGCATTTTTTGCTTATGTCGGTACGCAACGCCGACATGCTCCACGATTTCGGTCACTCGGTCGATTTTGGATCACGATGTTGGTTGCTGTCAGCATCGCAACATTGGCGTGGCCGATTGCCTCTCTCAATTTGGACTTAAGACTGTCGCCATTGAACGCCATTTGTCATTCGATTCTCTTTACATTGGTCGCCGGTTCGATTGATCTTGTGCGATACCTTGCTGTTTGTGTGGTAACACCTGGGCGATAGAATTGGATCGCGATTGGAACCGAGAGTGCACGCGCAATGAGATTGTCGAGTTTTAAACGGTAAAGGCTGCGGGAGTTGAAAGTTGTCGAGTCATCATCCGAGAGAAGGCCGAACCGTGAGCGAGAGTTTTTTCAGGTCCTTTCACTGACGCTTTCGGTTACGCTTGTAAGTGACACGTTGCGAACGATCGAGCAAATCCAATGGCAATGCACGAACCCGATATAGAAGTGGCTTCAACGCATGGAGGTCTCTCGGCGTCGGTGGATGCACTCATGATGCCACTAACCATCCTACTTATTCTTGTGGTCTTTCTTATCGCCATCGGTGTGTCATGGGTTGAGATTGCGATGGCCTTACCGATCGTCTTTTTGTTCCCGTACGCATTGACCGCGACGCAGAGGTTCATTGAACGCCGGTATCAGCGAAAGGTCGCGTCGCGTTCCGAGAGATTTGCAGCGGTTTATTTCGGCATTGGTTGCGGAATTTCAATCAGCGCATTTTTTTTCTTGCACGATTCGCACGTTATCTTTTCATTGACGATTACTTTTGTTGCGATCATCCTTGGCCAGGCGATTGCGACGGCGACATTTGGCGATCGGATTTAGTCCGAAGGCACCGATCAAACGTGATGTTCAGCTTCGTCAGTGACCTAGGGTGCGAAGCCTCGGTCGTTTGCCTCGCACAGCCCAGAGGGATGCGGATGGATTCAAACTCATTGCGCGGGCCAACGGCCCGATCGTTCGATTGAACCGATACGTCGCTAATGCAAACATTCAGACCCTTGGCCCTAAAGTCTTATTCACCGCCATCACCAGCCCGATCGGCTGGGCAGCGTAAACGGATAGCCTTCGGCCCGAAAGAACTGTGCCCGGTCCGAAAGAACTGTGACTGTCCCCGATTTTTCTACTGTCCCCAATTTTTGGTCCCCAATTTTAACTTCCAATTTGTCATCATCCGGTACCATCATCGTTGACCGAGTAAAGCTTCGGGCAATGTTCCTTTGGCGCACTACTATGGTTTCAGTTTCAGGCAGCAGTATCGATTTCGGCAACACCTTTCTTTGAAAACCCTCACGAACCCCGCGGATGAGTCCTGGCAAACGTCGGCATTCACGAATGATGCGTAACTTCGCTCTTTTGAACTGCTTTCTGGTGGCAGCGCCGATTTCTATGATCGTTTTCGCTTACGTCTCAGATGAGATGATCGAAAATGCGCGCGAGTTAGACACTGTTTACGGCTCGGTCCATTATTCTGAGTCCAATGCAGATGTTCCTTGGTCAGTCCCTGTCCTTTACTTCTTGATTCCCAACGCCATCTTGCTCGCCAGCATGCAACGAACAAGACGCGACACTTAAGGTTGTTTTCGGTTCATCGAGTTGAGTCCGATTGCTTGTGAGTTGAGCTTTCTTCTTTCCTTATTGTTCGCAGTACGAGAAATCGTCGCCTAAGGATTGACTGCCGAGTCCGTCGTTTTGCGGTGTGCCGTTCATTGAAGATAGTGAGACTCCAATGTTGGAAGCACGAATCGTTCGCGCGGCGGCACATTCGTCGACCCTGCTTTCCATTGGCATTGTGTGCATCGTCGTGTCGCTCGGCCGCGAACAAGCTGGGTTAGAGCCAGAAGATAAACTTCACGAGGACCATGCGGTCGAGCAACTCGTCGACTACAACATCGGCGACGCAACGAAATGCGCCTCACGATTCTTTGATATTCCGTGTTTAAGTGTTGTTCCATTAGGTGAATCGCAACAACGCCAGACGGTTTTTGAAGCCCTGGAGCTGGAAGATTCACGCACGATCGATTTCCAATACACCTATCGACACAAGGTGATTTTTCTGACGTGGCGTATCTCACCGTCATACTTCGTCACCCTAATGACAGGCTGCGATGGGATTGACACTTCAAGTGATGAATTGATGGTTCGATTCAGTCAGTGTCGTCCTGAATTGCATTCGGACATCGCTCACATTTTGGTGGACTCGAAGCGCGAAGTCTTCGGCGTTCGATTACACACAAGCGTCGAGCGATTTTAGACACCAAATGGGCAAGACGGAGTTTCAAAAACACTCACATCACACGTTCCATCGTTCAAATGGGGAAACGTTCAAATGGAGACAGGCGTTCAAAACGGGGACAGGCATTGGTTCACGCGTCGGCAACCAAAATGGGGACAGGCATTGGTTCACGCGTCGGTGAATTGCATGCATTCGAAACGGTTCCCCAACCGCTTGCGCGCTACAAGCTCTGGTGGTTTTCCTAGCCCAGCCTGTCAGTGATCGCGTTTGACCCCCGTTTTCGCTGCGTTTTTCGTTTCAAATGCGCATTTGGCTGGTACGCTGGAGTCCTGAGGGTGCTACTGCCTTGGTCTAGGTTACCACGCGCTTGTTCGCAAAATGTTGAGATAGCCATGAAGCGACGCAGATTCCGAGTCAAGCTACTGGGACTACGACCGCGATTCTGGGTGATGGCGATGGGAACGCTGCTCATCGCCCTCTACTTCACCTTTAGATCACGGACGAAGCAATGGGGCGTCCAAGACGTTATTGCATATCACAACAGTCACAGGCCCCCAGGAACCGTTAATGCCTTTGCCTGGGATGTGGATGTAGTAGCTGCGCTGGTTCTTCGAGTGGAATCCGATAAGGCGATTGATTGGGACCAATCCACCAAAACCCTAACAGTTGACCGAACTAACAGGTACTACTTCTGGTTCTATGGACTGGTCTTGCACATTGCTGACGGAGAGACAGTTCGAGAAACGTGAGGCTGACGAACAACGGTCCATCAGATAAACACCGGTCGAATTTTACGAGCCTCGCGTCACGCCTTACTTGGTCTAGCCCAAACAGTCACCGCAATGCATAGCGAACGACATATGACCAAGCAGCGACCAAGCCTCCTCAAGCGACTACGACCGCGATTCTCGGTCAAGACGATGCTGGTCGTGACGCTGCTCATCGCCGTCCACTTTGCTCTTGGAACGCCGACAAAACGATGGGGACTTGATGATGTAGCCAACTATTCTTGGCAGCACAACGCGATTTCTGGTCACGCAGAGTATGTTGCTCCACTACTCGTAAAGTGTGAGTCGTCGCCGTTAACGGTTAGGGTTAACCGTGGGAGACCTCGAGTAGTAATCCCTCCGATAACCAACTATTACATTTGGTTTTTTGGATTCGTCTTGCCCCTAGCGGAATTCGAAGGACCGATAGACGACGATACGCTCAATTCCGCAAACTTCGCTGAAGCAGAGCAACAGCTGACTCCGTTGTGGTCTAGCGGTCGCGCGAAAAAAAAATGACTCTCAGCAGGCAATGTCTGTTTTGCGCAAGTGCATTCACCACATCAGATAAACACCGATCGACGTTTGCGGATCTTCTTGAGTTCTTTGGCCGTCGCTCGTTGGAGCTTAATGTCGCAAGGCCCTTCAGTTCTCGCACTGCGGGGTTGTCGCCGATAAAGTCCGCCTGAGCCTTCCGCACAAACTGCTTCGCGTCCTTGATCATCGTCTCTGAGTTGGTAGTCGATGTTCCTGTTGCGTTCGTCGAATGTATGGCGCCGTCTCGGCGGTCTCGCATTAGAATTTAACAACAGCCGATAGGATCGGGCTGGCCGCGAAGGCACGGTGGCCCGCCGAACCCCGATGGTCCAAAACTTCCTTTAGGCTCGCTACCAGATGATCCAGATGATGGTTCCTAAGCTCCAGCACAATAGGAGAATGAGTGATGCGTCGCTCTGAATTTGTAGTTCTTCATGCGCATGTGCTACTCGTTGCATTGATCGCCATGGCGGTTTCTAGCCTTACGCTTCCTAGTTGCTTTGCTGACGATGATACCTTGGCAGATCCGAGCTATTCCCAGGAACTAGTTGAGGAGGTACTCGATGACAGACCTAAAATGCGTCGGCTCTGGGACCAAAGCACGTGTTTTCAGTATTTTATTTTCGGGCTCCTTTCTGGTACGTCTTCAGAACTCCATTGGGATTCATCTGAACCATTTAGCGGGCGGACAGCAGAGAGTGAGACCGCGAGCGACGGGTCCAAGCTGATTCGACTAACGAAGTCCGAGAAAGCTAAGGGTGCGGATCTGTGGTTTGACTTTGTATTCGAGATCAACAATTCGAATCAGAGCAAGAGCTTCGAAGAATTGCGGCGTAAGGCGTCACGAGGACTTCTATCGGAGAAGGAGTTTGTCAATGGCTGTGTCGCGATAGAACTGCGAGCTCTGGCACGTTCCAAGGAGTTCTTTGCAAATTTCGAAAAGCTTAGCGGTGAAACTTTCAATTCTGAGGTTTTCAAATCCGCTAAGCGGTTACCAAGTGATGTTTCTGTCCAGGAATACTATGCCTACCTTGGACCCATACGAGAGTCAGACTATGACCCCCGAGCGTATTTCGGGGATTACTCTTTCGACTGTTTGCTCGTAACCGAAATCATGGTACTGAGACCGGCTCCCTTTCGTCCTTTATTCGAAGAACTTTCGGAATTGACTAGTCCTAAAACAAGCCGCGCGATTCTGAAGCGGACTAACCGAATGGTGCCATCCACTAATCACCGTATCTTGAACACTCACCAACGAGAGAGAATGGCGATGCCGATGATACTCGCACGGAACGAATGAATGATCGGTTGCACGACTTATCGTTGCTTGGTGCCGGATGGTTCTAACTCTGTTATAGGACGGCGCATCAGTTCGCGTTTCGAAACGTCATTTCACTCACACAGATCAACACGTGAAGCAAACCTTCACGCTTGCTTGGCCGCGGTGGTGGTGTTGGTCGGTGTCTTCGGCGTGCTGTTTGACTGAGTCGGGACGGCCGATGCATACGCTTTTGCCGAAATAACGGTGCCAATCCCAGACCAAGTCTCGCCACATCGTGGCTTCAATCCCTAGCTCGGTCAGCCTTTTTGCGATCCGATTCGGAACGTTCACGGCTCCTTTGACTCTTTGCTTGGCCGTCTACTTTCGCTTGTCAAACGGGGACAGGCATTGATTTTGCGGGCATTGATTTTGCGACCAGTGAATGGCGCGCAATAGGACCGGTGCCTGTCCCAAAATGCGTTCTTGGATCGCAGTTTTGTTCCTCGGTGCGTTACGATCGGCGACTATTAGGATGTGTTTGACAACGTATTCACTTTGAACTGTTCGTTCCGCGCGAGCAGCGGTGTCACTCCGTTCTACTTCGTCCTTCCGCCCTGTATTGAACCGAGTGCTAAAATATTGAATCCCTACGAAACGCCGAGCTCGACCGATCAATCCCTGGCATCTCCCCCGCCACCGTCGGAGCCAGTTGGCTGGGCCACCGCAATCGGCATGATTCTCAGCTGCCATATATCATTGGAGAATTCCGATTGCGGTCTCATAGGTGAGAAACTCCTCGGCCCGATATCGTTCTTGGTGATTGTCCTTGCGTCGTGGTACGGCGTGAATCGGTGTAAGTCTTTTGCGATCGCGATTCGTTTTGATCGTTTCACTTTCGTATGGGGCACGATTTCAACTATCTTTGCCATCGCGATATTCTCGTTAGCCGTCATCTCGATGATCAGAGGACCAACGATTTGGGGGCGCTGGTTTTGCTTTTTCATCGTGACGATCCCGTTGTACGCTTGGTGGCGTTGCAGCATTGCACACGGCACATTAGTTACGGATTCAGCAGAATAGTGGCATGGCTCAGACATCCATGGTGGTCTTAAGTGATTGCCACCTGATCGTTCGCGACGGGCGATACGTGACGTGATACGATGAAAGCATCGATGTCATTCTTGCTCAATGAGTGGAGAAGCTTTTGGACGACGTCTTCGCGAATGTTGAGAATTTGACGAGTTTCGGTAGCAGAAGATGTTGTAGTATTCTGGCTGCAGTCTTTGCTTGTATTGCTGCTGCTCGCATGGTTGCAGAAACGGCCAAGCTGCGCTGATCTTGCATCATCGCCTCGACGCGCATCGTCACTGAGTTGCTTTCCTTGCTTCATTCATTGCCGTGAAACATTCAGTCGTCTCCGAATGACATCCAACGCAACCGAGTCAGATCGACTGACCACTCGACAACTCCTCGTGACAACTGCCGCCGTGGCGGTCGCGTTCGGGATGGTCGTTGCCGACCCGTTCCCGACTTGGATGCGCTTACTTGGCGTCGCAGTAGGCTTCTATTCTTGTGCGAAGTGTGTATTTGTCATCAGTTTGTCGGTTGCCTCGCCGAAACGGGAACTGGTTTTTCTGACCGGTTTGCCGATGTATCTCTGCTGCGTTCTCGCGGGATCGAAGGGAGTCTTTCTCCTGATTGCAAAAATCTGCTCTTCCATCTTTTGATAAGGAGCGAAAAACCACGTGTGCATGCGGAAGTTGGCAGAGAGGTTAAACGGGGAGGCTGAACGGGGACAGGCATTGATGTTGCGGTAGGTGAATTGCATGCAATCTCCAAATGGAATTGAACGGTGCATGCTCTACGCCGGAGGCGTTCAACAACATCGCCTGGGTTCGCGCTGCGAATTCGAGGACAGGCAAACGGATCACCCGAAACCGAGGGGTCAACGGGGAAAGGCATTGTTTGCGCGATAAGGTGAATCGCTTGCGTTCAATGCGGTGCCCGTCCCCAATCGGATTTTCGCCGCCATCACCAGCCCGTTGGCCTGGGCAAGGTAAATGGATGAGCCTTCGGTTCAACGAATTTGTGCCTGTCCCCATTTTGTGCCATTTTGTGAATGAGCCTTCGGCTCGTAGAAATTGTGCCTGTCCCCAATTTGATTTGGATCATCCCCCAATTTGGATCAAACTTGAGGGACACCGCGGAGTTTCACCCTTTCAACGCAACCGTTAATGCGATCTGCACGATCTAATGGTCGGCTCAATCGGTTCGCGTGATGGCGAGCTGCTCGATGAACATCACAATGCGTTCATAGATGTCCGACTCAAAGAAACAGAACCCCTATGAGGCGCCGGTACATTCCGGCGAAGCGATTCCGGTAAAATCTGGAAGCATTTTCTGGATGGTTCTGGGAGGTGCGCTAGGGGCCATCATCGGTGCATTTATCATTGGACGCCCGGACGAATTGTTTCGCGATCATAGCGTCTTTGTGATGGTGCCGATGCTGTGTATCTGGGGTTTCATCGGTCTTCTTGGCTCGGCCGTCTGGAGGCTACCGCGCTACTGGTTTTGGGGTCCCATTCAAACGCCGGCAATCGCGAGGTTCGCGTCCGGTGTTCTGTTGTTCGTGACTTGCATCATGGTGCTTCAAATGGGACGTACGGGTGTGATTGATTTGCCCGAACCAGCAATGGGCATCACCATGATTAGCATGCTTTTAACTTGTGTGATCGGCTGCGTCGAGTTTGAAGCGTGGTGTGGGAGGCGGATGCGTTAAGCCTTTCCTTCGGAGAAAGCGAGGCATTGCCCATCAAAACGCGATCCACCCGTCGTGATAGACTATCGCATGAAGCGATGACATAGCTGGGTCACAAGAGTCATGACCCTTTGACGCGAACATTCCATGACAAGAGACCCATAATGAAACCGACCACGATTGTTTGCATCATAGTGTCCATGCTTCTCTGCGGATGTGGACAAACAACGACGTCGGAGACCTCCGACTTTGAAGGGCGATTAGAAGCAGCTGCCGCAGTGCAGGAAACCGGACAACGCGACGATGCTTTGGCGAGCGTTGCAACCGATGCGGCGGACGCGGGCAATGGATCCGTTTGCCTACAAGCCGTCTCAAAAGTTTCGGCAACCTCGCTACGTGATACGCTTGCAGAAGACTGCGCTCTAAAACTGGCGAGAGCTGGTGACTCTTCTGCCGCTTATGAAGTCGCCAACAAAATCGTCAGCGCTTCACGACGTAGCGACGTCAACAGCACGATCGCTGAAAACGAATAGGAAGAAAATGATCGCTGCGATGCATTCGATGTCCAGATCGATGATCGCAATCAAACACCACCGAGTAACAGGTGTCAGGCACGAAACGTGAGCCGCTGTTCTAGTTGAAAGTCTATCGATAGATGTCACGCATTGATCCAGAGTAAGAAATCAATGTTTGCTTCGGAATTCAAACCGAGCCTGCGCCACGTCATGCCTGCTCAACGCCGGGGCGTTCCAGATCAAAGTCCCGGATCGCGCAGGCCACGAAGGGGCTGGCAAACGCGGATTGTGGCACCTCGTTGAGGTGCGTCGACGCGGTGACGTTTACAACTCGGGGTGCGCTGCGCGACCCCGAGCTTTGTTGTTGAACCGCTTCGCGGTAGTGTCATGATGACGATCCACTTCAACCAAACCCATCGTGTCGGCCGCCCATTCACGTAGCGAACCAGAGAGTAAACGGGCATATCGAACAAATACGATCACAACGACTGCACCAGTAAGGGACGATGGCGATCAGCATTGAATCCATTCGTGAAAGCGTTGAACAGTGTCGCCGTGCAAAGCGACTCCACGGAGTCTTTGGCGCTGAATCACATGAGTTCATTTTGAACTCCCCGCTTAGCCCGTCTGAGGTCGCGCGATTTGAGTTTGAGCACAAGATCAAACTGCCGGAGGGATACCGACGCTTTCTCACGGAAGTTGGCAATGGTGGTGCTGGTCCGTTTTATGGCGTTTTTAAACTTGGAGAGATGGATGACTCCTTCACGCACAGGCGATGGAAACAAAACGATGGCTTCATCGGTGAACTCAGCGAGCCGTTTCCACATACCGAGCGTTGGAATGACCTTCCGCCGTGCCCAGTCGACGGGCAAAACGAAGACGCTACGGAAGCATTTGATGACACTTACTGGAGCTCGGAAAACGTTCATGGGGCGATTCCCATCTGCCATCAAGGATGTGCCTACCGGAACTGGTTGATCGTGACGGGACCTGAAGCTGGTAACGTTTGGGAAGACCTTCGCGTTGATCACGAAGGACTGAAGCCGGTGGAATTGAGTAATGGTCGTCGCGCGGGTTTTCTAGAATGGTACGACGCTTGGCTCTGCGAGGCATTGGCCAAGCTTGAAAGCTCTAACTGACACCGACCGAAATGGAGAAAGAGCAGCCGGATGGGACCTCGTGCCGTGATGCTCAGTGTTTGCGGGATTTCGGAATTAGAATGAAAGACGAACCTTACGCTCCACCGACCGATTCAGCGGCTGTTGCAATCCAAAATGTCGAAGGATGGGGTTACGAAATACATTTCTTCGCTTCGTCTTGATGCGTTTTATTCGTTACAGCGATAAATGCGTCGTCGAGCAGTATCGAGATAAAAGGGTCCGTTCGGACGCGTAGGTCGTTTAAAAAGAGGCTATGCGAGACTTGAATCCATACGACGCTCTATCGGCATCGATCGAGCATTCCGATTGCGAATCGCAGCGTATGAGTCGTCCCTCCACGGCGGGCCTGACATTCGCGACAATACTGCTGTCGTTTTTGCTTTCGATGATCTGTGGTGGTGTTGGACTGATCGCTGGCGTACTTGCAGGGTTCTATGCTGGACTTGGCATGTTTGATGACGCGGGCGATTTTACATCCATGTTTGTCATGCCATGTGTTCTTCTGGGCGGAGTGGCGGGCATGGCTGTTGGTGCCGGCTTTGGTGCGCTTGTTGGATGGTTGTTCGGCGAAGCTGCTCGGCAAGACGGAGCAGGCTAGGCTTGTTTATCTCTGAAAGAGGTGTAGGTCTGAAGTCACAGATTCAACGTAACGCTCGACTGATCGCAGAGCTTCACCAGCGTGTTCATGAAACGTTTCGTGAGCGAGACGTTAGCGCTTCTCACCGAAAGGCGTGGGTGGACGCCTGTTCGGAATTCCAAGCTCGTTACGATGCGCTTGCATTTATCGGAGGCGTTTCGACAGCTCGTGATCGGATTCGCTCGGGAGATGCCATGGCGATCGAATATGCGCTCTGCTTCATCGAAGTTCGTCCGTACTTTTTTCGTTCCGGTTACATGTACAAGGATTTCCTTCGTGTACTCCGAAACATCGAATTGTCGCCGCAGCAGAGGGTCCGATACGAGCGTGTTTCTGAAGCCTATGCAGAGTACAGACGAAATCGCCGACACCCGCAGGCTGACAGATAGAGTCACTCTTTGCTACGGAAGCTGTAAGCTGACGTTTGAGATGATCCGCATGTGATCCATCGATCGCCCGCGCAAACCTTATGTCGGCGTGTGGTCGACCGCGGATAAAAATGGCGTGCCGGTTACGTTCGATTCGTATGGTATCGCAATGCGTGTGTTAAAACCAATCCAAACGGTACCGACCAAATAAGATCGTTTGTCACGTTGGCGAGAGCAAAACTGAGGGGCAGGGTTCCATTGAATACTGCCCAGGCCATCCCAATTGGGCCGAATAGCTTGCCCAGAAATCCTACCAAAACGATGGGCCAATGCCGGTACGGCGCATATGCAGCAATGATGTAGCCGATGCCGTAAACTCCAACGATCATCCCAATGCATTGCCACAACTCGAGGTAACGTGGTGGCGTCATGCCAATCACCTCGAACATCAGATTTGGGAACCCGATTGCAAAGATGCCAAACGCGAGGTTGTATACGCCAGCGCAGATCAGCATCCACTTCATCCAGCCGGGACTCTGTGGTTCCACGTGGGATTGATCAGACAATGCTTCGCCCTTTTCGCTCTTGTTGAAAAGTGTTGTGCTGCATCCTACCAACTGCGATTTTCGTTCAAGATTCACACGCTTGGATCGATTTCGTCGGAAGACGGAAACATCACGCATGGTAACTGCGCCCGGATTTTGAACGTGAGCCGAACCAAACACATGTAGCTAGTGCCTGAACCTATCGCAGATTGCTGTGTCTGCGTTTTCTTTCGTTTCTTGCTGCCGCATAGCACCAACCTCGATTCCTGATCTACGAGACGACTGGTATGAACGCTCGTGACCGATACTTATTGCATGATTTTGCTGCTGGCTACGCAGACGGCTTTCTCGTCCATTGTTCCTTTGGTGAATCTTACGCGTGCCAATTGAATCCCAATTGTTATGTGTTAGCCTGAAGTCGTTTAATTCCAATCGGGATTTGTGATTAGCATGAACCGCTCAACATTTGAATCACAGCCCACCATGCCAAGGAACCGACGCAATCGACTTCTTGTTTGTGCGCTCATTGTGGTCGCCCTCGGGGCTGTCGCTTACCTGCTTCCAAGCTCTTTTTGGGGTATCGTGATCCCAGACGTCAATGTGTATCACATCGAATAGGTGATCTCCGCACGAGGTCTCATGCGTGTGACACCTTCGGAGTCGAATGTTCGGATTCTCTCATTCCTTGGGTGCGATGTGCGACCCAAGGCTAGGGTATTGAACGCCTACGGCGTAGTTGCTGCGTTGTAACGTCAGATCGGCGATAGTGATGGAAAGACTCTCTCATACCATTACGGCCAAAATGCAGACTCCATTTATCAAGCGGTGGGTGCAGCCCTTTTATTTGAGCATCCTGCACGGAAACTATGCCACGCGGATCGTAGTGGGTGCCGAGCGCGAACAATTTAACGCCGATGTTCGTACGGCTCTTTCGTCGATGACTCCCGAAATCGCTTCGGAGTTGATTCGAGGATATTGGCGTGAAGCGATCACCGGAAGTTGGTTTGCCGGCCTCAAGAGGTATCGAGAATGCCGCGAAAGTATTGGCGACCGGTTGCTTGAATCGAAAACCTGCTACGCGGGTCAATCTCATGCGTTCGCGATGGCGTGTTTCGCTGATGATGCGTCGGTCGAATACCTTACGCGATACCTCAACACTTACCTCAGGCGAACGGACTGCTACTACGATCAAGACTGGGCAATGCCTGCACTCATGTGGATCGATGACGTCCAAGAGACTCATCACGCTGATGAGTTCCTGGCCCCCGACGGACTTTGGAACCACTTTACGGCCGACAAGATATCGGAAGATAACGACGGATGGACCATCGAGAGATGCAGATCAAGTTTTTGGAATACGATGCATTACTGTCTTGAGCACTTTGTTGATTAGTATCGGTCTACCGGTCGACGAACCCGGTGGTGGCACGCCGTATCTGTCCCATGGAGTCGTGCATTCATCTGTCGACGCCACGAATTGATCTTCCGCTCGTGTTTAACCGTCTTTGTGGCCTGGCGTTAGACGGGTGTTCTGTTTGGCATTCGTTGCGATCCACAGTGGATCTTCCCGATCGGCTTCAGCAGACTGCCTTCTAAGCTCCGTCGCATCAACTTCATGCATGTGTTGAATTGGCCGAGCGAAACTGGATTCGGTATGCTGTCACCGAATGGGACGGAGTCCAGGCAGCCGCCCTTCATTCCGTTGTCAAAGGCTTAAGACGATCGAAATCCATTGCGTGAAACTCAATGACCAGTCCACTGCAGAGTTTTCTTGATCAGCGTCCATTTTTCACACAATGTGTGCCGACGAAGGTTGGCGAGTTAGCGATCCACTTTGGCGTTTGGCGCGGATCCGATTTCCCTGATCTAGACGCATTCGTTACGTTTGCGATTCGCAATTCGGCGATCCTCCAACCCTACATTGCGGAGCCAGACCGACATGATTTACAAAAGTGGATTCACTTTGATCCCAATTCGGGCGATTCCGCTGCTTCGTTCCTGAATGGCGCAATGCCGTTTGAATCCAGCGCGTACGATTGGCTTGCAAGTAACTATCCCGTAATCGATCGCCGTTTCCTTAATACGCTTTCAACAGACATCCTTAGTGTTGACGGCGATACGTTTTACGCGCAAACGGACGATTGGTTTATCCACTGTTTTGTGGCGGACCTTTTGTTTGCTCCAGAGCCATTCCCTCGATTACCCGGACATAGCGATGAGCCTTGGTCTGAGGATCGAGAATTCTACGAGATTCTCGGTCCCGAATCGGACTCGATAAAATGTAAGCGGGAGAACTGCGATCGTGGCCGTATCAAGAACAGCGTGTTCTGCCGTCCGCATCACTTTGAAAACATCAAAGGTCGTTCTTCACCCTACACTCACTAAGTCATCCACTATTAAAAGCATCGCCGGGCCGTCGGGCTGTCGAGCGCCCCCAATCTTGTCGCCTTGTGCCATCTACTGATGGATGAAGCGACGATTTCATTCACTCTCGAGTGACTAACAGCGTGCTTTGCGCGATTGAATGAGGAGACGGATTTGGACACAATGGGATTCATCTTCGGTATGAGTGGGTTTAGTTTTGGCATGATGGGATTCGTTTTCGCGATGTCGGCATCGAACAACGCAACCGCTGCGGCTGACAAAGTTGAAAGGTTGGAGAAGAGGCTTAGCGACGCTGGCATACTCGATCGCGAAGACGAATAGTCGCCGATCGCTCCGCGATTGAAGCGGAAGGTGGTGCAAGAAACGCTACGCTCGTCGAGAATGCCCGATGATTCCGCCTTTTGTCGACTCATTCATGATGTACGTAGTGGAAGATCGATCGTCTTGGATCATGCGGAAGAAATCAGACACACCATCAACACAACCGATCACAGGGCAACCGTGAAACCGATTCGCATACTTCGCACGATCGTCGCGCCGCTTGACGTCGTCTTCCACGCGGTCTCAGACGTTCGCAACTTTAGAGAAGCCGTACCTCAAATCACGAATGTGGAGTTCTTGTCAGAACAGCAGGTCGGCACGGGGACGCGGTTTCGGGAAACACGTGTCATGAAGGGTCGCGAACAAACCGTCGAACTCGAAGTCGCCGAGTACATTAAAAATGAGCGGGTGCGCATGATCTCTGACGCCGGCGGCACCGTTTGGGATACGGTTTTTAATGTCTCAGCGAATCGTGAAAACGTAGAGCTTGACATGCAGATGAATGTCAGGCCATACACCTTAATTGCCCGCATAATGACACCGCTAATCCGCGGTATGGTCGAGAAGGCTGTGGAATCAGATATGGATGCAGTTAAAGCTTTCTGTGAATCACAACACGAACAAGCGTGATAACAATGGGTTGCTGACTTGCAGCGAAACCCCGTTGCAAATGGTCTTTGTACTCGTGTTCGTTACTCGTGTTCTGCGAAACGGTGCTTGTAATCGTGATCGAATGCATCCGTATGTTCAGTGGTCAGATCGTTGCCGTCATCCAGAATCCACGCGATTGAACGAGTTGGTTTTGTCCGTGCTTCGATTTTCTTTAATTGAATTGATGATCTTAACCGTTGGTTTTGCGCTGTTGACATGGATTAACTTAAAACCGGTTGAAGTTGGCTCGGGCGAGATCATTTACCAAGTAGGATGGCCGATGCCGATCCAAACCTCGACCGTGATCAGTGCATCTGACGTGATTCCCGGTGCCCGAGCAGGCGGGTTCGTGCCCAAAGAGTTGGCGGCAGATTCCAAGAGCATCGTCCTTGAATTCAGCCGCATCAACATCGCAGTTAATGTCGTGACAGCGATCGTGATTTCCGTTTGTACCGTCTTTTTGATGCGTCTTATTCGAGTAGGATTAAAACGCAGCAAAATCTCACCGTCACAAACGTGATTTTCACGGCAATCTTCGGGCCAGCCCCATCGCCGCCGATCGCTCCGCCGAGCGTAGCATCGCGCATGGAGACGCGGGCGCTACATTTCATCTTTCCGTCGCCGTGGTTGGAATGGGAGAAAACATGCGTTTGTGTTTGTGCTTCGTCGTTGCCACCGCAGTGTTGATCGGCTGTCATCAGTCGACTGAACCGCGTTCTGACCGAGAGGATGTCTCGACGCCAAGCGCGCAGGAAACGTCGCGAGCTGATAGGAATGAAGAACGACGAATTGACCTGCTTCGTAAAACATTGACTGAGCGAGGTTGGGCCCACAATTCTGGAGGCTTCGGGTCGCGGGAGAGTTGGTCGTTTCACTTTTTGGCGAACGGAACCTATACCTTCACCCTGTATTCCGACTATCAACCTGAACCGGTTGTCGGAAAGTGGTCGCTCGTGGAGTTGCCAGGCGATGTTGTGTCATTGCGACTTCGTGATCTTGAGCGGGGAAAGTACGATATTATTGATCAGGATTCGTACCCTCAGTACGACGCCGCGACGGATACCATGATGTTTCCGTCACAACCTGGTGGACGAGGGTACTTGTTTCATCCGTGGGAGATCAAAGGAGAAAGTCGTTGATTGGGTTTCCGTGCGACTCTGTAAGACTGAGACGACGAGTACTCGGGCGGAACTTGTTGCGTCGTGCGATGTGGGCGCTACGATCGGCGGAGCGATCGGCGACTATGGAGTGCGATTCTGCACGTCGTTCAATGTGGGCGCTACGTTCGGCGACTATGGGGAGGACGGGGTTCTGTGCGAAGGGACTCGTTGTAAATGACTCTGAATCCCTACTTATCACCCAACGCAACCGAATCAGCAATCGATCTCGAGATTTCGGACTGAGGTACTGTTGAAAGTTGTGTTCTTGAGTGAATGAAAAAGGTGGCGCATCCTGCTGTTGTATCTCACTACTTCAGCCGCCCAACGTGGGCACTAGGACACGCCATGACCAAGACTAAGACAGACCGACGCTCGACGCCAG
>JBCDEM010000012.1:0-192722 GCA_039179795.1 Planctomycetota bacterium | reverse complement strand
GATCGCAGCGTGCTGATCGCAGCGTGCTGATCGCAGCGTGCTGATCGCAGCGTGCTGATCGCACGAACGCTACGATCGCGGAGCGATCGGCGACGATGGATCCTTCCCTTCGATCGCCCGGGTTAGTCGAGGCTGGTACGGTCCTTCGTTTTTGGTTCGTCGCTCGTAAACGACTTACTGTTTTTCACGTGCTTTTCGAGCCATTCGATCATTTCGGCTTGTGTGTGCAAAACCGATTGACGGGCGCGATAGCCGTGTGATTCGAATGGCAGCATGCACAACCTGACCGTTCCACCGTTGCCTTTGATCGCTTGGTACATCCGTTTCGATTGGATCGGAAACGTACCACTGTTGTTGTCGTTCTCACCATGAATCAGCAAGATCGGTTCGTTGATCTTGTCCGCGTGCATGAAGGGCGAGATCGAATGGTAAATGTTTTTGGCTTGCCAATACGGACGGCGTTCAGATTGAAAACCAAACGGTGTCAGCGTTCGATTGTACGCACCGCTGCGAGCAATGCCGGCTTTAAACAGGTCACAATGAGCCAACAGGTTCGCCGTCATGAAGGCTCCATAACTGTGACCACCGACGGCAACACGATCGCGATCAGCAACACCCATCTCAACGGCTTTGTCGATCGCAGCTTGTGCCGCATCCACAATTTGATCAATGAACGTATCGTTCATTGTTTCCGGGTCCCCGATCACAGGCATCGTCGCTGAGTCCATGATCGCATAGCCTTGCGTCAACAACGTCAGGTGCGAGATGCTACGCATGCGCGTGAATAACGAAGGCGAACCAGAAACCTGACCAGCCGTTTTGACGTCGTTGTACTCGCGTGGATAAGCCCAAACCAATAGAGGCAATCGTGTGCCTTCTTGGTAATCCGCGGGCAGATAAAGCGTCGCAGAAAGCGGCACGCCGTCAGACCGTTCGTACTTCACCAATTGCTTTTTGATGTTTCGAATCTGCGGCGTCGGGTCTGAAAAGTCGGTCAACCGCTTGACTGAATCTTTGTTGAGATCACGAAGAAAATAGTTCGGTGGCGTGACGGGATTTTGTTGATTGGTGATAATCGACGGCTTGACATCCGCGCTACTGGAGACGACTTCAACGACCGATTCGTACGTTCCTTCCTCGCAACGCCAAAGCCGCTCCGTCTCCAAAGTCTTGATGTTCTGGCGATCGATAAACGGCAAGTTCCCTTTGGGTGAAGCTCCCGATCCAACGCGATAAACCCAATCGCCATCCTGGCGTGCAACGACGTGTCCCGACTCATCGACATCACTCACGATTCCGCCAGGATCTCCGTAGCGATCACGAATGCTCCGGTCGCTCAGGACGATAGGATCCGCCGATAGGTTGTTCAAATCGTAAAGAGATGCGCGAATCCAACGTCGGTCGCGATCGTATTCCGTGGCGAGAACAACATTCGGATCCTTGAAATACGACAGACCCGCGGCTCGATACTGAACCCGAAACAACTCTTCGGGCCCATCAGCGAACGGAGCGGTTTGCGTCATGAACTTGTCGCGGAAATCCGCTTTCTTATTCGGATCGCCTCCGTCCAGTGCTTCCGCCCAAACCAATGTTGCAGGAACACTTGAGCGCCATTCATGGTTTCTCGGCCCGGTACGAACACCTTCGATGGGGATATTCTCATCCATCGGAACATCCACGAGTGATGTCACGTCCGGGCCCGCGGCACGCGGATCTAACTTCCAAACTTGGATCTTTCGTGGAAAGCTGCGATAGGTCATCAAGTAACTAAACGGCTTCTCGATCGACGTCACCAGAACGTACTGACCATTTGGTGAAACACTTGTCCCGGCAAGAATCTGTGGTCGTCCGATTTCACGTCCGGAGCCTTTGGCATCGAAGAGCGTCAACTGCGTGGTGGTGTAGTGCTCGAACAGACGTTCATCATACGGGTTCTGAAGTAAGTCTTGATACGTCCTTGTCGGTGACTTGTTACCAGACGACTCTTGAATGTTTGGACCAGCTGGCGGACCATCGTTTTCCGGTTCGTCCCCGCGCCCCATCGGAACCAACCGACAGAGGATGCTCTTTCCATCCGGCATCCATGACCAACCGCCCATCACCGTGTTCAATCGATCGGTAAGCATGCGTGGTTTGGTCGGTTCGTCGACGGAGCCGATCCAAAGCTGCTGACCTTTCTTCGTGACAAGCGAGAACGAAAAGTACTGCGAGTTGTGCGACCAACTAACCGAAGAAATCCGCGGATCATCTGGAAGTGGAATGCGAATCAACTGCGATTCATCGTTTGGATCCGCATCTCGCGGCCTCAACACAAGTCCTTTCAAATAGCTCGTTGCGAATCGCCCGTTGGCAGCAGGATCGATCCGAAGTCCGCCAAGTTGCAACATCCGTCTTGAGACGTCAGCGATATCCGGCATCGCGTCGCTTTCGACCATCATCATCCAACGGCCATCTGGACTCAGACTCACCCCAGGCGTCGGAGCCGCATCGATGATGTCGACAACCGATTTGGGTGGCAGTCGGTAGCCAGAATCGGCAGCCGACACGCTTGCTGGGGCGGCCACACAGAGAACCAAAGAGAAACAGATCCAGTGATATTTCGATCGCATTTGAAGCGTTTCCTCGTAGAAAATATCGAGAGTCGCGTGAGTCCGACCCAAACGCGTCATGGATTCGGGCTCGGAGCTAACGGCCCCATTCTACGCGAGCCGCCGCAGGTTGCAGGAGCACCCGAATTGCGAAGGCGGATTTCACATCCCTTTCGATTCTCGTGGACCATCATTCCCGAGCCCAACGCACGGCTGACGAGTGCCATGCCTTCTTGACTCCTGGTATAGTCGCTCAAACTTCTGTTCCCGTAACGGTCCGTCATGTCAATCGACGGCAGGCAACCGATGGCGGACAAACAACGACGGTTGCCCCATGACAAATCCTGAAACGGCGAACAAACGACGGTTGCGTCGCGTGCTGACTGGCGTGCTTGTTATCGCCTTTCTTATGAGCTGCGGTCCAGGGATCGCGCTGGTAAACCGTCCGTCGTTTATTTGGAGCATCCCTTGGATTTACGCTTGGGCTTGGACCTGGTTTTTGGTGATCACCCTCGTTACCGTCATCGCCTACCGAAACTTTTGGTCGCAGACACATGACGAATGACTTGCTCATTCAGGGCATCGTTGTTGGTTGTTACCTCTTGATGCTCGCCGTTCTGGGCTACGCCGGTTGGGTTCGCACCCAACGCGGCAGTGAAGACTATTACGTAGCGGGCCGCGGCCAAGGTTGGATCGTTACGAGCCTGACCATCTCCGCGACGTACTTTTCGTCACTCGCCGTGCTCGGTATTCCTGGCCTTTATCATCAGCAAGGCATGGGTGTCGTCTCCACGGTGTTGGTGACGATGTTTGCGGGAATCATGGTACCCGTTCTGGGTACGCCGATTTGGAAAGCGGGAAAGCGGTCTGGTTTCGTCACGCAAGCAGAGATGTTTGCGGATCACTTCGGGGGTAACGCGATTCGTTTAGCCGTCAGTGGTGTCGGCGCAGCGTACTGCGTTACTTACGTCGTGATGCAGATCATGGCCGGGGGTTACATCTTTCAACATCTGTTTTCAAGCCTTGAAGCATCGACCGGACTCAACGCGTTTTATGTCGGCACGACCGTGTTGGCCGCTGTCACGGCTGCGTATACGATTTTTGGAGGGATGAAGAGTGTGGCTTGGACCGATGCGATCCAAGGCCTGCTACTGCTCGGTGGAATGTTCGGCACATCGGTCATCGTGATGCTCTGGATCGGCTCCCCGGCGACCATTTTCGCAGATGTCTCCCAGCGCGATCCATCGAGACTTTCGTTGCCGGGGCCTCAGGGTGCCTTTCCCGTCTCGATTGCTTTTACCTTGAGCATCGGTTTCGCGTTTGGCAACATGCTACAACCGGCGCAGTGGATGCGGTTCTATTCGGCGGCAGGTCCCAAAGTTCTCGGGCGCTCCGCCATCGTCGTCGGTGTACTGCTAACAGCCATCATGTTGCTAACTGCCCCCGTGGTTGGATTGGGTGGATGGTTAGAGTACCCCGACCTTCCCGCCGCCGACGCGGACAGCCTCGTCCTTAAGATTATCGATGATGTGCCGACCGAACACGTCGCCGTCATTCCCGGTCTTTCAAGACTCTGGCCCATCTTAAGCGGCATTTTTTTGACGGCGATTATGGCCGCGTCCATGTCAACGGCCGACTCGAACTTGCACGCGATGTCAGCCATGCTTGCGAGAGACGTCTATCGACCGTTCTGGAGACCCGCTGCGACGGAGACACAGCTCGTACAGGCCGGGCGGATCGGCGTGATCTTCCTAACGGGGATCGCCGTCACGATCGTGCTGCTGGGGTCCACCGATGCGATCGCCTTCATCGCCTTTTTAGCCGTCTCGTTTGCACTTCAATTGCTGCCGGCAACCTTGGACATGCTATTCATCCAACGCGGTTCGAGATCGGGAGCCGTGATGGGTTTGATTGCGGGAGTCGTCGCACTTATCGTCTTCTCTGGACCACCGTTGTTGATCCAATGGCTTCCAACAATGGGTGAGCTGAAAAACTATCTGGGTATCCATTTCGGCTGCTGGGGCCTCATCATCAACTCACTCGTGTTCGTATCGATCACTTTGATTTCGGGGAAGCCACCAAGGTCACCGTGAACACAGAGAACTTTGTGCGTTGGCTAGGAAGAAGAGTTGGCACTGAAAACTCTTGCTCTATGATCCCCATGATTTCCGTGGCTCCAGACACTCAGCATCTATTCGTGTCGTAGCGCTTCGATCGGGTTCATCATTGCTGCGCGTCTTGCTGGATAGAGACCGAAGAGCAGGCCGGTTCCGAGCGATATAAACAGCGACAACAGAATCGACCAGGGTGCGATCCTTGGTTCGAGTGTGTAGACAATGGGTGGCAAAAAGTCTGGTGAGACAGCGGAAACGATCTGGCGCACGGTGCGAAAAATGGGCCCGCACATCAATCCGCAAAGCACCCCTAGCAATCCACCACTACCGGTTAAGACGAGCGTCTCAGCGAGAAACTGCTTGATGATGTCGCGTCGTTTCGCACCGATCGCTCGGCGAATGCCAATCTCACGTGTGCGCTCGGTGACCGTTGCGAGCATGATATTCATGATTCCGATGCCACCGACAAGCAGTGAGATACCGGCAATCACCACCAATAGGACATTGAACATCGCCCGCGTCCTGGCTGCTTGAGCAAGCAGTTCTTTGGGTACCACAACGGCATAGTCTTCTACCGGATGGTACTTTTTCAAAAGTGTTTGAATGATCGCAGCCGTTTCATCGACCGCCTCGATGTCGTTGACACTTACTGTGATCTGACTCAACTGTACGATTTCGCCTGTGAATTGGCCGCCGGATGTCCGCGTAATCACACGATCGCCAATCTGATCACTAAACGTTTGCAGCGGAATGTACGCGTCCAGGTTATAGTCGCGAGCGTCCAGGCTTCCACCGATGGCCGCCGATGCCGTGCGTGACTTCGTCTGCCCGATAACAACATAGAATTCGCTGCCAACCCAGATCGATTCACCCAGCGGATTTTGGTACGGAAACAGACGCCTCGTTGTTTCATCACCCAGTACGATCACTTTTTTGCCGCGATCACGCTTCGTGAGCCAACGTCCCCGCGCGATCTCCAACTGATTCATTTGCAGATGCTCCTCGCTGCAACCGACCAGTTTTGAATCCGAACGCCGGTTCTCAACGCGTAACTCCATCCGCGTTTCCCGCATCGGTATCGCATCCTCGATTCCGGGAATGGTTAAGACAATACGGTCATGGTCCTTTCTCAGAAGTCCATATCGTTGGACGCGTCGGTTCCCACCATCGGTGGAATTGTTTGGCTTGACGCTACGAACAATGATGTTGCGAGCACCGAGTTGAAGAATCTGTTGCTGAGCGCGGAAACTAACACCCTCACCCATCGCAACTAACCAAATGACAGTCGTCGTTCCAATGAAGATGCCAAGCGCGGCCAACCCAGCCCGCATCTTTTGCAAGAGCAAGCTCTGAATCGCTGTCTGGATCGTCCGTAGCAACGCAATCATCGAGCACTCAACTGACACGCGGTCGCGTTCGAGAGTCGTCGCAAGATCATGTTTGGAGCGTCACTACTCAATTGCACTCTGACCGTCGTCTAGGTTGGATGCCTCATCCGACTGACTGCCTTTGAGTGTTTTGCGAGCCTCGCGTTGAGCTTCCGGCAGAGCTAACGGATTGAGCAACACTTCATCGCCCGCTTCCAATCCGTCTTCGACGATCAGGAATACATCATTGCTGTCACCGATTTCAATGACTCGCTTCGTCGCCTCTCCGTCAGAAATGACCCAGCAGAGTGTTTCGGACTCGGTTTCCAACACGGACGAAACAGGGATCAGAAGGACATCGTCGTAATCCGCAATGACGATCTCGACCTCTGCACTCATGCCGGGCTTGAGTCCCGTGATGGAGGGCAGTTTGACGATGCAATCGTATTTGACGATATCACCATTCCACCAACCAGACGGACTAGCAACCGCGGCGACCGAATCCACTGCGCCGTCGAGTTCAAGATCGGGCAGCGAGACCTTGGCTTCCAATCCACCGGTTACCCGATCCACGACCGATTCATGTACACCAACTTTCACCTGCATTTTGGAAAGGTCAGGCATCAGGAGCAGTGTTTGCGTTTTGTGGACGGTCGCTCCCTCGGCGATATCGGGTGTATCTTTCCATGCCGCAGCTGACGGAAAGATCACTAAGCCAGACTTGTCCGCACGAATGATACAGTGTTCCAGTTCTTCCAAGGCGATATCGCGTCGTTCAGCGTCCAGCTGTGCACGCTCAACGTTTGCGGCGTGAGTCGCTTCGACCGCCTTCAAGTTTCCGTTGAGTGTCTCGAGTTCGATTTCCTTGTCGTATGTTTTCAAGACTTCGATGCGTGTCTTGATCGCCTGCAGGTTCTGTTTCGCCTGACGAAGTGCGAACTCGCGTTGCTCAACGTCCAACTGACTTCGGTAATTCTTCTCTGACATCCGACGATCATGATCGAGCATGTTCTGCGCGGTTCTCAGATTGGATTCTGCAATCGCCAGGTCTTTCTCGAGCGTCAGTAACTGAGTAACGAATCGCCCTTCCAAGTATTCGTCCAGTGCCAGCTTGGCTCGCGCGACCTGCGCTTGTGAATTTTCGGCTCCGCTCTGAGACCAGTGTGCATACTTGGTACGCTCATTGATCGCATCTTCGATTTCGAGCGTATCTAATCGACACAGAACATCTCCCTTTTGAACTTGCGATCCATTCTCGATCACCCAGATGACCGTGTTTTGTCCACGGACTTTGCATTTGATTTCTGTGTTGTCGGAGCTTTCTAACACACCCTGCTCGGTCACCGTTACCTGCAGCGCACCTCGCTCAACACGATGCGTCAACCGAATCGCCGGAGAATCGGATTCGGATCCAATCGTGCCACGAATGGCGGCAGCGGAAACGGCCAGCGTCAACGCCAACACGCACGCGATGCCGATGATCCACTTAGCCATCGGTCGTCTCCGTGAATTCGCTGTTTTCGGATGCTGCCACTAGATCCCCCGCTTCTTCAATCACTTGCATGGGGTTCAGAACAACGGAATCGCCTTCGTTCAAACCGCCTTTCACAATAATGAACACATCATTGCTGTCACCCAATTCGATCAAACGTCGCTCCGTGCCCTGTTTCGTCTGAATCCAACAGAAGGAACCTTCGTCCGTCTCAACGATGGATCCAACCGGTATGGTCAGAACATCACGGTGTTCATTCATCACGATTTCGACTTTGGCAGTCATGCCTGGTTTTAAGCCCTCGATATCGGGCAACTCAACAATGCAGTCGTACTTAACGACGTTACCTGTCCACCATCCCGCCGGTGCCGCAATCGTTGCAACCTCTGCCACAGCGCCCTGCACTTCTAACTCAGGAAGCGTCACAACCGCTTTTAAGCCAGTGCGGATGCGGTCGATCAGAGATTCGTGAATGCCGACTTTTACCTGCATCTGCGACAGGTCTGGCATCAGCAATAGTACTTGATCCTTTCGAACGGTTTCGCCTTCGGCAATGTCAGGCGTTGCTTTCCAAGCTTCCACGGTTGGGTAGATCACCAAGCCACCACGTTCGGCTTTCACAATGCATTCGTCCAATTCGGAAATCGCGCGATCGCGCCGACCCCTATCCATAGCCAAACCTGCTTCGTCGGCCATCAGCTTGGCTTTGGTTGCCCGCAGTTGACCTCGAAGCGTCTCTAACTGCATCTCCTTGGTGTACTTGTCCAAGACCATCAATTCCGTCTCACGCACTTGCAATTCCAACTCTGCGCGTGTGACGGTGAATCGGTTACCCTCGACTTCTAGTTCGCTGACGTAGCCACGACGAAACATGTCTTCGCTGTGGCCAAGCATTTTACGAGCGGTGTCGAGATTCGACGTCGCAACGTCGACCTGTTGTGTGAGCGCTTCTCGCTGAGTCTTGTACGAACCTTTCAAATACGCATCGATCGCGATTTCAGCTTTCGCAACATCTGCTTTGGTTCGCTCGTAAGTCGCTTGGGCAACGTGTGCGTCCGTTGTGTGCTTTCCGATTGCGTCTTCAATTCGCTTCGTATCAAATCGCACCAACTCGTCACCTGGCTGAACGACCGTGCCACTTTCGACGACCCAAGTGATCGTACTGAACCCACGGATCTGACACTTGATCTCCGTGTTGTTTGCGCTCTCGAGCGTTCCCTGCTCAATGACCGATACAACTAAATCTCCACGCCGCACCTCATGCGTTAGCTGTGGGCCAAGGTCGGAGTTCGAACGCAATCGCGGAGCGACAATGATCGTCACCGAGACCACAACGATGATGCAGATCAGCAGTCCGATCCAACGCCGTAAACGGGCAGGCTTGGGAACCACATCGATGGACGGAGATGCCGAGTCGTGCGAAGACGTTAGCTTGTTGCTGTTCGTCGAGCTGGACTCATCAATGGACGGCGGGACAGGTTCGGCAAGCGACACAGGCAGGATGATAAAAGGTGGGCAAACGGATCAAGTAACCTTCAATTTAAACTAGACCTAGCCCCTTTCGCTACTCAAACCTGCTCGCCAATCGCCTGCTTGGATACAGTCCGATACGAAGACACGTCTTATTCGCGGCCTGCGTCGATCATCCCTTCCCCGATCGTTTCCGCATCGATCGTTTCCGCATCGATCATTCCCGTACCGTTCAATCCCTGATCGATTTCTTCCACGGCATCCATGATGCGTGAGTCAATCGGCGGTGGAAGTTCTTCCAACTGTTCCGGTTGCGGGTTTTGCGGTGGCTGCAAAGGCGCGATGGAACCGCTCGGCAATCCACTCTGGATCAGACGCCCCTCCTGGTCCAGTTGCATCACGCCGAGTTCCCGTGACAAACGAAGCTTCGCGGCATAGTAGTTCAACCAAGCGGTGAGGAACGAGTTCTGCGTATCCCGAAGTGCCGACTGTGCAGACAGCAGGTTGATTGCTGCCGTCGGACCGAAGGGAGCCGATCGTTGCCCCGGTTGAGGCGGCGGGACGGGAGCGTAGAGTTCGGTACCCGTAACATCGACTCGGCGAATCGCGATCCCGACGGCGCTACGCTGAATCTCAAGATTCGATCGCAATTGCTCGATGTCGCGAAGCAAGTTTCGTAGATCCAATTGCAGTCGATCGCGCGACTGGATGAAGTTCCGACGGTTGCGCTGATAGTTAATCAATGACTCGCGATAGTCGTTTCGTTCTAGCAGCCGTGTAAACGGCGCATCAAATTGGACGCCGACACCCGTACGCGTCGTTGAACCGCGCAAACTTAGCGGGTTGTTGCGATCCGTTTCAATCGTTCCGCTTGCAGAGAGATCAAGTACCGATTGCAAGGCATCCGAAGCGATTTGGATCTGACGCCAACTGTCAACGAGCGCTGCGCGTCCATTCATGAAATCCAATCGATTCTGGAGTGCGATTTGAAACGCTTCTTCGGGACTAAGGTTGATCTCTTCGATGGTGACGGCTTCTAATCGAGCCCGAGCCTGCACGAGGATCGACCCCTGAACCAAACGCAGCATCTTGCGCAGGAGCACGACCATGCGGTCGATCTGTCCCTGCGTTTTTTTATCTTCGTCCGTTAACGGTTCGGTTCGTTCCGGAGCGACCAGCTCGGTTTCTTCCATCGGTGGTGGTGTTTCATCGCCGACGGGTTGTTCGCGTTCGTTTGCCGGTGAAGCGTCGTCCCCAATCTCCTGCGTATCGCTCTCTTGTTCTTCGCCTTCCTGTTCTTCGCCTTCCTGTTCTTTGCCTTCCAGTTCTTTGCCTTCCTGTTCTTTGCCTTCCTGTTCTTTGCCGAGTCGTTCGTCGTTTTCAGATGGCTGTTCGTTCTCGAGCGTTTGCCCGTCTTGATTCAAGGTGGGCTCCACATCGTCCGTCGTGGGCGGGTCCGCTTGCTCTTCCGAGTCTCGTTCATCATCGATGGGACGTTCGAGATCATTGTCTGCCGAATCGAGAGCCGGAAGATCACTCCGAATCAGCTCGGCCTCTTGCTCAATCTCACGAAGCAAAACGACCAATTCTTCGTAACCTCGATCGAGTAAGTCGAAGTCGTTCAGCAGAGTCGTCTGTTCATCGTCCGTCATCGGTTCAAGCCGGACGGGGATGATCTGTTTGGTGTTTTGCAAGTCGGTTGCAACGGCCGACAAGTTCTCACTCAGCGGTGTGATGAGGTCGAAAGTGTCCGAACGCAACTTTTCAATCGCTTCCGCCGTCGGGTTCTCCGAAATCGCTTTGGGGCGTTCCAGCAGAGCGGCAATCTTGTTTTGAATCTCGGTAGCATTGCGATCGACTAGCTGGAATTGACGAATCAATTCGTCATTCAACGAGATGTCTAGGCTTGGCGGTAAACCAAGCGTGAAGAGTTTGAATTGGTCGAGGGATCGCAGGTAGTCGATTCTCAATTGAAGCAGGCTGGCCTGATCACTCTTCACGTTCTGACGGAACTGATCGACCTGAACCAAGTCAATCAACCCAGCGGTCAGCAATGCCTCGAGCTGGGCCCTGGTGCGAATCTGAAGATCGAGATTGTCTTCCGCGTTGCGAATCACTTGTAGCTGTCGCAGCAAACCGACGTAGCCGCCTAGCACCGCTTGACCACTGAAAACATCGAGCGCGGTTCCTCGTCCACCGCGTTGAGGTCCAACAACCCCCAATTCACCAACGGCAACTTGAGTGTAAAAGCCTTGTCGAAACTGCGCGTATGACCTCAAGTTCGCTAGCAGGTCACGTTCCGTTTGCGTGAGCCCTTCGAGAGCGATGTCACGCCCAGCGCCTCGAAGCAAGGGCTGCAAAAAGGCAAAGTTGAGCAGTGAAGCCGTTAAACCTTGATTCGGTCCGGTGAACTCAAAAACAAAGCTGTTCGCGAAGCCGGCCAACAACGTTCCGGCTGTGGCGAACCTCCGATTCACTTGAACTGTTCGCCGCACGCCATCGGAGCCGATCGCCAACACGTTGCTTTCCGGTCGCCGAGTCGGTGGCAAAATTTCGTACTGGCCGAGCAACGGATTGAACGCGATACGCGCTGGTTCGATGTTGCCCTGATGGTCGTAGCCAATGTCGTAGCCACCAAAGACCTGAGTCTGCAGATTGAATCGCTCGCGCGTCACATCAATTGACGAAAGGTAGAGCGTTTCAAGTTGCGATTGCTGATTGGGCGAATGGATGTAAGCCAATTGCAACGAGGAATCGATGTCGAGCTGAATGGCGCCGTCTTGGTCGAACTCAACGTAATCCCCAAGCTGCGATTGCCAGTCGGGATTTTCGAGCTCATCGCGGATGCCATCGTCGTACCAATGCTTCCAGCCACGCTTCCCATCGACGCATCGCATGTAAACTGCGGAACTGGGGTCATCGACCGGGATCGGCGGTCGATCTGGATCGTAGGGATCGAAGTATCGACTACGAGGATCGATCTCAACATCGTATTTAGGAGCCATCCAACGCGGATCGTTATTGCGTTCCGCAATCGCTCCATAAACTTCTTGATCAGCTGCGATCCGGTACGTTGACCGAGAGCAACCAAGAGCGAGCGTGACCGCTGCGAGCAGCAAGTGGGAAAATCCGCGCATGATGATCCGGTCGACGGCAACGGCCACCATGCGATGCGGCCGCAAATACAAGAGAACGGGATATCGTCCGTCATCGAACTCTTTCCCGATGGACTTTAACGAAAAGTTCGGTTATGCCGAACATTCACGTATTTACGCCGATGTGCTCTATCCGCTGATACTCATCTCGGTCAGCCTTGTGACCGCCGCGGCCAACCCAAGACTATTGGCCGGCTTGCAGCACGACAACGGAGCTGTGATCCGATGGCGAGGAGACGAATGTTCCATCGGGACTCGTCGCCAATGCTTGAACGTAAAAGCTCTGACCAATTCGATTCGTCTGCAGCTTCGTCATTGTTTGGCAGTCCCATACGTAGATCGTGCCATTGCCACCGCTCAGCAAATGACGATTGTCGGGAGCGAAGCACATCGACCAATTGATCTCTTTCCCTTCCAAGACGCCAAGTTTTCGATTGTTGGCGAGATCCCAAACTTCGATTTTGTATCCATCGCCGACGGCAACCTTTGAACCATCGGGAGAAAAGGCTGCTGCCTGACCTGAGGCGTGTGAACGCCCAACTTGCATGCTGGCGATGACCTTTCCTTGCTTGACGGAATACGCCTTCAGTGTCTTTCCATCGGTCGCCATGAGTTGATCACCCGACGGCGATATGCACGTCGCTTTGATCTTGCCGTCGAATCCATCGATCGTTGCAATCGGTTCGCCCGATTCCAGATTCCAATAGCGTACGGTTTTGTCAGTGTCTCCTGACAGCGCGAACTTGCTGTCACCCGAAAGCGCCAACGCCGTGATTTCTTTGTTGTGCAATGCGTGTTGACCCTTCAATTGCAAACGACCTTTTTCATCAGGCTCGTACAATTCGAAGACTCCTTTGCCTCCTCCCAAGATCATGTAACGACCGTCCCGCGTGAATCCGCAGACGCCGATGTCACCCATGTGCTCCATGCGTCCGGAATCGACAATCATCTGCCCGGTGCTTAGATCGATCAAGGACGCTGAGGAAGCCTTACGACCGATCAACAAGAAGCGATTCTCCGGTGAGATCGCGACCGATTTCGCGCCCCAGCTCAGATCACCAATCGTCCTGACCGGTTGCATCAAGCGGCTGTAATCAACGGGAGAACCAGATGCACTGCTGGATGTATTTCCAGTCGATGACATGCCGTCGACGACGTTGTCGAACGGGCTCTCTTCCGAGAGTCCTTTGAGGTAACGTTGGTCGGCCTCGCTCAATTTGGCGACGGGCACCGAAATGGTCCGTTGATCGGCTCGCTTGAGTAGCACGTTATCGCCATCCTGTTCAACCAACTGCGCTTCGATTTCAAACTTCCCGGTTTGGTCCGACCACTTGCGCAGGGGACCCACGGACAGTGACTCGCGAGTTGGTGGTGGTGCCGTTGGCGTAACATCGGGCGACCCGCTGGCGAGCGAGCCGCTGCCAAAGCTTCCCGCCGACGCCATCGATCCACCGGAATTAGCCAGTGAATTGACTTGGTTTTCGTAACCGGCCACGTTCGCGGCAAACGATTCTTTCGCCTGTTCATTGCTTTGATCGGCTAGCGACTGTTGCCGAATCGCGAGTTCCTTGATCGGAATGAACTCGACCTTCGGTCCGCGTGATTCACGTGTTAGCGCGCGAACGGAAACATTGTCCGAACTGAGGAACCAAACGTTTTGCCATTTGCCATATTTCTCACGCAACAACGGTGTGCCCTTCGCCAACTTCATCGGGGCTTGCAGTGGTTGAACGTCATCCGCAAGTACGATGCTGCCTCCGGGAAGCGTGCGGATGCTGATTGAAAACTGACTGGGATTAGAATTGATCTGTTGAAGAGTCTTTTCACTAACTGCCACCCAGTCCTGCCGACGGACCGTTCGCAGCTGATCGGAGTCGCTTGCTTTCACGCGAAGGAATGAGGGTGAGGGAAAATCGACAACGACGCCGCTTTTCCATTGGCCGACAGAACCGTACATGACCGGAGCGCCCGGAACGAGCGATGTCGTGGTCGTGCAACGCACGTAACCGGCCGGCACATCTTTGGGCGGCAGCTTCGCGATGCGTTCACGTTCGATTTGATCAAGCTCTTCCTGAGAAAGAGGGCGTGCCTTGACTTTCGAATGGAATGAACCGTTCCGCAGCACATTGGAAACAAGGTACTGCTTTCGCGAGCCGTATCCGGGGTAATCAACGACGAAGTAGAAAGCGATGCCATCGTCGGCGTCCGGATCCAAGATAGAACGAGTCCGTCCGAACAGGTCTCTCAATCGAATCGTGCCCGACTCTTTGATTTGAATCGGCATTCCGAGGATTTGTGACTTGCCTTCATTGGTCCGGACCACGATACGCGCCTGGCCGCTGCCTTCACCGACGCGTCGATAGTCGAATGAAATCCCATCGCTGGTGATGCCCGTTTTGACACGAAGATTCGACAACTTGAAACGCACGATTTCCTCGGGTGCTTGGATCAAGTCTTCCGCATGGCTCTTCGCACACAGCGGCCCCAGCAAAAACGCGGCGCATAGAAAGAGGGCAGGAATTCGATTCAAAGGAAGCCAGATCTTCGCGATTGGATTGGGCATCTGCGGGCAGCGCATGAGCAGGGCTCGGGAATCGGGGGGAGAGATGGAGAGCCACTCATCGTAGCGCTTTTTGAACGCTCGATGGTGACGCTCGATGGTGTGTAGACGTCGATTGCTCCGAAGTCGTTCCAGGGACTCGACCCGCGATGAGAGCAAAGCGCGTTTTTCAGGGACAGGGTGGGGCGGTTCACCGATTCGACACCAATGGGGTTGATATCCCCCCACCGACTAGCGAGACACTCGGTCGCAGCACGCGTGGCGAAACGGGTGAAAAGTCCGCGAAGCCGAAATAGTTCCCAAAACCGCGGAAAAGAATGGCAAACACCTTGTTGACATCAACATTTTCGTCACATACGCTATTGAGAATCATTAGCAAGAAAAGCCAACAGCCAAGCCAGCCACGCTCTTAAGCGTCATCTCAGCCAGCCAAGCCCGCAGCTTCGTCCAAGAATCGGCCGAGGGACCACCACGGTTCTCAGCAGTCATCGAAGCAATCCCACACACAGATCCATGCAGGCAATCGAAACGCATCAAGTCCAGGGCTCGACGGGGATAGAGGTCATTAGCCGGTGGGGGCTGACAATGGCCTCTGTCCCCGTTCGTTCCAGCGAAATGGTTCGTTCCAGCGAAATGGTTCGTTCCAGCGAAATGGTTCGTTCCAGCGAATCCGTTCGTTCCAGCTCGCCGTTTTCGGTGACCCAATCAACACCCAACAAACAGACCAGAAGGATCCAGGGCTCGACGGGGATAGAAGGCATTAGCCGGTGGGGGCTGACAATGGCTTCTATCCCCGTTCGTTCTTTCAAACCGATCCGTTGCCACTCCACCTCGATGCAGGAACAACCAGTGCTTTAACGTCCAGGGCTCGACGGGGACAGAGATCATTAGCCGGTGGGGGCTGACAATGGTCTCTGTCCCCGCTCGTTCTTTTGACGGCCCGACTCACTCGGGCAAAACAATCCAGGGCTCGACGGGGACAGAGATCATTAGCCGGTGGGGGCTGACAATGGTCTTTGTCCCCGTTCCTTTTGCGCACACACTATTTTTGCGAATCCGCTTTTGCGCGAATCCTCTTTTTGCGAACGTTGCCTTCGCCCCAAGGCTGCCCGAACTCGACTTTAGGCGGCGAGCTATTCGGTTGTTATCCCGCCTCGCTTGTTCGGTGCTCGCATCTGGATTACACCTGACAGAAGCGTTTGAGTCAAATTCTCATGCGGAAGTTCCCATAGGTCAGTGGATGCGATGATGAATCGACTTACTTGGATCACTCTCTGCTTCGTGTTATCGGTCACGTTTGTGCGTGCCGAAGAACGGCCCAACGTAATCGTCATCTTTACGGACGATCACGGGTTCGCGGACGTGTCATCGCAAGGAGTCTTTGATGATCTAAAGACGCCGAATATCGATCGATTAGCGGCTGGCGGCGTCCGCATGTCATCAGGCTACGTGACGGCGCCGCAGTGTGTACCCTCTCGGGCAGGATTGCTGTCAGGTCGGTACCAAAACCGATTTGGCGTCGAAAGCAACGGCCTGTCGCTGGCTGGATTCCGACGGCAAACGACTTTGGCCGAACGTCTTCGAAAAGCCGGCTATGCGACGGGGATGACCGGTAAGTGGCATCTTGGCCAAGCGTCGCAAATCGTTGAACACGGTTTTGACGACGTCTACTACAAGAATGCCAATCGTCCCGGTTGGGCGAACTTTGGTTTAGACGGTAGCGATCGAACACCGGGCCCCGAACAATCACAGCTTTATCACTTGGATGCGAACAGTGAAGCGGCTGCGGCGTTCATACGGCGGCACCACGATGAACCCTTCTTTTTTTATTGTGCGTATCGGGCGCCGCATGTCCCATTGGATGCACCACCGAAATACTTAAATCGCTTCCCGGGCGAGATGCCTGAGCGTCGCCGCCAAGCTTTGGCAATGATTTCCGCAATGGATGATGGCGTTGGACGCATCATAAGCACGCTGCGTGAATACGAAATCGAAGAACGCACGATCATCTTCTTCATCGCGGACAACGGTGCACCGCTAAAGATTCACAAACTCGACGCTCCGGGCGGCGGCCCTGGTTGGGATGGTTCGCTCAACGACCCACTCAATGGTGAAAAGGGCATGCTCACCGAAGGCGGAATCCGTGTCCCTTTCTTCGTTTATTGGAAAGATCATCTTCCGGCCGGTCGCGTTTATGACGAACCGGTGATCTCGTTGGATGTTGCCGCGACCGCCAATGCGTTAGCCGGTCTACCGTCGGATCCAAATCTGGATGGCGTTGATTTGATTCCCTATCTGACGGGCGCCGAATCTGGCTCTCCTCACGAGGCGTTGTATTGGCGATGGGTCAGCCAGTCTGCGATCCGTGAAGGGAAATGGAAATACCTACGAGCGGGTTCGCGTGAGTACTTGTTTGATTTAAGCGAAGACATCAGCGAGACGAAGAACTTGCTCGGTAAAAATCAAAGCACGGCCGCCGATCTTCGCTCAAAACTAGAAGCCTGGACGCGAGAACTTGAACCCCCGGGACTGGCGACGAAGGATCTATCGCGTGCTGCGACGAATTACTTTGACTTCTATCTGGATGGAAAACCGGCGCCCCCTCCGAGTCGTTCGGATGGTTCGAATCGCCCGGTCGATGGAACGCATGGCTGGATCATTCGAAATGGCGCGATCAAGCTGGAGAAAGATGGACTCCGCGTAGTGCCATCCCAAGCTGCTCGCCGAACGCCGTTTCTCGCTCGTGCGCAGCTAAAGACCAACGGTCCTGCAAACGTGCTTGTGGACTTGAAAACGTCGAGCGGAGGAAGGGTCGGAGTCTCTTGGCGACTGGCCAATCAAGACGACTTTGTCAGCGGCCAAACCAAGAGCATCCTCGTGGACGCGGATACGGATTGGCAGAACATTTCGCTCCCCATCGAATCCGACGCGCGGATCATACATATTCGTGTGACACTGCCGAGTGAGACCTGCAAGGTTCGTAAGATCGAGCTAAAAGGCGTAGAAGATACAAGCGTGTGGAAGTTCGGCAATCATTAGTCAGTCGCCAGAATCGGCGGGTGACGTATTGAAATGGGCAATCCGCCACGTGCACAAACCCGCAGCGCAAACAAGTGATTGGTCACTCGTTGAGGTGCCAGGTTACGTTGAGGTGCCAGGTTACCTGGTACGTCGGGATAACTTGCGTCGCCTCATACAAAGTGTCGGAACAAAAGAGGCTTTCGTTTGATTGAGCAACTTGCCATTGCGGGCTATCGCTCGATTCGATCACTCGTCTTGCCGCTCGGTCCGCTCAACGTGATCACCGGCGCAAACGGGAGCGGAAAATCGAATCTCTATCGAGCTTTGCGTCTCTTGGTCGAAACGGCCGATGGCCGCCTGATTCAATCGCTGGCTCGTGAGGGAGGTTTTGATTCAGTGTTGTGGGCCGGACCAGAGACGATCTCGCGCGAGATGATTACCGGTCAGATCCCCGTACAAGGTGGTCCGCGAAAGAAACCGATCGCGTTGCGTCTCGGCATTGCCGCCGACCCATTTAGTTACAGCCTCGATGTCGGGTTGCCGCAGCCAACGCATTCGCTGTTTCAACGAGACCCCGAAATCAAGCGAGAGTGCTTGTGGCGTGGCTCCGAACGTCAAGCTGCTCATCTCTGCGCCGATCGCAAGCGAGACTCCCTTCGCTGTCGATCAGAGAAAGGGAAGTGGCGCGACGTCGATCTTGGCATGACGGAACGAACAAGCATGCTGGCCGCGTATGCCGATCCCTACGCTGCGCCCGAGTTGATCGTGATGCGAGAGATGCTGCGTTCCTGGCGGTTCTACGATACGTTTCGAACGGATGCCGACGCGCCAGCTCGCCGACCGTCGATCGGCACCTTCACACCCATCATGTCTGGTGATGGTTCGGATTTACCAGCTGCGTTTCAGACGATTCGAGAGATTGGCGATGCAGATGGTTTGGCACGTGCCATCGACGATGCATTTCCCGGATCAAGGGTGGGCGTATCCCACGACGGGTCCGGTATGCAATTGGTGCTTCAGCAACCTGGCATGCTGCGCAACCTGACGACGGCAGAGTTATCCGACGGAACGCTGCGTTATTTCCTGCTCGTTGCCGCGCTATTAACGCCACGTCCTCCGGAACTGTTAGTCATCAACGAACCGGAGAACAGCTTGCATCCGGAGCTGATTCCAGCGCTGGCAAACCTGATCTTGAAAGCGGCGGAGAGCAGCCAAGTGATCATCGTCAGCCACAATGCCACGCTCGTCGAGCAGCTCGAGCAGGACGAGATATGCGTGCCGATTCATCTGGAGAAGCAGATGGGCGAAACCGTTCTCGAAGGCGCCGGGCTGCTAGATCAATACGGCTGGAAATGGCCATCGCGGTAGCCGTAGGTCACCCTCCGCAAAAATAGTCGCCGATCGCTCCGCCGATCGTAGCGTCTCTTCCCCCTCACCAGATCGGCATGCGGAGCATGCCCTACAGATCGTCGCCGATCGTAGCGCCTCTTCTCACATCACCCTCGCCAAAATAGTCGCCGATCGCTCCGCCGATCGTAGCGCCTCTTCCCACTCACCAGATCGGCATGCGGAGCATGCCCTACAGATCGTCGCCGATCGCTCCGCCGATCGTACGATCGTAGCGTCTCTTCTCACATCACCCGCGCCAGATCGGCATGCGGAGCATACCCTACAGATCGTCGCCTACTGTTGCAATTCGATGATTGCTTCGGCGCATGCGTTACCGATTCTTGTGAACCAGATCGCGCTGCCGAGATAATGGTATCCGTGGTCGGATCCGGTCTTTTCCCACTGCTCAAAATTATCTCGCCAGGTCGGGTACAACGCTTCGGCCGCCTTGTCGACGAGCACATCGGTGCGAATCGATTTCACGTTACCCTTGAACTCGGGCACCTCTTGCATTGCCAGCTGAGCGTCTTGAATAACTTTCATCGCTCCCTTGGGTTCCTTCGATTGATTCTGGCCCATCACAGCGATCACAAATGGCAGCTTGGGTGCCCCGAGATCCTTGCGAACATCATTGATAAAGGTCTTCATGTTCGACTCGTACTCAGTTTCTGCTCCGTTGTATTGATCGTTCCAACCTTGGAACCAAAAGAATCCAGCGAATTCGAGCGACTTACCCTTTAGAGCTGGGAACATCGTTTCGTATCCCGTTTTGGCGGATTCGATTTCATTCATCATGTTGCGGTATGACAGACCGTACTCCGAACGAATCTCTTCCATCGTTGGCAACGGATCATTCTTGTTGTTCTTCTCGTTATTCTTTCGCGTGCGTTCTTGCCGTTTGGCCAGATCGGCATCGAGCATTTCTTGGGAAGGCGGATTTGAGGGCGAGCGAAAGTTCTTGTAGAGCGAATGTCCGCCCCACGCGGCTTTGATCAAGAGAACGGGTTCCTCATGATGCTCACCCAGTACGTAGCCAAATTCAAACTCACTGCCAGTGCGGTCACGTGAGCCGAATCCGAGCGTCAGCGGACCGTTTCGGTTGAGGTACTTGATGAAAACATCGTCACGCTCAATCCAGCGATCGTCTTCGCGAAGATGCGCGAAGAAATCTTTCGTTTTCTCGTCGGTTGCCTGGTGTTCCCACAGTTTGTTTTGCGCTTTGCCTTCCATGTTGGATTGGCCGGCCAACACATAGACCTTGACGGTATCCTCGGCATGGATCGTCGGGTGAGCGAATGCAAACAGCAGTACGGACAGTCCAGCGAATCGGACAGATTTCATCGGGAAACACCTTGGGCGCTAAGAAGTATTGGGACGCTTGACCCAAACACCTGCGTGCCAATCGCGTCAAAACGAACCGGATTGACGTTCAAGTGACGCAGGTGGTTGGATGGGTCTGCATCGAAGTGCAGGTTACTTTGGCTCGAGCAGTTCGAGACCAAAGCTTTCACCTTTATTCACTGCCGGCACACCGACGGCCATCCATTCTGGTTCCGGGGCGTCCATCAGGTAGTGATCAAAGAACTGCTGCATTCGGATTGCAAAATCGCGTCGATTGTAATCTCCCATGACCCAGTGTGGGTTGCCGTTGTAATTAAGCATCCAGGCGGGCTTTTCGAGTCGACGCAACGCCACGAACAACTCAATTCCCTGGTACCACGGCACGGCACCGTCCTCATCGTTGTGCAAGATCAGTAATGGCGTATTGATCTTGTCGGCAAAGAACAGCGGCGAATTGGCGATGTACTTGTCACGTGCCGCCCACAAGTCTTCTCCGATTCGACTCTGAGTCCGTTCGTACTGGAACATCCGACTCAATCCACTGCCCCAACGAATTCCACCATAGGCACTGGTCATATTGCTAACCGGTGCGCCTGATTCGGCACAAGCGAACATGTCCGTTTGAGTGACAAGATAAGCTGTTTGGTATCCTCCCCAACTGTGTCCCTGCATTCCGATACGCTCTTCGTCCACGAACCCTTTTGCCACCAGAGACTCGACACCGGGCAAAATGGCATTTGCCGCGCTCGGCCCCGGCTCACCTGTTTTGTAGGGGATATCCGGAATGAAAACGACGTAACCGCGGCTAACGTAAAAGCTGTGACAGATAATTGAGCGTCCCGCCTCGGGCGTGTAATAACGATGCAAGTTGTCGGAATTGCGTTCATAGAAGTACACCATCATCGGGTACTTCTTCTCCGGATCAAAACCGTCCGGCGTCATCAGAATTCCGTCCAAGTCTTGTCCATCGGTTGCCGTCCAATGAACGAGTTCAGCCGATCCCCATGTGTACTGATCTTGCTGAGGGTTGATTTCACTCACACGGAAGATCTTTTTGAATTCCAGATCACTCATCCATAAATCAGGACAATCTCGAAACGTGCTTCGTGTGAACAAGACGGTATCCGCATCCTCCGCCTTGGTCATCAGAGAAAGGGCTTCATCCAACATGATCAGTCGAACGAGCTTCGCTGTATCGTCTTCGGCATCTTTCGATTTGCTAGGTTTTGGTTCCCAGCGATAGAATCCGCTCGCCTTTGTTTTGCGATTGAACGCGGTCAACATCATTGGTTTCGTGAGATCAACGGCTCGTTCATCCGGATCGATCCGTCGATAGCGAAAACGAATCTCCTCTTGCCGTCCCATTCCGTTAGTTAAACACTCCGGATCTGATTTACCCGTTGGATCGAGTTTCCAAATGTCATAACGGTCATAAATCAGAAACGCTTTATCATCGACGCTCCAACCGGCAGCACCGTACGGCGGTGGCAGATTCGGCGTGTCGTGTAACTCGTCTTGCAGGGCGAATCGAATCCCCTTACTGATTTCGATAGTTTTTGCCTTCTTGTCTTTTGTTTTCTTCGCGAACCAAGCTTTCTTCTCGGGATCGAACCAAGTGACAAACTTGCCTTCCGGTGACAGAAAAGCGCTCCATTTAACCTTCTCCAAGATCATCTCGCGTTTTCCGGAATCCAAGTCAATCACGTAGATGTCTTGGAAACCCGGACGATCCCATGACAATGCCTTTCGATAGGAGACGTCCGTGTTGGCAACGGCGATCCCGGCGGGAGACTCATAATCGATTGCAACCGACGGGACTTCTCGGTCGGCCAGCTGTACGATTTCTTTTGAATCGATCACGTACGCAGCGCGATAGTCGCGTCGTTTTTCAGCTTCGGCTTGCAGTAGCTGTTGCGGCTGGAGCAACGGATCCTGCCAATGCCAGATATCCAGTTTGGCTTTATCGCTCGAGTCTTCTTCCTTAACTTTACGCCCTTCTTTTTTGGCGGCACGTTCTTCCACGACATCATCGGGGACCGGTGCAGTTTCGAAATAGAGTCGACGCAGATCGTCGGAGAATCGCTGACTTGAATTCGGCGACACCCACCAGCCCGCGTTCATGCCCTCATCGCCTTCGGCCGCAATCTTCTTGGCCTCCTTCGATTTGGCGGACCAGTGGTAGACGGCCCATGTTGACGTCTTTGATTCGTAGTCGTCTTTGTTGGTTAAAAACGCGACCTGCGATCCATCATCGGTCACGGTCATATTTTTGTAATCACCGACGCCTTTGGCGATGGTCATTCGGTCGAGTGAATCGAGTTTGATGATGTGAACGCCGTCGACCGGTGCTTCGTCATCTGCTTTTTCACCCTTAGAATCATCTGGCGTTGCAACCGATGTGGAGTAAACGAACGTCTTTCCATTCTTCGAGAACGTAAACGAGACAGCGGCCGGGAAGGTTCGGCGGATATCCGAACCCAATTGCAGCAGCATCAGAGGCGAGCCAGACGTCTTCTTTTTTTTCGCGGATGCTTCGCTGTCCTTTTCCTCTTTGCCTTTTGCTTCTTTCTTTTCTTCCTCGGTGGTTACTTTCTCTGGCTCCAATTCGCCACGCTCACGAGCCAATTGCTCACGACTCTTAAGTGGTTGTTTTTTCGCGGGTCGCTGTAACCCTTGGCGAGTCACTTCGTAAACTTCTCGTTCGGACGATTTTTGTTCGTCCATGTCACCCGTTCCGCCAGGTTTCTCCATTAGGCACGCGACCCATCCACCATGCTCCTCGGGGATTCGAAACGAACGCACGCCTTCGATCGTGCGGATGTCACCGCTTGATAATTCGAGAATTTGAAGTTTGGATTTCGGAAGCTCGCTGTCGGGACGCTTCTCTTTTCGCAATTGCTTCAGTTTCTTTTTATCGGGTGTCACCCGAAAGAGCGCGAATCGACTGTCGTCGGTGATCTGCGGGTCGGCGCCACGTTCGATCACGTATTCGCGAGCGGTTTTCGTGTTGTGGATATGGAGCGTTGCTTCTCCATCGATCGCCCCGTTTTGAACCAGGTACATGGCCCATTTGCCGTCACTGGAAATCCCGGACCTCGACATGCGATTCCAGACGTCATAGTCAGCGTGCTGGAGTGGGCGTCGCGAGAGGTCCTCTGCGTACAACCCATTTGTATGGGTGATGCACAGAAACAAAGCGAAGATGGAAACGGAGAAAATCCGATGGGACCGAAATCTGGGTGTAACGTCGACAGTCATAAGTGCTGATATCTCGGGAAGTGGAAACTCGACACGTCCAAGGATAGTTGGTAACCCGTCAAGTGAAAACGCGAAGGATTCCGAGTTACCAAGCCATTGCTCGGCGACTCAAAATCCTTCGCGTTTCGAAACTTCCCATGAGGGCGAAGCCAGTTGCCGCCCAACGGAATCTTCATCCATTAGGCGGGCGATTCAGACATATCCGCTTCCACAACGTTCGTCGCGAATCCCTCATAAGCTTCGCCGAATTGCTTTGCCATGGTGTCAGGCCAGACGTGGAAATGGCCGTTTTCAACCGCATCAAAAATTGCTTCCGCAACCAGCGATGGCGGTTCTGCGATTTCACCCAATCCAGCGTTATCCGCCATATCCGTTGCGATCGGTCCAGGATGCACACTGATCACCTGGGTTTGTTGTTCGGCCAGTTTCTCGCGGAGCCCCTGTGTGATCGAGTAACTGGCAGCTTTGGAAGCTGAATACGTCGCGAAGTCCGCAAAGTTACGCAGGGATGCGACACTATTGAGCTGAGCAAAAGCACCACCACCATTGCGGGCCAACACGGGAGCGAACGCTTGGGCCATATGAATCAACCCGTAAACGTTCACCTTCATCTCATATTGCATGGCATCGATTGCGTGCTCCGCCAGAGGTGAAGCCGTTTTCAGGACGCCCGCATTGTTGACCACGATTGTGACATCGGTCGCCGTATCAGCAGCTGCCCGAATCGAGCTTTCATCCGTCAAATCAACCGCTACGGGAACCACTTTGTCGCCAAACTCTTCAACGAGAGGAGCGGCTGAGTTGACGTCCCGAACCGCGGCATAGACTTTCGACGCGCCCCGAGCAATCGCTTCTTGGACGATCTGTTTGCCGATTCCTCGGTTGGCACCGGTGACGAGCACAACACTATTTTTTGCGACGGCGTTCATATCTGAGTTTCTCCGCGAGTGAGTGAGATGTTTTGATCTAACGAGAAGGAATACCGACGCGACGCAAACGTCTTACAGGTTGCCGAGACTTTTTACGGCGATTCTGCGTAGGCACTCATATCCCAGATGCGAATCGTGCCATCACGACTGCTCGTCGCGATTCGCATCGCGGATGGATCCAGCGAAACGTTGTGGACAGCAGACGTGTGCTTTCGCAGTGTCGCGACAGGTTCGCCATTGGAAAGATCCCAGACCCGCGCTACACCGGTTTGCTCACCCGTGACCAAATGCGACCCATCGGTGCAAAAAGAGACGCCCCACACGTCCCCCTCACTTCCCTTTAGATCGTGAATGACCTGTCCGGTATCGACATTCCAGACGAGCACATTTTTGTTCCATCCAACGGTCGCCAAATTGGGTCCGGAATCAGCGAACCGAACGTTGTAGATCGGCCCTGCATGCCCCGTAAGTGTCTGCCGAACCTCGAGTGATTCGGCGTCAAAGATCCGGACCATCTTGTCGCTGCCGCCAGTTGCGATCCACTTTCCGTCCGCCGAAATGTCGATCCCAAGAATCGAACCAGGTTGTGTTACCGAACGAATGGAAGTCGCGGTCGCCACGTCGATGACATCGATCCGGCCGTCACGGTTACCTGCCATCAATCGCTCGCCGTCGGATGAAAACGCAATGCCACGGACGGCACTATCCGCGTCAAATTCACCGAGCGGCTGGAAAGTTTCCGCATCCCAGAAACGGACCAAGCCATCATCTCCACTGGTCGCGATCATTGACTCGTCGGGTGAGTAGCAGACCATCCAAACGATCCCGCGATGAGCATTGAAGCTTTTTTCCAAGTCCTGTTGGTCGACGCTCCACATTCGAACGGTGCCGTCTTCAATCGCTGCGAGCAAATGAGAGCCATCGTCCGAAAAATCGATACTCCAAACGGTTCCGGGATTGTCAGGAAGAACGACCGATGGGAAGTCTGGGCCTGACCAGCGCTCGCGTGTCGTCCACAGGGCGAACGCCAAACTGGCAACCGCAATGACCCCTGCCGTCCAAGCGGCAACCGCGTAGCGACGGGCGAGACGCGAGTAATTACCGCTCAAGTTACCGACGTCCTTCGCCGAGATGCTCGGGACATCCATGGGTGAGACGCTGCCGAGCGTCTGTGCCGTTGTCGCTAATGCGCTGGCGACAACCGCTGCGGATTCAGGACGGTCCTCCGATTTCTTTTCCAGAAGCGTCATGATCAGATCTGAAAGCGGTTTCGGGATCTGATCATTCACCAAGTGTGGAGCTTTCGGAGTCTCATCGACAATCCGCTTCATCACGCCGAGTGCGGATGGAGCTTGAAAAGGTGCGACACCGGTTGCCACTTCGTACAAGACCGCGCCGAGCGAAAACAAATCACTGCGTTCGTCTGACGTTTCGCCGAGCGTTTGTTCGGGCGACATATACAACGGGGTTCCGGTTACCATCCCGGTCTTGGTCAACCTCACGTCGTCAGCAGCTCGCGCCAAGCCGAAGTCCGTTAACTTGACTCTCTCTGTATCGGCTTCGATCAAAATGTTCGCAGGCTTGATGTCTCGATGGACCATGCCTTGTTTGTGCGCGGCGGAAAGCCCCGAGGCGATCTGCATGCCGATTCGCGCAACGTCAGCGGGAGGCAATGGACTGCCGTCTTTGATCCGTGTATCAAGCGTATCTCCATCGATCAATTGCATCACCAAGTACGCAACGCTGCCCCCATCAGCCTTGGCAACCTGATGCATCGCCACAACATGTTCATGGGTGATGGCCGCAGCAGCCCGTCCTTCGCGGCAAAACCTTTGACGCGCGACATCGTTTTCTTGAAAGTGCGGATTGAGCACTTTGATTGCTACCGAACGCTGCAAGTGGGTATCGAACGCTTCGAGCACAATTCCCATACCGCCGCGGCCGATCACGCGGGCAATCTGAAAGTGATTTAGTTTGCCGATGTAAGCTGGGTCATCGGATGGCTCCAAAAACTCCAACCCCGTTTGCTGGCTGTATGACGGGACCGGTCGGTTATTCACCGTTGGATCTAGAGCAGAGCCATCCATCGTTTCCACAGCATCAGCCGGTGTATTTCCGCCTGTTACGACCGGAACGTCGCGGGCGGCAGAATGACCTTGATGGATTTGCAGTGCAACTTCTTGCTGAATCGCCGCAACCGCTGGCCAATAAGCGCTTTGCTCGGGTGGTACGGATTCCATCAGACCCTTCACGAGTTTCTCGATGGGAATCTCGCCGCTGGCAAGCGCTTGCAAACGTGACTGGCAGAGAGGACAGCTTTCCAAGTGTTCGGTGAACCGTTCGGTATCCACGTCACTCGCCGTGCCGTTGAGGAGGGACCGCAATTCCAATTCGGTTAGATGTTCGGAGGTTGCAGACATCATTTCCTCATCTCTTCTTGGTTCATCAGATTCTGAACTTCTTCTCGCAGCTTGGCCGTGACTCGGCTACGTGCGACGTACACCGCCCCCGCAGACATACCCAGTGTCTCTCCCGCCTCGGCTGCCGCGATTCCCTCAATCGCTGTTAATTGAAACGCTGCCCACGTTTTTGGATCGGCAGACTGCCGGATCGTTTCCATGGCTCGAGCGGCAAGCTGTCGCTGGTATTCAAGCTCCCATTCGTCGCTTAGCTCATCGTTATCCGCAGGCGTATTGTTCAGCTGTTCAAAACGATCTGTGTTTCCACCACCGTTTTCGGTTCGAGATTGCTTCTCGAAATAGGAGTAGAGTTTGTTGCGCGTGATGGTGAACAACCAGGCTCGAAATCCACCCTTCTGACGGTCGTAATCCAGTCGCGATATCGACATCCCGACCGAACGCATCACGTCCTGCACCAAGTCGGTTGCGTCGGCATCTTGAAGACCTCGACCTCGCAGAAATCGGTAGAGCATCGGACCGTAGTCGCGAACGAATTGCGACCAAGCATCCGTATCTTGAGCGTCACGCAAACGCAGCAGCAACGTCGCTCGGGTTGCGGGTGAATCCGTCAAAGGGCGCGTCCTCGGATTTGACTGTCCCGTTGAAACGACCGTGGCTCGCTCGAAATCGAACAAGCCAACCCGTTTCTCATGATCTCGCCGCGGTGGCTGGCCGCGAAACGGTGTCTGAAACAAGAATTGTCGGGTCAATTTCGAATCTCGGCAAGCTGATCCGGGTCAGGTGATCTGGTTCCTCGACATGGGATACCGCCGAAAAACGCCGCGCTTACAGCCAAGTTCGAAATTTTGATCTATTTTCTCCGGCAACGGTTTTTACGGGGTTTGGAGCCCATGCACGGTGCGAATTGCGGTGCGAATTGCGGTGCGAATTGCGCCAGGACAATCGGCGTGATATTCGGTCCATAACCCCCGCCAAACGAGAATCGAAAAAGCGGGACGACCTCCCCGAAGGAAGGTAAAGCAATCAGCGGTTTATTCGATGTAGACCGGATTCAGCTGCGTCCCGCTCCGCCTACCGACCACTTTCTACAAAGCCCCAGTCGTCTCCGCCGCTGGGTATCATGCAGATGTTTTGACTACCGACCAATCATCAAAAAGGATGCCGGATGCTCCATTCATCGAGAGTCTTTCCATCGCACGTTCACCTCCGCGGTGCTGGACTCCTTCGGTTCTGCATGCTTGGCGTGACCACCTTCCTGGCCGGTCCAGCATTGTTTGGCCAAGACCTTTCTCTCGAAGAGTTCCGAAAACTCAACAACGACCTGCGTGAAAAAATGTCAGAGGACATGGACGCGGCCGAGTCCTACCTCGAAGACCTCATCAAGAAGTCACCCGAATCCGGCGACTTGAATGTCCTGCGCGAGTCCTTGGCATCGAAATGGGCAAGCGACGGAAAATACGATCGCGCATACAAGCAACTAGACCAGCTATTGGATTTCCAAACGGCCAATCTTCAAAACGCTTCCAATCGGTTTGGAGTCCCAATGACCATCCAAGCGTTTCGGCAGGTGACCGACGATTCGAACAATACGAAGATCTTTCGAAAAGCAATCGACCGCGCCTACGAAGCGTTGGCATCCGCCGAAACCGACGACGCCGAACAATTGATCCCCTTGGCTCAGCTTGCCGTCCTGAAAGCTCAATCACTTGCCGATCAAGACGAAACATCCGACGCCTACGAAATTGTTCAATCGATCACCAAGCGTTTGTCGGAAGCGGCGGACGAATCAGTCGATGTCACTCAGTCACTCATCCAGACCCTACGCGCATTCACGGCGTCGGATCCTGCTAATGATGCTTGGAGGGAAGAACTGATCGATCAGTTGAGCTCTGCGGTTAAAGATGCCATGGACGCTTATCCGAAGTCAGCGCCCATCCAAACGTCGTTTGCCGAAGTTGAGTTCCTGCGAATCACTCAGTGGGAACAAGACGACCCTGAAGCGATGAAAGAGCAGATTGGCGAAACAGTAAAACGGCTCAACCCGATGGCCCTTCGCAACCGATCGGTCAACGCCATCCTGAGACGCTTGGTTTTGCATCGCGAACGCATGACCGCAGCAAAACCAGTTGCGTCATTAGTTGGGCAGATGGCCCCCAAATGGGAGGTCGATGCCTGGGTCAACGTAATCGATATGGATCGTGAATCGTTGAAAGGGAAAGTTGTCCTGATTGATTTTTGGGCAATGTGGTGCGGACCGTGCATTGCGACATTCCCGCATTTACGCGACTGGAGAGAAGAATTCTCCGAAGAAGGATTTGAGATCGTCGGCGTCACCCAGTACTACAACTACCGCTGGGATGACGAGAAACAACGTCCCGCCCCATCAACCGACGAAGCCGATCCGGCCGCGGAGCGTGAAGCGATCGACAAGTTTCTGCAGCATTATGAATTGAAGCACCCAGTCATGGTGACACCCGATAACAGCGACATGTCATCGGCCTACGGTGTCCAAGGCATTCCGCATGTCGTTTTGTTGGATCAAGAAGGCGTCGTGCAATTGGTCAAGACTGGTGCCGGACAAGCAACGGCTGACGAGATCGAAGCCAAGATCCGCGAACTGCTGGACAAGAAAAAGGACTCGTGAGTTGCAGGACCGGGTGGCGTTCCCCAACATCTGCGACGCGATTGGCATTATTCCCGACCGACTGGTACAGAAGTGGCTGGAGCATTTCGCATCGACTTCGCTTCGGATTGCTTCTCTGCGAGCACCTGCCTTAGCTCTTCTAGTCGTTCGGCGACGTGCGGTTTCCCAGCAAGGTTATTCTTTTCTTGCGGATCCGTTCGCAAATTGTAAAGCTCTTCTCCGTCAGGCCATTTTCCATAACGCCAGCGTTGGTTCCGCAAAGCAAACCCGAGTTGCTTTCCACGCGACACAACGCTGTAGGCGTATTTCTTTCGACCGGTCCGCTCCGGGTGACCGAGTAGCGGCCGGAGTGACACACCTTGCAAGTGTTCCGGACGTGGCAAACCCGTGAGGTCAACAACGGTTGGGTAAATGTCAATCAACTCCACCATCGCCTGGGACGTTGCTCCCGCCTTGGTCATTCCAGGTGCCCGTATGATGAATGGAACTTTGGCACCCACGTCAAACAACGTCACTTTGCCCCACAAGAAATGGTCACCGAGGTGATAACCATGATCGGACGTGAAGATCACGATCGTATCGTCCCAATGACCGCTTTCACGAAGTGCCTCGAACACCAACTGCAACTGAGCGTCGATGAACGAAACACAAGCGTGATAGGCCTGCATGTATTCACGCCTCAGCGCATCGTCTTCGACACCGAGTTTGAAACCAAACGCCTCGTACCGCTTGGAGATCGCCATCCGCGGAATCGAATCCCAGAGGTTCTTGCGGTCAGGCGTGTATTCGATTGATGCGGTCGGATACTGATCAAAGTATTTGTTCGGAGCCAGGAACGGCACATGCGGTTTTTGAATGCCGCAGGCGATAAAAAAGGGCTTCTCGCCATGCGATTGGTCGGATAACCACTGGGCAACTTGACGAGCGTTTTTCCCATCCTTGTGCTGGTCGTCCGTCAAACCACTGGGCCCATATCCGGGTGGTGTTTGAGCATCCAACTTTGCGGAGACCCGCTTTTGAATCTCTCGCCACTTTTTTCGATTCGCACCTTTTTCGATGGAACCAAATTCGGCTTCAAACTTCTCCCGTGCAGCGGTGACGATGGGCAATTCGTCATTTTGAAATCGAACGAATTCGTCCCAGGCGATTTCACCATGCTCGTGTCGCGTCGAATGGAAGACCTTGCCAACCGAAGCGGTCCAATAACCACTCTGTTTCATGTATTGCGGCATCGACACGGTGCCAGGTCGCTGCTGACGAATATCAGCTGTGTTATTCAAGATGCCGGTTGACTGGGGATACAAGCCGCTGAGTAACGAAGCTCGCGACGGCCCGCAAACCGGGTACTGGCAATACGCTCGCTGAAACGTCATGGACTCAGCTGCCAAACTCGCCAGCGTTGGCGTTTGTATCGGCTGATAACCGGAAGTGGACACATGTGTGTTCAGGTCATCACAGACGATCAACAAAACATTCTTTTTCTTACCCGCCGGCTTTGCCCTGCCAACCAGTCTCTCAACTTTGATGGCGGGCTGCTTGGTCGACACGGCCTGGGTATAGGGCAAGTTTTTGGGCGGCGGCTGATAATTGCCTTTACCTAGTTCCCAACGGAACGATTCACCCTCAATCACCATGTCCTTCCGGGCATTCAACTTGACGGCAGGCTTGGCAAACGAACGGGGAGCTGCCTTGCGCATGCTTGCGATTCGGTTCGCATGCGCCGGATCACTCGCGACGTTATTCCACTCGTTGGGATCGGATTGCAAATCGTAAAGTTCTTCTCCATCTGAACCATATCGAATGTAACGCCAATCACGATTGATAATGGCGTATTCACCCGGGTTCATATGAGGCAAAAAGACGTCGCGATCCGGTTCGCTATCTGGTTCCGCGAGCGCACTTGCCAATGACTCGCCCTCCAGTTTCTGAGCAGGATTCTGCAAGTCGCAAAGATCAATGAACGTCGGATACATGTCGATCAAGCTGACCGTGGCATCCGTGTTTTTACCCGATGCGATACCCGGTCCCGCCCAGATAAAGGGGACGTTCGATGTACGCTCCCAAAGCGTGTGTTTGCCCCAGTCACCTTTCTCGCCGTGGTGGTAACCATGATCACTCCAAAGAACGACGATGGTGTTGTCTGCGTAAGGGCTCGCCTCCAGTGCGTCCAACACACGGCCCATCATCGCATCGGCGTAGCTGATACTTGCCAGATATCCGTGATTGGCATCGTCAAATGCATCCAAGTCATTGAGCTTCTTAATGATTCTCGACCGAGCCGTCTTGATCTTCCGGATCTTCGGTGGCAGATCATCCAAATCATCTTCTTTGATGGGTGGACGTCCAATCTTGTCCGGATCGTAAAGGTCAAAGTACTTTTGCGGTACGTAATTGGGATAGTGCGGCGCGTAAATGCCAACGCCCAAAAAGAATGGCTGCTCGTGTTTCTGCTTTAGCTTTTCGACGGCCCAGTTGATACGAATCGAATCGGCCATCTCTTCTTCACGTTCATTGGGGATGGCTCCCCATTCCAGAAACAAACCGCCAGTGATTTCCTGACCGCGGTTGTAGATGCTGTTTGGAAACGGATTCGGGAACGGTGTTCCCTCGCTCCAGGAATCGAGTGGCCATCCACCTGTTCGCTGGCTTTTATTTCGCAGAAAGAATTCATTCCATCCCCGTGCATCGATCGCTCCGGCTGGGTGATGGAATAACTTACCCGCGCCAAACGTCTGGTATCCAGCTTTCGAAAAACTGACTTGCAATGGTTCGATTTCTGGATGATCGAAAAAGTAGTTAGCCGTTCGATAACAACCAGTCGTGGATGCGAACTGCCCCGTGAAAATCGCTGCACGGCTGGGTGCGCAAAAAACACCGGCCGTATGAGCATTTGTGAAATTCACTCCACGCGCCGCTAATCGGTCCAGATTGGGAGTGATCGCTTGCGGCGTTGAATCAAGACATCCAATCCAGTCGTTCATATCGTCGACGGCAAGAAACAGAACATTGGGGCGTTCCCTACCGAAAGCAGACGCATGGCAGACCATGCACGCGATCGCGATGTGAACCCAACGCCCGAACGCCATAACACTTCGCCACACTACTTTGTTTTCAATTCCGGCATTCAACGGCATGCTCACTTCCAATCTCTTGAAGTACCCACTCGGTAAATCGCTGTTCCATCTCTTCCATTTTGGAAAAGGGACCGGGGCGGTAATACTTGGAACAAACGCCTTTCCAATTGTTGACGATGATCCGTTTGTCCGCCTGCGTTGTGACATCCCACAGCCAAATCAGCTCATCGCGATTGTAGTCCGTCCCCTCGATCGCGTCCGCACGCACCATCCAGTAAATCTTGCACGTGCAGTGCCCGTGATCGACCGGTGCGAACACATATGCGACGACATGATCGCTGTAGGCCAACAGGAACGTAAAAGGTCCGATGACAAAGTCTGACGCTCCGCCATCGAAATCCGTCATCGTGCCGAGTAACGGAGCGAGTGGTTCGCCCGAACGACTCCCGGTCTGAAAGCCGTCGAACAGCGCGACTCGTTCGTACCCATAACCTTGCTGACCAGGATTCGCAAATGTATCGATGAAATCGATGGCGATATCACGCATACCACCGCCACATTCGGGTATTCGTTCTCGCATTTTGTGTTGCAACCGAACGCGTCGAAGAGGATCGACTTTTCGTGTGTGAATTTGCGAGTATTCCGGATGGGACGTCGCGCAGTGGTAGCACTCCTGGTAATTCTCGATGGCCAGTTTCCAATTGGCCGCAATCGAATACGTTTCTTCCGCGGCAACTTTCAATTCGTCCATGCCAAACCAGGACAGCGGTTCTGACAAGTCACGCTCTGCATCATCGAGTGAAGGCGGGTCATCGCAAAAGCACAGGAAGATCAGCCCACCCAGGATCTTGATCGGAATCGAAATGAGGGAATGATCCACGGGCTCAAATGTGTCTAACATGGCGCGTGCTGCAAGTAAGCGCCCATCGAGATCGTAGGCCCAACCGTGATACGGGCAGACGAGTTTTCGAACGGTCCCACGTGACTGAAGGCAGATTGCGGACCCGCGATGACGACAAACATTCGCAAAGGCTTGCACTTGCCCGTCTTTATCTCGAGTCACGATCGCGGACTCACCCGCCATTTCATGAACCAAAAAGTCACCGGTATTCGGCACCTGTGAAACGTGGCCGACCATGATCCAGTTGCGAGTCAGGATGCGGTCGATTTCTAACTGGTAGATGTCCGGATCCGTGTAGAACGGCTGGGCCAGAGCATGCCCACGCTTGTGATCAGCTATCAGCGTATTGACTCGCTGCTGAGTTTCCATCATGTGTTGCATCAAAGACGTTTACTTCCTCATCAACTGCTCAAATGTGTCGTTGCCAATCCTGTACTTCCGCCAATCCTTGTAATCAAAATGCCACCACTCGTATTCGTAAACGCTGAATTCGGAATCCTGCATGACGCGTCGCAGCAAATCACGATAGTAGCGTTGGCGAGATGTACCACCGGGATAAAGCGGAAAAGATCTCTCTGAAAACTCATCGTAACCAGCGACCATCTGAATCGGCTCACCCGATGTCAAGTCATAGAGCGTGAGGTCCACGGCACAGCCTCGATTGTGACGTGAACCATTGGCAGGATTCGCAACAAAGTCTTTCAAATCTCCGGGGGTCGCATCCCAGAACATCTTGGTCACATGCCATGGACGATAAGCATCGTGGATCAACAAACCGAGACCGCGACTGCTCAGTGCTTTTTGCGCGATGGCGACGGCATCGGCGGCAGGTTGTTGCATGAACGCGCGAGGCTGTTGATAAAAAACGGCCCCCGTAAAATTGTTGGTTGTTGCGTAACGGATATCCAAGTGAATCGTCGAATCGATTTGGTTGAGCTCGACGAGACTTGACTCTCGAAAGTCACCACTTTCAATCGGTGGCGACGCTTCCATCGCCGCGTCACGAAGTTCGTCGATTGGACGCACGGGCGTGATGCGAAACGTCTCCCCATTTCGAGTACCAATTTCACGTCGAACAAATCGAACTTCAGCCGCCGTTACTTCCGTGGCACGTCCACCTTTATCCCGAGTGAACTTCAAACTCTCACCGTGGTAAAGGCCGTAGTCAGGAAAGTCGAATTGATCTACGTCGACTTCCGTTAACGGGTAGTAATAGAACCACTCAATGAGCGCAAACAGTTGCCCATTTTCCTCGAGAATGTAGAGCGTGTTGTGATCCCAGCCATATTCACCGATCAACCCTTGCCATCGATCGGGAATCTCGGAGGGTGGGTCGTCCAAGACGCGTCGATATTCCTGATCGGCGATCTTTAAATGGTTTGAATCGAGCCTTTGAATGGGCATTCCGAAACCGGTCACATCGTCCGTGATGAATTCACCGTTGTCCGAATCGGAACGCAAGTCATAACGAAAAGACCCTCGCTGCATGGTCACTTCGCCATCGAGTTCGTTGATGATCGCAAATCGATCCCCATCGATTTCGTGATAGCGCCCGACCAACTCGGCAGCTCGCTCAGGCGAAACCTGGACGGTCGTCCGATACTCGGGCAACGGCTTACCATCCTGAGTCGCAAGCATTAACCGCAACGCATAGTCCGAGACCCTTCGGACGACTCCGTTGCTGCCATCGAGCGATGAGCATGCGACAACGCCCACCTGACGCTCCGGAAGAGCTTCGAGCTGCGTGGAAAAACCGTACACAGCGCCGCCATGACCGATCTTCGTATAGCCATCGAGTTCCTGCACATGGAACCCGAGACCGAAACTCTGAGCTCGGCCCTGCGAATCCGTGACGGGTGTCGACATCGCAGACAGCGTTGATGGTTCAATCAACACACGACCGCTCGATGTTCTGCCGTCTCTAAACAGACACTCCACAAACTTGGACAGATCATCAACACTCGCGTATAGATTCCCGGCGGGTCCCGTGCCGAGCAGAAATCCAGGCGCTTCGAATCGTCGACCGTCGTACGTTCGCATCCAACCGGTCGCAAGTCTCGGCTCGATTGCGCGCGTCACGATAAAGCCACTCTGCGTCATTCCCAACGGATCGAGAATCGTATCGCGGACACGTTCTGGATGCGTCGTTTCCAACTGACTCTCCAATACGGCACCAACGACCGCAATCGCCGCATTCGAATACTTCGTGCGCGACAAAGGCGGGTAGACCAACGATGTTTGGTTCAAACTTGCTACCGTTTGATCCAGAGTAGGCTCGGTCGGGTCAAAGTAATGCCCGATGGGTGATTCCCTGACGAGGCCTGATTGGTGCGACATCAGTTGCCGCAACGTGATCGGTATCCCATGTGGGTTGTTTGGTTGGAAATTGGGCAAATAGCGCCGGACAGGAATGTCCAGATCAAGCTTGCCCTGATCCACCAATTGCAGAACAGCGATATCGGTAAACAACTTGGACACCGATCCGACGCGGTAAACCGTTTCCGCCGTTGCCGGAACACTCTTGTCCGAATCTTGAAAGCCGAACCCGTCTGACCAAACCTTTCGATCACCATCGATGATGGAAATCGAAAACGCCGGAAGACGTTTCTGTTCGACCTCTTGCCGGATCACCGAAGTCAGCTGCTCAATCGCCGCTGAATAATCCGGCGTATCGTTCGCTAAAACGAACGATGGCAACGGTAACAAGATGGCGACCCAAAACACTCTGCGAAGCAACATCTTGTGGTACCCGTGGTCGAACGATCGAAAAAACAACCGGTTCGCAGTGTACCAAAAGCGATGCCAGACCTCAGCGGAAGCCGTTTGGAAGAATGAGGCGTTCCGCAAAGAACACAGGGCGGCAGAGAACACGTAGAGAAGTCGAGGATCACCGAGAAAATGACGATCGACGACCCGATGCGACTTCACCCTCTCCGGTCAATCTCGGTCGGTGTTTTCTTCCTCGGCGATGGAAAGCAGTGGCTGCTCAACCAGCATGGTCCAGCCTTTCAGATCCCGACCCTCTTTCAAGATTGCTACGAGATCTTTGGGTGACTTGGACTGGTCGATCGTAAAGGTGAGCTCAGCAACCGTTCCAATCGTGAACTGTCCCGGCTCCGTGACGGGTCGCACTCGATATGTGTTGACGATTCCGACTTGGTAAACCCAGTCGTGTTTATCTCGTACCGACTGTTTCAAGGAGTCGTGGAATCGGCCGTAGCAACTGGTATTCGGGACCAGTACTTTGATTTCGCGGATATGGGGCGCCAGGTACGTTGACGCATTCTTGCTTAACAGACCGTACGCTTTCTGGCGGACGTCACCTGGAGCCGGACTCAGAAACAAATCACGTGCAATGTGCACTCCTTCGAGCTGTTGCTTCGCCTCGATCAACTGTTTTGCACGTTCGATCAGCTTGCGAGCTGCGTCGTCCGACGCATCGCCTTTCTCCGTGCGGAACGTGCCGATGAGCGTATCGATTTCCTCCGACTGATTCCCCAATGCGGGCAGCCGACTGAGTCCGCCCAGGACCGCTGGCGTTTCCTGTGCTGAGCATGTCGTGAAGGAACCAATGCTAACGAGCAACGCAAAAACAAATCGGTGCACGGTGACACTCCGTTGAGAGCGAGGAAAAACGTGGTTTATTTGTTGCCGAGTATAGAAAGCGCTGCTCCGCCAGAAAAAGCTCGATGACGTCAGTCAAATGTAAAAACTTTTTCGATCGAATGGGATGTCGATCTAACGGGCCAAGTGCGTTCGAGACGACGTCTCTCCGAACGGAGCGCCTCGATCGCGTGAAACAGCAGCCTTCTACGAATACGTACCGCGAGGCAATTCGATCGGAAATAGCTCGAATCTGTTCGGTCACTCAAGTCTTCGTCGCCACACCATCCAGCACAAGTTGGATGCAACTAATCCCATGGATTCAAAATGTCAGCCAGCGCACCGGACCCAGAGTTATCCCCGGACGACGACCACCATTCGCTCCGAGTTCAGCCGTTTGATCGCGTGACGTCGTTCTTTTTGTCGTTGATTGTTGTCATCGGCTCATTGGTGGCCCTGCTGTTTCTAGCGTGGTTAGCAGGACGCTGGGAGTTTCCTCCGAGAATCATCAAACCCTCACTGTCGGAATCGGGCACCAGAAATCCCCCTGGACTCGACCGCGACTTCGAACCGCCAGGTGCAGAAGAGATCGAGGAGATTGTTGATCCCGCCTTTCCGGATGAGATCGCCGCATTAACCGATGCGGTGAGCACGGTTGCCGCGTCACCGCTGGCCATGAATTCGCCGATGGCCGTCGATTCGAATTCGCGACAAGTCGGAGACTCGCGTCCTCCAGGTCCCGACAATGACGGCCGAAACACAAATGCCGTTCCGCGACACGAGAGATGGCAGATCGACTTCGAAGCGAAAGACCTGAAGTCTTACGCGAGCCAGTTGGATCACTTTGAGATCGAGCTTGGTGTGATCGGTGGCAGCATTCAAGGCGTCGACTACATCTTCGATCTCGTTGAGGGCCCGAAGAAACGTCGCGTTGTCGACACGAAAGGTGAGGACCGTCTGTACTTCATGTGGACGCGGGACAACGCTTTACAACGTTTCGACCGAATACTGATCCAGCAAGCCGTGGTGCCTCAAGACGGCCGACACCTCATTCGATTCATCCCAAAATCACTCGAAAACCGTCTCGCTCAGCTCGAGCTCGAATTCGCCAATAAGAATGGCTATCAGTCGGTTGAGAAGATTGCAAAAACGGTCTTTCTTTCCGAAAAGAAGGGAAGCAATTACCAGTTCCGTGTTTCCAGCCAACGCTATCGAAAACGGCCAGCGGGAAGCGAATCGAACGACCGGGAGACAAAATAGAGATTCTGCATCGCGTCCGCGTTTCGTGACGTTCATCCGCTGACATCTTCGTCAAGCGATCGGCGACATTTCCAACGGGTCGTTGCTGTCCTTACTTTCGTTGCAACCGTTTCTTACGCATCGAAGACCTGACTGCACTCTAGGTGCAGAAATACCCCGGCGCGGACGTGACCTACGATTCATTGGATTCAATGAATATCAGTCTTGGTGGGGTAAATTGCCATGCACGATCCGTATGAACAGGTCATCACGATCCTCTTGGTCGAAGATGATGCCGGCGACCAGGAATTGACTCGTAGGGCCCTGGCCAGCGGAGGCTTAAGCGTCGACTTACGAATCGTGGGCGATGGCGAAGAAGCACTGGAATACCTCCACCGCGTCGGCCGTTACTTCGATGCCATCGATTCGCCTCGTCCGGATTTGATTCTTCTTGATTTGAACATGCCGCGAATGAATGGCCGCGAATTCTTGGATGAAATCCGGCAGAGCCCCGAGCTTGAAGGAATCCCCGTCGTTGTGTTGACCACTTCACGCCAGGAAGTGGACATCCTCGAAAGCTACAACTTGGGCTGCAACTCCTACATCCAGAAGCCAATCGATGTGGATCAGTTCATCGATGCTGTCCAGCAACTCGGGAAGTACTGGTTCGACGTTGTTTCTTTACCCGTTGACCAAGAATCCTAGTCGTAAAGCAACAAACTCATTCGGCAATGTTTTCGAGCGTTGGCTGTTCAACGCGGACGTAGTCTTCGTACGTCATGCTGATCGAGATTTCGTGCCGGCCGGCATTAAAGTTTATCGTTTCGTTTTCACTCAGCCGTTCATCGCAGTACGTCGACAAACCGAAAAGACTCCCGAAGGGCGGGATAGATCCTGGTTTCAATCCAGTTAGCTGATCAACTTCTTCCCGCGTCGCGAATCTCAGTTTCTTCCAACCGTAGAGACGCCGCACGACTTTCCCTGCCAATCGACGATCGGCCGGCATGACAAACAGCACCATTTCCTGGTCGCATTTGCACACGAGTGCTTTCGCACCACTACTTAATGGTGTGCCGCGAACGTCAGCTGCTTCTTCACTGGTAAAAACAGGTTCGTGCTGCAAAACGTCATATGCTGCAGAGTGTTCGTCCAGCCGCTGTTTGATCTCTTCCAGAACGTTCATGCTTCCTCGCGTTTTCGAGATGTCGCATGATACCACCTCGATGCGAATCTTTGCGGCGTCGAGGGGACGAGAGACGCAACGTCCGCGGCGCGATCGGCGATGACTACATCGATAGATGCACGCCTACCGGAATCCGTACTCGGGATTCTTCGTGCTGAAGTCTTCTGCGGTCAGGCCGACGTTCACTTTCAAATTCAAGTAAGTGAACTCCTCATCCAACGCGGGTTTTCCACCGGGCTCGGTGGGCCACAGCCAACGCTCATATCGAATCGGCACTTTTAGCTCTTCATCAAGATAAACGCGAGCTTGATAAAACTCGAAATGGTCACGTTTCACCGGATGGGTCACTTGGCACATAAGGCACTTCCGTTCGCCAACTTTCGCACCACGAAAGAAATTGACTTCGCATTCGCCGTAAGCTCGTTCTTTCGAGCCAAGTTGAATGATTTGCGCCGCGAGATTCTCGATTCCGATCTCCGTGATCGGGTAGCGTTCACCGCGCATGGCAATCATGCCTCTCGGATCAAGATTCACGTTTAGAAGACTTCCAATACCGGTTTCGTGAGCGACCAGATTGCCGTTATTCGCGTTCTCGACCCAAATCACCTCGCGGCCGGCCACCACATCGGGTTTCAAGAATTTAAGGTACACGGAGAACGGAGACGTTAGTTGCCCGTCGCGCGTCTTTCGATTGATGACTTTCATATTGGCGAATTGCGGCTCGGAGAGCTCACCAGCAATCCGAATGCGTTTAACAAACAACGCTGTGTAATCGTTCACGTTCTGCTGCATGTGCGTCAAGCTTTGCTGAAGTAGCTTGAGAGCAGGATCCATCGGATGGCTATCGGCAGCAGTCGACCGATTGACGATCGATGAAGCAGTTCGCGCAGGAACTTGAGCATGGGACGTTGCTGTGATCGCGATCACACAGCACGACACAATGCTCGACATTACCAATGGGTGTTTCACTCGCAGCATGACACCGAATCTCCGAAACGGGTAACAGCTTGAAATTGGGAAAACGAAGTCGTGAGCACGACGACAGTCAGTAATACTTCGTTTGGCTTCCACGAAGGTAAATGCCTGGGCTTCGATATTCTACAAATATCAGTCCCCGCGGTTTCACGCCAGTTCGAATGTTTGCAACAGCGATCTTCATGCACGGAACCGCGATTGGCCCGTCAATTCATGGGCAATGAGTAACTTTCACCTGCGTACTCTCTTCTCTTTCGTCCCCTGGCTACAATGGGAGCATTCGACACCACCCCTCTTTGATGCCCCACCCCATGCGTGTCTTGGTACGACTCTTGGCCGCCGTTTTGTTGCTCGCCACAACAACTGCTCACGCGGTCGACAAAATTGACTTTAACCGCGACATTCGGCCGATTCTCTCTGACTATTGCTATGCCTGTCATGGACCCGATGCCGGCCAGAGGCAAGGCGGTGGGCCGGATGGGTTGCGGCTCGATACGGAAGAAGGCGCATTCGCTGAGCTCGATGGACACTTCGCGATCGTGGCAGGAGACCTGGCATCGAGCGAGTTGATCCAACGGATCACTTCGGATGACGAATACGAAGTAATGCCTCCGCCGGAGTTTCCTAAAACGCTGTCGTCGTCACAAAAGGAGATGCTTCGCCAGTGGATCGAACAGGGCGCTTCTTGGTCACAGCACTGGGCCTACGCTCCCCTTAAAGCCGGTGATCGTGATGGCAATCTTTGGATTGATCGACTCGTTTGGAAGAAGCTTTCCAAAGCAGGTTTGTCGCCTTCAAGCGAAGCAAACAAACGAATCCTGATTCGCCGTGCGTACTTCGACGTCATCGGCCTTCCTCCGTCACCCGAAGAGGTCGAGCAGTTTTTGAACGATGACTCAAACACTGCTTGGGAGAACTTGATCGATCGCTTGCTTGCGTCGCCGCATTTCGGTGAACGAATGGCGATCTATTGGTTGGATCTCGTCCGGTACGCTGACACGGTCGGGTATCACGGCGATCAAGACGTCAGTGTGTCGCCTTATCGTGATTACGTGATCGATGCGTTCAACGCGAACATGCCGTTTGATCAATTCACGCGTGAGCAACTTGCCGGCGATCTGTTACCGGAACCGAGTGAGCGACAACTGATCGCCTCGGGATACAACAAGCTCGGCATGATGTCCGCCGAAGGCGGCGCTCAGCCGAAGGAGTATCTCGCCAAATACGCTTCGGACCGTGTGCGCACCGCGTCATCGGTATGGATGGGATCGACGTTGGGATGCGCTGAATGTCACGATCACAAGTACGATCCATTCACTCAAAAAGACTTTTATCAATTCGCCTCGTTCTTTGCCGACATCAAGGAACGCGGGCTCTACTCGGGTGCGAACCGTGACAACAACTGGGGCCCAACGATTCGTGTCGCGGACGATCAACTGGAAACGCTGCTGAAGCCCGTTGAGGAAAACCTCCAAGCATTGACTCGGCGGTACGAAACAACCGATCTGAGCGATTCGCTGAACGCGTGGAGTGTGCGAATGCGTTCCGGTCCACAGGATTGGATCACGCTTGAACCGGTGGAAGCAACTGCGTTGCATCAGACACAGCTGACGGTCTTGGACGACCGTTCGATTCTTGCATCCGGTCCCACCGGTGGAACGAATACGTACACGGTTCGTTCAGAGATTTCCGTAAAGGACTTAACAGGATTTCGCATCGAAGTCGTGCCGGATGATTCGTTACCCGGCAAGGGACCAGGCCGAGCGGGCAACGGGAATTTCGTGATGTCGGAATTCCAAGCCTTCTTAGAAACAAGCGACGAAACACTCCAACCGCTGAAGCTGACATCGGCCAAGGCGAGCTTTGAACAGCAAGATGGAAACAGCAATCCTTACAAAGGTTGGAAAGCCGTTGCCGCAATCGACGAGGACGCGAAGGGTGCGACGTGGGGCTGGGCCGTGATGCCCCAGTTTGGAAAAACCAACGAATGGGTCGCTGAACTGGACAAGCCACTGGGGCCAGAAGCCGAAGGCGAATTGGTCATCAAGATTTTGCAAAACCACACCAACCCAAACCACACGCTCGGTCGCTTTCGTTTGTCCGTCACCCGTGGCTCGGTTGAGCTCGATCCGAGGACAAAGCTGCCAGAGGAAATCCGAAGCCTCGTGCAAACGCCGACTGATCAACTCGATCAAACGCAGACGGCCAAGCTGATGGCATACTATCGCGGGATCGCACCGGAATTGGCGAACGTCCGTCAGGGAATCGCGGCCGCGAATCAAAAGAAAGCGGAACTCGAGAGGGACCACACGCGTTTGACGCTGATCACTCAAGCCGTGCAACCCCGCGAGATGCGCGTGCTACCGCGTGGAAATTGGATGGATCAAAGCGGAGAGGTTGTTTCGCCCAACGTTCCACATTTTTTGCCACCGATGGAATTGGATACCGATCGTCGCGCCAGTCGCTTGGACTTGGCTGCTTGGCTCACATCCATCGACAATCCGTTGACCGCGCGTGTGATGGTGAATCGTTACTGGAAAATGTTTTTCGGTACGGGCCTCGCCAAAGTGCTGGACGACGTCGGTGCTCAAGGTGAATTCCCCACGCATCCAGAACTGCTTGATTCACTGGCTTTGGAGTTCATCGAAAGTGGCTGGAATGTTAAGCACCTATTGAAATTGATCCTGACGTCGGAGACGTACCAACAATCATCGTTGCCGCGCGCGGAACTTGCTTCGCTCGATCCTTACAATCGACTGCTTGCACGACAGTCTCGTTTTCGCATCGACGCCGAAATGGTGCGTGACAACGCCTTGGCCGTCAGCGGATTGCTCGTCCGCGATATTGGAGGTCGAAGTGTCAAGCCGTACCAACCAGCGGGACTGCTCCGACACTTGAACTTCCCCCGACGTACGTACAAACATGACAACGGGTCGAGCCAATATCGACGCGGCGTCTACACGCATTGGCAGAGACAATTCTTGCATCCAGCGATGAAGTTGTTTGACGCGCCCGCCAGGGAAGAGTGCACGGCGGAACGCCCACGTTCGAACACTCCGCTGGCTGCATTGGTCATGCTGAATGACCCTTCGTACATCGAAGCGGCACGCGTCTTTGCTGAACGGGTTCTTCAAGGCGATGCAGCGAACGATTCCGAGCGAGTGGATCGCATCTTCGAGCTTGCGCTGAGTCGTCTCCCCAACGATGCTGAAAGAGCCGTCGTCACGCAACTAATTCAACAACAACGCGAACGCTTTATGTCGGACAAAGACGCTGCCATTTCGCTCACTTCGGTCGGCGAACGACCGATGGGTCCGGAACTAGACGTAATCGAAGTTGCCGCCATGCTGTCGGCAACACGAGCCGTCTTTAACATGCACGAGTTCATCACCCGCAATTGAGTCGAACGATGGATCATCCCCACAAAACAAACCTGTGCCGGCGAACGTTTCTGCGACGCGGATCTTATGGCATCGGCGCCGCAGCACTCGGTGCCATGCTGCAACAACAAGCGAGTGCGGATTCGGACAACGACATCGGACCGCAAAGCGACGTCCAACAATGGTCCGGGGTTTACCAACCCAACAAAGGATCGCAGCAAATCAAACGGGTAATCCATCTGTGCATGGCGGGAGGCCCCTCGCACCTGGAGACGCTTGACCATAAACCGGTGCTGGCTCAAATGGACGGCCAACCAATGCCCAAGTCATACACTGAGGGCAAACAGATCGCGCAATTACAAGGGCAAGCGAATCGATTAAAGTGCCTCGGTCCGCAGCACGAGTTCAAACGCTATGGCGAATCGGGGCAGTCGATTTCGACGATCCTTCCACAGATCGGATCGATCGCTGACGACATCTGCATCATTCGCTCCATGCAAACGGATCAGATCAACCATGATCCGGCACACACTCTCTTTAATACCGGGACGTCCATCCCGGGTCGCCCCTCAATGGGCTCCTGGTTGCTGTACGGTTTGGGAGCTGATTGCGACGACCTACCCGGCTACGTCGTCTTGACGTCCGTCGGAGGTGGGCAATCGCAACCGATTGCGGCGAGACAGTGGCACAGTGGATTCTTGCCGAGTCGATTTCAGGGCGTCGAGTTTCGCTCGCAAGGTGACCCCGTCCTGTACGTGAACAACCCGCCCGGGGTTGATATTTCCAGCCAACGTCAAGTCATCGACGCCGTTCAATCGCTGAATCAGTTGGGCAATCAAACTTTTCATGACCCCGAAATCAACACGCGAATCGCTCAGTACGAACTAGCGTTCAAGATGCAGATGTCGACGCCGGAGCTGATGGATCTTTCCAGCGAACCGCAACACATCTTGGATATGTATGGAACGAAAGGCGGCGATGGTTCGTTTGCGTCGAACTGCCTGTTAGCTCGCCGCTTGGCCGAACGCGGTGTCCGGTTCATCCAGCTTTATCATCGTGGCTGGGATCACCATGGAGGAATTAAACGTGGCGCCGAAGTGACCGCAAAATTGGTCGATCAAGGAACCGCTGCGCTCGTTCGCGACCTCAAACAACGCGGCATGCTCGACGACACGCTGGTGATCTGGGGAGGCGAATTTGGACGAACCCCGATGGCTCAAGGGAATGGCCGAGACCATCACATCATGGGTTTTTCATGCTGGATGGCAGGTGGAGGAATCAAGCCGGGATTCAACTGGGGCGCTACGGACGAGTTGGGCTACGAAGCTGTCGAAAACCGAGTCCACGTGCACGATCTGCACGCGACCATGCTCCATCTGTTCGGTATCGATCACACACGACTGACGTATCGATTCCAAGGACGTGATTTTCGACTGACCGATGTCCATGGCCACGTCGTGAAAGACATCCTGGCGTAACCGTCGTTTGATCGCCGTTACTTTAGGTTCCGAATCACGCTCGTCGCACGGTCTAAGAATCCCGGTTGGTCAATCAAGTTCAACAGCGCCGGATGGTTCATTAGCTTGACCGCCATTGATCCGTCGATCTGTTGCGATCGCAGCATTTGTGCGACTTCGGGATCCGCATGCAGTTCATCGACTGCCCGCTGAACTTCCGGTGATTTTTGCAAGTCGCGAATCGATGGATGGTACAGCATGCTTTGGATCTTGTTTGGGTCCTTGAGCACTTGCACCGTGTCTTGAATCTCGTCGAACTTGCTCAGCTGAGGAATCGTCTTGAACGGGTTGTAGCGAACGATGGTCGGTCCCAAGAGACTCTGACGCGTCTGCGCAGATGTTCGAAGGATGAATCGTGAGATCATCTGCCCGCGCGCGTCCTGCGGATCACGTTGTGGTGCTCTTTCGCGCTCGCGCGGCTCGATCATCAAGATGCCGCCGAGCAAGAGAAACATCACGAGTCCTCCCTCAATGGCACCAATGGAAAATCCGCCCCATTGATTGACCGCAGTAAGCTTCGGCCATCTTCGAAGCCGCCTTCGAACGAGGAGTGATAGAACCGCGCCAAAAAGCACGATGGCCAATGCGATACCCAAGATGCTCGCCATCCGATTGGTCAATCCCGTTGTTCCGAACCAACTCGAAAACGAGTCTTCCAGAGACATCCCAAGAGAAGGAGCAAACCAAAATGCGATCGTTGCGGAACCGAATAGCGCGAAGATCGAGAGGGCACCGCTGCGGTATCCGGCAAACGCAGCCATGCCCGAAACGGTAAGGACCGAAGCCGTGATCACATCGCCTTGCAACTTGAAAAAGATGGCTGGGCCAAAGATCAACGCACTCAATGTAAGAAACGTGCGGAACGGCATCCGCTTCTTTTGGGGTTCGTCGTCGAGCTTCATTGAGGGAAACCGAGCTTCGTAGGAGGAAGCCGATCGCCAAAGAGAGAAATCAGCTTCGCAGAAAAGATGAGACCGCCCAAAGCATACGTCGTATCACGCTTGAACGGACAAATTGTTCGCTTTCCAGCGCGAGCGAGATCGCTCCAACGACTCCGCAGCTTTCGACTCTCAGGCAAATCCGGAACCCTGGCAAATCCGAGTGACTTGACCGTGTTCGAGCTGCGGATGCGAGCTTTTTAACGATTATGCGGACGGTTCGGATTCGAGTTTCCCCGGGCGCGAAAAACTCCGAACTAACCAGTGAGACGGATCGGACCGAGGGTCACCTCGTTTTGCAATGGATTGTTGAATCGATGATCAAATTCAATCAAGTCGGCGTTCGCAGTGTTTCGCTAAGCATTCTGGCATTGGCATTCGGGCCAGTTGTCGCAGCGGATCATCCAAACGCCCCCCTTTCGACGCTGCAGGAAACCCAGCCGGAATCCCTACCAGTTGAGGAAGCAGCCGCTCAGGAAATCGCAGGGCAAGAAGCCACCGAGCCCCCACTACCGCTTGAGATTTCCGATCAGGCAGAAAATACGGATCAGAATCCGATCGGTGATCTGGAACCCTTGACCAATCAAGAGCCGCTTCCGCCACAAGAGCCATTGCCGACGGAAGACCCACTCGCGTCTCCACTGGTATCGCCCAGCCCGCTCGGGTCACAAGACCGTCCGCTGATCGGCATTGATGAAGTCACGTACGACTTATCCTCGTTGCCACAGATCAAAGGCGGACGTTACCAACTCCCGCGTTTGGAAGCTCCCACGACTTCGACGAAAGAAGTCGGTAATGGAAGGACGCCCGAACGCTTTGCCAGCCAGGAACCCGAACGAGCGTTACCGGAAACCGCATCACAGCGTGTGGATGACTGGAACTGGACGGTTTGCGAGTGGTCGGCTGCAAACACGTATTCGTTCCCGCGCTACTACGAAGATCGCATGTTGGAACGACACGGACATCGCCGCTGGGGACTCGCGCAGCCGGCCGTCTCCGGAGCCAGATTCTTTGGAAGCACGCTAATGCTTCCTTACTTGATGGCAGTTCGACCGGGGAACGAACCTGAGTACACCATTGGCTATTATCGTCCGGGTTCGCCCGTTCCAGGTTTCTTCCAGCGACCACCACTCGATCGAGACGGTGTGATCGTCCAATCGCTGACCGCATCGGGCGTAATGCTCATCTTCCCGTAGGGCATGCTCCGCATGCCGATGGAGTCCGCAAGTAGGGCAAGCTCCGCATGCCGGTCATCCGCAGCTTGACCAACGGATCCGTCACTAGCTGACGCGTCGTGTTGCCGTTGAATCTCGCCGGGTCACGTCACGCGAAGCAAACCCTACGAATTCGTAGGCACCAAACAGCAACACCGTATACGTCAAGTCACCAGCGATCGTGTATCCGAAAAACGGAATCGCGTTGACGTAACATGCGATCAGACCGGCGAACGTCATCGCGTACCAACCACTCATCCAAACGCCGAGATTACTGATCAAGAAAAACAGCGACGACGCTGCTAATGAACCAGCTGGCATTCGGAGTCTCCATCTCGTGTGATTCATCCAGCGTCCTACCGGGACCGCCAATGCTAAACCGACGTAGACGAAAGCCATGGTGACGGGCTGGTAAAACCCCATGCCTGGGATTTCCAAAAGATGACCCAACGCATCACTGAGCAGCATTGCAGAGAGCGGAACCAAGTACGCCTTCCATCCACTCAGGTAACACCCGGCAAACAATCCAAGGGCACCGACGCAAACGAAGTTGGGTGGATGCGGAAACAAGCGACTTGCAGCCGCAATCACGATCAGCAAATAAAACATCTAAACAGCCCTGTTTGACGACGCCATCCCGCATGTGCACGATTCAACTTTCGTGGCGTCTTCTGTTCGGAGGATCACCGAATCGTAATGCATCGCGGGCAAGATCGACCAGCGGGCCTGATGGGTCTCGTGACATCCAAAGACCGAAACCCCGGGCGCACGGGGTTCCGTATCGGCGCACGATCGCGGCGTGAATCGCCGGCTCAACCGGCGTCGCTGGCGCGTTTCAGTTTGAAAAACGGCCCCGTTTCGCTATACTCATGCAGCCCACCTCATCTCACTCTGAGAGCCCTTTTGTGACCAAAACGCTTCACGCCTCGCGGCGACAGTTCCTTCGTGCATCGGGCGTTGCGATCGCCTTACCCACGCTCGAATCCGCTGCTTCGGCGAATGACAAGCCTGCACAGCCGCCCGTTCGGATGGTGTGCGTTGGCAATGAATTCGGGATGTACCCTCAATCGTTTTGGCCAAGCGAAACCGGTCGCGACTACAAGCTTTCGCATCTTCTCGAGCCGCTCGAAAAACACCGTCAGGACTTTACGGTCTTTTCGCATCTCGATCACGGCTTAAAAGGGGGTCACTTTGCGGTTCACACCTTTTTAACCGGCGTGAAAGCTCAGGACGCCAAAGCGATGCCCGAGGGCGGCATCAGCATGGACCAGCGGGCGGCCGAATTCGTCGGATCGCAAACGCGATTTCCATCGTTAACGATCGGATCCGAAAGCGGCTTGCATGGCGGTTGCCGGATGAGTTGGACGCGCACGGGAACACGTGTGCCTCCCATCAGCGGTCCACGAGAACTCTTCCGTCGATTGTTCGTCAACGAGAACGAAGTTGCCAAACTCGCTGCGAGCGACCGGCTTGACTTGCAAGGCTCGATCTTGGACGCGGTGTTGGGAGATGCCAAGTCGCTCAGCAAACGGCTGAACCCAAACGACAATCAAAAATTGGACGAATACCTTTCCTCGGTTCGCGATGTCGAAGTCAAACTCAGCTTGGACCGCCAATGGCAGAAAGTTCCCAAGCCGGATGCCACGATCGATGAACCGCGCGACGAAGGACTGACGAAAGATCTTCCAAAAATCTATGACTTGGTCGCACTTGCTTTACAGACCGATTCGACGCGTGTGGCAACCTTAGAAGTGGGTGGCAGCTTCGCCGCATCAGATTTGGGCATCCGCAAAGGCTATCACGGACTTTCACATCACGGTCATGTAAAAGAGAGCGTCAAGCTGTTGGTGCAAATTGAACGATACCAAGTTGAACAGTTTGCTCGATTCCTCGAAAAACTCTCCGCGATTAAACAACCGGGCTCCGACCACTCGTTACTCGAATCGACCATGGCTCTGTTTGGCAGCGGCATGGGCAATGCAAACTCCCACACGAACCATGATCTCCCCGTGATCTTAGCCGGCGGTGGTTTTCAACACGGGAGACACCTTTCGTACCCTGCCAAGAGCAACCAACGCGTGCCACTTTGCAATCTGTACGTCTCCATGCTGCAACGCTTTGGTTTGGAAACAGATTTCTTTGCAAACAGTACCGGCACGTTGCGAGATCTGGAGCTTGCGTAATGTCGTCTTGGTTCCATCTACCAAGCGTCTCGCGTGTCATGCTGATCGCCATGACCGCGTTGTTAATCGTGACGACCGCGTTTGCGGACTCACCCAATGCGAACGGCGATTCCGACGGATTTGCAAACGTCGTGCGTCCGTTTTTGGCGACCTATTGTCAGGACTGTCATGGACCCGAAGACCAGTCTGGCGATCGGCGTTTCGATCAATTGGCAATCGAAATCGATAGCGATAACACACTGATCGATTATCAAGACATCGTCGATCAGTTAAACCTGGGCGAGATGCCGCCGGAAGATGTTGATCAACCGAGCGATGAGGTTCGACAGAAAGTCATTGACGCCATCACCGAGCGGATCGCCGCGTATCACGAATCAAATCGATCCGTAAGCGATCAGCCCATTCTCCGTCGGCTCAACGCAAGAGAGTATCGAAACACGATCGCGGACCTATTCCAACTGGATGTCACGATCTTCGATCCGACGCAGAAATTCCCGCGTGACCAAACGATTGAACATCTTGATAACGTCGGCGAAACGCTCGTCATTTCGGGTCACTTGCTCGCACGATACCTCGACGCGGCCGATCAAGTGGTTACCAAAGCGATGGGTTCTCTCGAACCTCCCGCAGTCCAAACGTGGACCTTCAAAGACGGCTTTCGACAACAGCCAGAAATTGATCAGGTGCATCGCAAGACGAATCGATTCGCCCACATGACACTCTACGACGTCATCGGCGCGGACAAACACGAAGGAGCCTATGGGCCCATTCTCGATTTTGCCGCTGGCGTACCGTTGGATGGAATCTATGAAATCCGTTTTCAAGCCACGGCTGTCAATCGAGAGCATCCGTACGACCCAGAGTTTCTGGGTACGGATCCGAGTGAACCATTGCGACTTGGCATTCGACCCGGCAATCGTGAAGTCGGTAACCTGCATTTGCCGCAACCGATCGAACCGTTGCTGGCGGAGATCGAACTAAGTGATGAACCGCAGGAGTATTCCGTTCGCGTTCATCTGGATGCCGGCTACACGCCGCGATTCACGTTCCGAAACGGGCTGATGGATGCGCGGAACTTATGGAGTCGATTGATCAAAACGTATCGCGATCAGTTCCCGAAGAACCTGAAGAACGGAATCGTTGCTGCACGATACAACGCGATCGCGCTCGGGGAACTTCCTCAGATCCACATCGACAACATCCAAATACGTGGTCCCCTGCATCAGGATTGGCCGACCGCCAGTCAGAGAGCGTTGTTCGGGAAGGATTGGGACGGAACACTTACTGAACGAGACGAAGAGGAAACCAGAGAACGCTTGAGCAACTTGGCTGCGAATGCCTATCGCCGCCCGGCGACGGAACAAGAAGTCGATCGCATCATGAGCGTCTTCCGAACGCGGCGGGCCGTTGGTAAAGAGTGGCACCAAGCGTATGCCGACGCGGCAAAAGCGATCCTATGCTCACCCGGGTTCTTGTATTTAGAAGAAGCTTCATCGGCCGGACCGGATTATGGATTGGCATCCAAGCTTGCGTATTTCTTGTGGTCCTCCATGCCTGACAAGGAATTGATTCGTTTGGCCAAATCCGGTGAGTTGCAGGATCCAAAAATGGTTCGGCAACAGGTCGTGCGAATGCTGAACGATCCACGAAGCGATGCGTTCGTCGACGGTTTTCTAGGAAGCTGGCTGGGTCTTCGTGACCTTGGTTCGTCGCCGCCGGATCGCGGAGATTTCCAAGCGTTCTATCACTACAACCTCGATGAGGCGATGCGTGAAGAAACCACGTTGTTCACGCGATACCTCATTGATGAGAACTTACCGATCACTGAGTTCTTGGACTCCTCCTTTACCTTCGTCAATCGGCCCCTGGCGAGACACTACGGTATGGATCCGCCTGAAGGTTATGAGTTTCAACGGGTGAGCGTGAGCGATCCGCGCCGTGGCGGATTGTTGGGACAGGCGAGTGTTCTGACGCTGACGGCAAATGGAATCGATACGTCGCCGATCGTACGCGGCGTTTGGCTATTGGAGAATCTTCTGGGCACACCACCGACACCGCCACCACCGGATGTAGAACCGCTTGACCCCGATGTTCGCGGCGCGAAAACGATTCGTGACCAATTGGAGAAACATCGCAGCACCGCAAGTTGCAATGAATGCCACCGCAAAATTGACCCGCTCGGATTCGCTCTAGAGAACTTTGATCCAATTGGTGGTTGGCGAACAAGCTACGGTCGCGGCAAACCCATTGATGCTTCGGGCGAATTGCGAGGCGGTGTGGCATTTAACAACGTGGTCGATTTTAAGAAAGTCCTGCTTGAGCGTTCGGATCAATTTGCTCGAGCACTAACGGGCAAACTACTCGCGTATGCGACCGGTCGACCACTCGGACCGCGAGACCGTCCAGTCATCGACGGCATTCTGGAGACAACGGAGCTGCAGCAGCATCGCTTTGCGGATCTGATCACCGAGGTTGCGCTTCAGTTGTAGTGGAGCCGCAGATCTCTCGGCGTCCGCGGAGGCTTTTGTTACCGCTGACTCCGCGCGGCCATCGATGCGAATCGTAGCGTGCGTTAAGCGGATTGAGATCGCCTGCGATAGAATTTTGGATTGCATCCATTCATTTCGTGACAATGAGGTCGGTCGTGTCCCAATCGAAAGAGCCACCACAGCCCTTCCGTTTCAAAAAGGACGATCCCTACGCGGCAGAACATGAAGCCATCTCCGCATGGGTGGAAGAAGCAACCGCGACCGTCGACAAACAAAGATACTTCGAGCAGCTCGAACTGAAGAAGCTCCCCGAAGGCATGAAGATCCTGGAAACGAAAGGAGAGTCTGCAAGCCGCATGGTCCGAGCTGCTGTGATTCAGACGCTCTATTGGGATCAACAAGCAGAAGTGATCAAGGATCAAGCTGAAACGGCGATGCAACGCGTCAACGCTCACCACTTGCCCGGATGGGGAGCCGTTTGGGGTCGACGCCGACAAGCCGCTGTCGTGATTCACTCGCTGATGCGACGCAAATTGCCTCTCTCGCGCGATGACTTCGTCGCAATCATGGAATGGTGTAACGCTTATGAGGGCATCTCACCGCACCACTATCCACTCTCATCCATCGTTCGCGCCCTGGAGAGATTCTGCGAACAAGAAACAGCTGACGAAGCGTTTCAAAAGACGATGCGGATATTCGCGGGTCGCTTACGCGAGTGTTACGACAACAAGTCCGCGCGATTGGGGACGAATGTCGAACAGTTATGCACGATTAGGACCGATTCGGATGACGAAGAGCCGCAAGCATATTTGCCCACGCCACAACCAACTCCGATAGGCGATCCGTGCGTGCTTGTGAAGCTAAAAGAGTATCTCGGTATTGGCGAAGGGGAATCGGAATTAAACACCATTGAATCAGCAGGGCCCGACGCGTTTCCACTGGCAACCAATTCACCTCTTTTCGCTGAACATGAACTGATCAGTCAGCTACTGGAAGAAGTCGTTGGATCGCCCGATTTCTACCAGCCCAAGATCAATAAACTCAAAACGGGCAAGTTGCTTTTGAAGCGGGATCCTGAGGCTGCCGGTCGTTCGATTCTGGCCGCAGCCGAGAGACACATTCATGCACTCATGTCCTACGAAGATGGTCATTGGCAAGCTCATCAAGCAGCCGTCGGCATTGTCGAACCCCTGGTGAAGATTCCCTTCACACTTTCGAGGGATCACATGTTCGATTTCGTGTTGTACCTGGCGGCGCGACCAGCGCATTTAAAGCTTCCCATCGACTCCTTCATCACTTACTTGGTCAACCTTGTCGATGGTGATGATCCAGCAGAGCCCATCTCTGAGGGTGAGCGTTACGCCCTGAGTCTGTATCGAGCTTCACTGGTTTCCGGGCCTCTACTCGGCAACCCTTCACCTGACGTTGCCTATTTCACCAAGCTGGTTGGAGACGGTATGAATTTCTGCTTAGAGCCAGGCGAAGCTTGGACGGATGCAGTGAACGCTGACTTCACGGCGATGAAGTCGACGGAACGCGACTCAGTGGCAACACTATTCACGCATCTGCTCACGGCAACGTCATCTCGTCCATCGAAGAAGTGGATTAAGACAACCGGTAATTTGGTACAGGACATCGGTGAAAAGAAGGTGCACGGTTGGCTGGAAAAATGGTTGCCAGTCGTCAGCCAAGGACGCTCGCTGGGCAAGCTCGGTTCCTACTCGGGCGATGCGCGCGGCGCGGCCGACACGATGGACCCCGAGAACGCCAATGCCCTCAGAGGTCTGCTTTGGTTGATCCCAACGCTAAAAAGCGGGAACTCACTGGTTCGCCAAATCACAGCGGTCGCGCTTTCAGCGTACAAGAAAGTCCCTGGCGTCGGACCGCGTGCGGTGAAAGTTGGGAACGCCGCCGTTTACGCGTTATCGCAACTGGCTGCCGAAGATGCCGTTGGCCAACTCGCCATGCTGAAAGTTCGCGTCAAGTTTGGCACCGCCCAAAAAGAAATCGAGAAAGCGTTCACGGTTGCGGCCGAAGCACTCGGCCTAGAACGAGACGAGATTGAGGAAATGGGCGTACCGTCTTACGGGCTCGGTTCCCAAGGAATCCTTCAAGAGACACTTGGTGATTATCAAGCTCGGTTGTCGGTCACCGGAAGCGACGCGCATTTGAACTGGATGGACGCGAAAGGCAAAACCCTGAAATCCGTACCGGCAAAAGTTCGAAGGGAACATAAAGATGAACTAAAGGAGTTGAAGCAGTCACTCAAAGACATTCAAGGAATGCTGCCAGCACAGCGAGATCGAATTGACTCGATGTTCCTGCTTCAAAAATCTTGGCCGATTGATCAATGGCGAGAACGATACCTCGATCATCCACTGGTCGGCACGATTGCGTCCAGGCTCTTATGGTGCGTTGATGGGACTGCATCGATCTTTATTGACGGCGTGCCGACTGATGTTGACGGAGACACAATCGAACATGGCAAAACGGCCGAAATCACGCTCTGGCACCCCGTCGGACAATCCGTTGAACAAATCACCGGTTGGCGACAGCGGCTCGAATCACTCCAGCTGACACAACCGTTCAAGCAAGCTCATCGAGAACTCTATTTGTTGACAGAAGCTGAACGTAACACCAACACGTATTCCAATCGCTACGCGGCACACATCCTTCGACAACATCAATTCAATGCATTGTGTGCGGCGAGAGGATGGAAAAACCGGTTGAGGTTGATGGTCGACGATACGTTGCCACCAGCCACGAAGGAACTGCCCTCTTGGGGATTGCGAGCGGAGTTTTGGGTGGAAGGCATCGGTGATGAGTATGGAAGTGACACGAACGACACCGGTGTTTTCTTGCGACTCGCAACCGATCAAGTTCGTTTTTACCGAACAGAAGCCGCCACGAATTACGCGCACGTCAGCGGTGGTGGGTACACCACTGCTGCCGCGGGCTCGGGGCGCAACAACGTCAACGAACCGATTCCTCTCGAGGAAGTCCCTCCACTCGTATTTTCCGAAATCATGCGGGATGTCGATCTATTTGTTGGCGTCGCGTCAGTCGGGAACGATCCAACGTGGCAAGACGGAGGACCAGAAGGCCGTTTCCTGGATTATTGGAACAGCTACTCATTTGGCGAATTATCCGGTTCCGCATCGACGCGACGAGAGGTGCTGCAGCGACTGGTTCCCCGTCTCAAAATTGCCGACCAATGTTCGTTCAGCGATCGATTCCTGATTGTCGAAGGCAAAAAACGAACGTACAAGATACATCTCGGTTCGGGTAACATCTTGATGGAACCAAACGATCAATATTTGTGCATTGTTCCGGACGCGAAGTCTCGCTCGAAGCGAGACGACTTGTTTCTGCCGTTCGAGGGCGATAGCACACTTTCGATCATCCTCAGCAAAGCCTTTCTGCTTGCCGAGGACAACAAAATCAAGGACCCAACGATTACTTGCCAAATCAATCTGGGCTGATCGGTCTTGGCCGACAGACGGAGATTTAGGATCGTCAACGAAAGGAGAGCTGTTGTGAGTGTGACCGTCACCATTCGAGATGAAACGACAACCGGAAGTGTCTACAGCGAATTACCCATCGAGTTTCCTTCGGAACAGATCACCGTTCGAGACTTGATTCGTGAACGTGTTTTCCAAGAAGTCCAGGATTTTAATCGCGCTCAAGATGAACAAGTCTTCCGCGGCTTAGTGCAACCGACGGAAACAGAACGGATCCTGAACGAACAACAAACCGAATATCGCATGAAACGTCGTCGCGAGATCGATTGGAAGAAGCAGTTTGAGAAAGCAACCGAAGCATTCGAAAACAACGGTTTCTTCATCTTGATCGACAACAAACAAGCCGAAACGCTCGATCAGACGTTCACCGTCAGTCCTAGCTCCGAGGTGATCTTCGTGAAGCTCACGATGCTCGTCGGCGGATAGCGTCTCGGTTTAGAAATCATCTTATCGATTAAGAGTGAACCACGAAGTGACGACTTTTTCTATCGTCTTGGTGATCGCGACCTTCCTGTGCTCCCTAGTAACCGGATTGCTGTACACCTTTGCATTGATCGTGATGCCGGGCATTGGTGAACTCGACGACGGCGAGTACATCCGTGCCTTCCAAAAGATGGATGGGATCATTCAGAACAATCACCCACTATTTCTATTGGTTTGGGTTGGATCCATCCTGACGCTGCTGGCTGCGGCGGGGCTTGGGATGCAACAAGTTGCCGGAAGCGACCGAATCTTGCTGATCGCGGCCACGGGCATTTACATTTGCTGCGTCCAACTTCCGACATTTCGCTTCAACATTCCTTTGAACAACAAACTTCAATCCTTCCATGTCGCATCGATGAATGAGGACGAGCAACACACAGCTCGAGCGGCGTTTGAACCAAACTGGAACCGTTGGAATATCATCCGCACTGGGTTCGCCTGCCTCGTCACGGTGCTATTATTGATTTTGCTTTCGCAGCAATAACGGCTGCCCGTTTGATTTATGAGTCAGTACCGGTTTTTGATTCTCAGGCTGATCCCTCTTTCGCACAAGTCGTACTTCCATCGGTGGTTTATATGGATCGATCGATAACACTCATCGGCGTCTTGTCTTTCATGTTGATCGTTTGTCATCCCAATGCTCGTGCGGAGACGTACGACCCCCTGACGACGAAAAGCAACATCGAGACCACACCTTCGGATTCCGTTGTCAAAGACATGGATCGAGATCGAGAGATTCCAATTCGCGTTTTCCTTCCAGAATCAAAAGACCCGGCGTCGGTCGTTTTGTTCAGCCACGGTCTTGGAGGCTCGCGACGTGCGGGCGGTTACCTCGGTAAGCACTGGTCTCAGCGCGGTTATGCAGTCGTGGTGATGCAACATGCGGGCAGCGACGAATCGGTGTGGAAAGACCAGCCGTTGCTTCAGCGAATGAACGCGATGAGGGCCGCTGCTTCGGCCAAAAACACGTTTGCTCGGTTCGGTGACGTCAAAGCGGTTCTGAATCAGTTGGAGAAATGGAATTCATTACAAGAGCATCCGTTCCACGGTCGGTTTGATTTGGAAAAAATCGGCATGTCAGGGCACTCGTACGGCGCAGCGACAACGCAAGGCGTGAGCGGACAGACCGCTGGGTTTTTGGGCCAACGCTACACAGACCAACGGATCGATGCCGCCCTCATGCTTAGTCCCAACCGGCCTCGGAAAGGCGATGTCAACAAGGCATTCGGCAGCGTTTCCATTCCGTGGATGTTGATGACGGGCACCCAAGACACGTCACCGATCAATGACACGACGGTCGACGATCGCAGACAGGTTTATCCAGCCCTTCCAAACACGGTCGACAAATACGAGTTGGTATTGCACGACGCCCAACACCACGCATTCGGTGAAGATCAACAGGGCCGCCGACGCCAGCGAAATCCGAACCATCATCGCGTGATTCTCGCACTCTCGACAGCTTTTTGGGATGCGCATCTAAGTGATGTAGCAGAAGCCAAATCATGGCTTCATGGTGAAGCTGCAAAAGAAGTGTTGGAACCAAATGACGTTTGGCAATTCGAACTGGCAAAAACACGATGAATCGACGCCTCGCGTGATCTAGTCGGTCTTGGCTTTTCCACGCAGACGTTTTCTTGTCACGCGACGGCGAACGAACAACAGCACCGCCGCAAACACCGTAGGCACGACGAGAACTTGGGCCCATGCTGAGGTAAGCACGATCTTGTTCACCAATCCGGCATGCTGCTCGTTGGACGTGGGAAGTTGTCCTGTGTACTCCGCGACATGATGGAGCAGATTCACGGCGAGGGATTCCTCGGGAATCTCCTTGTGACAAGCGACGCATGTGCCATCGCGAGTCATGTGTTCAATTTCTTCCTTGTTGAAAGCACGTGACAGTTTCCAGTGGTGTCCGACCGTTGCGACCTGATTGCCATCACGGTCCACAATCTGCGACCAATCGTGGTCTAGATTCTTGATCGCTTCCATTTGCGGACGAGCGCGTGCCGACAGGATCTCACCACGAGTGGTTTCAAGGTCGACGTAGTGCTCCTCGTTCCAAGGGCGTGTTCCACTGATCCCCAGACCCAGCGCTTTGTCCGAGGCATGGCACGATTCGCAAGTACGAGCGTTCTTGGTCATCGTGTGCGGCTGTGTGGGACTCATGTCGATAGCGAGTTGCCCCTGCTCACCGCTTCGCTCAAGACCGCTTGGCGTCCGAAAAATGTAATTGGTTAGAATCGGCTCGCCATCCGCGCCAATGATCGTTACGGACGGTTGGCATCCCGGCGCAAGTGGCGTGACACGTCCTTCACCGTTGATCCCCATCATCGGCTCTTCCCAACGCAAGTAACTGCGTTGCTCACTTACTTTGCCAGGAATCATCTGATCGTAGGTCGACTCACCATCATCCGCGCGATGCTCCGGCTGCATGTGTTTTCGTCCAGCCGCGACCCAATCGAATCCCATCTTTGATTCATTGACTTCAGGACAGAGCTCTCGTTGGCTGTAATCGACTTTCACGTGACAACCAAAGCACTGCGGTGTCCAACTCGCGTGGCAGGTGTAGCATTCCATTCGATCAAGGTGTTTCGCAACACCTCGCATCGAAACCAGTCCACGTGTGCTGATCTCATTCTCTTCAACGAGTTTCTTGAGCGGTTTCAGCCGCAGGTCTTTTCCTTCGGCCGTGTAAACGATCACTTCGTTTCCGTCGCGTACAACGTTCTCGTACGGATTCCCGCGAGCGGTAAGTAGAAAGCCATCTTTCTTCTCGTGCGCGTATCCGGCCCAGGTATGGGGCAGCTGTTGCTGCGTCGTTCCGCGTGGACTTCCCTCCGCAGATTGCATGGCAAATTCATCCATGAATCCTAGCGGCAACTCCCAAGGGAATTGATCCGGCGTACCGTGACAGTCAGAACACTCAATTTGGACAGCCGCCAAATTGGTCGGTGCAAGAAATCCGTCACCATGCACGTCGATCGATGTATGGCAATCCTGGCACTTCATTCCTTTTTGGTAGTGGATATCTTGCTCCATCGCGATGTAGTGTTTGGTGTGCAGACCCGGTTGCTCACTACCATCTGCTGCAAACGGCGAGGCATAGGGCGTTTCCATCAATCCTTGAAACGAAACACCAATACGTTTGCCGCGATTGTGGCACGTTGTGCAGGTCTCCGCCGGCAATCCGTGATAAGTGATTCCGTTCAATGTCACGGTGGCTTCGCGCGTTCCCTGTATCTGATGCGTCAGGGGATGCGCAGGCTCATCCTTGGGAATCGACTCATCCGGTCCCTCGTAAAACCCTTCATTGCTGTAAGGGATGTGACACGATGAACATCCCATCCCGCGAAAGTCACCGCGCTTGGATCGTCCTTTAACAGCGTGGTGACAACGGTTGCATTCTTGTCGGATGTAGGTGAATACGGCGAGCGTTGGATCGTCTTTTAGCCGATCCAACTCGTCGAACCCGAGCGCTTCCGGCAACGGTTCATGAGAGTCAACAAATACGTTTGGCTCCAACTCCTTAAGCCTCTGCATGTACTTCCGATAGGCCTCTGTGCCCAGACGCTCCGATGGATCGGTAGGATTTTTCACTGCATAGTTGGCGTACTTGTGTTCGTAACCGGTCAGTGCGCCGAATGACCAACAAGTCCCTTGAATCTTTCCCGCTTCGGTCATCATCAGACTCTGCCACTGAACACGAACTTGATCCTCATGACACTGTCCGCAAGTTTCAGCATTGACCCAAGGGCTGCCGGGGTCTGCGAAAAAGTCGTCGCCTCCGTGGGCGATTTCCTTGGACTTCGTTTCGTTGGGATCACCGTTATGGCAGATGATGCAGCCTGCTGGGTCACCACGTTGTTCACCGAGCAACATGATCTGATTGAGCATCTCGGAGCCGATTTCACGGATCGGTGAAATCTCTCGATGGCACGCCATGCATCCCGATTTCGCTGCTTCAGGAAAATGATCAATCAGCCGTTCTTGAGCGTTGACGGCGCAATTCAATGCCGCAACCATCAACGCCATCGTGCATAGCGTTTTTAGAGGGACTATCAGTGTGGGCGGTCTCAAGCGGGCACTCTCCGTGTGGTTTGGTTGCACATCGAGACAAGAAGCAAGTGACGGACTGTCCGTCGAAAACCGATGTGCGACCCAATCGTGTCTTGTCAGTCCAGTTTCAACTCGTGTAGCACTTGACCGTTCGTTGCATTCCAGATCGTGACGGTCCCATCAGCATCGCCGGAAGCGGCAATCTTGCCATCGGCTGTCACGGCGACGCAGTGTATCCAGGCACTTCCCTGCCGGAAGCTACGAATCACGCCACCATTGCTGCCACGGTGAATGCGGACTCGGCCATCACCGCTGGACGAAATGACCGTATCGGTATCACCAATGAACTGAACACTCGTAACGTGTTTGGTCAGCTGCTGATTGATGGTTCGCTGCTGATCACCGGTGTTTGATTGCCACAGTTTGATCGTTCGATCGGCCGAAGAGCTGGCGATGCTTTCTCCATCGCTTTTCCATCCAACCCCAAGCACATAATCGGTGTGACCTTCGAATTGACGCAGCGGCAAACTGCTGGCTACTTCGAACGTGCGTACATATCTGTCCGCGCCGGCCGAGGCGATTTTCTGCCCGTCTGGCGAGAACCTTGCGGAATAGACCACATCGTTGTGCGCCGTGGGCAGGTACAAAGCACGATCCCCACCGATCAGATCAAACACATGCAACTCGCCACTTCGCGATGGCACACCACCGGCGACCAGCAACTGGGTGGAATCGTGATTGAAATCAACAGCGGTCGCGCGATGCGCAATCGTGCCTGGATCGGATTCGTCACCCAAGGTTCGTTCCAACACCCAAGCGGGATTCGCATCCCAAACGCGAAACTGGTCATCGCCTGAAAGCGAAACGATCGAGCCGTCTCGCAGGAAGCAAAGCTGCTTGATGCCATGGGAATAACCAGCAAACGCTGACAACGCCTCACCATTCTTGCCGTCCCACGTTTGAAATCGTTCGAACGCACCTCCGCTGACGAGGGTCGATCCATCACGAGAAAAAGCGATCGTGTGAATGGGTTGCTCAGAAGTCTGCAAGGCCTCTCGAGCTGAACGGAGTTGCTGCTCCGCGGAAGCCTTATTCTTTTCCGTTTGCACGAGTAACGTTTTACGACGGGGAATCAAATCCTTGGCTTCAATCAGTTCTTTTGCCGCTAAAGCATGTTGCTGAGATAATAGGTTTTGATTGGACTGCGCCGTTTTCAACGCAGCGACGGCATCGTTGTACGGCTGTTGCACCTCGTTAACGATTCGAGCCATCTCATTCGCGGCGTCTGCCATCTTCTTCGACCGCTGCGTCGGTTCTTTCACAGCGTCGGACAAATCACTCGCGTGCTGCTGACACGTCTTGTAATCCTGTTCGGCCGAATCCCAAACTTTCCGCAACGCTTGGTTCTGTGGATCGGACGAAATCGCTTGTTGCAAACGTGTCAATCGATACTGCGCTGCCTTGACGGCCGAATCAGCTTGCTTCGCAATCCCTTCGGCGAGTTCCTTCTCTCGTAACGCATCCTTGGCAATAGCGGACGCTTCGATCGCTGCTTTCTCGGCAGTAACTTTCGCGGCCAAATTTTCTTCAACCACTTTTTGTTTCGCTGCAACGTCTTCATTCGCCGCAGCCAGTGATTCGGAAAGCCCTTTCTCTGCTTCCGTCTTTTTGGGCAGGTCCTTTTCGGCATCTTCAAGCTGTCGTTTCACAATGCCCAAGCGCGCGTTGGCACGATTGAGCTGCTGTTGCGATCGATTGAGCGCGGCCGCTAATCGAACGTCGCCACGCAATTCAGCGATTTGTCTGCCATTTTCAAACAACTTGACTCGTGCATTCTCGCCGGCGGACGCAACGCGACTTCCATCTGGACTCACGGAGATGGCGTTGATTGGCCCACCATGATTGAGCTGAGCGACCGACCGATTCGAATCAAGGTTCCAACGTCGGACCGTTCCATCCAAACTGCCTGAGTAAAATTGTTGTGGATTCGTTGGATCGATCGCGAGTGACGTCACTGCTTTTGAATGCGCTTGAATCCAATTCGGTTCGGATTCGTTCGGGACATTCTCGTCGTTCGAAGCGTCATCCGTAGTTGACACGGATTCTTCGTGGGGCCACTGCCAAACTCCAATCCGCTTGTCTTCATGTGCCGTCACGACACGTGGCATCACTGCGGATGATTCATCATCTTTAACGTCCAACAACTCAAGATCGCGAATGGGCGAAGGCGTTTCGAGGATCGCTTGCTGCGTTACATTACGAAGGTCCCAAAAGCGTACCGTCTGATCTAGCGAGCTGGAGATCAGCAATTCGCCGTCTTGGGTGAATCGCAACGATGTGATCGCATCCGTGTGACCCTGCAACGTCGTGATCTGTTCGCCCGACTGAGCATTCAACAACTGAACCTCGTGGTCCGTCGTCGCGATGGCAAGACGTCGTTCATCTGGACTCAACGCCATACGTGTTGCCGAACGTTTCACTACGATACGACGCAATTCCACATCACGCGGTCGACGCCAAAGCTTGACCTTTCGAAACCCGCCTGAAGCCAACAATTCACCATCAACATTGAACGCGAGCGACTGAACCAAATCACGATGCGCGATACCCGTTGTTTGATCTGAATCGAGCGTCGGATCGGCTAACTTGGCGACAAACTGGCCGGTCGGCACGTGATACAAAAAAATCTGATTGGCCCGACTTGCAGCCACAAACTGACCATCTTCAGTCAATGTGATTGCTTGAACGGGATGCACACCCGGCGGAAGTGGTTGCCATTGTTTTGGCGAAAGCTGATCAAAGCCGCCACTGCCTTTCGCTCCCTGATCAATCCAGAGCTGAATCAACCCCAATTCTTCTGGCGTTAGATTCTTCGCCTCAACATCGTTCTCTTCCGGGGGCATCACTGGTTCTTCGACATGCGATGCCACCGCCAGCAACAGACTCTCCGCTCCCCGACCTGGCACTGCGGACGGACCGGAATCTCCACCCCGAAGGATGCCTTGCGGCGATTCCAAAACAAGGCTTCCCTGTTTCTCCACGGCAGAATGACAGGCGAGACAGTTCTGCTTCAGGATCGGCAAGATCTCCGTCTCGAACGAAACCGGTTCTTTGCGTCGCAACGGGCGGATCTCGATCGGGTCACTTCCCAGGCACGGGAACGACATGCAAACGCAGATCGTCATCAGGACACAGCCATGGAGTCGCCTTGCAAGTCGCGCAAGAAGCGTTTGCAGAGATGGACCGTTTGCGTCGAATTGCAAGATTCAGCTCCCCTGCTTTGCCTGGGTGACGCTCAAACTCAACGGCCGTTCCATGATCAAGTTTTGACCATTGAAGCTCATTTGCAATCGCACATTACAGATGTGTTCGCCGACCGCGGCGTCCGGTTGAACGCTTATCTCAAACTCGTTTTCCGTTTTGTCTCCTTGGAGGGTGATCGATTGCAAACTGACTCCACGAACTCCGCTCGGCAAGCGCGGTTGCACGCTGACAATGGAGTTGAACCCATAGAGACGATTCAACTTGACGGGGACTTTTAGCTTCTGGCCCTGTTGGACGGTCACTGCTTCCGCAAGCGATTCAAGTTCAATGGGGAACTCTGACACTTTGATGGTGAGTGAGTTCGATGGCACGTTCAAATTGATATTGCGCGGATTCGAGTCATTCCGTTTCTGGCTTGCATACCGATCGGCAACCGATTTTTCCTGCTGCGCACGTTGCTCAAATTCACGGGCATCGCTGAGTGCCTTTTCCGTCGCCTTCTTAGCTTCTTCCGCGGTAGCCAATGATTCGTCTGCCATATCACATAACATCTCGGCCAACATCGCGGCACCGCGTGCTTCGTCGAGCTTTCGTGTGGCGGCAGCCATCTGATCTTCGTCGGCTCTCTTCAACGCTTTCTCGGCCTCCGTGACTGCGCGGTCGGCCTGCTGCTTCTTGGTTCGACACTCGTTGCAACGACGACTAGCCGATGTCAGCTCGGACTGACACTTATCAAAGGCTCGCTGTGCATCACGTGTCTTGCCCCTCGATTCGTTGTAGATTTGGTTGATCCGCTCCTGACGTTTCTTCGCCTTTTCAGCCGCTTCGGGATTTCGACTGTATCGATGCCCTTGGTTGAACCCAGCAAGATAGAACGTATACGTGCCTGGTGGCGTGGACGCTTGGAGGCGAATTTCAAACTCACCGGAGTCCGCTGTGCCGATATTGAGTTGGCTCGCACTGGCGGACGGCGGTAAATCGACCACGACGGCCGTCAGATTACCGGTGGCCTCTTCCGTTGTTTTCACTGAATAGGGAATCTTGACCCGGCCGCCACGCGACGTCTCCAGTGGCTCACTGGTGCCGATGGTCAATTGCTTTAGCGCTGGTTCTTTGTCGTTCACGCAAAGCTGGATTCCGTCGACTAGACGGGATCGGACACTCGCGATGTTTGCGTTCGCTTGCGAGAACTGAAACGGCTCCATAGCGCCACCGTATCGCGCTGCGCGTTTGACTTCCTTTCCCTTAATCATCGCGGTAGCAGAAATACTTAAATCGCTAACCGTAGACGGAGCTTCATCGGTGGCGGACAAAATGATGGATCCGGTTCGATTGCCAGGCCCGATCACGATCGGCTGACAAGCAACTCCCTCCGGCAACCCGTCGCATTCGACTCGGATCTCACCATCGAACCCATCCTGACGGAATGCAACCACACGAATCACTTGTCTTCCACCACGTCTCAGAAGAAACGAACCACTGGAGACCAGTGGAACCGCGACCACCTGAAAGTCATGCGTGGGACGGCGAATGGCTAGGCGATACGTCAAGCGTGGATCGTTCTTGACGCTACTCAATCCTTCTTTAACCAAAATACGATAGGTCCCGTCGTCGGGTGCCTGGAACAGGTAGTGCGGATCGGAAGTGCGATAATCAAATTCGTGTCGTCCCGCTCGGTTGTTGTTGCTTTGGCGAGACTCGACGTCATCGATGAACTCAATGTCGCGAACACTTTCTTCACCTTGTTCGTTCACCGAAACACGTTGAATCAAAATCGATGGATCCGTCGGATGACCGAGTTGCTGGGAAAGAACATCTATCGCCCAAAACTCATCCTTGCGTGCTTCGAATGAATACCAATCCTTGTCTCGTTGCGGATAGAACTGGCCGACTACCTCACAAGGAAGCGACGTTAGCGATTGAGCCGATTCGGGTTCGTCATTATCCGGCTGTTCAAAAACCAGCGGTGCGGTAGCCGCCGCGATCAATATTGGGTTAGACGAGCCGCCTTCATTTTCAACTTGGAAGGCGATGCCATTGATTCCGCCTTGATGGGCTTCCAATACGGAATCAAAAACCAATCTTTCGGGCAATTCCAGCGGCATCGCAACCTCGACGGTCGTCCGTTCAAGCGCAACGCCATCCAACAAGAAATCGCTTTTCACTCCTCCGGGTAAGTGGTTTCCGTAAACGGTAAATGTCTGAGTGGTCCCGGGCGTTCCAACCGGTGGGAAAACGAAATCGATGTGAGGCTGCGATCCAACTTCGATGCGGTAATACAGCGTTTCCCCGCTGCGATATAACGCGTCATAAACCTTGACAAAATATATTCCGTCGTCGGGCAGTACCGCACTGATTAACGGATCACCGCAAGCAACCCGGCGACTCTCACCAATCACCTGCCCTGCCTCATTGTGCAGCGTCATGACCAAGTCCATTGCGGAGTCAATTCGCCGCGCCTTCCCGTCGATGATCAGCGCTTGTCCAGCTTTCCCCTGAAACCGAAACCAATCCACATCGGCTCCGTTGTTCGATCGTCCGTTGATGGTCGCCGGAACGGAAAAATCGGTTGCCGGATGCTCATGCGCCGGGGCAACGAATTCGTTTTCTCCATTAGGCTCCAGCTCCATCACTTCATCGCCGGACGACACGACAAACGTTCGGGGATTGGATCGCCCAAACATGCCCTGGCATCGCACGGCGTAGCGTCCCGGCGGAACATCGTTATCGACGCTTACGAGAAAAACACGTTCGATCGGCTGTGGCTCTTCGTCGAAAAGCCCCGCCTCTTTCATCATTCTTTTCGCAGTGATGCCATCGTGCGAAAACACCAATCGATCGACGTCATCCAGAAAGTTTCCATTGATGGTGACTTCCAATTCACTGCCCGTGGTTGTCCCGGCTGGGAAAATTTCCTGGAGCTGCGTCGCCGGTAGTTGAGCGGAAACGTCAACCACGCAATGGATCCCTAGCGCAAGACAAACGACTCTGGCGATCCAGCGCTTCATTGCAAACACCGCTCCACTATCTAACAAACTGAAACTCTTTGGCGTTAAAGATCGCCCACAGGACGTCTTCCCAAGCTTGCTTCTGGTTGGAATAGCTTGAGACCTGCTCGACGATAAACGCCTGTTCTTCGGGCAACGGCTCGCGGCTGAATGCTGCTAGATAGAGCTGTCTCACTTTCTCGGCATGACTACGATCCTGAGCGCTGGCCAACTGCGAGGCTCGCCCCTTTCCAGATCGCAACCGGCCTTGAATGTCCGTCGAGTTAAGCAAGTGCAAGGACTGCGAAAGATTCGCTTCAACGGATCGCTCGCACTCGCAGGCACTCTCCGCTTCTGGCTTACCAAAAACTTTCAAAAAGTAATTATTGAATCCGTTGTCGGGTAGTTGCACGGACGTCGTTCCGGCCGGAACGTTTCCAAAGTTGGTCGTGGACAACGCCACCGTGTTGACCGCATCATTGAGCACTTCGGCTGGAAATCGACGAGGATAGAAGCGTGAAAAATTCTGCGTGTCACCCACATTACTTTTGGTCGGTTCACTACTGAGTTGGTAAACACTCGACTGACAGATCGTTCGCACGAGATCCTTCAAGTCAAACCCGTTTTCGACGAATCGTTCAGAAAGCGCATGAAGTAATTCGGGGTTGGACGGTGGGTTTGTCACACGGAGATCATCTTCTGGATCGACGATTCCCTTTCCAAAGAAGTGCTTCCAGTATCGATTGACAAGCGCTTTCGCAAAGAATGGATTGTTCGGTTCCGACATCCAATCGACCAAATGATGACGCGCATCGTCGTATGGTGCGACATCAAGCGGATCGCCGCCCAACGGCGTCGGCGGAACATTTTGCCCGGTTCGTGGATTGCGGGATTGAGGCGTCACGGCTCTCACGTAGACCATGTCGGGAGTGTTGGTCTGACGGTTGTATTTACTGTTCTTTAATGCGGCCTGAGTGAAAAAGGCTTCGAAGCCGTAATAGTCTTGCTGGCTCCAGCGTTCGAATGGATGGTGATGGCACTTCGCACATGCCAACCGCATTCCCAAGAATAGCTGTGCGGTGTCTTCCATCCGCGCCGTCGATGTCCGCACTTCGCGATACCAAGCGACCGGTGGATGAGTCTCAGGCTCGCCCGTTGCCGTCAGCACGCTGCGAACGAACTGATCGTATGGCATGTTTTCCCGAAGCGCACGTCGTATCCATGCGTGAAAGCGATAGGTGTACGGGACATCATTGTTATTGCGACGCTTGTTTCGAAGAACGGCCGACCACTTGTTCGCGAAGTAATCCGCGTACCCGGCTGAATCGAGAAGCCGATCGACGAGCTTGTTTCGTTTGTTCGAATCGGTCGAGGCAACGAATGCTTCGGTTTCTTCCACCGTCGGTAAACGTCCTGAAATATCCACTGTTACCCGACGAATGAACGTACTGTCGTCGCACCGTGCAGAAGGCGGAATACCAAGCTGTTTCAGTTTTTGAAACACAAAGCGATCAATTTCGTTTTGCTCCGGCGGTGTTCTGAGAACGGGAAGCCCCTGAGGGATGATCGCCCGAAAGACAGAAACCTGACCGCCAAATCGAACCATGATCGCAACTTCACCCGGAACATGTTCAGTTGTAATTCGACCTTCCGAATCACAGCTCGCCATCTCGGGATAGTTGGCCTCGTACGACGCAAGTCGCGTGACATCTCGTACGGTCCCATCGGTGTAATGCGCCACAACGGATAACTGTTGTGTTGAACCCGGATTCATTTCGCGAACGGAAGGAATCGATTCGATATGGCTGATCTTCGCATCGTCATCACTTCCGTACGGCGCGCCTTGACCGATCCAACGCGACATCAATTGCCACTCGTACGATCCGCGTTCCATGCGTTTTCCACCGCCATGAGGCAACTCGTTGGCAGGTTTTTGCAACAGCAAACTGTATTCGGGGTCAGTAAAGAAAAGCCGACGTCCACGGTCTTCATGAACAAGAAACTCGTAGTCATCCTCGGGGTAAAAACCGAGCAGCGACAACCGAAAACCATTCTGGCCATCCGATTTTCCGTGGCATCCACCCGCGTTGCATCCAAGCTTGGTAAAGATTGGCACGATCTCGTTTTCAAAGTTCACCGCCAAGTCCTGGCCGATACTCGCAACCGTCAAACCGATCTCGGTCGATAAACCGGAAGGATGTATGGCGGTAACCGTTGCCTCACCGTCGGACAACGGAATGACCAGCCCTGTCTGTTCAACTTTGAGAATTTCCGAGCGGTCGACTTCGTATTTCACGACACGCGTCAGGTCGTGGTGTTGGTCGCTGGAATAAACTCCGGTCACGATCAGCTGCTTCCTTGCACTTCTCCCAACCAGTTCGTCACCGCTGGTCGATTCGATCTGGATCGCGGTCAATTCACCACGCGGTCCCAACCCGGGGAATTCACTGCCGGGGAATTCACCGCCAGGGAACTCGCTCGCATCGCTCTGCAAACCCAGGGCAAGCGCGAGCGCGACGGATAGCACGCACGACGAAAGCGCCTTCGCTGACGCTAAGGGGGAACGATTCATGGGCAGGGCATAAATGGGGGCAGACGCTGACCGAATGAACGGGTTCATTCTCGCTGTCCGCGAGACCGCAAGCAACAACCAACACGCATTCGCGAAAAATAGTTCTGCGAGCGAAAAAACGGATTGTCAGCCGCGTGAGAGAGCATGGCTTGAGCTGCCAGGTGGGGTATACGCAAACCGGCGTGCCGGGAGACGACTAGTCGGACGTCTTTACAGGCGAGCCCGTTTCGACCGTAGCGATGTAGATAATACGAGCCGTGCCGTCTCCGTTGGCAACCACGATTCGTTTCCCATCCGGTGAAAAACGAGCGCTATTGCCGATCTTCCCGACCTGCGTTTCCTGCAACAGGTTTCCGTCTATCGGATCCCAGATTCTCAGCTCACCGGCATATCCATAGGAGAGCAGTCGTTGTCCCGTCGGATCGAACGAGACGGAGTGGATGTAGTCCGAGTGTCCATTCAAGACATGGAGTTTTTCACCGCTAATTAAATCCAGCAGATAGACTTTTCGATCCGCGCCAGCGGCCGCAACCCATTTTCCATTCGGATGAACGGAGACGGAATACATCGTCGCGTCCAGCTTGATGAGTTGCTTTAACTGTCGGCCGCCCACAATATCCCAAAGCCTCAGCGTGCCATCCGCACCCGAGCTTACCGCTAGAGACTCATCCGGACTCAGCGCCACCGAATGCACGGCTCCACGGTGTCCGCGTAATTGGGCCCGTTGCCGACCGCTTTCCGTCTCCCAAACCCGGACGGTTTGATCCGAACCACAAGCGACAGCCAGTTTTCCATCCTTGCTCAGCGCAACGCTGTACACCGCACCACCTTGGTTGACTTGGCGTTTTTGTTCGATCGCGGCGATTTTCCACTGATCAATGTCGCCTTCTGTCGTGACGCCCCAAACCGACTGACCATCGGAGTGAAACGCGAGATCCGTCACGGTTGCGGTAGCGTTCATTAACTGCCGAGGTGTCAGCGCTAACTCCTGCCTTGGCTCAACACCGGATTTCGAAGGACCAAACAGATAGATGTTTGCAGTATTGGTCGCCACTGCCAAGAATTGGTGATCACGACTGTAGGCGATGGAAGTCACCGAACCATCGACGTTCAACTGAACCACGGGTTCATCGCCGTCCTTGGCGTTCCAGACAACCACTTGACCATTCGACAATCCAACGGCAACACGCTGATTGTCTGCTCGTAATGCCAACGCGGTCGGGATCAAATCAGTGGACGGTACGCTGAATGTCTTCGTTTCGGATCCATCCGAGAGATTCGTCATCACGATACGACGATCTTCTCCAATCGTCACGACGTGTGACCCGCCCGCGTACATCGCCATGTCTTTGATGACGCCGTCATGTATTTGAATCTTGTTTTTGACATCGATCGGTTGATCAGTTGATGACGGTAACTGCCAAACACGAACGTGGCCGTCATCACCGGCGGTTAGCAATTGTTGCTGGTTCGAAGTGAAAGCGATCTGGTTGACGGCCGTTGATTGACCAATCAGCTCTGCTTGTACTCCACTGAGATAGGGGCTCCAAAAGAGAATTCGTCCCGCAGCGTCTCCCGACGCAAAGAAAGTGCCGTCACGACGAAACGCAACAGCTGTGATGCTGGTGTTGTGCCCCACTCTCAACCCAGAAAGAGGCGCATCGTCTCCGAGCGCATCGAGTCGCAGGAATTGTAGATCGCCACCGGACAACAGCGTTTTGCCATCAGGACTGACGGCCAACGTGTTCAATTTTGATCGTGCTTTTTCTTGTCGAGATATCGGGCGATCCAGCGGAAGGTCCCAGAATCGGAGCGTGTTATCCTGTGCTCCTGTTGCCAACACCGAACCATCACCACTGACTGCGAGGCAAAAAATGGGACCGGTGTGTTGGGTAAACCGACGTAATTCCAGCGGCTTCGAAGCGTCCCAAATTCGGACCGTCTTGTCGAAACTTCCCGTCACCACCGATCTGCCGGTTGGTGTAAACGCTGCCATGCTGACGGCGTCTTCGTGACCGCGGAAAATCCATTGGTTGTCCTCAACCGGCTGAGCGAAGGCTCGACGGGCATATCCATCCAAGGCAACGCACGAAGCGAACAAAGCGAAAATCAGGGAGGACGCGAACCTTTCCATCTACCGTTGCCCAAGTGTTTCGAGTGCATCTTCGACCGACAGAACGGGATTCACACACGGCCCGTCCAAGCAATCTGGCCAAAAAGGGAGTTGATTTTGCCTATCCAGAAGTGTGACAATTAGACACGAGCTGAATCATCCATCGGCAAGTGGTCGACCGTTTCCAACTTAAACCACTTTCGCCCCCCACACCAAAGGCCGATCGAGAACGGCCGATCAGCAAAGGACCGAGCAGCATGTTCGATATTCGATTCGGGCGGACGCGGAAGGATTGCGAAGGAACTTCACGCCGAGACTTCATGCGAGTGGGTGCGTTGGGCTTTGGTGGACTTACGCTTGCGGATGCGATGTGGGCACAAGCGGGGCGTCCCGACTCGATGTCACGGTTGTCGGACAAGTCGGTAATCTGGTTGTGGCTGAGTGGTGGTCCTACGCACGTTGAGACGTTCGACCCCAAGATGACCGCGCCGGCCGAGTATCGGAGTGTGACTGGCGAAGTCAAAACGAATGTCACCGGCGTAACACTCGGAGGGAACTTCGAACGCATGGCGCGTGTTGCCGACAAGATGGCGTTTGTACGTTCGTTCGCGCACACCAATAGCGGGCACTCTGGCGGTACACACTATGTCATGACCGGTTACGACAACCGACTCGCTGATAACGGTGGTATTCCCGTCCGACCGAGCATCGGCTCAATCGTATCCCGTGTCCGAGGGACGAATCATCCGGTCACTGGCCTGCCAACATACGTACGCATGAACGGGGTTTATGCGGATGGGCCCGCTTTCCTGGGTACCGCTTATGGTCCGTTTGATCCGAGTGGCGAAGCACGCCGCAACATGGCTCTACAAATCGATCAGAACCGCCTGAACAATCGACGCACTCTGTTGCAAGGGATCGACAACATTCGACGGGACGTCGATCGCAGCGGTGTGATGGAAGGGTTGGATTCATTTCAGCAACAAGCCTTCAATCTGATCCTCAGCCGTTCGCAGCAAGCGTTCGATTTGAAGTATGAAGATCCCCGAGTCATCGATCGATACGGCAAGGGACTCGGCGAAAAGATGTTGCAAGCCCGTCGTTTAACGGAAGCCGGATGTGGATTCGTTTCGATCAACTATGGCGGCTGGGATATGCATGGCAAAATCAAGGACGCGATGGATCGTCGTGGCCCAGAAGTGGACCAAGCCGTTGCGGCCCTGGTCGAAGACCTCAGCCAACGCGATCAACTCGACAACACGCTATTGATCATCAGCGGTGAGTTTGGACGCACACCCAAGATTAACGCAGGCGGTGGACGTGACCACTGGGCTCCACTAAGCACGTTGGCGTTGGCAGGTGGCGGTCTGCAGATGGGCCAGGTTGTCGGTGAATCGGCCGAAAAAGTCGACGTGCCAAAAACCAAGCCCATTCGCCCGCAAGATCTAATGGCGACGGTTTTCCACGTCATGGGTATCGATCGGAGAATTCAGTTCACCGATCAAGCTGGACGTCCAACCTACATGATCGAAGACGGTAAGCCGATTGAAGAGCTGGTTTAGCGACGCATTAGCCAGAATCATCTCCAGCATGGCTGCGGGTACGTGAAACCGCGAATTGACGACGTCCATCAACGCGTGGAACAAATCGGCCCTTCGTTGCGCATGGCGTAATTTGCCTTCAAAGAATAAGGGTGATCTTGCGTCGGCTTCTTAGAAGGCGACCAAGCGAACGATTGGCTTCCTTTGACGTTCGCAAGCTGCGACTCAAAGGCGTAACGAAAAACATATTCTCCGGCAGCGGACGTGCCGATCACTTTAGCGGACTGCGAGTCCGTTCGTTGAAGCATTCGACGGATCGTGACAGCGTGCGTGAAACTCTCTTGACTTGCGATTGTCACGCGAGATTCCGTACCGTTGCCCTCATCCACCGTAAGCGTCTTCTTCCACAACAAACGCTTTTCTTCCACAGCAAACATCTGAGGAGTGGCTTGAGACATTTCCACGCATCACTGCTTCCCGTAACCTTTCGGGCCATTCTGTTGAGTGCATTTTGCTGTCACCTACCAGCTGTCATCGCTCAAGAGGTTACGTTGCCAGAAGAGCTGGTCGTGGAAGACTCACTAATTGGAGTATCGACGTCTGAGGTTTCGTTGCCGGAAATCTCGTTGACGGATCGCTCACTGGGCGAAGACTTAGCAACTGATCAACCGCTGTTCGTGGGTGACCTTCCCGAAGAGATTGAATTGTTACCAGACGATGTCGTGATTGAGTCCTCGGAAATCGTTCTGGATTCGCCGAATGACTTGGAAGCACCAATCATCGTTCTTGAAGAAGGCGAGACGATTGAGTCGATCACGGAGGTCGTCGATGAGTCGGACGAACCATCGGTCACGTTTGATGACTGGCTAGGTTACAACGCGTCACAAAGCCAAACGACATGGCTGGCCGACGGTGACTTTGGCATGTTCAGCCTGCAGTCGTTTCCGGCACTGGAACTGGGAGAGAATTCGGCGATTACGTTTGGAAACGGCTTTCACTTTTTAAACGGCCCGATTCAGCCGGATGTGCGCCCGCGTCTGTTCGACTTTCAAGTGGCCTACCAAATGCGAGGTAAAGTCAGTGACCAGACAATGCTCGATTTGAGGATGGGCGTTGGCGCGTTCAGTGACTTTGAAGGCAGTGCGCGTAAAGGCGTCCGTTTTCCAAGCCACGCTGTGTTGTATCACAACACAGCACCAAACCACGCGACCGTGTTCGGCGTGGATGTGCTTGACCGTGACGACATCAGCCTGCTTCCAATCGTTGGATGCATTTGGCAGCCACGAGACGATTTGATTCTTGAGTTGATCTTTCCCCGTCCAAAGGTGCGATTCAAGGTTAGCCAAACGAAAGCCTTTTACGTCAGTGGCGAACTGGGTGGGGGAACCTGGGCAATCGAACGAGATGGCGGCACGAGCGACAACATGACCTACCGCGATCTACGAGTGCTGTGCGGTGTGATGAATTTTGGAAAGAAGTCCAAGAACGTGCTGGAAATCGGTTTTGCATTCGACCGCGAATTGGAATACCGCTCGCCGATCACATCGCCGTCGCTAGACACAGCCTTCCTGCTACGCTGCCACACCCACTACTAAGTTCTTCTTCTCTGCGAATCACTCGGCGTCTCTCCGACGTCTGCGTCTGTGACCTCCGCGTTTCATTTCATCTGCGTATTGGTTCGCACGTATCCCCTGGGTGCCCGAAACAGTCGATTGTGCGTATGCACGCGATCGGTTACTTCACCATCGGGCCCGATCAGTTCATGCCCTGCAGCGCACCACTGGAGGATGCTGCCGAGATAGTTAATTGAATCGAATCCCATCTTGGCACAGGTCTGTGCAAACCACAGGCTACGACCGCCGACCGTGCAATAAGCAATGACTTGTTTGCTGTGAAGCTGCGCTCGCTGATCAATGAACTCCCGTTTGGAGATCGCGCCTGGAATTCTTGAAACCGAATACTCCGAGACGCTACGAACATCGACTAGCACAAACGATTCGTCCGACGGGTCGCTGAGGCGATGAGCCAACGACTCCGTGCTGATCGTTTCGACCCGTGATCGAAAAAAGAATGGCGAGGTCCAATTGATGCGTTGAATCATCCAATGGGATAAACCGACCATCCTGTTCTTTGACGATTCGCGTTGCATCAAACAGGCAGCTACGGCGCCGGCGAGTCTGAGGTCATCGCTTCTTCGTACGAGCCAAGCTCTTCCCAATCGGGAGCGGGTCCTCGATAGCCACCGAATTCCTCGATGTACTGCACCGCATCATCGTCAGCACGCTGCCACGCCCAAGCCACTGCTCCCGCACCAACCACAACGCAAGCAGTCAGAGCCCAAACCAACGGCGAGCCAAGAATTCCTCGACGAGGTGTTGGATCAGGAACAGGATCGGGCGTTCGATACGGTTCACCTTGATCCGCCCATTGGGTGTCATTTTGCGAAGGTGTTGAAGAAGGATCTTCGTTGGTCATCGCTTACTCCTTTTCGTTAAACATCAAAACCCGAAGGGAGGTTGGTATATAACAAAGTAATGGGTGTGAGGCCAAACAACAAAAGCAGCGTTGAGCTTGTCTTGATACGGCTCTTTCGAGTTGCCGTTGGGTTGATGGTGATCTTCGTTGGCTGGTTGATTCTCGCACCGTATCCGTTTTATCTCCCTGCCGACTTGAGCCGGGGTTTTCTTCGGAACAAATCAGAATTCTTTTACAATTCTGCTTTCTTCATCGGCTTCTATGCTCACATCGTTTCCGCGCCGTTTGCATTGCTGTGCGGCACGCTCCAAATGAGCCGCACGATTCGGCGTCGTGCTCCACGGTGGCATCGAAAGCTCGGATACGTTTATTGCTTGGCTGTTTTGTTGTTGGCGGCCCCTGGCGGATTGATCATGTCGCTTCAAGCCTTTGGCGGTGTCTCGTCGGTGCTTTGTTTCACTTGCATCAGCATCTCCGCCTGGACCTTCACTTACCTTGGATACCAATCGGCGCGTTCTTTTCAGTTTGCCGCTCATGGTCGCTGGATGGCTCGTAGTTATCTAATGATGTGCTCGGCGATCGCTTTGCGGCTGATCCATTATGTCCTTCACCCGCTTGGGTTGGACGCCGCATTGACGTACCAATTGGCCGCTTGGCTAAGCTGGCTGCCCGGACTGATACTGCTGGAACTGGCGTTTCTTTGGAAAGCGTCAGAGTCGCCGATTGCCACCCAATGAGTGCGTTAACGGAAAAACGTCCAACGATGACGCTCCAGATTTGCAATGAACTGCCAGAATTACCACAATGGCGGTCGAACCGACGCCGCCCTTTCGGAGCCTTTTTGATGCTCATTCGCCCCGCGATTGCTCTCTCCCTATTGATTGGATGCATTGGTTATGCCTCTGGGAAAGAACGCACAACGGAACAAATGCGTGCGTACGCCGAGCGTCGTATCGCGAATGCCGAAGAAGAACAGCTGACGGCGTTCATCAAAGGTCTGGACGTCGATGCCGATGGCAAGATCACCGACGCTGAGTTCGCGCGGCGGATCGAAGTCTTTCAACAGGTTTTTGTCACCGTTCAGCCCATTCCCGTCAGCACCGCCGGAAAGCTTCCTGAAAACTGGATGACAGATTTTGTCAAAGCTCGTGAAAAATCGGTGGAGACTGGCAAACCAGTTCTGGTGATGTTCTCGGCTTCTTGGTGTGGGCCATGCAAAATGATGATCGCCAATGTCTATCCCACCCAAGACGCAATGACGGCGCTCGAGTCATTTATCCCCGTCTACATTGATTCCGAAAAGGAAGTCGACTTGGCCACAAAGAACGACATTCGTGCTTACCCCACCTTCGTCTGCTTTGATACCGAAGGCGAATCGATTGGGCAGCACGTTGGCGGAGGTGGTGTTGATGCATTTATCGAGATGTTGGATTCGTTCAAGAAAGAAGAGACAAAGACGCCTTAGATCTGCGTCATAGGAATTCAGCGCGATCATTTTCGTCGATCGAAGTTGCGGCTGGCAGAAACCCCGTCACTCCAAAACACACAACGCATAAAACAAAACACCTAGCCAATGGAATCCATCGTTACGGCATACGGTGGAGTGGCTACCATGATCAAAGGTCGGATTTTCAACCAACGTGGGGAACGTTCATGATTCGGTATCTATTGGGTGCGACGATCGCGATGGCGATCGGAGTGCCATGCTCGGCTAAAGACTCTGAGAACATCGATCTGAGATATCGGAGTTTTCGCAACTGGTCGATGCATCTTCCCAATGAACAGTGGTTCGCGGTGAACGATGGAATTCGCATCTCTCACGCTGGCGGTGATCGTTTTGCCGTAGAGCTGGACGGGAACAATCTGCTGGTTGATACCGATGGAGACGGCGAACTCGACCGATCGATCAAGCCATTGGTTGATCCGAAAACCAACGTTTCAACCACTCGAGTTGTGTTGACGGGTGAAACCGATTCCGGCGAGCCACTTCGCTACGCCGCTCGACTTCGAAAAGATGGCGGCGGATGGGAGTGGGCTCCCGGTGGCGCGATGGCTGGAGTGATCAACTCCGCTGCTGGTCCAATGCCGATCCGAATCATTGATCGAGATGGTAATGGACGTTTCGATGACGTTGGTAGCGACGCCATGATCGTTGGCACCAGCGACTATGCAACGTTTCTTTCCAAAACCGTTCAGATCGATGATGCCCTTTACACGCTGGACTTCAATAACGGCGGAACGTCGATTCGGCTTTCCGAGTTCCGTGGTCCCACGGCCAAGATCGACATGTCGGCATCGTTCCATTCGAAAGCCGTTCTGATGTCCTCCGTGATCGTTTCCGAAGATCGACAGCACTCCTTCGATGTTGGTGCGGTTGAAGGCCCCATGACGATTCCGGCCGGTGACTACACCGTTGTCAGTGGTACGCTCGGCTTGGGTGAGCATCGCGTCCAGATCACCGCTGGACGCATGGAGCGATTGGATTTAGTCACGGACTCCTCGACGATGTTCGACTGGGGCGGCCCGATTGAATCGGAATTCCGTTTCGCGCGTCGAGGTAACCAGTTGCAGTTTTCACCGGATCAGATTTGGTACTACGGTCGAGGGGGTGAACAGTACGTTGGCTGGAATCCCATCGGTAAGTCACCGGAATTCAAGATCCTGGATGCGGATTCGGGAGCTGTTTTGGATGTTGCGATTCTGCCCGGTTCATGCTGCGGACGCGGGTTTGTGCCAGTTGTGGTTAGTGTCCCATCAGCAGCAAACATTCAGGTCGAAATGATCGCCGAAACCTTTGCTTTCGGAAAAATCGTGGGCAAACCGAAGTAGAGTTTTCTCGCTTCGCCCCAACTTGATCGCAACGAGGACCTCTGCGAAGTCCCTCCATCGTTTGTCAAAAAACAGACGTACGTTTGACAAAACTAAACGTGGGGTCGCTGAAAAGCAGAGGTCTTCGCATGGAGGAATTGCACGCGATTCGTGGTCGGAAAATGGATGCCTTGCGGCCACATTTGGCTAACATAGTGATTCATCCATCTAGGAAACCGATGTCCCAAAGTTTCTGCCCCGGCCGCACTCATCGCCACCTTCTTGCCGCGTCAATGATTGCGGTCGTTACGCTCATTGCGCCCGCCTGTTTGGGGCAGACGAGCGACTCGGTTGATCGTCCACCCATCATGAGCGGTGAAGGCGGCGCGATCCCGGTGACCGTCGTCGATGGGCGGTTGGTTGTTGCCTGCGATATCTCTGGCCCACGGTTGCGAGTGCCAATCAACCTGTGGCTCGATTTCGACGGAGCGTACGGGTTGCAGCTTCACAATCGCGCGGCGTCTCCCCTGCCGGCCGAGACCAATTCCGGGAAACCGATCCCACTAACGCTCCACTTTCCTGACTTCACGCTCGAGATCGCGCGACGCGAACTCGGTCCACAGGAAGAGTTCGAGGAGTTTACAAAGTATCACTCGAAAGAGCTTGGCGAGAATGCTCTTGCCGGAGCGATCGGAGCACAGGTTTTAAAACACTTCGACGTGATCTTTGATCTTCCACGGGGTCAAGTCTTGTTGGCACCGCCCGGACAGTTGGCTCAAGGAAACACCGACCCAACATTGAACGACATCATCGTTCCGATATCGACACAAAGTGATCTCGTCTGGTTGCCGGTCACGTTAAAAGGAAGCAGTGAAGAATTGAAACGTGCTATGGCGATTGGCTCTTCACGTTACGACAGTGTATTGGAGCGTCGGCTTTGCAACTCATTGCGTCGACCCGCCGGTAATGTTGGACCGGTGGTTTGTGAGTCAGTCGACTTTTCGCCATACGTTGCGTTTCGTCCGGACGAAGTCGTCCAAGTCCATCCGGATGGCGTTGCGGGCATGATGGGAATCAATTTACTTGAGCGATTTCGAATCCATGTCGACCGCCAATCACTTTTGGCAACGATTCGCAGTACCGGATCGCCCGATTTCCCAGAAGAAGAACTGGCTTGGTTCCAAGCGATGGTCGCGGAAGATCGCGACTTAGTGCTTAGCTGGCTGGAACAGCACGGTGAAACACGCTTGGGCCGCGAAGCTGCCGAGTTCTTGTTAAATCTGCTCTTGGATGAAGGTGCCGACCAAGACGAAGCATCCGTCGCTATCCAATGGATCAACGACACAATGCCGGGCGACCTGCGCGCGACTCGGTTGTTCGACCTGATGGAAGAGCTCGTCAACGAAGGCGAAACACTTCTCGGAATCGCTGCCGGTGAACTGGGGGTGAAGAGTGCACGGCAAGACCGATATCCCGAGGCCAACTACAAATTGCACGGCCGGTTGGGAGAGCTGTTATTACCAACCGATAAACGCGAAGCTTGGCGTCACTTGCTGTCCGCCGCGTTTGGTCTGCCCGAAGATGGCATGATCAACCTGAACTTAGCTCGCGTCTACGAGGCCAATGGAAAACAGAACCGAGCTTTCAGTCGATACATCCAAGCGCTGGTCAAGGAAGAGAGCAGCGAATTGGCAATGGAAGCCCTGATGCGGCTCGATAAAGATTTACCGCCCGAGGAACGCATGACGATCGAGAAGATCGATCGCATGATCAGCGGCCGCGTACGAAACTATTCGGCGCCGGACATGTTCGAGTTTGATCCATCCGATCGGACGAATCGAACTAGCCTGGTCGAGTTCTTTACCAACGCTTACGTCGGAACCGAAGCACGCGGCGGTGCGATCGGTGGCGCCATGGGGAACCAAGGCATTCTGTCGCATTTCGCCGATACCGAATGTGTGTGCTTGTCCTACCACTTGTCCGCGCCACGACTGGAACCACTCGTGACACCACTCGGGCAACACATGGCACAGTGGCTCGGCATCAGCGGTCCGGTCGTTCAGGTCGTCGACGGTGTCAGAAAGGCTCCAGGTGCTGGGAAATTCCGAGACGCTGAAAAGATCTACCAGATGACGCGTCAAGAAGTCGTCTCGCGCCTGCGTCGCGGCACAACGATCCAGGTCTCTGCCGATGCGATGTTGAACGGAACAGAACTTTCGGGCGAGGTCACCATCGAAGGCCCACCGGTCGGTTCGATCGAAGATGAAGAACTTGGACCGCTCGTCGTGCAAGTCATCGTCGCGGAACGAGGTGTCGTGTTCCATGGTTCAAGCGGTGTCGTCATTCACCGCATGCTCGCTCGTGGACTTGCTACGGGCGGTCCGCTAAGCGGTGTTGCCTATTTGCCCGATGACGATGGTCGACTGACGTTTGGATTCGAGCGTGACCTGACGGAAATCCAGCAGGAAAATGCCGACTACCTCGATTCCCTCGAAGCAGGTCAAACCAAAGGTGGGACTCGCATGGGCCTACGAATCGAACCGAACAGTGTGGAAGTTGTCATCGTCGTTCGTGATGCGAAAAGCGGTGAAGTCCTGCAATCGAAGAAATGCGAACTGAAGCGTCAAGAGGTTACTGAGTGAGTCAGGACGAACCATCGCAGTTAAAGAAAGACTTGGACATCGTCGCGATGACGGTGTCCCATCAAATTGGGACGAATGACCAAGGCGAATACATTCGGTCATGCATTCCGGCAGCACTAAAGTTGCTCGTGATTGTGCCCGTCCTTGCTGTCCTCACTCAATTGTTCCGATGGTCGACCGGCGTGTCGGAAGGTTGGTTTTTTTCGTGGAGCGTTTGGGGTGTGATGACCGTCGCCGTGCCCTTGATATGGGTCGCTGCGAAAGCGATGACGTTCGAGGCCACGGTAAGTCGTCAGCGAGCATTGATGGCGGCCGATGAGACGTTGGGCTCGAGCGAACGCATCGTTACGGCGGATCATTTTCTCGATCAACCAAGCCGAGATGGGTTTATGCAGGCCGCCGTCGAAGACGCGTCTGACTGGGCGCATCGGGCTCGCGACACATCGCTTGATCCTTCGAAAGAGCAGCCTTGGTATGGCTATCTCAGTTATTGGCCCGTTCCAGCAGCGATCGCGATTCTGGCACTCGCAGCTTTGCTGGCTCAGTTCGCCCTTGAACAACCGGCCAACGATTCGCGAACCGCCGATACAACCACCGTTGCGGATCCAATTTCAATCGAACCCGAATCGACAACACCGAAACAAAAGCCACCCGTTGAAGACATCCCGGAGACAGAGCAACGCGAGGAACCACCGCAAGACCAACGAAGTCAGCGGATGGTCAACCGTCAAGGTTCCGCAGGAGCCGCAATTCCAGACAACGCGGAAGAATCTCGCGGCAAACTGAGTGAAGGCGAAACGCGCGAGAGTCAACAAACGGCTAATCCGTCGAGCGCTCGTGGTGCACCCTCAACGTCTGGACAACCCTCCAAATCAGGAGATGAGTCCAAACGCAAACCAAAGCCAAAACAAAAACGCAAACCGGAAGAAGAACGCGAAAAGAAACCGCGCGAGCAAGAAGAAAAACCGTCCGGTGCAACGGCTGGCCAAGGTTCATCAAAAGGTTCCGACAATAACGCAGCGCCGAGTGATTGGGCCAGCACGAGCCAAGCGGCCACTCCTGATGATGAAGACATCGAAGACGAAGAAGATGTCGCCGACGAAGAAGAAGAGCAGGAGTCACGCGGTGGCATCCAGCCAAACCTGCGAGACCGGCGAACTCCGGTTAATCGAGACTTGCAAATCGGCTTTGGAAACAATCGGCCCAACCCGGACGCGAACGGCAGAGGTGGTCCCGGTGGGCAGAAGAAGTCCCGTGGTGTCGCGTCGCTCGTTCTCGGTGTCCCGATTCCAGACCGTGTGAATGGACAGCCAAACAAAGGCCGCATCCGCATCACGCAGCAACGCATCACACCTGAAGCCGAACAGAGCGATCCGGTGGCCGCTCAGTATCGCTATCCACGACAAGGTTCCATCGGGCCCATTCATCACCCTGATCTATCACCCTGGCTACAAGATCTGGTGCGGCGATATTTCCTGGAGCGTCGCGCGCAGTTTCCGTTACAGACGTCCCCTCAGCAAACCGCAACAAGTCCGACTTCCCAAGAACCTTTGCAGACGTCCGTCGTCTCAGAAAGTGAATCGCCGCAATCATGAGCTCTAGCTTGACCCTTGATAACCCGGAAGCTGCCCGCGAAGCAGCTGACGAATTTCGTTCCGTACACGCCGTGATTCGCAATGAAGTTTCGCGGATGATGGTGGGACAAGACGCCACTGTGGACGGAGTCCTGGCAGCTTTGTTCGCTGCCGGCCATGTCCTTTTGGAGGGCGTTCCCGGTCTCGGTAAAACACTGCTGGTCAGTTCACTGGGTAAAGCGATCGACCTCACGTTTAGCCGCATCCAGTTCACTCCAGACATGATGCCCGCGGATATCCGCGGCACCAACGTGTTGGTCGAAAACGAGACGGGTGGCACACAATTGGAGTTCCAAGCGGGTCCGCTGGTGGCCAATCTCGTGCTCGCGGACGAAATCAACCGTGCGACTCCGCGTACGCAAGCCGCTTTGCTGGAGTCGATGCAAGAAAAGCAAATTTCTGTCGGCAATCGAACGATCGCGTTGGAAGAACCGTTCTGCGTCATGGCAACGCAAAACCCGGTCGAACAAGAGGGGACCTATCCACTGCCCGAAGCGCAGCTGGACCGATTCCTTTTCAAGCTGATTGTCGGTTATCCCGCGGAAGGTGATTACCGAACGATCCTGCGACGAACGACGTCAAATGACGAGGTTCAATTGAGCTCGGTGTCCAATGCCGAAACCGTGATCCGCATGCGGCATATCGTTCGCGCTGTTCCTGTTCCAGATCATGTCGAAACAGAAGCAATTCGGATGGTGATGTCGACCCAACCGGGCAACGAATACTCCAAACCAATCGTCAACGAAGTTGTTTCGTTGGGTGCTTCACCGCGTGGAGTTCAATCACTGATTCTGGCCGGGAAGGTTCGTGCCCTGCTGGAAGGTCGATTCGCGGTTGCTGCCGAAGACCTGAAAGCGATGGCTCCGGACGTGTTGCGTCACCGCATTCTGATCAACTTCCAAGGTATGTCGGATGGTATCACTTCCGATGATGTGATCCAGGAAGTGTTGAAGTAACGACGCCGAGTATTCACCCGGGTGATCTCGCGCAAGTTTTGCTCTGCATCGTTTGATCCGACGTATGGATGGGACACACCCCGTATGTGGTGATCATCAAGGTGCTGCCGCGTCAGAATCATTTCACTGACAAAACGTAATGAACGATCCCTATCAACTTCTCGATCCTCACTTCCTGGAGCAAGCTCACGCGCTTCGGATTGTTGCCCGTCGTGTTGCACCCGCAGGTCGTTGGGCAGAGCATCGCTCGCGTGATCGTGGTCAAGGCATGGAGTTTCGCGATTACCGTCCGTATTCCCCTGGCGATGAATTACGATCAATCGACTGGAATGTCTATCGACGTCTTGGCAGAGTTGTCGTGCGTCTGTTTGAAGAGATGGAGGACCTGCCCATCTACCTGATGCCCGATTTTTCTCGGAGCATGTGGAAAGAGGATCCACCAAGATCGATTACCGCGATGAAAACGGCCGTGGCTCTCGCCGCCATCGGACTCGATCAACACGATCGCGTTGGTTTGTTCCCCTTCGGCGAAGACTTGGATACGACCGTGCGACCGACGTCAGGTCGTGGGCGATTGAGTTTGATTGCACAAGCGTTGACCCGAATCGCCGAATCGGCGGCAGACAGCCCGCGTGGCACAGACCTTGCCAATTCCATGGCTAAATTGTCTGGACTCGGATTGCGAGAGGGCTTGTTGGTCATCGTCAGCGACTTCTTTGATCCACACGGCATCGACACGATGGTGACGGAACTCAAACGTACTCGCCATCGGCCGTTGTTGATTGCCGTCGCCCGAGAAGAGGATCGCGAACCACAGCTACGCGGCGACATTCGCGTCCGTGACTGCGAAACCGGAGACAGTCGTGACGTCACCGTCGACGCGGCCGTGTTGCAAAAATACCGCGAAGCATACGATCAACACTTTGATCGATTGCGTGAGTTTGCCCGCAGCCGTCGCGGTGGATTCTTAAGCATCGATCATGATCAAGATGTGATGCAACAGCTTGCCAATCTGTTCGAAGGCGGGAGGTACGTTGCATGACTTTCGGATTACTTTCAACGATCGCTGTTCTCCTCGGCATCGCCGTCTTGGCCATCGCTTTGTTTCTCTTGCAACGACTTCGCGTTCAGCATCGCGAAGTGGAAGTGCTGAGCACGCTATTCTGGCAAGCAGCGATTGAAGAAACACGAGCTCGCGTATTCGTGCGCCGTTTCCGTCACTGGCCTGCATGGGTACTGCTCGTTGCGATCGCTTCGCTATTGTGGTTACTGCTTGCACAGCCAGCGTCAACTCCGTTGGATGGAACACAGCATGTCGTGTTGCTCGATTGGAGCGTCGACGAGAAGGAAACCCGAACCGAGGACTTGAAATTAGCCATTGATCGGGCGAGCACGTTACCGACGACCGCGCGCGAGATCATCGCGGTGGGAGACTTCTTGGAAACACTTCTCGTTGCTGGCGAACCGATCGAACTTGCCTCGATTCGTGCCGCGGATGATGCGTCAGAAGATTCCGAGCCCGCTCCAAAGGGCATTGGATGGGCCGTTGAGTCGCTCTCCTATCGAGCCAACACCGAGGAACCGCTCGCGATCCACTTGATCGGTGACGCCGAGCTTGACGAAGAATTGTTGAACGGTCTCCGATCCAATGTGTCCGTTTATCGCATTCCACGTTCACAAGAATCTGATGACTTGCAGTTGAACACGCTGGGTGTCGCCGACGCGCAAAGCGGACAATGGAGCATGGTCGATGTCGCTATCGGTATAACGTCCAAGCAACCCATCGAGTTGGATCGATTGCAAATAACGGTCGATGATCAACCCATCAAACAAAATCCACAGCGGGTTTCCGAGAACGAGTTGCACTTCCTTGATGTCGCCGCCGGAGGTGGATTGCTGGAAGTCAGCTACGGCGAAGAACGCATTGGGGCGATGACGCTGCCGAGGCGCGAGTTGATTCGTGTCGCCATCGATGCAGCCGTACCGGAAACACTTAAGGAACTGATTCGAATCGATCGAGCTTGCGAGATTGTCACGGAGAATGCCGATGTGAGTGTCGGGTTTGATGCTGACGACGATCTGAGACTATCAGGAGATGACGACCCTGCGTTTTCAATCGAATCCGAAGCCGCGGATCCCGGTGCAGCGTTGAATCAGTTGATTGACGAATTAGCGCTCCGGCAAATCGACGCGATGGCCATCGCGGAAGAAACCGGGCGGATCATTGATGTTCAAGTCGCCGCCGCTGAAGAACGAAGGATCGCCATTTGGAATCGCTTGTTCACGTCTTCTTTCGATTTCGCGGAGAGTCGCGCTTGTCCCATTTTGGTCGCACGGTCGATCCGCTGGCTCGCTGACCGACCACCGCTCATTCCATGGGCAGAACAGGGAGAGCGTCTACCCGCCGCCGCCCCCGAGTTTGATCGAGCCTATGCCGCGACCGCGACGACGTCCGATGGGCGAGAAGTCGTAACGACGCGATTGAGCGAACCAATCGCGGTCGCGTCGAACTTGCAGGATTCACCGCAGGCAGGCCTTTTTTCTCGTGTCGGATTACTCACTTGGTTTGGTTTGATTGTGTCCACTCTGTTGGCCGGTGAATGGATGTTGTACCAACGAGGTCGCATGCCATGATGTTGTCTTTTCCCTGGTGGTTGCTCTTGTCGATTTTAGCGCTGTTGCCGTGGGTTGGCCCGTGGCGTGGCAAAGATCGCGTGCAAAACACGTTGCGTTCACTGATGTTTCTTGCATTGGCATTCGCACTCGCACAACCACGATTTCGCATGAACGATTCCGATGTGGATCGCGTTTTGATTGTCGATCGCAGCGAAAGCGTTACGGAGGATTCACGACAACAGATCGACGAACTATCACAGTCGTTTACCGACGCCGGTCGCTGTCATTTGGTTTTGATCGGTCAGTCGTTCGATTCGAAGGAGGACGAGCCATCCCCTTACAAACAGACTGAGTACCGGCAATTTGATTCGGTCACCGTTATCGAGGACAGCGCAAACCAAGGAACCTCACCTTTGTCGGCTGCGATCTCGCGAGCGGCATCGCTGATTCCTCGAGGGTCCGGTGGTAGTGTGACGATCGCTAGCGACGCATTGGCAACACGCGTGGACGATGATCGCGCGGTCAGTGCACTGCGTCGCCGTGACATTCCCATTCACTGGGTGGAATTGCCAACGATCTCGCGACCACCCACGGCGGTCGAAGTTTCCTGGGCCGAACCGCTTCGCAAAGGCACGACGTCTCGATTGAACATTCGTGTCGTCTGTGACGAAGCCAGTGCGCCCAATGACGTTTCGCTAAAACAAGGCGACGCGACACTTGCTGCGGTCGCTTGCAAGAACAGCACCGATCAAATCGTGGTGTTGGAATTCGAACCAGCGCAAGCCGGATTTTTCGAAGCCGACATTCTTGTGAGCGGGAAGACAGGACAAGAGGTCCAAGTCACGCCCGTTGTTCTGCCGATTCAGGATTCACCAAGCTTGCTGTATCTGGGAGATCGACAAAAAAGCGGTGTTGAAAAACTCGCCCAGATGATCGGCCCCAGTTTCGATGTGCGAAGCGTCGACAGCATGGATGCGAAGCAGATGACCGAGGCACTCGGCAAAGCGGATCTGGTCATGCTCGATGACATTCCCTCCGAGCGAATGTCACGGGAATCCGAGCAAGAGATCGTCGATGCCGTTCAATCAAGCGGTGTTGGTCTCGTGATGAGTGGCGGTCGCGCAGCGTTTGGTGCGGGCGGTTGGCACGATCGCCCGATCGAGTCGTTGCTGCCGGTTGAGTTTGTCCAGAAAGAAGAAAAACGCGATCCCTCGACATCTCTTGTCGTCGTGATCGATACGTCCGGATCCATGAGTGGAGTACGAGTCCAGTTGGCAAAAGAAGTCGCTCGCTTGGCGATGCGTCGTCTGCTGCCGCATGACAAAGTTGGCATCGTCGAGTTCTATGGCGCAAAACGCTGGGCTGCGCCTTTGCAACCAGCATCCAATGCGATCGAATTGCAACGTGCACTCAACCGGATGGACGCAGGTGGCGGAACCGTGATTCTGCCGGCGCTCGAAGAAGCGTTCTACGGATTGCAAAACGTTGACACCCGCTACAAGCATGTTTTGGTGCTGACCGATGGCGGTGTCGAAGCCGGTGACTTCGAATCACTGATGCGACGGATGGCGAGTGAAGGAATCAACGTTTCGACGGTGCTGGCCGGTGGCGGCTATCACAGCGAATTCCTGGTTAACATTGCCAACTGGGGCAAGGGGCGCTTTTACAACGTACCGAATCGATTCAACTTGCCCGAGATTCTGCTCAAACAACCCTCCACGACCAAACTGCCGTCCTACCGACCGGGAACACACTTGGTTCGTGCCCGCGGTGGATCCGGTTGGTGGGGAGACGTCGATACATCAAACGTACCCAACTTGGACGGTTACGTTGAGACCAAGCCTCGACCGGGAAGCCAGGTCCTTTTGGAAACCGTTGCCGAGGAGCATCCGATCCTTTCAACGTGGCGTTACGGACTGGGGCGTGTCACGACGTTGATGACCGAGCCGCTGGGTGACGGAACGCAACCATGGCAGGAGTGGCCTGAGTATTCACGCGCCCTCGCAAGGATTCTGCAGCGCAGCGCCGCTGATGCGAGAGATCCCTTCCGCTACGAAGTCGAACATGACGGAGGCGAAGTGATTGTGCATGCGATTCGGCAGCAATCGAGAAGCGAATCGAACAGCCGTCCCGTCGCGAAACTGCTCGCCAAAACATCGGCAAATGATGATTCGATACCGCCTCCGGGAGCGATGTCTGAAAACGAAGATCCGATGGTCAACTTTGTCGCCCGCAGCCCGGACCGGTTTCTTGCACGCATGCCCGCACCTGCTCTCGGCGATCACCTGCGTATCGAAACATCGGCCAACACGACTCCGTCGCGATGGCAACCACTCGTTGTCACTTCGCCCGTCGTTCCCGAAGATCGCGTTGACCCCAGGTCAAAACAAACCATGGCCAGATTGGTCGCCGTTGCAGGCGGCACAACGTTTCAACCGAACGAGGATTGGATGAACGCATCGACTTCGGATCCATCAGGCAAGACTCTCCTATCGATGGGATCGTGGCTTTTTGGTTTGACTCTTTTATTTTTCTTGGCCGAATTGGTCTGGAGACGTCTGCCCGTTCGTTCAACATCCGGCTCCGGTATCGCCCAGGCGACCGTGGTTCTGGCGATCGCGTTTGGCATCGGAATCAGCGGCAACGCGCATGCTCAAACACAATTGGACGCTTCGCTAGAACAACGTGCCAACGACATGCTCGATCTTTGGACACAGAATGGTGTCAATCGAGAGGAAGTCAACGAACTGTATCGCGCCGCTGTCTTGGCCGATGGAACGATTCAACCCTTGTTGGATTGGTTGTTTGAGCGTCGAGGTGAACTTACCGATAAACGCGGACAAGTCATCATCGAAACGGAAGTGCATTTGACTTCGAAGCGTGGTGATCTGGAACGCGCATCGCGGAACCTGTCTCGCCTGCTCAAGATCAAAGAGATTTCTGAGAGCCGACAAGACTTGCAGTTGTGGCAGGCCAAATTATTCGACGCCTTGGGTGAAGTCGACCAAGCCAAGGAAATCTATGAGTCATTGCTTGAACAGGAACTCAGCGAAGTCGATCAACAAACGGTTCGCTTGCGTTTGGCTTTGATGGGCCTCATTGCAGACCCAAGAAACCGCTCTGGAAACGCTCCGAAGGGAAACGATGCAAAGCCACTGATCGAACTTGCCAAGAACTCACCTGACACAGCATTTCGAAATCGAGCGGCGATCGTCCTGGCCGTTCAGAACAAGTTTGCAGAAGCGATTGAACTGTTCACGATTGAGGGCGAAGGAACGATCAGATTCCGCAATGCCAGTCGCGTGACGGAATGGGCCATTCGCGCTCAAAACCGTGACCGCGCGATTGAAACAGCCTGGGACGCCGTAAATTCGGCCGAAATCAAACGCGACCGCAATTACGCACTTGCGCTGCTGGTTGAATCGTATCGGCTCAAAGAAGAAAAGAAGGGCTTAGAGAAACTCGTTGAAGAGTTCAAGACAAAGAACGAGAGCGAAGAGTCGCTTCCCCCTGAAGTTCGTACGGTGTGGATAAACCTGCTGCGCGAGTTGGGGGAAAACGATGAAGCGATTGAACTTTTCAAATCAACAACGGGAGATGCGAAGGGATTCACCGTTGAGATGCGTCGAGAATTGCTCGAGATGGAAGGGGAAGCGGGATACGAAGACCGAATGATCGAATCGTATCGGCAACTCATCCAGGCGGAACCCGATGAGTTGACTTGGCGATCAGGACTCACCCAGATCCTGCTCGAAAAAGGTCAAGAAGAGGACGCTCGCGCTCTATGGAACGACTACGTTCAGAAAGTGGAAAGCCGATCCGTCATGTTGGCCTCGGCTCAGACACTAGGTGAATTTGGCCTCGATGATTTGGCCGAACAGACGATCGAGAGAATGGTTGCGTTGCGGGCGGACCACGGTCAAGCACTTCTGTATTGGGCCGACCTGCAAAAACGTCGCGGTGATACAACGACGGCCGAAACAACGCTGAACCGAATCCAAGCGTTGGATGACGTTGGCGATGAAGTGCGTGCGGAGTTGGCAGGTGCGTATGAACGGTTGGGACGACAAGATAAAGCGATTGAAGTTAACGAAGCCATTCGTGCCGGACGCAAAACCGTCGCCGAAGATTTGGAGATGCGACTCGCTTGGCTCTACAGCGAAGTTGGTGACGAAGAGCAAGCTCTCGATCAATGGTTAGCCCTTTGGCGAAAAACAACGTCCGTCCCACGACGCCGCTACGTGGAAGATCGTTTGATGACCGTTGCCAGTCGCTTGGGAACATTGGCAGATATCGCGATTGAATTGGAAGAAAAGCTCGCCGATGGGACCGCGGATGATCGTGAAGCGGGACTATTGATTCGGATCTACAGCCGCGTCAATGACTCCGTCGCAGCGACGGAAATCTCCGAAGAATACATGTCGCGAAGCGGTAAGAACCAGGTCGAACGCCTGCAAGAACAAGGACGCATCTACCAGATTTGCAATGACTACTGGAATTACGAAAAGGTCATCGAACGCTTGATCGAAGTCGATCCGGAAGGAGAGACCGAGTATCTGCGACAACTCGCCCTCAGCATGCTCGAGCGAGGCAAAGCACAGGAAGCCCGCGCCGTGCTCATGTCGCTTCGAGACGCAGATGACGGCAAGGATTCAATTGGTGGTGAATTCGAAGCCGGCGTACTGTCACTCGTCGGCCTGAAATCGGAGGCCGCCAAAGCGTATCGACAAGCGATCGCCACCTACCCAGATCGCATTGAATCCTACCTATTGTTGGCCAATATCCTGAAGGAGCTCGATCAAACGGAACGAGCCGTTGGCATGTTCCAATACCTCGCCGAAAACGCAGACCGTGATGATCTATTCACGATCGCGATCGACGGGCTGCTGAACATGGAAGCGCGTGGCCCTTCCTTGCAATGGGCACGCCGAATCACGCTCGAGCGCTTAGCCGGTCGCGAAGACAAGAACTACTTGTACCAATTGCTCTCGGACCTGTCGTCGGAAGTGAACGATAAGTCAGGTCAAATCCGAGCTATGGAAAACTCATTGGCCGTATCCGGCACGCGGCGACTGTCCGTGCTTCGCGAGTGCATGGAACTGTCCTCTCGCATTCGCGGTGGGGTCTATTATTCAGGTGCGTCGCGCGGACCTTCGAATCGCGGTAATCGCCCGTTCTTTGCGTTTGGCCGTCGACTCATTGGACTGGGTGAACTGATGCCACCGCAGGTCTTTCTTGATCTCGGCCAGGCCTTTCTGGATGACGGGGATACACCGAGTGCCGAGCGTACCTTTGGGATGGCTCGCAACTTAGCCGACCCGCGAGCTTACCAACGAGAAGTGGCATCGATCTTCGAGAAAGCCGGCAAGGTCCCCGAAGCGCTTGTTCGGTATGACAAATTGCTGCGAACGAGTCCTTCCGACGTCGCGTTGATCGCACGCGTTGCCAAACTCAATGAACAGTCTGGAAACGACGATGTCGCGTTTCGGTTCTACCAGCGCGGCATCGACCTGTTGTTTTCTCAAACACCACTGACAACGGGTGATCAATCGACCAGTTCCGGAAACACGTTCTGGGCGGCTAATCGCGATGCTTACGACATGTATTCCGACCAGTTACTGCAGGGCATTCTGGTCACCGTCCCCGAAGCTCAGATTGATTCGTTTCTGCAGGAGCAAGCAGATCTCCTCCAACAGAATCTTCAAGAACTTGATGACGTCGCAGATTCCGGACGAACTGCCAAGAGCCTGTCAGACGCACCAAGAATTGATAAACGATCCACTTCGCTGCGAAAGATTTACCTCGCCTTCAATCGCATTGATCAGCTTGAGACGATGGATCAACTGCTGATGAATCGCTTCCGTGAAGACAAAGGCATGGCGTTGCGATTCGCCAGAGAACGGATCACGTGGGGAAGATACGACAGTGTGCAGCGAATGTTGGCCTCAGCAGACCTGAAAGAGTCCGAGCAGAATCAGCTGAAGTCCTTGCTCGGCGAAAAATCCGACGATTCGCCAACAGCCAAGTTGATACCCCAGGAAATGTGGCAACAGTTTTTGCCGGTGTGGATGGAGGGAGATCGTGACGCAGCCTTGAAAGTGCTTCGCCGAGTCGACCAGTCGCGAGGGCGAGCGCCGGGATCGCGACCGACCTACGTGATCGTCAACGGCATGGCAGTGATCCAGAACGCAGGCAGTGCATCGGATGTTGCGGTTTGGATGCGCTTAGCGATTTCACTCGGCGACGAAGGCTTGGCATTGCAATTTGCCCGTTCACGGCTTGCATCACCCAATCCTTATGGTGCCTCTCAGATCAAACAACTGTTCGATACGTACGCGGCCATTCTGCCCGAAGAATCATTTGCCGATTTAATTCGCTACGCAGCCAATTTGTACAAGGACAAAAAAGAGCGACTCGCAGAATACTTGTGGCTCGTTTCACAGATGCCCGAGTACTTGGGCGATGAAGTCCCGAAGGATCGCGAGCTGCTGCAAAAGATCGAAGACAGCAATTTGCAGATCAACTACTACTTTCCGTTTCCGTTGGCGATGGAGGCTTTCCCAGCTTCGATTCGCGCTGAAGCAATGGCAGATACTCTCGATCGCATCGTGCCCAAGTACCGCCCGCGAGAATTAGGCCAAATGCCGTTCCGCAGTGATGTGCCGATCGACGAAGAGCTCGAGGAAGTCCTGTTGGATTCCTTCAAAAGCGGAATCGATCCAGCCCTTCAAGACAATTATTTGCGTTATTGCGTCTACGCCTTGCCGAGAAATGGAACAGCGCTCAAGTGCTCTGAGAATGCTGATATCGCTATCAAGATGATGGATCTCCTGATGGACGATAAAGTCCGCAAACGCGAGTCCAACGTTTCGGAGGTCGCGGAATTCATCAAAGCGGTCGTGTTGCATCAGTCAGGTCGCACCGATGAAGCGTTGGAGATCGTACTCGACTCGTACGACCCCAAGCAGAATCCGACCGATGCATACGTTCGCTACGCGCGTGACTGGGCATACCGCGAACTGATTCCAATTGCCACCGAGAAGTTCCTCGATCGCATCAGCGATGGTGATGAAACGAACCCGACGGTGGAACAGACCGATCAACGACTGTCGATCATCCGCCAAACGGGCAACGAGAACTTGTTGAGGAATGAGTATCGCGACGCCATCATAAACCATCCGGATCAAGCGAAGTTTGTTTCAGCGTATGAGCGTTGGGAACAGAGTTTGAAACGCCCCTTCGCCGTGATTGAACTGACCGAGCAACGACTCGAGGAAACGGCCAAGGAGAAAGATTCCGAATCAAAAGTCGCACCCCTGAAAAAGCGTCTCGGAGACTTATGGCTCTCCGTGAATCATCTGCCCAAAGCGCTACCGCTTTGGTCTTTGAATGACGATCAAGACATCGAACGCTTCGAGAAAGAAAAAGAAGACTTCGCAAAGGCTAAGGAAGAAGCGGAAAAGACAAAACCCGAACAACCGGAAGATGAGCCCGAAGCCAAGGTCGCAGAGGAAACAAAAAAGAAGAAAGACTACGCGGCATCGGTCGTTGGACTGAAATCTGCGATTGAGGACGAGGACATGGATGCCGCTCAACAAACACTTCGAAAAATCTGGCGTAGTTTCCCACCCGCGGTTGCCAGCCCGTACGGGTATCGCATGAACAATAAACGAATGAATGGACTCACTTGGCCCGTTTCTAAACCTGCTAGTTCAAAACCTGCTGCTGCTTCGGACGCTAACAAACCTAAACAGCCAACCGAAGAAGAGAAGGCGGAGGCTGCCAAGAAAGCGAGAGAGCGTGCTCGCGGTGGATTGGCCGTTTTCAAACCCGCCACTCCGACTCCCCGGCCAGCTCGAGAGAGCGCGTGGAAAGTGCTGGCGGATAAACCATTCGCCGTTTCCGAAATGAAACGCATCGTGCGATCACGCCAAGCTCCGCCCATCACCAATGTGCTGGATGTTTCGCTTGGATTGCTGCAAGCGGAGCGAAACGAACAAGGCGATGAAGCCGTCTTCGCAAGATTGGTTGAGGATGTTCACACCGGCAACGTTAGCGATGAAGTGTTGGCGCATCTGTTCAAAATGCTGGATGAAGACTTCAACCGTATCAACGAGGAGAACCAATCGGTTATCGATGATTTGCTGGAACGATTGGATCTGACCAACGCTCAACGGGCCAGCCAGCTCGCCGAATTGTGTGCCCGCGTCGGGCAGACGGAGCGTGCCATCGCTTTGTACCGCCACTGCGCCCTACTTAGCACAACGGGATCGGTCTCATTCCCCGTTCTGGTGAATCAGTCGAAAGAAGTATTCGAAGACGAAGAGTTGATGGAACTCGTCGAGTCGATGTACTTACTCACAAGCCAGAAAAATACGGAAGCCGTTCCACTGCTTTCACTTCGGCTCGAACTGCTTTCGCCAACCGAGGCTGCCGAACGGTCGCGCGTCTTATTTGAGAGTGAACAGGAAGGCGAATTGTTTGGTGAAATGCGAAAGTGCGTGCAAGCTGTACCGATCTTCTCTCGCGCGAACGACATCGACTATGCGACGAAGAGCTTGCTGACCGCGCTGAAAGCTCATGGGCAGCCGCGCGCCAATCCAAACAACGCCTACGTTTACTACTCCACGACCAACAATCGAAACCTACTGCGTCTAACACGAAACGACCTGGTAGTGATGTTCCCGGAAAGTGATGAAGGCTTCGTTGACTACGACAACTGGCTGGCAACGGCCGCTCAAGCTGTCTCCAGCAACGCCGCAGAACTCAAGCCCGAAATCGTCGCCGAAACCCTGTTGACGATCGCGATTCGGCAATGCGAACGCGACAATCAGACAGCAGCGACTGAAACCTTGAAGTGGATCACGCCGGAAGCAATCGCCGAAGCGAAGAATCTTGAACTGTTGGCCATCGATGTCGCACGTCTGGCTGGCAGCCATGATCAGGCGCTTGAGTTACAACGAAAACTCTATCAAGAAAAACGGCTCACGCACTTGCGTTTTGGTGACTTACTACGTGACACGGCCAGCGTTGAAGGGACCTCAGCCGCAAGCGAGTTGCTGGAAGAGCTTGTCAATCAATCGATGGATGTTGATTTGCTGGCAGCGGCGGATGAGATCGCTGGCGATGACGAGTCTTTGAAAAAGCGTGTCGGTGAACTCCGAGCTAACGTCGAAAGTGCGCAAAGCGATTACGACGCGCGTGTCGCCGCCGCAAAAGAGCGAACCGAGATGCGACGCGAATGGCAAAAACAACGCCAAAAGTGGCAAAAGGCAAATGCGCAAGCCAACGCGACAGAAACGAAGAACGTCGTCGTACCGCAGACCATTCGAGCATTGCCGATGTCCCGAGCAATTCGAATCCCGTAGTAGTACGTCTATCGATCGATATCGCGTATCGATCCTCAGAGTCCTGTGCAAGAGCGCTATCGAGGGTCTCGATCGTACTCGTACTCAGCGCAGCGGTACTCGTACTCAGCGCAGCGGTACTCGTATTCGTATCGCCAGAGAAGCGCGCAAAAAGGACTCGCGCCTCATCCACACGGGAGTCGCTATCGGGGACGGTTGGGACGTTTTGCCAAACGCTCTCGTCTTCCCCATACGTCGCCTTTGCTTGACAGATGATAGCCCTGACAGTGTTTGCAAAAGTAAACACGACGCGGCAGCACTTTGGTTCCTTTCGTCCAGCGCGCCTGCTGAACAAACTCATGCGCGGCTCGAGCCGTGGCATACCGGACTTTGCCGGTCTTGGGGCACTCTCCGTTCACAATCAACCTCCCCTCCGTGACGTGGATTGATGTGCATCAGCGTGCCCGCAATCGAATGATCTTGCAAGTCACAATCGCAATAAAGCGACCGTCGCGGTGGCTCAATCTGCTAGGCCACATGACTTATCAACGGGCCTACCAAGTGCGCAACAAGCGGGCACTCCTGCTAAACATCAATGCAATACAGCTGACGGTTGTTATTCATCTGTCGCCCATCGAGCCCGATCCGCGTCTGAAAAGCGGATTTGTTGGACGATCCTGACTCGATTGAAGCGATCTAATCGAGCTTTGGCCCAAGAGTTGCATTCGGGAAGCACGGTACAAGCACAGCACCGGGGTTCGCTCTTTTCCTAATAGGTGAAAGGTCATCGACATGGTCGCTTTAGCTGAGTATTACGTCATCGAGTCCGTGCATGGGGTCCGTCAACGAATTGCCTTGCAAGCTCTTCGACAACGCCACTCAATGAAGCGTCAATCATCGGCGAACAGTCAACCGGGTTCGTCGGGTGTTAGCGACCCATTGGCAGATACAATGCCGAAGAACCAAGGGAATCACGAAGACACTTGAACCGCGGTTCGATGCCAAATGGAGTGTATACTGTTACGGAGTTCATTCGGTTAGACACGTTCAACAGGTGGAATTGAGTCGATGCACAAAATCGAAGCGATGATCCGTCACTTCAAGTTGGACGATGTCAAACACGGCCTGATGACGGCTGGTGTTCAGGGAATGACTGTCACCGAAGTAAAGGGTTACGGTCGACAACATGGGCACAAGGAAATCTATCGGGGCACGGAGTACGATGTTGATTTCGTCCCGAAGATTCTGATCGAAGTTGTTGTCGCGGATGACCAGCTTCACGCGGCGATCGACGCGATCATCGAAGGAGCTCGAACAGGCGAAGTTGGCGATGGCAAAATCGCGGTAACACCGATCGAAGAAGCCATTCGTATCCGCACCGCCGACCGAGGGACCGTAGCCCTGTAAACGGGGCGACCAGTCTCTCCCTCTAAAAATCTGCCATGGCAGACGCTGCGCGGTCCTATTACGGGGGATTCGTGGCCTCTTCCACTACGGGGAAGATCGCGGCTTGTATACTCTTGGAAGCCGCAAATCGCTCGCGGTGACTCTCTACCCACCCACTTGGGATGCGTCTCGCGCCGTCCCTTTTCCTCCCCACCCCGCGTCATCCATGATCAGCAATCTTAGACCCGGTCTCCATCGACGGATCCGATTCCAGGTTCAAGTCACTTCTCGGCTGTTACGAGTGTTCTCCTTCGTTGTCATCGCCAGCTTGGTGGCTGCATCCGCCTCAGCCGATTTCGATGTTCTAACGCTGCCACCGGCAGAGGGTGATGCAGACGCGAAACGAATCGTGTTGGTTGCAGGTGATGAAGAATATCGCACCGAAGAATCGATGCCGATGCTGGCCAAAATCCTCAGCCAGACACATGGCTTTCATTGCACGGTCGTCTTTGCTCATTCCGTGGACGGTTCCTATATCGACCCCAACAACCAGCAAGGGCTTCGAGGTCTGGCAGCCCTCGATGACGCAGATCTGATGATCATCGGAACGCGTTTTCGTCAGCCGAACGACGAGGAAGCGGCACACGTCACCAAGTTTCTGAATGATGGAAAACCGGTTATTGGAATTCGCACCGCGACGCACGCGTTCAACGGAAAAGGGAGTTTCGGCGGCACAGTTTCTTTCTCGCAGTTCGGACGCTTGATTCTCGGTGAGCAGTGGGTCAGCCACCACGGCGGCCACAAACGTGAGGGCGCCCGCGGTGTGATCGAATCCGGAAAGGAAGATCATCCGATTCTGAACTCCGTCAAAGACATCTTTGCGCCAAGTGATGTCTACGGTGTGATCCACCTAACGGAAGAAGACAATATTTTGCTACGTGCCGCTGTGACGGAATCCCTGGATCCATCCTCTAAGAATGTGGACGGACCGAAGAACGATCCGATGCAACCATTCGCCTGGCTACACAACTACGTGGCGCCCGATGGAACCAAGGGTCAGTCGTTTTGCACAACCGGTGGCGCTTCGGTCGATTTGCTGAGTGAAGACCTGCGTCGATTGCTTGTTAACGCGTCTTATCACTTGATGGGCTTAGACGTTCCCGAAAAGGCGGATGTCGAGTTTGTCGATCCATTCAAACCAAGCTTCTATGGGTTTATCCGAGAAAAGGGATATTGGCGAAACGCCGACATGCAACCGGAGGACTATGGACTCGGGAAAGTCCCTTCCATGCCAGATCCCAAAGGCACACCGGTTTGGCAATTTGAATCCTCCGAGGCCAAGTCTGATGAGAACGCGACGTCCGGTCCACTCAGACTTAAGAATGGGCAACGCATCGTCGCAGTGGGAAACTCAACTGCCGAACGCATGAACCTGTTCGGCCACTTCGAGTCACTCCTGCACACGCGTTTTCCGGAAAAGGAACTTGTCTTCCGAAACTTTGGCTGGCCCGCGGATGAAGTTGGCATTCAGCAGCGCCCGAGCAGCTACACAACCATCGACGATCCGCTGCAAGTATTCAGCCCCGAAATGTTTCTCTGCTTTTTCGGGTTCAATGAGTCGTTCGCGGGTCGGGATACCGAACAACTGAACGCATTTGTTGAAAGTTATCGCGGCTATATCGCCAACATGACGCAGCGATTCACCAAGGAGGGTCGAAAGCCCAGCTTTGTCCTGATCAGCCCGATCGCGTTCGAGGCCACTTCGAACCCATTGCAGCCCGGCGGGTACGAGGAGAACGACAACCTAAAAGCCTATTCCGATGCGATTGCTCGTCTGGCAAAAGAAGACGGCCACCGCTTTGTCGACATCTTCGAAGACTCGTATCAGTTATTCGCTGCGGAACCTGGCAAGCAGTACACGATCAACGGCGTGCATGTTAACGAGCGAGGTGATGCGGCCGTCAGCGAGTTGATTGATGCTGCCCTGTTTGAAGAGCAACATCCGCTGGGGGTCTTTGCTTCGAAGCTGAATGATGTCCGAAAATGGGTTAACGACAAATCTTGGTTTCATCTGCAAGACTACCGCATGCTCAATGGATGGTACGTCTACGGCGGACGACGAACCTGGGACACCGAGACCTTTCCCACTGAGTATCGAAAAATCCGAAACATCGTCTCCGTTCGGGATCAGTTCATCTGGGATTTAGCAGCTGGTCGAAAAGTCGCCGATGAGCCAGATGATTCGAAAACGGGTGAAGTTTTCGAACCTGAAACCATGTTTGGGACACGTGACGACAACTTTCGCAAGTTGCGTGAACCCGAGAAACTCGTTTATCCGACGCCAGAGGAATCAATCGACATGATGTCGGTTCCGAAGGGTTTTAAGGTCGAACTGTTTGCATCGGAACGTGAGTTTCCTGAGCTGGCCAACCCCAACCAAATCGCATTCGACAACAAGGGCCGCCTTTGGGTTTCGTGCATGGCGAATTACCCACAGTGGCAACCAGGGGCGGCAAAACCGAATGACCGATTACTGATCTTTGAAGATACCGATGGCGATGGAAAAGCTGATGAATGCAAGACCTTTTACGACAAGCTGATTTGCCCGACCGGCTTTGAGTTTTGGAATGGGGGTGTGCTGGTTGTCGATGAACCACGAATCCTCTTTATCAAAGACACCGATGGCGATGACCGCGCTGACTTCGTCGAAGAGATGATCGACGGTATTGCGACCGACGACACGCACCACACCGTGGGTGCCTGGGAGTTCTCACATGGCGGTCGACTTCACATGCTTGAAGGGATTGCGCTATCCACCACGATGGAAACGCCGTGGGGACCGTTTCGCAACAAAGGCACCGGCGGTGGCTACGTCTTTGATCCACACGCTTTGAAGTTCGAGCACTACCGAACGCCCGGCTACGGTAACCCGTGGTGTCTCGTCTTTGATCCATGGGGCAACGGCATCGTGGGTGACGGGACCAACGCGAAACAGCATTGGGTTAGCCCGCTTTCCGGTCGCGAAGTATCGACACGAAGAACAATGAATCCCGTATTCGATAACCAAGGAATGCGACCAGCGGTCGGAAACGAGTTCTTGTACTCGCGGCATTTTCCGGATGACGTTCAGGGGCAATTCATCTACGCCTGCGTGATCAACATGCACGGCTTGCCAAGATTTAATGTTCGAGACCAAGAGAACGGTGCCGGTTTCGAAGGCGAACGGATTGCAAACCTACTCGATTCGACCGACATGATCTTTCGACCCGTCGATCCGAAGATTGGTCCCGACGGTGCCTTGTGGTTTGGCGACTGGTGCAACGCATTGATCGGACACATGCAGTACTCGCAGCGAGATCCAAATCGTGATCACAAACACGGCCGCGTTTATCGCATGGTCTACGAACCGAAAGAACTGCTGGAACCATCTACTCAGCACGACAAGTCAGTTGACGAATTGCTGGAGCAACTAAACGTCTATGAGCTGCGTGCTCGTTATCGAGTGCGACGCGAGATACGTGATCGCGACAAAGCTCTCGTTTATACCGCCATCGAAAAGTGGATCGATGGTGTCGACGACCCTCGTCAACTTTGCGAGGCGATGTGGATTCAAGAAAGCTTCCGCGACGTTGACGAGGGACTCTTGGATCGAATTCTCGCGAGCGACGATTTTCGCGCTCGTGCTGCTGCGATCCACACGATTACCAACGAACGAGACCGTCAACCTGGATTCGTCCAACGACTCGTGCAGGGCATGTCCGATCCTCATCCGCGTGTCCGCTTGGAAGCAGTTCGCGGCGCGAGTTTCCTCGATACGGAAAACGCAACGGCACTCGCGTTGCAAGCGACAGATGCCGAGATGGATTATTGGATTGAATACACCCTCGAGCACACACTTCATGCATTGAAGCCGCAGTGGGAAAACGCGGACCGCAAGGAACTGCTGGCTGACTCAAGCGAAACAGCACAAAAGTACTTGGAGCGACACATTAAAGCGACCGGTCCCGGTGGTGCGGCTTTGCGCCCCATCGAGATCGCAGAAAATGTCGATGCGCCAATGGGGGAACGGAACCGCGCGATACGCACCTTAACGGGAATCCGCGGGGGCAAACACCAACGTGGCGAAGCCGTCTACAAACAAGTCTGTTCTGCATGCCACAAGATCGGAGACCTTGGTAAAAAGTTCGGCCCCGAATTGACGGACATTGCATCGCGGATGAACAAGGAAGAGATCATTCGTTCGATCATCATGCCGAATGACAAGATCTCGAAAGGCTATGAGACCGTTTCGATTCTCACGCTTGATGGCGAAACCTTTGCCGGATTTGTGTTGAAGGAAGACGAAAAGATGATCTCGCTTGGTGTGGCCGACCCAAAGGGTGCCAATCAAGCGAAGCAAGTCGACATCTTGAAAGACGACATCGAGATCTTACGAGAGATGAAAGCGAGCTCGATGCCAGAAGGTTTGATCCAACAGATTGCTCCAATCGAGTTTCTCGATTTGATTGCGTACTTGGGTCGGCAAAAAGCAGTCGCGATGGAAGTTAAGAAAGACGGATGGATTCTGGCCAAGTTCAAGAACGCCCCGAAGCTTCGAAAACATAATGGGTTCAACGAGATCTCTCGCGAAGCCGAGATTCAATTGGGACCTACGATGACCAACTCCGGTTGGCACGAATCCTCGCACCTGTTGCTCACCGATGCGCCTCAAGAAGGTGACTTGGACTTCGTCTTCCATTCTGCACACGAAGCCGATGATCCAGCCATTACGATTCGCCTGCCGAAGGAATCTGAAGTGCGCCATATCTGGTTGCAAAACCGTCTCTCTTCCCAGTTTCATCGTCGTGCGGAGGGACTGACCGTGTGGACGAGTTTGGATGGCAAGAAGTTCAAGAAAGTGTGGACGGCCGACAAGATGAAACGAGAATGGATGGCGGATTTACCGTCGGGAACAAAAGCTCGCTATCTTCGCATCGGCTTGGATGGATCTGGTACGTTTCATCTCAATCGTGTCGCGGTCTACGGAGAATGATCTCGCGTTGATTGCATCGATACTTGAAGCGGACGGTATGCGAATCCGCTAACTCCCTTTCAATCGGTCGTCCCATGGTTTCGCCAACCAACGATGGTTCGAAAAAGGATTCGATTGCTCCGACAACGGCAGGTCAGCAAGGGACACCGGACGCTTCGCTTGAATCGATCGCATCCGCTGACCGTCGGCTCGGTGATTTCCGAATCCTGCACGAGGTGGGGCGTGGCGGCATGGGCGTCGTCTACGAGGCCGAGCAATTATCGCTCGGCCGACGCGTCGCGTTGAAAGTACTGCCGTTTGCCGCGATGCTGGATAGCCGACAACTCGTTCGATTCAAAACGGAAGCTCAAGCCGCCGCGAAACTGCACCATCCCAACATCGTTCCGGTCTACTTTGTCGGATGTGAACGCAGTGTTCATTTCTACGCGATGCAACTGATCAATGGCCAGTCACTCTCATCGGCCATCCATTCGTTGCGGGATCAAGTGCAAGCAGGCGTCGCACTGGGATCCGCGAGTCTCCAGTCTTCGCCAAACGAATCGACGGGCGATCGCGCGTCTTCGGCAACCTTGCACTCGAAATCGAACAACACGAAAACGAATCATTGCCGCACGATGGTAAAAATGATCATCCAGGCAGCCGATGCGCTCGAACATGCGCATCTGAGTGGCATCGTGCACCGCGACATCAAACCTGGAAACCTGCTGCTGGACTCAAATCAAGACTTATGGGTGACAGATTTCGGTTTGGCTCGGATTGAACAGAATCAACAGCTAACAATGACAGGTGATGTCGTCGGAACCATTCGATACATGAGTCCCGAACAGGCCGCTTCGAGCCGTACGATTGATCATCGAACCGATATCTATTCACTCGGTGTTACACTTTACGAAGCGTTGACGCTTCAGCCACCCTTTGTCTCAAGCGATCGACAGGAATTACTTAACAAGATCGCCAGGCAGGATCCTGCTGCGCCAAGCAAACTCAATCCCCAGATCGCAGAAGAGTTAGACGCGATCGTTTTGAAAGCGATCGAAAAGGAACCGCAAGCTCGTTACGATTCGGCGGAAGCGTTTGCGGAGGACTTGCGCTGTTATTTGGACAACCGTCCCGTTTCGGCTCGACGTCCGTCGTTAGCGACAAAAACTCAAAAGTGGCTGCGTCGACACCCAGCCGTCTTACGATCTGGCTTGGTTATTCTGTTCCTGTTGGCAATCGTCTCGACGCTTAGCACCATCTTTGTTAGCCGTGCGTATAACGAAGCCGAAGATGCGTTGGAGATGGCTGCAGTTGCGGCGGAAAACCTGGAAGACAGTCGCAAGATTGCGGAAGCGACTTCGGACAAGAATGAAGGGCTTTTATACGTTCGTGGACTCAGCCTGATTGCTGCCTCACTTCGCGAAGGGGATGGTGCTGGCGCCGCAGATCAAATGCAGCAAAATCCAGCTTTCTCCGAACGTCCAGAACTAAGAGGAATCGAATGGGCGTTCCTTCACCGGGCTTTGTTTGTTGGCAATCGGCTCATTGCCGAACAGGATTCGGAGTTCACCGCGACGGCCTATTCTCAACCGAGTAACCCAGATCTTCCGTGCTTCTTTGCATTTGGTGATGCAGCGGGTCGTATTCAACTTTGGGACGCAACAAGTCGTCGGCGCGTCTGTGATCTCGACGGCCATCAGACGTCCATCGAATCACTGGCCTTTCATCCAAATGGAGAATTCCTAGCAAGCTGTTCCGAGGACGGAATTGTCCGCATTTGGAATGTCATCGAACAGCGCGAAGTTCGATCCAAAGCTGACTGTCACGACGAAGGGACGATCTACGCACTCGCTTACTCTCCTGACGGAACCAGCTTGGCAACGTGCGGCGACGACTTGCTACTTCGCATCTGGTCGAGCGAAGACTTCGAAATGACCGGCGAGTTTTCGGGACACACGCGACCGATCCGATCGCTTGCATTCTCTCCCGATGGTCAGTCGATTGTGAGCGGTTCCAGTGACCGTCGATTAAAGATCTGGGATCTCAAGACCGGCAAAGAGAAGCATCATTTGCCCGGACACAACGGCATGGTGCTATCCGTTTGCTTTTCGCCTTCAGGGCAATACGTGATCAGTGGCGCAAATGACGAGACGATTCGAATCTGGTCGACGGAGAGCGGGAAACAAGTAGCGATCATCAACGGTCATCGCGACGGTGTCCAAGCCGTTACCATGCTCGACGATGAGAGAACGATCGTTGCCGGGGATCGCAGCGGACAACTGCGATTGTGGCGAATCAGTGGTCGTAGGATCACGGACCAGTATCAAATCGAATACCTTCATTTCGAATCGGTCCGCCTGGCACCCAATGGTCGAATCTGGGCCGGCCTGCGAGACAACGGCGACGTGCTGGTGCGTGATCTGGCGATGCAACGGACAACGGTCATCGATCAATGGGAACACTTCGAATATCACGACGGGCGAAGGGAAAGTCTCGCATTTTCCCCCGATGGCCTGCGATTGTATTGCTCCAATCGCATTCTCACGCGAACGTCGACGGATGGAGACGATTGGCAGCGTCTGCACATCCTTGACGTTCCGACGGGTACGCCCGGTGACTTCTCGAGTGACAATGAAATCCTGGCAACCGGATACAAGAATCTCATCAAAACGTGGAATCAACAGGGTGAACTAAAACGAGAATGGAAGGTCGATGCAAACAAGATCCTCGGCATCCGTTTCTCACCGAACACGTCCGAATTTGCCTGTTGGTCGAATGATCACTTCTTCGAGATCTGGAACGCGGAGGAAGGAAAACGAACACATCGCATTGAACTGCCGCGTTCCCATCCATTCGATATTGAGTGGTCGCCAAACGGTGATCGCCTCGCCATCTGCAGCCAAGCGCAAGAGGTATTCGTTTGGGACAGAGATTCAAAAACATTGGAACAAGTCAAAACCGATGGCGAGCGTTGTAACGCTGTCGCGTGGATCGAAGGCGGAACCGCGATCGCCTTGAGCATTCCGGGACGGTTCCGCTTCATTCGCTGGCTTGACGGTTCACGTCCGGACGAAATCCTTGGTAGCAATCGTTCGGCGCAGGATTTCAGCACGAGCAATCAGCAAGGTCAGTTACTCAGCCACGATTACTATCTCGGTGTCACCGTTCAGGATCTCGAGATCATCGAACTGGAATCCCAAAGAGGTGACACATTGCTGGGTCATGCTGATCGTATTTGGTCCCTTTCTATTTCACCGGATGGCAAAGACCTGATCAGCTGTAGTCGTGACGGAACCGTTCGCGGATGGACGCTGCAGTCTTCCGATCCATGGGATTGGTTGACGCAGCGGCGACACCGAGACGATTTCGTGGATGACTTTACTTGGACCGCTTCCGGGGATCACCTTTTGCTGACGCAACTCGACCGCTTCAACCTGTTCGATTGGATGACGGGTGAAGACCTTCGAGAAGTGACCGACTTTGACGCCGGTTTATCACACCAACAGGGATTTGTCTGCGAAGCGATCGCATGCGACAACGATGACTCTTGGATCGCCAGCGGTCACCGCGATGGAAGGGTGCACGTCTGGAATCGTGATCAACCAAAAGCAATTAAGACCTTTCAGGCGTTCGAATCAGACGTGAGCGTCGTTCGGTTCTCACGTGACGGAAAATGGCTCGTCGCATCCAGCCGAATGAATAACGGCCTTAAGATTTGGGATACGGAAACCTGGAACGAAATCGCGGCGTTGGTTGCTGACGATTGCGATGACTTGTGCTTTTCGTCGGATGGAAAATGGCTGGCTTATTGCGCGGGTCGAGAGGCGGCGCTATTAAATATCGCAGAGGCAAAGACCGTCAAGCGTCTTAAGGGACACTCCATTACGGTGCATGGCGTAGCGTTTTCGAATGACTCCAAAAAAGTGGCGACGGCGTGTGAAGACCGCAAGCTCCGAATCTGGGATATCGAATCGGGTGATTTGGTAGATACGATCGTCGGACACCGCGCCAAAATTAAGCGGGTCGCGTTTTCACCCGATGATCGCACTCTTGTTTCAGGGGACGAAGCCGGCAATGTCAAACTGTGGAATCTTGAATCCGGGCAAGAGTTTTACACACTCGTCCAATACGATACGGCGATCAAACGAATTGCCTTTCATCCCAGCGGATCCGCTCTCGTAATCCTCACCGAAGACGGTCTCTTGCATCACTTCCGTTGCGACTGAGATGTGCTAAGCACTCTTGAGTGATTTAGATTTTCGGAATGTTCTCGATTCCGACTGGTTTTCGATTTTTGGGCGCGCTTCGACCGCTTGATTTCAGATCTTCCAACAACTGCTTCATTTCAATTCGAACCGCAACGTTTTCATCGTACAAATTACTTGTCTCACCAGGATCGTTTTCCAGATCGTATAACTGTCCAGGTGCGCCGGGTGCTTTATCGGGCAAGGCGTAAGGAAGCATCATTCCTCGTGTGTAGTTGTTACCGCCTGACCCTGCGTGATCGCAATACTTCCAATCACCTTTTCGCAATTGAAACTCACCGCGGAAACTCTGTGTTAACAGATGTGGCCGGATGGATTGATTGGGATCTTGCTTACCGAGCATGGCGGGCAGCATGTCAAAGCTGTCCGTTGCTGCATCGTCGGGCAATTCATATCCCACAATCGAGGCGAGCGTTGCGAAGATATCGGTCGTGTTTGTCATTTGATCCGAAACCTGCCCCGCGGGAATACGCCTCGGCCATCGAGCGATAAAGGGAACCCGGTGTCCACCTTCCCAAGCATCACGCTTCATGCCTCGCCAGCCGCCAGCCGCATCATGTTTGTGATCTTGCCGCATCCAATGAACATGCATCGTCTCAGGTCCATTGTCGGCATTGAACAGGATAAGTGTCTCCTCATCGATACCGAGTTCATCAACGAGATCGAGCACGCGTCCGACGAGCGCATCCAATTGCCAAACAAAATCACCGCGAGCACCTGCCTCTGTCGCACCGCGAAACTCCTCCGCCGGCAACACAGGAGCATGGGCAATCTGCGTTGAGAAAACCGCAAAGAAAGGTTGTTCGGGACGTTCGGATCGATGATCCGTGATGAACGCTTTCGTTTTTTCGTAAAACAGGAGATCCGCTTCAACAAACTGATAGCCTGGCGCAACCCATCCTTCATCGTTGTCCCATCGCCACTTACCACCTGGATTTGGCAAGCTGGCCCGACGATGTCTACGATCGGCAGGCACGGGAACCATGCCATTTTCAATGTAGACATACAGGGGATCGGTCGTTGGGCAATTGGGAGTCACGAATGACTCATCAAATCCGCGGGCATTCGGTCCATCGACAAGAGGCGTGCTCTTTTCGTAGTCGATCAAGAGTGAATTGTCGAAACCGCCGCCAAGTCGTTTTCCATCTTTGTCCAGCCAAGTTAATCCAACGTGCCACTTCCCGAATACGCCCGTTCGATAACCTTTCTGCTGAAGCATCTGGCCAATCGTCAATGTTCCCGGCTTCAGATAACTCGGGCCGCCAGGCCCCTCGAATGCACCGCCACCCCGGCCGGTCGAACGATAAATCTGCTGACCAGAATAAAGTCCATAACGGGATGGAGAACAGATCGTGGAAGGACTGTGCGCATCGGAGAACCGAATTCCCTCAGCCGCCATCTGATCGAGTCGCGGAGTCTTGTAAGCGCATTCCGAGTTGTAACAAGAGAGATCACCGTATCCGAGGTCGTCCGCGTAAATGATGATGATGTTCGGTAAGTCATTCTCCGCGAGAGCACTCCGCGATGACACCAATTGCAGCGACGCGATCAGCAAGAAGACCAAAATCCAGAGGTCAGATGAATTCAGTCTGGCGTGTCGTGATTCTGGGTATTTCTTCATAGGATGCTCAATCTCGATCAATCAGGGAACGCACCACGATCCGGTGTTGACGGTAACTGTACCGGAAACGCGTGCCCGCTCAGAAGCAGTCACAAGCCAAGTAGTTTAGCGACTAGATCCTGACCAGTGAGCAGGATGTTCCGGCGTGGGTCTGGTTGATGGATGAAGAAAGCGACATTGCCCTGCGTGATGGGCGACACCCAAACCGGTTGATAGACAGTCAGTTGCGCTGAAAGGGTTCACTTAGCACAACCAAACGGATCAGATCATGCAAGCCACCGTTCTTGTGGTTGAGCTCATGAAGGATTTGATCGACGCTAGGACGGTCACCGATTTCCAGCTCTCGACCTAAGGCGTATGCCATCAGTTTCTCGGTCAAGCATCGCTCGAATCGGTCTTTCCGATCCACCAGCCGTTTTCGAAATTCGTCAATCGAATGAAACGATTCTCCATTTGGAAGCTTGCCCGTGCATTCGATCGGAGCCTGATTCTCGTATTTGTTCCGCCAGCCACCGATGGCGTCAAAGTTCTCTAACGCAAATCCGAGGGGATCAATTTTGTTATGGCACTCGGCGCACGTTGCGACGTCCCGATGTTTTTCAAGTTGCTCGCGAATGGTGACGGCACCGCGTATGTCCGGCTCAATCGCAGGAACATCGTCGGGAGGTGGTGGCGGGCTGTAGCCGAGAATTTTTTCCGACACGTAGATTCCGCGGACAACCGGCGATGTGTCTACGCCATTCGCGGAGGCGGTCAGAACCGCACCGTGACCTAGCAGGCCACCACGTTGGCGGCCATGCAGCGAGACATACTGCAACTCGCTTCCCTCGACGCCTTGGATTCCGTAATGCAATGCGAGTTCGCGGTTGAGAAAAGAATAGTCAGCGTTTATGAACTCCTGGAGAGATCGATTGTTATTGAGCACATACCGAAAGAAAGTCTCCGTTTCCGCACGCATCGCCGCTTCAAGATTATCACGATAGAAAACCAAGAAGTCCGCTGACGGAGGCATTGCGCCGATGTTGTCTAAGTCCAACCAGCGACGAACAAAGTGTTTTGCAAATCGATCCGACTTTGGATCGGATAGCATGCGTGCGACTTGCTCCGATAAAACGGCCCGCAGTTTCCCGGCAGCCGCGAGTTGTAGTAACGCTTCATCAGGAGGCGACGACCAAAGGAAAAACGACAATCTCGAAGCCAGAGCGAAGTCGCTTAATTCACCTTCACCGAGGTTCAGGTAGAGGAATCCTGGAGAACAGAGAATCGCTTGGAAGCCAAGTTGTAGAGCATGCAAAGGATCCAAGCCCTCATCGATCTTGCGGCTGACAAGTCGCTGTATCGGATCGAGTTCTCCATGCATGGGTGGCCGTCGAAACGCCTTCTCTGCGAATGACGCAATGCGCTGACTGACCGTTGTCTCGTTGAGTTCATTCGACTTTAGGTTGCCGTACAACGATCGATGGCCAGCAGTTGGCCAATTGTCGATGAGCGGACCTTCGAGTTGAATTTCCCAGATTCGCAATCGAGGCCCCTTGTAGGCTTTGAGTATTCCGTGAGCCTTTTCCATTCCGGCCTTCATCTTGATGAAGGGTTGAAACTCCGGTTTATCCGCTGCCTTTGTCGACAGAAGTCGGACCATCCGCTTCGCAGCCATTGGACCATTGCGAAAACGAATTTCCGGTTCATAGCCAGCGTCCAAATAAACGTTCCACTCAAACCATTGCGGATCTTCATTCGTCAATTCAACCCGCGCTAGTGATGTCATCTTGGATACGTTTCCGGTACTCTCGACGCTTCCCCGCCGGTCAACCGCCGCAATCTCGAGAACCAGCGGATCACCGTTTCGAAAATCGCCCAGTGCGTTGCCATAGTCATGGGTACGACTGACGGCTGCGGCCCGAACGCGGACCGTATAGATGCCACTGTGACTTACGCCTCCTTGGCGAACCAACGGAAGAAATCCAATGTGCCCACCGCGATAGTGACGTCCGTACAAATCGGTGTACGGTGTGTCGGGAACAAATCGAAAGCGATCGACCTGGAAGAGCTTCGGTAGATCGTTGCTAGACTTTCCCTGGAAATAGAAGGGAGACGGCTGGACGTACTTCTTTAATGCGGGGCGTTCACCAAATTGTGTGGCTCGACGGATCGCTTCCTCCGCCGAGACAAAGTAGTGATCCAATAATCGGCCGGATGTGACGAGTTCGGAACCGTTGTTATCGAAACCGCCAACGGTCACCTCGGAAGGAAAGTCTTCGGAGGGATTCCAGACATCTACGTTCAGCCCGAGCAATTCGCCAATCGTCTGCCGGTATTCCCACGAGTTGAGTCTTCGGAGCACGCTATGCCCGCCAGTCGCCTTCAGTGCACGCCGCGCACGGGTGATTTCTCGGGTCAGTCGCGCGATCGCCCTTGCACGTTCGTCCGCGGAAGGCTGCGGTGCGTCTTCCGGAGGCATCCTTTCAAGATTGAGCTGGTCAACGATCTCCTGATAACGCTCTAGCTCGTCAAGACTGCTGATGTGTGACGGAAGGTTGTCGAATCGGCGATCGGCTTTTTGAACTTGCTCACCGTGGCAATGGTTGCAGTGCTTCCGCAGAAACGGAGTAACACGTTCGTCAGCCTTTGCGACCGAGCCAAAGACGATCAGAAGAAGGACTCCATGTTGAATGGTGGATTTCATGGCGTGCCCTATGCGATCTCCATCGGAGAGAACGTTCCCGTGCTTCTGCCAAAGCGATCCGCCTCTGAGCCGAACCAATGCAAGACGGACAGCCACAGATTCGAGAGCGGAATTCTTCGGTGTCGCTCATCTGGACAAACAACGTGGCCCTGGTGTTTCAATCCGCCTCCGGCCAGCAAGACAGGGAGGTTCCGATTGCTGTGAATGGAACCGTCGCTCATACCGCTTCCGAAAACGATCAGTGTGCTGTCGAGAATCTGAGCTTCTTTCAGCCGAGAGATAAAATCACTGAGCTTCGTCGTCAGAAAAGCCTCCACGACTTGCAGCTGACCAATTCGATCCGCCGACTTGCTGTGGTGCGAGAGCCCGTGGTAACTGCCCAAGTTCAACTCAGACGTACGAAACCCTAGACCCGTTTCTAGCGTCGTGATGTGTGTTGAATCAGTCTGCAACGCAAGAGCCATCAGGTCATAAAGAAGAGCCACTTCATCAATGTGCTGTCGTTCTTCATCGAACACCTCATCAATTGGCGATTCTGGTTTGGGGCGATCGAGCCACTCGTTTGACATTTGTAGTCTCTGCTCAACATCACGGACGGATGTGAGGTACTGATCCATTTTGTCGCGATCGGATGAATTGAGTGTGCGGTTCATCGCATTAGCAGACTCTCGGAGCGCATCGAGCACGCTGCCGCGGTGTTTGAGTCGCGTCCGTTCCATCTCTCGATCACCTTGCGGCGAATTGATGAAAAGACCACGGAATAGTTCAGCAGGATTATTGATCGGCGGAACGTGAACCCCCGCGCGGGTCCAACACATATCTGTGCCTCCTTCAATCCCGGTGTTGATCGAAGCGAAACGTGTTGAATTACCAACATGCTCTGCAGCGGATTGGTCAAGCGAGATATTCTTTTTGGGAAATCCGGCGGCTTCCTCTTTCTTAATGCCCGTCAGAAAACCTTGCACGGCCTTGTGCCCGCCATTGAGCTCGTGATCGAGATGCGAAAACACGGTTAGGTCGTCACGGTGTTGCTCAAGGGGCTTCAAGGTCGAAGTCGGTACGTAGTCTTTTCCTGGTGCCTTCGGAAAAAAATTACCCGGATAGAATCCGAGGTGATTGCCAACACATACCAGTCGCCGCAATGACGCGGTCGCGTCCGTGGCATGAGCTCGATGGGAAAGACTTTCAAATGTCGGAAGCGCCATGGCAATGCCCATTCCTTTAAGCACGCTTCGACGGCTCGCTTGTGTTATTTGATTCATCAGCTATTCCTCAAGAAGTTCAGGCACCTTCCGCAGCAGCGCATGATTGAATCCAACATCGTTGTCGGATTCACGCATGGCAATAATCACTTTCCAAGAAACTCTTGATAGACTTCGATTGCATTCTCTCCCCAAACGGATTGCCGGAGTCTCTCAGCCATCTGTTTGTCGGTTGCCCCCGTATTGAATACGACGACCGTTGCGCCGAAATCGAAGTGTCGGCTTAGATACTCACGCATCGAAACGCCGCCGGGTCCGACGCCGCTGGGAGTTGCTTCGGTGCTTGCCCAAGCAGGATTGCCATTGGCGGCCAACGATTCGTACAGCACCGCGAAGTCGTTACGCAACGGTCCGACTGGATACGTCGTCCATCCAGGTCGACAGCTTTCGGCGAACGCGATGGATATCGGTGCGTTCGTAAACTCGACGCCCGGTGATCCAATGACTCCCGCGCCGGCGGCAACGTGGCTATACATTTTCTTCGGTGGAACGCCGGCATCGGCGAGATGCTGGGCCCATAAAGAGATGTAATCCTGATTTACTTGGGCCAACGCCGCAGCGAAATCCTCCGGCGGCTTATCTTTGCTGTATCCAAGATTTGTCAGCGCGTTGAAACCGAGACGTCGACGTGGAATTCCCTCCTGATCCATTTTTTCAGCGATGCGCGGGTTCACTTTGTCGATCACTGCGTAGTTGGGCAGGGCTGGCTCCGCACCAACGGTCACACCAGCGAACAAGTATCCCTTCCCGGCCTCGTCAAGCGTTTCCAATCCTGCCGCAATCGCTGGCCCGATGACTTGCCCCGCAAGCCGTGCCACTTCGTCGCGAACAGCGGGACTGTTGTAACAGATAACGGGTGGCATCTGCTCGGGTTGGCCCCAGTCTCGATAACGGTGCGGGTGCGCCTGCCCGTCCCAATCCATCCATTCAACGTTTCGAACGTTCGCCGGGTCATAGCCTGGCTTGTCTTTATCTTTGAAATTCCAAAGGTCCGGTCGATTCTCCCACTCAAGATTCTCGACGGTGATGTAAACACTCACGTCGTGTCGGATGGCGGCTTCGATCGCACCGTTGATCGCGCGGGCAACGATTTGAGGATGAGCGCGATCGTTAAATAAATGCTCCGGGTCAAACTTCCATGCAGGAATCATCAAGTGGAACCCCCAGTTTCGTTTCCTGGGATCGGCAACGGAACCAAGTTGTTTCTTGGTTCTCTGCAAGCCTCGTTCGAATGCTTCAATATTGCCGCCGTGCAAGTGCCCTGCCTCCGGGACGGGCAAAATGATGTAGTGCGTCTCATCCGTCACGCGTCGAAACACTTTAAGACGCTCAGCTGCCAGCGGGTCCGTGCCGGTTTCGATTATACGAAGTGCCCGATCAACGAGCTTTTCGGCACGCTCAAACTCACCAGCTTGTGCGAGTGGTTGGAACCGCGACATGATTTCGCCTGCGCGATGCAAGCGATCAGCATGCTCTTGAAACTGCAGCACTTTTTGTTCGAGAGACTTCGGTGGTCGCTGTTGCGCCATCAATGGCGTTTCAACACCAAAGAGCGAAAGGCCAACCAATGCAGCGCCGAGCGTTGGAGCCAGATTATAAATCGATCGCCTCATACGTCACTCAATGTCCTCGGCAGCCGGTTGCCGCCTTTGTTCCAGATAACTGTCCAAAAGATCACATGCTTCACTTCGCAACTTCGATCCGACCGTAAGTTCCTTGTCCATCACCAAATGTCGGTCTTCCGAACTTTTGTATCGCGGCCACTCCTGTGTGCCTTCGGCGTTGGGATCCCCTGTTTTCGCAAATTGAACCCAATAGTTCATGAACGAATCGGACAAAGCCGCGTCGTCAGGCTGTGGTTCATTCAGGTTGCCGAAGACATAGCCAATCTCAGCGGCATGTGCCGCACCCATCCAACCCCAAACAGGTTTGGTGAAGTGGTACATCCAGACGTCTGTACCCTGTCGTTCCATTGATCGGGCACACTGCCGCGACGGCTGTATGAACCACGTATCCGAAATCTGATCTACGGCGACTCTCCATAGATCGTCCTTTGATTTAGGTGCGTAGAGATCCGCTATTTGTTCACCGGCCTCACCGAACCGTTCATTCATTGTTATTCGATAGTTTTCCAACGTTCCGCCAAAAGCGTTACGTGGCGCGAACATGGTGCCTTCATCTCGATTCGTACCGACGATAACAGGAATGTCATGTTGGGCACCTTCCGAATAGATCTCGTGAGGATCCTTCGGAAAAACCCAACCATCGGTTGCGACGGGCCACCGTTGTTTCATTTTTGCCAAGACATCGCTGGCGGAAAGCGCACGCAATTCGGCCAACACGTCTTCTTCCTCGGCCGCTTTGCCAAGAAGCTTGAGAGCTTGCTCTTCCCCATCCGACTCAGCCGACGGACCATTTTCATTCTCTGTCTTTAAGTCACGAAAAATAGTCGGATCGAGCCAGGGGCTTTGCATGATCGCTCGATGAAACAATCCCTTGGACAGAGGCGTTGCCGTCAGCAAATAGACGCTCGTTCCACCAGCCGACTCACCAAAGATCGTCACGTTGTCTGGGTCGCCGCCAAAATTTCCAATGTTGTCTTGCACCCATTTCAATGCCGCGACCTGATCCAGAATCGCATAGTTCCCGGACGAACCTTGCGGTGACTCCTCCGACAAAGCTGGATGCGTCATAAAGCCGAGGGCACCGAGGCGATAGTTGATCGTCACCACCACAACATCACGCTTTGCCAATTGCGTTCCATCATAACCTTCGCGATGTCCGGAGCCTTGAGTGAATCCGCCGCCGTGGATCCAAACCATGACGGGACGCTTGGTGGACTCTCGCTCCCGATTCGTCCAAACGTTTAAATACAAACAGTCTTCACTTTGCCCTGGTCGATTGTTGCGTTGCAAGGACCTTGGACCGAACCGATCACAGACCCGGACTTCGGTCCACGTGTCGGCTGGTTCTGGCGGCCGCCAGCGAAGTTCACCGATGGGCGGTGCTGCGTAGGGGATACCTTTGAAGACTTCGATTGAATCGTCGAAGGATGCCGTTCCGGAAACTGGTCCGGACAGTGTTTGCACGATCGCTGTGGCGACATCATCCGCCGCCGCTTCGGGCTTCACGCCAGCGAGTGACAAGAACAGCAGGAACATGGGGGTAGAAATTTTCACAATGACTCATCCGTCGAATTGATCGTGGTTTTGATTTTGAAAGCGGCCATCAGTCCGAATTTGAGTCGCGCTATCGAGAGGGTTTGGCGACACGCGATCCTGGTGCAGGACGGGAAGTCTCCGTTTTGGGATACGGCATCTTCGCATCAACTTCATTCCGCCATTTACGGAGCATGTTGCTAAGCCTTTTAGCGATCTCGGGTTTCGCGTCCGCAAGATCGTTCTTCTCTCCGATATCGTTTTCCAAATCGAAGAGCTGCAACGTTCCGTTTTCATAGTATTGCAGTAACTTGTATCTCCCGCTGCGGATCGCCCCGCCTGGACTCTGAAAGCCGTGATTGCTGTAGTGCGGAAAATGCCAGTAGAGCGGTCCACGGTCATAGCGCTCCTGTTTCAGGGCCGGCACAAAACTTTGGCCGTCGACGTGCTGTTCGGGGCGTGGAGGCAGATTCAACATTTCAAGCAGTGTTGGGTAGTAGTCTGTCCCGGTGACGAGCGCATGGGACACAGAATTGCGTTTAAGATTGCCCGGCCAATGAACGATCAAAGGCACACGAATTCCGCCCTCGTAATTCCAGCCCTTTGCACCTCGAAGCGGAAGATTGGAGCTTGAAAATCGTTTGTCCAAAGTCTCGCGTGGATGCTGGATCCCGCGATACTGGTTCGAAGCAGCCATGCCTCCGTTGTCGGATGTGAAAATGATGATTGTGTTCTGCTCCAAACCGAGCTCTTTCAGTTTCGCGCGGATGCGTCCAAGACTTTCATCGGTCGCCTCAACCATCCCGGCAAACTCGACGTTATCCTGCTTCTGCTTGACCCACCACACTCTCGCATCTTGATGCGTTGGCCCATGATCGTTTTCTGCGAGAGCCTGAAGCTGTGCTGCCGAAGTCTTCGGGCCATCGGGGTTCGGTTCAAGGATAAAGTCGGGACCTCCCCTATCTGACATCGCCGCGAGTTTTCTTTCGTACTTCGCGACGAGATCCTTTCGACCTTGGATCGGATCGTGGACAGAGAAGTGCTCCAGGTGAACAAAAAATGGTCGCTCTTTATTCCTCTCGATGAAATCGATGGCGGCGTCTGTCAATTTATCTGTGTAGTAGTCACCGTTCTTGGAAGGCAGTGACTTACTGTACGACGGCGAGAACGGATGGTAATACGACCGGACCCATCCCGTGATGGCTTCGTCAAATCCGTACGTCGTCGGGTCTTGATTCAAGTGAGCCTTGCCATAGTTCGCGGTGGCATAACCGTGCTCGCGCAACGTCTCCGCTAACGTTTGCTCTTCGTCTGGTAGTGCCGTTAATTTTTCAGCGTGGTGCAGTCTCTCAAAGTCACGTTCGGGCCGTCCGCCGAGCCACTCGGTGAGGTTGGTTCGTGCTGGGTATTTACCGGTCAGAATACTCGCACGACTTGGTGAGCAAACGTGACACGTTGAGTACGCATTGTCGAACAGCATGCCCTCTTTTGCCAACTGATCGATCGCCGGCGTTTCATAGAATTGGCTGCCATAGCAACCCACATCCCGCTGTCCAAGATCGTCAACCAAAAAGAAGATCACATTCGGCTGTTGCTGTGCATTGGTTTCAACGTTGGGCATTACGCACAGCACAACGAGGGTGATCATTTGAGCGGTGTGTCTCGTTTTCATCTGACTCGCCATGTTTCACTACCTGAGAACGACGCGTGTATAGGGACTGGAAACGTAAGTCTCGTACGCCTTACCCTGGTAGTGAATGGTTTTTCGGTGATTGGAAAAGAAATCGATTCGCTCGACGTCTGCCGTGAATTCAATTTCTGCGGCCCACACTCCACGCTCTCGATCAAAACGCATTTCTGCCCAGTGATCATCGGGAATCGGTTCGCTGAGGTATTTTGGGCTACCGTCCGGCGCGCGATCAAAGATCCACCAGACTTGGCCACTCTCTTCCATGGATGCGACTGGAAATTCCACCGTCATTTCGAGAACGCCATCTGAAACGGAATGCTGAACCGATGGCGTCCGCAACAGCCGTCCACTCACTTGATCCGGGAAAAAATGCGAGAGCAAAAATGCGGCCTTGTTCTGTTGGTTGCGTTCCAGTCGTGGGTGTCCTCGCTTTCCATGCCCCGTGTTGGCTCCAAGGTAGATCGGGATATCTGTGTGATGAGTTCCACCCCAGGCCATGTCGAAGGCGACCATGTCATGGGTGCCTGGATGAAAGAGCATCTCGACTCCGCGTTGCCGCAGCTGTTTCTTGTTTCGCGAAACGAACACATCGTCAGAGATATCGCGTGTGAATTGCTTTAAGTCATCCCAAGTGTGCCCTTGTGCCAACACAGCGCGGTTGAAGTTGGGACCAAAGTGACCTCCCGAGAATCCTCCGCGCCGACCTGGCTGGGATTCCAATTCATCCCATGCTGCGCGATCGCAGAGTCGCAGGGGCGAATCCCAAATGGGTGAAACCGACGCATGAACGGCGGTCATGCGTTCATCATGGAGGATAGCCATCGACGGCGATGCTCCGTTTTTTGATCCGCCACTCGCGGCAACGTTTCCAGGTGTAAAGTGATCCTTCTCCGCGAACGCCGTCGTGATCGCTCGCATCAAAGTGGCAGGCCAAGCCCAGTATTGAATCTTGTAACGTGGATTTAAGGTTTCAGCGAATCGTTGTTCCGCGGCCCGAGCGAGAACCGATTCACCGTACGTTCCAGGTTCTTGAACGACGGTCATTACAAGACCGACTCCGCCGCGAAGTAACTCACGCTCCAAGGCATTTGGATTGAGGTCCTGCTTCAAGCGTGACGGAGTGCTTGCTCCCGTTAAATGAAAACCAGTCGCCGGACTCTCAGCTGGAACCACCATGCGAACAGGTACCCGAAACTCTTGGCCAGGCCATAGTTCGCCGACATTGATCGACACGAGTTTTTGACGTGTTTTGACCGGCCCCATCACGACATGCCAATCTTGGAGAATGTTGATGTTGAGCGTTTGCGGATCGCGTATAGCGTCCAGATCAAATAGTTCGCCAGCACTACAAACACGGCTACACGCAAATCCCAATACGATTAGCGTGAACCATCGTGACGTACGACCAACCATCGGCGAATAACGCCTCATCCCATTCTCGTTTTCAGTCCGATCAAGAGACCGGCCGTTTAGCAATCGTTGGATCACGGATGAGATCTTTCTGCTTCGGATGTTTTAAGTGATTCGATGTAAGTCTTTGATTTGGCTGCAAGACTCGCCATCTCGGGATCGGCTTGTAGCTCGTAATCCTTGATGGCCCGATAAGCTTCGACGACACCGCGGTTGCGGGCCTGGAACTCAGCATTGTCGTTGAGCGAATTACGGATCGCCTGCCGCTTTTCGACGGCAGCCTCAACACTTTCGAAAGCTACGGGAAATCGAGCTTCGAGCGCGGCTTGTCGCCGTGCCGTCTCAGCGACAAGCGAAGCGAGCTGTCTATCACCGGCTGCTTCTAGTTGGGCGCGGACCTGTCCAAGTTCCGACACGTAAAGCTGTCTAACGACGCCGTCTGCTTTGAGTTTAGCGAGTTCTGGTTTCGTAGCAGCCGCGTATTCATCTTCAGCGCGGCGTGCCTTGTTAACGGCGGACTCCAGCGACTTAAATTCAGGGGTTGTGTTTCTGAGATGAAGTCTGTTCTTCGTTATTCTCTTACTGAGTTGTTTGTGGGTGACGAAGGCATCCGGGTAACCTGCGTGCAGAGCGGCCGTGAGTTTTTTGTGTTTGGCCACCAATTCGCGATAGACCGGATCATGAAGCGTCAGTCGAGACTTTAGGTTGGTGTACTCGTACCTATATCGAGCATCAGGATCTCGAATGACCGGAGATCGATTTGCCTGATCCTTCGTCAAAGCTTTTCGAGTCTTGAACCAACTTTCGCGCTGACCGTCAGCTGTCCAAATACGGATGTTGTCAATGGATGCACCCGGTAGATCAAACTGGAAGGCGAAGTAACCGCGGGTACGGTCGATGATCGGATGCTGTCCAAGAACAAACTCCGACGTGCTCAAGTGAGCCACCATTTCGTCGTTCCAGTATTCGACGGTCATCGTTTGCCATCGGTCCCGGCTGCTCTCGCGTGAACACTCACCCAGGTGAGCCGGCACGATCCCAGCTTTGTGATCGACGGGTGTGTTGACTTGAAAGTGACCGGGACGAATCTGTGTGATGCTGTTGTATATGCCGTCGCCACCCGTCACGAGCCGAAGATCGGTTGTCTGACCCGACAGCTTGAAGTCAAACTGAATGATCGCGTTTCGGAAAGACGCATCTTTGAGGAACACGCGTTTGGTTTCATTTGGGTCGACGCTCGTGCGCAACAAAGCTCCCTCACGCAAAGCGAAGTCGGCTTTAAAACCCCAGCGATCCGAGACCGTCTCAGGATCGAAATTTTCAGAGAATAAAAGCTCGCCTGGCGTGCACATCCATGCGTCGGGTTTTTCAGGAGCCCCAGCAACTGCCGCTGCGGAGAGCAAAAGGAGACAGGCCGTAGCGACGACGAAACGGAAAATGTGTTGATTGGTTCGCATCATCAGTTCAAGTGTTTGCCTTTCCCTCGTTTCGTTGCGCATTGAGATTCAACCCAATCCACAAAGAGTTTCGCGATGTGCTTTTGTTAGGTTCCGTTCGGATACCGAAAAGTGAGATTCTCTATCGTGCCGCGAAAGTAATTCGGGCCCGTGTATTTCCCGACTGATTCAACAAGATCAGCACCGATCTGAATTGAGTCATTCGGTTCGCCAAGTAGGATTCCGGGTTGAGTCTTACCTGCGAGTTTTCCATTCACCTTGAGAAACACGTCTCCGTTTGAATTCCAGTTTGCTTCGAAACTGGCGGTAGTAGCGATTGCATCCGGTGACATGATGACATTCCGATTTCCATTGACACATGTCGCAAAGCAAAGATGACCGTTATCCAAGTAAACGCTGTACCCGGATTGCCGATCACCATGAGCAAAGACAACACCCGATGAAGCACTTGGACGAAGGGTCCCTTTGATTTGAAGTGAGCGGCCACCTGCCACTCTCGGCACTCGAAACGAAGGCAGATCCAGGTATGACTCGCCATCCAAGTGAAGCGAATCTGTATCACCCTCAACTCCATAGTTCACAAAACGTAGAAGTTGATTGCTCGAGAGAATCGCGATCGTCGGAAGGGGCTCCTTGAGGGGAGCGTCGTGGTCGAAAGAAAACCCCAATTCGTTACACCATGACGAAAGTTCGGTGGCCATGGTAGCCGCACGCTTTGGATGCTTCGCAAGCAGGTTCGTCTTCTCGCCTTCATCCGCTTCTAGGTCGTAGAGCTGGGCCTCGCTGCCATCAGGATTGACGAGAAACTTCCAGCGACCATCACGCACCGCGAACGTAGGACTTTGATGTTCCGGCTTACCACCTTTTAAAATGGCGTGGGGATGTCCGTACTGCCAGAAAACGGGCTTCGGTCGACGGGTCGACTCGCCTCGCAGAACATCGCCAAAGTCCACACCGTCAAGATCTTGTTCGACGGAAACTCCTGCAAATCGGCAGAGCGTCGGAGAGAGATCGATGGCGGCAACAACACTTTGAGCGTCTTCCATGCCGGCCGGAATCGTACCCGTCCAACGGGCGACAAAAGGCATACGGATACCGCCTTCGAATAGTGACCACTTCCTTCCACGATAAGGTCCGGTAAAACCAGCCGGCGGACCCGTGAGGTATTTCCTTGGCCAGTCGGTAGGCCCGTTGTCGCTTGTAAGGACGATTAACGTTTTCTTTTCGAGGTTCAACTCATCAATCGCCGCGACGACGCGACCGATTTGCTTGTCCATCTCTTCGAGCACGGCCAGGAAATCACGAACGTAAGGATCATCCGAGACACCGCGAAACTTGTCAGCACTTCCGGGACGCGGCACATGAGCATCGTGCACATCGTTCGGGAAGAGTCGAACGTAAAACGGCTCTTCCCGATGCCGCTGAATAAAATCGATCGTGCAATCTGTTTGAATTTGCATTCGCTCCCAGCGATCACACGGAATGATGTTTCCATGCCCGAGTGCTTTCGCTCGCTCGACGCCCTTGGGATTCGAAATGATTCGATCCCCCAAGCCTTCAAAGGACACGAGAGATTCGTCAAAGCCATATGCTTGCGGCAAAGGAGCATCATCCACGTCACGCCCACCGCCCATATGCCACTTACCAAAGTGAGCCGTCGAGTAGCCGGCAGCTTTCAATTTCTTTGCCGTGGTTGGCGCGGAAGAGTCAAGAAAATCTGCCATGCCACGATTGGCGTTTCCAGCACGCGTGTTAAGGAACGAGTGTATCTTCCACCGACCCTGGTATTGACCGGTTGTCAGCGCGACGCGCGAGGCAGAACAGATCGGCGAGTTGACATAGAAGTTCGTCAACCGAATGCCTTCAGCGGCAAGGCGATCGATGTGCGGCGTTTTAATCAGTGGATTGCCAAAGCAACCGGGATCCGCGAATCCCATATCATCGATGAAGATGACGACAAGGTTCGGTCGCTCGACATTCGAGCCTCCCAAACAAACCGAAACGAGGCCAAGCGAAAGCACCAGTGAAGTAATACGGAAAACGACATGCTGCATATGAAATGACTCGCTGTGCAAAGCTGCCTAAGGGAATCGATATCTTAATACTCGCAGGTTTGGTTTTCACTCGAAGCTTCGCCTGAGACGGTATCCGTTTGTAACGTTTATCAAGGCCAAGACTGCTTCCCACCCAATCGTGCTCGTGCTTAGCGAAGCGGTGCTCGTAATCGAATGCCCTCGCAACCATCCCGTCCAAGGGATTTCGAAATCATGTGACCGGCCGACCGGTGCAAAGAGCCCAGGCCCGCGATGACGAGCGCTAAGCACGATTGCGTGCAGAATAGAAGCTTCCGTGCCGCGTTTTATGTCGTCCACGCTATACTGGGACCTTCCAACAGCCCCCCGGATGACGAGCGAATGGTACGTCCTACCCTGATCGTGTTTTTTTCCCTCTCGGTGGTGCTAGGCATCGAGAAAAAAACGCGTGGCGATGAACTCCGGTTCAATGAAGATGTTCTCCCAATCCTGGCTGAGAACTGCTTCGCTTGTCACGGTTTTGATGAGGCAGCGCGTGAAGCGGGCTTACGGCTGGATACAGAAGACGGTGCTCAGGAATACGAGGCCATCGTTCCTGGTAAGCCGGAAGCCAGCGAAGTGATTGCCCGCATCTTATCGACCGATCCCGATGATCGGATGCCGCCGCATGACTCGGAAAAAGAACCGCTCACGCCAGAGCAGATTGAGACACTCAAGGAGTGGATCCGGCAGGGCGCGAAATACGAACAGCATTGGTCGTTCGATCCACCACGCAAGACGACGCCCCCGGATATCTCCACCTTGAAGCATCCGGTCGATCGTTTTATCGCCGCTCGATTGGAAAATGAAGGACTCACACTCTCCGCGGAGGCGAATCCCGAAACGCTGATTCGACGCGTCAGCTTGGACTTGATCGGTTTGCCACCGACGCCTGAGGAGATTGACCGATTTGTTGCCGATTCAAACGTTGATCCAGATCGAGCCTACGAAGCTCTGATCGATCAACTGCTAAGCAGCCCGCATTACGGGGAACGCTGGGCGCGATGGTGGCTCGATCAAGCTCGGTATGCGGACAGCAATGGCTACTCGATCGATTCACCGCGTTCGATCTGGAAATACCGTGAATGGGTCGTTGACGCCCTGAATCAGGATATGCCATTCGATCAATTCACCATCGAACAACTCGCTGGTGACTTACTGCCTGACGCGACGATCAATCAACAGATCGCGACTGGTTTTCATCGCAACACACAAATCAATCAAGAAGGTGGTATCGATCGCGAGCAGTACCGGGTCGATAGCGTATTCGATCGAGTTGCGACGACGGGTACGGTTTGGATGGGGCTGACGATCGGGTGTGCCCAATGCCACGACCACAAATTTGATCCAATCAAACAGGAAGAGTTTTACCAGCTGTTTGCGTTCTTCAACGATCAAGACGAACCATCAATCAAGGTTTACGACCCTGATCTCGATATTGCCGCCAACACGGATCGCAAGAAAAACTCTCAGGATGAATTGACGAGCTTCTTCCAGAAGCACGCAGACGAGATTGATGCTTGGCTATCGACGTTGGATGACGCGTCAAAGAAAAAGCTCCCTGGTGACGCGATCAAAGCCATCGGTGTCAAACCAGAGAAACGCAACTTCGATCACAAGTTGGCTCTCGCGATGGCGTGGGGCCGGGAGACTCATCCTGAGCTGACGGACTGGAAAACAACGTACGATCAAGCGAATCGGCTGCTGAACAGTGCTCCAACCACCATGGTTTTGAGAGAACGCAGCACGCCTCGAACGACGAACCTTCTCGTCAAAGGCGACTTCACGCGACCGGCACAAGCGGTCACTCCGGGCACACCAGAAGTGTTGCATTCGCTTTCGTCCGCTTCCGATCGCGCGAATCGCCTGGACTTGGCCGAGTGGTTGATTAGCCGCGACAACCCACTGACATCACGTGTCATCGTCAATCGTATTTGGCAGCAGTATTTTGGTCGCGGACTTGTCGAAACGGACAACGATTTCGGACTGCTCGGATCGCTCCCATCCCATCCGGACCTACTCGACTGGTTGGCAATCCGATTCGTGGAACGCGATTGGAGCATCAAGTCGATCCATCGCTTGATCGTCACCTCCAAAACGTATCGGCAAAGCTCCAAGCGGCGGGATGAGTTGAACGAAGTCGATCCAAACAATTACCTTTTGGGACGACAGCAGCGATTGCGATTGGATGCCGAATTGGTTCGAGATGTTGCTTTGATTGCCAGCGGTCAGTACTCAACTCGCATCGGTGGCCCGCCCGTCTATCCACCCATCCCTGACGCAGTCATGAGCCAGGGGCAAGTTCGTCGATCTTGGCGGGCAAGCACGGGCGAGGACCGTTATCGGCGAGGACTCTACACATTCATCTATCGCGCGACGCCACCTCCATCGTTGAGCGTCTTTGATGCTCCAGACGGATTTGCGAGTTGCACACGACGTAACCGCAGCAATACACCGCTACAGTCGCTGACGTTGATGAACGATTCCGCCTTTATCGAGTTCGCTCAGTCGCTGCAGCGAATCATTGATGAGCAGGGAATCGAAACCGCGTTTCGACGATGCACGAGCCGTGAACCGGACGAATCGGAACTGAAACTTCTGTCCGGACTGGATTCGCTCACGGTAGCTCGAGTGCTTCTTAATTTGGATGAAACAATCACCCGCGAATAACGAAGATGAATTCTTTCAATCCACTACGTGAACAAACACGTCGGCATTTTTTCAGCCAATGTTCGGTTGGCTTGGGTGCGACAGCGTTATCGAGTCTGTTGTCCAAGGAATGCCGCGGTGATTCGCAAGGCGTCGGCAATCCGTTGGCACCGAAACCGACGCACTATCCTGCAAAAGCGAAGAACGTCATCTTCCTGTTCATGGCCGGCGGACCATCACAACTGGAGATGTTCGAGAACAAACCGGATCTAACCAAACTGAATGGCAAGCCGATTCCGGATAGTTTCGTCGAAGGCAAGCGATTCGCTTTCATGAACAGCAGCCATCGCAGTAATCTTCTTGCTGCGAAGCGATCATTCGAGCAACATGGCGAGAGCGGGGCATGGGTATGCGACCTGCTTCCTTGGACGGCCAAAATTGTCGACGAAATCAGTATCGTCAAAACGTGTAAAGCGGAGCTATTCAATCATGCGCCCGCCAAGTTGTTCATGAACACGGGCTCCGGGCAATTTGGCCGCCCCAGTATGGGATCGTGGGTCACGTACGGGATAGGCAGCGAATGCGATGACCTGCCTGGGTTCGTGGTTTTGCAAAGTGGTCCACGCGGTCCACGTGGTGGAGCCGTGCTTTGGGGAAGCGGTTTTTTACCGAGTACCTATCAAGGTGTACCACTGCGAAACCAAGGTGATCCGATCCTCAACCTCTCAACGCCCGAGTCGATCTCAGCTCGCCAACAGCGACAACTGATTGATACGGTTGCACAGCTCAACCTCAAGCGACTGGTCGAAACAGGTGACGAAGAAATCTCAACGCGAATCAACGCGTACGAGATGGCTTACCGAATGCAGTCGAGCGCTCCCGAACTGATGGACATTCGTGACGAGAGCCAAGACACGTTGGATCTCTATGGAATCAAGGATCCACAGGAATCGACCTTCGCAAGAAACTGCCTGCTTGCCCGCCGGTTGGTTGAACGGGGCGTCCGTTTTGTGCAGCTTTACGATACGAACTGGGACCATCACGGCGGCCCCACCGAAACGCTCGAAAAACACTTTCCGCAAAAGTGTACGGACATCGATCGCCCCGGTGCCGCATTGGTACGCGACCTAAAACAACGTGGCATGCTGGAAGACACGATTGTCATTTGGGGTGGCGAGTTTGGAAGGACTCCGATGGGCGAAGTCCGTCAGTTTACCGGGCGAAATCATCACATTGACGCGTTCACGATGTGGCTTGCCGGAGGCGGCATCAAACCCGGCCAGGTATACGGCAAGACCGACGAGTTTGGTTTCGGTGCGGTCGAAAATCCCGTCCACGTTCACGACCTGCACGCCACCATCCTGCATCTGCTCGGACTCGATCACGAGCGTTTGACCTACCGATTCCAGGGACGCGATTTCCGATTGACGGACGTCCATGGGGAAGTGGTGAAGGGACTGTTGGCTTAGTGACCGGCCCCTGCGTACAAACATTCAGCTGCGTTTGACCAAACACCGCATCAAGTCATCTTGCGATGATTCGGGTTGGTCGTTTCCTCATGTTTTAAGAATCTTGATGCATTTCATGAACCGACTTCCTATTGGCTTTGGACTCTTGCTCCTCTTTGTCCATAGTGTTGTGGCGCAGGAATTCGACGAGCCCTATGAAGCATGGCCCGAAGATCTGAAAATCAACGGCCAGATCATGATCAATCATGGCTTGCAAGACTTCGATTCAGCTCGATCGTACCTTCGGCGTTCCACCGCGAACAAAAAGATCATCGCGTTTGAATCACTCCCATCCGACGTAGAGTCAGAGAGCAGGCTGCTGCTCTCTGAGTTGCGAGAGGGAGTGTCCGGTGAAGGAAGTCTGACAGTCATCCAGTCTGATAGGCCTTCGGTAGCCATCCTTTCCGCCGCATTGGAATCCGCGGACGTTGTGTCGATCGGCAGAATCGCCGGACAAACAGAGACGCTCAAGGAATTAGGCGCTCAGTTCTCACAGTTCATTGATCGTGGAGGCATCTTGATTGCCGACTCATCATGGGCGACGTGTTTGGGGAAGTGCTATTTTCCATCGGATCGGAGTGAGGCTGATATAGACGGGGATGTTGACGACGCGGTGATCGTGGGGATGAATCTGCTGCCAGACTGTATCCTCAGTTGCGATTCCGGGCGTCCGCCGATCGACATAAATCTATTTCAACGCCTGTCCGATCACGCGCCCGTGGTCGATGTTTCTATCGCACCTTCTACCATGCTCGTTCTTTCTGGGCGAAAGATATTTTGTTTTGGACAACAGACTTCATTTGCTTTACCGCCGACGAACGAACTAGAACCAAGACAGGAATCGATTACCGAACGCAGGTCCCGCGCACAAGCTCCTTGGGATTCGCTTGTCGACCTCACGGAATGGCGTCGCGATGCGATCGATCGCACGATGGATCCATTCCCGCCCGCAGAACCACGCAAACCCTTCGTGAAAGAAGGAGCGCTGCTGATTGTCGGTGGCGGTGGCATGCCGCGCGGCCTAATGGATCGGTTTGTCGAACTGGCAGGCGGACCCGAAAACGCCAAACTGGTCTACGTCCCCTGCAGCGAATCGGAAAGTGTCGGCGAACGTCAGAGAACAGTTCAACAGTGGCAAGCGATGGGTGTTCGTAATGCGACATTCATTCACACAAAAGATCGCAAACTAGCCAATAAGGACGACGCGTTTTTGGAACCTCTACGAGACGCAACAGGAATCTGGTTTGGTGGCGGACGTCAATGGAACTTTGCGGACTCCTACTACGGAACGACGGCGCACAAACTGATGAAAGAAGTCGTCACACGTGGTGGAGTGATCGGTGGATCCTCGGCAGGCGCTTCGATCCAAGCACGTTATCTTGCACGCGCGACACCGATCGGCAACACGAGGATCATGGCGCCCGGATACGAACGGGGAGGACTTGGATTCATCAGCGGCGTCGCCATCGACCAACACTTCTCGCAACGTGGACGCCAGAAGGACATGACGCAGCTCATGAAGCGTCACCCGCAACTGCTCGGAATCGGACTGGATGAAGCGACAGCCATCGAAGTTCAGGAATCGCAAGCGAAAGTCGTCGGACGAGGCCGAGTGTTCTTTTACAACCGTGAAATCCCCGTCGAAGAAGGGCAACCTGATTACACGGCACTGCCCGCAGGCTCGATTTACGATCTAGCGAAACGCGAAGTCATCCTTGACGCATCCGAAGAACCTGACGCATCCGAAGAACCTGATGATTCCGAAGCATCCGACGACTAGCCGACGGCTCGCGTAGCAAGACTCAACTCACGCTTTGTAAAACGCTCATCCGACGCATCAACGAGGAATCCGTGCAATGCGAGGGATGAGTGCAATGCGACTCGCTCACGCTTCGGGTTTCCTTTCTGCCATTGTGACCTCGGTGGCAAAACCAACGCGTTACTCGAATTGAAATAGCGATTGGCCTTCAGCGGGCATTCGATCCATAGCGGCTTGCAGCTGTTTCCGGATCGACTGCCGCTTCTCGGCAGCAATGGGCGACTTCTCTTCAATGTCGTTTTGCACATCGAACAGATTTCCGTCGCCGTATAGTTTCCAACGCTTATTGCGGACAAAACGTAACGGCTGTCCCCTCTCCGGGCGCGGCCAGTAATAGACAAAGATGCTCTCGCGTGGCGTCCCCGATTCTCCGTGCAATTGTGGCAGGAAGCTTTGACCGTCCGTCGGTGTCAAAGGCTTAACGCCCGTCGCTTCCGCAATCGTTGGCGCGAAATCAGAAAACTCAACAAGATCATCACAAATCGTTCCCGCGGGAACGGTTCCAGGTTGATACGCAAATAAACCGACGTGCGTGCCACCGTCGGTCGGACTTCCTTTACCTCCGGGTATGACGCGATCACCCATCTGAGACTTGATCGCCTTGTGCGTGCCGTTATCTCCGGTAACTAGAATGAGCGTACGATCGGCGATCCCTAATTCCTCCGTCTTATCGACCAGCTTACCGACCAGTTTGTCCATGTAGGCAACCATGTCAGCGAAGTTCTGCTGCTTGTCTTTGTTTTGCCGATCGGCGCTGTCGGGCGTTGGCACAAACGGTGAATGCACGAGAGCCATCGGGTAATAGAAGAAAAACGGCTGATCGGCATATTCTTCCATGCGGTCGAGCAAAAACTGGTTGTAAACGTCTGGACCGTAGACCTCTTTACCGAACTTCTTCACTGCGCCGTCGATCGTAACGGTCGGCTCCCAAAAGCGACTTCCAAGCCGTTCGACTTGCCACAGGCAATGGCGATCGAATCCCATCTGTTCTGGATGCGAACCTTTACCGCGAATGTTGTCTTTGTAGTGTTCGGCTCCGAGAAGTTGCCATTTGCCAGCGATCACCGTTTTGTATCCGGCGTCTTGCATCATGTGGCCAATCGTTCGTTCTTTCTTGCGCAAGACCGAGAACGATGCGTAATTGCGCACGTTGCTCAAACCGGTCATGATCTTCACCCGTGTCGGTGTGCAAAGCGGGTTTGAATACGCGTGGCGGAATTGCATGCCCTTCTTGGCAAGTGTGTTCAGCACGGGAGTTTGATACGACGTTCCGCCGTAAGACTGATAACACTCGTAGCCGATATCGTCCGCCATGATCAAAATCACGTTGGTCTTTTCGTCACCCAACACGTTGGTTGGCAGCCACGCCAAAATCAGGCAGGCAAGATAGATGCAGTTTCTCATGGTGATTCCTACGACAGTGTTAGCGAATGGCTAACACTGATTGTAGGTCATGCTCCGCATGACGAGCTATGCCGCACGTCGCTGGCACCAAAACCGTCGCCCAACACTTGCAACCCCGCCGACTCGACGCGATCGGGGGGCGTCGGTGGCGGGGTTACATTGGAGAGACGTCAATCACTCAATTGCGGACGCAATGGAGATCTGCTGCGTCTCGGATTAACAGTGACTCATTGGCGGCTGAAGGTGTTGACCAGAAGAGTCCGTCCAATTGGTTGGATCCGATCAATTCGAATTCGCCACCCGCTTTCACGACCGTCGTCTCACCAGACTCGTTCAGCGCAAACACTTTGTCTCCCATCGCCCACAATGAAGCGGTGACGCTGGAAGCGTTTGGCAGCCTCTCCCGATAAACTCTCTCGCCCGTCTCGGCGTCATGGCAGGCCAGAATGCCCCGACTGAGAACGTAGACGTGCCCGGCAACGGCGACGGGCGAAGCCATACCCGGTCCAGCGGAATCTTGCACCCAGGCGACCCCCTTTTCGTTGATCGTATCAAGATCAAGTTCACCCTCAGCACCAGCATTGACCGCGACCAACGGACCACGGCTGGTTCGGGCACTGTTGCCGAAGTAAATGCGTTCCGAATCCGATGTGGGAGATGCACTAAACGCACTACCAAGTCCCGACAGATTCCAGTTCACATTTCCGGTTTCTGGATCGTACGACGTGACAAAGCCCGAACCGCAAAGCACCAATTCGGAACGTTGCTTATTAGTCCACACGATCGGTGAGCTCCAACTCGTGCGACTCTCGCGCGAAACTCGCCAGATCTCTTCCCCTTTATCCGCGCTCAAAGCGCAAACGAATGATTCCTTTTCATTATCGCATTGAATGAACAACCGGCCGTCCAACATGGCCAGTGAGCTGCCCGTGCCGAAGTCATTCGCAGTTGGGAATTCACCGACTTCTTTTTGCCACAAGATTTTGCCTTCCGCGTCCATCGCGCAAACAGCGCCGATCGAGGCAAAGTACGCGTAGACATTTTTGCCGTCAGTGATTGGAGACTCGGTCGCGTAAGAATTCGATGGATGGATTTTGTGAGCTGGCTTGCGCGAAACAACTTCTTTACTCCACAGCAGATCTCCGCTCTCAAGATCCACGCAGTGCACCTGAAAACTCATCGGCTTCGTCGGGGGCTTCGATCGGAAAAAAGAACCCATCGACTGCACGCCCTGCCCCCATCCAACCGGCTTCGAACCATCGGCCGCCACGGCGCTGGTGAGAAACACTCGAGTCCCAGCGACCACTGGAGACGACCATCCGCCGCCTGGGATGGTCGTGGACCAGGCCAGTGTGCTCTTGTCCCATTTCAGCGGATGCGGCTGAGCAACCATCCCGTTCCCCTCCGGCCCGCGAAATTGAGGCCAAGCGGAGTTGGGCTCTGCCGCCCATGTCACGGCCGCGACGGACGAAACCAGAAGACAGCTTGCTATTTGGATGGATCGGGTGAGCATCATGATTTTGGGTAAAATCTGGGGGCTGGGGTTAAGCGATGAGCGACTTTGTGCCGCACATTGACTCAGTTTAGGAATGCGACAAGCACGTGCGTCTGGGTTCACGTAAAGACTTAGCAGACGAGCGCGCGGATCTCACAAAACAAGCTTGTTACATTTCGACACACTTTAGAATTTCGTCGTGCGTGACAGCGATGCCTTCCCGTTCGGCTGACGTTTGGTTCCAGCAGCGAATTGCTTGCCCGCCGATCCTCTCTCCAGCAAAATTGCTATGCGTTACCCGCTGCTCATCGTTACGTTTGCCGCGTTCGTCTCTGCTGCCACGGCCGATCCTCCGAAGAACTTCACCGACGAACAGCTCGTTGCCTGGTGCATCGTTCCGTTCGATTCCAAGGATCGCTCTCCGGCAGAGCGTGCTGAAATGCTCGACCGGTTGGGATTGAAGAGAGTCGCGTATGACTGGCGAGCCAAGCACATTGACTCTTTCGAAGAAGAGATCACTCAATACCAAAAACATGGAATTGAGTACTTCGCGTTCTGGGGAAGGCACGACAAAGCGTTCGCACTGTTTCAAAAGTATGACCTTCACCCACAAATCTGGATGATGCTTCCTCAACCGGAAGGCGCAACCCAGACTGACAAAGTACGGCGGGCGGCCGAACAACTTTTATCGACGGTGAAGAAGACAAAGAACCTTGGGTTGCGTTTGGGAATCTACAACCACGGTGGATGGAGTGGTGAGCCTGAAAATATGGTCGCGGTCTGTGAATATTTACGCGAACACCATGAAGGTGATCACGTCGGCATCGTTTACAACTTTCATCATGGTCATTCGCATGTTGATCGGCTTGGAGCCGTGATCCAACAGATGAAACCCTATCTCTTGTGCATCAACCTAAACGGAATGACTCACAAAGGAGATGAACGAGGGAAGAAGATCCTTCCGTTGGGAGAGGGCGAACAAGACGTCGACTTGCTGCAAACCGTCATCGCTTCGGGTTACACGGGACCGGTCGGTATCATTGGTCACACGCAAGATGATGTGGAGTTGCGATTACGAGACAACCTCGACGGCCTGCACTGGCTGTTGCCACAAACCCAAGGCGAACCCGCAAGCAAGAAACCAACATGGAGAACGTACCGACCGTAATCGTGCGCAATATGAAAGTACGTCATGCTCCGCATGACGAATAAGATGAAAGTAGGTCATGCTCCGCATGACGATTAAATTGAACGTAGTAGTACGTCTAGCAGTAAATGTCATCGATTGGTTTGCATCTTTCCCTGGCGAATACGAGTACCGCTGCGCTGAGTACGAGTACGATCGAGACGCTTGATAGCTCTTTCAGTACCGCGAAGCGGTACTGAAAGAAAGCTCGGGGTCGCGCAGCGCACCCCGAGCTGTGTTCGTTACCGCGTAAACGCACTCCAACGGGGTGCCACAATCCGCGTTTGCCATTCCTTTTTGAAGGTCAATACGTGACATCGATCGATGGATGCACGAGTAGATCATGCTCCGCATGACGAATATCCGCTGAGCATGCGCTGCTCTCGTAGTGGAAGAGGCCACACGTCACGCTCTGCTTCCGCCCCGCGTCATAACCGATGAACGCTACGATCGGCGGAGCGATCGGCGACTTTATCGGCGGGGCGATCGGCGACTTTAAAGAAGCTAGGGATCCGACCTATTGGAGTAAAGCATCTGTGGCTCGGTGTAGAAGCTGATCGATGGATCGGCCGAGATGACTCGATGATGGACTCACTCGGCAGTTCATTAAGGCAACCATGTTTTTACCGTCGTGCCTCCGAATCAGAATCGTTGCCGTTCCAGGTAGCGAGCCAGTATGCCAATGGTTCAAACGCCCGTTTCCCTTCACGCGATTCATCCAACCGAGCGAATAGTAGACATCCTTCGGTCTGCCATCATCGTCATACCCTGCGGCTCCGTCCGGGCGAGCATGCATGCGGCGGATGCTGTCGGCTGACAACAGCGGCGAGTTTTCAGGGTCATCAAACGCCGCAGCAAACCTTGCTAGATCAGATGCCGATGCGATCCACCCGCCATGTGCATCCATTGCCTCCAAGTTCCAAGCTCCGTAGGGTCGTGCTACCGATTCCCCGAGGTCACTCTCAAAAACGGATTGTGATGGCTGTGGATGATAGTAACGAACTTCATCCGGCGCGCGACCTGCTAACCGGGTCGCTCCTAGACGCATCGAAGTCACGCCGATCGGAGCCAACACTTGTTCTTTGACGTAGTCCTCATAAGGTTGTTCGGAAATCAACTCAATGACTCGGCCAAGTAAGCAGTATCCAAAATTGGAATACGCGTATCGTTCACCAGGATCAAAATCCAAAGGTTGCGTCAACATGGCTCGGATGACCGCCGATGGGCTGGCTGGAGGCTTCTCGCCGACTTGTTCCGCGAAACGAACGGATTGAAACATGGCGTCAAAAGACTTTCCTCGATCCCAGCCTCCACGATGTTGCAACAGATGTTCAATCGTGATGTCGTTGAGTCGCGGATCAAAAGCATCTCCAGCGTCCTGGATCTGTTTTCCAAAATCGAGCCGTTCGAAAACACGATCGTTCAGTTTTAACTTCCCTCTTTCAACTAGTTGCAAGATGGCAACCGCAGTGATTGGCTTGGAAATACTTGCGATTCGGAACAGACTGTCGCGATCAACGGGATCACTCGTTGCGCAATCCGCGTATCCATAGCCACGTGCAAAGACAATTTTGCTACCGTCGGTCACGGCGACAGAGACACCGGGCACACGATGCTCCTTCATGAACTCGACCATGTGCTGATCAAACGCGGTCGAGTCAGCGTCACCGTCGTCCGATGCCACATTCCAAGCTGCTGATTCCGTATCGTACCTTGGACCACGCAAGACTCGACCCGGCAATGCATCGGTTTGCTTCCCGCGATGTAACACGAGTTGCCCGTTCACGATGACATGTTCGATTCCGACCGAGACAGCGCGTGGATTTTTGAAATCAGCTCGATCGGCCACCGCTTGATCGTCAAAGACGATCACATCTGCGGCCATTCCAATCGCAATGCGCCCCCGGTCATAGGCGAACACATTGTTGGCAGCTGCAGCGGAGGCTTGCGAGATGGCACGTGGTAATGAGATCGCGCCGAGTTCGCGAATGTACCGCGATAACAATCGTGGAAATGACCCAAACGCTCGCGGATGCGATGCCGAACGGCTGCCACCTGCTGGCCCGACATCGGTGCAGAAAGAGACAAACTCCTGCTGCATGGCAAGGATTTTATTTGCATCGGACATTGTTTGCGGTAGCGCGAAAGCTCCGTGACGAACGAGCTCAAAAAAAGTGTCCCACGGATCTTCGTTTGTCGCATCGGCAATCGCTTGAACGGAACTGCCATCCCATTGCTTGTAACGCGTCACGTTGGATTGCCCAACAATGATCCGCCTCCAATCGCTTCCCGCATGGCGATACCAATTCTCCCAACCTGTCGTAGATTCCATCTCCTTACGAATCTCTTCTCTCAGTCCTGCATCTTGCAAGCGATCGATCAAAGCACTGAAGCCATCGCCAAAATGTCGCGGATGAATGAGTGCTGCGATGCCTAAGCCGTTGTTGATGTAGGGATAGATATCCGCGGTGACCTGCATGCCATCACGCCGTGCTTGCTTGATCTTGGCAATCGCCGATTCCATCTTGCCCCAGTTCTGCTGCCCGGCCGCCTTGAGATGAAAAATATGGACGGGCGTTTTGCCATAGCGACCGATATCGAGTGCTTCATCAATGGCATCCAATAGTTGATCGCCTTCGTTTCGCATGTGCGTGTAATAGCGTCCGCCATAGTTACCAGCCTCCGCCGCCAATTCCCCGATTTCCTTGGTTTGCGCGTAGACGGCCGGCGGATAAATCAGGGCAGTGGAAACACCGATCGCGCCGGCGTTCATCGCTTCGGCGACCAACGCACGCATCGCCGCCATCTCTTCGTCGGACGGTCGACGATCTACATCACCCAATACGATCCGGCGAACCTGCGTGTGACCAATCGTTTGAGTCACGTTGACAGGCAAACCACTCGATTCAAGCAGTGTGAAATACTCTGCCATCGTCGTGTATCCGAGTCGCTTACCTTCGATCGATCCTAGCGGCGCCGCGGAACCACCTTCACCGGCGTTGATCGTGGTGATCCCTTGCGTCAACAAATTGATCGCTGTCTTCGGATCTTCCATCATTGGAGTCGCTGACTGGCCCATCATGTCGATGAACCCTGGCGCGACAATCATCCCTTCCGCTTCGATCACGGTTCGACCACGTGCGGCTTCGATCGCTCCAATCGCGGCAATCTTGCCATCGACGATTCCAACGTCCGCCGAGTACCAAGGAGCACCAGAGCCATCAATGACACGGCCACTCCGAATCACGATCTCGAAATCGAATGATTCCGCGGAAGCCATCTCGACACACAGCACGACCGTGATCAATCCGGTGAGCCAAAGACAGAATCCTTTTTGCATGATCGTTCACTCAGTGGCGGCGAGAAAGGTTGGATTGGCGACTGTTTCCAGCTGCTTAGTGGACAGCCCATTTTCAACGGTGCATGATAGTCGCGTTTGAAATGTCTTTCTGGGAGTAGAATTCGATGCGATCAACCGTGCTGTCGTTTTTTCTGGTTCTTGCTTTGATGTCGCCTTCCTGGCTAACCGCCCATGCAGAGACGCTGGTTTACTTGGGAACCTACACACGAGGCAGCAGTCAGGGTATCTACGTTTCCCGTTTGGACACAACAACGGGTGCACTGTCGACTCCCATCCTAGCAGCCAAGGCCGAAAATCCATCCTTTGTGGCCCTCCATCCGGATCGCCCGCTGTTGTATGCGGTCAGTGAAGTATCGGGGAACGACACGATTGGCGTCATGGCGTTCCAGATTAAAGCGGACGGAACGCTAAAGAAACTAAATGAACGCTCGACAGGTGGTGGCGCGGCTTGCCATGTTTCTGTTGACCCCACTGGCCGCTGCGTCGGAGTTGCCAATTACACGGGTGGCAGTTGCGTGACGTTCCCGATTTCCGAAGATGGATCTCTTGGTGAGGACAGCACGTTCATTCAGCATACCGGTGGCAGTGGGGCGAATCCCCGTCGCCAAAATGAACCCCATGCTCACGCGTTCAATTTCAATTCGGATGGAACACAAGCGTTTGTGAACGATCTGGGCAAAGACCAAATCCTGATCTATGACGTCGACCCACAAACGGCAAAGATGAAACCGGCCAAGCAACCTTTTCTCGCGTTGCCCGCCGGTGGCGGCCCACGTCATTTCTGCTTAGATCCGAGTTTCAAACTCGCCGCAGCAAACTTAGAGATGACGTCTCAAGTCGTTCTGCTCGCGTACAACTCGAAACAAGGATCGATCGAGACGATCTCAATGCGAGAGTCCCTTCCGAAGGGAGAAAACAAAAAAGGTAACAGCACCGCCGAGTGTTTGGTTCACCCAAATGGACAGTATGTTTACGTTTCAAACCGTGGACACAATTCCATCGCTGCGTTTCGCCTGGACGTCGACAAGCGAACCCTGACACCGATCGGAAACACGTCTAGCGAAGGTGCGATTCCTCGTGGTTTTGGGATCGATCCGTCCGGTCAATTTCTGGTCGTCGGGAACCAAAACAGCGGAAACGTGGTCTCTTTCAAAATTGACGAAGTTACGGGCAAGCTGCAATCTACCGGACACAGCATCCAAGTCGATTCAGCCGTGAACGTCAGATTTCTCAATCGCTAGCCGTTCCTTGGCGGTACGCAAGACGGACATGCCCGACAAGGCGCACCACGGCTGCAGTCGATGGAAGAATCCGTCTTTGTTGTCTTATCGCTGTTGCAGCGACCTATCGCTGATGCGGCGATTTATCGCTGTTGCGGCGCTTTATCGTTGTTGCGGCGGCTGTCGCCCTGCTTGCGAACGTCGTCCAGGATTTTCTCTTTGCTTTCTTGCAACTTTTTTGGCCAGCGAAACGTGGGGGCCGTTTCCGGATCATAGCCGCTCATATGACCGTTGAGTCTCGTTGTCGGCTTCGAGTACACCAACTCGGTATCGCCAAAGACCTCTTCGCAGATCGCTGCCAATCCAGGATCGTACTCTTTCAATTCTTTTCGCGTATCAACATGATTGTGATCATGGTCTGGCGGACGATTGTTATCGAACCAAGACTGAACGCCCTCCGCAAAATATTCGGCATGATTGGTCGACGCGTACTTTCCCTTCCACAACCCCTGGGACATCGCTCGCTCGTAGGTTTTCTTCAATCGGTGATCAAACGTCTTATCGATGCGATCGAGACCACGATAGTGCATGTTGTGTGCAAACTCATGGATCAGGATATTTTCGGTGGAATACGGATCACCGTCAAAAGCAAGAACGTTCTCTTCCGCGCAGGAACAGACGGGGTCCGTCCGCGAGCCACCGAGTCCGCGCGCACGAGCATCCCAAAACTCTTTCGGTTTCAATCTTGAGTGCTCCGGAATATCCGTGGTGTATTCGTCGTGTGCCATAACGATCATTCTCGACCCGCTTTGAACCATCGCTTCGCGAACATCGGGACGCTTGGCCAGCATCATGTCGATCAAGTAGGCAGCTTCCTTGAGTGCGTAGTCGTTGACGCGTTCGGAGGACACGATCGGATAACCACTCGCGTCGGTGTACTTCGCGTAAAAATCCGGCAGCTTCAATGCTTCGGGCGGTTTACGCACGATGTACCGCTGCGCCTCATCACCCGACAGTGATCGGCAACCGAAAAGAATGAAAACGCAAAACGGGATCGGGATAGCACGCTGATAAAACATCTGAGCCACGGAAACGAGAAACAGGTGAATTGTGTAACTCATCGTAACGATCAGGAAGGAGTGTCATCGTCACTTGAATTGGTTTTGTGTCCCCACATCCCTGCGAATTTCGTCAGCTGCAGATCGCCCAGGACGCGACACTGACACGCCAAGCGAAGCCCCGATTCAGATCGATGCGGTGGAAAACTCAATCGCCATTTTTCGACGGCGGTCATTTCTGTAACGGGTCCCTCGATTTTCAGAGAGCAAGTCCCGCAAGTTCCGATGCCTCGACAGTGAATCAATCGGCTGGCACCGTTGTAGAGCGGAGCTCGAGCACGGAGCAATACACGGCGTAAATTCTCACCCTCTTTGCATTCAATCACGATGTCGTCAAATCGAATCACGGGCATGTAATCACCCACCAGAGTTATGGCCGTGGGAATCTGAAAGAGGAACACAAAACGGTCCCGAAGCGTCTCAATCAAATCGGACCGGATCGTCGCTGCAGAATACCGACGCGGCGAGCCCTTCCTCATCTGTTTTCGCCTCAGACCCCGGTCGAGATTCGCTACAATGCCGAGGCCAAGGGCCACAAGGATATCGGGGAATCAAGCAATATGTATGAAGTTCGTTGCCAATGTGGTCAATCCACTCAGGTACGTCCTTCGCTGGCTGGTGAGATCATTCAGTGTGGCTTTTGCGGCGAACGCTTGGCCATTCCTCCACTGAGTACTTTGCGACGCTTCAAAGAACTCGGTGAACCAGCACCAGCTAGTGACCTGGAAAACGATGTTGCGCCGAAGCCAGACCCGGAGGGACCAGGGCTGCCTGAGTCAGCCTTTATTCACTTTCACGGGACGGTCGGTTCCAAGGGCCGAGTCTCCGTTAGTGCGATCGAAAACTATGTCGGCCTGATGACGAACGCGATTGAAGAGTTCGTTGAGTCACTCGATCCGCCAGCACCCATCGAGATCATGATCTCGTGTGCGCTGACACCAGGGAATCCGGCATCCATTTGGATCGAAACCGTTCCGTCAGGAACGCTTACAAACAAGATAAGCGCACTGTTGAGGAGTGTGCAGTCGCTTCCCGTACCGGCTGTGCGGCGAGGCCCGGTCGCGTTCGCTCTCTATCGACGCGCGAATCGAAAGCTGGCAAACAAGACTTCTCTTCGCCCCTTTTCGTCGCTGTTACCAAAAATTGAGAAACGTGGAGCGGACCTCATCCTGGGGAACGCCGCATCCAAGATGCATCGTGATGTGAACCCGGAGGCAACCGCTTGGAAACGCCGGGTGATCGATCGAATCAAGCGACTGTTTCGATCAAACCGGCAAGATGAAATCAGCGATGAGGAGATCGTCTACATTCGATGGAACCAATGGATTGAATCAATCGAAGAAGACTTAGACATATCCGGTGGCCGGCGATTCTCATCTGAGAATGATCGCTTGCTCCACTACTTAGGCCAGCTCGTTCGGAAGGCTTCGGAGAGTAGTGAAAAACAAGATTGGGATGGAGCGATTGAACACTACACCGCGGCGATTGAAATGTGTCCGGAATGCACACCGTTGCTGGCCCGACGCGCGCGAGCGTTTCGATTGTCCGGTAATCGGCAGCTCTCACTCGCAGACTGGAATACGGCGATTAACGCGGCGTGCCATGATCCTTGGCTTTTTTATCATCGCTCCGAAATTTACGCAGATTTAGAGGCTTGGCCACAAGCGGAACGAGACCTGGACGCATCCATTAATCTGGCTCCATTCGAACCTACATTCCTTTTAGCCAGATCTGGAATCCGATTCAATCAAGACGATTTGGAGGGTTCGAAGAACGATCTTTACCGAGTCATCGCGCTCGACCCAAGCAGCGGTCATGCGCTCGCGAGACTCGGTTGGTTGCTACAGTCTGGCGATGCTCGTGATTTGGACGTGGCTGTTCGCCATCTAACCCGAGGCATCGATCTGTTGCCCGATTCGGCCGAACCACTCTTTCAACGTGCTCTCGCATATGCATCGCAGAATAAGCTTGAATTGGCGATGCATGACTGCGAAACCGTGATCGCCAAGTATCCCGATCACGCGCCGGCGCACGGCATTCGAGGTCGGCTGCTGCAAGTGCAAGGTGAGTTTGAGGAAGCGATCGAAGCTTGTACAAAGTCGATTGAATTGGGTTGGGACGCACCGATTGTCTATCTCGCACGCGGGTTCGCGTACGCGGCAACCAGCCAACTCGACCTCGCCTTACTGGATTGCAATACGGTTGATGAAATCGATCCGGACAATCCGTTGTGTTTCCAACTCCGCGGTATGCTGAGTTTTCATCGAGGTGAATTAGAAACGGCAATGGAGGCATTCGCGAAAGCCCGCGATCTTGTGCCGGACTGGCCTGAACCACGTGAACAACTGGCGATGCTACATCGCATCAATCAAGATCCCAATGCAGCCGTCGAGGAGCAGACGGTGTTGGTTGAGCAGCAACCCAATTGTGCAGCACACTATGTAAATCGTGCTTTTGCGTACGCACAGCTAGCTGATTTCGATAACGCACAGAAGGACTACGATCGATCGGTTGATCTGGAGCCGGAAAACGAACAGATCATTTTCCTACGCGGCTGCTATTTCATGGACCGAGGCCTTCTGGATCGCGCCCTGGCAGATTTCGATCGCTCGCTCGAACTCGCTGGAGATCACGATGAAGCTCGATCTCGACGCGCCTCGGTCTTGCTGCAGTTAAAGCGTCCCAAAGAAGCTCTGGAGGAATACGAAAAACTGATCTCCAAATACCCTGACGATCCGCAAGCGTATTCGGGCCATGCTTTCGCAAACCAATTGATGGGCAATGATCAGGCAGCGGAGCAGGATTTTGACCAAATGCGGCGACTGACCCCCGAGGATGACCTGGGAACGACGATTCGTTCGCTGTTCGGTCGAGCTCGGGCCTTGGAACAACGTGAACAGTACGAACAAGCGATCGAGATCGCGGACGAAATCATCGAACTGGCCCCCGAAAACCCCGTGGGTTACGAAGTTCGGGCTTGGATGCACTGGTGCGACGAACAATATGTCGAAGCACTGGATGACTACACGGAATTACTTCGAATCGCTGATGATCATCCCAACGCGTTGAACGGCCGCGGTCATGTTCAAGCGGAGATGGGAGATTGGCGTCTGGCGCTCGATGACTTGGACAAAGCAATTGAGTTAGGACGCGAGAACGGCCAGACACAGTTATTAGCGTACGCACTCAACGGACGTGCTCTTGCACTGGCAGGCATCGGACGCCGCGAAGAATCCGCTCGCGACTATGCGGAGTCAGTCACGCTGTGTCCTGACAACGCATGGGCCTATTACAACCGCGCGATGGTTCTCATGAAGCAAGGCAAAGATGAAAGCGCGAAAGAATTGTTCCAGCGCGCTATCCAATGCGATCGCCCCTCGCTACCTAAACGCAAACGCCAACGCGCCATCCAATTGCTCGATCAATGATGGGCAAGTCTTCGTGTCCGTGCACGCACGAGCACTCGGGAACAGAATCCCGAGGGTTCATTTCCTTGCCAGGTGACCACGGTACTTAGTTGCCAGGTGACCACGGTATGGCGCCGTCTTTCGGTTGCAAGAATTTTGCGTCGACGGTCTTGTACCATTCGTGCAGCTGGCCGCGCATTCGTTCGACGAGTTCGGGATTGGCATCGGCGATATCGTCACGCTCGCCAATATCTTTCTGCAGATCATACAAATGAACGCGACCGTCTTCGTATCGTTCGACCAGTTTGTAGGACCCAATACGGATCGCGCCTCCGGGAAAACCGCCTTGATTGCTGTAGTGCGGATAGTGCCAGTACAACGCGTCCCGTTTTAGTTCGCCTCCATTGAGTGCCGGGCGTAAATCCACCCCATCGATTTCTTGCTGCAGATCAGCACCCACGGCTTTCGCGATGGTCGGCAACACATCGATCGAGCAGATGGGTTGCGAATTAACCGAACCTGGCTTGGTGACGCCCGGATAGCGAATGATCCAGGGTTCGCGAATCCCACCCTCGTACACCCAGCCCTTGCCACCTCGAAGTGGCAAATTGCTGGTGGGAGACCCTTCAGACGTGGATAATCCCCCGTTATCACTTGTGAAGATCACAATCGTGTTATCGGTGACTCCGGACGCGTCCAACTGATCCAAGACTTTGCCAACGGCTTGATCCATGGCCTCGACCATCGCAGCATAAACCGCATGTTTTTGCAGAATCCGAACGCGACGTTGCCGCTGGCCCCACACGGTTTCCTCGTCCGCAAATTCTTCACCCGTAATTTTCTCAGCCCGTGCCTTGTACTTCTCGACCAGATCCGGGCGACCAATCAGCGGCGTGTGGACAGAATAGAACGACAAGTAAGCGAGAAACGGTTGACTCTTGTTCTCATCGATAAAACGAGCAGCTTCTGTTGCGAGACGATCGGGAAGATGCTCGCCGTCAGGACCGTCGGTGAGGCGAGGATTACCGTAAGGCGAAAAATACTTCTTGCCGCCGTACGGACCACCACGACTGTACCCTCCTCGGTTGACGTCAAAACCTTGACGCGTCGGCCAGAACTCCTCGGTTGGTCCAAGATGCCACTTACCGGCGAAGAAGGTTGCATAACCCTTCGACTTCAATAACTCCGCAATTGTTGTCTCCTCCAGTGGCATTCGATCGAACAAGGGTGCCGCTTTAAATCGCCCACCTCGTCGCCCCGAGAAGAAATTGGTCGCGTCAATGCGAGATGGATAGCGACCGGTCATCAGACTGTATCGAGTCGGACTGCAAACAGGATTCGCAGCGTAGCCATCGGTAAACCGCATCCCCGTCGAAGCGAGACGATCAATGTTAGGTGTTTCGTAAAACGTCTCAGGGTTGTTTGCACCGATGTCCATGTAGCCGAGGTCATCGACCAAGATGACGACGACGTTCGGTGTTTGCTCGCGTGCTTCAGCCGCGACGACGAATCCGCAGACACATGCTGCGAACAAAAATCCAACGCACTGCTTACTGTTCATGTTGTCACTCTTGGTTGTCTTTCAACGAAAAAACGCCAGCGAGTGAGTGACCGTATCCCGTTAACACGGAACGGTCACTTGCTCACTGGCGTCTCAAATGATTGTCACGTACGCCGGATGGGCTCTCGCGGTATCAGCTTACAATGCTGCGCTGCCGCTGTCCCAAGTTCCATCGACAACTTGCTGCAAAGGACCATCGATGGACATCGGGTGCCCGATCCATTCAATCTTTCCTTCTTTGCCCACGATGAAGGCACAGGGGATGCCGTTCTGACCGGCTGCTTGCATGTAGTCAGCGTTGGTTTTTGATCCTTCGTCCAAAGCGATTCGATACTGAATCACTTCGCCCCAGGTTTTACCTTCCTCGACATCAGAATCCTGAGCCAAGAAAGTCTGGACCGTTTCTTCGTCCTCACGGGTAACGCCGACGAAGGCGACTGCATCACCATGTTTCGCTTGCAGTTCGCTGATGTGCGGCATGCCGGCACGACACGGTGGACACCACGTCGCCCAGAACTCGACCACATGCACACGGTCACTGTTGGCAAGATCGGTTGGCTCACCCATCATGAATTTCGCGAGGCTCAGATCCGGAGCCGCATCGCCAACGGCGAGAGTGACTTCGGGCGAGCTGGGCGACGGCTGAACGGGATTCGCTGCAACGACATCGGTTTCGGGAGCAGGAGCGATCACGATGTTTTCGGTTCGCTGATTTGCATCACACCCGACCGCCGCAAACGCGACGCCCGCGATCAAGAGTCCAACCCAATGCTGGATGTGGGATGTACGGACTGGGTTCATTACCTTCATCAATTTGTCCTTCTGACGACTGTTAATCGCGGCTAGCGACGAATGTGTTTCTCGAAGGCCACTAGCCGCTAAGGTAGCCTCGGCCCGTGGAACTACCGCGGACCCACCTAGGATACGAACTCACGCCTCAGTCGTCTATTTGCCATCGAACTTTTACGGTGGCAGGTCTAACGATAGACGATCCCGCGTGAGCTCGCCCCTATCCGTTTCGCGATCAGGATCGCGAAACGGCTCGAAAGCGAATCGATTGGTCTATTCCGAATCGCTGTCGCTCGGTGCGTCTTCGCTGCTGCCTTTCTCCGCTTGATACTTTTGCATCGCATCTTGGATTTCGGCATTCGCGCCTCCATCAACTTCGACGGCGATCTTCTGCCATTCAATGGCTTTGTCCAGGTTCCCCATTTCGTAGTAAACCCTTGCGACCGTATCCAAGATGGCCGCATCCTTATTGTTGGTCAGCTCGGCAGCACGTTCGCCAGCACGAAGAGCAATTTCCAGGTCTTTGCCTCCCGGCGCAATGGCAGTTTCCCAGGCGACCGCGTTCAGGAACATCGAATTGCCCCATGACAACTCGACCACCTCACTGCGAAGATCTGAAAGTCCATCCGTGCGGCCAGACCGCTGCATCTGCATCAGCTGCATCAATTTCTCTTGAGCCTTGACTTCATTAAGCGCGTTTTGGCGATCCCAAGTGCCATCAACGACTTGTTGTAGCGGGCCGTCGATTGAACCTGGGTGTCCAATCCACTCCACGACCCCTTCTTTACCAACAATAAAGGCACACGGGATACCGTTTTGACCGGCGGCTCGCATGAAGTCGTTATTGGTCTGAGATCCCTCATCCAACGCGATGCGGTACTCGATCACTTCGCCCCAAGTCTTTCCGTCTGCAACATCCGATTCTTTAGCCAAGAATGTCTGTACGGTTTCTTCGTCTTCATCCGTGACACCGACAAACGCTACAGCATCGCCATGATGGTTTTGCAACTCGCTGATATGCGGCATGCCGGCTCGACACGGAGGACACCACGTCGCCCAAAACTCCACGACGTGAACACGGTCTTTGTTGGAAAGATCCGTTGGCTCACCCTTCATGAACTTAGCGAGTGTCAGCTGTGGCGCTGCATCGCCAACGCCGAGTGATGGACCGGCAACATTCGTCGACGGATCGGAATCCATCGGGACAACATCACCTTCTTCAAAGAGTTCAACATCGGCCTCCACCTCAGCTAGGTCAGATTCTTCGGCGACGTCGGCCACCTCGGCGACGTCGGCGACGTCGGCGACGTCGGCCGGAGCGATCACCGTGTTCTCAGCTTGCTGGTCAACATCGCATCCCACTGCCGCAAACGCGACACCCGCGATAAGTAGTCCAAGCCAATGCTGGACGTGCATTCCACGGACTGGATTCATTGCCTTCATCAAATTGTCCTTGTGACGACTGTTCTTATTCCGCGGAACCTCCGCGAGCACCCTTAGGATACGAACTGCCGCTTCAGGAGTCCATTTGCCGCCGGGCAAAACGGGTGAATTCTCGGGGCGATCCGGCCGGTGGTGGCTCAAACGCAGAGGTCGCGAAGCCACAAAGGAAAACGCAGAGGAAATGGCGACAAAAAGAAAGCCGCCGCAATCGGTTCCGAATGCGGCGGCTCGAATGGACTCTTAACTCGTCTCGATCTGATTAATCAAACGAGTATGCGTGTGCACCGTGCTCGGAAATATCCAAACCTTGTGCTTCAACTTCAGGACTGACTCGGACACCCATCGTGAATTTGAGAATGCCAAAGACGATGAAGGAGAAGGCAAACGCGAAGGCACCGATCGAAAACGTACCAATCGCTTGCCACTTCAAACTGTGTGCATCGTTGAAGGAGAAGATACCCACGGCAAGGGTTCCCCAGATCCCACAAACCCCGTGCACGGAAATCGCACCAACGGGATCATCGCACTTGATCTTGTCAAAGAACAGGATCGACGCCACGACCAAGATTCCGGCGATGCCGCCGATGATCACGCTGGAGCCTTCACCGACGGTGTCAGCACCCGCTGTGATACCCACCAAACCGGCGAGGATCCCGTTCAAGGCCATCGAAACGTCTGGCTTCTTCAGCAAGACCCACGAACTCACAATCGAAGTAATCGCACCGGCCGCTGCTGCCAGCGAAGTTGTGACGAAAACGTAAGAGACAGCTTTCGGGTCAGCCGACAAAGCCGAACCACCATTAAAGCCAAACCAACCGAGCCAAAGCAGGAAGACACCGATGGCTGCCAAAGGCATGCTGTGTCCGACGATCGGCTTGATGCCTTCCGGCGTGTACTTGCCCATACGTGGGCCGAGGATGATGACGCAGGCGAGTGCGGCAAAACCACCAAAGGCGTGCACCACACTGGAGCCGGCAAAGTCATAGAAGCCATTGTAGTCCAACCAGCCCGTTCCCCATTTCCAACTTCCGGAAATCGGATACGCGAAACCGACCAGCAGCGTCGAGAACAACATAAAGGTTGGCAATTTAACGCGTTCCGCAACTGCACCGGAAACAATGGTCGCACCCGTTGCCGCAAACATCGCTTGGAATATGAAGTCACCCCACCAGGTGTAACCCGTGTTGTAAGCAGCCGTCGTTTGACTTGTATCCATCAAAGACTGACCGAACCAGCTGCCCGGAGCCAAAATCCCATTCCAAGATTCTGGATCGTCTGGGACGTAATCGCCCGGATACATCGCGTTGAATCCCCAGGCTGCGTAGAGCAAGAGGCCAGCACAAATAATCCAGACGTTCTTGAAGATAATGTTGACCGCATTTTTCTTCTGCGTCAGTCCCGACTCGAGGGTCGTGAAGCCGAGGTGCATGATGAACACCAATGCAGCAGAGATACAGATCCAGAGGTTGTTAACGGTGAATTCGGCATAAGGCATCACCTCTTCGGTGGCCGCCCGATCTTCATCCGTCGTGTATGCCGCATCCGCGCCTTCAGGCGGGAGTTCTTCCGACTCAGCTGGCGCTTCCGCGTCGGCGGAATCATCAGCAGGTGCATCTTCGACGACCGCAGTATCATCGGTTGCGGTCTCATCGGTCGTCTCTTGCGACCAGACTGGTTGGGCCAGTGCTACCACCAATCCGAGAATGGTGGTCCCAACAAGTAGGCGATAATAATGACTCACAAATGGGCTCCTTAAGCGCAGTATCTCACACGAAACGCACCCACCGTCGGATCATCAGACATCCGCTCCACGTGCTGACCGGCCGCCTAGTTCCGGAGTCTACGGAACACCGATCAACACGCACACCTAAGTGCGCGACCAAGTCGAAGAGCCACATTCGGCCTCGACCAGCCGCAGAATAAATTGCTCAGAATGCAATTAACAGCGCGTTGTAAACAGAAAGTTGTGCCGGTGGACGTGGCCAACGCTACGGGCATAGTGGGGAAAATACGCCCCCCTTGGCCACGATATTTTTTTTCAATGCCGGGGGGTACGTCAAAAGAGACCCAAAAGCTGGCTTGCTTGGTTCAAAACGACGCTCGATCAAGCTTGTTCCGCGTCGCTGAGCACAGCCATGAAGGCTTTTTGGCTGATCTCAACATTGCCAATCGCCTTCATCCGCTTCTTACCTTCTTTCTGTTTCTGCAACAGTTTGCGTTTCCGGGTGATATCTCCCCCGTAACACTTTGCCGTCACGTTCTTTCGCATGGCCGGCACGGTTTCGCGAGCGATCACGCGACTGCCAATCGCAGCCTGGACAGCAACTTCGAACATGTGACGCTCGATCTCTTTTTTCAACTTTTTCGCGACCGCGCGTCCTCGTCGATCGGCATCGGCTCGGTTGCACACGACACTGAGCGCATCGACTCGCTTGCCGTTGACGAGAATATCCAGCCGGCAAAGATCGGCCGGTTCATACCCAACCATTTCGTAGTCGAGCGTTCCGTAGCCCCGCGTGCAGCTCTTGATCTTGTCGTGCAAATCGTAAACGACTTCCGCAAGCGGAATGTCGTACGTCAACATCGTTCGTTGCATGCCCAAGAACTCTTGCGTCTTCTGAATACCGCGTCGCTCCTGACACAACTTCATCACTGCGCCGATGAAGTCATTTGGCACGATGATGCTGCAGCGCACGATCGGTTGACGAAATTCTTCGATGTTGCCAGGATCGGGAACATCCTGTGGTTTGTGAATGTTCAGCGTGTCGCCCGTCTTGGTAATCACCTCATACGTGACATTGGGCGCCGTTTGAACCAGATCGATATCGGCTTCGTTTTCCAGACGCTGCTGGATGATCTCCATGTGCAATAGTCCCAGAAAGCCACAGCGGAACCCGAACCCAAGCGCATCGCTGGTTTCAGGCTCAAACTCAAAACTGGGATCGTTGATGGCCAAGCGTTCCAGTGCATCTCGCAACTCGCTGAAGTCTTGCCCATCGCTCGGGAACAACCCGCAATAAACCATTCGCTTGGGTCGCGCATAACCGGGCAACGGTTCCGCTGGATGATCGCCGGCGATGCTGATGGTATCGCCGATGTGCACATCACCGAGGCTCTTGATGTTGCAGATCAAATAGCCAACTTGGCCGGCCTGCAATTCATCGCAAGCTTGGCGATGTGGAACAAACTGGCCAAGCTCCACAACATCGTGTTGGGTCCCGGCACGTAGGAACTTGATCTTTTGCCCCTTTCGCACGGTCCCTTGCATCACGCGGACGTAAGTGATCGCGCCGCGGTAGTCATCGTAATTGGAATCGAACACCATCGCTTGCAGCGTCGCATTCGCATCACCCGTCGGAGGTGGAACGTGCTCGATGATCGCGTCTAACAATCCATCAACACCTTCGCCCGTTTTCGCACTCACTCGAACACAATCATCGGGGTCCGTACCGAGAGAATTCATCATCTCTTCGGCGACTTCATCCGGACGTGCGTGGGTCAGATCAATCTTGTTGATCACGGGAATGATTTGCAGATCGTGTTCCATTGCGGCGTACGCATTGGCGACGGTCTGAGCCTCAACGCCTTGAAATGCATCGACGAGCAGCAATGCACCTTCGCAACAGGCCAACGAACGGGACACTTCGTACTGAAAATCAACGTGACCGGGGGTGTCGATCAGATTCAGCTCGTAGGTGTCGTTGCCCTTTTTAAAGTGCATTGCCACCGCGCGGGCTTTGATCGTGATGCCACGTTGTCGCTCCAGTTCCAAGTCATCGAGCAACTGTTCCTTCATCTCACGTCGAGTCACTGTCCCGGTCGCCTCCAACAGACGATCGGCCAACGTGCTTTTGCCGTGATCGATGTGAGCGATGATGCAGAAGTTGCGAATATGGTTTGCCATTCGATGGTCGCTGATCTGTAGTCGATAGTCTGTTGTCTGTCGTCGATCGTCGATCGTCGATCGTCGATCGTCTGTTGTCAGCACTCAGCCGCTTCGTTTGCGACTTCTCTCGTGCAAGGCGTAACCTGCGACACCCAAGTAGCCAGCATCTGCTCCGAGGGCTGCGAATTTGATCGTCGTCCCCCGATAGACATTGTCAAACGTCCGGCCTTTGAACTCGAGATCGATTCCGTTCAAGAATCGTTCTCCGATGGGACAACCGCTACCGCCAAAATTCATCGCTCCGCCTAACACGATTGAACCTGGGTCAAGGGTGTGAACCAACGTAGTGATTCCGATCCCTAGCCATCGCGCGGTTTCGTCCACGATCTCTAACGCGAGTGCATCACTGCTAACCGCTGCTTCGTAGACTTTCTTCGCCGTCAACTCGCAGTCTTCGCCGCCCAATAATCCGCTCAGAGAACTCGTGGCGCCTTCGGTGAGTCTCTGGCGAGTCCGCTGGACGACACCGCTTGCCGAAGCGTACGCCTCCAGTTGCCCGCGTCCGCCACCCCAAACGCACAACTGAGCGGTCGGTGAGGGATCGATCACAATGTGTCCGCATTCACTCCCAAAGCTATTCACTCCGTTGACCAACTCACCGTCCACAATAATCCCTCCGCCCACGCCCGTTCCGAGTGTCAGCAGAACCATGGATGGATCATCGCGGCCGGAGCCGAGCCAAAACTCTCCAAAGGCCGCCGCATTGGCGTCATTGAGAAAGGAAACCGGCAATCCCAATCGCTCGGCAACGCGATCACGAAGGGGATAATTCCACCAACTCGGCAATTGCGGCGGTGCCACTAAGTCGCCAGCCTGCAAGTCCATTGGACCCGGTGCACCCAAACCGGCCGAATCAACGAGGTCTGCCGTCTTCAGGCGAGCGTTGACCGAATCGACGATCTCTCCGATCCGCTCAACCGCCGAATCGGCTCCTTCACTTTCGCGTGTCGGGATTTTGTCGTACGCGAGCGTCTGGCCGCCGCGATCGACCAAACCGATCTTGATGCCGGTTCCCCCAACGTCGATCCCCCAATAAAAAGGGGCCTGCGCTTGATCCGGTGGGACAATTTGACGCTCAGAACGGCTCGATCCAGTCCCGCTGGATTCCGTTCTATTGGCGGTGTCAGATTCAGAAGACTCGTACTGAGTTGTCTCGGGTGCGGGTGCCATGGTCGCGGCTAGACTGGGGGCAGGGCGGGCATTGAAGAAGGGCGTTCGTTCATCGCGGAGTATAGGAGCGGGTTAGTTTTGCCACAACGAGCGTTTCTTCCGCAGATCGCCCAGGCCTCTGTTCCCATCCGTTTCTTGGGAAGTTGCACCGCGGCGTCATCGCCTTTCCAAAATTTAGACGGAAAGCAAACCGCAACGGCCAGAGTTTTCGTGATGGAAATTTCGAGCATCGGAGATTCGACTTAATGCCCCAGAAAGCCGTCTTTTTGACCGCAGGCGCGGCAGGCATGTACTGCGGCAGTTGCATGCACGACAACGCCCTCGCGAAAGCACTTTGCGCAAGCGGGGTCGATTGCCTGCTGCAGCCGGTGTACACGCCGATTCGGACCGATGGCGAAAGTATCGCATCAGAAGAGGTCTTCTTCGGCGGCATTCATATCTACCTGCTGCAACAAATGCCTTGGCTGAAAGTCATTCCGCGACCGATGCGACGAATGCTCGACTGGCCACCGCTGATTCGGTTCGCGACTCGGCGAACGCATACCGCCAGTGTGCGGCAAATGGGACAACTCACCCTATCGATGCTGCAAGGGACATCCGGCAAGCAGGCGGAAGAAGTTGCTCGCTTAGCCGATTGGTTGGCCGACGAGATCCAGCCCGACGCGGTGATCCTCAGCAATCTTCTGATCGGAGGGGCGTTGCCGGAACTTCGTAAGCGTTTGCCCAACACACGCCTGGTCGTCTTGCTGCAAGGTGACGACATCTTTCTGGACTACTTGGAAGACAAGGATCGCGCCGCCGCGATTGAACTCTGCCAGGGACTCGTGCCAAGTGTCGATCGCTTCGTCACCTACAGCCGTTTCTATGCAAACAAGATGGGTGAACTGCTAGCCATCGATCATGACAAGTTTGTTGTCACCCCGCTATCAATCGATCTGTCACCGTTCTCTTCCACCGAAGCAGAAACCGAACGAAGTGCCGAACATTCCGACCGGTTTCGTTTGGGTTACTTCGCAAGGATCGCTCCCGAAAAGGGACTCGATCGGTTGGTCGATGCGTTCGTCCAAATGGCACCTCAACACCCCGAACTGGATTTGCACGTCGCGGGATGGATGAGCGAATCGAACCAGGGCTACCTCGATGAGCAAACACAAAAAGTCACCGGCGCCGGTCTAATGGATCGATTCCACTATCACGGCAGCCCATCCTTGGAAGGTAAAGTCGATTTCCTGCGGAAGCTTGACCTGTTAAGCGTGCCAACGTCCTACCAGGAACCGAAGGGACTGTTTGTGCTCGAAGCAATGGCAGCAGGAGTCGCTGTCGTCCAGCCAGATCACGGCGAATTTGGTGAACTAATCGAATCGACCGGAGGCGGAATTGTGTACCCGCCCGATAACCTCAATGCTCTCTGCGAGTCAATTGAGCAACTGAAGCAAGATCATCAGCGTCGCAGCAGTCTCGCGCAAACTGGCCAGCGAAACGTTCGAGACAAGCACTCCATCGAAGCAGCCGCAGATGCGATGAAGCAGATCCTGTTCGGGGAGGGAATCGTCGCCGATCGCTCCGCCGATCGTAGCGTCTTCCATCCACACTGAATTCGCGGTGATATGCGGCGAGCAGGGACGATGCGCTATGATCAGGGACGATGCGCTACGTGCGCTACGATCGGCGGAGCGATCGGCGACTATGTGGCGATCGGCGACTAGGGTGACTCCGATTGTCGTTCCCCATACACCGTTGGTTTCCAGTCTTTTGGTAAACGGCCCTGGGGACGAACCGTGTACGCGTCGGCCGGAATCGGATGATCGGCGGTTTTCGCCAACGGTAGATCGTCCGGCAAATGCTTAATCTTGAAATCCTTGTATTGCGCCTTCATCTTCGGTCCAACATGAACCTGGACCGCTAACACGCCTTCCATGGCCCGACCCTCGGCATCAAAGTCAATCAAATCCGCGGTCGGAACTCCATCGATCCAGTGTTGATGATGATTCGATCTCACCAGCACGCGATAGTCATGCCAGACTCCCGGTTCAAATTCTTTGACCGGCATCTTGCCAACCACCCAAGGCTGGCCGTCAGCATCAACGATCACTTTTTCTCCGGTATGCGAGAGAATCCGTCTTCCTTTTTCTTCATACAGCATTCCGTTGTAGTTCGGATTGTTGGCAACGACATCACATTGGTAGCCGGTCACGATATCGAGCCCAAGATCTGGTCGAGACGTTCCACGATATTGGATGCCGCTGTTGCCGCCTTCGGTGATTTTCACTTTGACGCGCAAATCAAAATTGCGAACCGTTGTCGGTGTCCAAGTGATGAAACGATTCGACTTGAGTGTCCCATCGGCCTTTCCGGTCAGCGCGCCGTCTTCGACCGACCACAGACTGGAATCTCCAGACCATTGATTCAGCGTGCGTCCATTAAAGACTTTGACAAACCCATCCGCGCTCGGACGTGAACCGACGTTTCCTGACGCCTGCGGATGTGGAACCGTTGATGAGTTAAATGATCCCTTCAGTGGTCCCAGTTCGCCGCCCAACTGTTGGACTCTTGCGGTCGTTCGCTTGCGCATCTCCATCAGCATTTGGGAGTGGGCGGGATCATCGGCCAAATTTACGAGTTCGTCTGGATCGTTCTTGAGATCATGCAAAAACTCGCGATTCCCATGGTCGATGTACCGCACATACTTGAATCGTTCATTTCGTACGCCTTCGAATGCCGGGATGCGCTGACGTACGGCAAAGTGCTCATGAAAAGACTCCGTTCTCCAATCCGAAGGCGTTTGCCCCTGAACGATCGGTGCGAGCGTACGCCCCTGATAGCGATCGGGAACATCAACATCGGCCCAGTCGAGAAACGTGGAGGGCAAATCAAGATTGAGCGCGATCTCATCAACAACCTGTCCACGATTTGATCGATCGACGCGCGGGTCAAAAACGATCAATGGAACGCGAAGTGACTCTTCATAGTGAGACCACTTACCGGCCAGGCCACGGTTTCCCATGTAGTAACCGTTGTCAGCCGAGTAGACAATGATGGTGTTGTCTGACAATCCAGCCTCGTCCAGTGCCTCCAGGAAGCGTCCGATCGCGCCGTCGATTCCACTGACCATTCGATAGTAGGAACGAATGTTGGTCTGGTACTTCTCGGGGGTGTTCCAGCGCCAAAAATAGCGTTCGCGATTGATGGTCGTCTTTAAGAAGTCCGGCAGCGCGTCAAAGATTTGTGGGTCGTTCAATCTCGGCGGTGCGATTTCGATGTCGTCGTACATACCATCGACCGCGCGCGGCCAAGGAAAGTGACCAATCCCTGGTCTTCGATCACTGTCTTCGGCGTGACAGGCGTTGAACCACATGTTTAATGCGAACGGTTGACCTTCCGGTTGGTTCTTGATGAATTCGATTCCGCGATCAACGATCAACTCCGTCTCGTGACGCAGCGTGCCGTCGGGTTGCTTCTTGTAGAACGGGTTGCGACCGATCGCTTCGAAAACATCGAAATGAGCTTCTCGTCGGTAACCTTTGGGCATCTTTGCGTGCCACTTTCCAAAGTAGCCCGTGCGATAACCACTTCCACGCAATAAATCCGTGTACAGCGTTTCGACGGCGTCAGGACGTGCCAATTCAGGATTGCCTGGCGTGTGATAACCGCGCCCGGTAAGCCCACTCAGAATCGTCGTTCGACTGACCCAACATATGGAATGACTGACGAACGCGTTTTTGAAACGCGTGCCCTCTTGGGCAAGCCGATCGATATGGGGCGTCTGGATGGCGTCGTTCCCATAGCACCCCAATGTACTGGTTGTTTGATCATCGGCGAAAAAGAAAACAATGTTGGGCGGTGATTTTGCATCATTCGCACTTTCCGCGGCTCGAGCAGAAAGAGCGCAAGTGGCAAATAGAAATAACGACCAAGCGGTACATCGAAGCATCGAACGGGCCCAAGTGACTCGGTGGAGAAGGAACTCAGTGGAGCGGAGAGACTCAGTCGGGAAAACTCGCCATTGTACATGCTATTGAACGCATGCTGCGCTGTCGCAGTCCGACGCGATGTTCGAATGAGGCGTCGATCGCTCCAGTCCGGAAGTGCGTATCATATTGGCATGAGTACGACCGAATCGAATGTGATCGATCCTGTTTGCGGGATGACGGTTTCCACCCAATCGCCTCACCACAGTGAGTTCGAAGGCACAACGTATTACTTTTGTTGCGGTGGTTGTCTTTCGAAATTCCGTGACGATCCCAAGGGGACGCTTGATCGCCAATCCGATCCAGTTTCGCTTGTGTCCCTTACGGTCGGAAAACCATCCTGCTGCCACGATCACTCGGCCACCACGGGGCCGCGGATCGATCCGAACGACGTTCCCGAAGGAACCGTCTTCACCTGCCCGATGCATCCTGAGATCGAACAAGTTGGTTTTGGGGATTGCCCGTTGTGCGGCATGGACCTGGAGCCCAAGTTTGTCTCCGCGACGGACCCCGAAGGCGATCGACAATATCGAGACATGCAGCGTCGCTTTTGGATCGGCGTTGCTTGCTCCGTGCCGCTGCTCATCCTAGCCATGGGACCGATGATTGGCTTCAACATCGGTCAATTCATCTCAATGAGGGTTAACGGATGGCTGCAATTACTGCTGGCAGCGCCCGTTGTGTTTGGATGTGGTTGGCCATTGTTGACCCGCGGTGCGAAGTCCTTTCGGACTCTGAATCTGAACATGTTCTCACTGATCGCGGTTGGAACCATGGCCGCGTTCGTGTTCAGTGTGATCGTCGTGCTGATCCCGGGATTGATACCGGAAGCGTTTTTCGAAAACGGTCATCCGCCTCTCTATTTTGAAGCCTCCGCCGTGATCATCACACTTGTGTTGATGGGACAGGTTCTCGAACTCCGTGCGCGGCAACAGACGGGTGGCGCGATCCGAGCGCTGATGGAGTTGTCTCCCGAATCCGCTCATCGAATCGCGGACGATGAAAGCGTTTCCGACGTGCCGCTGGATGCCGTGCAAACGGGTGATCGACTACGCGTGCTTCCAGGTGAAAAAATTCCCGTTGACGGAGTCATCGTGTCTGGCCAGTCACACGTCGACGAATCGATGCTAACCGGTGAACCCGTTCCCGTTGGAAAAACAGTTGGCGACGAGGTTACAGGTGGCACCGTCAACCAAACCGGATCGTTTGCTATTCGGGCGACCAGTGTCGGGAACGATTCGGTCCTCAACCGGATCGTGCAGATGGTTGCCGATGCGCAGAGAAGCCGTGCACCCGTCCAACAGTTAGCCGATGTGGTCGCGCAATACTTTGTGCCCACGGTGATCGTCTGTTCGTTACTCGCGTTCATCGGCTGGTCACTGTTTGGCCCTGACCCGAGACTGGCTTACGCCTTCGCCGCTGCGGTTGCGGTGTTAATCATCGCGTGCCCGTGCGCCCTGGGTTTAGCAACACCCATGTCGGTCATGGTAGGCGTCGGACGCGGCGCGCAATCAGGCGTGCTGATCAAACACGCGGAAGTGCTCGAACGATTTGAAAATGTCGACACGGTCGTTGTTGATAAAACGGGAACGTTAACCGAGGGTCGCCCCGAAGTTTCCAAGACCCAAGTGTTTGACACTCAGCGGCACAGCGACCGAGACGAGAGAAGCGTGCTCACGATGGCAGCCGCTGTAGAATCTCACAGCGAACATCCGCTAGCCCGAGCCGTTTTGCGATACGCACGCCAAATGGAGTTGCCTACGCTGGAAACGACTCACTTTGAGTCAATCACCGGCCAAGGTGTGAAGGCGACCGTTAACGGTCTCGAAGTATTGATTGGAACACCAGACTTTCTGGCCAACCGAAAGACCAACGGGATCGAAGAGGCAATCGAACAATCCAAGACACTCACGCAATCGGGTACGACGGTCGTTTTCGTTGCCATCGATGGCAACGTGGCAGCAACGCTCTCCATTTCCGACCCGATCAAGAAAAGCACACCGGCAGCCGTGGCAACGCTTCGTCAACTGGGCATGAAAATCGTCATGCTCAGTGGAGATGCTGAGGCGACGGTCGCAGCGGTCGCCGAGGAACTCGGAATCGAGTCCTACCACGGCAACTGCTCTCCCAAAGACAAACACACCTTCGTCAAACTGCTAAAAGAACAGGGCCATACCGTCGCAGTTGCTGGTGATGGAATCAATGATGCTCCCGCGCTTGCCGAAGCCGATGTCGGGATTGCGATGGGAACGGGTACAGGTGTGGCGATTGAAAGTTCGGGAGTCACATTGGTCGGTGGCGACCTCCGAGGCATCGCGGCCGCCGCGAAATTGAGTCGCCGCACGATGATGAACATCCGGCAGAATCTGTTCTTTGCCTTCTTCTACAACGCGCTGGGAATTCCGATTGCCGCTGGCGTTTTGTTTCCACTCCTGGGAGTTCTTCTAAGCCCCATGATTGCCGCAGCAGCGATGAGCCTGAGCAGTGTATCCGTGATCGCCAACTCACTGCGTCTCAGATCCGCCAAGCTCGACTGATCCAGTGCTTCGCGCCTCAACGCGGTACACCTAAGTGCGGTTCCATGGCATCCTGGCCAGCACCATTCCCATACCACAAGTATCGGTGATTCCCGAGAACATCAATCCTGCGCCAATGAACCCCGACAGCAGCGCAAACCACACATTGATCAAACTCAACGCCGCACCAAGCAACACCAGGAAACCGGCGGCAATGCGAACTTGACGCTCCAGCGACATCGCCGGTTTCCCACGCACGACCGGCAGGCCAGCTCCATCCCAAGCAAGTGTTCCGCCAGCAACGTTGACGATGTTTTCAAAACCAGCTTCGATGAACTGTGCGCATGCCTTGCCCGATCGATTCCCACTGCGACAGATGAGATACAACGTTTGATCATCCGTTCCACTTCGCGAGGACATGACTTTTTTGGGGTCCAGCGTATCGAGTGGAATGTTGCGGCCGGCAATCGTCGCGTGCAGTTCGCGGAACTCGGCTGGCGTTCGAACGTCGATGACTTCCACCGACTCTTGAGAACCGAGTTTGGCGAGTTGCTGAACAGAAATGGTGGCGATCTCGGACATAAATAACTCCCTCAATAACATCGGAATATCGTGACTTTACGATATATTTTTCCAAAAGAAAAGCGGCGAAGATCTTCTAGGACAGAAATCTGCCTTCCACGCACTTCATCAGCTCACGCAAGTGGGGCTCAGCGACTTGATAATAGACTTTGCGCCCCTGGCGTTCGCTAGTGAAAAACCCGCAACGCTGCATCAGCCGAAGATGCTCCGAGGCAACGTTGTCCGGGACCCCGGAATCCTCGGCGAGCTCGCCCACGGTATAGCGGCCGTGCAGCAGCATTTGCACCATTCGCAGACGCACCGGATGAGCGAGCGTCTTGAGGCACTCGGCGGCTTCGGCGAAAGCGAGAGGGCTGCCTTGCGGCTTTTTGGGTGTTTTTTCGGTCGACTTGCTGGGCATTTGGCTGGACCTCCACCCGTCAATGTATCGCCATATCACGATATGTCAACAAAGTCCGTCGGTAACGGATCACGCAACGAATCCTGCCATTCCGTTCAGAAAACGGACGCAAGTAGGGAAAAGAATCTCCTAATGGCAGAATCTTGGTTTCTTTTGGCTTTTTGTGTAACCATCAGGGGCACTAACGGTAAACGCTCGTAACCTGGAGCCTGCATGGAACCCACCGGCAACATCGAATCGCCCCGTGGCAAATCGGAAAGGTTTGTCCGCCAGCTGACCGAGCACCAAAATCGGTTGTATGGGTATGTCTATTCGCTACTGGGAGACCACGCCCGCGCTTCGGATGTGGTTCAGGAAACGAACCTGGTGCTATGGCGGAAGATCGACGAATTCGATCCGGAGAAACCCTTCGTGCCGTGGGCCTTTGCAACAGCGCGATTTCAAGTACTGGCACACCTCCGTGACCAGAACCGCGATCGCGTGCTGCTGGATGCGGAATTGGCCGAATCGCTGAGCGGACAAGTTTCCGACCAAGCCTCACAAATCGACTCGGTGCGGCAAGCGTTGAGAGGCTGCATGCAACGACTCTCCGAGGAACATCAACAGATGCTCCATTCTCGGTACTCGACCGGAAAACCGATTGCTGAGATGGCAACGATTTCGGGCCGTAGCGTTAGTTCCATCAAAGTGTCGTTAATGCGGATTCGGCGACAACTGTCCGAGTGCATTGAGAATCGATTAGCAACGGAGGCAGACAAGTGAGCAAGATTCTCGATGAACTTGATGCGCTGCTGCTCGATTGGGAGTGTGGCGAGCTGAACGATGCGGGGATCGAACGTGTCCGGGAAATTTTGCGCACCGACGAAGCAGCCCAAGCGCATTACGTTCAGCAACAGATGCTGATCGCTGCGATGGGATTGGAGGCTGATTCCGGTTTGCAAAACCCGTTGCCAATCGAAGAGAAGCAATCCGAGCCAACACGGTCGTTCTCTTCCGATTTGACTCGATCCCGTCGCCCCCATCGTCGCGCGGGTTACTGGGTGGCCGTTGCGGCTTCGGTGGCCTTTGCCGTTATGTCGGCTCGACTTGTTTATTGGGAGTTCTTTGGCGAGACGCGCACCGGTTCGATGGCGGCTGTCGGTCGAGACTCGGGGGAAGCCGTTGAATCAACTTCCCAAGGCGTCGCACTATTGACTCGTTTGGTAGACGTTCAGTGGGACGATCAGCCGGCGATGGAGGTGGGTGAAGCCATTTCGCCGGGCCGCTTTGCACTCGCATCCGGTTTTGCGCAAGTGGAGTTCTTTTGTGGTGCGACCGTCATTATCGAAGGCCCGGCCGAATTGGAGGTCGTATCACCGATGATGGCAAAAGTTCGATCGGGCCGACTTCGTGCCCAGGTTCCACCGGCAGCGCGCGGTTTTTCACTGACCGTGGATGACATGACGGTTGTCGATCTGGGAACCGAATTTGGTTTGTCGGTTTCCGATGACGGTGCAGACGTACAAGTCTTTGATGGCGAAGTGGAGCTGCAATCCCCGGCCGCCCCTATCCGACGACTCACGGCGGGAGAAGCCATCAAGCGAACAGACTCAGGTGAGTTTGAGCAGTCCACGATCCAGCCGGAACGGTTCCTGGATAGTTCTTCGATGGCAAGTCGCGCGGAGGGTCAACGCCAACAGAATTTCGAGCGTTGGAAAGCATGGTCACAATCATTCCGCGGCGATCCACGCGTGATCGCTTACTACGCCTTTGACGAACCGAGCGACTGGCGTCGTCGACTTCCCAGCACCAAAGACCCATCCACAACTTTGGATTCATCTAACACACCGAACCAGCACGACCGCGAACTCGACGGTGCGATCGTCGGTGCACGACAGGTCAAAGGCCGATGGCCGGAAAAGGGCGGTTTGGAATTCAAACACCCCGCCGATCGCGTTCGCATGCAGATTCCTGGCGAATACAGCTCGTTGACATTCAGCTGCTGGGTCAAGATCGATAGCCTCGATCGCTGGTACAACTCGTTGTTCTTAACGGACAATTACAACCAAGGTGAGCCGCACTGGCAGATCCTGGATACCGGACAGCTTTTCTTTTCCGTTCGTGTGAGCAGTGAAGATGGTGGTCCGGAGCACCGCGAAGTGCTTTCGCCGTCGTTTTGGGATCCGTCACTCAGTGGTAAGTGGATCCATTTAGCAACCACGTACGACGTACCGAACCAACAGGTCGTCCACTACTTGAATGGAAGCGAGATCCATCGCGAATCGATTCCCGATCATCAACTCGTCCCGGTGACTCGATTCGGCCCCTCAACTCTTTGCAATTGGTCATCCCCACTACGCCCCGACGCACATTTTGCCATTCGCAACTTGAATGGCAGCATCGATGAGTTTGCAATTCTCAGCGAAGCGTTGGACGCAGAGCAGATTCAGGAGATTTATGAATATGGAAAACCGTAACAGGGAACTCCATAAAAGGAATCGACGAAATAGACGAGACACTTCGGCTGCCACGCTACGCAATTCATGCAGTGCAATCTTAGCGCTGGCTGTGGCGACCTGCTTTGTCAGTACCACGCATGCTGCCGATCCAGAGATTCTGGACAAACCTACGGCCGAGCGTTTGTTCACGCTTCGTGTGCTGCCGGTGCTCAAGGAAAAGTGTTTCGGTTGCCACGGAGGAAACACCGAGGACATACGGGGCGAGTACGACGTCACAACACTCGAAGGCATGCTGCATGGAGGAGAATCCGGTGAAACGTCGATCGTAGCTGGCAGCCCGGATGACAGCTCGCTTTACTGGGCCGTGACGTGGGACGGAATGGAAATGCCGCCCAAAGAAAACGATCGATTGACCAAGCAGCAAACGGACTGGATTCGCGATTGGATTCGCGCCGGCGCTCCCTGGCCTGATGAAGCGCGGCAAAAACAGATCCAGCAAAAGGAATGGGCAGTCATTGAGAATGAAGATGGTTTGCTCGTCACCACCAGCGGTGGGTTGTCCGATGAATGGACGTACCGCCGTTATCTTCAGCAAGATCTTTGGGCTTTCCAACCGGTCGTGAAATCCGAAGTGCCTGACGAGTCGGTGCATCCGATTGATGCCTTCGTCAATCAAGGCCTGAAGGCGATGGAACTGACCGCCGCCGAAAAAGCAAACCCTCGAACGCTTATTCGACGGGCCAGCTACGACCTGATCGGGTTGCCTCCAACGGCGCAACAGGTCAGCGAATTCCAGCAGGCTTGGAAAGAGGATCCTTCCGCAGCCTGGGAAGCACTCATCGATCGTCTGCTCAGTTCTTCGCAGTATGGCGAACGGGCAGGGCAGCATTGGCTGGATGTGGTTCGCTATGCAGACACGGCTGGGTTTTCGAATGACTACGAGCGTTCGAATATGTGGCGTTATCGTGATTACGTGATTCGATCCTTCAACGAGGACAAGCCGTTCAACGAGTTTGTCGTGGAGCAGATTGCGGGTGATGAATTGCGACCGGACGATCCCGAATCGCGAATCGCGACCGGTTTTTTACGCACCGGTCCGTGGGGAACCGCCATGGTTCCCAAAGAGGAAGCTCGACAGACTTACCTGGACGACCTTGTTCACAACGTCGGTCAATCGTTTTTGGCGATGCCAATGCGATGCTGCAAGTGTCACGATCACAAGTTTGATCCGATTCCAACGCGCGACTATTACCGCATGTATGCGGCCTTCGCGACAACACAGCCGGCTGAAGTCGATTGTGGGTTTCTACCAGATGAAAACCGTGAGCAATTCGAAGTCAGCCGCGAACTTGCCGAAGAACTGTTGGCCTACGCAAAGGCCGAGCTAAAGAGAGTGAACGACAAACAGGAGTCGGCGGCAAAGAAATGGTATGAAGAAAACGATCTTCCCTACAAAAATGAAAACGCACGTCGCAGTGACCCGGAAGACAAGAAACCACCGCGTCACGTGGGTCTGACGCCTGAAGAAAAAGGCATTAAGAAAGTCCGTGAGCAGGATGTGTGGATTTGGGAGCGACGTATCAATCGCTACAAGCCCATGGTGCAGTCCATTTACAACGGTCCGCTGCCAAAGTTTATGAACTCACGTAAATTGCGAATGCCCGGGAAGATCGATCAAGATTGGCGACCCGACACAAAAATCCTCGCAGGTGGTTCATTGGAAGCGCCGGGCGAGAATGTGATGCCGGGCGTTTTGAGCGCGACGGGTGTTCCCGTTTCCGACTCAGAGAATCCATACGTCATCACTTCGGATCTGAACGGTCGAAGGCTGGAATTCGCGCAGTGGATTGCGGATGACGCCAACCCTCTGACCGCTCGCACGATCGTCAATCGAGTCTGGCAGAGTCACTTTGGCGTCGGCCTGGTAAAGACGACCAACAACTTCGGCGTCAAAGGAAGCAAGCCGACGCATCCGCAGCTGCTTGATTGGCTAACTGCTGATTTCATCGAACATGGTTGGAAACTCAAACGGCTTCATCACCTGATCATGACCAGTGATGCTTACCAACGTTCCAGTCGTCCGATGAATCCGCAACGCCAAGCAGAAGTCGATCCAAACAACGAATGGCTCGCATCGTTCCGACCGCGTCGCTTAAGTGCGGAGGAATATCGCGACAGCTTGCTGGCCGTCAGCGGTGAATTGAATCTCGAAATGGGTGGATTGCCAATCATGCCGGAGATCAATCTGGAGGTCGCTTTGCAACCTCGCATGATTCAATTCTCCATCGCACCCGCATACCAACCATCGCCGACTCCCGACCAACGCAATCGCCGAACGATCTACGCATACCGGGTGCGTGGTCAAGCAGATCCGATGCTCGAATTACTCAACTTGCCCAACCCTAACGAATCATGCGAACAACGCGAGTCGGCCGCAGTGACGCCGCAAGCATTCACGCTCCTCAATAGCGATGTAATGACCGATCGTTCGATTGCCTTCGCCGGCCGAGTCATTCGCGAGCTACCAGACGATCAGGCAGCGTGGATCCAGAGAGTCATTCAATTGGCGTATCGACGGACAGCAACAACAGCCGAACAAACACAACTATTGGAATACCTCAAAGAAATGCAGGCGTACCACGCAGAGCACGATCCGCAACCGCTTGAATACCCCAAGCAAGTGACTCGTTCGCTGGTCGAAGAGTTTACGGGCGAACCATTCGAGTTTATCGAGAAGTTGAACGTCTACGAAAACTACGTTCCCGATGCAAAACCGTGGACGGTTGATTCTGACACACGGGCTCTCGCTGATGTTTGCCTGCTGTTATTTAACGCGAACGAGTTCCTGTACGTTTATTAATCATCCGGTGATTGATTCACCCACGTCGAAGGCTACGGCTAACCCCACTCCTACGAAAGCCATCCAACATGAACATCCCACGTCGCGAATTCCTTTATGGTCTTGGATCTTCGCTCGGCGCTTTGGCTTTGACCGATCTCCAAGCCGCTGAAAAGCAATCGGCCAAGCCGAGCCCATTGGCTCCGAAACAGCCGATGGGCGATGCCAAAGCGAAAGCCGTCATCATGCTGTTTATGGAAGGCGGTCCTTCTCAAGCGGACACGTTCGATCCGAAGCCTGATCTCAGCCGGCTGCATCTCACCGAATCGACCCGAACGAAAGGCCTTGCGACGGGAAAACGTTTCTTTGTCGGTAGCCCTTTCAAGTCTCGGAAAGTTGGCAACGTCGGAGTGGAAATGACCGAGCCATGGGAATTTCTCTCAGATCCGGAAGTTGCCGACGAATTGTGTGTCTATCGCGGATGCCAGGCAGAGTCGCTGAATCATCCTGAAGCGCTTCTGCAAATGAATACCGGCAGTCGACTCGGTGGCGATCCGGGACTCGGTGCGTGGACGACGTATGGCTTGGGAAGCGTCAATCAGAACTTACCCGGCTACGTCGTGATGACGGAGTTAGCGCTTCCGCAAGCAGGTCCGGCCAATTGGACCAACGGTTTCTTACCAGCACACTACCAGGGAACCCGATTGCGGAGCGTTGGTTCGCCGATCCTGGATCTTAAGCCACCAGCGTTCAAGACGCGCGAACACCAACGTCGAGCACTCGACCAATTGGCCAAACTGAATCAAGCCCATGCGGCAGCGCATCCGGAACACGACGAACTGGCAGCGCGGATGGAATCGTACGAACTTGCGTTCCGAATGCAGATGGAAGTGCCGGGAATCGTCGACATCGAAAGCGAATCGCAACAGACGCAGGATTCGTACGGTTTGAACCGCAAAGAAACCGCGGCATTCGGACGCCAATGCTTGATGGCTCGACGATTGGTCGAGAAAGGCGTGCGCTTCGTTCAGATCTTCTCAGGCGGATGGGACAGTCACGATTACCTGGAACGCGGACACGGTTCTCGCATCGCAAGTGTCGACCAACCGATTGCAGCGCTGATCAAAGACTTAAAAGCTCGTGGGTTGTTGGACAGCACGTTGGTCGTATGGACGGGCGAGTTTGGTCGGACACCCGACAACAATTACCGAGGCGGTGTCACGGCGGTCGGACGTGGGCACAACGTCGACGCGATGAACATGTGGTTCGCTGGCGGCGGCACCAAGCCAGGCATCGTCGGTGCGACCGATGAAATCGCAGCCGAAGCCGTTGAGGAGGTCCATCCGATCCGAGATGTGCATGTAACGATGCTGCATCTCCTGGGATTGGACGACAACAAACTCACGTATTTCCACGGGGGTCGATACAAACAACTATCCCAGTTTGGAGGCCAGTTGATCGACCCGATCATCGCTTAAAGCTGAAAGCGCGAAATTCGAGATTCGAACTTCAGACGGTTAATCAGTCTTTTTTCACGACCCAGATGTTTCGGTACCGGACTGGGTTGCGATGATTTTGCAAGTAGATGGGGCCATCATCGGGCCCTTCTTTGACGGGTGCTGCGGTCGTCGATTTGGGAAGCTCCACGTTGTCGTGCACGACGACGCCGTTGACTTTGACCGTTATCTTCGCATTGGCCGACTTCTTGCCCGCGTCGTCATAGCGTGCCGCGGTGAAATCAACATCGTAGGTTTGCCACGACAAAGGTGGCAGACACATGTTCAAGTCGGGATCACGAATGGAATAGATGCCGCCGGTTTCGTTGTTCTTGCCTTCCAATCCAAACGAATCGAGCATTTGCGTTTCGTAACGGCCTTGGTGATACAACCCACTGTTGCCACGTCCTTGGCCGCGTGCTTTCGGCATGTAAGGCAGACGAAACTCCAAGTGGATGGAGTAGTCACCAAACTGATCGATGCTCGTGCATCCTTCCATCAACAATCCATCATCGCTGATGCGGGCACCTTTTTTCCAATGGTCCTTAAACGCTTCTTCGGTTCCATCGAACAGGACAACGGCACCTTCAGGCGGCTTCGCGCCCAACGTCGGACTTTTTCTTTCCACGCGTCCTGCCAAATCGACTTCCTTCTTCAAACCAGCAAGATCGGTATCCATGCGTTTGACTTCTTCGCCGTTCCATCCTTCACCGGGTAACCCACCCTCATAAAAGACGGCTTGAAATTTTCCTTCACCCATCGCGATGACCTGCACGCCTCGCGAGCCATCTCGGTACTCACCCTGAATCGCAAAATCAGGGTCCTTCTTGGCATCTTCAGGAGTCACGAATACCTGTGCATTTAGCGGCACAGTGAGTCCGAACAAGACCAGCAGCAGGGTGAGATGACGCAACATAGAAACCTCGGTGAACTTTCAACAAATGCTCGACAACGAAGTGGGGGATTATAGTCCACGCAATCGGGCAGTGGACGATCGTCACGAAGTGGACAATGCTCACGGAGTGGACGATGCTCGCGGAGTGGACAATCCTCACGGAATGTTTGGCGACATTCGATTTGATCTCACACAGTTGACATCATCCAATTCCACCTACCGCGACGTGAAGAAAACCACGTCAAACATGGCGTTCGATTCTGCTACCACCGTTCTCGCCAAACCTTATACTGGGTGGATTCAATCCGCCATCATTGGGAACCGGTGATCATGAATGAGTCTGAATCTTCCGCAAAGCGACGACGTTACGGCGTCTTAGCCGAGAATCGCCGGGAGGCGATTCGCAAGCTCGTTGCGAAATACCCACTGATTCAAGAATTGTATGACGAAGGCCCACATCGAGACGGAAAAGGTGGTTGGGTCAACGCGATCAAGGACCAGCGTGAATCTGCGTATCGCGTTTTGTTCTATCTCAACCGCCTGCCCATGGCGACAGAATACGAAGAGAGTGAACCGTATGAAGTGTTGTACGGTGCGGTTTCAGATTCCGATCAGCCGAATTACCCACGCGTCCTGTACACAACGACCGGCGGCGTCAATCTAGATCCTGCCGATATCCCGACCGAGTCGTTTTCGGTCGCTGTTAAAACGGATTCTTTAGAAATCGTACCGGTCACATTTGATCGTGACGTTCGAACGAACGCATTGATCGAAAGCGGATATGCATACATCTGCGTTTACGATGCGGATATCGATGCGTTGAGAATTCTCGACCTGAAACACTTCTCAGAAATCTACATGATCAAAGAGAGGCAAGAAGTTCAGGTGCGCACAGAAGAAGACATCATCGCTGGTGACGCGACGTTTGTCCGTCCTTTCTTTTTGAAGTATCGCGTCAAACGAGCAGGGGAATTGTCCCACGATGCGAAACAAGCTGCTGCTCGAATGTTAAACGAGGGTTAGTTCACACAAGCCAGGCAAACGTTCAACCGAAATTACGAATTGCCTCGATCCATTATCGAACGATTCATCCCAGCCGTTGTTTCGGGCCAGATGCTCTGGATGACGCACCCAACGTGAATCGAATCGGAGTTCCTCAGCCATGCCGTCACTGCACGTCACCTGCCCGAAATGTCAGAAGAAGCTCAAGGTGAATTGCCCAGATGCTGAAAAAGCGTCGGCACGGTGCCAGTGTGGTCACACTTTCACTTTCAAAGTGCCCGCATCGGCGAGACCAACGAATGAAGTGAGCAATACTGCCGGTGACGACTTGTTCGCCGGTTTGCCGTCTTCCGCCCCTGCAGGATTTCCAGCGCAACAACCAAACGTTGGCCTGCCACCGCAAACGCAACCCAAACCAGTCAGTCGCAAAACCAATCGCGCAAAGACAGCCGTTCACGCGAAACCCAAACGCGCGAGCCGTGGCGCACCGAAATGGCTCGTTCCGGTGGTTGCCGTGTGTGGTTTGTTGGTGCTTACCGGTGTTGGTGCTGGGGTGGCTTTAAAACTGACCGGAAACTCTATCCTGCCACCGGCAATCGCAGCCGTATTTGATTCCGCGGACGCGATTCGAAAAGACACGGATTTGAATGACCAGAAAATCATGAAGTGGGTTGACGAGTATTTGGCCAACCCAAAACCGATGAAGGAAAACGAAGACCTCGTTCTGCTTCGAAAAGAATCAAGCCATCTGATGGCTCGCGCCGCCGTGCTCGACCCACTTTCCGTCAGCGAAGCTCAGTCGCTTCCCGGTTCCATTGCCGGCCCTATCTCCGAAACCGAACGAGATGCACTTCATGACAAGTTGTATGAACGCGGAAACAACGAACGCTCATTCATCCTGTCATTCATTGGGACGACGTTTCTACAGAACGACTTTACCCGCGAATTTCTGGAAACAGGCCACGTAGCGCTAGCGGAATCCAGCATCGAAGGCGAGCAGATCGAGATTGAACAGATTCAACTCCTGAGAGAATTCAATCGTTTGGCAGCAGAGATCGCCATCGCGGAATACGGCAATGAGAAAGCTGTCGCGTCGCAGGAAGAGTTCAAAACGTACGCCGATGCTCTCTACGAACCGCTTTTTGACCGAACCACGGCGATCACTGAGGAACTGCATCAGTTAGCCGAGCGGCGATTCCAATTACCGAAAGACCAAGTCGGAGATCGAAAGAAATTCCGTGAGATCCTCTACTACGTAAACCAGATGCGCGCTCAAGTGCTTCCCAACGATCTGGCACTTTTACAGAGCGGTGCTGAAATCGTTAAGTATGTCGGCAAAATGCGATCGGCTTCCGGCGAGATCGAAAAAGCGGCAGCGGGCATCAAGCCGGATCGTCTTGCCCAAGCGGACGCAGAGCGAGAGCAAGCCGAAGCGGAGGCCGAACGTGAACGAGCCGAACGTGAACGACAAGCACAGTTGGCAGCAGAGCAACGGGCGGCCGAGCAACGAGCGCAAGAAGAGCAAATGAATGAGGGTCAACCTGCCGACCAACCGGATGCCAATTCACTCGCAGACAATTCTTCATCACAGCCTGATCGACCTTCCGGTCCAGGGGATGCATTGGGTGGCTCTCGTGGCCGTCCGCCGTTTGGATCCGGCATGGGCGGATCACGTTTCGGAGGCTCCGGACGCGGGCCAGGCATGAGTGGACCGCGTGGAAATCCTAATCGTGGAAATCCCGGCCAAGGGAACTTTGGATCCGGCGGCAACGCTGGAGGTCCGAGTCAAGGATTCATTGGCGGTCCATCCGGTCCGCGCTACGGCGGGGGCAATCGGCCGCAACCACCGAAGATCGACACCACGACCGGTGTCACCATCAAGATGTTGGGCGGCGGTTCGTTGAAAGCGAGTGACTACACGCCCCAACTAAGCCGAACGTTGAATTGCCCGGTCAATTGGAGTTTCAGCAACGGAAAACTGACCATCAAGTTGGGCTATACGGGCTCGCTCGATGACGTCGTGAAGCTGATCAAATTCGGAGAAGTTAAATCGGTCGACAAAGAAAACAGAACGATCACGCTGCTCCCAAGTAGTGAATGAGCTTCTTGGGATTCTTGGCCTCATCCATTATGGGGCGATCGCGAATACTTTTGATTCAGTGCGTACGAATAGGGCACCGTCACTGGTCGCTAGCGATGCTCGACTTGATTCACCCATTGGATTACGGCCGAGAATCTTGAATTCATCCTCGGCGGCGATCACGACCACCTCTCCGCTGGTATCGATCGAGAAAAGACGACTCCCGATTGCAATCGGCGAGGAAAAATAGCTGCCACCGACGCGCTTTTGCCAGATTTTCTCACCCGTCTTTACGTCACAGCACGTCGCAATGCCTCCATCGTTCCACAGGAATAGACGGTCGCCAACGACGATGGGAGACGGAACGTGGGGAGACTGACGGATCAATCGATAGGCTTCAGCGGCTTCGATCTCATCCCCTTTACCGGTCACTGAAATCGCCACGATTTGTCGATCACCCCCGACCGCGCCGCTGCCCGCGATGACCAATTCATCCGCAACCACGGGAGACGCTAACGCTCGTTGCGACGAACGCCCAAACGGATCCACATGCCAACGCACGTTTCCAGTCTCTGGCTCAACTCCCACGACGCCTTCGTAACAATGCACAAAAACGACTTCCGATTCACCGGTCGGAAGGTCACGAACACAAGGTGTGGAATAACAGGCTCGTTTGCCTTCGCGAGGAATCTTCCAAACCTCTTCTCCAGTCATCCGATCAACGGCGACAAGAAAACTGTTCGCCTTGTGATCGTGTGCCACAAAAACAAGGTCACCATGAACGATGGGGCTGGTGGCACCGCCCTGCCCGTGTTGATACGGCCCCATTTCGTATCGCCATGACTCTTTACCGAGATGATCGTAGGCGACCAGAATCGTTTGACTCTTCGCATGCCACAACTGGTACACATGATCCGCATCTGCGGCCGGTGTGCTGGATGCAAAACTGTTGTTCTTGTGCTTCTTGTATGACTCAAACGAACTTGCGGCTCGCCAGTTTTCCTTGCCGGTCTGTTTATCCAAGCAGACCAACCAACGCTTTCCCGCTTCTTCATCGGCCGCAGTCACGTACAACCGATCCTGCCAAATGATAGGAGAGGAGTTACCTGTACCGGGAAGTGGAGCGACCCAACGCTGGTTGTCCTCAGTCCATTGGCTCGGCAGTTCCGAGGCGGCTGCTATGCCCGTTCCGTTGGGTCCACGAAATCGGGGCCAGTCATCTGCGAGAGTCGAATCGACAACGAACACAAAGAGACCCAGCAACAAAGACCGATGCATCATTCTTGCTCCATCCCGCGATCGCTTATACCGATACCGAAGTGATTCGTACGGAAACTCTTCGTACGGAAAAGATTCGTGTTGCTCACTTTGCAGCCGCGACGAGCGCTTTCTCGATGAGCTGTTTTGTTTTAAGCGAACCTTCGATCGGATCCAAATCACGACCTTCAAACTCGATCGTGATCACTCCGGAATAATCTGAATCGTAGACGATCTTTAGCATCCGATAAAAGTCAGTGTTCTTCTCGTTTCCCTTATCATCAAACGCGAGCGCCTTCGCACACACGGCAGGGGCCATCGGCAAACACTTCTTGACACCTTCGTAGCGATTGTAGCGACCGAAGTTATTGAAGTCGGGAAGCAGACCAGCGTTCGGATGACTGATTGCGCTCATGGCACCCATCAACCACTCTGGATCGCTGGAGTTACCACCGTGCGGTTCGATCACAATCTTGACCGAAGCATCTTTTGCGTAATCACAAAGCGGTTTCATTCCGGCTGCGGCGTTCCGAATGTTCTCGGCGCGATCTCCACCACTACGGCAATTAACCCGAATCGCATCACACCCAAGTTGGTGAGCACAATCGACCCAAGCTTTATGCTCGTCGATCGACTTCTTGCGTTCGGATTCATCGGGTGAATCGAGCTGGTGCTTTCCGTCGACCAAGATCAAGACATTCTTCATGCCCTCCCCGGTCGTTCGTTCCGCCAACACACCGACGAATTTTTTGTCCGTGTGTCGGCCACCAAATGGACGATTCCAATACTCGATGTGCGTGATCCCAAGTTTCTCTTTGGCAAGAGCTGGATAATCCAGATGCTTCAGCTTGCCGGAGTTCAACCAACGATGAAACGTGTACTGTTGAATGCCGATTTGAAAGCGGTCTTGGCGAGGTGCGGTTTCAGCGAAAGCAAATGGAGCAAGGGTCAGGCTCACCGTACCAGCAGTCGTGGCACGGATCATCGAGCGGCGAGAGAGTGTATTCATGCCGGCAGTATACCTTGGATCATCGGGCAATGAGGCATCCCACGGGGAGACTTCATCCAGCAACGCGGCATCGAGTGGCTGTGATATTCGCCACTGTGATATTCTCAGTGGAGATATTCCTCGGTACCGACTGTGATAGAGCGAGACTGAGCCGGTGAGACTGTTTCAATCTCTTTTGTCGTCCCTTCTCGTTTCCCTTGGGTTTTCTCCCGGAGCTCAACCGGAACGTGGCTGTGGATCAGATCAGCCACCATCGAACATTAAGTCAGACGAGAACGTCGTTTTCTATCCAACACGCGGACGGTGGGATGCGACAGAAAACGTCTGGCGAATTTCCATTCATGGGAAGGTCTTTGAACCAGAAGAGGATTCGATCAAACGCAAACTGTTCGTGTCTTGGCTTAAGACATCCGTGAACAAACAAACGGAAGGACTCGAAATCCGTGATGACCGGATAAATCCTTTTTTGGTGGACAATGAACGTGGGAAGTCAATCACCATCACACTTGCCGGCAAACTTCGAAACGTCGGCAAGTCTGAATCCAACGGTCATTTCACTGTCGAGTTGACGCTGGAGAAAGACGATTTGCCGATCCAAACGGATCGATCATCGGTCATAAAATTCGACGCCCTTCTGCCCGCTGAGGACTCACGATCATTTCAGGGACGCGTCCACTTGATCTCACCCAAGGGAGTCTCCGTCATTTCGGACATCGATGACACGATTAAGGTTTCAAAGGTCACCGATAAGTCCGAGTTGCTAAAGAACACGTTTATGCGACCGTTTCGTGCTGTCGGCGGAATGGCGGAGACCTATCGACAACTCGCCGATGCCGGCGCTGTTTTCCATTACGTTTCGGGAAGTCCCTGGCAACTCTATCAGCCGTTACAGGGGTTTCTATTGGATGAGTCGTTTCCTCAAGGCACGCTCCAGCTAAAGCACTTTCGACTCAAGGATTCCAGCGCCTTTGATCTGATCGGTTCCCAAATCGAAAACAAGTTGGCCGCGATCAAACCGCTTCTGCGTGACTTTCCCGATCGGCAGTTCATCTTGGTTGGTGATACGGGAGAACAAGACCCTGAAATCTATGGACAGCTTGCTCGTGAATTCCCGCAGCAGATCCGTTTGATTTGCCTGCGAAACGTCACCAACGCCAATCAAACGGATGCGCGAATGAACGAGGCGTTCGAAGGCGTCGAAGATGACCGTTGGCTGCTGTTTGATCAGGCAGCAGAATGGCAAAACCGTATTGCAGAAATCGGTCTACTTTTGCGTGTCGATTGATTCCTCGATTGACTTCACAAAATCGAGCAGCAATGGGTGCGCGGGCTTTGCCATCCCACCGTGATCGTAGCCGTCGAGTTCGAAGATTTGACAATTCGGATGTTCGACGACTTGCATCATCCGCCACAGATAGGCGTTCTCTTCGTAACGACCGAGCAATTCTTTTTCACGGTCACCGGTGATCAAGAGTAATGGTGGTGCGTCTTTGCGAACGTGAAAGAGCGGTGCGAGGTCGTCCACGATGGGTTGCTTGCCAGAAATCCCTCGTTCATCACGAACCGTAAAATGCGTGATCGTGTGGCCGCTGTAGGGTATCAACCCCGCGATCCGATCGGCGTTAACGTCATGCTTTGCCAACCAGCGTTTGTCTAAACCCACCATGCTGGTCAAGTAGCCGCCGGCGGAGTGACCGCTGACAAAGATTCTGTCGCTCGAGCCACCAAAACGTTCGATGTTCTTGAACGTCCACGCAACAGCGGCCGCAGCGTCTTCGATATAGGTTGGCGCGGTCACCTGAGGATGGAGTCGATAGTTGACCGCGACGACGGCGATACCTTGCTTCTTGAGCGGATCGGGAATTGATTTTTTTCCGGCCTTCAGCCCTCCGCCGTGAAACCACACGATGGTCGAAAACGCTTTTTTGTCAGCCGGATGATAGACATCAAGCTTGCAACGCTCGCGCATGTATTCGGTCAAGTCGTCGCCGTCCCGATAGGACAGATCCTGCCGCAGTTGGTACGCACGACCCCCATTCGAATCCTGCGCCAGGGCAGGGAGCGAAACCAAACCGAGGAATAACAAGCTCGCGACGATTCGTGGCTTCGTAAAGGACTTCATCAGACGATCGACTCGATTTGACAAACGAAACATCGGCATCATTCGACGAACTCCACGTCAATGCGAAGGTATTCGCCTCGGTCGCCACGTCCGTTTGCCTCGGTGTAGGGAACAGCAACAAGCGTGTACTTGCCTGGCTCGATTTTCCACGGCAAAAACCTCCCGTAGATATCACCCGCCATCGAAAAAGGGGCCGTGTTTTCAACACGCTTCAGTTTCTTCTGTGGAACGAGAAATCGAACACTTCCAACCTTGCCTTTGATATTGGCGGCCACGTTGATCGACTGCACGGGCAGCTTGCTGATGGAGATTTTGTCGTTCTTGGTGACTTTTTCAAAATCCTTGATCGGCTTTTGAGTCTTCGTATTGATCAATGAAAAACTGACGACACGAAGCGTTTCCGGCTCCGCTTTCGCCGGCTGCTCAACTTTCGAGGGCGGATCGTCTTTCTTGGGTGGATCGTCTTTCGAGGGGAGCCCTTGTTGCATCGGCAGATCCGGCGATGGCTCAACCGCGAACGATCCGATGCCACTGAGACTCACCCACAAAAAACAACTCAATCCAGCTATCAGCGATCGATGGCCCATCATCAGCGTTCCCCGTTTGCTTGCTTCCGTCCCCACACGGCCGATTTCGCGTGACAGCATACTCGTTTTCACATCGTGAAGGCCCGCGTCCAACGCAGTTTCTCCAGATTTACATCAGCAATTCGGAGCGATCACGTTTGCCCTCTTCCTCGAATATCCGACACATCAAGCGCACCCTTTCTCCCGAAAAGAAATCTCGAATCAACTTTGAAAATCGCGCATCGATCGTCCATCGGCGGGCTCGGTGTCATACATTGCCTGTCCCCTTTGGTTTGCCTTTGGTTTGGTACGAACTGCCCCCTTTCGTCTGAACTGTCCTCCCGCCGGAGTCAACGTCGTGTCGATTTTTTCCATGGGTCGCAAGCTAAGCACCACTCCTTGGATCACATGTTGTTTGATTGTCAGCCTGCTGGCTTCGAACGTTCAGTCAGAGCAGGTGGACAAGAGTACCCATGGCACGTTGGCGGATGGCCCGCTGCATGTGTACGTCGGTTCGGTCTCTTTGCCCGCTGATGGTGTTTGGACGGTCCAGGAACCAACGTCGAGGGACGGCATCCGCGAACTCTATTTGGTTCCGACCGAGCCCGCTCAGCTGAGACAGCTCGGCAAACGAATGTATGCCGCTCTCGAGGAGGAACAGACTCAGTCGGGCCGGTGGCATGTCCAAATGGGGTTCGAAGCCTGCCGTGAATACGCGTTGGAAAACGATGGCGCCGGCCCGAAGTCGATGACGGACTTTGAAGGTGACAAACGCTGGAATTATTTGGCGGAAAGCTGGAACCGTGAACACTGGCGGCATAACGAGATTCGAGGATTGACCAAGGGCGACAAGCTAGAAGGGCCATTCATTCATCTCGTGCCCGCTGCCAAGTTTGCCTTCGACGACCCTCCGCCGCAAATCGAAGGTCAACAGCGTCGACCCCGCGTTCCAAGTGACGAACGTGTCGTGTTAGCGTTTGAACTGCGCCCATTCGTCGATGATGGGAAACACTGGGTGCTCTACACCGATGGCGTTTGCGAAAGGGTCGACATCGACGCCAAGTTGCTTAATCAACATCAGGCAAAGATTCGCCCGATCATGACCAAGCGACGCGCGAATGCTGCGAACCAACCAACGATTGAATACCAACTGATCGTCGTTGCCGGAAAAGAGCTGGACAACCTCTTGCGTTTGACTGCTGGGAACGTCGTGTTAAATCGAGAAACGTCCATCGATTGGGATACCCATAACGCTGACCGCGCGGATGACGATGAACTACGAGCGTCGCTAAATCAGGCACGGCGGTTCGGCTGGAAACCGTATCTTCAAGCGGAAAGCGGAGGCGTATTGAATGTCTGGGATCGTGCAGGCGTCGAAACACCCGTCAACCGCAATCCAAGACGCAACTTGTCGATGTTCTCCGTGCTCGGTGGTCGGGCGGCCGTTGAAGAGACGCTGCAGTTGCAGAACCTAGCTGTCACGCAAGTCGATGAGCAAGCCACCGTTCCGATTGAGACACTAAAGGGCGTCGAAGTTAAGTCCCATCCATTCGAAGAGATGCTGGATGGACAGCCTGGCGGAAGTCTGGAAATGGCCGGCTATGTTCCCGCCGATCGTTTTTTCCTGTACGTCGGCAAGCCCGAAGCGATACCCGCTCTGCTTGATTCCGGCGCTCCCTTCATCGCAAGCATGGGAACCACACTGACGGGAAACTGCTTGCACTACAACCTGGAGTCTCGGTACCTCGAGCGTCTCGGCATGACCCGCGATTGGGTCGACGCCGTTCTGGCGTCCGGATTGACGAGTGAAATGGCGATCTTCACGCCGGATCTGTTTTTCATCGACGGAACCGATGTCACGATCGTTGCTCGCCTTCGTTCGCCGGAGTTGCTTAAACGAATGCTCGGAATGCTGGGGGCCGGTGATCTAACGGGCGGTTCAATCCTCGAGCTTCCGACCGGGTCTGGCAGTCCAGCATTTTTAGCGCTTCGTGACGATCTATTGCTGGCCAGCACAAATCGAGGAGAGCTGGAACGCTCGATCGAGTTGATCCAGCAGGAAGGACGAGGCAGTTTGGGTGACAGCGCCGAGTTTCGGTACATGCTGACTCAGTTATCCGTCAATGAAGAAACAAGACTGTATACGTACTTCTCGGATCCATTTGTACGACGCCTCGTAGGACCGGAAGTCAAAATCGGTCAACGTCGTCGAGTGCTCGCGAAAGCCAAAATGGAAGCGTTGACGGCACAAGCCTTGTTGGCGCGTATGGATGGCGTGGAAGTCGATTCTTTGGAGGGTTTGATCAAGACCGGATACGTTCCAAACAAGTGGGAAGCCGATGGCATGTCGATCCAAACATCCGGTTTGGTCAAAAGTCAGCACTACGGATCGCTGCCGCGAATGGAGTCCTTGCCGAATTTGCCACTGCAAAACGTGACGCCAGCTGAAGCAGAAGCGTATCGGGCGTATGTCGAAAACTACTCTAACTATTGGCGTCGCTTTTTTGATCCGATCGCCATTCGACTTGACGAAGTTGGTTCAGATCAATTGGAACTCTCGACGTTTATCCTTCCTCTCGTCGATAACTCCATTTACAACGGGTTGCGGTTAGTCCTTGCCCATCAAGACGACGGGTCGACGTTGTCGATTCCCATTGTGGAACCAGAACCAGTGCTGCAATTCTCGATGAACCTCAGCGAGATGGCCTGGAAACAGGTCGCTGGTAATTTCTCGGAGTTCTTTCGTCTCTATTCCGGCGCGAGTCCGGCGATGCTTGACGACTTGGGTCCAAGTGCGCACGTCGCCATCTTTGATGCAGATCCGATTATTGCATGGGGCAGCGGAGACATCTTCGGCGCGTTTGGTGGGCAAGTACTCGACGGCAATAGCGACAGCATGTTGGCATTGCCCGTTGTCCTTTCGATGCTGACACGTCCTTGCAGCATCATGGTGGAAACGGCAGCACCCGAAAGAACGAAACAGTATCTTCGACAGGCTGCAACGGCCAACGCCGGTCCGCGTCGAAGCGGTGGATTCCTGGATACTGCCGTTTCGTTCTACCAAGTGGAAGATCACGATCAGTGGGTCTGGACGATGGACATCGTCGGGATGGTCAAACTGCGTTACGGTGTCGAGGTCGCCGGCAAGTACCTGGTCATTCGTAACATCCCTTGGTCGAGTGAAGACCGCGTCGTTAGCGTTGTCCCGGCAGAACTAAACGCCGCAACACTGCAGGCGAATCCGGCAGCTTGCAAAGAACAGCTACCCGGCTTGTTTGCCGCTGCTTCCGATGCGAATCGTCGAGCCGTCATGTCTGGACTCGGCCGCCTGTATCCTTTCATGCTCAGCGGCGCAAAAAGTGTCGAAGAAGCGGAAACGCTGCACCAACGCCTGTATGGCTTTTATCCCAAAGCGATTGGAAATGATCGTTGGAACTGGACCGATTACCGAATGACGAGCGAGCAGTTCGGACATCCGACGGACCAACGGCAACCCGCCTTCGATCCCGATGAACCGTTTGGATTGATGAACCGAATCGAGTCGTTGAAGTTGAACATGCAGTTCGAACAAGACGGACTACGTAGCTCAATTCGTTGGCGGTTACGCTAACGTCCACCCAATAAACTCTGACATTTGCCGCAGGCTGATCCCGCTACAGTGTGGTAACACCGTATTGAATCGCGGAGGTTGGCCTGCGAAAAAACGAACGCGACGGTGTAAGATAGGGCGAATCTAGGTACATCCGTTCCCCTGTTTGTCTCGAGTCGTCGATGCTTCGATTTGCCCTTTGCTCCACGCTCCTGTTGTTTCTGATGGTGGATATTGCGTCCGCACAATCCTCTGCGGCGCGTCGCCGACAACAACAGATTGACCAGCAAATGAAGAAGATCGCGGAGAATCAACCGCAACTTCCGTCTGATCCTCAATTGCTTACGCTCCACAAAGAGTTCATTGCCAAAGCCGAGAGGTTGGCCGCGGAATTCGAACGCAAGAAACAACTCGACAAAGCTCGCGAAGTCTACGAAGCGATGGTGCGACTGGTGCCAAAGTATGCTGCTGCAGAAGAGGGTTTGAATCGAGTCCTCGGTGGACAACGATTTAAAGATCGAAAACTCGTGAATGTCGAAGCCAATAAACTGTGGCAAGACACCGGCGTCGTCTTGCAGCAAGGCATGCCCGTCCACGTCGAAATCAAAGGAACTTGGCGCGTCGTCTACGAGACCGGGCCGAAAGGAATCGAGATCCCGCAAGAGATGCGACCGAAAGACAATCGCATCAAGCTGGGAACACTGATCGCCGTCGTGGCAAACAGTCCCTCAGAACTGACGGAAGCCAATCCATTCGTCCTGGAGCATGGCAAAGACTTTACAGCTCGAAAGAGCGGCAGATTGTACCTGCGGATGTTCGATGTGGATCCATCGGACAACGAAGGAAGCATGTACGTGCTCATTCAAAGCACATTCGCTCGATAGCCTTAAGGCTTAGCGTCAACTTAAACCGCGGATTGACTCCGCGGTGCTGCTGCCAAAGCTTTCAGTTTCGACACCCATCCGCTGCGCTAACGCGACAAACATGTTTGCCAGTGGGGTGTTGTCTTTGGCGTCATGAGCGACATACGCACCGTGGTGATAACCACCGCCTGCAAGAACGACGGGAAGATTGTGCCAGTCGTGAGAGGATGCGTTTCCTAAATTCGATCCAAATAGGACGGCCGTGTTGTCCAGAAGCGTGTTGTCGTTTTCATTCACGGATCTCAACTGGGTCAAGAAACGGTTGAATTCCTTGAACTCGGCTTCCTCGATCAACCGTAACTCGTCGATCTTTTCGTCGTCTTTTCCGTGATGCGACAGATTGTGCCAGTCCGTTTGCACTCCCGGAATATTGCTCGGCACGGCATTCATGCCTCCAAGAGACAGCGTGATCACTCGGGTCGAGTCCGTCTGCAACGCCAACAGCATCATGTCGTACATCAACCGCTGTTTGGCGACGATGTCCGTACGATCGGCTATGTCATTGGGTGGTTCGTATTCGACTTCGGGTTTAGGTCGATTCGTCCATTGCTCGGATTGACCGATACGCGTTTCTAAGTCTCGAATCGCCGTGAAGTATTCGTCCAATTTGTCGCGGTCGATAGGTCCAAGCGAACGATCCAATCGTTGAGCTTCACCACGCACCGTATCCAGGATGCTTCGCCCACGTTTGAGCTCACGCACCTGGTTGGCAACTTCGCTTTGAGAGCCGTTCACAAACAGCTTCTTGAAAAGACGCGACGGTGATGACTCGGCTGGGATGTTGACGCCGTTCGCCGTCCATGCCAGCGAACCACCATCGTTGGCAAGGCACAAATACGGCAATCGCGTCGCGCCACCTAAGTGACCGGCGATCAACTGATCCAATGAAATCGTGTTCTTGAATCCTGCCAATCCTGGACGACGCGCAGATGTTAACCACGTCAAACTGGAAGCGTGACCGTTGTTACCGTTCTGCTCCGGATGAGAGAGCCCGGAGAATAAGGTGAAATGATCCCGATGATCTTTGATCAACTCCAAATAAGGCGTCAGTTCATAATCTCGACCTTCGGACTCTGGAAAAAGAAATGGCGTGTGGAATCCCAAGCCTCCACAAATCGTGACGGTTCGACGCACCGCTCCAAGACGTTCTTCCGCTTGTGACGTTCGCGACATCGCCCCCAGCAGCGGCAACGCTACCGAAGCACCGACACCTTTCAACAGACGACGTCGATCGAGGCGATGGCTTGATCGCAGAGATGGCTGGACCATGGATTGAACTCTCACTTATTTGCTGCGAAACACATCGCTCTGTACGACTAAGTGTATCAAGCCGCGTAGGCCGAATCCTTCTCGCTCGGCAGCATCAACGATCTGATCGACCGCATCGCGATCCGAAAAGCCAAGCTTTCGGCCCGTCGCGAACGTCAACAGTTTCTCCGTCAATGCTTTGGCCAGTCGATGCTGATCCGAAGCGAGCAGATCTCGAAACTCGGAGTAGTCTGCGAATGCTCCTCTGCCGGGCAGATCACCGGAGCTGTCCACATCCGGTCCCATGCGATAATTCACACGGCGCCCGTTGACTTCGCGATTCACGCGTTCGCCTTCACCGATCGTTCGATAACGTTCACGAAAACCACCGACGGGATTAAAGGACTCCAATGCAAATCCAGGCGGGTCAATTTTTCGGTGGCACGCGTTGCAATCACTGGAGTCTCGATGCTTGTCCAAGAGTTCGCGCAGCGTCGAAGCGCCGCGGATGTCTGGTTCAACGCCAGGAATACCCGGTGGTGGCGGAGGCGGCGGTGAACCGAGGATGCGCTCCATCACCCACGCTCCACGTGTAACGGGCGAGGTATTCGTTCCATTGGCGGTGACTTTCAATAGGCTCGCCTGACTGAGTAACCCACCACGCACACTGTCGGGCGGCAGCTTGACCGGCCGTAGTTCGGTTCCCGAAATCTCCGGCAAGTCATAATGCTGGGCCAACCGACTATTTAGCATCGCGAAATCGGAATGCACCAGATTCTTCACCGGCAAATCATTCTCAATCAAGTAACGAAAAAAGGCTCGCGTCTCCAGTGGCATCGAAAACCGAAGATACGAATCAAACTCAGGAAATAACTTGCTATCCGGTATCGTGAAATCGATGTCTCGCAAATCCAACCAATTATCAGTGAAGTCGATGAGGAAACGCTCAAATTGATCACTGCGTAGCAACCGCTCCGTTTGCTCTCGAAGCGAAGAATCGTCACCCAGGCGATTCTGACGAGCGGCGGATCGCAAAGATGCGTCGGGAGTGGTTCGCGTCAGGAAATAGGACAACCGACTGGCTAAAGCAAAATCATCCAGCGAGCCTGGCTGCTCCTGCAGATAAAGAAACCGTGGCGAGCAAAAAATCGCTGTCACCGCTGTTCGTAGAGACTCTTCAAATGAATTGTTTGCTTGCCGCTCCGAAACAAACAGCTCGATGTAGGCTTCAATGTCGGTTTCCGTCACCGGCCTTCGAAAGGCATTCTCCGCCACACGTCGTAAAACGGCCCGCGCACTGTTCGCTTCATTGTCCGTAACGACTTCGAAGGTTGGTCGATAATTTCGACGTCGCTTGTCCGCCGGATTCTTCGGCTCGACTTCCCGTCGATCGAGTCCGTCGAACACCATGCGATGTCCGACCGTTGGCCACTCTTCGATCAAAGGACCCTCCAAAGTGACATTCAAAATCGCCAGGCCAGGCCCGTCGTAGTCTTCGATCGATTTGCGTTGGTAGCGTTTTGGATCTTGGATTCCATACGGTTCGATCGTGATCATGTAGCGTTCATTGATCCACGTTTCAAACTCGATTGAAGCCACGGATGCTGGCTGTTCGGGAGATCCCGGTGGGAACGACCAAAATCCGTAGATGGGCTTCTCCGATCCCCGCGCAAAACTCGTTCCACCAACGGAAAATGTGATCGGATTTTTTGATTGATAAGCGTAACCGCGGACGATCACGCGATAGCGACCCGGAGTGCGAACGGACGTGCCGCGAATCATCCCGGATGGATAACCACCCCCACTGAAGCGAACCACCGAGTTATCACTCAGCTTCTTCCACGTCTTACCAACGAACTTTTCCGCCTCACGCGTTTCCGCGTAGCCCGCCTCGATCAGAGTTGACTCGGGTGCACTCTTCGTCATCGCAATCGCATCATCCAAGACAAGCGTCACGGCATCCATGTATCGCTGCAGATGGACCATCGACAATCCGAGTGCTGAGCCAACGTTATCGAACTCATGATCGCGACTGTCTTCGGGCAGCATCCCCGCCAGATCCAGCTGCGTTCCGAACAGATCGTTCAGCGTGTTTTCGAATTCAGCGCGATTGAGACGCCGCATCACCGTTCCCTTACGCTCGGCGTGCGCTTTGTGGAGGACGGGCCACATCCGCGTCAAAAACTCTGCTCGCTCTTCATCACGGGGTTGATCGAAATCCTCGGGCGGCATTTCGCCCGATTCAACTCGGTCGAACAGCCGCTCCCAACGAGCAAAGGATGCCTCATCGCTCAGGTCTCGCCCCAATGAACTTTGAATGTCGGCCAGGTCGAGCCCTCCCTCTGCCGCACCATCCGAATGACAATCGCTGCAATAGTTGGCCAGAAAGGGACGGACCGATTCGGGCCAAGACTCAGCCGAAACCGCTGAGCGGCAAAGCAACGAAAGCAAGAACGTGAAAAAGACTCTCAAGGCGATATTGCTGAATGTGGGAGCAATGGAGTTGTCCCCACTAGCATACCTGCCGACCGCCACCGTGTAGGTCATGCTCCGCATGAAAACAACAACGCTACGATCGTGCAGCGATCGTAGCGGTCCGTTCTGTCGTCATGCGGAGCATGACCTACTCGTACGACCACCTATCGATGTCGCGTATCGATCTTCAACCAATACTCTAGTAGGTCATGCTCCGCATGACGGGAAAACGCTACGATCGCGGAGCAATCGGCGACGATGGTGACTTACAGGCCTAACTCGTTTTTCGCTTCGCAAAACATGTCTACGGCGAAAGCGAGATCCTCTTCGGTGTGGGCAGCCGAGATTTGCGTGCGAATTCTTGCCTTACCCTTCGGAACGACCGGATAAGAAAACCCGATGACATAAACGCCCTTGGTCAGCAACAGATCCGCCATCTTTGCCGCCAACGCGGCATCACCAAGCATGATGGGTACGATCGGATGTTCGCCCGGGATGATCTCAAAACCCAAGCTCGACATGCGTTCGCGAAAAAACGTTGTGTTGGATTCCAAACGATCACGCAACTCGGTCGACTCATTCAACATCTCAATCGCACGCACCGAGGCGGAGACGATCGGCGGAGCAACGGAGTTTGAAAACAGATACGGACGACTTCGTTGACGTAGCAAATCGATGATTTCACGGCGCCCACTGGTGTAACCGCCGCTCGCACCACCAAGTGCTTTCCCGAGCGTTCCCGTGATGATGTCGACACGATCCATCACATCGTGATGTTCATGCGTCCCACGTCCATGCTTACCCATGAATCCGACCGCGTGAGAATCATCCACCGCGACCAGGGCTTGATGCTTGTCGGCAAGATCACAGATGCCCTTCAAATCGGCAATCGTTCCATCCATCGAGAAGACTCCATCGGTCGCGATCATTCGAAAGCGAGCCGAAGCGGTCTCTTGCAACTTGGACTCTAAGTCCTCCAGATGGTTGTTGCGATAACGATGACGCTGAGCCTTGCAAAGTCGAATGCCGTCAATGATTGATGCATGATTCAGCTCATCAGAGATCACGGCATCTTCGGCGGTTAGCAGCGTTTCAAACAACCCACCGTTCGCATCAAAACACGACGTGTACAAGATGGTGTCTTCCGTACCCAAGAAATCGCTAATCAGCTTTTCCAGGTGCTTGTGAACACCTTGTGTTCCGCAGATGAATCGCACGGACGACAACCCGTACCCCCAACGCTCCATTCCATCATGAGCCGCCTTAACGATCTCTGGATCATCCGAGAGTCCCAGGTAATTATTCGCGCAGAGATTGAGGACCGGCTTGCCATCCCCGACCTCGATCCGCATGTCCTGAGGCGTGTCGATGATCCTTTCCGATTTGTAAAGGCCGCTGCTGCGGATCTCATCGAGATGGTGCGTAAGGTGATGTTGAAATTCGCCGTACATGTTTTGTTTGGTTGGTTAGGCTTTGTTAGGTTTGGTTGATTCGATTCGTCGGTCGACCGGTTTGGCTACGACTGCCAATTCAAAATGACTTTCCCAGATTGCCCCGACATCATCACGTCAAAGCCTTGTTGAAAGTCGCTGTAGTGCAAACGATGAGTGACGACGTCAGAAATGTCTAAGCCGCTTTGAAGCATCACGCTCATCTTGTACCACGTCTCATACATCTCACGCCCGTAGATTCCCTTGATCGTTAACATGTTGAAAACGACGGTATTCCAGTCGACCGATTCGGACGATTCCGGGATACCCAGCATGGCGACTTTCCCTCCGTGGTTCATCTGCTGAATCATATCGCGGAAGGCGTTGGCGTTGCCTGACATTTCCATGCCAACATCGAACCCCTCTTTCATTCCGAGTTCTTTCTGAATGTCCGAGAGATCTTCGGTTCTCACATCGACCGTGCGTGTCGCCCCCATCTGCTTGGCCAGTTCTAACCGCCACGGGTTCACATCGGTCACGACGATGTGTCGTGCAGCCGCATGGCGGGCGACCGCAACCGCCATGCAACCGATCGGACCAGCTCCCGTAATCAGTACGTCTTCACCAAGAACGGGAAACGATAAAGCCGTATGGACCGCGTTCCCAAACGGATCAAAGATCGCCGCGATATCGCGATCGATTGTTTCGTCATGCTGCCAGACGTTCGTCATTGGGAGCGCGATGTACTCGGCGAAGGCTCCCGGGCGATTCACGCCGATCCCTTTCGTATCACCACAAAAGTGACGGCGACCGGCCCAACAATTCCGGCATCGGCCGCAAACCACATGGCCTTCGCCGCTGACCAATTGACCCGGTTCAAAATCGGAAACGTTCGAGCCCGTTTCCACGATTTCGCCGACGAACTCATGACCAACGACCATCGGCACGGGGATGGTCTTGGAAGCCCATGCGTCCCACTTGTAGATATGAACGTCCGTCCCACAGATTCCCGTGCGGTCAACGCGAATGAGCACGTCGTTGATGCCGATCGTCGGCTTCGGGACCTCCTCGAGCCACAATCCCGGTTCGCTTTTGCGTTTTACAAGTGCCTTCATCGTGGTGTTTATCTTTGGCGGCTGCTGATCGATGACGCGTCATCAGAACAAATCGGTCGGCAGGGGTGAAGGTGTGGTGAAGAGATCCGTCTTTGGGACGGGAAAAGACAACAAAATGCGATGAATCCGCGACTCGACTGACGACGGTCGTCGGGACGATTTATGATGTTGAGCGAGCCTCTGCACCGCTGACAACTTATGCACCTAGGAAACAAACGTTTGCGATATTCAAATCTTCGACCGACATTGTTGGCGGCATTGCTTTGGTTGCTTTCCATCCCGATGGGATGGGTCCAAAGCCGCTCGGCAACCGCGGCAGAACGTCCCAATGTTCTGATGATTTTGGTGGACGACCTGAAGCCAGCGATGGGGTGCTATGGCGACCGATTTGCTAAAACACCGAACATGGACCGGTTGGCAGCACGGGGCATGCGGTTTGATTTGGCCTATTGCAACCAGGCCGTTTGTGCACCGTCTCGCTTTACCTTGATGCTCGGTTCCCATTCGACCTCGACCGGTCTCTACGGGTTGGGAAGTCAGCTGCGTCAGATCTTGCCGGCGGCGGTGACGATGCCGCAATACTTTGCGAAGCATGGTGGCTATCGCACGGAATCACTCGGAAAGATCTTTCATATTGGACACGGAAATCAAGGCGATCCCGACTCATTCAGTGTGCCGCATTTCCATGACAAAGTCATCGAGTACTTGGATCCCGCGAGCACGGACGGGGGCAAGCTGACACGCGAAGAGGCCTACTTCACCAACCAGCAACTCAATCGCATTAAATCTCTGCCGCGAGGCGCCGCCTATGAGTCGCCGCAAGTGGAGGATTCGGACTACGCCGACGGTCGCGTCGCGCAAAAAACAATGGAGCGTCTGAAGGCAGCGAAAGCGCGACGTGCGAAAGATGGCACTCCTTTTTTCATCGCCGCCGGATTTGCTCGGCCGCATCTGCCTTTCAGCGCACCGAAAAAGTACTGGGATGCTTTTGACCCTAAAGCACTTCCACTTGCTGAGTTCGAGGACTTACCCACCGGTGCTCCCACCGTCGCTGGGAAAAGGGGCGGTGAAATCACGAACTATTCACCTGTCCCCGTCGATCGTGACGCTACGTTTGATCCGTCGCTCAAACGAAACTTAGTGCATGGCTACTACGCGAGCGCCAGTTTCGTCGACGCACAGATTGGAAAAGTCCTCGATGAACTCGATCGCCTTGAACTCACCGATAACACGATCGTTGTGCTTTGGGGTGATCACGGATTCCATCTAGGCGATCTGGGCATCTGGACGAAACACACCAACTATGAGCAAGCCAATCGCATTCCGATCTTGATTGCGGCACCTGGAACGACAAAGCCAGGATCATCGACCCGACAGCCGGCCGAAAGTGTCGATCTGTTTCCCACTCTGATTGAGCTTGCCGGCCTGCCGGCAGTGGACGTGCCGCAGTCGCTCGACGGTGTTAGCCTTGTTCCCGTTTTGAAAAACCCCTCCGCGCGCGTTCGCGACCATGCGTATCACGCCTATCCGAAAAAGAAGCTGGGCAGGGCGATTCGAACGGAACGCTATCGATTGGTGCAATGGAAACCGATATCGGGATCCGAAGCGGACGCTGAATACGAGTTGTACGACTATGAAACGGATCCGCTGGAGACGAAGAATCTCGTTGACGATCTGCCATCCGTGACGCGAGAACTGAAGACAATCTTGTCGCGTTACCCCCAACCAACTCGACGACCGCCTCGTCAGGACAAGAAAAAGCGTTGAACCGTTGTTCGATCTTTCGGTTAGAGAATCGTCGAGCGAGCGATTCTCCGTTCGACACATTTCCGGCCCTCATCCAGTCCCGTGTCGTTTTTCGTTCCATCATGTCGCCGGTTAAGCCACTCGATCGCCACACCCTGAAAACGGGCACTCAGTGGCTTGCCGAAAATGACACGGATTTAGCTGACCTAATCGCCGTCGATGGAGTTCCACCGATGTGGCGGCGCGAACCTGGATTCGCGACGCTGACGCGAATCGTCCTTGAACAGCAAGTATCGCTGGCCTCCGCAGCGAATGCCTACGAACGGATCCGCCGAACCGTGGATAGGGTCGCACCCAGGAGCATTTTGACGCTTGGCGTCCAAGGCCTACGGGACGCGGGTATCACGCGTCAGAAGAGCGCCTACTTATGCGACCTGGCGGAGCATGTGGAATCGGGCGAACTTTGCCTAAGTCAACTGAAAACGCAATCCAACGAGGATGTTCAATCGTCTTTGGAAAGAGTGAAGGGCATCGGGCGGTGGACCAGCGATGTCTATTTGCTACTCGCGCTTCGCAGGCAGGATATTTGGCCGACCGGTGATCTGGCATTAAGGCAAGCGATCCGATCGGTGAAGGGCGAGCAACATACTTCCGAGTATGCACAACAAAAACTCGCCAAACGCTGGATACCGTGGCGATCGGTGGCTGTTAGAGTTTTATGGAATCACTACCTAAAAAAACGCGGCAGACGGGCTCCTTGATAATAGGCGATAGTCGTTCACCCTTCGACTGTGGAAAATCGTCCGCAGTCTGCACGTCCGGGCGTAGGGCTTAGGGCCTATCAGCGATAGACTCTGCAGGAGCTTCAAATGTGGACTCGAATGCGACTGGATATTGGCTGGCGAGATCTGTTTGCTGGCTTGTCTTATTGCCTGAAGCCAACCGGTCGTTCACGGGCCGAAGACGAAGCGACTCGGGCGTGGAGTCGTGACGATGATTGTGTCATCTCGTTGTCAGTTCGTTCCGCATTCGACTTGTTGCTTCGGTCGCTGGAATTACGGCCAGGCAGCGAAGTATTGATGTCCGCCTTGACAGTTCCCGACATGATTCGAATCGTTCGGGAACACGGATTGGTCCCGGTACCAGTCGACATCCAAGACGACGGACAATTGGATATCGCAGGGTTACGTCTCGCGATCACTCCACGTTCCCAGTTGTTGGTGGTCGCGCACCTGTTTGGCGGAACAACATGCATGGATGAAGTGATCCCGCTCGCTCGTGAACACGGGTTGCTGGTCGTTGAAGACTGTGCCCAGAGTTTTCGCGATGTAGGTGATCGCGGACATCCTGATAGCGATGTTGCGATGTTTAGTTTTGGCCCCATCAAAACGGCAACGGCAATCGGGGGTGCGGTGGCACGTGTGAGCGATCGCGAGATTTGTGCGAAGATGAGGCGTCAATTGATTGGTGATCCTGTCCAATCTCGGTTCGCGTTCGCGAAACGGTTAGTGCGCTTCGCCACAATCAAGTGGTTGTGTGGTCCTAGAGCGTCACGTTGTTTTGCCTATTGCGCTAGATGCCTCGGCTACGACTTTGATTCTCTAGCCAACTCCTTTGCAAAGGGATTCAAGCCGACCCATTTGCTGCTCCAGATTCGACGTCGACCTTCGGTGCCACTGCTGGAGTTACTGCGCCGACGATGGCAATCGTATGACGGTTCGCGTATCGAACGCAGGATCGAGCATGGCAAAAAAGTCGATCAACGGCTCGGTCAGCAACATCCAAGCGGTCACTCGTATTGGGTGTATCCGTTGTTTGTCAACGATCCGCCAGCCCTGTGCCGACGACTACAAGCATTCGGATACGATGCAACACATCGATCGAGAATGGCCATCGTCGATGGTGATCAACCGACGAAACGCGCAACACTGACCGAAGCACGATGGCGACGTGTTGTGTTTCTCCCTTGGTCTCCGGACATGCCGGACGAAGCAATCGATGAGATGGCTGGATTAGTCCGTCATCATCTGGAAGCATCGCGGCCGATCCCTGGCCCAACCAATGCGCCCGATTCGACTTATCCTGCTCGCAACAGTCCAGCGATTACTTGACGTAGCAACGCGTCGTCAACCGGCGACACGTTACCGAAGATGACGTCGTTTCCATCTTCGCCCATCAACCAGTCATCACCATCACCTCCAAAGATGATGTCGTGGTCGGTCGAAGTTGCCGCAACGGGCTGCTCAGCATCCGCGTCACCGTCGACCGTTTCTGAATCCTCTTCAGACACGACTACTGTTTCTTGAGATTCGTCCACGTCCGTCTCCGAGTCCGTCTCCGAGTCCGTCTCCGAGTCCGTCAGATCAACGGGCACCTCGACGTCGACCGGCGTGTCATCCACGACCGGTGACTCCATGATCGGTTCATCAACCGTTGTATCCGTGGTGGAATCCTCCGTGGTGGAATCCTGAGGAACGTCTACCGTCTCCTCCATGATGCTGTCATCGGTGGCCATGATTTCAACATCGCCGGTATCCGTAGCGTCAGGTTCTGGCTGTTCATCCTGGTCCATCGAATCATCGAGCACGGTCTCCTCCGTCTCTTCGGCAACCGTTTCCGATTCTTCCGTTTGATCCAACTCGGTTTCGTCACCGACGTCTGCATCACCCAATTGCTGCAAGTTGTCATCCTCGATTTCGATGATCGGCTCGAGCGCAAACTCCATGCATTGCGGATCGTTGCTATCGATCAGATCGCCGTCGGTTGTCACGATGACGTCTTCATTGGAACTTTCTTGTTCGGTGTCCGTGTCGTTTAACTCGTCAACCGGATCGACAAACGGCTCTTCGATGGCTTCATCGGTCGGCATTTCATCAACGACAACGTTGTCATCTGTCGTCGTGACGACGTCTTCTTCCACCGTGTCGTCCTCACCGGTCATGTCATCGGACTCCGACGTCATGTCATCGGATTCGACGGTCACATCGTCGGATTCACCAGTTGGATCGGCAGTGGGCTCTTCGACGGTTTCGTCCAAGACGGCTTCCGTGTCATCCGATGCTGTCTCCTCCACCGCTTCCGCAGCGACCTCTTCGGTGACTTCATCATTCAGAACAGCAGGTTCCTGCATCGCATCGTCCGACTCGTCAGCGGTTTCCTGTTCGGCGACAGGATCACTGGATGCATTGGCGTCATTCGATTCGTTGACGAAATCGACCGACTCATTGACGGCATCAGTCGCTTCATCGGCTGGATCAGTCGCTTCATCGGCTGGATCGATCGCTTCATCGGCTGGATCTTGCTGATCGTCCATCGCGACGTCGTCCAGCGGCTCGGTCTGTGGACCTGCAAGGATCAAGTCGTTACCGCCGCCACCGTGGGCGAAGTCGTCACCGATCCCGCCGATTAGCAAGTCCTCACCACCACCACCGAGCAGAATGTCGTTGCCTTCTCCACCGCGAACGATGACTGGGATGGAGGAATCATTGACGAACACATCGTCTCCTTCACCTCCTGAAAAAACGATTCGTCCGATTTCGTCCAAGGCGTACTCCTGTTGGTAACTACACAACTCTTGGCCTGACTCATCCATCGCGGAGACCTTTACGTGAACGTTATCACCGTCCACGTACACTTCCGCGATGTCGTCGTATTCGCTTCCAGGGATGGATAACACGGAGTCATTCAACCCAATATCGGCCGCCATCAGCATCCGTGACTCCAACCGTTGAAGCGTCGGTCGTTTCAAAGCTTTTTTGGAACGACGAGAACTCTTTGAAGAGCGTTTCATGGCAGTATCCTGCTTTTGCATGAAAGAAGTGAGAATCGTTGCTCGCTGAAAACACCACTTCATCGCAACTGAGCGATCGTGACTTGCGAAGCAAAACGGCATCGCGAACGACCCATAAGCCGAAGCGTGAAACCCTTCACGCTGTTCCGATAAAACCGGATGAGGTCATCGCATTACCGTAGCGATGGCAAAGCAGAGATCGTGCCAACAAACTGATGACGATGAAAATCGCAGTGAATACTGCGACTCAATAAAATGGTCGGCAAGATCGTTTGAAAAAACTTACAAGCCGTTTGAAATTCTCGACGGGTCACGTCCACCCAAGCTTTGCGTCTTCGCGCTATGCTCTGCATTGCCACGGAGCGTTCCAAGACCCCCGTCTTTATGCTCGCTTAGAAGTGATTTCGATCATCAAGTCATGGAGTTTCCCATTGCTGGCAACGACGCTTCCGACGTTTAACTCCAACGGATTCCCAACGGCATCGGAAATTTGACCGCCGGCTTCCTCAACAAATAGACGACCCGCTGCAAAATCCCAAGGCGAGAGTTTGTATTCGAAGAAGCCACCGAAATAACCACAACCGACTTGGCACAGATCGAGTGCCGCCGTCCCAAACCGCCGAATGCCATGGATGTCTTGTTCAAAGAACTCTTCGAGTGCTGCAAGCGTGTTCTTCATCATCTGGCCTCGATCGTAGTAAAAACCACAACCAATCAGTGTTTGCGCCAGCGACACCGAATCGCAAACCTGCACTGGCTGTCCGTTCATAAACGCCCCCTCACCACGGACGGCGGTGAACATCTCTTCCCTGGCCGGGTTATAAACCGCACCCACCTTGGCCATGCCCGCTTGGTAGTAGGCAATCGAAACAGCAAAGTGCGGGATGTTGTGGGCAAAGTTGTTTGTCCCATCGAGTGGATCGATGACCCACAGGTGTTCCGCATCAACGCTACCCACCAAGTTCTCTTCGCCTAGCAATTCATGGTCTGGGTAGCGACTTGCCAGCAAGTTGCCGATAACCTGTTCACTCTCCACGTCCGCATCGCTGACCAGATCGTACGTCTTTCCACCTTCTGCGGATTTGTCGCGCATCTGCACGCCGTCGCGAAAGTAGCGCATTAAAACTTCGCCGCCCGCGTGGGCTGCACTGACGGCTGTTTCCAAATAATCGTTCATGGGGTCGTAATTAAGTGGTTGGTTGTATGGACGCGCGCAAGGCCTTTGAAGTGTTCTTGTGTCTCTGCGCGTATCATGTCGGTCGATTACTTGCCGCCGTACCAGACACCCCTTAGCCAACGGTGTCGTTGAAGCTGCTTTAACAGCGGTGCGGGAATATCTTTCAAGCGACCGGTACGGCAATTCATTTCAACTTGCTGAACCGAACGCATCCCGACGATCACCGTGCTGACTTCTGGTCGCGCCAAAACAAACTTGATGGCAAGATCCGCGAGACTGTATTGATCGGTAAGACCGAATTCCTCCACATCGGATCGAATCTCTTCCACGCGATCGACGGTCCGCTGTAATCGATCGCCAGCAAAGTAGTTTCGTCGAAAATCATCGTCGTCGAACGCATGATCGCTACCGAATTTACCCGTGAGCGATCCTTCATCGAGTGCGACGCGTACGATCACGCCGGTCCCAGTTTCCGCTGCAACGGGAAGTAACTGAGCCGCAGCCTCTTGGTCGAACAGATTGAAAATCACTTGCACGACATCCACCAATCCATCTCGCATCAGTTGGATCACGCAGGACTGATCCTGCTCGGGCGTGCTGACACCGATCAATCCAATTTTGCCCTCGTCCTTGAGTTGGCGCAGCACCAAGAGTGGTTGAGGATCATCATTCCAGGCTCGAGTCCACGTGTGTAGTTGCAGCACGTCGAGCCGCTCGGTTCCGAGATTACGCAGCCTCTGTTCGATGTTTTGCCGCAAATACGCCGCTGAGTAACGATCTTGCCAACGACAGTACGGACTGGGTGGCCAGGGCCCATCGGCCGGCGGTGTTTTGGTCGCAACGTGGACGTGCTCGGATCGTTCCTGAAGCACTTTGCCAATCAGCGTCTCGCTGTGGCCATCACCATAGCCCTGGGCGGTGTCGATGAAATTGACACCGGCATCGATAGCGGCATTCAGCGCCGCGATCGATTCGGGGTCATGCTTCTTGCCCCAGCCACCTCCAATCGCCCATCCACCAAAGCCAATCTCGGAGACTGAAAAACCCGTGGAAGATAGTTGGCGACAGTGCATATCAGCGGCATTAAGTTCGGCGGAATGTCAGATGAACTGTCAAATTGTGCGGATTAGCGAATCGATTCGTAGGGGGTTTGCCCAAACTTCCTGGGTTTCCAACACGGACCGATCGAACGACTCAATTGAGCCGCTGACGACTCCGAAATACAGATCAGGACGATTTTACGCGTCCGAGAATGCGCGAGGCCGATGCGTCTCGCTTGTCTTGCCTGTGCTTGCTTCAATGAGGGTGGCAGCGGTGCCTAAATTCCCCACGATCCCGCAGCTTACGATTCTGGTACCCGTTGTGGCGTCCCCGAATGGGAAAGCCAACCTGAGCGGTTTTGAGCGCACCTTGATCAGCGTTCTCGAAAATCGCCCGGAGCAGAGTGAAGTCTTAGTCACTCACGACGGAAGCTACGATGATCCCTATGCGTTGGGAGACGAAGTTCGATTCGTCACCGCAGACCACCCATCGATGACCGATTTGATCGCCGCTGGAGCTCAGGTTGCTCGAGGTCGCATCATTCACGTTCTCGCCGAAGGCGTCGAAGCAACACCCGGTTGGACGGATAACGCAGTGGACTGTTTCGATCACTTTGATTGCGGTTCGGTCGCTCCACGAATCCAACGATCGAATGACCAGGCAGTACTTGCGTGCGGTTGGTCAGACACCACTTGTCGTCTGATGAGTCCGCACGTTGAACTAGCTCAGAGTTCTGCGGCGGGAAGTCGCGTGGGTTGTTACCTACAAGCTTCCTTTTGGCGTCGTGACCTCTTGCGAAGCTTGAGGCATTGCCTGACGGATGCAAACGCCGTTCACGCAGACCAAGCGAGCGGAATCTACTCGCGTCTGGCTCGCAAAGCGGGTTGGAAATGCGACGTTGCTCCAGATTCGATTCTGCGGTGCGACGGCGATCAACTGCCGTGGGATGAATCCTCGTTCAGTCGAGGCAAGCGATTGCGTGCTGTTGCCAACCAATTCGGTTGCGATCCGAAAGCAGCATGGACGGCCGCCTGTGCGAGCCTTTTGCGTCCGAGCCAATGGAGCGAAGCCATCGGCGGCTGCATCGCCGGAGACCTAGGCCGAACGATCGACTCGAGTCAGGTCATCGCGTGCAAAGAAGAAAGCACGATCATGAAGATGCCAACCCGCAGCAGCGTCGCAATGCGACGAGCAGCCTAGGCGCTAGCGGGTTAGTTAGCTGTTTAGCTGTTTAGCTTGTTAGCTGTTTAGGGAAGAGCGGTTGCGCGTGAGGTGCGAGATCTTCAGGCGATCGTCCTGACTTCTTCCTAAACACCTAATCCACTAAACACCTTTAGCTGTTTAGCTTGTTAGCTGTTAAGGGACGAGCGGTTCCGCGTGAGGTGCGAGATCTTCAGGCGATCGTCCTGACTTCTTCCTAAACACCTAATCCACTAAACACCTTTAGCTGTTTAGCTTGTTAGCTGTT
>JBCDEM010000013.1:0-184590 GCA_039179795.1 Planctomycetota bacterium | reverse complement strand
GACGGATCGGTGGTTTCTTGTCACCGAGCACGAACTTGCGCCAGTCGGATGGCGGATCGGTCGGCTTGGGCGTTTGGCCACGAGCCGTTCCTTGATTGCCTTGGTAGTTCATCGGGAATCGTGAACCCTGACTGGTTTGACCTTTGGGACGGATCGGTGGTTTCTTGTCACCGAGCACGAATTTGCGCCAGTCGGATGGCGGATCGGTCGGCTTGGGCGCTTGACCACGAGCCGTTCCTTGATTGCCTCGGAGATTCATCAGCCCTTGTCCATAGTGCCCCATGGTTGGTTTGCTACTGGGACCCTTGTAGGTAGGAAACGTGGGCGGAGGTCGGCGCGGCACATGGGTGCGTGAGGGCATCGTTTGTGGACGAGCGTTATTGCGTTGGTAGACAGGCTGGCCCGATGTATTGCGTCGTAGCGAGGGAACACCACGCCGCTGAGCGTTTGCCTCAACGCAGGGAAGGGCGACGGAAAACAGGGTGACACAAAGCCATCCCATCGATTTTCGGATTCGAAAACGCATGATTTGTCTCTCGGGTGAGGGAAAGTGGCATGCACCGAGTTGTGCACGGTCTGGGATTGCCACTGAGCAGACCGAAGCGGACAGAAAAATCCGCGATCGATGGCGGGTTGATGCTCAAAAAGAAAAAAGTGCCGCTTTTTCTGTCGCCAAATGCGATCAAACGCGAGCTATCCCTGCCCTCAAACTCCTGTCCCTCAAACTCTGCCCCTCAAACTTTCCACCAACTCTCCCAGTCCACCGATGAACGAATCGCAAGCAGAATCACTCCAGATTTCTATGTTCCAAGCGTTGGCTGCCAACGACCCGCAAGCGGTCGAGGAATTCTGGCAACAATACGCGGGGCCGCTTCGCCGTGTGGCACAACGACAGATCTCCCGAAGCCTCGGGCGACGGGTCGATGCCGACGACGTTCTACAATCGGCCTGCCGCACCTTCTTTCGCAGAATGGGAGAAGGACAATTTCAATGCCGATGCGATGACGATCTTTGGCGATTACTGTTAACCATCACACTCAACAAAGTCCGCATGCAGGCACGATATCATGCCCGTCAGTGCCGAGGTCTCGAAAAAGAACAGACATTCGACGTCGAGACCGCCGGTGCTCACGAAGCCGGTACCGAACAAGCCGTGCAACAAGTTGATTTTGCTGATTACATGGAGTCCATTTTTCGGCATTTCGATGAGGAAGCCCGAGAGGTTTTCGGGAGGATGCTTGATGGTCAAACTCAGACACAAATCGCCACGAACATGGAAATCAGTGAACGAACTGTCCGTCGCATTCGAGTTCGTATTCAGGAACGCCTGCAAGTCTTGCTGGCGGAAGACAGCGACCGTTGAGAATTTCTGCTGACACGAGATAGATCCCATGGAAGCTACGGTTGATGAAGCGAAACGTCGAGAGTTCGAATCCGACTGGGCAATGGATTCGATCGACATTAGCGATTACCTGCCGGTACAGAGCAGCGACCAATACTTGCCGACCTTGGAAGAGTTGGTCTGCATCGACTTGGAATTCTATTGGCGATCCCTAACAAAGACGCCTGACAAGCCGGAACGGTTCGTAGAGTGGTACCTCACGCGATTCCCCGAGCTTCATCATCCTGCCATCGTGCGACGACTGGTCGATCACGAAGCCTGGGTTCGCCGCCATTCTTCTCGACCAGCGCACGCCGACGAATACATTCAGCGTTTTCCCGATGTCACGTTCACGGATTCAACGTACCGCAGGTTGGCCAGCCAATGCGCAACGTTGTCGATTGATCGATCCGAACAACAGGGATTCCACGAACCTCGAAAACTTCCGGGTGAAATCCAGGGCTACCGGATTTTGAGTGAACTCGGTCGCGGCGGAATGGGCGTGGTTTTTCTGGCTGAGCAAGAGTCTTCGGGCCGCCGTGTCGCGATCAAACTAGCCACGATTGCAAACCTGTCCAAGGACACACGTCAAGAACACCTCCGCCGAGTCCAACAAGAGATCCGCGCATCAGCCGGCTTGCGCCACGACCACATCATGCCCGTCTTCGAAGTTGGCGACCTCGAAGGGCAACCCTTTTACACCATGCCGGTGATGGATACCGACTTAGGATCGAAGTGTAAAAGTGAGACGTTGGCGGATCACACAGCGGCTCGATACATTGCTCAAGCGGCGCGAGGCGTCCATGCAGCGCATGAACAAGGATTGTTTCATCGCGATCTAAAGCCACAGAATCTGATGCTTGACGAAGCGACCGATCGGGTCTTGGTGACGGATTTTGGATTGGCACGATGGCAATCCGAATCTCAAGAGCTCACACGGACCGGTCAAGTCCTGGGAACTCCTCCATTCATGCCGCCGGAGCAGATTCGGGATGCGACTTCGGTTGATGCACGTGCAGACGTTTACGCGTTGGGAGCCAGTCTCTATCACTTGTTGACGGGAAGACCTCCCATCGTCGGTTCGGAAATCGCCGAAACGCTTCGACTTGTCATGGAGCAAGATCCGATCCCGGTTCGCGAACAGAATCCGAATGTGGACTTGGATTTGGAAACCATCTGCATGCGATGTTTGCAAAAAGAGCCTGCCCAACGCTACGCATCCGCTGCAGAACTCGCCGATGATCTCGACCGTTACCAACGTGACGAACCGATCGTTGCTCGCCCGCTGACCACGATCGGTCGGTTGAATCGATGGCGTCGTCGCAATCCAACGCCAGCGAGATTGGTCGCCGGTTTGTTCCTTTCGTTGATCGGCTTGGCAGCCGTCGGTTGGCTGGGATGGAACGCGACGCGCAAACAGTTTTTGCGGTATCAAACGAGTGTTCGGCAAGGACATCAAAACATTGATGATCTGTTTGAATTGGTTCGCAACGATCCCATACTACAAGAACCCGGTGAAGAAGAACTTCGGCGTTCGTTGCTAGAAAAAGGACGCGAGCACTATCAAACACTTGCCCAAATCGCGGAGGGAGACGATGCGTTACTGGTCGACCAGGTGGTCGCGGAAATCCTTGAAGCAGTGATCCAATTAGAATTGGACGGACCTGCCGTCGCTCGTGAATCGTTGGAAGCATCCCTACAGCACGCCGCTCGCTTGCCAGGGCGTCTTCAAGCCGCCCCCAAAATACGAGTCGCGATCGGTGACGCGTTGAATGGCCTCGGTAAAGCACAACGAAAGCTCGGCCAGATCGAAGAGTCGCGAAAGACGTTTGATGAAGCCATCATTGTTCGCCAGGAGCTGGCTAAGCTCGTGAAAACGCAGGAAGCCCAGAGGAAACTAGCGAATGCTTGGATGAACCGCGGGTTAGTATTGCTACGCATGCGACAGTGGGAGCAGGCGGCCGATGATATGAAAGCCGCTCAATCCGAACGCAAGCGATTACTGAAGCTTTCCCCAAACGACCTTAAGCTGCGTCGAGATCATGCACAGGGTGTGTTTAATCTCGTCCGACTAAAAGCGTTGCAAGGCCAATGGGATGATGCGATTGAGTCATTGAACGAGGCAACACGTCTATTCGAGAAACTGACAACCGAGTATCCAACGATTTCCCAATTATGGTTGCGACGCGTGCAGTGTTTGCAGACGCAATCCATGCTTCGACAGAGCATCACCGCGTCGAATCAAGACATCCGTGTGGACACGACCGGTTTCCACGCTGAACCGTTACTGGAAGCGATCGAAATCTTGCGAGTCCTGTCCAATCTTGCGCCAAACAACCGGTCGTACCTGATTGAACTCGCGACACTTTATCACCAGACGGTCGACGACTTGCTGGCTTCGGGAGAACGTGAGTCGGCCGAACGATTATTGAGCGCAGCCAAAACAGAGATACTCTCGCGAATTGCAAAGGATCCACCGCAACTGGATCACACATTGCTGGAATTGCATCAGCAGAGGCTGCAGGGATTGCTGTTACTTGAGAACGGAGGATCGGAGGCAGCGTTGAAAGACCTTCGCGACGTGCTGAAAGCTTGGGAGTCGGCAACCGAATCGATTCCCAGCGGTGTTTCCGATCCAGACGGCGAATGGCGTTTACTGCGAACACTCTTGGAACAACTGCGACTCGATCTCGATCCTAACGTGGGTTAACGGGTACCGGCTGCGAAAAAGCGAACGCCGGGAAGACGATTCTTTGTCGGGTTTGCTGCGGTTGTACCGGAGGAATGATTCGAATCGGACGATAACAAGCGATATGTGAGTTTGTGTTCGGCCCAGTTTCACGGTGTTTGCCACCGCCGAATCAATGATCCAACGTCTACTCTGTTCCGCATTGCTTGGCCTATTACTAGCGAACTACTCGCAAGGCCAGACCGAAGACGCGTCGTCGGACGACGAACGTTCGTCCATTCAGCGTGATGAATCAAGCGGATCGGACACGACAACTCGACCGCTGGTCGCGGAACCGCTTCCGGGTGCCTCTCGGGCGCGTCTGACGACTCCACAGCAGTATGTCAGCCGTTTGGTCTCATTCTTTAGCTCAACACAATCCGCGTCGAGTTCTCGACAGTTGTCCCAGTATTATCGATCGCGAAGTCGAGCGAGTTTGCTTCGCATGCCGGAGATGTTTGGTGACTTTCGCTCTCCAGGCAGTCGAGCCGTCGCGTCCATTGGAACGTTCAACTCGCTCTCGATTGAACTTCCGGCGGCCGCCGGGATCAGTGGTTTGCGAATCGCCGAAAATAATCAAGCGCTGCCGGCCGATCGATTCTGGTTCGCATACAACTATTTCGATAACGCTTTGTCCATCAATCCAGCCGGACCGGTTGCCGCTCCCAGTGATGACCAATCTCTCCATCGGTTGATGCTGGCCCGCGAATGGTTGTTAGATGATGGACGCACGTCGATTGAAGCGAGGATCCCTTTCGGTTCGGCGATTAACATCAACGACAACGCCATCGCAGGCTTGGCATCAAGCAATTATCGGATCGATTCAGACAGCATCGGAAACCTGAGTCTGATCCTGAAGCGATTGTTGTACGGAGATGGCTGCGTTGCGCTCTCAGGTGGATTGGGGATTGAAACGCCAACGGGTTCGTCCGTCAGGTTGATCACGGCCGACATCGATGTGACTCAAGAAGTCGAAGCCGTTCATCTCGTTCCTTTCCTTTCGGCAACCGAACGTTTCAACCAATGGTTTGGGCATGCATTCTTGCAGCTGGATATTCCCCTTGGCGACGACCCGATCGTCGGAAGCCTCGACCCATTGACCGCACCCGGGACCCTGGCCGAAATCGGAGCGTCGCCGCGTCTTGGCTTGGATGTCGGAATCGGGTACTGGTTTATTCAGCCACGTTGCAGCTGCGACTTTGGCCTCGCAGCGATCGCCGAACTTCATCTGACAACAGGACTGGGTGATACCGACTCGGCAACGATTGTCGACGGCACGACGACTCTGTCGATTAATACGCCCGTCGGTGTCTCGGACGATCTACTCAATGCGACCTTTGGCTTGATCTCATCGCACGGGAACGGGTGGTCCATTCGTTCGGCGGTTGTTGCTCCGCTTCGTGACCAGAGAGTGTTTGACGTCGAAGCCGTATTGCAGCTGAACCGCACGTTCTGAGCGGGTTCAGACAGCAGTTGATCCGCGTTTGGATGAGCGATTCTTTTCTTCGATTTTCAGTTTTGGTGTCCGGTTGGATCTGCCCGGCGGCAATCCCAGAAGGAGAACACACTCCTTCCGCCATTTGATTTTCCGGACCCATGTCACCCTCCGCCTCGAGTCGGATCGATGTCCCAGCCGGCGACCCGACTTCACCAAACCAAGAATCACTCTCGCTTTCAAAACGGGCAGCAAGCGTCCTGCTCGGTTGTTTTATTCTCTGGCAATTGGTTTACCTGACGGTTGCCAATGTCGTCGAAACCGCTCCCGTCTTGCTTCGAAGATGGCCTGAGAAACACCAGCAGTTTACGAGCTTTATTGATCAAAGTCGTAACGCGACGGAAGCATCCAACGCTTCGGGACTGGCAGGGCTCATTCGGCTGACCGACCGATGGGGCCAGCGAACCGCACAGCCTCAGCGGTGGTCACTCTTTGCCCCGAACGTTGCCAAGCAGACGGGCTTTCTGGCTTTGGAATTGAAGTGGCATGACGTGGAGTCGTCCGCTTGGCTGTATTCGGATGACGAACCGGTTGACTCGACAAGTTATTGGCGAGCCAGTGGCAATCGTTTTCATAACGTCGAGCAAAACTTGCGGATCACCTTTGCCGTGTCGCAAGGAGAGTCCAACGATGACGCTCGCCAAAGATGGTCACATCAAATCCAGCGAAAGCTGGAAACCGATTGTGACGTGATGATGGCTTGGATTCGCATTCGCTTGATCGATTTCTATGCGGAGTACCCCGATGTTGCCACACCCGACGAAGTGATTCTGCACTGTCGCGGTTTCCAAATACCGGCACCGGGACAACGTGTTGAAAGTCCGTCCGCAGCCGTTCCGTATTCGCTCGCTATCGCCCGGTGGCGTCCCAAACTCGACGTCCCCGTTGGCGTGTTGCCGATGGAAGCGTTTGACCCTGTCGAGCATCGCTTCGTCTTTCAATCCTATTCAGCGGAGAGTCCGTGATGTCATCCACCCAGCTGTTGAACACAAGCCAAATCGATCCCGACCCAACGCAGTCAACCCAATGGGTCGGTATCACCCCACGCCTTCCCGGTCGCTTAGGTCGCTCGGCTTGGTGGAACGAACCCATTCCCGCCGAACCGTTGGCAGCGCTTCGGATTCTGGTCGGGTCCATTCTGCTGCTGGACCAACTCACGACGTGGTGGCCTCATTTTGCAAGCTTGTTTGGAACCGGTAGCACGGGTGACCCGGAATTATTCGCTTGGTTCTTTGAAGGATCCAACACGCATTGGTCCGTGCTCCGAGGTATCGGAGATATTCACGCGCTCCGATTGTCTTTTGGCACGTGGGTGTTAGCCACGGTAGCCATGATCGTGGGCTGGAATACGCGATTGGCGACGGGGTTGGTTTGGGTTCTTTCGGTTTCCTTCAACAATCTGAACCTCTATTCGATCAACGCAGGCGATCACATTTGCGGGATCCTTCTTCTGTATTTGATGATCACGCCCTGCGCAGCGGTTTGGTCGCTGGATGCGCGAATCTCTGGTTCCACAGGATCCCGCCGGCCCGAAGCGTCTCGGCGCGTGGTTGTTCATCCGTGGGCGATTCGACTGTTGTTCATTCAGTTTGCGTTCATGTATGGCGCAAGCGGGTTGTGCAAATGGTCAGGCGATAGCTGGTCGTCCGGAGAGAGTCTGTACTACGTGATGAACGATCTGAGCTTGACGCGGTTTTCGGCGCAAACGTTCCCGATTCCCTTTCAACTCACACAGATTTTCACGTGGACGGTTTTGGCCTGGGAAGTCCTCTTTCCCATCTTGATCGCGTTTAGACGTCTGCGACGCCCCGCGTTGTGGTTTGGTGTTGCGATGCACTTGAACATCTTCCTCACGATGGATCTTGGTTGTTTTCCGCTGTATGTCCTGGCCGCCTACGTTCCCCTGATCTGGTGTTCTCACCCATCGGGCGAGCCAACCGATCCATTCGCTTTTTTGAAAAATTTGTGTCGCACTTTCTTGTCAAAGGCGAGGTGTTCTTTGGCGTCTGTTAACGCCTGTTCGTCCCTTCAACCGAATGAGAATTCCCAATGCCTATCAAACGAATGATCCAGTGCTTAACGGTGGTTGGCCTGGTCGCTGTCCTTTCGAACTCTGTCTTGGCCCAGAAACCTGACGAAGTTTTTCATCAGCAGCAACAGTTGATCAAGAAACTCAAGGAAGCCGCTGCGGCGAAAAAGGAATCCCAAAAGGAACTCATGCAAACCCAAGTCGTCCCCCTGCCACTGATTCAAGTACCCGAGCAAGTGCAACCGAATGCAGCGGGTTTGGATCAAGAATCAAGCTGGCCTGGACGCCTTCACGTCAGCGTCGATTTCCTGAGGCATCGCGACGTTGTCCGCGTTTTGCTGAAAGACGTGATGCCGGGAGGAGTTGCGGATTCGATGGGGCTTCGTCCTGGCGACCTCATCGTGGGTGTGAACTATCGGTTGATTCGAAGTGAGAGCGAATTCCGACGACTCGTTCTCGGACAGGTCGCCCCCGTCTTTCACGTACGATCCCCCAACGGTCACGTTCGCGTGGTGAAGTACACTCCGGTCGTTCCGGTCGTCTACTTCGCAGGCGTCAACGGACATCTGGACGAGCGACAAGAGTTTATCGTTGACTACATCGCTCCACACGACGAGCTGACCATCCACTTGGGATTACGTCGCGGAGACAAGATCCTGGCCGCGGGCGGGCAACCGATTCATGGAATCGCGCAACTCATGTCCATCGTCAAACCGAACCAAGGCAAAATGGCAATCGTGTTGCTTCGCTATGGACAGATCGAGCCCGAAGTCGTCTGGATCAACCTGTGAGTCGGATGCACCACCAAGTCCCACGCTTTACGTTTATACGACGCCTTGGGTTACAACATTGCCAATGTTGTTCCCCCAAGGCGTCTGCGATTCCAAACGCAAACGAGACCGTCGCGAAAAATCTCTGCGAGGACCTTTGCGACTCAGCGTCCTCTGCGTTTAGCCCGAATCACTGAATCCGAATCAGCTGCGACCTACTTGGCTTGATCGTCCTCCGGATCCAAATGATAGGAACGGGCTGCGGCCAATGTCACGCGAGTAATGTGATCCGCGACCCTCTTCGCGGAGATGCGGTCGTATTCGGTTTTGCTGATTACAAACCTCATGATGGGATCGTTGAATCGATAAGAGTTAATCTGCCCCAGTACAGTGAACGCCAAGAGATGCTGAGTAACTGGATCGACGTCGTCTGGGAGAAGTTGTTCCAATATCGAATTGAGTTGCTTCCACAGAGGCATGATAAAGAAGCCCATGCCAATCTTTAGGGCGCCCGTTGGGTTCTGGATCTCGCGCATCATCAGCTGAAAACCGAATCTGCCCACACTGCTTTGACGTCGCTTAAACATGGTTTTGACGACCGCATGAACGAACAGCTGAAGTTGTTTTTCAGCAGACGCATCGGGTGGAATCTCGGGATCCGTGCATGTACCACCCTCCGTTCGGCAACGCTCGAGCACAGCGAGATACAACTCCCACTTGTCACCATAGTGATGCTTGATGGCATTCAGGTTGGCATCGGCTTGTTTGCACAAATCCCGAACCGTCGTCTTTTGAAAACCTTTCGTTGCGAACTGCTCCATACCGGCTTCCAACAACCGCTCGCGCGTCGTCGGTTCGACGTCCGAATTCCTGTCTTCGTTGCTCATATCATCAAGGATTGCAATGAAACAACCGTATCAATAAAATGAAACAGTTGTTTCAGTCGAATTTCGTTCCCGGTTCGTTTGGCGTGCCTTTTCTCGACCGCGTTTCGACACGGATGCGAGCGAGAGCAAAGGAACGCGTAACGTTATCGGATTGCGTGCCCTGTTGAACAGATCACCGGGACAGATTCCATGCTGGGCGACCCAGTAAGAGGACGCTCACATCCTTAGATTCCGCGGCGTTTTATCTGCCTTCTATCACTCGAAGTTGGAAACAATGGACATGGATACAGAAAGAAAAGAGGTCGAAACGATTGAAACGGCACCACCTGCTTCCATGAGATGGCGTCTCGCATTTGTTTTGCTTTTGGCGATGCCTGCTTTACGCGCATTGCCGACTCTACTCGATTCCTCAAGCTTTCCGTTGATGATCGTTAGTTTCATGGGACCAGCGGTGATCGGACTACTGCTTGTGCTTTGGTGGTGCTTCGCAAGCCGCGTTTCTGGGAAAGAGAAAATCATGGGCCTCCTTGGCCTGGCTGCCGTGCTTATCGTCGGGCTGCCCCTCACGCATCGAACGCTTCAGGGCATGCCCATGCTGCTGAGCATTGTCCCAACTGCCATTGCGGCCTTTACCTTTGGACTGGTGCTGTTCACGAAGCTGCCTCGATGGCGCGTTCCGATCGCTGTTGCGTCTGCCGCGATGGGAGTCGGTTACTGGGACGCGCTCCAGAGTGAGGGAGTCACAGGCCGCTTTGAGATGCAGTTACTTTGGCGATGGCAGCCCACCGCTGAAGAGTCTTATCTACAAGAACTTAGGGATCGAGATCCATCCAAGAACACGAACCAATATGCAACAACTGAGACCACGCTACAAACTTCACCTTGGCCAAGCTTTCGCGGCGACCGACGAGATGGCGTTTTGGCGGGTGTCACCCTGGTCGACGACTGGAACACTTCTCCGCCCGAGGAGATGTGGCGACGCAGAATTGGACCGGGTTGGTCATCATTCTCCGCTGCCAACGATCGTCTGTACACGCAAGAACAGCGAGGAGAGTCTGAGTCAGTCGTTTGCCTCAGCGCGGAGACCGGCGAGACTCTTTGGGACGTCGTATACCCGTCTCGATTCTGGGAACCCATTGCAGGTGCTGGCCCTCGTGCCACACCAACCCTCTCGAATGAGGGTCTGTTCGCATTGGGCGGAAATGGAATGCTCTTATGCGTTAACCCGCTAACGGGTAACGTTCGCTGGAAACGGGATTTGAAAGAGGATGCTGAACGAGCTCCACCAACGTGGGGCTTCTCTGCTTCGCCATTGGTCGCGGAGGGAATGGTAATCGTCCATGCTGGAGGAGACGGTGACAAGGGATTGTTCGCCTACCGGACATCCAACGGAGAAATCGCCTGGTCTACATCGTCAGGTGACCACAGCTATAGCTCAGCACAGATCGCCACGTTTGATGGTAGGCTCGGTGCTCTGATGATGACAAACGATGGCCTGCAGTTTATTGATTTGGCCAACGGTCAGCCGATTTGGAAATACGACTGGAAGGTTCAAAACTACCGTGCGCTGCAGCCATTGGTAATAGGATCCACCGTGTTTGTGGCATCCAGCCTCGGTGAAGGGACAAGGAGGATCGACGTGGCGCGTTCCGAAGACGGAGCGTGGGAGATTCAAGAAGCCTGGACCACGAGAGACATGAAATCGGAGTTCAACGACTTCGTTCACTACGAAGGTGCGATCTATGGCTTCGATGGCAGCATCTTCGCATCCATCGACGCGGATTCGGGCAAACGCAACTGGAAGCGTGGTCGCTACGGAAACGGACAAGTTCTGTTGCTCGCCGATTCCGGCCAGTTGCTAATCACGTCAGAGAAGGGCAAAGTGATTCTGGTTCAAGCATCCGCTGAAAAACTTGATGAGCGATCGAGTTTCCAAGCGATCAGCGGAAAGACCTGGAATCATTCAGTTCTTGTTAATGATCGACTCTACGTTCGCAACGCCCAGGAAGCAGCGTGTTACCGCATGCCCATTCAGAATGCCGGTGATGACGAATGACCTTGCGCGAAGGCGTCTTATGTAAAGACAATCCGGGCGATCGTTACCCGAAATCATCGGTGAGCCAGCGTTGTATGGCGGTAAACTGCTTTCCCAAATGCGACCAACACGATCTCAAATTTGGATTGCCATAGAATCGTTACGGTGAATTTCCCAATACAGAATCATTCAACGCGATTGAAGCGACCGAGCAGGATCCCATGGGATCCGAGGAATCAGACAACTGAAACGATGTGATGTACGAGTAGAGTGCGCGCAGCACAACGTTGCCGAGCCTGATCCCCGTTCGACCGGAACTTACCGTCGAACGAATCACTCGCGGCTCTCCGTAGGCTTCTCATCCCTATCCGCGTTCGACGAAAGCACGACAACAATCATCGTAACGGCCCATGAAAAGACAACATGGATCACTGAGAACCCGAACGTTACTCCAACGATCGTTGGAAATCGTTTCGTTATGTAGGGTGATCTGTTGAATGTGAAGACGGCGATTTGAATCAGCGCCAATGCCAGAGTTGATAACAGAATGAGCACGTTCGCGTTCAGACGGACTCGCAGACTGAACAGTCGCGATGCACAGATTCCGGAGGCGACACCCACCACAATTCCGAAAAAGGAAGGCAGGAAATACTGCATGACAAAGAACTCGATTCGCTCCCACACATCCGCTTGAGATGGCGTGAAGAATCCTCGTACGAACTGCACGAGGATAACCGCAATGGAATAGCTCAGCCCGGCCACGATAGCTTTCGAAATGACGCGTGGACTCCGGGACGAACCCTCAAGACTAACATTCGTAGAGCGGTACGGATTCAGTGATTGCTTCATGCGGATCTACGTTCAAAGGGGCCGCGCCTTTCGCTCAACTCGAGATTCGATCTGTCGCCTCGAACAGGTCGTTGTGTTTCTTCCTTCAATCAACGACAGAATCACGACCAAATCTGAACCATGTCGCTACTGGATCAACCGACGTATTTCAAGCTCCTGACGTATCACATGGCTGGCACCGACCACGGCAAAGACTCGTTCACCGTTGGCAGCCAACTCAGTGATGGACGAGATCATGTGTTGCCCTCGGATCTCTCTAGACGCGTCCCCTACCTCGCGCAACAAGGGTATTTGCTCTGTCGTTTCTAACGTACGCCAATCAGGCATTCCCGGGAATTCTCTCGCCCAAAATCTGTCAAGATCTTCAATCGTTGACACTGAATGATTCAATCCGTCAACGTTGGATCTTTTTCTGATCAGGCGAAGCGCCAGTCCATCTCGTTGCGATTTGGGTACACCCTTTGACTCGGAAACAAACGCTCGGAGAACCAAATAAGTGGTAACCAATTCCGGGTCGAATCTCCTCAAAAGGGCAGCCACTTCGTCGGAGTAGCTTGGTTCAAGAGAGAATAATGGAATACCGTTTTGGTAGGCGAGGATTCGAACACACCGAGATTCCGAGAGCACGCCGGACTCCGGGCGCGAGGCGAAGCGGTACATTCGCTCCCTGCCCTCACAGAATGCCACCGTAGGCTTGAACTGCTTCCATCTTGACTCGATTTCATCAAGCTGAGGGTGATTTGCGTCGGACGTATGCAGTGCTCCCACGTACTCAATCGCCCCTCGTTCATTCTCTACAGAGAGAACATAAGGAAACGGGGTACTCTGATAGATTGCGTCGTGCTCTGGCCACGAACGAAGTTGCACCGTCAAAAGCTTGCTGGGGACGAAACTCGGTGGTCGAATCATGACCCAAGTTAGCGTTACCCACGCAACCAACCCAAGAGTTCCAACCAACATCAGAACGACCAGACCAATCCTACGTAGTGTCCGCTTTTTGATCATGTCGTGCAGCCCAAAGAATCATCGTATTTCGTCCGCATTCGTCGGCTGACGGCAAATCTTTGGAGCAATTCCTCGAAGAAAATGGCAAGGTCCATCTGAAGACATAACTCTGCGACATCGCGTCCTCTGCGTTTAACCCGAGTCACTCGGAATGTTGTCCCAAATCAAATTGCATGCGGAACTTGCGTCTGAAAACGGTGTGTGGCCATGCCAACGTGGACCGATGTGAGGCGATGGATTATCTTGTCTTTGAACTCTGGTGCGTGGAGCGTTCCGGTAGCGGGGTCTGTCAAATTGCACGGTATTATTACGTGCGATTCAGCGTTCGGGCGGGTTAGGTAACACGATCGTGGTTGTGGGGAGACTCGCTTGCGTCTTGATGTAAATTCTCCGGCGTGGATAGCGCTGTTTGCGGTCGTGACTGTTGGCGTCCGGTTGGCACCGCCAACCGTGGAGGCGAATGACTCCACGGTACTAAGAACGCCAGAAGACGTTCGTGCGATTATCGAGTCGGCTTGCGTGGAATGTCATCGTGGAGAGTCGGCGGAGGCGGGAGTTCGCTTTGACGATTTGGCCGCATTGAATCAGGCAGCAAAAATTGACTTGCTGAACCGCGTTCAGAATCAACTTTTTTTTGATCTCATGCCGCCGAAGGATGCTGACCAGCCGAGTAAGGCGGACCGCGAGCGACTGAGTGGATGGTTACGACAGGAGCTTCGTGCGCGGAATGCGTCCAAGTTGGATGAAAAGCTGCGCGAGCCAGCGTTTGGAAATTACGTTGATCACGAAAACTTGTTTGATGGTTCGATCGTCGAGAAGTCGTTCACTCCCGCGCGCCGTTGGCTGGTAAGTCCGCAAATCTTTCACGAGCGAGTGAATGCCGTTTTCAAGTTGCACGGACGATCGCGACAATCAAAGTTCTATGGCGTAACGAATCCGATTGTGCTGCCGGATCATTCAGGAGTTCGCTACTACGATACAGCGACACTTGATGGTGGTCATTTGCTGGTGATGCTGAATAACGCGCAGTGGATAGCTGATAAGCAAGTCTTTGCAGCGATGCATCACGGAGAAGATCGACGCACGTTGAATTTCCCCAATCCGAAAGACAAGTGGGTGCCTTCGTTTTCGCCGGAGGCGTTTGTTGCGATCATCCAGAATGAGTCGTTGCCGAGTGACGATCAGATGATTGCGGCGATTCACGCACAATTTGATTGCGTACTGCAACGGGATGCGACGGAATCAGAGTTACACGAGTTCCTTCCGTTGCTGAAGTCCGCGATTGGCCTGGGAGGGAATTTCGAAGGGTTACGCCAGGTCCTAGTCAGTGTGTTGCTGAAGTCGGAGTTTCTTTATCGACTGGAATTTGGAGCCGGTGAGCCGGATGAATTTGGTCGTCGAAAGTTGTCACCACGCGAAGCGGCATATGCCATTGCTTATGCCATCGATGATCGAATTCCGGATGAACAACTCATGCGGGCAGCTCGCGACGGACGGCTGTTGACGAAAGACGACTATCGCCGCGAAGCCACTCGGCTACTGAATGATGAGCAGTCGTTTTATGGACAAGCGGATCCAACACTGTCGGGGATTGCGATTCACGGGAGTGCGGTGACACACCCGAAGATCAACCGGTTCTTTCGCGAATTCTTCGGATACCCCAACAGTACGAAGTTGTTTAAGGATGTGGCCCGCAGCGGTGGGTTCTATGACAACTTGGCCCGTGGGTATAGCGGGACGGCTGGTTCTGTGACAGGGGAAGCGGATCTCATCGTGGATTCGATTTTGAGGGAGGATCGAGATGTCTTCACCCGTCTATTAACCACCAATGAATATTTCGTGCTACGCACCAAGAGCGATGACGAGGGACGAACGCTTGTCGATCGGTGGCGGCGTGCCTATGACGGGTTGAAGGATACGGATTGGAAAAACGATACGGAGCAGGCGCTGCTGGATAACTTCGAAGAACGCAAGGAGCTGTTCAAGATTCTGAGAATTCAGGATCTGCGAGAAGACCGTCGCCACGTGCATGTTCGTGAATACAAGCGATTCATGACCTTCTTCGAAAATACGTTTGGCAAGGGAATTACGCCCATCACTTACCCGTGGTTCTTTCATGGTGGGCAGAAATACCGCCATTCAGAAATCTACAACTTGCCGCATGTGACCGGCGCGGGTCCGCTGCATTACGACGGCGTTTACTCGCGCGGTGAGTATGCGGATATCGAAACCTGGGATTATCCGATCAAGCAACCGTTTCGGATCGCGCAACGCATGGGGATTCTGACTCATCCGGCTTGGCTGCTCGCACATTCCCAAAACACAGCGACGGATCCGGTCCGTCGTGGCCGTTGGATTCGCGAGAAGCTGTTGGCCGGGCGCGTGCCCGATGTGCCAATTACGGTTGATGCCCAGATTCCGGAAGATCCACACCGCACGTTGCGTGAGCGTCTCGATTCGGTAACAGGCCAACAGGAATGTTGGAAGTGTCATCAGTACATGAACCCGCTTGGACTGACCTTTGAGATATTCGATGACTTCGGTCGCTATCGGACCGAGGAGAGTCTCGAACATCCGGAAAACGTCATCCGAGAGGCAGACCGCAAAACAGTCGTCACTGTCTACAAAACGAAACCGATCGACGCGTCCGGAGCATTGTCCGGAACCGGTGATCCTGCACTGGATGGCGACGTGCAGAATGCCTTCGACCTGATCGATCGACTGGCGAAATCAGACCGCGCCCGACAGTCGATCATACGGCATGCATTCCGTTACTTCATGGGACGAAACGAAATGCTGTCTGATTCCCAGACTCTGATGGACGCAGATCGAGCTTATCTGGACAGCGGTGGGAGCTTTCGAGCAGTCATCGTTTCCTTGCTAACTTCGGATTCTTTCATGTATCGGAAAGACAAAACAGGCTCCGCTGACGATTAGGCTATTACCCGACGAGGCCCAACCTCTTGTCGCAGGGTTACCGGACCATCAGCATCACCCACGGAAACCAAGAATTGACCATGACAACTCGCCGAGAATTCCTGTCCAACTCCCTGGCTGGTATCGGGGCCTTGAGCCTGGCGTCGCAGTCATTGTTCGCTGACAGCATGCCGTCGCAGCCACCGAAGCGATTCATTTTCATGCACAAAGGGAATGGCCTGCTCCCGGATTCGCTGATGCTTCCGACGTTTAAGCGGGAGCAACTTGAGGCGGAGAAGCAGAAGTCTGCCTTTGTCGCTGATCTAGACGATCATGAGCTGCCGGCATGGATGAGCCCACTGGCCAGTCACAAGCAGAATATGACGATCCTGCAAGGACTCTCGGGAAAGATGTGTACGACCGGGCATCATACCTGGTGTTCCTCGCTGGGGGCGTACAAGGCGAACGAACGTTTGAGCACGATTCGTTGGGCAACGGTTGACTTCGAGTTGGCAGACTTGTGTCCATCGCCGTTTCATCACATTGAGTTGGCCTGTTTCCCGAGTGCAGGGGGGAATTCCAGGGGGAACATCAATGGCATTGAAAAAGGTTTTTCAGCGCGTGGTCCACAGCAACCGAATTATGCATTCGGCTCGCCGAAGATTGCCATGCAGGAGTTGTTCAAGTCGGTCTCGGCCGATCAGGACGCGCGGACTCGGTATCAACTCGAACGCCAAGTCCTCCAGTTTTTATCCAATGATGAATCTTCACTAGCCAGGCAACTCAGCGGGATCGAGCAACGCAAAGTGGGAAACTATGCCGATGCGCTCAATGACATCCGCCAGCGAAACGCGCGGGTCGAAGCGATGGGGGATGTTATTCGTCAACACATTCCGCAGCTTGACGGGAAGTATTTGGCTGCGGACCTGACAACCGTCGATCGGCAAGATGGACTTGTCGAGGTCTTGCTTTCGACGCTGATCTCAGGGATGACCAATGTGGTCGCTTTTACCGCGGATGAATTAGGAACACCGTATACCGGTCTGCCAGGTCTCGAAGGCGAAAACGTCAATCTGCATGACGTAGGACATGGCAAATCGTTTGGCAATGTGGAAGCGCTCGATATCCGAGACAAAGTGCGTCACCAGCACATGACTCTGATCGATCGGATCGTGAGCCGCCTGAAGAGTGTTCCGGAAGGTAAGGGCAGCATGTTTGACAACACGATGCTGTTCTATCTGCCGAACAACGGCGAAACGCACCATAGCAAGGGGACGGAGTGGCCGTTTGTCGTGCTGGGCGGTAGCAATGTACGGCTCGACATTGCTCGGCGGTACATCCGATTGCCCGGTTACAATCAACTTGGGCACAAGACGCTCGGGAACTGGTACACGACGATACTGAATGCGTACGGGAATCCGATCGATCATTACGGTGCTCTCGACGTGGCACTGACGATGGATCAACGGGGGCCGATCGAGCAGTTCCTGGGAGCAGGTTGATAACGACGATCTGCAATCGGGCTGTGACCTCGCCTCTGCGTTTAACGCGAATCACTGGAACGGTAAACGCAAGCTCGCAAAGACTCGGAGGAACTCCGTGATACGCGTCTTACCATAACGGGGTCGCGCCCAGCAGTCGCCGAAGCAGGGCAATCTGTCCAATGTGAATGAATTCGTGCTGCACGCTCCACCGGATCGAGCCTCCTTTCGTCTTAAACATCCGATGCCGTGGCTCACTGGTCGCCGCATCGAGTAACTCGTTCGACCAATCGCTGCTTTCATTGAGCACTTGCTGGTGGACGCGGTCGAAGACAGCGCGAATATCTTTTTGCGCCGGATAACTCTCCGGATCCGGAACTGGCTTCGAACCTATGCCAAAAAGTCTGAAATACTCTGGCGAGATCAATTCGGCATCAACGGCCTTCTCACCTCGCACTCGTTTGAGCGTTAACGCGTACTGTGCCACGGCAAGATGACCTACCTGCCAAGCGACGTGAGTCACACCTTCTTGCGGTTGGCGAAACCAATCCGTCCGATCGATGTGGCTGAGCATGTCCATTGTGTACATTCGGGCCGTGCCAACGTCACGGATCAGGTTCTCTAGATTGGACATGTTGCGGATCCTCTTGCAAACGACGCCGACGATGATCCAACTAATCTACAGGGGATGGTGGGACGCGTGGTCGGCATCGGTCTCGGGCGATCCCAAAGCCGATTATCGAATTCCGCTGCAAGATATCCCTGAATGAAGCTCTCCACGGCTTCGCGACCTCTGCGTTTAAACCGAGGCCTGAAGCGGCAAACGCAACACAAGATCCGAGGGTATATTGGTCACCCGGGCAACCAACGATGAATTGTCTCTGAGTGATAAATGAGTGACGACCACACCCGAACTGACTCGACCCGCGATGAACGGTCGGTCACGCAAAGCATCTCGGATGAGTCCAAGGGAGTTGGCACAAAGATCGGTCGCTACGAGCTTGTCGAGCAGATCGGCGAGGGTGGCATGGGAACGGTTTGGGTTGCCAGACAAACCGAGCCCGTTAAACGCCGCGTTGCCCTGAAGCTGATCAAAGCCGGCATGGACTCAAAGGCGGTACTCGCTCGCTTCGAGCAAGAGCGTCAAACGCTGGCTTTGATGGAGCATCCGAATATCGCCCGCGTACTCGATGGCGGACTCACACCAAGCGGCCAGCCTTACTTCGTCATGGAACTGGTCAATGGACAACCGCTGGACAAATACTGTGATGGCGCAAAGCTCTCGCTCCCTGACCGACTCCAACTCTTCGCGCCAATCTGTCGCGCCGTTCAGCACGCTCATCAGAAAGGCATCGTGCATCGTGATCTGAAACCAACGAATATCTTGGTCACCGTGATCGATGGTAAGCCGATTCCCAAGGTTATCGACTTTGGCTTAGCGAAGGCTTATGGAAACAGTATGTCCGATGACACGATGACGCAGTTAGGAGCTGTCGTTGGCACGTTGGGTTATATGTCACCGGAGCAGGCGAGCGTTTCCGGGGTCGACATCGACACGCGAGCCGACATCTATTCGCTCGGCGTGATTCTTTACGAGTTGCTGACCGGCGTGCGACCGATCGATCAAGGACGATTGAAAAAGGCGGCACTGGCGGAAATGTGCCGCATCATTCGTGAAGAGGAGCCCTTCAAGCCGTCCGCACGACTATCGAGTAGTGATTCACTTCCCAGCGTGGCAGCATTGAGGCAGACCGATCCCAACCGATTGATGAATGCGCTGCGCGGCGAGCTGGACTGGGTGGTGATGAAGTGCTTGGAGAAAGAACGGGACCGCCGGTATGAGACAGCAACCGAATTGAGTCGCGATATCCTGCGCTACTTGAATGACGAACCAGTGGAGGCCCGCCCACCAAGCAAGAGTTATCGGTTGAAGAAGTTCCTCCAGCGAAACAAAGGTCCGGTGATCGCAGCGTGCCTGCTGTTGGTTTCTTTGCTGGCCGGTATGGCAGGAACGGCATGGGGAATGTTCGAGGCCAATCGACAAGCAGAACACGCAATCGCGCAAGCGGAAGCTGCAACCGAAGCAAGAAAGAGCTCTGAACGACAGACCGAGCTCGCGAAGAAAGAAAAACTGCGGGCAGATACCGAAGCTGAAAACGCTTTAGAGTCGGCTTCCGTTACGGTCAACGCTTTGATGGACCTGGTGCGCGATGTCAATGTTGACATGAGGAACCATCCAGAGCTGTTGGACCTAAAGAAAAACATGCTTGAAAACGCGCTCGAAAAGCTCGTGCAAATCGTCGCCATCTCGAACGATGCTGCCCGAGTGAGCGAAGTCAGAATGCGCGCGTTAAATACCATGGGCTATCTCAATTACTCGATTGGTAACTATGACGACTGCAAAAAATACTATGAGGATGCGATTCGCGTTGCAGACGAAGTGAAATCCAGACTCGGAACCGGGAGCGCCTATTTCGAGGTACGCTCCGAGGTCTATACGGGGCTGGGCGCGATGGCGTTTGAAAAGTTTGAACAGGACTCGGCACGCAAGAATTTTCAACTCGCCTTCGAAAATGATCAGGCGTGGTCACAAGCGATGCCGGATGACAGCAACGCGTTGATGAGCATGGCCTCCAATGCGGACAACGTTGCCGATACGTTTGTGCTGCTCAATGAACGAAATTGGGACCGAGCAGAAGAGCTTCATGCGCAGGCTCTTCAGATTCGCCGATCCATTACGGAAGTGCCTGAGCGTTTTCAGTTTCAATTGGACTACGATATCGCGACATCCGAGATGAAGCTCGGCGATATGCATTTCGGCCGAGCCCGCAGCCCAAACGATACGTTCACGGATGAAGAACGCGAAAAGGAACTGAGGGTTGCTAATGAGCGTTTCTCGAAAGCGCTCAATCTCTTTGAGCAGATTGTCAAAGACTATCCCGAAGATGACGTGAATGGCCTGCGATCGCTGGCCGCCCTGCACGAACGCGTTGCCGACACCCTTGATGTCGATAACGCTCTGGATCACTACATGCAGTCACTACAAATCCGCGAGGAGCTCGCTCCACGCCTTTTGCTTGACCGAAATTTCCAACGTGACCTTGCGGTCAACTGGGGTCGAACATCCATCCTCATGTCTCAGCGCGGCGAAAACGGAAAGGCGAGGGAGTACATGAACAAGTGCCTTAGCATCCTAAAGGAGACCTCGCAGCGCTTGCCTGATGACACGGGTTTGGTCATCGACATCATGGTGACGTATCTGCAGCTCGGAGGAATTAGCGAAGGAAAAGAAAAAATCGAAGTGTTGCGACAAGGTAAAGCGATCGGCGATCGGCTTGTCAGCTCCAATCAATTACCAGAAAACCACCCACTCTATGTTCAATTGAACGAGGCCCTAGCGGCTGCGGAAACCGAGGTCGAGGGATCGCCTGACAACTAACGGCTCTGCGGCTTCGCGGCCTCTGCGTTTAGTTTTCGCCACGTCGACGCTTAAACGCAAAGCCACAGAAAACCTTGTTTCTCTGTTCAATACTCTTTCGAGGACTGAATTCGATGAAGTCATTTCTTTCCCTGATAATCGCCTGCCTTCTGATTTCGTTCGTTTGGTCAACAGCGATCGAATCCGCGCCGGCGCAACCTTCCGTGAGTTTCCAGGAGGAAACAAAACAGTGGGAATACAAAGTGATTCGGCCGCGTACGGAAAACGGTTTTATTCGGGAGAACCAACTCGAAAGTGAGCTGAACAAATGGGGAAAAGAAGGCTGGGAGTACGCTGACTCGATTAGTGATGTTCGTGCAGAACGAACATACGTCAAGGTGGTCCTCAAGAGGATGAAACAATGACGTATGACTTTGACGAAAACACACTCTGTCTGCGACTTCGCGCCTTCTGCGTTTAATCTTCGCAATGTCGACCCTTAAATGCAGCAAAGTCGCAGATTTTAAAGTCAACAATAGGTACACGATGAGTCGATCTTCCTTCATCACTTTCGCCGCATGGATCGTTCTTTCAGCGTCTACGCAAACGGATGCTGCCAATCGGCCACAAGACTCTGTCTCTTCGACATCGACGACCAGTTTCGAAGAAGTCGAGCCGGGGACGTTCGATCGTCTTTCAACCGAGATCGGGACGTGGACGCCTGAGACGGGCAGAACCGTCGTTGATAATCAACACGCGAAAACGGGAAAGCAGTGCCTGCATCTATCCGGTGGTGAACGCAGCCGCGTGACGCTCCGCATCGCAGAGGACGTTGATACGTCGGGCATACTGAGCTTTTGGGCAGAACGTTGGACGGTCCGCAAGCCGTTCGAATTTCGCATCGAAAAACGATCGAACGAAGGCTGGAAAGAGATTTACAACGGCGACGCGAATGTTCGCGTTGGTCGATCCTTTTTGAACCACGTCAAGGTTCCACTCGGTGACGACGGTATCACAGGCCTTCGCTTCACTTGCTCGAGTCCGCCGAACACTGGCGTCTTGATTGATGACGTACGCATTGCAACTGCCAAGCCACAAAAGCTTGTTCGAGTTGAAGCCGTTCCCGTCACGCTGCCAGCGTTGGTGAGAGCTAATCTGAGCCCGCTGGTGAAGCTCAAAGTTGTGACGACCGGACAGTTGGATCCACTCTCGCTGACCGAACTGAAAGCAACACTGCTGGGAGACAGAGACTCGGCCGATTTCACACAACTGTTCATTTACCCAGACAGTTTTACGTCACCCTATAACCGGCAGTCATGGTCGACACCCACGACGAGCCGACATGGAGAAGGATGGAAGAATCGAACCTACAACGCGCCACCGCTGGGCTCGAATTTCAAACTAGCCGAAGGAGAAAACAACATTTGGGTTGCGTGCCGATTGGCCAAGGATGCCAACATCGATCACGTGCTCGGCCTACACCTACATCAAGTTAGTTTTTCCAACGGAGAGTCGTTCAAGCTTGATGCCAAACCCACACGGCAACGATTAGGCGTCGCGGTTCGTCGCAGCGGTGATGGCGGCGTCCACACTTACCGCATTCCCGGCCTGGCCACGACAAACCGTGGGACTTTGGTCGCGGTCTACGACGTGCGACGACGCGGCGGTGGAGACTTGCCAGGTGACATCGATGTTGGCATGTCGCGTTCGACCGATGGCGGACAGACGTGGGAACCGATGAGAGTCATCATGGATATGGGTGATGACCCGAAATGGCGCTATGACGGCGTCGGTGACCCAGCTGTCTTGGTTGACAAAAACACAGGAACGATCTGGGTCGCGGCAACATGGAGCCATGGGAATCGATCGTGGCGAGGGTCCGGTCCGGGACTGGAGCCTGAGGAGACGGGTCAATTGATGTTGGTCCGCAGTGACGACGATGGCGATACTTGGTCAAAGCCCATCAACATCACAAAGCAAATCAAGGACCCCAAGTGGTGCTTCATTCTGCAAGGCCCCGGTAAAGGCATCACAATGCGTGACGGCACGCTCGTCTTTGCCGCGCAGTACCAAGATCCACCCGAACGACGACGACTTCCCCATTCAACCATCATCTACTCCAAAGATCACGGCACGACCTGGACGGCCGGAACGGGGGCGTTTGACGACACGACTGAGTCACAGGTGGTGGAAGTGAAACCTGGCGTCTTGATGCTCAACTGCCGTTACAACCGAAAAGGCATGCGAGTGGTCATGATCACGGATGACATGGGCCAAACATGGCAAGAACATACAACATCACAGCGTGCATTGATTGAGCCGGGCGCATGCATGGCGAGCTTGATCGATGTGGATTCCGAGTTAGGAACAGTTGCTGATGGCTGGCTGCTGTTTTCCAATCCTGATAGCTCACGCGGCAGGAATCACATCACGATAAAAGCATCACCGGATCGAGGGCTGACGTGGCCGAAACAACATCGGCTCTTACTCGACGAAGGCAACAGTGCCGGTTACTCGTGCCTGTCCATGATCGATGAGAATACGGTCGGGATTCTCTACGAAGGCAGTCAGGCCCACATGACGTTTCAACGCATCCCGTTATCTGAAATCATTAACGCTGAAAAAACACGCGTTCCGTGATCACTCAAATGAAACAGCGCACTCCGACTGAAGCGTTCAGGTTTTCTGCGTTCAGGCAATTTACTTCATTCGTCGGCCGTTAGCTCTCTGATGCGTTGCTCGATGGTTGCTTTGTAGTTCCTTTTATCGAAATCAGACCAGGATGAGTCTGGCTCGGCCGATGTCAGTATCCCTTTCGATTCAGGTTGGTCCAAAGCCGCGATGATATGCGAGATCTGGATCGCCTGCTCCAAGCTGCTGGTGTTCAATAGCGGAGCCAGAGCTGTGACGGAAGCTTTATCCAGTTTGACACATGCCTCTCTGAAGTGTGCGATTTCCTGATTCGATTTGAACCCTACCTCCGTCGTCACTTCAAGATCTTTCGGAGAGAGGAAAGCGAGCGAAGCGGCTGCCCATGCCCGGGCAACATGGAAATCCTCCGGCTGATTCATCACTTCGATGAACGTGGGCACGTGCTCTTCGGATGCATAGTAACTAAGAGCTTGAACTGCACGGCCCAGCGAATCCGCTTTCGGCTGACTCTCGATGTATTTCACCAGTAAAGCTGCCGGCGATCCGTGCTTTTCCTGGAATGGCATGAACACGTCGTAGTTACTGACTAAGTTAAAGGCGGCGCGAGGCGGTGCGTATTCGTCTTCAATCTTCGTCAACTCATCGAGTGTCCGCAGGTAGTTTTCCAGATTGGCATCAGCTTGCTGGGCCGCCATCCTCTCTTCGATCTCCTGACCTTTGACCGGGTCTTCCATCATGTCTTGTCGCGAAACAAGGCTTGACGCGTCAAGACCTTGAGTCTCGACGAACTGCGCGAACCTACCGTAATGCCGCCCATTGGTGATTTGATTCGCTTCGACGATGACATCGACCGCTGGCTGCCCAGCCGTCAACAAAGCCTCGACACACGCGTTATGAATCTCGTCTTTTCGTGCTGCGTCAATGATGTACTTGCCAGCTGCCGCCAGATCGAAGTGGCATAGCCCACCGACAATTTGCTCATTCCGCAGCCGATGTGTCTCGGCCGCTTTCATCCAATCATCAATACGCTTACTTCCACAACCAACGCGGGCAATACCGAGGGCAATGTGCTTCTGGTCAATTGTTGAAGTTCGATCGTCGTAGAGTATCCACAGCGCATCCGCGAGAGCCGTCCGAGTTGCCTTTGTTTCGTCTCCGCGATAAGGCTGCATCAACCAGCTAAGAGCACTGTTGATCGTGTTGTGCTCCAGCTTTTGTGTTGTTGCCTGGCATCTCTCGACCAACTCAAGAACATCTGAATAGTCATTGAGATGTGACCATGCCGCTTGCGTATCGAGACTCTCGTAGCGTTGGCCGTTTGATGTTGGACTCTCAGTCGAGAAATAGACACGGAACTGCTTGCCATCTTTCTTCATCTCGATTGACTCGAGTCCGATGGAAGCATGGAGCACCCAAAACTTTGCGCGCTGGGTTGTTGTGAGCATCCGCTTTAACGAGGCCCCCAATTCGTCCAATCTTGCGCGTCGCCGCTCGACTCGGTTCAACAATTCTTCTGTGTCGATCGGTAGCAACTCCGCGTTTGGAATTCCACCCACGACGTAGTTGAGATTGCCCGACATGATCTGCGTCGCCAGCGCGTGCTGCATCTTTTGCGTGTTGGACAAACCGAGCTGTTGCGGCACATCCTTCCGGAGGACGAGGTAACAAAACGCTCGGTCCGCTTTTGTCGGTGCGGCCACTTCACGATTGCCGGGTGATGGCTGACCGCCGCCGGAAAAGTAAATCCCGGCACTTGCCACGGCGACAACGACAATCAGTCCGACACCAATGAGAACCTTTGCCTTCGATTGTGATGTTCTCTGTCGTTTCGTCGTCCCTGCCTTTTTCCTTTTCGATCGGCTGGTCGGATCAACCGTAACAATCTGAGGTATCCCTTCAGCAACATCAGAAACGCCCTCTGTCGGTAGGGTTTGAAGTTTCTCTGTGCTTGGCGAATCTACGACCGTCTCTTGACTCGCTTCTCGGCGTAATTGTTGATCATACTTCGCGCGTCTTTCGTCGTTGCACAGGCACTTGGCGATCGTCTGCAAGCGTTTGATTAAACGGTCAGCAACATCATCTCCTTTGGCCTTTCGCACCACCGTATTTGCAAACTTAGCCCGCTGCGTCAGTGATGCTCGAATGACTTCTACGTTCGATTCGAATCGCTCAACACCGGCGATCTGATAGTCATCCATTTCCGAGTTGCCGACAAGCGATTTGTACCATTCCGAAAGTGGTTGATCTGCCATTTTGAAACCATCACGGTGGAGACGTTTGGTGCCTCAGATCTTCGAAAACAACCCTTAGCGACACCGAATGAACGCAATCATAAACGCAACGTCATCTCAAGTCACAAGCGTGCCGCCAGAGACACGGTCGCATTACGAAATATCCTGTTTTCAGCCAGGCGTCACCCAGACCAGAACCATCACATTGGGTTTGTTCTTACCCACAAGTGACCAATTAGAGCCGACGAAGATCCCACAAGGTATAGACGGCGGATTGATAGTTTTCGGGAGAACGTGAACTCGGCCGCGGCTTCTTGGTCAGGTCATTGCGCGTCACGATCCAATCACCATCGCTCGACGTTGCCACAACTTCCGCGGACAGACCACTTCCAACGGACACAATGCCAACCTGAGCACCGGACGCGTCGTGAACACTGATCGTTCTTGGCCGTCGGCGGACCGAGTGATTTCCATCGTTGACGAAGAAGCGAGTGCTATCACGTGACCACACGCCAGGACGCCCCATCTCCCGATTGTGTTCAACGATAAAGCTTCGCGTGGGTGTGCGTCGCAGCGGGCGATCGAATTCGGCAATCCCTATACTCTGACGGTAAAGCAACTTATTGATCGGTTGCTCAAGCGTAATCATGTGATGGTTCATGTTTGGAGAAATCGCAATCGGAAGGGATGGAAGTGTGTAGGTTTCGCCCGTTTCGATAGCTCCTTCACCATCTTCGTTCCAAAAAACGGAGAGCTTTTCGCCCACACATCGCATCTCTTGCCACGATCGATTGGCTTCACGATCAGGCACGACTCGAAGCGCCTCAACGGATGAGCCATCCTGCAAACTGCCAAGCAGATACGTCAACGGAGTCATGAAGGCACCGCAGCACAGATACTCTGGAGTACGACTAGCCCTTGAGTCCAACTCGACAACGCTTTTACTATCGATCCGCGTGTCACCCAATCGGTAAAGCAACAATTGATCGTTGTGAGTTCGATTCCGCGTGACAAAAACAAACTGATCATCACCGATCGAACAGACGAATCGGAGTGGTTTTTGTTCTGCCTCTGCTGGGTAGAGAATAGGGACCGGCGAAACGTCATTTCCGTTCGTCAGATCTTCGACGTCAATCAGAAAGACTGCTTCTGAGCTACCCTCTCGGTCCATGTAGGCATCACAGATCACGATCAGGTTTTTGCCACCCGACGCCAAGGAAACTTGGCCGCGCTGATAAAAGGACGAAACAGATTTCGTGACACGTTCATTTGGATCACGGCGGACGGGCAGCGAATACTCTCGAACGAGTGTACCGTCGCGCGTAGAAAAGACACGTATCTTGTTTCCCAAGATTGAAAACACGTGCTCACCCGGCAGATCGAACTCCAATGACAGACCTACGGCGGGGAACTCGCTCGCTTCAGCACCCAGTTTGAGTTCGATCGCCTTCTGTCCATAACAGATGGAAGAAGAGAGTAGCAGTAACAACAAGAAAAGCCTGGGTCTCATGAAGACATCCTCGCATGGGCTCCGAAGTTGATCATGCCACGAATTCCTCCGATCGCACTCCGCAATTTCAGATGCGACATGGCTCCGCACCGCGATCGTGTTCAGCGCCGCGGTGCTGGTTATGTTATTTGATGACGGTCATCATCCCGCAGTTTATGCTACGAAAGTTGAGATCGCTTCTCCACGCCAATGGTCCACGACAAACACGGATCCCGATCACTGTTCTCGTCGATTACGAGCACCGCTTCGCTGAGCACGAGCACGATTTCGGCTTTCGAGAATCGTCTTTGAAGCTCCATTGATCGTGGCGACGCTCCGCATCGGCTCAATGGATCAAGGTTTGGTTGACCGCTCGGAAATCCTCATTTTGGAGCCGCGAAACGGGCTTGATTGAGGAGGGGATACGACCGCGGGTTCGGTGTGACGGGTTAGGGATGTTTGTAGGGGGAGTCCGACGTTTTGACACGGCTGACGATTTCGAAAGTGTGCGGATTCACCAACCTGAAACTCGTCGCGCAACCTGAATGACCTAAGCTTGCTCAGACCAACCATGGAATCACACGCAAGGGGCAGCCATGCGTATCTTCTCCGCCGTTCTGACTTTAACCGTCTTAACATCCGTCGCGTTTGTCGTATTCAATCTTCGACTCATTGGTGATGAATCGACGAAGCACAATACGTACTTCACCAACATCGTCGAGGCTCGAGATCAATCGCTGTTAGACCAATTCATGCGATCCCTCGATCCAACGATCATGAATGAATGCGTCACACGACACGACGAGGGACAGCAGATCGATCTTGACTATCTGGCGAAGTGTGGAGACTTCGAAATCTATGCCCGCTACACGCGGCTAAGCAAATTCGACGCGGTCAAAAAATTCGAGTACGTCTTACTCCACTCGTCTTCCAAACTTGAATTCGAAGATCGCTTGGCTCGTTAAAACCAAATCGACTGCCTCCCGCTAATCGTCACGGTCATTCGCTTGTCGAGTCGGCAAACTTCTTTGGTACCAAAACGAACCGCACGGTTATCACTTCGTTGAGGCTGTCATCTCCATCTGGATTGCAGACCGTCCAGTAATCGCACGGGCAGTCGGGTTTCGTTTCGCCTTCGTGGCAACGCCAGTTGTTACTCCAGTAGCCCATCAGCACACGCGAGCGACCATTCTCCCCCCAGCGTTCGTCGATCGCTTCTGCATCGGGTCGCCTTGAATCATGCATGCCAGTGAATCCGAATGCGTTTGCTTGGTTGATATCACATCGCTGCTCGTAGCCGCTCTTGCACGCGAACTTCCACTCGGCCCGAGTTGGCAATCGGTAATCGAAATTGGAATCGATCAGTGACAACGCATTGGCATACCAAACCGTTTGATTCCATTCGGATGGAGCACTACCCCGAGAGATTGGAACGTTCGGCTCCACGATACCTGTGGGTAAAGAAGTTCGATGGTCGCTCGTAAAAATACCATGACTCAGCGCAGCCTTTTGGAAGGCCTCATTTTGCTTGCCCGTTAATTCCGTTTCTTGCAGGTAGTAAGTCGTCCCGGGAAATGACTCCTTGTGATCGGCGCGCGACGTGTCGATCTTGACAAGTCGGAACGTCATTCCGAATTCGTTGGTGATTTGAGCCGGCCACAAGTTCGCATCCGCTTGGAGTAACGGAGCAGTTGGCTCTACTTGGGGCGGCGAAACGACAGGCTGTTCTTGTGACGCTGCCCCAGTTCTGCTGTTGCTGTTTGTCGACGAGTCGCAACCGAGCAATAGGAGAAGACACAACGCGAGTATTCGACGAAAGAACATCTGTTTCACAGGAAAGGGGGGGAAAAGAAAAGATGGCTGCGGACTTGCCGTGAAACGACAACGAATTGCTCCTTGTATTCTGATGAAGGGAAAGACGCTCGGGGGCGTTCCTTGTCGGTTTTTTTTCAATATCGCGTAAGGTATGTGAAATCGAAGTGTGCTCTAGTGTGAATCAGTGCTCGGGCACCTCGTCATTCGCGGTGGATTGTTGAATACTCCCATTCCTACGACTCAAAACAGCCTTCTCGCTCGGTTGAAAGATCGAGACGATGTCACGGCGTGGGCCGAATTCGAGGCGATCTATCGACCAGCGATCTATCGATTTGTTCGCCGTCGTAATCTGCAGCCGGCCGACGCGGATGACTTGGCCCAACAGGTGATGATTACGGTCGCAAAAAAGATTGACCAATGGGATTCGGAACGATCCGGGTCGTTTCGCGCATTCCTGCTAACAGTCACGCGCAACGCAACGCTCAACCATCTTCGGCGGCGAACCGGAGACAGTCGTTTGAGCGACGATCTGTCCGTCACGAACGATCCTTCGGCCGTGATGGAGTCCGACATTGATTGGGAGCTTCGACGGGCAGCGTTTCGTTCGGTCGCCGCAATGGTCCGTCACGAATTCAAAGCTTCAACGTGGGATTCGTTTTGGCTGGTCGCGGTGCTCGGACATTCGCCACACCAGGCTGCGCGCGAGTTGGGTTTGTCATTGGGTGCCGTCTACACAAATAAGAGTCGAGTCATCAAACGCATTCGAGAACAAATCGCCAGCACGGACCTCGACCATGACAACTAGCCCTGTTCGCGATACGGAGACACAACGATGAAGGAAACGTCGATCAGTTGCGACCCAGATTCGTTGCGACGTCTTCTGCATGGCGACCTTGACGAAGCGTCTGTCCTTGCGATCCACCGCCACCTGGATCGTTGCAGTCGCTGTCGGGACCTGCTGGATAACATCGCCCGCGAGGATTTCGACACGACGCAGATCTCAGAGTTTTTGATCGATGACGAACTCGATCAAGAATCATCGCTCTCTACACACAATGCGACCTTAGACTCCAAGCCGGAACACTCGGCCGCTGTCGACGCCGTCTTGCAGCATTTAACAGCAAGCGATGACCCACGGATGCTGGGAAGGTTTGGCGGTTATGAAGTCATTGGTGTGATTGGTTTCGGTGGGACGGGGGTTGTCTTGAAGGGTTATGAGGCGACACTGAATCGGTACGTGGCGATAAAAGTTTTAGCACCGCATCTTGCGATATCCGGCGCCGCACGACGACGGTTTTCAAGAGAAGGCCAAGCCGCAGCTTCCGTGCTTCACCCCAACGTTGTGTCAATCCATCGCGTTGCCGAAGAGCGTGGACTGCCGTACTTGGTGATGCCCTATCTGGGTCAAGAGTCACTCGCAAAGCGCATTCGGGACTGCGGCCCCCTTTCGATTACCAGTATCGTACGGATCGCAATGCAGATTGCCGAAGGTCTTTCGGCAGCTCATCGCCAGGGACTCGTTCATCGAGATATTAAACCGGCCAACATATTGCTGGATAAAGATGTCGAGCGCGTTGTCATCACCGATTTCGGGTTGGCCAGAACCGTCGACGAAGCCAGTCAAACGAAAACCGCAGTCCTTGCGGGAACGCCACAATACATGTCACCGGAACAAGCACGCGGTGATTCGGTCGATCATCGTAGCGATCTATTCAGTGTCGGGACGGTCATGTACACGATGGCGACCGGTCGAACTCCGTTCCGCGGAGAGTCCTCATACGCCGTACTGAGACGCATCATTGATGAACAGCCAACTCCCATCCGGCAAATCAATCCGGAGATTGCGCCATGGCTTTGCAAGTTGATTGAGAAGCTACACGCCAAGTCTCCAAACCAGCGCATGCAAACGGCGACTGAAACCGCTGATTTGCTTCGCCGTTGTTTGACGCATCAGCAAGATTCAAGCGCTTCGCTGCCGCTTGAATTGACAACAAGAGACACAACAACCAGATGGATGAAGGGTCGCCTGACGACCGTTGCAATGCCGTTCGTTGTGCTCTTTGTGGCTTCTGCTTGGACACTACTAACGAATCGCAATGGGAATTCAAAGGTCACGCCAGTCCCATCAAGCGAAGAACCTACTGTGACGCCGATGCAGATCAACACCATTCACGCGGAATTACCGCATGAGAATCCATCCGATCAAGTCTCTGGTATCGATACCCACTGGATAGCATCGGAGACGACGAACTTGTTTGAACTACACAACGCGGCAACCAAACTTGAGTTGGACTCGCAATTCGACTTCTTTCCTCCGGAACTGGATGTGGAGTAGTAATGATGAAAACTGCCTACGCAATTGCTTTGGCACTGGCAACGACGGCTGCCTTCGGACAGCCGCCAAAGATCACTAGCGAGATCAACAAGCTCCAGGAAGCGTACCGCGGTGCTGAACAGGCAGCTGCGACGACCGCCGCGACACTTCGTGCGAACAGCGAGGCAGCCGACCCCAATGCGATGCCATCCGTGAAGCTCAGAGATCAATTGCGAACCGAAATCCGTCGCGCATTTGAGCTTCGGCTAGAACTGCAACAAATGCTCTTGGCCGACGCGGAGCGGAAACTGGAACGTACGCGTGGACAGCTTGAACGACGTGAACAGTTGGCAGAGAAAATCATCGACCGCCGCTTTCAAGACCTCGTGAGTGATGCCAACACGGACTGGGAAACAGATCCACTCGTTACTCCAATCGAATCGGCGTCAACGGAACCGCGAGCTGAGCCGCAGGCGAACCCGCCTGCTCTTCGACTCAATAACTACCGTCGATTTCTTTTGAACGCCATCGGATCGGTGCAGGCGCGCCGCGGCGATCGACTCGAGGGGATCGCTGCAATAGAGCAACAATACTTAGAAATCGCCTCAAATTCTGGGCGTACATCCAAAGTCGATGCTGAAAAACGAGAAGAGGTGATTGCCTCGTTAAAAGCGCAAATGGACGCGCTCGACGATGAAGTGAAGATATACGATCAACAGATCGAAGCACTTCGCAAGAAACTGCAAGAGTCCGTTCAAGAAAAAAAGGATCCCGTTGCTCTGAATGGCCACGTCATCCGTTTTAGCGAGGATGGTAACCCCGTGATTGACTTGGGCGGTGAGGATGGGATCGCACCGGGGATGAAGCTTCAAGTCCGGCGTGATGGAACGTCGATCAGCACAATCGAAATTTTGAAAGTCGGTCCTGACACAGCCTCAGCACGAGTCGATCGAAACAGTGGGGAGTCATCGATGGACGTGATTCCGGGCGATCATGTTCAGTTGCGGTTGGACTCTTTTGATCTAGCTGTCTTAGGACTCGATGATGGAATGCAGATTTACAACGATCGTTTAAAACGTTTCAAGTTTCGTCTAGAGCATATAGACGTGTACGACGTGGCCGAAGCAGGGCAGCGGTTTTGGCGTCGCTATCTGGCTGGCGACAATCCCGAGATCACCGGCGTGTGGGGTGATCCTCGCACGAATTCGCTCGTGATCATCGGGCCGCCAGAAGCGGAACAGGCCATTCGTGAAACGCTCGCCAGAGATGAATCATTAGCCGCAACCGGTTTTGATCCGCAGCCGAGTGACTCCCTTGAAGATCAACAACGACGGCTCGCTGGAGTGTACAACGAACTGCTAAAAGACGTCGCTGAAATCAAACTCGAGATCATCGATACCAAGGCAGACTTGGGACCGAACGCGCCAACGATTGCTGAGTCGTCAGAGAAACTCGCAAAGAAGCAAGGCGAGCTCCAAATCGTCACGGAAAAACTCGAAGTGATCGCCGAAGCTTTGGAATATCAAGCAACGGTTAGTCCAGATCTACACGGCACCGCGAAATAAAGAACGGGCGAGGTTCTGTTTCTTACTTCTTCTATCGGTTTTGTTTTAGTTCCTTGATTTGTTGATCGAGGAGTTGTTTGATCTCTGGCATCCCGTTCATGCGTTTACTTAACTCAGATAATTGCTGGATCATCATCTGGTTGGCGGCGTTTCCTCCGGCCATGTTGCGATTGTTCGCTTGAGCCTGATTGCCTCCAAAGTTCCGAATCATTCCCAAGCGACCCAAACCGGGAAAGTTCATGCCCATCCCTCCAGCGTTACCGACGTGTTGTTTGTAGAGTGCAAACGCTGCAGGATCCTTCTCCTTCAGTTCATCGAGGTTCTTGACGACAAACTCTTGCGGCTGATCGCCACCGGTAATTTGAACACGAATCGATCCAGAGGGTTGATCCTGCAGTGTAGTCGTCTTGCCAGCTTCCTTGACGGTGATGGTTTTCACCCCGTTGATGTTGGACACAGAAACACTTCGATTGGCCGCATTACCAAATCGGTTGCCACCAAATTCTGCTCCGGGTTTGTCCCAATCGGGGAACGCCTGAATGCCGGTATCCTTTTTGGCTTCCAAAGCCAACTTGGCGCGCTGTGCCGTTGAAGGCTTGTTGCTTTCCGAGAGTACAGTCAACGCTAGGCCTGCCGCTTTCTTCGTATCTGCGTCTTCCGATTTGATGCGAATCTCGGCTAAGATGTCGATCGAATGCACGATGAGATCGCGTTTGTCTGAAAGCGCTGCCTTCGTCAACGCTGGGATGGCAGCTTTGCCTGATTGAATCAGTTCCGTGCGTGCTTTCTGTCGTTTCGTGAGACTGTCAGCATCGAGCTGTTCGATCCAGTTAGCGATGGCGGTCTGATCACCGACGACGTCATCGGCTTTCAATGCAGACGGCATGCAAAGCACAACGGTGAGTAACGCGATGAAGGCTCGTTGGTTCGCGACGATCATGATTGGATCTCCTATTCTTCTCGTTGGTAGATCGGCAACTGCCGATCCGATACGGTGAGGGTCAAGATGGCTAATGCCGTTGGATACGTGTTGCTGAACTGACTTCCACCCGATGGATAAGACCAGCTACCATCTTGGTCTTGATCTCCGAGAAGACTGTCGTACATGTGCGGAGCGAATGTTTCCCAGTGTTTGCCGCCGAGCTGGAACATGGCCTGTCCGCAGTAGTAAAAGGCGTAGTAACGAAATCGATAGGGAATACCATCCTGAGTGATTTGCGGAGGCTCTCGCAGAATAAAGTCACCGGCGGGAACGATCGATTCGTGTCCATGTTCCCCGCAGAGTTCCAGGCATAGCACGGCGACTCCGGTCATCGATGCAGTTCCGCGCCCCGATCCCGGCATGTAGGTGAAAGAACCATCGGCTGCTCGGCAATTCAAGATGTAAGAGATCGCCATGGCAATGTGTTCGTCGGGTATCGCGGCACCATTTAATTTCGCGGCCCGCAACGCCATGATTGACCACCCGGTCAAAGACAAATCACTTTCAGTCGTCCCTGGTGCGTAACGCCAGCCGCCAAGATGAGCTTCTGACTTGGGAACCTTCTGGGCCTGCAACAGGACCAACAATGCTTGCGGCAAAACCTGATCAATCTTCTGCTGTCGATCGAGAACAACCATGCCCGAGACTTCGCACAGTAACAGGGTGGCGATGCTGTGCGAATACATCATGCCAGACGTACGTCCTCTGCGATCCTTGCTGATCAATAGGCCGTTTTCGAGTTGTTGACTGAGGACGTAGTCGATGCCTCGATTGATCTGTTCGCCGTAGGGACCTGCCCCGGGAGTGTGTCCCTTTGCCAAGAACGCCATGACCGCGAGCGAAGTGATTCCCGTGTTACCGGGCACCTTTGAATCTTTGAATGATCCCGCGAGCTCGGGCTTGCCCATGTTGCGTGCTTCGACGGCACTGATCTGACGTGAAGCGAGGAAGACGAGGCCGCGATCAACGGATTCATCCAGTCGATCCTGGTATTTCAAACGCAGTGCTGCGGACTCATCCGCGACGCCCACGCCGCAGAGAAAGACTGCAAACAATCCCGACCAAGTCATTCGGTTTGCCGTCGCTCGAAACGCTGAGCCCGTTCGATCGGTAGATGGATATTGAGGATGCATCTAGTCTTCCCGCTTCGATTGTTGACGTGACAGTTCTTCGAAGTAGCGTTCGACGACGTCACGATACTGCTCTGGTACGTTGCCCTCGCGATCATCCAGAACACCACCACCGAGCTTTCGTCGCGATCGCGTCCAATTGCTGTTGGAACCACCACGTAGCGGTTGACCGTTGAGATGCGAATCGCCCGCAGCGTGATCGACTCCGCCAGGTTCCGTTGATGCTTGACCGGGTTTGCTACCGGCGGAGTTGTCAGCGGGTCGACGGCCAGTCTTTCGCTGATCGCTGTTTTGTTGCGGTGGGCTCTTTCGTTCACGCAGTGTGTAGCCCGATTCTCTAGCGGCTTGATCTGCGAGTTGATGGAGCTGATCGGCAGCATCTTTTGCGTGTTGGGTGGCCTTTTCTTTCGACGCCGATTTGGCCGCCTTTTTCGCTCCGTCGCTCGCTCTTGCAAGTCCCTTTGCTTCGGAAGGTGTCTCGCTCTGGGCTTTGCTCTGCTGAGCATTACCTCGCTGGGCACTTGGGCTTTTACTGCTCGGGTTTTTTCCGCTCGGGTTTTTTCCGCTCGGGTTCTTTCCGCTCGGGTTCTTTCCGCTCGGGTTCTTTCCGCTCGGGTTCTTTCCGCTCGCGTTCTTTCCGCTCGGGGTTCCATTCGCGCATTCACGGCACGACTTGCAGACTTGATTCAACGCCTGAGCAGCTTGCTCAAGTGATTGGACGGTGTCTTGTTGATCGCGATCAATCTTGGCGTCGTCTTGCTTGGAAGCTAGTTTCTGTTCACGGCGATCATTGGCCTGCATTCCCGTTCGATCCTTGGACTCCGTTGCGGCTCGGTCGTTGCGTTGGGCTTGCTGTTCGGTGTTGGGTTGCGCCGCGCCTTGAGGTTGCTGCTGAGTGCTTTGGACTTGCGACTTTAAGGATCGGTTTTGTTGTCCAGGCTTGGATGCTTGCTGGGCTCCTTGCTTGTCTTCTCCTCCGCCGTTGCACTTCTCACACATTGACTGCTTGGCCTGTTCCGCCGTCTGCTTGGCTTGCTTTAATTGCTCGGCTGCCTGCCTAGCGCGTTCTTTGGCCGAAGGATTGATGTTGTCCTGTTTGGCAATTCGTTCAGCTTGTTTTTGAATCTGCTCGGTTCGCTCAGCAATCTGTTCTTGAATCTTGGCCGCTGCTTGATCGAGATTTCCGTCTCGAGCAGCATTTGCCGCCTCGCTTAATCTTTTTTGCTGTTTCTTGGCAACACGATCATTGTGCTGTTCAATCTGACCGTCTTGCTGTTGACCTCTCTCGCCCTGGGCATCGTTTGGCTGGGCATCGTTTGGCTGGGCATCGTTTGGCTGGGCATCGTTTGGCTGGGCATCGTTTGGCTGGGCATCGTTTGGCTGGGCAGCGTTGTCCTGGTCATCGTTGTCCTGGGCTTCGTTACCCCGCTTGTCCGGTTGGCCAATTTGCTCTTTTTGATCAGCGATCAACTCTTGCAACTTCTCTTTTCGTGGATCTGCTTGAACGTCATCTTTGACGTCATCTTTCATCACTGCTGTGAGTTTCCGCTGTTGCTCGGCAAGCTGATTGGCTTGCTCAGCCAATTCCTCGGCCTCTTTTGCGCGGCGCAATAAACGTTGACGGCGCTCCTCTTCGTTTTCTTCTGCGAAGTTTTGGATCTCGTCAGCAGCTTTTTGCTGCTCTGTCCGCCATGGCTCTTCAGGCGGATTCGCTTGATCGCCTTCTGAAGCCTGTTCCGCAAGTCGCTCTTGCTGAGACGCCATCTTGTCGAGCTTCGCGGCTTTTTCCATTCGCTCGGCTTGTTGCTGGATGTCGGACTTCAGTTGGTCGAGTTGATCAAGCGCGGATGCCAATTGCTTCTCAGATCCGCGAGCAAGCTCATCCCTCTGATCCAGTTCATCTGTCAGCGGAATCTGATTGGCCAATTCCATCGCCTCGGCAACTTCTTGGTCGGCAACCCTTGTGATCTCCTCTGCTTTTGGTTGGAACAGATTTGGTTCAGCTTGAAGTCGTTCAGCGAGTTGATCGAGTATCTGCCTTGCCTCACGCGTTTTTTCTCGTAGCGTCTCGACGGTTTCGGCATTAGCTTCAGATCTGGCTTCGCGGGGATTCGATCGATCACCCTGTAAGTCTTGGGCGGCAACCAACGCCCGCTCGATGGTTTCAGCCGCTCGCTCAAGTGACTCCTCAATCATGTTGCGATCGGCGGAAATCTGTTGCTGGCCGATTGACTCGGCTTGATCATCGATCGTGATTTGAATCTTCTCACTCTCGATGCACTGAGGCCCGCCGAACTCAGCGGGTCGGTTGTCGGCGATTCGCAACCAGAGGGAAACGTGTTGACTCGTCTCGGGAACATTCGCCAGGACATACGATGCTTCTCCCGTCCAAACGCGTCGTCCAGATCGGTTTTCATTCGCTTGCGTTGTCGGTTTTTGACATGGCATCACGACAGGTTCTTCTTCATCGAACATCACCATCAGTTCGGTTGCCGAAAGACCGAAATCATCCAAAGCGCGATAATGAATCGATAGATCGCTGTCTCGTTGCATCGTGATTTGTCGTAGGCTGGGTTTGGTGATTTCAACCCTTGGCAACGAGTCATTCGATGCTCGAATGGCGATCGGAAGCGGCACACTTTGCACTCCATGCTCACTTTGCAGTACGAGCGTGCCGGAAAGATCCGTTGTCGGCTCAACCTTGATGGTCCATGCGAACTGTGGTGCATCGACCGACAATTCTTTACTGACTTTCCGAGCCGTGATTCTTTGTTGCTCGGATGTCCAGTCAATAAACGCGTCTACGGCAACGTCGTCGGCATTGACGGTTAGTTTGACTTCCGTTCCGACAGGGACCTCAATTGGGTCGATTAAGCGGTCCATTGTCTGTGGATCAAGGAACGTGTAATCGGGAAACGCGAGGTCTGCCGTAACTCCAGATAGCTGAGGCCGAGGATGAATCGTGATGGTATGGGGTGTCGAATAGAGTCCACCGGAGTGAATGCGGTACAACGCGTCCTTTTTGACGTCAGTCATCGTGAGAGTCGCGACTTCAGGAGAGTTTGCCTCCATCAAATGCGATTCGACCGCATCGCCCCGAATGATCTCTAAAGTGGGGCGATCCAAGGCGTCGGTCGCAGCAGCCGTGATCTTCAACGACTCGCCCTCAGCGATCGTCACGTCACCCGGATCGATTTTGACCGGTAGTATCGGAACTCGATAAGCACACCAGGGTGTTGCCAAATTACCCAACGAAGTGAGCACAGCCTGAGGCCACAATGCGACAGAAAAGAGCAGTGCCACGGCCAGCACTGCAGCCATCGTGATAGGCAATCGAGTCGATCGCGTAGGAATCGATTCGGTATCAATACGTCTGACACCCTGTGTTGTTTCATCGAATAGCGCTCCGACAAGCTGTGGAGACGCATGTTGGTTTGAATCGTCTCGCAAAAACTGAACCGTCGACGTCAACCGCTCTTCCATGGCAGGGTGAGACGCCTCGATCTTCCAGGCTGCGTCGACCAGTCGCGTTTCGCTCAACGGTGCAAGACGACGTCGCGTTCTTACAAAGAAAGCCCAAACGGCTCCCGAGGTCGCGCCGATTGCTGTGACCCAAATCGCCCATCGAATCGGTTTTAAGCGAACCGACAGCAGGACATCGGCGACGATGCAACCGAGCAGAACCAACAGTCCCAACGCGATGGCAACCGCGACGAAATGAATCGCGTCAGCTCGTCGATTCTGACGAATCACGATATTCAACGTGTCCTGGACCGGCGAGGGCAACTCGATCGCTTGATCGCGTTCTACAACTCGACGACTTGGACGCTCGACATTTAAAACAGACATATTGTCTCTCGCATTGACGTCAATGGCTTAGATCAATCCGGTTGATTTTCGAAACACCCATTCCACTCCAACCAAAAGCAAGAACGCGAGGATCAAAGGCCAGCGATTCCACAGAGGAACCGTCCATTGATTGCGACGAAACGTTGACTTTGGACCCAAGCGATCCAAGACCCGGTCCGTCTCGGCTGGATTGACGACGATGCCACCTGTCCAAGCAGCAAGCTGCGCAGGTACCGTCGTGTCGGCAACGCGGTCGGACATCTCAGATCGCGAGCTTGAACCCTCAAGAGCGAAGTCAATCGAAACAGGTTCATCCGAGCGACCTTCCCGTTGCAACAATCGATCAACCGTCGGCCCGACTAACTCGATTCGATATGCTCCCTCTCGATCCAGTCCGTCGATCTTTCCCATCAGCATGCCGCCGGAGTCCGGTTGCATCTTCAGAGGTGTTTTCTGAATGAGTTCATCATCGAGATAGACAAAAACCTGTGTGTCCTCGCTGACCACGGCACTTCGGTTCTTATCAAGCAAGCGGGCTCGAACGTTAACGCTGTCACCGATGCGATACAACGCGCGGTCTGTCCCCATACGCACCCATTGTGTTCCTGCAGACAATCGATCTTGGATCGACCATCGCAGCACTTGCCCCCAGAACTGATGATGGTGTTGGTCACCAATTCCGTAACGCAACCGCCAAGTTTGATCAAAGGCAAGTTGCATCACTCTGCCGCCTCCGAAACGATGCCAGAGAATCAAAGCTCGATCGCGTTGTTCCTGTTGGCTGCTAACGGAATCACGATTTTCTTCCGCATAGGCCAGAACGGTTGCGCCAGCTTTCGCCTTGCTCGTCGGGTGTCGCCAATGGAGTCTCGGCAGCGCATTCCAAACGGCTTCATTCTTTTCTGGGTCGGTCGCTTGCTGCATGATCACGTGAGATTCAGCGCCTGATGCGACTCGAAAGCGATACTCAGAATCTGGACTCGTTGCATCGCCGCTCGGAGATCCATCCAATTGGACGGGCAACACATCAGCCAAAGGAGTTTGTGCGAACGCGTGAGGCATGTGCTGTCGCCCCGACAAGACGATCAGTGTTCCAGAACGCGCGGCAACAAATTTTCCTAGCGTCAGCATCACGTTTTCGCCAAGATCATCAGGGGCAACATCTCCCAACACGATCACATCAAACTTCAACCATTCCTCTTCGTTTACGGGCAACGCTGTCGCTTCGCAGTCGTCGAAAGTTCGGTTGACCGAAGCGTGCATTGTTGGAGGATCCGGGACTCCCGCCAATCGATCGGGATGCAACAAGACGTATTGCAAATGCACGGTGCGATCGCGACCGGCAAACAGGTTTCGCAGATAGCGGAATTCCCAGCGAGGCCGGCTCTCGACGATCAGCATTCGGATAGAGTCTTCGGAAATGGCCACGCGCGCAGCAGAACGGTTATTCTCTTTGACTCGTTCACCCGAAAGCGGATCGACTTCCACGATGTACTGATGAACGCCGACCTGGTCTGGCCGATGGCGAAAGACAACGGTCTCACGATGACGATTGCTGTGGACAGTGATTGTCTTTTCATCAATCGTTTCTTTATCTTTGATCAACCGCACCTGAACCGTTTGACTCGGATACCCATCCACCTTGATCGCAGCACGAATCGAAACGCTGTCACCAAGAAAGACTTGTTTCGGAACTTGGACCGTCGTGACCTCCGCATCACGGATCGGTGTCTGGTCGCCGATGATCACCGTGTGAATCGGAATCTTCCGGTGAACCAACCGGCCAATGGAATCCTGCAATTCACTATCTGAGTGATCGCAACCATCCGTCAGCAGGATCAAACCGGATAGCTCATCGAGTGGAAGCTGATCATCCACTCGGCGAATCGCTGCAGCCATATCGGTATTCGCAGCCCAATCACTGAATCGAGGATTCTCGGTTTTCGTTCTCCGTTTGTCGGGGTTTTGCTCGTTCCGATACTTCGTGGTACTGACTTCGCGCGGCGTACCGGCGAACTCAAATAGACGAACGTTGTAGTCCGTTTCAAGCCGGTCCAAAAACGGTCGACTTACCGACGTCCCCTCAAGCAACAACTGTCTTGAAAAATCTCGTCGGCTGATCTTACTGTCGGTTTGATCCGGCGAGAGGTGATCATTCAAGTCCATTGATGCTGATGCATCGACCAACACCGCGACGTGCCTTTGGCTGAACGCTTCTTCCTCGTGCGAAACAACCGGTTCCAACAGTACGAAAGCGAGTAAAACAATGAGCGATAAGCGTAGCGTGATCGGAACCCAATGAATGATGACTGCTTTGGTTCTGCGATGATCGACGTAAAGAACCAAAACGGATTCACAAGTCACCGCAGCCATCAAAGCCACGACGACGCGTGGCCACGTGCCGGTCGTTTCGAATTGAAGATCGATGATCGTTAATGCCGAATTCCAGCACGCCCAGGATGCCATCAAGCTGATCGGCACCATGGACCATTTCCAACGTGAATTCGACATCCAACGAAAGGCGACTCGGACGAGTGCCCAAAAAACCAATAACGCCACGGTTGAAAACACCGACGACATCACCAACATCGATCCGTCGACCGGTTGCGTAGAAGGATTCACTTGAATACCTCCACTAACGGCTGCTGCGATGCGTGCGAACGACGTGACTCGCGTCGACGTTCGGGCGCACCGCCAGCGTCTTGCAACGACTGGGCACGCCATGGGAGAGCAACCGGACTTGGCACGGATTTAACCGTGCCTGACGCACGGCGTCGAAACGCGATCCACCTGAGGACCGCCGTCTCGATGACAATCATGATCAACGCACCGACGACGAGGTAATTCCATAGTTCAATCGTTTCGGATGTGCCTCGGGCAATGCTCTCGATTTCGTCCGCCTTGTTGATCCACTTGATGGAGAGGTTCTGTCCTAGTTCCTCCAACTTGGATTCCGATGCGGCGGTCAGATCAAATTCGTCTTTGTCACACAACACCGTGAAAGGAACGACCGTCGTCATTCCCTGCGTCGGATCCGAAAGCTGGTACAGTCCCGGTTTCGATGCCTGTCCAACTTCGATCGACAACTGACCATCTTCTCGGGAATTGATTTTTCTGATCGTTCGTTTGGCGCCGTCCGGTGTCCGTAGTGACAGAGGTTGATCGGTTGGTAAGTCAGATGCTTTCAGCTGAACCAACAGATCGCGATGAGGTTGGTGATTGAGATCGATGCTATTGATGTCGGCGAGATGCTCGACCAACAAGTGCGTAAGCACGGGAAAACTAACGCGGCTGATGAGATTGCTTTCCAATCGATGGAGCGAAATCGAGGTTAAAAGGACCCTTCCGCGACCGATCGAGTGTTCGACCAATAAGGGGTCGCCATTGGTCAAACGCGCAACGATGTTTGTTGGTTGATCATTCGCCCAACTTCCCAATCTCCAATGCTTCAAAACCTGAAACTCAAAAAGATCGTGTTGACCTGTTTTCAATAGCGGTTCGAGCGTCACGTGAAAAACGGATTCAAAGTCGAGGCCGAGTTTCGTTCTTTCGTTTGGATCGCGGTCGCTTCGCTCAATGAGCTTCATCGGCAAAAGACGATTGCCTGTCGATTGACTGGACCAACCGTTGTAGAAGTTCTGTTGGCATCGCTCGCCCGGGATCACCCATAGTCCTCCGCCTTGCTCGACAAACGTTCCCAAACGCTCGGAGATGTCGGAGGGCAAACGTGCGACATCACATAACACGATGACCTGGTAATCGGAAAAGGAGGTCACCCGGGGAATCTCGGCAGCGTCAACCGTGTCCACACGGATCAATTGTGACGTTTGATTGCCGACGCCTTCTGGTTGTTCCAGGCTATCGGGGTCGAGCGATAGTTGCAGAAACGTCGCTGGCCGTTGGTACGTTTGGATGGTTGATTCACCATTGACAATCAAGACCGGCAGATTCGAAGCGACGTGAACGACGTGATGAAATATGTCGTTGTCTGGCAAATCATCTTTAGACTTGAGCCTAGCCGATACAGTATTCCAACCCGATTGATCGAAGGTGTGTTCAAACGTCACACGGGTCCGTTCGCTGATGGCTAACTCACGGACTGACTCGACCTGAAGCACTTCGTCGTTTACGAGAAGCTCGAGCTGAAGATCCGCGACGTCAGCCGAACCCGCATTTAACAACTCTGCGACAACTGTCACCGGACGATGAAGGCTCAAGGTCCTTGAATCGACTGCTAAGCCAATCACCGCGACATCTTTAACCTCGCTTGGCATCGGAAGGGTACGGCAAAAGATTTTGATGCTGTCGTCAGATTCTCCCGTCACATTCGATTCGACATTGGGGTCTTGTTGATTGACCGAATCGTCTGAATTCTTGGCATGCCAATCGTTTCCTGATGAATCAGCCAACCGTCGCCAAGGTCGAAGCTGGCCATCGGAGAATACGACGATCTGTTTTTGAGAGTTGGGACCTTTATCGAGTGCGATTCGAGAATGCTCAATGGCTCGACCAAGATCCGTGCCACCTCCCATGACATCTAAAAGGCTCAACTCATTCGCAACTTTCCGGAGGTTTTTCTGTGCGATTGTCGACGACGCGATCACGGGGCCGGCTACTTGCATCGTGACGGTCGATCCTCCAGGAAGACTGTCGACCAACCAACGCGCCTCTTCGGTCGCACGGCGAAAGTTGGACGTCCCATCGACTTCCAGTTTCATCGAACTGGAAGCGTCGATCACGATGGCGACATCTCGGGGTTGATTCCTTCGTGGGAGCCCTTGCTTCCCTAGAGTTGTCAACAACGCGGCCGTTGCGATGAGGGCGAAAGCAACTGCGAATGCGGCCAATCGCACCCAAAGTCCGTTGTTGTTCACGGCTGACCATGCAAGTGCAACCAATCCAGACAAACCAAGCAGCGATGCGAAGATCCACCGCAGGTCAGTAGCCGAATTAATCTGCGGTCTTGCCATCGCCAGGACGAATAGAGCGACCAAGAGACACCGGCAAAGCAATAACAGCAGATGCTCCAGCGTCATTCCACGCCGACGATTCACAAGAGAGTGCGACAGGAACTGCATCGCCGCCCAATCGACCACTTTCGATTCGCGCCGTCGGTGCAAATGGACAACGACCGGAACGACAACAGCCGTTAGCGCAATCATCGCGATACTATTAAGAAACATCATTGTCGCGGGAATGGATGCTTGAATGGCACGGGTTCTCGGTGTTGGTCACACTCATCGATCGTCAGCGACCTAGGCGACTCGCCAAGTAGTCGGCGAGAGACCTCTCATAGGAGTTTTTCGTGCACAACTGCACGTAATCCGCCTCGACGTGTCCGCAAGCTGCTTCGAGCTTTTGCAGATAATCGCTGAATTGACTTAGGTACTCGCGACGAATCGCTTCCGGATCGATGTCGAGATGTCCGACAACTTGTTCGAGATCGCGAAACTTTGTCGCAGTTGAATACGGAAACGAGATCTCCTCATCGGCCAAGACGTGGCAGAGAATTACTTCGTGTTTGCGGTGTCTCAAGTGATGAAGCGACGCGGTGATATCTTCTACGTCGTCGAAGAAGTCGCTAATAACGACCACCAATCCGCGACGCGGAATCTGCAAGACGATTTCATTCAGTACATCAGCCAGCTTGGATTCTCCACCCGGGCGAGTTCGATGCATCACTTGCAGCAGGCGACGCAAGTGTGATGCCTTACCGGCAGCCGGTAGACAATCTCGCACCTGCGAATCAAACGTGAACAATCCGACGGCGTCTCCCTGACGCGTAAGTAGGTATGCGATTGCAGCGGCTAAGTGTTGAGCGTACGAGAACTTACTCAGTCGGCGCCCGGTCACTTCTGTCGCTGAGTCACCAACGAATCCCATTGACGCCGAAGCGTCCAACAATATCGTTGCCCGGAGATTCGTTTCCTCAACATATTGTTTGACGTAATAGCGATCCATCTTTCCAAAGACCCGCCAATCGAGTCCTCGTGGATCATCCCCAGGGCTGTACTCGCGATGCTCTGCAAATTCGGTCGAACTCCCTAGGTAGAGACTGCGATGGTCACCATTCTTGAATCCATCAACAAAGCCCCGCGCGAGTATCGGCATCTGCGAAAATCGCGACAACACAGAAGGTGGTAGCAACGTCATGTAATCGGGCGTTTGAATCATCACCACAGCATCTAACCCCGTCCCAGAACCCTGTTGCCTCGATGCGACGGCGCACGTTGAGATGAGCTTGCAGGAGGATTCGGATGGACGTGCTGAGCGAGCATCTCGATAACGTCATCTCGCTTCACGCCTGCGGCTTCCGCATTGAATGTTGTGACAACTCGATGGCGTAGCACCGGCAGCATCACATGTCGGACATCCGCGGTCGTGGCATGAAATCGGCCGTGCAATACTGCTCTCGCTTTCGCTGCCATGATCAAGCTAATTCCGGCACGTGGACCAGCACCCCAACCCACAAACTCATTGATGAAATCGGGTGTCTCTGGTTGATTCGGACGCGTCGCCTGAACCAAATCGCGAGCGTAGGCAATCACGTGATCGGCGGCGGGAACACGACGGACCGTTTGTTGCAGTGCTTTGATCTGATGATGGTCTAGCACTTTCTTCAATGCAGGCTGCCAATCAGATGTGGCTTGTTTGATCACGTCAAATTCGTCGTGGCGGTCCGGATAATCGACGACGATGTTGAATAGGAATCGATCTAACTGAGCTTCAGGAAGCGGGTACGTGCCTTCTTGTTCAATTGGGTTCTGTGTCGCCATCACAAAAAACGGCGATGGCAGTTCATACGTTTGATCTCCGACGGTGACATGCCGCTCTTGCATCGCTTCTAAGAGTGATGCTTGAGTCTTGGGAGGCGCTCGGTTGATCTCATCGGCCAGAACCATGTTGGCGAACACAGGGCCTTCAACAAATTGAAAGTTTCGCTTGCCGGTGGTTCGATCTTCTTGCAACACCTCCGTCCCTGTGATGTCCGCAGGCATCAGGTCGGGTGTGAATTGGATTCGCCGGTACTGAAGATCCAGTACCTCCGCGATACTGCTGACCAACATCGTTTTTGCTAGTCCCGGGACGCCGACGAGCAGCACGTGCCCTCGACAAAACAACGAGATCAATACCTCCTCAATGACTCGCTGCTGACCGACGATCGCTTGCGATAGCTGGTCGCACATTTTGCGATAAGACTCCCGAACCGCTTTGACACGGGCCACATCATCTTCGCTCGGTGCGTTTCCGTTGACACTCGCTTGTCGTGAATGGGCCGGCAGAATTCGAGCTTCGGGAATTTGTTCGATGGGATCTTGCGGGCTCGAATCTTGTTGATCGAGCGTCTGTTGACCAGATCGCTGCTGGCTGGAAGGCTGCTGGCTGGAAAGCTGCTGGCCGACGGGAACCAGAATCTGATCCTCGCGGAAACGAGTCGTCTGTCCGCAACGACAGCGGACGCGTCGCCCGAGCATCTCGTCGGATACCTTCAGCACACGCCCACAACTCTGGCATTGAATTCTGCGAATGGCTTCGACTTGATGCAAAGTCTCGTCTCTCTTTTGCCGGTGGTTAAATGGGGATGAACCATCGAAATGGCTGCGTCGGTCCGCGCGACCTGCAAGTGGTTTCGATTCTCGTGGGTGATGAAAGGAAGTGCGAGATGCAGAATTGAACCCGCCAAGAAATTTCCAGAATTGTGGAACGAGCGGCATTCCATTGATCAACCAATCTCGTTATTTGCGACGGTCCTTGGGTTAATTCGCCTCCCCAGATGCGATTTCGATTCTCCAGCAAGAAACGTTCATCGCCTCTATACTCGGAGGTGCACCTTCTCCGTGAGTCGCTTGATGACCGATGTAACTGACTTCCTTTTCAAGATTGACCAAGGCGATCCTTTGGCGGCGGAGCAGCTGCTTCCGCTGGTTTACGAAGACCTTCGTCGGCTGGCCGCAAGTGAACTGCGAAACGAACCAACAGGGCACACGCTTCAGCCAACCGCTTTAGTTCACGAGGCGTATCTTCGATTGGTCAATCAACGTGATGAACCACAATGGAATCATCGCGGACACTTCTATGCCGCAGCAGCCACAGCGATGCGAAGGATCCTGGTGGAGAGTGCACGCAGTAAGAAAACGCTCAAACGGGGCGGAAACCGCGAACGTGTGCCGATGGACGAATCGCAGGTGCTCGCGACCGAATCGCAGCCGGACGTGCTCGCACTCGATGAAGCTTTAGTGAGACTCGAAAAGGAACGTCCCGATTTGGCGCAACTAGTCTCCTTGCGTTACTTTGCAGGCCTCACGATGGAACAATCGGCGAAGGCTCTCGGCGTTTCACTTCGAACCACAGAGCGTAACTGGACTTACGTTCGCGCTTGGCTGCTCGAAGTGCTTCAGGAGGATGACTGATTGGGGTCGTTTCAGCTCGTTGCGATTTTCGTTGGCGGGATGGTGCGTGAAATGTCGCACCTCTCCTATAGTCGCATGAATCCAGCAAAGGTCACTCAGCATTGAACGAGCAAAGTCTTTTCCTTCGAGCACTTGACCTGCCCGCTGGCAAATCGCGGCGAATCTGGCTTGAGCAGGAATGCGACGATCCTGAGCAGAGGGCCAGAATCGCGGCATTGCTGACGCAACATGAAAAAGCCGGTAGTTTTCTTGAGAAGCCACCCGTCGAACTGCAGAACCAACAAGAAGAACGTCAGCAAACGACACCGGGAGGTGTCGGCGAATCTTCACAAAGTCGATCAAAGGCCGTCAAACCAACAAGACTTGAGAAGCCAATCTCGAAAGAGAAGTTCGTCGAACGTTTGATCCGCAGCAAGTTGATGACGGAAGACGAAGTTGCCGAGTGCGATTCTACGCTAGCCTCCGTCCAAGAATCATCTGACGCTCGGACCTACGCGTTCGCGATGGTCAATGCCAACAAGCTGACGGGATTTCAGGCAAAGGCGATCTACGACGGTCGAATCAAGGGACTCACGTTTGGTGAGTACATCATTCTTGATCAACTCGGGAAAGGCGGAATGGGTATCGTCTACCGAGCGAAACATCGTCGCATGGACCGCCTCGTTGCAATCAAGGTGCTGCCGCGATTTGCGATGGCGACCAAGGGACTGACCGATCGGTTCTATCGCGAAGTCAAAACGGCGGCAAAGTTGATGCATCCCAATATCGTTGCAGCTCTCGATGCAAGTGAAGACGACGGTTTGCACTACCTCGTGATGGAATACGTTGACGGCAAAGATCTTGGTAAAGTCTTGAAGCAGTCCGGTCCGCTTCAAATCGATCATGCCATCGACTGTGTCATCCAAGCGGCTCGAGGTCTGCAATTCGCGCACGAACAGGGTGTCATTCATCGTGACATAAAACCAGCAAACTTGCTGATGGATGGTCACGGCACCGTCAAGATCCTGGACATGGGTCTCGCGCGATTGACGCGTGCTGCGGGCGACGATGCGGACGGAAGCGAACGCGATTCGACAATGACGCACTCAAGCGAAACCGCGAGAACGATTTGCGAACGGCTCAATTTGTCGCTGGAAGACGATTCCGCGACGATCAACGATGACACCCGACTGACCATGGCAGGAGAAGTCATGGGGACGCTGGACTACATGCCACCGGAGCAATTCACGGACTCTCGGCATGTGGATGAGCGCGGTGACATCTACAGTTTGGGCTGCACACTGTATCGATTATTAACCGGCCATCGCCCCTTTCCAGCGGAAACACTCGGAGCCATCTATCACGCCCATCTTCATACTCCGATTCCCTCGATACGCGCCGTTCGACCAGATGTAAACGAACAGATCGATCACGTTTTTCAGAGAATGCTCTCGAAGGAACCCGAGCAGCGTCAGTGTTCCATGTCCGAAGTGATACAGGAACTTGAGGCGTCACGAATCGGCCAGGCACCACCTCAGTCCTCTTCGTTTCCGACAGTACAGCACGATGATTCTGAAAGTGCCTTTGATCCGCAGCTTTTGAATGCGTTGTCGAGCGTCACATCCGAATCGGAACTCCGAGTTCGTTCAAACGAGCGTCGCAGCCAGCGAAAGTCTTCGGTTCGTTGGATCACCACCACGGCGCTGGCGGCTGCCTTGCTTCTGATCGCTACCACGACATTAGTGCACAACTTTGCGGGAAGCGAGCGAACGGTGACCGCTTCGAATACCGCTCTCGCTCCGAATGATGACGAGATGTCGATACAGCCGTCGACGAATGGCCGGACCATTCCAATGCAACCGGTACCCGAAATCCAAGAAACGCCACCGGTTCAATCCCGAAGGGAATCGGACGAACAGAAACCACCCGTCCTACCGAGTGACGCTGAAACTGTTCGCAACGAGGAACCAGCGGAAGACGAACCGCATGAACCCAACGACGGAATGAACAACGATCTTGCGGCCACCGAGATGATGAACAACGGCTTGCTGTCTGATCAACCGTTGGAACCGGGGCGGACTCATCCTCAAATGAATCCATCCGATCAAAGTCGAGTGAATTCAGAACCTCAGGTTTCCCCCGAGTGGAACGGTGGTTTTATGACTTGGTTCGGCGGTTTGAATCAAGGTGGTGCCAACCCGTTTGCCAATCGCACATTCGAATTCAACGACAATGGTCAGAGAGTTTCGATTTCACAGAACAGTGAGGGAATTACGGTTTCGATCGACGGCCGAGTTATCAAAGCTCTAACTCCAGCGGAACTGAAGAAAAAGGATGCCAAGGCGTTCCAACTGTTCGAGAAAGTATTTGGCTTGCCAAACTTCAATGCAAACACACTCGATTCCGCTCAGGAGATGCAGCGAAAACAGCTCGAACAACTCCGCGAGAAACACTCGGGCAACCCACAACTGAAATCACTCATCGAAAGAATGATGCGCGATGCAAACAACTTGCCGTGAGATGTCGTCCGGCCGAGCATGAACCGAGCCTCGAGAAACACGATCCGTTACTATGACGAACATGCAGCAGAGTATGCACGGAAATCGGCATCGTTTGAGATGGCGTCTTTATACCGCCCTTTCTTGGAATTGATTCCCGACGGAGGCAGGATTCTCGATGCGGGCTGCGGTTCCGGTCGGGACACGAGAGCCTTCATGGATCGAGGGTATGATGTGGTCGCTTTCGATGGCTCCAAAGAAATGACGCAGCAGGCTGAACGGCTGATCGGTGAGCCCGTACAGCAATGTCTCTTCCAAGAGATGCGTTTCGAGAATGAGTTCGATGGAGTCTGGTGCTGTGCGGCGCTTCTTCATGTTCCTCGAGTCGAGATCGTTGGCATTCTCGATCGATTCATTCGCGCACTTCATGACAACGGCGTCTGCTACGTATCGTTCAATGAGGGTGACGGGGAACGCATCAACAAAGATCGCCACTTCACCGATTTAGCAGTGCATGATCTAACGGACCTGATCTCAGCAACTGGCCAAGCTGAGGTGATTCACACCTGGCAATCCGAAGACTACCGCTTCAGCCGGAACGTCAGCTGGGTCAATGCCCTGTTTCGCAAATCGTAACCCGCCGCAGCGCAGACGCGATAAGAACCCGAGCTATTGCATGGCGCGGTAAATACGCCTCGCGGAACCGTCCCGCTATCGCAGGATTTCCATGCCTGCGTAGACACCATGGTAGGTCAATCCTGATGGCCCCGACGGAGCTCCGCGGCGATCAGTCGATTGCAACAGGTCGCTGAAGACAAGCCCTTGATAGCCGATGCGAATCGAAGCCCGTGATGTCACTAAATATGACAGCGATCCTCCAAAGTCACCCATGAACGAGACATCTCCACCATCGGTGCTAAACGTTGGCTCGGGTGTGCCGTCAACAACAATCGCGTTGCTAAAGATCGTTCCCGACTGAGACGTGTCATTGTAAAAGACGCCAAATTTCGCTCCACCTTGAAACGTAAGCGGTCCAAAGACATAGCCGTAGTTGGCACCCGCCTGAAGTCCCAGCAGCGTATTCGCAGCTTTGGCGAAAGCACGTTCGGTGGTAATCGAGTTCGGATTTCCAAGCTGATCATCCGTCGAAACGATCGACTCAGCTTCATCACGCTGATCGATCACTCGAAAGCCAAACAGTAAATCGAAGTTGGCGTACGGATCCATCGCGACGAGATTGAATTGAAGATCGTTCAGACTTGCACGGTACTCGTCGACACTGGAAAGAGTTGTTGGTCCACCACCGAACAACACGTCGGCTGTGCGATTGTCTGCTGTCCATTCGTTGATGCCGAGGTAGCTCACTTGAAAGTGCCCCGTCGGGCCAGTGCGAACGCCAAAGGTCGCCCTTACGCCCGGATTGAGACCGTGACTCAAGTTCACCTCTGCGGAGTTCCCGCCGCCGAGGTCGAAGCTTACCGATAGATCATCTGCGCTCCGTGACAACATGACGAAGTCTAGGCTGGCATAGCATTTGGAAAACGGCTGCAGCAGTCGGATGGGCTGCGAATCGGCTGCCGCCTGAAATGCGTAGTCTTGATAGGGAATGGTGCCTGGCTGAATACTTGAATGCGGCTCAATACTTGGCCCCAGCGTTGCGATGCCGGGTTGGATGGGAGCCGTCTCAACTGCCAGCGTGCGACGACTCGACGTCAAAAGCACTGTTAAACACAACAATGCCAAGACGGAGAAGTTCCTTCGATCCATGATGAAGCCTGCCGTGAGTGATCCATATTCGTGGTTCTCGGGGATTCGGGCGGGCTACAACGTTCCCTTTGGCTGGCATCGAATCCTGTCCGCCTTCACGGTATCGACCAGACTGACCGGCAATATCAGCACTCGAAGATTAATCGCTACAGATTAACATCCGGTGAACCAATCTCACCAAATGCCAAATCCACGGCACTCAGTTCGTCGTCGTCATCATCGACGGGACGGTCGACCGGGGCCAACTCAACGAACTCTCCAGATGCTGTGTTCACCCGAATGGCTGATGCCAAGTAGTTGATCACGTTCAAGGCATCCAAGGCCGTGGTTTGACCATCCAGATTGACGTCGGTCCCCGTTTGAGCTTCCGAACGGGAAAGCGTATTGATCACGATCAGTGCATCGGTCGCCGTCACCGTTCCATCAGAGTTGACATCCTGTGGAAGAATTCTTGGATCATCGACGGGATCGGTGAGCGACTGGCCGGGTGCGGCAATATCCCAGCCAATCATGTCAAAGATCCGTAAATCGGCCAGCGAAATATTCGTGATTCCAGTTGGGGAAGCCGTTGGATCCATGATGCCAATGGTCCTACCGGCCAAATCCTCGTCCAACCAATGGCTCGCCTGTTGGCCGCTGACCCCCGTCCCACGCTCAACGGGATACTCAACGTCTTGGATATTCCAATCGTCGATCACAAAATCCAAGACCGAATTGACGCCTGGACGCAATTCGCGGGAGAACGTTGCGAAGTCATTCGCGAACACGGGGTTAAAGGTCCGCAAGTCTCTCGCAAAACGAAAGAGATCAAACGCCGTCGGTGCAACGACTGGCGATGTGCCATTCGGAGCAATAAAGTCGACCGAAGAGAGGAAACCTAACGCGTGCCCCAACTCATGAACAACGGTCTCCTCAAGCAAACTTCGGATGTCACTGACGGTTGTCACGGATTGATTCAGAGTCAGAAATTCAAACCCCGGCGGAAACGGATCATCCACTCCTGAATTCGTTCCCTGATTGACTCCCGTGTCGGTCGTGAAAGAGTCGCCAATCGCTGGAGCCAAAGCGATATCGAAAACGAGTGATGCATCGGGCAACAAATAGTCTGGATCATCCGGCGTCAACAAACCAAGCGCTTTCAGATTGGCCCGAGTGACATCGATTTCGACTCCAAGCGAGCCCGTTTCAACCGTCGTGCCAGCAGGTGTGTTGAAGTGAAGATCATCGACAATCGGAAGAGACGCAATGATGGAATCATCGACTTCCGTCGCCGCATCGTTAACGAGTGCTTCACGAAGAACGCTGTAAGGAACGTTTTCAGAGGCTGAGAGTGCGCCGCCCAAGATTCCATCGGGCAGATCCTGAAAATCAACGTCGACAAACAACGTGACAGGATCTTCGATGTGTTGCCGCCACTGATTCGCGCCTCGCTCAAAGGCTTGGATCGCTTCCGCATCTAACCGAATGATTGACCCAAAGTTAAAGACGATCTCAAAGGGCGACTGAGAAGGGACAAACGGGAATCCCGTCGTACCACCGTCGACGGGGCCACCAAAGACAGGTCCTGATCCACCTGTTTCAGGAACGAAGGAAAAGTCAGCAGCCATCAAGTGTCGAGCTTGAAGTCGTTCGACACGCAGTCGACGTCGTTTTCGTTGGAGCGACATGAGTTTTCGTCATCGGCGAGGCAACGGAAGAAAGCAAGTGGCATGGCTTGCTTGGGCATCTTCCATTACCCGGATGAACAACTCAATGAGGCTCAGGCGGACGAAAGGCTTGCTGGCTGCGCCGACCGACGATGCTAAATGAAGGTCGACCGGTTTGCAACAAATCAGCGTGGCTCTACGAAAATCGGTTCCACGCCGACATCCGAAAGCGGTTGGGCTTGATTCACTTCATTCGGCGATGGCTGATCCCCCAAACTCTCGACCATGACCGGTCCACTCGGGTTCGTCACCATTGGAGCCGGTCTGGCATCCACCCGATACGGTGGAGCGATTGGGTGCGACCGATAACGGAAAGGATTTCGCACCCAGTCAGGACGCCAAACGCGATACGTGAAGCGCCCAAAGTAGTCCTTGGGATATTCCGTCTTGGTCTCCATCTCCACTGATCCGGCGTAACGCCGGAATATCCAACCATGGAAACGCGCCCAAGCATCGATGCTACGGTTGTCGTAACACGCACCATCACCCAACTGGCTGTATCCATCGCCCTGACATCCACCGGCGTGATAGCCATGGGCGTGCACTACAACCGGATCATGACTCGAAACAACTTCCTGAGCCGCAACGGTCGTCGCCGTCAGCAATGGAATCAGGAAAACCAATCCGGTGTGTTTTGGAGACAGTTTCTGCGTGAAAAACATTCTGGTGTCCTCGTTTGCGGGTGTCGAGAATCGGGGTCGCTCGTCACATGACATCTGCAAGCTGTCCGGCTGGGCGAAGACGGGTCTGCTGAGCCATCTTCTCCGATGAAGAACAGCTGATGACGATCTGCATCATCAGAGTGAGGAATTGGGCTGCCTTGGGCATTGAGCCTACGTCCCTTACCGCGGAAAACGCGCATGATCCATTTACGGAAGGCGCTCCGGTCACAGGGTCGTTTTCGGTTGGGTCGACCTGCTGCTTAAATCGAAACTTCATATCGCGGCGACTTTCACGCCGTATGAAGAAGCGTCAGGCCCTACTGCTTAACTCTTTTCTCTCTGTTCTTACAAGCAAACGCTGCACGACGACTTGATTGAGGAAACGGGGAGCAGCCGGCGCCAAGGCCAAAGCTTTAGATTTGCCAAAGCGTCAACATTACGGCGTAAATCGCAGCGAATAGCCCAAAGACGATCAAAGCAGGTCCCAGCAAAAGCCAAGTGATCGATACGCCTAACAGAGATCCGACCGGGCCGCGAATGATGGTGCCAATCGCGGAACCGACCGATGCCACGACGATCAGGATTGCTTCGCCGGGTTCGACAAGGGTCGCGAGCCAACATCCGCCCGCGACGATCGTAATGCTGCCGAGCAACCGAAGCAGCGTGAACTTCGGCTTCGGAATCAAGCGGAACAGGCGAAGCGGATCTCGCGGTAACCCCATAGATCCCCAAAAGCTTGCGGTTCAAATCGGATCGTTTCAAAACCGGACGGGCAATCGGTGGCCCTCATCATAGGGCTCTCATCATAGGCGGGTACGGTTGGTCATGCTCCGCATGACAACGCACGCTTCCGGCCAGTATGACGTACACAAAGCGTTCGCCACCGGCCGGAAATCGGTGATGCTGCGCGAAAAAACGCCCGAGCAGCTACAATCTGCTGTTGGCGTTCCTTCGATATCGCCCACCTCTCTCACCCACCGCTCAATCAGGAAACACGTCGTTTTGAAAGGAATGATTCGTCGTAACGTCAACGTCACCATTCTGGGCATTTGGATTTGTGTGCCCGTCGGTTCGGCATACTCGAGTGATACGGTGTCGTTCTCGCGGGACGTCCTGCCAGTGCTGTCCGACCGCTGCTTCCATTGTCATGGTCCAGACGAGAACGATCGGGCGGCCGACTTGCGGCTCGATCTGGAAGAGGCGGCGAAAGAAGACCTCGGCGGGTACGCGGCAATCGTTGGCGGCAATTTAGAAGAGAGTGAAATCTGGCAGCGCATCATCACCGAAGATGAAGATTTGCAGATGCCACCGACCGACTCGCATCGCAAACCGCTGACGAAATCGGAACGTGAAGCAATCCGACGGTGGATTCTTGACGGTGCGCCATGGGGAAAGCATTGGGCGTTTGAAAAACCTGTTCGTCCTGCAGTACCAGATCGCGCGAAACATCCAATCGACGCGTTTATTCGAGACAAGCTTGCCGAACAGGATATCGAGCCGTCGCCGCCGGCCGATCATCACACACAGCTACGTCGTTTGTCGTTCGATCTGACCGGATTGCCTCCGCTTGCGCACGAATTGGATCAGACAGATTGGCAAGCTGCTGTCGATCGCAAACTGAGTTCGCCCCATCACGGCGAGCGACTCGCGATGTGGTGGCTCGATGCAGCACGTTACTCCGACACGGATGGATATCAACAAGACTCAAACCGCACGAACTGGCCTTGGCGAGATTGGGTGATCGAGTCGTTCAATCACAACATGCCTTTCGATCAATTCACGATTGAACAGTTTGCCGGTGACCTGCTTCCAGATGCGACTCAAGAACAAATCCTAGCGACGTGTTTTCATCGCAATCACATGACGAATGGTGAAGGCGGTCGTCTCGCTGAAGAGTCGCGTATCGATTACGTCATCGATCGCGTGAACACAACAGGCACCGTCTGGCTCGGATTGACGCTCGGTTGTGTTCAATGCCACGATCATAAGTTCGATCCGATATCGCAAAAAGACTATTACAGTCTGTTTGCGTTCTTCAACAGCATCGAAGAGACGGGCGCGGCAGGAACGAAAGCCAAGCCGTACTTGTCCTATCAATCACCGCATGCCGCCGGTGCTGTGACCGAGGCAGAGAACTACGTACGGTTATGTGAGCCGCTGGAGAAAAAAGCAAAGGCGGACGCGGAACAACGTTTCAATGCGTGGCTCGCAAACGCAAAGGAGACGATCGATCCGCAATACAAAGCCTGGAAACGATGGAGCCCAACGTCCGTCAAATCTGCCGAAGGAACGCAATTTGAAATGGAAAACGACGGGACGATCCAAACGTCCGGCCCCTATCCACGCCAAGATGACTACCGTATCCAATTGTCCTTGCCGGACACCCTGAAACGCATCACCGGCTGGAAACTTGAAGTTCTCCCTCACGCCTCTCACACCGATGGAAAACTATCGCGAGGTAAGAACGGCGAGTTCATTCTGACCAATGTCAAGCTGCTCGTTCGTCGAGATGGAGCATCGCAAGTCCACGACGTCGAGATGCGAGGGGCGATCGCAGACTTCGAAAAGCCGGCGAAGTTTCGTGAATATGGGAAGGTCAAAGACACCCTCGACGATGATCCACGTAACGGCTGGACAACTGAAACCGGCGATGGGCAGACGCCACACACGGCTGTCTTCGAACTTAAATCGCCACTTTCCGTTTTACCCGGCGATGAATGGACCGTTGTCCTTCTTCAACGTTCCACCAATGGCGATTCCAATATCGGGCGATTTCGAATCTCGGCGACCGATCAACGCGGGGAAACCGTCCGAAAACTTGATGCGGCTCCTTTCGAAGAGCTCGCGCAAGCCCGTTCCGTCTCCGAGCAATTACGCGGCCGTCTGCTCAATCAGTTTCTCCTGGACGACGTGCTTTACCAGAAGGCGAAGCTAAGAATTGAAAACGCGCGGCGACAACTTGCTGATCTGAAAAAAGCCGCAGGGAAGCTGAATGTCCAGGTGCTTGCCGAACGAAAGGAACCGCGTGATTCACACGTGCTTGTCCGCGGTGAATGGGACGCGAAAGGTGACATCGTTCAACCGGGAATGCCTCCAGCCGTTCTACCGATGCCTGCCGAACAGACCGGCACACGATTGGACCTTGCGCGTTGGATCGTTTCACCTGAAAACCCACTCACGGCACGCGTGATCGTGAATCATCTGTGGCAGATGATGTTTGGCGCCGGGTTAGTTCGGACACCTGATGACTTTGGACTTCAAGGCGAGTTTCCCACCCATCCCGAACTGCTCGATTGGTTGGCGGTCGAGTTGATGGAACACGATTGGAACCTTCGCCACATTCTGCGGTTGATCGCAACCAGTGAAACCTATCGCCAAAGCAGCCATGTGAATCCGGAACTTTTGAATCAAGATCCCGAGAATCGTCTACTGGCACGAGCTCCGCGGTTTCGGTTGCCGGCTTGGATGATTCGAGACAGTGCGCTTCAATCAGCTGGGTTGCTCAATCGATCCATCGGCGGTCCGCCGGTCAATCCTTGGCAGCCGGATGGCGTTTGGCGAGAGATCTTTATGGGCCGATTCACCTACCGACCGAGTGTTGGTGCAGCGCAGTATCGCCGAACCTTGTACGCATTCTGGAGACGTTCCAGCGCACCGACTTTCCTGTTTGACAGTGCTCAGCGGCGAGTTTGTGAAGTTGGCATTCGCCGAACCAACACTCCACTGCACGCGCTCACACTCCTGAATGACACAACGATGCTTGAGTCAGCGCGGGTGCTTGCAGAATCGACTGACCAATTTGACGACACCGCCATGCGGATACTCAGTCGCCATTTGCGTCCGGATGAGCTTACGGTTTTGCAAAACGAATACAAAAAAGCGATCGCTTACTATCGCAGCCAACGCGAAGAGGCGATCGAGTTACTCACCGTCGGTCAACAAGGTCCGCCGCCACAGGATCGCGCCGCGGACCTTGCCGCTCGAATGATCGTCGCGAGCATGATGCTGAATTTGGATGAGGCAATCACCCATGAATAGTCACTTCAAAGAATTACATCGGCGTGTCTTTCTTGGTCAAGCCGGACTGAACCTCGGAGCCATCGCCTTGGGCGGCCTGATGGGCAAAGATGCCACCGCGGAGGATCAATCCATTGCTTCGCTGGCAGCGAAGGCAAAACGCGTCATCTTTCTCACCCAATCAGGCGGCCCGTCTCAATTGGAGCTTTTCGACTACAAGCCACAACTCAAAGAATGGGCGGGCATCGAATTGCCCGAGAATGTTCGTCAGGGGCAGCGGCTGACCACAATGACGTCCGGTCAAAAACAGCTCATTCTGCCCGGCATCACAAAGTTCGCTCAGCATGGCAGCAGCGGCGCGACGATCAGCGAATGGTTGCCTCACACGTCGACGATTGCGGACGATTTATGCTTCGTTAAATCTATGATCACCGATCAGATCAATCACGCCCCCGCGATGACCAAGTTTCTGACGGGACATCAACTACCCGGCAGGCCAAGCTTTGGCGCTTGGACGAGCTACGGACTAGGAAGCGAAAACAAGAACCTGCCTGACTACCTGGTGCTTATCTCTCGAATGAAACGCCCCAGTGATCAACCACTTTATGATCACTATTGGGGCAGCGGTTTTTTGCCATCGCGCTACCAAGGCGTGAAGTTGCGGAACGCCAAAGACAGTGTTCTGTACCTGCAAGATCCTGATGGCTTACCCCGTCACTTGAGACGTGGAATGCTCGACGGCGTGAGGGAACTAAACAAACAACGATATGAGCTCACCGGTGACCCGGAGATTTCAACCCGGATCCAACAGTACGAGATGGCGTTCCGAATGCAGACCAGCATCCCGGAATTGAATGACCTCAGTGACGAGCCCGATTCGATTTTTGAACTTTACGGCCCCGATTCACGTCGACCTGGCAGCTATGCGGCCAACTGCATCCTTGCCCGCAGGCTCGCCGAGCGAGGCGTACGGTTCATTCAACTATTCCATCCTGACTGGGATCACCACAGTCGATTGCCAAGTTGGTGTACGGCACGTTGTCGTGATACGGATCAGCCGAGTGCGGCGTTGATTAAAGACTTGAAAATGCGTGGCATGCTCGATGACACGCTAGTGATTTGGGGTGGAGAATTTGGTCGTGGTGTCGCTGGCCAAGGTAAGTGGGACAGCCCAAACGCAGGCCGCGATCACCACCCACGCTGCTTCACTATCTGGATGGCCGGCGGAGGAGTCAAAGCCGGGACGACATACGGCGCAACGGACGACTTCAGTTACAACGTCGCGGAAAGTCCCGTTCATGTCCGAGACCTTCATGCAACAGCACTCCATCTGCTGGGTCTCGAACATGAAAAGTTTACGTATCGATTCCAAGGTCTCGACTTCAAGTTAACCGGCGTCGAACCAGCACGTGTTGTCGACGATATCCTGGCATGATCATGAAGCAGCTGCTGACCATTTTTTGTGTTGCCGCCCTGACAGGGACGATCCAAGCAGAAGATCCAATAAGTGTATGGCCGGACCTCGCGCCCGGAGAAACCACCAAGTTGACCGGAACAGCTCAGCCAAAGCGTGCGGGTGAAATTCCACCAGTCACACGGATCGAAAAAGTCACTCAGCCGACATTCACCGTGCACCTTGCATCCAAACCGAATGGAACAGCGGTCGTGATTTTACCCGGTGGCGGGTTCGGTAAAGTCGTTCCCGACAAAGAAGGAACCGAAGCGGCTGAGTGGTTGAATCAACAGGGGATCTCGGCATTCGTTGTCACCTATCGGACGCAACAAGGAAAAGAAGCCGGTTGGAAACGATCTTTGCAAGACGCGCAGCGAACGCTGGCGATGGTTCGCCACCGCGCGGACGAATGGAGACTGAAGAAAGACCGCATCGGCTTGCTGGGTTTTTCCGCCGGTGGTCAGGTGGCCGCGAGACTGCTGAGCGGTGACGGAAGCGTTAGCTACGAACCGATCGATGCCATCGATCGCATCTCGCACTGGCCCAATTTCGCGATCCTGATTTATCCTTGGCAGATTTACGACACGGCGAGAGGGCAGCTGGTCCAAGGCGTGTCGGTTTCAGACCGTTGCCCGCCAACGTTTATCGTGCACACGGATGATGATCGATCGTCATCATTAGGAGCGGTGTTGTTCTACGCGGTATTAAAAGAGCAGGGCATCCCAAGTGAATTGCATGTTTACGGTAACGGAGGTCACGGATATGGGCTTCGCGAAGTGAAGGGATCGCAGATCTCCACGTGGCCAAGTCATGCAGCGCACTGGCTGAACCGCTGGCAAGCAGGTCAGTGATTTCCCTTTTTATCTCTTCTTCCTTTTCCCATCCGGGTTCTTCCTCACGCCATTTTGTTTCCACCTGTTCTTCATTTCGCATTTTCCGCTTTTTTCGCGGTTAATTGATACCTCCGCGGCCCAACATACTTTTCCCCTACAATGAAGTCTTTCTAAATTCGCGGGGTGACGATGACTGCCGAAGCCAGTGTTGCGGAAGAACCATCAAGTATTGAAGCATCAAATATTCAAGCATCGACGGATCCGAGCATCCTTCGCACGCACGATCTAACGCTTCGATATGGTCGCAACCTGGCGGTCGACGGGTTGAGTTTGAATGTGCATCGCGGAGAGATCTACGGGTTCCTCGGGCGCAATGGAGCGGGCAAGACGAGCACGATCCGAATGATCATGGGCATTTGCAAGCCTGATAAAGGATCGATTGAATTCGATGGATTACCGTTACGACGTATCAAGAATGCACAGAAGCGTTTGATTGGTTACGTTTCCCAAGAGCAGTTCTTCTATCCTTGGATGACGTGTTCACGAATCGGCAGATTCGTTGGTGGTCTCTATCCAACTTGGGAAGCAGATGAGTTCAGTCGCTTGATGAATGTGCTGGAACTTCCACCCGACCGAAAGGTGGCTCATCTTTCAGGCGGAATGCGTGTCAAGCTCGCTCTCGCTTTGGCACTCGCACATCGTCCACCGATCCTGATCTTGGATGAACCAACTGCCGGGCTGGATCCCGTCGCACGTCGGGAGTTTTTGGACATCATTCGTCTGCAAGCCAGACAACATAACCGAACCACCTTTTTCTCATCACACTTGATCGACGAAGTGGAGAGGGTTTCCGACCGCGTTGGCATTCTTCACCGTGGACAATTGCAGTTCGAGGGCCCCCTTGAGGAACTTCATCAAACGGTTCGCGAAATCCCGTTTGATGAACCGGGAACGACGCCGACCCATCCGTCACACGTCACGCCATCCACCTCAATCGAGACATCTCATCCGGAAACGGTGGCTGGCGTGGAAGAAGTCGTTGAAGTGGAAGAGGCTTATGAGCCTGAACCCGTGATCGAAGTGAAGGAAGCCTTCGAAGCGGAACAAGTCGTTGAAGTCAGCGAGGCGTTCGAAGTGGATTCGGATGCCGAGTTTTCGCAAGCCGTTGAACCCGCTCGGTCAACAGATGGCCAACCGATAACAGGAATACGGCAAACCGAATCATCGCTACGCGATCAAGCAACTGTCGCTGGATTGCGCTACCTTCGTCGGGGCATGGACAACCGCACAACGCTCGTTTTCCAAGGGAGCGTGGAGGCCTGGGAACGCATTTCGGCGAGTGGGATCGAAGGAACCAAGATGTCCCTGGAGGACGCGTTCATCGCCTTGGCTAGTTCAGATGTGAAACAAGTCTGATTGAGTCGGCCAGCCTCTACCAAAGAGCGTCGGCCCACAACCATCGCGCCTTTGCAGGCGTCACATCAACACGAATTGCGTTCAGCTTTCATCGAGAATCAGCTTTCATCGAGAATCAATGATCAGGACTCTGATACGTAAAGATCTCATCGAGCATGGATGGATGTTCGCGATGGTGATTGCCATGTCGCTGTTTGGATTCTTGCTAGTGCTTATTGGCACGACATTGCAAGAAGCAGGCAGCTCGTTAGATTCGGTTCGCTTCTACGGCGTCACCTTGAACATTGTGATGTCGATGGTGATTTGCAACCGATTGGTGGTACATGAGTATTCCGGAAAAACGCAGCTGTTCCTTGAGGGCTTGCCCGTCTCGCGATCGGCCATGCTCTGGACCAAATACTTGCTTGGGTTTGTTATCGTTGCCTCGACGATGGCATGCTGTTTCCTATTCGCTTTGGCGATCGCATCACGACAAGAGATGATCGGCTTGCGTTTTGTCTTGATCATGACAAGCCGTTGGGTCGCGTTCGTTTTTGTCACTTACTCGTTCTTCTTCATGATGGGTCTGCTCGGGCGTTACCGTATTCCCCTATACGCGTGCTTAGGGCTGTCGTTGATGATTCTCAGCGACGCGACATCTTTGGATATAACACAGCACGGTCCTCTCGCACTGTTGAACGATAAGTTCGCGTTTGAGCGATTTGAGTTTCCGGTGCGTAGTCTCGTTGAGTGCGTGACCGCCGGTGGAGTATTCATTGGGATCGCGATGCTGATGGGTCTCGTCCGCGAAGGGTCGGTCGCCAGCTTGCTCGCCGAAAGGATGTCGCATCGAGAGAAGCTTTTTGCCGCAGTCGTTATCTTTTCGCTACTGTTCACGGGCTCCTTTCTGGATGAGAAGCGCAAGCCAGATCCGTACACGATCCCCAATGCTTATGTTCGAGAAAGCAATCAGGTTTCGGTCTATGTCGAGAGCATTGAAGATGATGTTGTCGGCGATCAACTTGCCGATCAAATTCACGCGGATTTGGTATCGATGCGGGACTATCTGGCCATCGAAAGCGTTCCAGAGTTGTTCTTGGTCAATCGCCGAGACTTGGATTCGGATCAATTCGAACCCGCCAAGTTGCAGAATGCGAGTGGCATCTTGTTGCGCGCTAATTACGTTTCATCTGATTGGAAGTACGAAACGTTTCGACCCTTTTTAATTGATGTCAGTCTTTCACGAATCAGTCACTTCAACGCCATTCATGAACCGCAGTGTTGGGTCCTGGAAGGGTTTTCCGAGTACTGGCCCAGGCACGAGGCATTCGATGCGCAGTGGAACGAGTCGGCTGCTGTCGATCGCCGAGCCGCATACGGCGTCTTGCTCGGGGTCGAGGAAGAAGACATCGATCAATGGTATCGATATCGAGATCGTGTTGGCGAATCCATCGCACGGTCGATCGCATGTTCCGGACTCGTCTTTGCTGAACGTAAATACGGTGCGGAAAAACTTCAGTCGTTCTTGCGGGAAGTCATGCGAACGGATCAGCCGGACGATGTGCGTGCGGATCTTCATCGGCTTCGTCTGCCCATCGAAAAAGTATGGCAGCAAACCATCGGAAGTGACTACCGCGAATTTTTACGAGACTGGCTGGAGGAAGTTGACTCGCTCTACCAGACTTTTTCAGAGCGGATTGACAAGATTCCACGACTCACAGCGGATGCATCCTGGGTACCCAAATCAGCGATAACGTACGAACTCGTTATCACGCCACGCTGTCAGCCGAATGCCGAAACGAACAGTATCACAGTGCGTTATGAAGAACTTTCGGCATTTGATCAGTGGCAACCAGATCGTCTCGCGGAATCTCAGATCGAACTCTATGAGCCGGGATCGACGATCACGGTGAACGAGTCGTTTGCGGTCGGTTCACGTGCTCGCTGGACAACCAGCCTTTACGTTCCGCAACTGGAATGCGATGTCATTTCCGGTTGGCAGCGGGAAGAGGTGAAGTGATGCTTGCACTGTTGCGAAAAGAATTTCGATCCCGAATCCCGTTTTTGCTGCTGATTCTTTTTTTCACTTTAGTTAGCTACGGGGCGCAGGCGCTGACGGAGCCTCTATCGTTAACGTCGACCGAGAAGCTCTACGGCGACGGCCTGATTGAGCTTGGGATGGAGTATGCGATCACGGTGTTCGTACTCTCGTTGGCACTCTCGTATGGCTTACTGGTTCGCGAGTTTGACGACCGCACGATCGAGTTTCTGGATGCACTTCCCGTTTCTCGCACTCAACTGTTCTTCGCGAAATGGTTCTCGGCTTTTTGCACGTTGGCCTTTGTTCCGATCGTAGACATTTTCTTTGTGCTCGGCATTCGCGCCCTATCGACGACATCACTTGATCGAAGTTACCACTTTGACTGGATCATGACTTCGCTCGGGCTGCAACTCGTTCAGATGTACTGCTTCCTATCGATCGGCTTGGTGCTGTCGTTCCTTCGTCGATTCGGCTGGCTCGCATTGGGACTCTTCGGATGGTCGATGATGATCGCAGGTCGGTTCATTCCAGAATTAGATCTGTCGAACCTTGTTCTGTGTGGTGACCCTCAATTCTTCGGTAAGCGTTGGCTGGTTCCTTGGCAGTTGGTGTTTGGTTATCTCGCGGTAGGTTCGTTGGCGCTGCTGATGGCTTATGGTTTGTTTCTTGGGGGCGGCCGAGTCTTGCTGCGGTGGCTTGCAGGATCTGAATCGCGAGCAAAGCAAGTCGTACTCGTAGGTTGTTCCGCAGCGATTGTTTTTGTCGTCCTCGGCATCATGACCCAAACCATTTTGGAGGAACCGCCTGAATCTCCTGATGCAGTCCGCGTGACTTATCCCGGGTGGGCAACGACAAGTCGCAGTACCGAGACGTACGATGTCGTCTTCCCAAACAACTTGGCCAATCGTGCGAATCGATTGCTGGATGAAGCGGATGGTGTTTACGCGAGCGTCGCCGAGTTCTTCGACTTCGAAGAAGATCTGCGTATCAGTGTCGACATGACTTCTTTTTCGGGCCATCACTTAGGCACGGCGTACTGGAATAAGCTGAAGCTCAACTTAACGTCGCACGAGGACCTTCCGTCACTTCGCCAAACACTGGGACATGAGACGACGCATGTGATTCTGGAATCACTGTCGGATAATCAACTGCGTGAAAACTTCGGTTCCGTTCGCTTTTTTCATGAAGGCGTCGCCACGTATGTTGAACGGCGATTCTTCATGGACGAGGAACTCACGGAGCTCCGTTTAAATGCTGCTTTGTTACAAGACCGTGGGGACGCGAGCTTTGACCGTTTGGTAGACAACGATCGATTGAGGGCCGAGCACGACAGTTTTCTGGCCTACGAACTCGGCGAAGTTTTTGCGGCGGCAATCGTGCGGCGTTTCGGTGATGAAGCGATCGGAAACCTCGCTCGTACCTTCGCCGACCGGCGTCACTCTGAAGGCCTCAGTGGTGTCCTGCTGTGGAGATCGATCTTTCAGGCGTCCGGCTACTCGCTCAATGAAGCCGTCGACGAGTACTACGAGCTGCTCGAAGAAACACAGCAGATTCATGCGGACACGGTCGCGCAATTGCCGGAACTCCGACCAATCGTTGAGTTGGAAGACGCGGTGATTTGGGTGGGCACCGAGCAAGTGCCGCCGGATGGCTGGGAGATCGTCGTGCGATTCCGTTCATCAACCAATGCAACGGATGATCAATACTGGGTCGTTAAGCTCGTCGACGGTTACGGCTACGCCATGTTAGATTCGTTCGTCGGTCGAGCTGCCTGGTACCAAATCGGCTATCGCCAACGCAACAAAATGCCTATCTATCAACCTTGGAAAAAGGTCCGCATCCCCTAGCCACAAACCAAGAAACGGAACCGCGAAATAATCGAAAAACGCGAGGAGGAAACGCAACTCATCGCGCGCGATTCGTCGGTCTTCTATATTCTTTCTTTCGCGTCGTTTCGTTTATTTCGCGGTTCGCATTTGCGGTTCGGTTGATGAGCTTCACCAAAAATCCCATCGGTTTTACTCGCACGACGGCCATCGGCGGGCTGCTTTTCTTGCTGCCGCTGATTGTCTTGGGTGCGTTGATCGGCCAAATCGTGCCGATTGTGCTAACGATTGCCCAAAGTCTGGCGGGGATCCTTGACGGAATCGTTGAGACGCCCGGCGGGATTGCGCTCCTAATCTTGATGTCGATCGGCATCTTATTGCTGATCTGTTTCTTTTGCGGTTTGTTGGCGCGACGCTCGTTCGCACGACGTTTTTCCGGTGCATTTGAAAAGAAGCTCGTGATGGTGTTTCCTCGCTACGCGATCTTGAAGGACCAGATGGCAGACACGATTGGTGGCGAACAGGCAACCACGCAAATGAAACCTGTCCTGGCATCGTTCGATGATTGCGATCGAATCGCCTTTGAAACAGAACGCGATGAAAAGGCTGGGTGGGTCACCGTCTATCTCCCTGGATCACCGGACCCTTGGTCGGGTAGTGTCGCTCTCCTCAAGTTGGATCGCGTCAGATCCTTGGACGCCGATTTCGGCGATACAGCGGGGACATGCGAACAACTCGGGCGCGGCTCGATTTCGCTCATTCAGAAAAGCCTGGGAACCGACGTTGGACCCGCAACCGCAGAAAGTACCGCGAGCCCCAAATCCACCGTCGACGCTTAACCGATCGGCTCCCTCTACCGTCTCGCTGAATCGAGTACGAAATGCTCCTGCGACCGCTTGGCGATATTGAAGCCAGGGAAGGGCAAATGGAAGAGTCGGTGGTATAGTTTTTGGAATTGGCGATCGGCAGCGTGCATAGGTGCGTATCCACCGCGACGCGAAGACGATTGCATCGATCGAAAGATTTGGTTGAGTTTATGAGTCAAACGACTCTCTACGAACAGCTTGGTGGCGAAGAAGGTGTTCGGCGCATTGTCGATCGATTTTACGATCTGATGTCGGAGTTGCCCGCAGCGAAAGGGATTCTTGACATGCACCCGGCCGACTTGACCAGTTCGAGGAACAAGCTGTTCAAATTCCTGTCGGGATTCTTCGGGGGACCGTCCCTCTATATCGCGGAATACGGTCATCCCAGGTTACGCGCGCGACACTTACCATTTCCGATTGGTGCGAATGAACGTGATCAGTGGTTGTTATGCATGAATCAAGCGATCGATGAGTTAGTTGATGATCCACTCCTTGCGTCGCATTTGAAGATGACTTTCTTTCGCACGGCGGATCACATGCGTAACCGTGCTGAATGACTTCGAGCATGAAACGCGCTAGGGCGGTAACAAACATTTCTACACTAACGGTAGCCACGGCACCTGGGGCTCGCCGTGGTCGACAAAATCAATTGGCCAAGAATTTGATCGCGATCGCTAAGATTCCACTCACTGCAGCCAACGCAACGGTGATCGTGAACGATGCAACGCAACCCATCACGGCGAACTGTCCGATGGTTACCTTACAACGGTCCTTCACCCTTTTGATTCGCGAAGTCTCCGTTGGCGGCTCGAACGGGTTGACCATCGAATGCTCGTAAACAGCGTCTCGCAAAAGAACTACGTGGGCCCTCCGATGGCCTGTGTCACAGTTGGCCTGTGTCACAGATGGCCCGTGTCACAGTTTCTTGCAATCCAATTGGCAAGTAAAGTACGCTGGTTGATACAACATTGGGTACTTAGTCTTCGTTTTGAGTCACCATCCAATCGATGGATCCGAAATCGTTTGTCGCTTCGCTCGTTCTCGTTTGCGGTTTCGCGGGCACAAGTTCCATCTTGGGTCTTCTGCCGATGCGATACACGCGCGAGTTGTTCGGATCGTCTCGCCCTTCGTTTAACCTGATCGATCTGTTTTCTTTAGGTGCGATTCAGGTAGCCTGCTTCGGCTATATCTGGACGATCCGCGTTGACGCCGATGACATGGAGCGATTCACGTTTGCTTTGGGTGTTGGCTGCGTCGCAACGTTTTGGTGGCTTTTCATCGCCGCGCGACTGACGCATACGGCGCTCGAGTCACTCGCGCGCGGAGTCTACCTGTGTTTTTTCGTGACCGCAGCTTTTGTTTGTCCGATCATTATGGTGTTGAGTGTGATCGACAAGATACTCCCCTTCGACGAACGACCGGGTTTGAACTTTGAAACCGACTTCACCCGCGCGTTAATCGCATTGGTCGTTTATGCAGCCTGCTTCCCGATCAATCGATGGTTGGCACGAAGGTTGACCACGGCGACAGGAGATCATTAGGACTGCGACATAAACCAAAAACGCGAAGAGAGTTTCACACTTCCTTCGCGTTTTGCCCGTTTCGCGGTTCTAGCCGTAGCATCTCTATCTTGGTTGTTCGATCGGATTCCGACTGCGTCGATCCATCCAGCATCGACGCGTCGGAGCCGCGAGCATTAGAAACGGTAATAGCCGTTCGGGTCATGGACGAAATAGCAATCAAACGGTTGCAAACGTGGTAGTCGCTTGAATCGCGTCCCTCGTTCATCAACCTCTTCCATGCCGTCGAAACTCACCGGAGCGAGTGTGGAACCAATGATCATGATCGTTCCAGCCGATGCACTGGTGGAAGGCTTCTTTAAGACGGACTGTTCGCGGATTCTCGGAACAATGTTGGCCACCCAACCGAGTTCCTGCGCTCGGTCGGCGAATTCCTCCCAGTCACCGGTGGAATTGTTTTCGTACATCTCTTTGACAAACTTCTCTGGCGTGGTTTTCAGTTTTTCACAAAGCGGTTCCATCAGTCGCCTCGCCCATTCCTTGTTCACTTCCAACTGCTCGGCTTGTTGGGTCATATTTCCAGATAGGCCCGACGACATTTGATGGTGCAATAGGATGGCGTTCGGGTACGCGTAAGAGTGTTCCGCCAACGTAGTGATAATCGCTGCCATACTCGCAGCATACGATTTGACAACGACGTGCACCGGCGCGTCACTGGCTTCCATCGCTTTAAGAATGCGGTAACCGGCCATCACCGATCCACCGGGTGACGAGTCAATCACGAGGAAGATTGGATCATCCGATTGATTGTTGAAGAAGTGAAGCTGTTCGGTGACGTAATTCGCCGTCGATGCAGTGATGACCCCATTCATTGAGATCCGTCGATCGCTGATGGAAAGCTCACCTCCGTGAAACGGTTTCGACGTGTAGTCGACGTCGGTCAGAACCCTCGATTTCACTTTCGCCCGATTGTCCGCGATCGATAGGCCCTCGGTGATTTTTGCCAAGGCAGTCATTCTCTCAAGGTTCGCGATCTCGCTTTCCGACTTAATCTTGGCCAGCCGTTGCTTTAATGCAGCGTTTTCGGCGATGAGGATCTCTGCTTCGAGGCTATAGGATGCGGTTGCCTTCTTGCGTCTCGCCGACTCAAGACTTGATTCGGCTGCGAGACGTTCGATTTCGAGCTTCATTTCGGATAGCTCAGCGTCCTGACGTGCCTTCTCGAGTGCCGACTTCGCCTGCAGCTCTTTCATCTCCACTTCCATCTCGGAAATGCGTTTCAGTCGCGGATCGACTTTCTTGGGAGTCTCTTTTTTGTTCTCCTCCGTCTTCTCACTTTTGCTTTTCTCTTGTTTAGCTTCCGATGCTTCACTGCTATCCGCCTTGGACGCTTCCGAATCGGACGTTTCGGCCTTGTCCGACTCCTTGTCCTCGGACTCTGTTTCTTCCGATGTTTTCTCAACGCTCTCTTCGGTAGCCGCTGTCTCTTGTGCGATTGAATCGATCGTCGTCACACCGAAAATGCAACATGCGAAGAGCAAGAACTTCAAGCTAAAAAAATGCCAACGGGTCATCGGGATCTATCTCCAAATCTCGAAATGAATGGAATGCCGCTAACGAGGACAGCGAGAAATACGCGGCCCCCGATCAACTCCGCCACGCAACCGCACTTTCAATGCACTTGCATAGCGATTGCATTATGATCACAGTCGGGAGGCCTGCAATGGATGACGCGGCTTGAATCGTTCCGGATTCGCCGCTTTCCTCGCATTGGCAGCCATTCCCGAGGTCAGACGCGTTTCAGTGAGTTGTCCGCGTCGGCGAATCGGGTGACAAATCCGACTCGTTTTCAAACCCACATCGACGATTCCGGTCGCGTGAGCGGCGGGTACTTTGCGGGTTTTAGCGAGTTCTCTCACGGACGCGGGCGTCGTGGCCGAACGTGATAAGAGTCCGCTTGAGGCGGTTTCTCTGTCGGATTGCGTCCACTTATCCAATAAACGCTGGCATGGTGTCGATTCAACCGATTCGCGTCGTCTGTCGTGCTGCCTTTGTTGTGGCAATTCTCCTAATCTCGCAAGCGACGAACCAAACGCGCGCGCAAACGAGTCCTTTAGGGGACAACGGCGTTGTAGCCCCAGCTGCTCAGAAGCCTATCACTCCGCCAGCCGACGGCAGTCGGGTGAAGTATTGGTCAACGACGTGGGAATTCCAGTCCATCGACATGGAGCGTCTACAAGGTCGTTTGAAGGCGATCGGAATCGACCTTGGCCTGAACGTTCAGGGCAACGTTAGCGTCAAGTTGCAAGTTGGAATCCCTTGGAATTCAATCGGCGACGGAAAGGCTTATCGGTTTGATGGAAGTGTTTCCAGCCGTCGATTGATCTTGGACCAGCTTGAGATCACGGATTTCGCGTCCTCCGTGAGCTACCGTGACGGCGTACTGACACTTACCCAATTGAGCGCGGACGTTCTGGATCAAGCCTCGGAAAACAATGGCAAGATCCAAGGTCGTGGAGCATTAGAGCTCGTTCCGCGTGGCGACGCGTATGCAGAGCTTGTCGTCGAGCACCTGGGTGTGCATTCAATCACGCAGTTGCTCACGCAATTCTATCCAGAACATGCGAGTTGGTTTCCCTCCGACGGTTACTTGTCCGGCCAACTGAATCTGCAATTCCCGGTCAAACAGATCCGTCAAGCGAGCGAGTTCAAGCTCGTCGGAAAGATCGCTGGAAGGGAGTTCCAATCAAAGATCTTTCCACCGACCGATGTTGAGCTCAATGGACTGGTCATCGAATCAAACCGGTTGAAGATCAAATCGTTCCAAGTGATGAGTCAAAATCCAATCGAAGCATCTCGACCGCTACGACTGCGTGGGGAGGTTGATTTTCCGCTCGCAAACGACGGCAAGTTTTCGTTGACCCTCACGGGAGACGATTTACCGGTAGAAGACGTTCTGCGGCATTACGTTCAGCCTGACCCAACATCGTCAACGCTCGTACAAGGAAAAGTTGACTTCCAGGCCAAAGCAAGCGGATCGGTCGACGGATCGTGGAGTCTGAATGACTGGAGTATCGATGGTGCGTTCGCTTCACCTTCACTGCGCATCGTTGGCTTAGACTTCGGAACACTCGAACATCGGTTTCAAGTGACGTCCGGTAGGGTACGCATGGCACCGATTCATGCATCGACCGTACTCCCCGCCAACATGAGAATCGGCACACTGTCGATGGATTATCTGAAGGACGATGACGCGCTACAAATATCGGCCCTCGATCTTGCGGTGTTTGGCGGATCCATTGCCGGCACTTGCCAGCTGCCACTGCGAGATGAAGGCGACTTTCTTGCCGAATTGACGCTACGAAGAGTGAGTCCCGTCCTTCGTCCGCCCGTTGAAATGGCGGCGAATGCAAGTGTGCAGTGTCAACTGGACGGGGACTTACGTTGGCGTGCACCGATCGTGAGTATCGCGTCGCCTGCATTACACAAGGGAAACGCAACGCTCACTGCGCAAGACATCCAATTCGACCGGCAAAAAATCGGTGGGGTGACAGCCGCCGTGAGTCTTTTGGATGGAAAGCTCAGCATCAATGCCAGCGGTAACGTTGTCGGCGGAACCATCGAAATCGAAACCAAGGCAGATCTTTTGGCATCGGATACTTGGGCCGATCTTTCCGACCGACTGCGATTCGTTGACTGGCAGTTTCAAGGCTTAGATATGTCGCGAATGGCTGAACTCGCGCTCGGTTATCGACCCAGTTTTTCCGCGAGAGCGGGCGGAAAAATGCGAATCGACCGAAAGATCGAGTCACCATCAACGCTCCCAAAAACAGACTTCGAATTGAGTCTCAACGACGTTCGGTTTCGAACACGACTGTTGTCTCGTCAGATCAAACTCCAGGGTCAAACCGATCGAAACGTTGTGCTGATCCGATCACTCGTTGGAGACTACGGAGAAGGCACGTTGCGAGTCGCAGGGCAGGTTTATCCGCTCGATGGCCAATCACGATTCCATCCAAAACTAGACTTACAGGTGGGCATCTCGCGAGTGCGGCTCGATCGGTCCGCTTGGTTTCTCGGTGAGGATGTTGCAAAGCAGCTTCATGGACATGCGACAGCGCGGGCGTCCGTCACGGGATATCAGGAGTCACTGAGACTGAGAGGGAGCATCGAAGGGCGAGAGTTAGGTGTCAACTCGTTACCGATCGGTGCGGCTCACAGTGGTGTGATCGCGCGGTTGGATTTGAATCACTTGGCTTGGAGTGTTCACTTACCCTCGATTCGATCGCACGTTGGAGGCGGCCAATTGGAAGGAGAGATGCTGGTTAAGTCGAGTCATCGCGGTGGATTAGACTTAGACAGCACGTGGAAATCTCAACGCGTTGATTTTTTGAGGCTGATGAATCAACTGGGAACATCAACATCGTTTGCACAAGGAAAAGTCTCCGGTGTTCTGACGATTGATGGGAAAGACGTCGAAGCCATTGATGATGTAACAGGTCGATTTAATTTTCGGCTCGAACAGACTCAGGGGGCGGCGATTCCAGGTTTAGTCGCGGCCTCTCAACTGTTGGGTCCGATCTCATTGGCTCGTCAGTCGTTCGATGTGGGCGAAGCCAAGGGCGTTATCGGCAAGGGTGTCGTTTCCGTCGACGAGTTTTGGCTCGGCAGTGATACGGCGTTGGTGCGAGCCGATGGAAAACTATACGTGCGAAGCGGCAGGATGGACTTGCAGGCAATGATCGCGACCGGTGACTACGGCGATGTCGCGGTCAATTTCTCCAAGATCGCTCAACAGTATGCAATCCAAACACTCATCCCGGCCTCGGCGATCGTCAGCGTCACGGAGATCCTGCGTGACCGAACGCTTGTGGTTTCCGTGATGGGGACGACGCGGAACCCCATCGTACGGTTGCGTCCGGTCGAAACGTTTCGCGAAGAGACGGTGAGATTCCTACTGCGCGAGGGTAGGCGACTGATCGTCGCGAGCATTGCGGCCGAATCGGCCGATGCACTCGACGCGTTTTAAAGCGAAACCGCGGCATCAATGACCGGGGTGAGACTACCGTGTAGTGAAGCTTTGCGGGTTTTATCCATTCTTCTAGCCATTCTGGTTCCAGGGCGTCTCGCGTTTGCGTTGTGCCGATTTTGATCGATGTAGGATCTTTCCGCTGCCTTGGAATCGACAATGGACTGCGCTCGCCATCGAATCTCAGCCTTAATGGCTTCCTGGATGCTCTTGCTTTGTAGTGGATGCAGCACGCTGGGACTGTCGTTGTATCCTTCGACTTCGATGCTTACGAAGGAAGCCAAAGCCGTCGCGGATGCCTCACGTATTCCAATGGCGATTCCTCGTGAGAATGCGAAGTCAGTTCTTCCACCACATAAACTTCAGCCGGGCGACGCGCTCCTCGTTGAGCCCGCAAACTTTGAACGTGATCTCCGTTTACCAGCGGATCAGATCGTCCTTGCGGATGGAACTGTCGATCTTGGACCGTTTGGACGCATTGTCGTCGCAGGGCGAAGTCTCGAAGAAGCAGAATCACTGATTGAACAACAGATCGTCTATCAATCGCGTAAACAGAAGACAGACTGTGTTGAATTCGCGATGAACGACACGGAATCATCGGCGTCGGCAGGACCGGTTCCAGACGAGTGCGATGGAATTGTGATCAACGTGCGTCTGCTCGAACCGGTCCACCAGTTCTATGTGTTGGGTGAAGTCAACGCGCCGGGGTCGTATCCTTTGACTGGTTCCGAAACCGTGCTCGACGCGATCGTTAACGCGGGTGGCCTGACTTCAAGTGCCAACCCCTGCCAGATCTTGCTGGCTCGACCGACTGATCCGTGTGAATGCCGAGTCACTTTGCCTGTTTGTTATCGAGAAATCGTGCAGATGGGCAATACGGCAACCAATTATCAACTGCAACCGGGCGACCGTGTGTTCGTCGCCAGCCGCAGTTGCCTGGACGAACTGATGTTCTGGCGTGCGAGCAAGTCGTGCCCACGTTGTGCAGGGTGCAATCGCGCTTGTGCACACCCGGAAGCCGTGATGGCAAAACAGATGCCGATCGTCCAAGAGACGATGATCGCCCCTGGCAGCGCCGGCATGATTCAAACCTCAGAGTCAACGATTGGCTCGTTCAATCTCGGCGAATCGCCAAGCGGCGACGCGCCAACGAAACCGATGGAGGTCAGCGACAATCCAACGGTGACCATCGCTTCACCTACGCCGGTTTTGCAACCAGATGCTGACGGTGAATTGGAATTCGCGCCCTGATTCGATCCTGATCGGCCCTTTAAGGGCGACAGGTGTTGACGGCTCACTTCATTGTCTTGAAGAATCTTGGCTGAGCTGCCCGTTCCAGAGCTTCTTGACGAGAGGTGAACCGATTGTCCGTCCTGATCATGGTTGTCTCCGCCGGGACCATCGTCCTGTTGGTGAAGTATGGACTGCTTCGCGGGATCGACCACATCGCCAATGCAATGAACTGGAGCGCGAAAGCTCGAGGGCAAGTGACCGGCTATGCGACGTCGGTTCCGGAGCTTGTTTGCCTTGTGTCTGCAGGTTTGGCGGGAGTTTGGGAGGCCGGCCTTTGGAATATTGCCAGCTCCAACATCATCAACGCGGTGTTAATGTCGATCGCCGTGCTTCGATACGGCCAAGTACGTGAACTTTTCAAACTGCGATTTCTCGACGAGATTCTGTTCGCGGCATTGGCGATCGCCGTTCCAATTGTGTTGATGCAGTGGGGATTGGACCAACAGTGGGTCCTCGTCCCCGCGTTGCTGAGTTTCTTTGCGTTCTATCGTTTTATCGACAAGCTCTTTGCACATAAGGCTGAGCCCGAGCATCAGGACCCAAAGACCTCAGGCAACTTGCCACTTGGAGTCATCCTTGGCCTGACGGCATTGATTGCGATCACGATTGCAGGCCTGTTCCTTGGTGACGCGACGGCCGAGGTCGTTGCTCAAATGGGTATTCGACCGGCGATCGCAGGTTGGATTTTGGGCTTCGTCACCAGCATCCCTGAATTGGTGACCTTCTTCGCGGTTTACGCTGTGTCGCATCGTGAGGGTCGGCTTCATGAACTCAATGACACTCAAGAAGCACTGGACAATCTGACCGGATCGAATATGTCAAACGTCGGCGTCGTGTATCCAGTCGGGCTCCTGGTATTCCTCCTGGCATCTTCGTTTCTGAGTTAGATCCGATCGCCGATTTGATCAGCGACTCGTGACTGACCGAAGCAGCAGACACCATCCAGTAACGGAAACCGTTCTGCGTGATCCTCTAATTCGAATCAACGGATTCGATGTTCGGTTCGCTGCAGTCAATCTCAATGCGCGACGGCGCTGTAGACGGTTCACGATTTGAGCGCTCGTATCCCGTTCTGGCATCCCAAATTTTCACCATTGAGTCATACGCACCCGAGACGAATTGCCGTCCGTCGGGGCTCCAAGCGAGCGTGTAGATCCCGTCCGAATGGGCTTTAAACGAAAGCACTTGGTGTCCCTCGATCGTGTCCCAGAGCTTGATCGTGCGATCATTGCTTCCCGTTGCCAAGCGTGTGCCGGCTGGATTCCACGCGACGCATTCCACGCTTCCCGTGTGTTCGCTCAAGGTGTAGGCCTCGCGTTGCCCGCACTGATCCAGAATTTTGGCGACTCCATCGTTACTCGAAACCGCCAAACGCATTCCGTCGGGACTCCAGCGAACCATGGTTGGTAAACCTTGGCAGCGGGTGACTGTCCAAGGAGGCAAGTCTGTCTCGAACTCCCAAAGCTTCGCCGTTTTGTCTTCACCGCAAGCGAGCGCGAGCAGAGGTCGGTCGGGATGCCAGTCCACCGAAGCAACGAGCCACGGTTCCTGGTGTTCAGCGATGACTTCACCGGTGACGGCTTCCCAAACGAGCGTGAGTCCGTTTTGGCAACACGACGCGAGATAGCGTCCGTCGGGACTCCAAGTCACGGAGTGCACAATGTTTTCACATCCGACCTCCGGTGGTGCGTCCGCTTGACCGTCATGACCGTGGAACGTCTGGATAATTTCTCCATCAGGAAAGCGTCGAATCGTCACCACCCGGTCCAAACCGGCAACAGCCATACGATCACCGGAAGGACTCCACCGCACGTCATACGCCATCGACGTACGTCCTTCTGGCAATACGTCAACTTTGAGGTTTTTCGAGTCAACCAGAAATGCCCGGTGCGGTTGTCCGACCACGGCTAACGCGTTTTCAATCGGGTGCCAATCAACCGCTCGAACCCAAGCACTGCTGTAGTCTGGATCCAAACGCATGGCACGATCAAGATTCTGATTGGATGGCTTCCAAATTCGAATCGATCCATCCTCTGAACCGGTGGCGATCATCGTTCCATCTGGACTCCAGTCGACACCCCAAATCTTTCCGGTGTGACCGTCAAATCGTTGCAGCTGATCCCCTCTTTCCACATCGAGCAGACGCAACACGCGGTCGGAACCAACAGCAGCCAGCTGATTTCCATCTGGACTCCAGCAAACATCCAAACACTCTCGTTCAGTTGGCAACCTCCAGCGAATCCCTCCGGTTTTCGCATTCAACACATGGATGCCTTCTTCACCTGCTGTCGCGATAAGTGTCCCTTTGGGTTGATGCTCCGTTGCGATGGCGATTGTGCGAAAGCCTTTTTGCTCGAGGACTAACTCCCCGAGTTTCGCATCCCAAACCTGGATCCGTTTGTCATAGCGTCCAACCGCCAACTTGCTGCCCCTGTTATTCCAGCTGAGTGACTCAATCGGAAAACCAACATCGATCGTCTTGGTTCGTTTACGGTTTGCCAAATCCCATAACTCGATCTTGCCGTCAATATCTGCAAAGGCAAGCACATCGGGATCCGAAGGGTGCCAAGCCGTCGACAGAACATGTGTAACGTGCGGAATATCAATGATGCGTTCGTAGGCTTCCGTACGCCATACAGTGACGCCTTTGTTTGGAGCCGCAGCCGCAAGACGTGTCCCGTCGCAATTCCACGCCACGGCCCGAATCTGAGGCCCGGCTTTACCAACGAATTCAGGAAGTTGCCCAAGAGTCCACGTCCAGACTTTGCCGTCATTGTCTCCGTAAACGACTCGCTGCTTGGTCGGATGCCACTGAAGACACCAAACAAAACCGAGTCCGGTGAGCACCGCCGATTCGCGATCACACTTTGACTGTAGGAAGTACCACTCCCAGTCTCGTTGGTCGTCATTCGGTTGAATCGGAGCCCACTTGTTTGTCAGTTGCTTGACCCTTCCAATCCCTCCGTTCAGCTCAAGCCCTTGGCCCGCAAGATTCATTTCGGCGATATAGAGCTGGGACAAGCTCTGATCGCTTACCAACTGAAGTTCATCCCGTTGCGATTCGTACAGGAGCGCATTTCGGTCGGCACGATCTCTCGCCGATGCGGCACGGAGATACATTGCAAATGAAGCGATTGATGAGGCACAGATGACCATTAACACGGCCGCCCCCACCAGCGCCGCGCGATAGTGTCGCTTTAAAACTTTTCCTAGCACATACAGCGAACGATCACGTTTCGCTTCGATGGGGTCACCACGCAGATAGCGGGCCAAGTCCTCTCCCAACGCACCTACGGATTCGTAACGACGAGATTTTTCTTTCTGCAGGGCCTTCAAGAGGATCGTCGAGATCTCACCGTTAATTTGCCGCTCTTTCAGCGGCTGCAAAGCGGGCGACACGCTTTTGATCGTGCCCAGGTTGTCAGCCAATTCCAGATCGAGCTGATAGGGAAGCTGGCCTGTCAGCACCTCGTAAAGAACGACGCCTAGCGAATAGACGTCCGTGCTCGTATCGATTTCATCGGTCGCCCCCGAAGCCTGCTCAGGACTCATGTATGAGAGCGTACCCATCACTTGCCCCGTCATCGACACGGTCTTGCGACTCTCGAATTCACCGGTGACCGATTTGGCGAGACCAAAATCCAGAATCCTCGGATTGCCACGATTATCCACAAGAATGTTCGATGGCTTCAGATCACGGTGCACGACACCACGCTGCTGGGCATGCTTGACCGCTTCGCAAATCTGAACGAATAGGGCAAGGATTTCCCGGACCGATAGTCGTTCGTTACCGATGTATTCGTCCAAGTGAACGCCATCGACGTACTCCATTGCATAGAAGTACTGGCCGTTAGCAAGTCCGCTGTCGAACACGGGAACAATGCCCGGATGGCGGAGTCCGACAACGAGTTCGATCTCGCGTTCAAACCGTAGTTTGGTGGACTTACTAGCGAGCTGCCCCGCCAACATAAACTTGAGCGCAACCTCGCGCTTTGTGCTCAGTTGGACGGCGCGATAGACGGTGCCTTGACCACCACAATGGATTTCCGAAACCAACTCATAGCCGTCAACCTGAAAAGCCAAAGGGGCTGTCGATTGGTCGTCAAATTGATACAGCGACGCGCGTTCGAACTCCTCCTCGGCACCATCCAGCGAATCCAGCAGATCTTGAATCTCCTTCTTCAGCGTCGTGTCGCCCGCGCACGCTTGATCCAGGAATCCGCTTACATCTTTAGGATCCAGCTCGACGGCTTTCTCAAACAACTCTTGAATCAAGAGCCACTTCTTATTGCTCTTAACGCTCGACGCCGGAAGAGTGATTCGTTTCATTCTCTTGCGAAAGTCCCAAGTGCTGTTTTTTTCTTATCATCGCATGAGACGGCGGAGTCGACAGGATACACCGACGCTCATGGATAGAAGGGAACGCTTATAACTGACCGCCAATCACAGGCGGTGCCAATCACTGGCCATATGGGGGATGCGCACTTCACCTTAAAGGAATCACGCGCAATGCAAACGCAAAACCCGCAGCGATGAACTCACCGTAAAACAAAGTTGGTAATAGAACACACCATCGCGTAGGATCGTGTCGGGACGTCCTTCTTGTCACGAGGACGTGTAGGAGAACAATTCCTTGCCGCCAAACTTCAATACCACCCCAATCTTCATTGGCTCGCAACATTCAATGGCTCGCAATATTCATTCGATTTCCGGGGCGTTCTCAACGCGTTCGCGGTCCCTACAATCGATGTCTTTCCAAGCGACGAGTACCGGCCTGGACGGTACAGCTTCAAGCATTGTGGATTCTTGAGAGGCTGCAGTGTCAAATTCGATGCGAGAGACGATCACGCAACTGTTATCGGACAGGGACTCGACCTTGGCCCTGTCCGAGGAATTATTGCCGCTGGTTTATTCCGAGTTAAAGCAGTTGGCGAATCGCCAGATGGCTCAAGAGAAACCGGGGCAAACGTTGCAGCCAACCGCGCTTGTTCATGAAGCCTACATCCGCTTGGTAGGCAATCCGGATTTGCAATGGGACAGTCGAGGACACTTCTTCGCAGCTGCGGCACGATCGATGCGACAGATTCTGTTGAATCGTGCAAAACAAAAGAACTTCGTGAAGCATGGTGGCGGGCGAAATCGCGAAGCATTGCCCGACATCGCCTTTGTCGATGAGCCAGAACCGGAACGAATGTTAGCGTTGGAGTCCGCGCTGCAGACACTCGAAGAAATCGATCCACGCAAAGCCGAAATTGTTAACCTGCGATTCTTCGCCGGGCTAACCGTTGAGCAAACAGCACTCGCTCTTAGCCTGTCACCGGCAACCGTGAAGCGAGATTGGCAATTCGCCCGCACTTGGTTGCACCGCGAGTTAAATCGCGAAGTCGGCGAGCACTGAATGCAGCTTTCTTATTCTTGCCCGAGACTTGAGGTTCAGACAGAGTTATCAAAAAGTCGCTATCGAGATGAGCGCTAGTAGTGCAGTCAGACCTAAGCCTGCAAGGAAAAGTAACACCGTCAACGTGCTGTTCCAAAATTTGAAATAGGTACCATACGCCTCGAAGGCTGGTCCCAAAAAGAAAAATACGTTGGCGAGCAGTCCTCCAAACGCGACTGACATCCAGTATTCCGGAAGCAGGAGATTCCGGGGGAAGCCGAGCAACGTCACCGCAAGCACACCCAGAACCAAAACAACGTTGTACCCAATCCGCAGTTTTTCCCATCGAAACAAAATTGGTGCAAAGTCGAGATGGGAATGTCGCTCAGATTCAGCAGTCGGCGTCGTGTAGGGATTGGACGAATCAACCATTTAAGTCTGCTTGGTTAAGTGAGACGGCTACGAGACCACCAACGTTTTCTTCAGCCTTCAGACTTCAGACTTCAGACTTCAGACTTCAGCGTTGTGGTTGCTTCTTTCAGTGCTTTCTCCGCGGTTGCGTTTCCGGGCATCTTTTCTACTGACTCCTTTAGGCGTTGATAGGCTTCCTTCGCTTTATCATCTTGAGCTAATCGATGGTGAGACATCGCCAGGATTGAGAGGTAGACGGGATGCGAATCAGGTAGGTCTTGCCGGCACAATTCGAGTGCCCGGTTCGCTGCTTTCGTCGCCGTTTCGAATCTTTCAGTGGTGTAACAAGCTAGGGCCAACGCACCGAAACACTCGTGACTTGATGGATTCGCGCGACACGCAGCGCCCGTGACACGGACCGCCGTTTCGGCTCGGCGCGAACGCATGCCATCCCCCAAGAACTCGCGGATGCGTTGAACGTTGATTCTTTCACCGTCTTCCGGCAATTGCTTTGCGATCAGAATCGCGGCCGCGCGTTTGGATTCGGCTAACGACGAATCCATGTTGAGTTCATCAATCACATCTTGCTTGAGAAGGAGGCGTGATTCTAGATTGCTGACCAACGCACGAGCTTCACCGACCGCGGCGTCAGCATCGGATGACCAACGCACTTTGGCAGGCCATCCGTTGGAATCAATCGCATCAATGGATAGATTCCACGGACCATCGACAGCCAACGGACCGAGCGGTGGCAGATCGATTGTCTTGATAAGCAGTCGATTGGCACCTTTCTGTAGGGTGACGTTTGCCTTGACTTCACCGTTTGCTCGGCGTGACAGATCAAGTTCTTGACCATTCATCCAGACCTTCGCCTGGTCACTGCCAGCGAAGATCAGCGTGACACTCTGCTCCACGGGGCTTTGCAGAAACGTCGAACAGTAGACGATCAGTTCCTTTTGATCCGGGTTGAAAGCCTGCAAATCAACCCGATCTCCTGCGCGACCACTTTTCAATCGCCACGTTACATCCCTCCGGGGCGAAAGTGCAGAGACTTGGCCAGGGAAACTCGCGTTCGGATCAAATCCTTCCTCCGGTGCAAGCGGTTGGACGAGACCTCCCAGACCCTCGAACGGCCCGAGTACTAACATGTGCTGCGGAAATCGAGCCCATCGGGCATGCGCTTCGAGCCGTTCCGATCCTTCCTCGTCCTTGGAAGATGCTATCGTCTTCTTCAATAGTCGCTCGATGGCTTGTTGTGCGGAACCTGCTGGCGTCTGTCCACGGCGTTCCAACCATTCCGCGAGCGCAACGCCCACATGGATCTGACGAATCAAATCGTCGGTCGTATTAGAAGGAAGCTTGGAAAAGTACTGTTTGGCTTCATTCCATTGGCCTGCGAACGCATAGCTTCGAATGAGGTTGCGATGAAGTTGAAGATCATTCGGGCGGATCGCCGCAAGCGTCTTGGCGAATTCGATCGCGTAATCATATCGTTGCGCTTTTTCGAACAAGCTAAATGTTTTGGGAACAATGACCAACTCAGGCGTGATCGTCGAAGCGACCCGCATCTGCTCGGCCGCTTCCGGAATTCGATCGAGTTGTTCGTAGCAGGAGGCCAGGAAGGTTGAAGAGTCCCTTCGAAAAGCCTGCGACATCAAGTCACCGCCGTCAAACACTGTCAACAGCCTCTCGAACTGCTCACTGGCCGGTTGCCATTGCCGTTGAAGCCAAAGCTTGAGCGCTTCGGTAAACGCAAGCATGCCCGACAAGACGGTATCCTCCGGATAGGCCTCGGTACCCTTGCGCAAGACAAGGATCGCTTCATCGATCATCTGCGGTGCAGTCAGACTGGTTTGAATCAACGTGTTGCCAGTCATGACAAAGAACGTCTTGTGCCGCGGCGTAAGACCATCGAGTGCCGCGAGTTCTGACTCCGCTTGTGCGACCTGCCCCGTTTTCAAATAAGCCAATCGCAGGTACTGGTGTGCTTCGTAAGAATTGGGATCGGCGTCCACCCAACGCGATGCGTACTGTTCCAGCTTGCTATTCTGACCGATCAGATTGAACAGTCGGCAGAGCACCGAAAGCACTTGCAGAGAATCGGGGCGCTGAACCAAAGCCGTCTCATAATGCCCGAGTGCCTTCAAGATATCGGAAACGAGATAGAGCTCACCGAGTTCTAGGTGGCTAGATGAATCGTCGGGATCTAGATCGAGCGCTTTCTGAAATTCCGCTATCGCTCTTCGTTTCTTACCTGCTTTGGCGTAGAGATCTCCGAATTCGCGAAAACCTCGGATGCCTTCAGCTCGGTACCGTTCCGCTTCCGCTAATTCTTGTTTGGCTTCCTCCATGCGTCCCTGGGTTTCGTAAGCAAGTGACAAAAGCAAATGAGCTGCCGGTCTTCGCGGCTTCAGATCCACAGCCGCTTCAAGCGTTTCGATGGCCGCATCCGTTTCGCCCTTTGCTGTTTGAGCTGACGCTAGGAGCACCAGCAATTCCTGGTCATCAGGATGTGACTCAATCGCCGTCGTCAATTTATCGAGCTCTATTTCACCTCCCGTCGTGGCAACAACGGTGATCCCGATCTCGGTTGAGAACTTGAGCAAATCAAGATCGGCATCACCGACCGCCTCTGCCTTGTCCATGGCCGCAAAACCTTCCACCATGCGACCGGAGAGAAGGTTAAAGTAAGCATTCGAGGTCCAGTCTTCGGGATTGACTTCAAGCGAACTCTGAAACGCTTGCAGGGACTCTTCGATCTCGTCGATTTTGGTGTGTGCAATCCCTTTGGTTCGATAAGCTTTCCATAGCTTCGGGTCTTCCTCGATCGCGCGCGTACACAATCGAATCGCTTGATCGTAATCACCGTTGGCAAGCGACTGTTGTCCCTGACCTAGGAACATCCAAGCATCAACGGATGCCGCCGGCGCGGCCGCTGTACCGTAACCGGAAGCCTCAACTTTCGGCGTCTCATCGCTGGCTTCGATCACACCAAGTTGCGCGAGACACTGATTGGCAAGATCTGTTTGCAATTCGAAAACGTCTGCGAAGTCACCTCGAACCTGCATCCCACCACGATCGATCGCACCGGTTTGCGTGTTGATCAATCTCGCCGACACTTGAATCTGTTCAGCGATTCGTTGGAATTCACCGGTGATCACGTGATTGACGACCAACTGCCTGCCGAATCGCAATGAATCGGATTCATCCATCGGTTCGTTGGCAGGAATACCGAGCGCCGCAGCGGCTTCCTCCATGGGGCCCTTGCCCACCACTTTTAGTGAATCACTGGCACTTAGCTTGGTTTGCAAAACGGAAGCGAATCCGGCGCCGAGCCAATCCTCGGCCGGATTGCCTGAAAGGTTGCGGAACGGAATGATCGCCAACTGCTGAATGCCTTGCGCTGACTGAACACGTTGCAGTGCTTCCTGCGCACCTTTGGCTGACTGTTGGGCGGCTCGTTCGCGATTCGCGGTTTCACGCGATTGAAAAAAGAAGATACCTCCGCCCAACACGGCAACAAAGGCTGCGACCAGGGCGAGCGAAGTGGTCCGGTTACGTTTTGCCTTCCGCCAAAATTTGTAGGCAGCACTCGAAGGACGTGCTTCAATCGGTTCGTCATTGAGGTAACGGCCAAGATCTTCTGATAAGGACGCAGCCGTGTCATACCGCCGTGATGGCTCTTTCTCCAAACACTTTAGGCAAATGGTCTCTAAATCGACCGGTATGGAAGGAACCAATTGACGCGGTGCGGTCGGCTCTTTCTTGAGCACTTGCATCAGTGTGTCCATGGGACTGGACGCTTGGAATGGAGGCCTTCCCGTCAATAGGCAGTACAAGATCGCGCCCAGCGAATAGATGTCCGCTGGTCGCCCGACCGCTTCGACGTTTCCGGAAGCCTGTTCGGGCGGCATGTACGCCGGCGTTCCAAGAATCTGACCCGTGCCGGTTAAGTTACTGTCGGCTTCTGTTTTCTTTGCCAGTCCAAAGTCGGTCACTTTTGGTTGACCACTTGCATCCAACAGAATGTTTGCCGGTTTCAAATCGCGATGGATGACATTGCGATCGTGTGCGTACGAAATTGCGTCACAGATCTTGCGAGTCAGTTCGGCGGCTTCGTTCGGTGCCGGCGTTTCGTCAGCGATTCGCTGAGCAAGGCTTTGACCTTCGATGTATCCCATCGAATAGTAACGCTGATCATCGTGCTCGCCGATTTCAAAGATTGGCACGATACCGGGATGATCGAGCTGGGCGGCCGCCTCGGCTTCCGTGTAAAACCGCTGCACATCTTCCTCGCCAGCGAATTGACCGGCGAGAATCATCTTCAGGGCAACGATCCGATTGAGATTGACTTGGCGAGCCTTGAAAACGACGCCCATGCCGCCCCGGGCAATTTCATCGAGCAATTCGTAGTCGCCGAAATAACGAACCTGATCGCTCGGATCTCCAGACGCGTTACCTTGCTGGCCAGAAGTTGCGCCGGCTTCCGGGCGATTCGGGTTCGATCGGCCGACACTCGGTTTAACGGAACCCGGTTTACTGGAGCCCGGTTTACTGGAGCCCGGTTTACTGGAGCCCGGTTTACTGGCGCCTGACGTTACGGCACCTTTCGAAATGGATGCGGCCCCCTCGATTCGGGTAGCGCTAGGCGGAAGCGTTTCATCCGGTGCGGGCGCCCCCAAAGGCATGGTCGGCTCATCGAACGATGACCCCGACTCGCTCGATATTGCATGATCGGACGTCGAATCCGGGTCGACACTGCCCGACTTTTCTTGATCCGAAACGTCGGGTTCAGATTGATCCGACTCGTGTTGACCCGGTTTTGGGCGATCTTCGGCAGTCATGTCAGCTGGAAATGGGTAACAAGAAGCGAATCGTTCGACTCCGTTTGACTACCCCTCGTTGTACTCACCCGAGGCCAAAAGCTCCACTTCCGATTCGAACGATCAAAGTCGCCAATAGTCGCCGGTCGCTCCGCGGTCGTAGCGCAATTAAGAGACAGCCAAGAGACGCTACGGGGAAAGACGCTGCGATCACACAGCGATCGGCGACGATGTGGTGTCAACTTTTACGGGTTAATCGGGCTGGTGGGCCCGTTCGCAACGGTTGTGACGGATGCTCCGAAACCGGTGTCCCTGATCGTCATACGCGTTCAGCGGGGAGCAATCGTTTTTGCGATACGCCGGGTTTTTCGAAACCGATCTTCTGTGATGCTGGCCCGGATTGGTCCTTTTTTGAGATCACGGTTCTCCATTCACCACTATCAGTCCCCTGGGGGTGCACTGTGCGCCATTTCATTTTCGTTCCCTGCGTGTTGGCGATTCACCTCGTAATCGGCTCGTCAGTCGGTTGGACGGATGACGAATCGAGCCCGAGCGCGGAAGTGGTTCTTGCGAAGGGTGAAGAAGCCCAAACGGACATTGCCACGCTCGACCAAGCAAACACCACTGGAGAGGCGGCTGACAGTGACGTCATGCTTTGCTCCGGATGCGACGACGGTTGCGATGGATGCGCAACCGACTGCGACGCCTGTGATCCGTGTGCAACAGACTGCGATGGATGTGCGACCGGCTGCGATGACTGTGGCGGCTGCGATAGCGGATACGATGCCTGTCAAACCATGCCCGGAGAAATCACCGAACGAATCGGCTGCGGCGGATGCGACGGTTGTGGATCCGAATTGAGTCGACTGGATTTGAAATCGCTGTGCCCTCCGGGATCAACCGGCTGTGACGAATGCTGCGATACGTGCAGTTGCTTTCGACCGGGGCGTCTCATCGGCGGCATTCTCTGCAAGCCGTGTGGTTCGTGTGACGGATGCTGCGACAGCGGATGTTGCCAAACTCAATGCTGCAAAAAACAGTGTTGCAACTACGCGAGTTTCTTCGGCGGGTGGAATGTGTTGCATGACTACGACGGCATGACAGTGGCGCCACCCACCAACCTACGGGGAACGTTCAGTGATGGCTGGGGCTTTGGTCTGGCATGCGGTCGACGATTAAGAAACTGCTATCGTGCTGAACTCGAATTCAGCTACCGTCGAAACACCGGCGAAAACTGGGTCATCAACGGTGTACCGGGGCGTTGGAGTGGTGACTTCAACAGCTACGCCGGCATGGCGAACTTGTACCGCGACATTCCCGCGTTGGATCTCTATGGCTGCACGCCCTACGTCGGTGGCGGTATCGGGTTTGCATCCCTGCGATCCTCCTTGAACACCGCAGCGACGACGATCCTGATCGATGATTTTGCTTTCGCTTTCCAGTTCATGGCTGGCAGCACCAAAACGATTGGCGAGCGGGTTGATCTGTTTACGGAGTACCGTTACTTCGCTCCAACGGATGTCGGTGTGACCAACATCGGAGTCATTCCCGCGGTCGTGTTGGATGACGATCGCTTCGACAATCACGGATTGTTCTTTGGCCTTCGATATCACTATTGATCGATCGCTAGCCTGAACTCGTGCTCCTCGCACAACCGCTAGCCGCCAACCGCTAGCCGCTAGCCGCTAGCCGCCAAGACTGGCAACCGGCCAACTAACCGTCGGTTGCTGCCGGCGGCGGCGTTTGGATAAGTTCGGGCTGAGCCGCATCGAGCGGAAAGACTCCGCTCTCGTCCACGATCTCCACTAAAACGGATTCGCTTCGCATTTGCCAAGCAGAAGACTCCACTTCGGATTTCCGGGTTAAGACCAATCGCACATCGCGTTCGTTCAGGAGCGCTTCGCGGAACGGTTTGTCAAATCGGAACGAATGGGTGGCGATGCCATTTTCGTGATCGAAATAGCGAGTGACACGGCTGACCGGGACACTCCCCGCGACAAGGTCCAACTTGACCGAACCGACGCCAATGGATCCATCCTGGTGAAATTCGGAAATCCGCACCTCACAAGATTCTTTTGAACTCGAGGCTTCTTGGACTTCGTAGCGGAAACGAACCCCCGGGAAGTCGGGAACGGGAATCTCACCCTCCATGCTATTGGCCGTCAGCATCGTCTGCACAGCAACTTCAAAACTGGCCGGCGTCGCGATCGGCTTCGCCCAGAATCGGACACGTGCTTTTCGAATTTCCTGAGGCCAGTTGTCGGCCATCCACGTCAACACGGGCACGGGCGTATCTGGTTGGAAATGTGCATCGTAAAAATGATACGACGGCTGACCGTCTCCGATGGGGGTCACTTCCAACCAAACTTCTTCCGGTCGCTTGGTTTGAACGCGATCGAGGGACTGCAGTGACACCGTAAACTCCACACCCGCATCAACGGGACGTGGGCGGTGAATTCGAACGACGTGGTTGGTGTCGTCACCGTATCTTCCTTGGACCAGCTCTTCGGTGATCGGTGAATCAACAATGTAGGGAATGCTCTCGATTCGGTTACCAGCGAGGCGAAGTTGCAACCACTCGCCCCCTTCGAATTCGACCTGTGCTGCCGATGCTTGAAACGAAACATTGGCCGGCGTCGGACGATCGGATGTCAGCGGTACAGATACCGTTCGATTCAATGGATGACTTTCATCCTCATCAAGTCGCAGCACGTTTTGGTTCTCTTGCGCGATCGATACACGGTACCGTCCCAAGCCCAATCGACTCTGCAACACTTCCAACAGGTCACGGCCATTATCAACTGTTTGATAGCGTCCACCGGTTGCTTCCGCGATTGCGTTGAACGCTTCAGCGGCTGCCGATCGTTCGTCCGGGGCAACACCAAAGCCGAGGATGTTGATCGGGACAGAAGATCCTTCGAGTCGACGCAACAGCGTTTCCAACCCAGTTGGAGCCGCATCGACAGCGACTTGGCTCGATGGTGTGAATTGGTAATTCACGCCGTCGGTGATCACGACGATGCCACGATCGGTTTCCAAATCATCATCAACAAAATCTTCCATCGACTCCAGAATGGCCAGGTGAAGCGGCGATTGACCCCACGGAATGATCTCATCGAGACGTCGATCGACTTTTGCAGCTTCGGTGCTGTCGAATCTTCCCAAAGGCAGAATCTCTTCAACATCCGTGCTCGGCGTTCGCGTTTGATCGGCCGGCAACGCGGCGGTCGGCGATGAAAGCAGCTTCAGCGGCGACGTCGTACTCCATCCCAATCGGTGCCCAAAGAACCTTACGCCGACCCGCGCCGATTCGCCACGCCCCAGTTCATTCAGTAACGCGGAAAGCATGCTCTTAGCGACTTCCAGCTTCGACTGCGGCACGCTCGTCAACAATTCACCCGGTACGGGATCCCCCATGCTGGCGGAGCAGTCCAAAATAAAGACGATTGATGACTGTTGTCGAGCATCACCAAATAGCGTGACGCGCGAACGATCGTATGTTTCAGGTGTAAACGTGAATTGATTTCCGCTCGTCGTCCGAACGGTGAACGGAGAAACGAATTCGAGGCCACGGTAAAACGCAACCAGGTCCATGCTGCCCGCGACACGCTCGTCACGTGATGCAGCCAAATTGACTTTGATCCCACCTTCACCCTGAAGCGGAACATCTAGCGTGCTGGCATCGCTCACATCCGATGGACTTTGAACATCATCAGCCACGGGTTCAACAGCGATCCGTTGTTGATCAGCCGCACGCAGGAACAGGGTTGCCGTCCCCGCTGGCAAGGTCTGCTCCGATTGATTCCAAGCGAACTGTGCCGTGATCTCGACGTCGCCAAGACCGGGCGCGGGACTGACGTCCTCGGCGACTCCCATCAAGCCACTGATTGCAACCAAGCTCTGTTGCGTTAGGCGCTGTTCGGTCGTTTCGATCTCAATGGCCGAAAAAGTGAGTGGCAATTTCAAGCTTCTCGCAGCTGCAACATAGTCCTGCGCGATGGTTGTGAAATAGGGTTGGGCTTCAGCATCGATAGCGTTTGATTCTTGGCCGCCGCCCCAACAATCATTGAGTGCTCGCGACGCCATCCAAAGTGACCATCGACGCACGAGTAGCACGCGATTGGTGCGGAGAACATCCGATTCAGGCACCTTGAAAGAGAATGATGCGGCGCGTCGGACGCGACGCGCACTCTCCGCAACTTGTTTCTCTGGGTCGCTTTCTTCTGTTTCATCACGCACCGCGTCGGACACCGTCGACAATCGACTCATCTCGAGTAGTCCGCGCCGCAATCGATTGTTGACCGAGTCAACCAACTGATCTTTCCCTTGACTTGCACGAAGGACGCTAACGTCCAGTGTTTCCGTTTTGGGAAGTAAAAAGCGTGATGCGATTTCCGGTGACCAAAGAAGCAGTTGGTTGACTGGATCGACATCAAGTCCTTCTTCCGTGATCGCGTCCTGGCCATCGGATTCTTCGAATTGACCTTGGAGGCGACGGCGGATTTCCTGTTCGCGTGCGAGAAGCGCTTGACGCTCGTCACTGCTCAAAAACGGTAATCTCTGAATGGCTCGTAATTCGTGCCATGCGCCAACCGTTTCATCCGGGCTTTCAACGAGAACTTGGACGTAACCGGCGATCCGCTGGCGAATCTCTCCGTATCGTCCTGTCACGCGATCGGTCCACTCCATGACCTGCTGACGTACTTCCGGATCGTCATCGCGTGATCGCAGTTGATCAAATTCCAGCGTGAGATCCACTAGGTCCGCCAAGCGGCCGTAACCCTCTTCCGCGCCGAATCGAAAGTGATCCGGTTGCAGCTGCAGGTAGTCATCGCTTAACCACTGGCCAATCAATGCCAGGTCATAACTTAAGAGATCGGACAGCGTGTAAGCCCAACGGTAAGTCTCGAGAGCTTTCGATACGTTCTCTTGCAAGTTGGCGGTGTTGCCGATGCGTTGATCAAAAGCTGCCAGATTCCCGCCGCCAATCCAAAGAGCATCCTCGGTTTGCCGCAACTGCTCATCCGCCGCGTCGATCATCGGCAGCACTTCAAAGTGCGCTCGCAAATCGTCCGGGAAACCTTGAACGTACGGAACGGCAATCTCTTCCGATCGTCGGCGCGCAAGACTGGATTGAATAAATGGAATCTTCGATGGCCACTGCGGCAAAACATCGGCGGCTTGCGCGATTCGTAAAAACTGATGCTGGGAAAAACCGGTCAACTGCGCATCGGCCTCAGACGGCAGGATGACCGAATCCTTTGCCGAGGCGACCAACGCGTCCAATTGATCCGTGAGTCGATTCGCGTCGGCAGGCGAAACGGCGCCAATCCACTGAGCGACCGGGATACTGTGCGAATGGGCTTGCAACTCTGCGAGAAAATGCGGTTGGTCCTGCCCCGTTGCTTCCCATTGCCCAGCGAGTGTCGTCCAATCGGCGCGTGACCACTTTTGGATTCGCAATTTCAGATCGCTATAGGACTCTCGCGCTTCTTCGGCCAACGCGGGACCTGCTCGGTGCAATTGCTCCAAACGAACTAAGTCCTGCTGTACGTCGCGCAGCCCGATCGGATCTAAACGCAGAATCGGAGTTTGCGAAGTAAGCCGTCCCACCGAACTCCAGAGCTCGGTAATCTCGGCGAGCGTCACCGGCGAATCGACTTGGCGTGTGGAGAGCCGTCGACCATCAACCGCTTGCGATTGGGCGCTCGCAACGCCAATGGTGACTTCAAAGTCGACGTCCGTTGGGTTCATCAAAACGGGAACTTGTGGGACACCTCGTGTCGCGGTCGACCAACGTTGTACGCCGTCACGAACGTAGGCAAACAGCTCGGAAGTCGTCACACGCGAATCGGAGACGCTGTTTGGATATCCGTCCGCGGCCCCAGCAAGCCCCTTCAGCAGTCGCAATGCAAAGTTGGAATCGGACCAAGCTCGTTCGCCATCACCAGCTGAAGCCATCACCGTGAGATTGGGATATCTCTTTTCATCGATTAACTTTCCGAGTCGTTCAGCAAAAGCGTTGTACGCGACACCGAGATCCCAATCGCTCACGACGCGAGCACAATCGACAACGACCAACAGGCTGACCGTTTCGGGGTAGGCCTCACGCAGACGATCTAACAAACCATCGATTGGCACCCACGTGCTCGTGTCGTGCGGATCAGCATCAAGGGGAAGCACACAAGGGATTCCCTGATCGTTCACCAGACCATGTGTATTCAAGTACACAATCGCCGAACCGCAATTCACCACATCGTCGGTGTGCAATGCCAACTGTTCGGAAAACTGATCCAATCCTTCGGTGACGGAATTCCAAGACGGAGAGACTCGGTGGACTGCGAGATTCTCACCGTCTAACTCCTTGAGCAACTTCAAATCGTCTTCCGCCCATCCGTTGACGGAAAAAGGAGCTTGATAACCACCGCTTACAAATGCAAAGCAAGGCGTCTTATCGGGCGAGTAGGGCAACGTGGCGATCAACGTTCCCAGCATGACCAATGTCACGACCAGCGCGGTCAAGAAACCCAATTTCCCTTTGCGACGCGGTGTATCGACTGCGCCGTCGCCTCGATCCGACTGCCACTGGTAGGTCTGCTCGACCCGGGCACGGGGAGATGAACCACTCCAGTTTCGTTGCGTTGTCATCGAATCGAAGCCCTCGTTTAGGATTCCATCATCGTAGCGACACGGCTGCCGGAGCCAAAGGGAGTACAACACTCGGGGTTGCTGTCCGACGATCGTCTCGCAACGCGAAATCCGAGACTTGCGAGACCGATCTTACTTTTCGTAGCGGGTCAATTGCCGAAGCACGAACCACTGATTCTCTTTCATCAGGATGGGACTGACACCACCGGTGGGGAGTTTTCGAAGGTATCGCCTTGCGGTGTCCCATTCCACTTCCTCAATGGCGGTTGGCTTGAATCGTTCGACAGTGACCTCGTCCGCCTGAAACTGCGGTGGGGCCATCTCGATGCCTCGAGCACGAGCCCGCAAGTAAAGGATGACTTGGCGAGCCCGTTCTGGCGAGTCGAATTCCCGCGGATCGACTTGGATCTGCTCCCATGCCACGAACAACTGCTTCTGTTCCGCTTTCGGTGCATTGGTAACCGCTGCCGGGATGACCGTCGCATTTGCGGAATTCACAGAGCCACTCGCTTGGGCGACGGGGGGCGTTGTTGCATTCGGCGGAGTTGTGCTCGCCGCGACTTGGACCGCACTTGCGGGATCCCCGGGTTGCCAAGTTGCCTGGCGAACCGCCTCGTCATTACCGCCATCGGTCGACGCAGTTTGGACCGTGACGCCTGCCGTCTCGGATCCTCCCGTAGCGGTTTGAATACTGTCCGCTCCGCTCGCTGGTAACGTTGTCGATTCAACCGCGGGTGACCCGCTGGCTTGTGCAAAGGACGCTCCTCCATCCGGAGCTGCAGGCTGTGGAGCGGGAGTCGGCACTTCCTCGGGACCTTCGATTGGAAGCTCTTCTATCTCTTCCGGCCCAGCACCACCGCATCCGGCCAACGCCAAACGAGCCTGTCGACGAACACGTTCTGACGATTCCACAAAGCAACCACTCGGATCGAGATTGAATGCAATCTCTTTCAGCGCCTTGCGTACCTTCGGGCTACAGCAAGCATCAGCCTTACAGTACTGGCACGGATTACCGACGGTCGAACGCATCGCGATGATCGCTTCGTAACGAACTTCTTCGGTGCAGTCCTTTAACGCCTCGAGCAGTCCATTTTCAACCTCCTTGTAGCATCCACCACAACCCTTCGTTCCCAGGTATCGCAAAGCTTTGATTTTTTGCCGAGCTTTATCCTCATCCGCTTTTACTTTCGCTGCTGCGCTGACGGCAGGGCTGGCCGACTCGGATAAGTTCGCTGGATCCGTGATGGCCAACAGCGGCGGTTTTCGCTCCAGTCCTGGGAAACGCATGCCCAGTTGGTTGCGAATTCCATCGGTTACCGAGCGGACACCCCCAGCGAATAGGCGAATCAGTTCACCGGTGAATTTAGGTTGTGGCGCCGATTGGATCGCCACGATGGTCTGATCGCCTACGTTCGCACTGGTAGGTGCCGTGGTAGGCGAGTTGGTGGAGGAAGACGTCGACGCGCAACCAACAGCCAGCGTAAAAGCGAGCGCCGTCGCTGGAAAAACGAAGAATCGTTTTGCTTGCATTTTTGCCACCCGATATCGCCAACGCTCAATCACATGAGACACATAACGGGGTTATCGTCGTAACGATTTGGCAAACTTTAGCGGAAGGGACGGTCGTAACGGACAGGTCGCGGTGTGGAGAGCCAACGTTCAGCGCATGAGAGAGAATGCCGACACGTCAGCGAGCAAAACGCTTAACGAGTTTCGCTACGGTTGCCGTAACGGGAAGACCCTCTAACGAATGTCGAAGTCCACTTGGATCTGACGCCGACGATTCGGGATTACGTCGATTTCCTTCTCTTCGATTCGCGGTTTGTTGCGTAACAAACCTTTCACACGAAGGATGTACTTTCCGGGGTAAACACCTTCGAGGCGATACTGACCTTTGGAATTGGTGCGTGTCGGTCCAGGAACGGGCTTCGCGGGTGTGGTCGCTGACTCAGATTCATCCGTTCCTTGTGCGGGTGTTTCGGACTCAACGCGTCGAAGCGTGACGACGGCATCGGCCAACGGTACATCCCAATACGATGCCACTCCCAAGATCTCACAAATTCGATCCGCATCCGGATCGTCAGACATTTCGAGCACGCGAATCGACACACGTCTGATCGGTCCGGTATTGTCGACGTTATCTGTTGCTCGAACCAAAACGTCGTAAACGCCCGGTTGCAATTGTCCTTCTTCCAATGGAACTTCGGCGATCCAATTTCGATCCTGATCTAGTTTGGCGGCGATCGGAGGATCCTCTTCGGGAAACTCACCTTTCCCTTCTTTATCGATCACGACTTCGACTTTTTGAACGCCGCTCAATTCGGCATCGGCTACCCAAATGCGTGCGTCAAGTTTCTTGCCAATACGCGCCATCCGGTCCGGAAGCAGAACGATCTTCTCAATGTCCGGTCCTCGACCATCCAACACCACCTCGATTGGTTCACTCCAGGTGCTTCTTCGTCCGGAAACCAATCGCGCCAGAACGTTGGCGCGAATATCGCGTGCGTTGCGAGTGGGGACTTCGATCTTAAAGTCCGTCACGGAAACGTCGATCGCCAGACTCTTGGCTGAAGGCAATGAGAAGATCTCAATCGATCGATCGGAACGCAATCGCAACGGTCGCTCGTCGCGAAATTCACGATCACGATCTCGATCAACTCCAACTTCCACGTAGTCTTCATGGGTCGCTAAAAAGGGGAATGAACCCGATGGCGCGTCAACTTGGAGCTCAACTGGGATGGCGTCGACGGCAGAACTGAAAGATCGACCGGCTGACGGCGACAGCAAGCGAACTTCAAACAACTCCGCCTGCCGTTCATAGTTGGTGATGGAATCCGAACACGGTACATCCATCACGAACGCTCGGGGATAGTTATCGATGGTCAGCGTTACGCGAGCCCAATCAACCGACGCTGGTATGTAACCAAGAAGTTCCGCCGAATACGAAGGCGAGTCAATGACACCGTTCAGGATCACGGGCTTTGCCGTGCCACGACCGCGTATTTCCGCGGACACGTCAATGCCTTCAGGCGGAATAATGCCAGGTGAATTTGCATTGACACGGATTTCCATACGGCGCGTCAAAACATCAAAGTCGATTTGCGGTTGTAGGAACCTGCTTGGTCGTTGCGGTGCGATGCCGATCTTGCGAAACACCGTTTCGCCTGTTAACCGATCGTCGATCCGAAGCACGAGTCCGTGCGGTGAGGCAATCGGTTTCGGCTTGGCTTTTTCCTCTGTCTCGGGCTCAGCACCGTTCTCAGCCGATTCATAGAACAGCGGCAACAGTGGAATCCGATCACCGGGTGGAACGGTGACCTCTTCGACACGACGGACCTGCGTCACGGGTCCCAGTGATTGAACGACTTCCTGTGCTCTGTCACGATCCACTGCGCCCGTTGGCATCGCCGTCGTAAACGCATTGACGGGTGCAAGCAGTGTCAAGTCACAAGCCGTTGCGCCTCCGGTTTGATTAACCAGAGACAGGCGAAACTCCGTCTTTCGATTGGGCAGGGGATGCAGGATGATTCCGTTATCCACCGGGGTGGAAAGTAATTGCGGACCGCCTGCAGTCAACTCGAGCGTAGGTGGTTTGGGAAAGACAATCTCGAGCTCACGGCGAACATACTCATTTGCAGAAATCAACTTAACGATCAAACGTGTCGGAGCACTGACGCTGACTCTTCGTTTCACTCGCAGTCCAAGCTCCCGATTCGCGCCCCGCTCGAAAACCAACGTTGGCTCAACACCCGCAAGCTCCGGGCGCTCGGGATAGATAATCGCTCGCTGCAAAGACATCGCCGGGTCTTGTGCCGATGACGGATCCGTCGAATCTCGTTGCATCCAAAGGGCTCGTTGCACGGCAAGCCGACTGGAAGACTGTACCTCGTTGAGCCATTGCCATCGATCCATCGGCTCAACGTCGTTGCGTGTTTCTACATCCAACAGAGAGTCGTCGTATTCGAGAATGATCCAAGCTGGCAATGCTTCGTTGGCGGAAGATGACAGCCTTAAGAAAAGCTCTCGTTCAGAGACACTTTCGAGAGAGGCGCGAGACGGCCCTTCGATAGACAGGTCTCCCTGTGTGCGCAGAACATCCGAAGTTGGGTCGGCAACACGGAGTTCATAAGTCGTCTGCTCGATCGCAGCCTCGACATAGGCGATGTCGACATCTCGTGCGTCCTCTCGTTCGAATTCCCAACGATCAATTGCCAATCTTAGTTGATCTCGACTTGCTTGATCGATCAGATTAGCGAGCAGCAACTCTTCATCCAGTCGGCCAAGATCGCGCGGGTCAAGAAGATGCACCGATTGCAAACAATCGCGAATCACATCCGTCGCGTTCGCGTTTGCGGGACCTTGATTACCGATGGACTGGAATGTTTGTCGAATCGCGAGCGGCAGCGCATCGTAGCTATCGACAAAGACCTGTCGCGATTGGTCAACCAAATCTGAGAAGGGAACTGACTGGGGATCATCTAATCGCGCCACCGCATCGGACTGCAGTTTTTCCAATCCATCAAACGCCGACGGTGTGTTCAATCCCATCGATGAAAAACGCAATAGCTGAGTTTGCAACGCAATCTGCTGCGTAATGACCAGCTCTAGATTGGCTCGCCGACGATCCGACAGAATCAGATCACCTGTTGGTTCATTTGGATCAAAGCTCCGCCAAGCTTCAACATCCAGTTGTTCGAGTGACTCGGACAATGCCCGACGTTGATCGAACGGCAAGGCGAGGGATCGCGATAGGGCTTCGCATGCGTGCAAGTTGGGGCGGCGTTGCTGCTGCAACGAAGTGGCGTATCGCGCCGGATCACGTTGCAAGCGAATTTGGTACGGCTCCAACTCCCGCACGGCCGCGGACGCAGCGGCAATATCCTGATTCCCGATTCCATTTCGCAGCAAAACGAGCTGTTTGATGAGCTCCTGAAGTTCCTGGAACGTCATCAACTTCGCATACGGATCGAGAACAAACTGCATGCGCAACTCGAGGTAATGCGGAACCGAATCAAGGATGTCGACTTTGGTCCGATACGCAGATCTCAATGCGTCGACGGCCGATTCAATCTTTTGATATTGAGTTTCGGCCACATCCATGGCTGACTGTGAAAATGACCGCCAGTCAGTTCGCGTACGATCAAATAACTGACGTTCTGCCTTACGACGACTGGCGTCGGCGATCATGAGTTGATCGCGCAACATGCCAGAAACAACACGCGGGTCACGCGCTAATCGCTCACCCATCGCTCGTAACGTCACCGCGCGGCGAGCCAAATCAGCAGGGATCTGTGGAGCATCCGCCAACTGAACGGCTAAACGCGTCGAGAAGTCACTGCTCTCCCGCGCTTGAGGATGCTTCTGTAGCCAGGAAGCAGCAGTCAGTGATGGATCTGTCAGGTAGTCCCGCACGATGCTTTCCGATGCGGGAGATTCTTGAGCGGTGTACTCGCGGGCCGCCGCCCATTGTTCGGAAATGCCACCAATGAGTGGATGCATCGACTCGGTGACCGGCTTCCGTTTCGCCAGTTCCTGAAGCGCGAACGTTAAACGCCGGAGATCTTGTTCGCTAGATGCATCCAGATTTCCCTCGACGGTTTTTCGTTCGTACCAAAACAGCGTGCGTTCTAACTGCCGCCATAGATGGGGCGCAGAATCGATTGCGCGCGGGGACGCTCCCTGCTTCAGAGCCTCGAACACGCTCCAAGCTTTTGCGATCTCCTTCAGACCAACGGACGCTGGGGCTCTCGAACCGACTTGCCCCTGCGAACTGACTTGTCCCTGCGAATTGGGAACCAACCCTGCGAGTCCATTCGTACCCGATTCGGTCGAATCTGCGTCGGGCGCGTCAGGGGGAGCGTCCGCGTCATCACTTCCATCGGACCCTGGCGACGCAGTCGTGTTTTCTTTACCACTGTTTTCGGGAGCGCCGTCATCTGCGGAGTTGTTCCCTGAGTTTTCATCGCTTGAAGTTTCGTCCCGAGACGATTCTCCGTTCACGCCGGCCCCTTGCGTGCCTGCCCCTGCGGATCCGCCTGGGATCATTCCGCGAGCGTCACCGATTAACCCTGCAAGCCCTCCCGGATTCGTGTCATCGCCGGCCATTCTCGCCATCGCGATCGTGGCAACGGAATCATTCGAGGCATCACGCTGAAACCCACTGGTTGAAACGAGCGTTGGTGACGAAGCGGGTTGCGGAGCGTCGCCACCCCAATCCAACCGAGGTGTTTGCACGGTGTAGCCATTGGAACGCAATGCCGAAGCGCGAAGCACGTTGTCATAGACGTACTGATGAAGTTCCGCGATATCGACGCTTTCACTCTCGTCCGTATCCGCCCATCCCTGGAGGCCGCGATCCAACCAGAAAAAGAACTGCGATGCTTGTAACGATTCCGAACCAGCAGCCTGCTCCAACATGCCATGAGAACTGAGCATCCAGATTCCATCCCGCCCCGAGTTTCGAAACGCATCGGACGTCGCTTGAGAAAAGGAACCGGATAGCTGACCGATCCGTGGATCAAATTCACGATCTTCAAAATGGCAAACCAGCAGCTTGGTTCCCGGTCGCAAGTCACCGACCCGGCGCACCAGTTCTGAAAACGCGAAGGTTCCATCGGCTGGACTGCCCACATCGAATTCTTTGCAGGTGATCAACGGCTCGCCATCGATCACGATGCCACGCGCTTGGATATAGAGAACCAGAACGTCGGATTTCTCAAACGTGTGACTCTCCAACTTCTGGAGCAAGTCAAGGATGTCGGCTGGAGCTGACAACGCCGTAACGTTCGATTCGGATTGCCAAGGCAAAGGTGCGAATCGATTCGACCATTCCGTCATCCGATCCAAATCGTTCGCGGCCATGGCCGACGGAATCCCGGTATCGGGTCCGTAGTCCGTTTCGGACAAAACCACCAGATACGAGTTGGGATGCCAGAAAGGGCTGGCTAACAAGTAGATGAGCAAACAGATCAACCCAACACCCAAAACCAGCGATATGATTCGGCGCAGTTGACGTTTGATCGATCGCTTTCCGATCATCTCGGGCCGCCAAGATCGGCGGCGGCCATTGGATGGCGTTTCTATCGCTTCCGCATTCATGTTTTTAAGAGGCGAAGGATCTGTGTTATCGCTTTGCGGACCAAGCTATTTGTTGGGATCGTCCCGCTCTAAAGTCATCGTTTCAAACGTCTATCTTCACACTTCAAGCTTCGTTGACACCCCGAACCATAGCCGATTGCCCCCATTCGTTGCGAGAGGATCTGGGTAGTGGGTCGTTTGGGACCGTGGGACTGCCGATATCGTCAGGCGGACGGGACGCCATCCTCAGTCCCTGGGACGACGAGCGTTCCCGCCTGCAATTCGGCCCCTTTGGCGAGGAAATCGCCGAAACAGCGATCCGACGCTTCGGCATCCTCATATCCGGCAAACATCAGGGCGCCGGCGACCGTGGCGCCGCATATGAGCGGCTCGGCTTCGACCGGTGCATAATCGGGGTGCCCCACGTTGCCACCACTGAAAAATGCAGCCAATGCGGCAAATCCACAGGGACCATCCGGACCGGTCGCCATCGCCAAGCGTTCGGCGTCGCGACGATGCGTATCGGTCGGGTCCTTGACCCAAGTCTCAGCCGCATCCAGAGCTTCGCCGGCTAATCCGCTCAAGTCGACCGGTGGATCACAACCACGAAGGCAAAGACACGCCCACCAAACGGCCGTGTGGTTTCCAAGCGTGTGAGCACGCAGTCGCACGGCTGATTCAAAGTCACCCTCTGCCGTCAGTTTTGCAATCAGAGACTCGATCTCCTCACAAGTCTCAGCGACCGTTTTGACCTCTGGCTCCAGCTCCAGGTAATCACAGAGTTGCAAAAGTGACAACTCTGGTTCGACGGGCGATTCCTCTTCCGCTTCCAAAGGATCAGCGTCTGGTGCGGGAGTTTCCGATAATGGAATCGAACACAGAAAACGCGTTCGCCCAACACTGATCTGTTGACCATCCTGCAAGTTAATCGTTTCGACCTTCTTCCCGTCGACGTGGGTGACCGAACCACCGAGCGTACGCAACACACATTCACCATCACCACAATCGATCATGAAGTGCTGATCATTGAGCGCAGTGTCGTCTGCGAAACTGTAGTCAGCGTGATCGGTGCGCCCAATCGTCGCTCGCTGTCCCGTTCGCAATTGGATCCTGCGTCCGGCGTTGGGGCCGTCGATAACTTGCAAAAGCACGATCATGGAATTCACTTCCGTGGGGGAAAGGATCGCAACCGCCTTCATGGAAGCGATGATGCTCTGTTTCGAAACCGGGCAATCAAGATCAGAAACAAGCCATTTGGATTGAGCCTAGTTGATACGGGTCATGCCGCCCTTGAGTCCCAAAGACGCAGTCCCTTTCACAGTTGTCACCGTCGATTTTACGTCGACCGCGGTGCCGCCTTTCAAGACGATCTTGGGCGATTTGATGACGATTTGGTTGGACGTAATCTTGATCGAACTGCCGCCGACTTTCAGCTCGATCTGTTTCCCCGCCGTATACGTCTGTTTTCCGGATGACGTTTTAACGGACTTGTCACCTTTGGAAATCTTCGTCGTTTGATTTCCTTTTTTGATCTCGATCGTCTCATTGCCCTCATTGATTGTCAGTGAGCGATCGTTGTGAATCTCGATCGTTTGGTTGCCTTTGTCTTTGGTATCCAAACCAATCTTGATCGTCGCATCGTTTTCGATGACTTGCTCGAAATCGCGCTCGGCATGAAAGTAGATCTGTTCTTCGCCTTTTTTGTCTTCAAAACGCAATTCGTTGAAGTTGTCGTCTTTACCCTTTTTGCTGGAGCGAGATTTGATCCCGCTTTGTGTTTGGTTCGCTGGCAATGCATACGGAAGCGTTTGATCCGCGTTGTAGACGCGACCGGTGACAATCGGGCGATCGGGGTCACCATCAAGAAACTCCACTAGGACTTCCTGACCCACGCGTGGAATATGAATGGAACCCCATCCTTTGCCGGCCCAAGTTTGACTGACTCGAATCCAACACGAACTGTTTTCATCCTTTTTGCCTTCGCGATCCCAAGGGAACTGAACCTTGATTCGCCCGTACTTGTCCGTCCAGATTTCCTCACCCTTCTTGCCGACGACCAGGGCAGACTGGGGGCCGGTCACGACGGGCCTGGGCGTTGTTCGGTTGGTTCGAAAGGGACTACTCTTCTTGATCGTCCGAAACTGAATATCGATTTCATTTTCGCGGGCGGAAAACATTTCGATTTCCGCAGAAACCAGGCGGACCGATGAATGGCAGACGACGTAGTCGACTTTGTTCTGATCTTGCCGCGGATGATCCTCCATCTTGAAAAAGAATCCGGTCGCCAAGTTCATCTGATCGGATTCACCACGGAACTGATTGAACTCAACCTGCTCCTCTTCGGTGCGTCGCTTGACGTATTGTGAACCGTCTTTCTTTTCAACGTATCGACCAGGAAATTCGAATTTCTCGAACTTGGCGTGCTTGTGCTTCCGCTTGATCGTGCTGTCGACTTCGAGTGACGCCTTTGGATTTTCAAAGTCGTAATCGTTCGTGACCAACTTGGTGGTTTGCAGTTGGCTGTGAATGGTCCAGTGCCAGATGTGCTTTAAATCAACTGGCGCGTCGCCCGGCAGTCGGAACGGAACTTTCTCATCACCCTTGATGGGCTTGTGAGTTGCCGTATCGTCCACCAACACGAGCGTGTGCTTACCTTCTTCGTGCTCAAAGAAATAGTAGATGCCCTCTTCCTCAAGCAATCGGCTGACAAAGTCAAAATCTGACTCTTGGTACTGAGAACAGTAAACGCGTTTGGCGAATTGACCGGACAGAGACTTCTTGAAATCGGTAAAGCCATGCGTGTCTTTGAAAATCGACTCGACGATCTGAACGACAGTCTTTTCTTGGAAGATCCGGCTGTTGGTCGTGTGCGTGAGAAACCAAAACCAAGGACGTGTCACGATTTGGTATTGGCTGTATCCCTCGGTAATTCCGAGGTAGGTCATCTCGGAGACGATCCCGTCGAAATAACGGACCTGCTTGTCCTTGGGTTCGTATTTAACCGTCAGCGTGGTCCCCAAGAGGTCTTCATCCTTGATGGAATGATCTCGACTGAGAACCTTTAGGGTGCATTTGAACGGTCGGCCGAATTCATCTTCATACAGCATCTCATCGAGAATCAGTCGGTCGTCGTTTTCCAGCGGCTTGAGCGCGGACAGAATCCGATGGATGCGGTTCTTTTTTGCCATTACCAGTCTCAAATTTAGGAAGACGTCCGTCGTCGCCGTCAACTCTGCCAAAAAGTTTCGCGGTGGATGCGGGAACTTCACCTCGATGACGCGATTGTATCAGTCAGTGGCGGGGCCACGAAGTCACCGTTGCGAACCGTCTGACGCACCGAATCCCAGAAATCCAACCTGTGTCATCTGCTGCCATCGCTCGATGCTCTCACGAATTCTTCTTGTTGCCGTCACGATGCAAGTCCGAGCTTGAAATACTCAACGCCCGGCGTCGCATCGCGACGCCGGTACAATACAACGCGGATTCTTTCGTGATCATTCCGAACCATTTTTCAGCGAATTGACTGGTCTGATGAATCAATTGAGTTTCCGGGGCGTCTTAGGCACGCTTCAAATTGCGCAAATTGAGTCCTATTTGACCGAGAGTGGCTGGTCTGCGACTCGCCCGATGAGCGCTCCGGTTCAGCAATACGTCCTCGCGATCGAGGGAACGGATCGCAATTACCAACTCACCCTGCCGATGGACCGTTCGCATTCGGCTTACACCGACCAGCTGTACCGGCTCGTGTTTAACGTCAGCTGTATCGAAGACCGTGAACCGATGGATGTCGCCCAGGATATGCGATCGCAATCGCATTCCGAGGTTGGCGATCCTGTGTTACATGCGTTGGAACAGGAATGGCTGGAGGGGCAGGTGTCGGAATTTTGGGGCGGTTACGAGCAGACGATCAATGAGCTACAGCCAAGCATCGCACGAGCGGAATTCATGTCTGCGGCACTTGGTGATGGCACGACCGAAGCGATCACCATGCGGACGGCGATCATTTTGGTCCCCCTTTCCAAGCGTCTGTCCGCAAGAAACCGCGCGGAAGCGAGTGAATTGGTCGCGAGGTTGGTAACACGGATACTACGCGTCGCTGTGCCTGATCCGGAATCACTGCTGTCCACTTTTTGCAGCGATAGTGAAGATGCTCCGTCGGCCACTCTGGCCGCGCTCAAGGCGCTCCGTTAAGAGAGCATCATTGCCGTCGCTCTGTGACGAATCCGCTCTTTCATTCGCGCCATAACCGACGTTGTTTTGACCCCAAACCGGTGACGGTCCCCCCAAACCGGTGACGGCTCCTAAGCGTCCTCTGCGTCGCATCGGTCAGGGTGACTTTAACGGCTGAAACGATTCTCAGTCTTCCATCGTCGGGTCAGTCCGGTTGTAGCGGATGATCGAGACGATTCGTTCCAGCATGCGTTTCATCGCGCGGATTGTTACGGCTGAAACAATTCTCTTGCCGAAGACCGTCTGTGTCGGAGTTTCGGTTCGCAACTGTCCAATGGAGAGATTCGATGCGTCGCGTTTTGCAACTAACACTGGTACTGACGCTAGTCGCGTTGGGAACAGATGTTCTGTATGCCCAGGGCTTCAATCGATTCGGATCATTCAACTCGTTTTCTTCAGGAACGAGTTCATTCTCTGACCGGGGCGGATCGGGGTTCCAGTCGTTTTCACGTCGCACCCGTTTCTCGCGTATGCCGAGAATGTACGGTGATTCACTGCGAACGGCCAAAGCGACATTCAGCGATGACTTCTCCGGAGCCGTTAGCGGTTTGCCGATTCGGGCTCCCGTTGCGATTGCCGATAACACGTCGCCCATTCCGCAGCACCGTGTGTACTTCCTGTTTCAGAACTTTCACAATGCGATCGATTCGGACCTATCCAGTATCAGTGGATCGGCTCGTACGCGAACAGATGACTTGAACCGCTACACGCTTGGCGTTGAACGAACCTTCATCGATGACTTGGCATCAATTGAGTTTCGACTGCCGCTGACTGGCACAAGCGTTCCCAACATGAACGATACGGCGGGAACAGCAGTGATCGAAACAGCTGTGCTGAGTAGCATCACGGCCGTATTGAAAGGCGTATTGTGGAGCGACGTTGACTCGGTGTTCGTCGGCGGCGTCGGAATCGACTTTGCGATTGGCGGCAGCGATGTGCAGGTCAACCTTGGGCCGGCCAACGCTTCATTGGAAAGCAATGGAGTCGATTTCGCACCCTACATTGGATACGCCACGTCCTTGGGAGAAAACGCGTTTTTGCAGAGTTTTCTGAGTGTCAATCTTCCGACGAGTTCCGATGACGTCATCGTTACTGGCGGCTTGGAAAACAAGATTCGTCGGCAAGAAACATTAACGGCGAACTTGTCCGGCGGGATGTGGTTAGCTCGCTTTTCAGAGCCTGCGATGGTTACCGGTATCGCGGCCTTGTTGGAACTGCACTACACGACCTCACTCGGCGGAACAGAGCGGCCAACGGGTGATGGATTGGCAAGCTTTGACATTCACTACAGCCGATTCAATACGCTGAACCTGACAACAGGATTGCACTTCGAAATCAACACCGCGACTGCCGTCCGGTTCGGAGCGGTCGCCCCACTTCGTGACGGAAGCGATCGTCAATTCGATGTCGAATTGCAAGCTTCGCTGAATCACTACCTGTAGGTCAGCGAGACAAGCAGCGAGCAAGCAAGACCGCTAAGCATCGAAGTCGTAACTGAATTCGCCATCGCGAACATCGAGTTTGACAAACGAAGCAGATTCTCCCGCCATCGTTCGCGTCAGCAATTCGCGGCTGATCGCGGGCAACACGGTGTTGGTCAAAATGGCATCGATCATCCGTCCGCCGCTTTCGACTTCCGTACACCGGCTGGCGATCAACTTGATCGCCTCGTCGCTGTACGTCATCGGAATGCTGTAACGTTCTTGCACTCGCGAGACGATTCGGCCGAGTTGCAATCGCGCGATCTGCCCCACCATCTCATCGCTGAGCGGATAGAACGGAATGGTCACGATCCGTCCAAGCAACGCTGCGGGGAAGACTTTCAAAAGAGGTTCGCGCAAAGCCTTGGCAACACCATCGGGCGTCGGCATCAGCTCGGGATCGCTGCACATATTCATGATCAGGTCACTTCCGACATTCGAAGTCAGCAGGATCAACGTGTTCTTGAAGTCGATCAGCCGTCCTTCACCATCCTCCATCACGCCTTTATCGAAGACCTGAAAAAAGATCTCGTGGACGTCCGAGTGGGCTTTCTCAACTTCATCTAGAAGCACAACGCTGTACGGTTTGCGGCGCACCGCTTCGGTCAGGATCCCACCTTCTCCATACCCCACGTAGCCGGGAGGCGCTCCTTTGAGTGTCGAAACGGTATGAGCTTCCTGGAACTCGCTCATGTTGATCGTGATCATGTTCTGCTCGCCACCATACAGCAGCTCCGCCAATGCGAGCGCTGATTCCGTCTTGCCCACACCACTGGGGCCGCAAAACATGAACACACCAATCGGCTTTACCGGGTTGTCCAAACCAGCACGAGACGTTTGGACGCGTTTAGCAACCATCTCGAGTGCGTGTCGCTGTCCAATCACGCGTTTGTCCAAGTGGTCAGCAAGCTGCAAGACGGTCGTGATCTCGTCCTTGACCATTCGGCCCACTGGAATGCCCGTCCAATCGGCCACGACCGAAGCGACGGCCTGTTCATCAACATGGGGCAAGATCAATGGGCTTTCCGATTGAATCTCGGCCAGGTCCGTTTGGAGTTCAGCCAAGCGGTCGAGCAGTTGTTGGCGTTGCTCGTCAGTGAGTGCTGGTTTCGCACCATCCACGTCACCTTGATCCTCTTTTTGCAGTGCATCGCTGCGCAACCGTGCGCGAATGGCAAGCACCTTGTCAACTTTCTCTTTCTCTTTACTCCACAGCGCTTCGACTTCTTTCAAACGAGTCTGCAAAGAAGCAAGCCGTTCTTCCGCATCGCTTTTTCGTTCTCCGACGTCGACTCCAATCGCCGATTCACCGGCGATGATTTTCAATTCGGTTTCGACAGCCTCGATATCTCGACGTACCTGTTCGACTTCTGCCGGAACGGAATGCTGTGTCATCGTGACGCGAGCACAGGAGGTGTCGAGCAAACTGACGCATTTATCGGGAAGTTGCCGATCGGGGATGTAACGGCTGGACAGCTTGACGGCCGCCTCGATGGCTTCATCCAAGATCTGGGCCTTGTGGTGCTTTTCCAGGGTCGAAGCCATGCTGCGGATCATGCGAATCGCTTTTTCCACCGACGGCTCATCAACTTTGACGACCTGGAATCGTCGCGTCAGCGCTGGATCCTTTTCGATGTACTGCTTGTATTCTGCCCAAGTGGTTGCAGCGATCGTTCGCAACTCGCCGCGTGCGAGAGCCGGCTTCAGCAGGTTCGCAGCGTCGCCGGTGCCTTGCTGGCCCCCGGCACCGATCAGCGTGTGGGCTTCGTCAACAAACAGGATGACGGGTTTTTCAGACGACTGAACCTCTTCGATCACTTGTTTCAGTCGGTTCTCAAACTCACCCTTCATGCTGGCCCCCGCTTGCATAGCGGCGACGTCCAGACTTCGCAGGGACACCTCTTGTAGCGCGGGAGGAACATCCCCGGAAGCGATTCGTTGTGCGAGTCCTTCCAGAACGGCCGTCTTTCCGACGCCGGCTTCCCCGGTAAGGATTGGATTGTTCTGCCGCCGCCGCATGAGAATGTCGACGATCTGCCGAATCTCATCGTCACGACCGATCACGGGATCGAGTTCGCCCGACCGTGCTTTTTCTGTGAGGTCATGGGCATATGCCTGAAGGGCTTCCTGTTTGCCAATCGCCGCTGGCGCCATCGCACCACTCGCTTCGCCGGGCTCCGCGCCGCCACCGACTTGAAAACCATCTTTGGCCGACATCTGACTTTCCGGCGAACCGCCGACGATGTCATTGAACGAATCGACTAATTGATCCGTTTTGATTTTGGCGAATTCCGGTGAGATCGATGTCAGCGCGTGAGTGAGCTCTCGTGTTTTTTGAATCCCGACCATCAAGTAGCCGATGCGTACCTGTGCATCGCCAAACATCAACGTTCCGTACACCCAGCCACGTTCAACACCTTGCTCGATGTGTGGCGAGAAATCAGCAATCGCCGTCGCACCCCTGGGCAATTTGTCCAGTGACGACGTGATGTCTTTGGCAAGGCGGCCTGGATCGATTTGGAAATGCCGAATGATCTCATGCAGATCGGAATTGTCTAACTGCAGAATCTGATGAATCCAATGAACCAATTCGACATAGGCGTTGCCGCGCATCTTGCAGAACACCGTCGCAGCTTCAATGGATTGGTAGCCGACTTGGTTAAGCTTGCCGAACAAAGCGGCACGACTAATTTCACTCACGTTGCAGCTCCCAAGAGAAGAGGGGCGAGGCACGGACAAAGTTTACGCACGGTAACGTCTATTCAGTAACGTCTATTCAGTAACGTCTATTCAGGGGAAGGGCGACGCATCAACAAACGATGCAAGACTCACATCGCAGCCGATTCTTGAAGGACCAAATCCTGCCGATCTTCTTCGGCGCCATCGACAACCAGCCAGTCTCGCCAACCGAGGCGACCGGTCACACCCAGCTGCATCGTTGGAACTTCTTCACGCTTTAGTTTGACACAGACTTCCCATTGCAGCTGGAAACCCAAGTAGTTTCGCACCACCGCTTTGAGCCTCGCAAGACTCTCACCACCAGGCAACAGTCGCTCGTATTCTTCCAGCGAGAGCGGACCGACCACAATTCGGAACTTTTGCGAACAATCCCAAACGTGCGAACCGATCGTGGTGTTGACCCCCAGAGTGGTCGTGCCCAACGACGTTCCGACAGCGTTACGACTGTCTTTAGGCAGTTCGATCCACTGCCCAGCGAATTCTTCAATCTTGACCGGGACATCCAAATAAGTCGCCAGGATGACTTCCAAACCTTCGCGGTTTTTCTGTTGAGCCGCCAGTCGTCCAACGAAATGGAATTTGATGCGGTCGGGCATTTCGTCTCGGTTACGAAATGCATCGACGCCCAATCCGAGCAACGAGGCTAGGTAATCTTGGAAGCGGTCTTGGTCCGGTCGATCAAAATGAAGCGTGGGTTCCGCATTGGCCCGAGCTCGATAGAACAACGAAACCATGCGGTGGTGAAAGACGTTTAGGAATGCGGTGATCGTTGGGTCGTCGTGGTTGTGTTGTCGCTGCCACGCCGTCTCGGTGACGTGGTGAGGCATGGGACCGTTAGGACCAAACAATCCGACGACTTGTTGCCACAGTCGCAAAAAGCCCATGCGGGTCGATTCTGCATCACTGATGGATGCGGGTGCAAAGCTCATTGAAGGAGCCTGTGCGACACGAACCGGCTCTTCCGCCGGATGATCCGATTCCGCAACACGCGGTGTCTCAGGATAGGCACATTCGATCGCGCGCAGCGCTGAATACAGTCCGAACTGATGCGGATTTTCGAGGAGTCGCCGGAAGTGCTCGTTGGCCGGCGGCGCTATATCAGGTGTCGTTTCCCGATCCTTGCTGGCCATCTTCGAATCTCGCCGCGTTGCGTGGTGCGGAGCACCGTTTCTGTAAATGAATTGATCGAGACGTATCGGCTAAAGAACTGCTCCAGGATCGCACCGATCAAAAAGCAGCCCAATCCTTTGAATGCCGATTCATCCAGTTCCAGTGTGATCTCGACACCTCGGCCAAACGCGATCGGCCCCGCCGTTGGCAATTGACGCGTAATCCCCTGTGAAGAAACCGTCCGAATGCCGCTGATCTGCTTTTCGATCACCGATCCTTCTGAGGGACTGTAAATCTCCAACAGCTCACGCAGGGCGACCGCACCGGTTTGGCTATCCGTGTCGACTAATGACAAGTAGTTCAACGAAAGATGATTAACCAGTCGCCATAACAACTCGCCTCTCGCGTGCGCTAATGACGATCCGGGAGTCGTTGGCCCCGAAACACACTTGATGCGAGAAACCGGCGCCCCCGTGTCCAGGGTGAAATCGGTATCTGTCACTCCGATTGGAATCTGCAGCGGCAAGTCTCGGTTCGTACACAGGACATCCACCGACAACATCTGCAGGTTGTGATGATAGGGAGCAGCCTTTCCATCAACCAAAGATAGAAATGCTTCGCTGCCCGTATAACTGGATCGTTGACCACGTCGCTTTTGCTGTGAAGAAACCACTCGCGGCGTTCGATGCAACGTGTAGTACGCCATCTCTTCACCTTCAACGCTATCGGTCATTGAATAGAAGGGGCGAAAGATCTGGTCTTCATCCATGTCCATGCCACGACCGACCACCGACGTGACATCGAAGACTTCGAAATCAAGCGGACGCGCGCGATCGGGAATCACGTGGTGCTCAAAGTGTCGATCCGATAGGTGAATCGAATCGGCACGATGGGGAAACAGATTCACGGCCGGAGTGCAATGCAGTTGAACGCTCTTTGCGTCGACCCAACGATCCAACAGAGAATCCGAGCGATCAAAGATCACCATCAGTTCCCATTGATCACCATCGTGACGCGAAAGATGCTGCTGCAGTCCGCTTAATTCGACGAACATGTATTTTTGCGGCAACGTGAAATACTCACGCAGCAGACGATACCCCGAAAACGACCGCGGGCCGAATGGTAACAACGCTTGCTCATCATCGAATCCGAGCGGGCGTAGTTGGGACGGTTCGAGAACGGCTTGCCAACTTGCGCGTTCTGAAACGGGCTGTAAGACGGCTCCGATCGAATTCGCCGTCAATTGCTCGTAAAGCCGGACAGGAACATCATCAGGTCCGGAAAGATACAAACAAAGATTGTCTAACTTGACTTCGTTGGTCTTCAGTCCCGCCGTGGTTTGAAACCGGATTCTCAGCCCAGCCGATCCACCGCGTACGCGATCCGGAACAGCCAGTGACGTGACCTCGCGGCTAAAGTACTCGGCGTCAATGATCTCCAACGGCCAAAGCGACACATCTTGCGTCGTGGTGTACTGACACTGCGTCTGTCCATCTTGATCGGCGACGGTCCGGAGCGTCGTGCCTCGTTCAACTTTAACCCCTTCCGCCAGCGCGCCTTCTTCCAAGTCCGGTTCCATTCGAACGATTGCGCTCGATGGTGTTTGACAGAGGTAGTGCGGGTAGACAAGCTCAAGAAGATGCTGAGTGAAACGAGGCGTTTCGCCGTCTAGCTTCAGTTGAACTCGAGCGGCAAGAAACGCAAAACCTTCAAGCAGTCGCTCAACGTACGGATCAGCGCATTCGAGAGTCTCAACGCCAAGACGACCAGCGATCTTGGGATACTCGCGAGCGAACTCACCTCCCATCTCACGGATGTACTGGAGCTCACGTTCGTAATAACTGAGTAGTCGACTATCCACTGATTAACGTTCCGTGACTTGACTGACGTCAATGTTGCCGGTTTCTAAGTCCAATTCTGTTCTCAAGAAAACCCGTTGCGGAATCGGCAGGGCCCACAGGTCACCCACAATTTCAAACGTTAACGAATTCAAAGGGCTGTCTTCACTCGCGTACGCCGAGCGAACTTCCAACGTGTCTTTGAGAATCCGCGGTTCAAAATTTAAAATCGCGGCCGCGATGCGTTTTTCGATCCCCGCAACATCAACGGCCGAAAGCGCCGAACCTGCCAGACTAGGCATCCCGTAATTCACGACCGATTGGGCAACCAATGGATACTGGCTGAGATCATGGGCGGATTCCAGGCATTCCGTATTCATGAGCCATTCCAGGTCACGCAACACATCCTCGCGATGACCTTGCAGCGTTTGGACGCGTTCCTTCCGAGACTCCTTCTTCTCGTGCGGCGCATCGTCTATCAGGCGATCCAACAGCGACGGCAAGAGCTTTTCTTTTAGCGATAAATCTTTCATCGATTCTCATCCACTCTGCTGAACCGACTAGGCCGCGTCGAACGTGATGGTGGCAATGTCGAGGAGCGGGTACTCATTTTGATCCGTTGCCAGCATCCGTTGTCCGAAACCCAAATACGTTTCTGCCTCACGTTCATCCCAACGCGTCTTGCGTGCCAATTGAACAGCCCCTTCCGTGTCGGTTTGGGAGCCGGGATACCGAACGGGCATCATTCCGACCATTTCACCTCCACCTTCCCAAGTGAATTGAGCGGGTATCCAGACACAGTCACGCAAATCGTTGATGTCGTGAAATTCAATCTTCGCAACTCGATGGATGGGAACCCAATAGAGTTTTCCTTGCAAGATCACTTCCAAGATTGGCCCCATTCGACTGTCGGCATCTGCCAGCCACTGGAACGATTCTTCCTGGCCATCTTCACCGGATCGGAGCGATAGTTTTCCTGGGGTGGCGGGTGCTCCTTGGAAGGCTTCGTCGCGAAGGGCGGCGGCGGCAGCGTATTCCTGCTGGCAAGTGAACCGCAATGCCTCGATCATCTGCGCGATCCAGGGTTCGGGTTCACCGAAAACGAGTGGTGCCCGGCCACCTTCAAACACTTCCTGACGCAACGCTTCGCACTGCAGGATGTGCTGATACGCATCGGCCATTGTTTTCGATTCAGCGTCCAGCTCGGCAGCCACTTTGAGCTGGGCCATCGCGCGGTCCCAGTCGCCAGTCACCGTGAACATCTGAAACAAGAAAATCCGATGCTTCGCCTCTTGAGGCTCGTTGCGCACATCGTTTTTAACAGATTCGAGCGCTTTCGCGACATCACCGCTTCGCAGCGCATCAATGGACGTCACTCGGGTCTCCTCATCGCCAGTTGGGAACGGACACCGTCGACAAACAAGAGCGTGAGGAACGGGTGCATGGGGATCTGGCGGCTACGCGTCATCATAGCCCTATTTCATATCGGCCGGGATCCAGTTGGTCAGCTCCGTTTGGCTGAAACCACGCGCCGTTGTAGGCAACATGTTGCCCTCGCCATCGTAAGCGATGTACTGAATCGCGATCTTTTCGAATTTCAATTGAAACGATTCCGAAGGGCGTTCATCGCCTGATCCTTCCAACGCCCAACTCTCCAGCGTGACTTCTTCTAAAGCGACCTTTAAGTAAGGAACGGGCCCGGTCTTTTTAGAAGCCTCCAGAGATCCCGAGGCAACCTCCAAGAAGTGGATATCCGCGGCCAACGGATCGGGCTCTTTGGAAGTACCTTGCCGATCTTTCAATTTGTCAAAGACCGACAGGTACATCAGATCGCTGGTCGCCACGTCGATCGGCTTGGAGCATTCAACGACGTTTTGTGGACGGTCTTTCTTCTTCGGGCGTCCGCGAGCCTGACTCGGATCGGAAGCGGGAAGGCTTTCCTCGGTCGATGATTCCGAGGTGAAAGAAAAAGAGGCCGACAACAGCGGAAACCAGCATTCGTAGCCTTTCAGCTTGGAACTGCCGGTTGTCTTGGCGTTGCGATTTTTATTTTGATCAGTGATTCGAGCGACGATCAACGAAACGCTCCACCAAGTGAGAAAGATTCAGCTCGCGAATGCCGCAAGCGATCCCGTCGATGGGTACCCCGCCGGGACACCCATCTCAGAGTCGAATGAAAACTATGAAGGCTTCCAAGCCGAACCAACTTTGAGAGCTGCCTGCTTCTGATCCCACTTGCAATTCTCGACGTTGTCCCAACCCATGTAGCGATTGCCTTCGGAAACCCAGTTGGTTCCGTCATGGGCCGCATAAGCGAAAGCGATCTTGTTGAACAAGAATGATACTTCCTCGGTCGGACGATCATCAGCGTCACCGCTGGTCGACCAAGTCTTCACCATGCACCGGTGAAGCTTGTAGGCCAGGTAGACACGGACGCCGGTATCCAAACCTTTCTTCTCACCAGCGATCTCGATGAAATAGATTTCGGCATCGCCCAGGTTGTTGCCTTGGATGGCAGCCTGTGCGAGGTCCGCCGATGCGCTGTCCATCGACTTGCTAATTGAACACTCTTGCAATTCGCCAACACCAATGTTGATGTCTTCGGTGCCGCCCTTCTCAGCGCTTTCCTTCATCTCGCGCTCGATGCCAAAACTGAAGCTTTCGGCGACAAAGTAGCTCCGTGAGCCCTTCTTCTTGAATCCATCCAATTTGCAGTCACCCTGAATTCCGGGGATATGGATTGCGATTGCCATCGGCGAGTCTTCCTAGATCAAGTTGAGAGTTGGGAAATCAGTGAGTTGGATACAGTTGTTCTTCGTAAGACGGTAGCGTAAACGGCAGGATCAACCCGCAGGAATCTTTGAGACCAGACGCAGGGACACCGTCAATCCCTCCAACTGGTAATGCGGCCGGAGGAAGAATTTGGACTTGTAATATCCGGGGTTACTGGGGTCTTCTTCGATCTCCACCTTAGCCTCCGCCAACGGACGGTACGCCTTGTCCGCCTCGGTAGCGGTAGCCGGGTTAGGCTCGATGTATTGAGAGATCCAGTTTTGCAACCAAGACTGCAGTTCTTCGCGTTCCATCGAAGTACCGATTTTGTCACGCACCATGCACTTCAGGTAATGACCGAAACGGCACGTCGCGAAGAGGTACGGCAATCGAGCTGACAAGTTAGCGTTCGCCGTCGCATCCGGGTTGTCGTACTCGGCTGGCTTCTGCAGTGACTGTGCGCCAATGAACGCGGCGAAGTCGCTGTTCTTTTTGTGAATCAGTGGCATGAAACCATTCTTTGCCAGTTCGGCTTCACGACGGTCAGCGATCGCGATTTCCGTCGGGCACTTCATATCAACGCCACCGTCATCGGTCGGGAACGTGTGCGCTGGAAGGTTTTCGACAGCACCACCGGATTCCACTCCGCGAATCTGAGTGCACCATCCGTAGTACTTGAATGCACGCGTGATGTTGGTTGCCATCGCGTAAGCGGAATTCGACCAGCAGTAGCTGCCATGATCGTTGCCGTCGACGTCCTCTTCAAAATCGAACTCATCGACGGGATCCGTCTTGGCACCATAAGGAAGTCGCGACAGGAACCGGGGCATCGTCAAACCGATGTACCGGGAATCCTCCGCTTCACGCAGCGAACGCCACGCAGCGTATTCAGGCGTTTGGAAGATCTTGGTCAGATCACGCGGGTTGCTCAGCTCTTGCCATGAGTCCATCTGCATCGTCGAGGGCGATGCACCGGCAATGAATGGGCAGTGTGAAGCTGCCGAGATTTGCATCATCTCTTGCAGCAACGCGACGTCTGGTGGACTGTGATCGAAGTGGTAGTCGCCGACTAGGCAGCCGTACGGCTCACCACCGAACTGTCCAAATTCCTGTTCGTACACTTGCTTGAAGATCGGGCTCTGATCCCAAGCGGTACCCTTGAACTTCTTCAGCGTTTTGCCGAGATCCTTTTTGGAGATGTTCATCACCCGGATCTTCAGCTGCTCATCCGTTTCCGTGTTATTGACCAAATAGTGAAGTCCGCGCCACGCGCCCTCGAGTTTCTGAAACTCCTCATGGTGCATGATCTCGTTGATCTGCTCGGTCAGTTTCTTATCGATTTCGGCGATCATCATCGTGATCGAGCGAATCGCATCATCGGAAACGACACTTGCTTGACCGAGTGCTTGTTCGGCCAGCGTTTTGACGGCCGACTCAATCGCGTTTTTCGCTGCCTGCGATTTGGGTCGGAATTCCTTTTCCAACAGCGACGCAAATTCATTATCGGCGAACTGAGTCGCCTGCGCGTCCGCCGAACTCTGTGGATTCCCTTGAGACATGGTCTTCGTTCCTAAAAGTCGTCTTGCAATAAAGGCCTAAGTGCTGCGGAAAATCAAATGTCGTCTAGCAGCGAATCAAGATCGTCATCGTCCGACTCATCAGCCGGTTCATCGTCCGCTAACAAAGCATCCAGATCATCTTCTTCAGCGGCAGGTTCTTCAGCCGGGGAATCATCACCGAGCAAAGCATCCAAATCGTCATCGTCATCATCCCCGAGCAGTGCGTCGAGATCATCATCGTCATCCTCGACGGGAGCGGGAGCTGGTTCCGGCGCTGGGGCAGGTGCCGGTGCGGCGACGGGCTCAGGCGTCGCAGCTGCGGCGGCGGCCGCTGCGGCTGCCGCAGCTGCTGCGGTGTCGGCAGCACTGGGAGAAGCCGGTGCGTCCGCTTCCGGATTGGGCGCCGACGCGAGACTCTGCAGCTTCGCAGAATTGGTCAGCAACTCACCGATCATCTCTTCCGCACCGGACTTACCGTCCATGTACGTCATCAGGTTGGCCAGCTGGGTCCGCGTGTCGAGCAGCTTGCGGAGCGGCTCAACTTTTCGTGCGATGGCCGCAGGCGAAAAATCGTCCATGCTTTCGAACGTGATATCGACGCTCAGATTCCCTTCGCCGGAGAGTGTGTTCTTGACGGGGAAAGCAACACGCGGATTCATCGCTTTGAGACGATCGTCAAAGTTATCGACGTCGATCTCTAAGAACTTTCGATCAGCGACCGGTGGCAGCTTTTCCGCGGGCTTGCCGGAAAGATCGGCCATCACACCCATAATGAAAGGCAACTGAACGGTTTTCTCGGAACCGTAGACTTCCACGTCGTATTCGATCTGCACACGTGGCGCTCGGTTCCTGGCCACAAATTTTTGTCCACTTGATTTCGCCACGTCGTTACTCCCAGATCATGAACTTGTAGGGGTGTTTTGTCTTTGTGCGATAGTCTTCGTTAGTACTCGTCATCATCGGTTTCCGACTCCGAGTCGGAGTCGGATTTCACACCACCGATTGACGTCGCTTGGTCGAGTGCGTCCGGCGTCAAATCACGGATGATTTCCATAAAGCTCTTTGTTGCCAAACGCTTCGCGCGATTGAGCAGCAACGGCAACGGACTGGAGGGCTCGTACTTTTCGTAGTACTCACATATGCGATCGATCGCTCGAATGACGTCTTCTCGACCGCGGATTTCGCCATGATGGGTGGCAACTGCAACGGACTCTCCAGAGGAACCAGCATCCGAATCGCCGCCGGCCTCTTCTTGGGACGACTCAGAATCGGATCCCGCATCACGCCGTTCCAAATAAATGTCGACTGCATGGTCGATGGCTGATGCGAGATGCCGAATCGGTTCAAGATTCAAAGCGCTCGACATTCCCACTTGCTCGGTCAAGCAGGATTCGATTTGCTCAAGACCGTCACAGATCGCGCTCAAAGAGCCCTTGGTCTCTCTGAGTTCATCGAGAGAGCAGTCTTGAAAGATCCCGTCGACGGTCGCTTCTTTCATCCCTTCGGTGCCCTCTTCGGGTGACAACTCACCACGGGCAATCAGGATCGCCTGATACGAAACCGCTCCGACACCGGGCAGCGAGATCAACGTCGCGTTGCGAAGCAGATTGAGCGTGACCTCGGGATCCTGGATGGAAGCAATCGCATTGATGCGTTCGGTCGGATCGTTGTCATCATCTTCATCGAGGGCGGGATGGACGCTCGGCCAGAAGTCTCGGATATAGCCGGCCGCCAATTCGATGACCTCGCGGAATTCATCAAGATTATCCAGGAACAAGCAGGCGTTCCCGACCTGGATCGCGATTCGAAAGTCCTTCGTGCGTTTGAGCAGGTTCAGCCCAAGTCGCCGAACCGTTTTCCAGTCCGGGTCTTCGGCTTCGATGACGGTCTCGCCGTACTGCTGTTCGGGCTTCCCGCGAGCTGCCTGTTCCAATTCGCTGAATTCCGGATCGTATTCCAGATCCGGACCGCTAGGTTCCTCATCGGAAACGGCAGTTAGAAGAGATGAAACGTCAAGCGTCATGTTGTCCAGTTTCTTGTAAGGAAACGCTCGTCTCTCGTTGACTAAACGATTAGGGCAAGGCGTACCAAACGATCCAGTCGGGTCATCCGACCGCAATCAGAAGTATGCCATATGATTCGACTCGTTGAGATCGACTCACAGAAGACGCGGCTGGAATTCGGGATTGCCGTACAAAAACCCCGTAAAAAGTCTACCCGATCGTTGCGACTCGATTAATACAGGGTTAGTAAGAGAAACGGGCTTCGAATCGAACGAGGTTCTCGTACCAGCGTGTCTGGCTTAGCGAAGTCCCCCAGTTCACCCCGTATTCCACCAAACCGAGGTCGCCACCGGCATCGTGGACGAGCCGCGTGCCTAGGTACAGGTTGTAGATCGTGTCGCCGTCGACACTGGTATCTCCCACACCCGGAATGGTCTCCTGACCCTGGGCAACGATCCAGTTGACGAATTCCGCCACGTGAATCACCGCAATATCATCACGATCGATCTGCAGATAACTCCAAGCGATGCCCGTATTGAGGACTTCGCCTGCGAACACGGGCGTTCCGCCAATCGGCACCCAGTATTTGATCGATCCGTGCAGATAGTTGGAATCGTTGATCTTGTAGCGAGCCAGGAATCCCGGTTCCATCGAAACGTGCCCCGTTCCCAGTCCCATAGCGGGCGAGCCCGTGTTGAGGTGAGTCCGCAGGATCTGAGTCAACTGCCATTTATCGCCGTTGAGAAGCCGAGTCTTGGTCGTGATGTTCATGTCACCCAGGCCGGCATGATTCGGGTTCACGGCCGGATTCATTCCTCGAATCGGGATCTCCGTTGCAACGGACAACCATTCGGTGCCTAGCTCGAACATGAATCGAAAATCTTGATAGTCGGCCGAAGTCTCCTGCGCCGTCGGACCGAGTAGTGGCGAAGCCCAAAGGTACTCGGCACGGTTGGGTGACTGATGGTTGTAGGCAAGATCGAGACCGAATCGGTACTGATTCATCGGCTGGGTGGTGTCGACCTCAAATGGGGCATGCATGACGCGTTCGCGTCCAATCCCGCCTCTCGGAATCTCGCAAGCACAGTCATTGAGGCCTCGGCATCGCTTCCACTTAAACCATGACTTTGGATGCCATGAAGGATAGTGATTCATCACGGGCATCTGATTGATCACGATCGACTCTTGCACCAAGTCGTCGAATAGCGGCGGAGCGAGATCCAAGCTGTCCTCGGCATTCATTTCCTCGGCCAAAATGCTGCTCGGCTCGGAGGTCTCATCACTGTCATCGGCCAAAATGCTCTTGGGCAGCTCTTCAGCGTCTTCCGGTTCCGAAGTTTGACGCATCGATGCAACGGTTGCGTCCATCGTCTCAGGAATCGCTGGCAATTCGATTTCGCTGTCGGGCTCTGACGATGGCAAGACCGCAGCAATCGAGTCGCCTTGTAACTCCGGCTGGTTCGTTGGCCCAACTTGTTGAGCGATTTGATCGGTAGGCGTCGAGAGCGGTGCCGTTGGCGGTGCAGATGCTCTTTCCGGTAAGACACGTTTGATCAGCGAATCGGAATAACGATTGGGATTCTCGACGGCCCAACTGTTCCACTCCGGCTTAGCCTTTGGCTTGCGCGAGCCCGCGATTCGTTTGATCAGCGAATCGGAATACGGATCGTCGCTGGCTATACGACTCGGTTTTGAGCTGACCGTATCATCCATCGCTCCATCGACCGACTCGGACGCAGGTTCTTCGCGATTATTGCGACGGAGAACACGCTGAACCAAGGAATCCGAATAACCGTCGGCGGTTACAGGTTTCGATTCCACGGGCTGCTCCATGGAAGCTCGCACGATGTCAAAGATCGAGGTCTTTTCCGTCGATGCGATCTCGCTCGTGCCGTCGGCCGTTGGATCTTGGTCGCTTCGATTCTCCGCGAGCAACACACTGTCGGGCGATTGGCTGGGGACGGAATTCGCTTCATGACGACGCGCCGCTGCTCGCCGTTCGCCCAACGCGCGTCGGATCAGCGAATCGGAAAAGCCGTCGCTTGGTCCAGCTTTCGAAGCAGCAGGAGCGTTTGAAGCAATCGCATCCGAAACATCGGGATTCGCAACGATCGTAGGAATCGGTGGCAGCTCCGTATCGCCAGCACCCGATGCGTCAGCGGTTCTCGCAGCGCCACGTCCAAAGATCCGCCGAAGTATCGAATCGGAGTGATCGCGATTCGCAGGTGGTGCTTCGACGACGACCGATTCGAAGGGGACGACTGATTCAACGGGGACGGTATTGGCGGGCACACCGATGCCGATCGATACCTCTTCGGGGCTGACCGTTTCAAACACCGGAGTTGACTCGTTCGATGCAATCGCCTCGGAAGCATCGGATGGATCCGTTTGCCGGCGACGCAGAATTCTCTGCAGCAGAGAATCGGTCATCTCTGGCTGCTCTGGCTTATCTGGCGTCGCGCCGGGCATCCAATTCATGGCAAGCTGATTCACTTCGTCATGCAATTCCGAAGTCGGATCGTGACTTGCCCTCGAGCGAGTTGCACGTTTGAGCAAGGAGTCGCTGTAGGGCTGTTCGACGGGAGCCTCCGTCACCTTTGCCAACGGAATCGAATTGGATCCGATCATCCCGTCGTCGATCAGTTCATCAGATGGCACGCCCACAACGACACTCGCGGTATCGAATCGCACGGTATCACGGCGTTCAGCCTGGTACCAATTGGCATCCAACAAGCTGGCATCAAGCAATCCGTCATCGAGCGATGGCGTTGCTTGCGATGGAACTCCCAAGACAAAGGGAAATAGACTCGTTCGCCGAGTAGAAGACGCGTAGGCATCTGATCCACTCTCGCCGAGCTCGTCAGCCCCGTTGTCGTTTGCATCTGTTCGAACTCGGAATCGACTCCAGAATCGTCGAAACAACGATTGCGAATAGTCCGGTTCGTTTGGCTCTTCAGCGATCGGGCGGAATTCATCGACCCCTTCAGCGAGTCCCGAATCCAACAAAACCGATCGATTGGAATTGTCTTCCCGAACCGGACTGGGAAGCGATTGAGTGGCGGTCCATGGTCGCTCAGCGATTGGAACGAAATCGATCGTTGGCACCTCGACCAGCCGAGAGCCTACGGTTTCGGTCGGCTCTAGTCCCGAGTCGCCCAAACTGCGAATCGACTCGGACCACTGCACAACACCACCTGCGACCGATGCGTCTTGAATGATCGGTGCCTCTCGAACGATCGACCGACGTTGGCCAGCGGGTCGCTCGGTAAGGCGGAGCGTCTCGGCATGGGTGACGAGTTGCAACCGTCCAGCGAAGGGCGCCGGATCGATCGGATCGTCAAAAACACTCGCCCGCTGAATGAACGTCTGACGCTGCAGGGCCCCTGATGGGTCGCGTTCGTCCACCAAGTAGGCAGCCTGCGCGACGGGATTCTCCGATACTTCTCGCGTCTGCTTGTACGGTTGAGTTTCACGTCGCGAATCGTACGCCCCGGGTGAGCCGTTGGCGTCATCGATGGGTCCGGACGTCGAGATCCCCGGGCGCGCGAAAATAAGCAGCGCGATGGCTGCTAGTGGCACCGCATAAAGCGGTTTGCGTCCGTGAAAACGAGATGTCACGAGGTTCGGATTGCTGGAAGTTGTGAAAAGATACGAATTGCGCGTGTTGTATCGATTGAACCCATTCCAACGTTGGTATCGGTTATTCCTGGGTTCCGCTTGATTTTCGATGGACGATTCCGGTACATGCACGGCGGAATCCCAAGATCAGGTTTACCCAATTTGCTATCGATGTTACGATTCGCCTGCATTTTTGCGGGTTCTAGTGCCTCCTGGTCTCCGGTACCAACGTCCAAAAGATTCCAAAAGATGAAGAATCTACCCGTTCACTGGTACGAAGGCCTTTTTCTGAGGCCACAACACTTTCAAGCCGCTGAACGCCATCAATTGGAGCGTCAGTCGGTATCGCATCGTTGGGATGCACCCTATGCCTATGGAATCCATGCGTTGGAATTCAGCCAGGATGCCCTAGCAAACCACCAATTTGAGATCCAACGTCTCGACGCGCGACTACGTGACGGAACGTTGATTCAGCTGGGACCGGGGAATGAACCGGATCGAGTTGATCTGAAAGCTGACCAGAAGACGTCAGTATCCGCCGAGTTAGAAGAAGCATTCGATTCGGAGAATGTGATCCGCGTCTATTTGGGCGTTCCGCGTCTAAAGAGTGGTCAATCGAACATCGACATCGAAGGCAGCCACCCCCACGCTCGCTATCGCGATGTTGGTCTTTCCACCGATGACGAGAATCGTGATACCAGCTCGGCGGATATTCAATTCCGCATGCTCAACGCTCGCATCGTCTTATCGACGCAAGATCTGGCCGGCTACGAATTGCTGCCGATTGCCCAGCTAACGCGTGCGGGAGAAGGCGAAGCGTCGCCGCAGATTGATGCTTCGTATATCCCTCCGGTCTTGTCGATTCAGGCCTGGAAGGGTCTTGGACGCGACATCGTTCGGTCGATCTATGACATTGTGGGGCAGAAGATTGACGTGCTCAGTCAACAGATTCGCAATCGCGGTGTCGGCCGGGAAACGCGAGAGCCTGGTGATGCGGACCGCATCAGCTTGTTAGAAAAACTGAATGAGGCTTACGGGACTCTGTCGATCTTGGCTTTCGCCGAAGGCGTCCATCCGTTTGCTGCTTATTTGGAACTGTGTCGTATCTTGGGATCGTTAGCGATCTTTCGGCCCGAGCGTCACCTCGCGGAGTATCCCCGTTACGACCACGAAGACCTCGCAAGGATTTTTCAGTGGGTAAAGATCGAAATTGAAAAGATCATTCACGGTGTGCGAGACTTCCAGTTTGAGCAACGGTTCTTCGAAGGCGTAGGCATGGGAATGCAGGTGTCTTTGGAACCACGTTGGTTTAACTCCGATTGGCAATGGTTCGTCGGCGTTGACAAAGGCGACCTGACAGAAGCTGAATGTCGAGACCTCCTGTCGCCGGGGCAACTTGATTGGAAGTTCGGCAGCAGTCGCCAGGTGGAGATCCTTTTCAAGCGTCGCGCAGAGGGCGTAAAACTGGACCCACTGAATCGTTCCGTGCGTGCTTTGCCCAACCGACAAGACTGGCTTTATTACCAAGTCCAACAAGATGGATCACCGGCGTGGCGAGATGTGCAACAAACACAATCGCTCGCCATCCGATTGAAGGATTCGCTGATCCTGAATCTCGACAAACTGCAAGGTGAGCGACAATTGGTCGTCAGCGCCTTAGGCCGAAAAGTGCCTCTTCAATTCGCGTTGTTTGCGGTACCCAACGAGTCATGACACCGAATTTCGCGCTCGCGGTTGATCCGGTTTTTCTCCACATGGTGCGATTGCTCGACACCATCAGTGCTGGGAAAGAACCCGATGCCAAGGAAGAGCGTGTTCGAATCAGTGCCTTGCTTTCCGAGGCGGACGCACGACTGGGCTCCAACCCGGAGTGGGATCTTGCCCGATATGGCTTGGTCGCCTGGATCGACGAGATGCTGGTCGAAGCTCCTTGGGGTGGAAAAGAGTGGTGGAGTAACAACGTTCTGGAAATGGAGTTATTCAGCACTCGGAACTGCTACGAGATGTTCTTTGTTAAAGCAAAAGAGGCATCCGGGTTGTCTCAGCGAGATGCATTGGAAGTCTTTTATGTTTGCGTGATGTTGGGATTTCGAGGTTTCTACGACGATCCTCAGTTGGCTCGACCTGTGATTCAATCGGCGGGACTTCCAGAAGATCTCGATAGTTGGGCACAGCAAACAGCGATTGGAATTCGATTAGGAAGCGGTCGTCCGATCATGCAGCAAGTCCCGCGTGCGGTCGGCGGCGCACCACCGCGAGCCCGGCGTGAACGTGCGGTATGGCCTTGGGTCTTTTCCGCGATTGCCGTGTCCACCGCGATCCTTTGTTATGCACTGTGATGGAATCCGCCAGCTGACGGAATCGTGATGTATGTGATTGCCACCTTTCTACGCCAACTCGCCTGGATTCCGGGACTCGGATTTCTGGACATGTGGGCGACGAATATGTTGTCACGTGGCGCAGAGGTATCGCAAACGACGGGCGACTGGGAAGTGCAGGCACAAGAAGCGAAGAACGCCGTCACCGATCCGTTCGGTAAAGAAAACCTGGCCGCGGAGGAAAACGCCGTTCCCGGGGCCGGAGGTGCCGATGCAGCTGGAGGAGCAGCGCCCGCCGACGCATCCAAGGAGAGCCCGGCGGCTCAAGGGGATCGACGTCATCCCAACAGCGGCGACCCGTTAGCCCAATATCGAAGCGAACGCTCCGCCGCGCGAGCGTCGTGCCTGATGTTTGTCTTTTTGGTGATCCTGGTAGGTGTCGTTTGGACGATTTTCTACTTCGATCCCAAGAACGTTCCTTGGCGGCATTCGATGTCTTGGTGGCGGATCGCGGCCCAGGTGATTCTGGTGATCGCGATCCCGATTGTGCTTCATCGACTGATCAAACTATGGCTTGATGGTCCAAGCTCGCGGTATTCCGACATTGATTACGCGTGGTCTCAAGGGCTAGCAGCGTTACAAGCCGCTGGTGTGCCCATTGATTCGGTGCCTCTGTTTTTGATTGTCGGTTCGGAAAGCCATCGACAGGAGATCGCTATTCACTCCGCTGCCCACATGGAATACCGAGCCGCCGCCGTTCCATCCGGTCCGGCTGCGCTGCATTGGTACGTCACGCCGCAAGCCATCTACCTGTACGCCACGGACGTTGGTTGGATGAGCCGTTTGGCGACACCGCTGGCAGCAGGTGAACCAGCCGCAGGAGAATCTCTGATCGGTCCATCGGATGTCATCTCCAACGCCGCGCCGGCTGCTGGCGGTGTGGAAGGCACAATCATGGCGGACCAATGGCGTCAGGTCAGCGACACGCCCACAGCCGCGCCCGCTACCAGCCCAACGACGGGTGTCGAAGGAACACTTGCGATGTCCACGGCAGTCGATTCGCTTGATACGACAAAGCCAACGGAAGCCCCCAACGCCGCTCCCGCGAACGTGCGATCGATTTCGTCCAGTGAATCCACCGAAGAACTAGAGAGACTCTCGTATCTGTGTCGCAAGATCCGAACCACGCGTGCTCCGTTGAGTCCCGTTAACGGTGTTTTGGTGATGCTGCCTCATCGCGTGTTAACGGCAGGTGAGGATGTCTTGCCAGAAGTCGAGCGAGCCGTTTCCGCTGACCTAAAAACCATCTGTGAAGAAACACGATTGCGATGCCCCGTGACGGCCATGGTGACCGGCATGGAAGCGGAAGCGGGTTTCCGAGAACTGATTCGTCGCGTCGGATCCGAGCGATCGATTTGGCAACGATTTGGGAAACGCTTCGACGTCGCGACCGTCTGCAGCGAAGCCGAAATGCGTTCGTTCACATCACACGTTGTCGGTGCGTACGAAGATTGGATCTACACGCTATTCCGAGAAAAAGACTCACTTTCAAAACCGGGGAACTCGAGCCTGTACGAATTACTCTGTAACGTTCGCTGTTCCTTGCAGTCTCGCTTGGAAAGACTGCTGGTACGGGTATTTAGCGATAATGACCAATCATTGCTGATGAGCGGATGTTACTTCACCGCGACAGGCAACTCTCCCGATCGCCAGGCGTTTATTCGCGGCGTTCTCGATAAACTGTCAGATGAACAGGAATTGCTCGAGTGGACTGAGCAGGCTAAACGCGAGGATCGCCGAGTAAGGTTGCTGGCCGGGATAGGCATCCTCACAACACTGATCGGTGTTGCGGCCATCATCTATTTTCTCGGTCAACGCTGGCTCTATTGGTAGCCAACATCCTCCGGCGCCCCGTCGAAGCCTGCCTTTTCTCAGAGAGTCTGTTGGCCGCAGGATTCCAACGTGCCGGATCCAGATTCCGAAGCGTTGGCAAAAATCGAATCTAACCGTCGTTGTTCGCCAGGCACTTATCGCCATGGGAGAATCGACTTATGCAATGTATCAACGAATATGACTTGCAGTTCGGACTGCTCGCGCTACGGATGTATTACGTCGGCGGTGAGCAACTGATCACGGCAATCAATGAATGGGAAGACGGCTCGGAAGAGCTGAGTGCGGTGCTCATGCGACAAGGCGTGATGTCGCATGACGAAACATCCATGATCGCGTCGATGCTCCCTTCGCGCGAACAAGTGGAGTCAGCTTCCGAACAAACTCCCAATCAACCACCGACCACGCCCGTCGTCGTTGCTGACACGGCTTCATCCAATGGAGCGAACAGTCCCCAGCAGACCGATGACGAAGCGACCGTAAAAGAGGATACCGTTCGGGAAGGTACCGTACGGGAAGATACCATTCAGGAAGGCACCGTACGGGAAGATACCGTTCGGGAAGATACCGTCCGCGAAGATACGGTAAAAGAGAAAACCGTCCGCGCCGAAAAAGACGAAGACACCGTCGTCATGGGAACCGATTCGGTCGGTACCCAACCGATCGGGCAAGAGACAACCACGAAAGATGAAAAGACGGTCCGCAGTAGCAGTGATGATACCGTTGCGGACTCGGACGACTCACGAGGTCCCAAACACTATGACTTTGGCAATCGAGATCGTTTCGTTCGTTTGAAGTCGTATGCGAAGGGCGCACTGGGCGAAGTCTTTCTCGCACGTGATCGCGACTTGCGTCGTGATGTCGCCGTCAAAGAAATCCTATCGGATTGCGCCAAGAATCAGAGCAATCAGGCGAGGTTTGTTTACGAAGCCGAAGTGACCGGTTCGTTGGAGCATCCTGGAATCGTGCCTATTTATGCACTTGGCAATTCCGAAGATGGCCGCCCGTTCTACGCGATGCGGTTCATCGAAGGGGCAAGCATGGATGATGTGATTCGCGACTTTCATACCGACGGAGGCCACGCCAATCCGATCGCCGCACTGACCTTGCGCGAATTGCTCGGACAAATGGTCGACGTTTGCAACACGATGGCTTACTCGCATAGTCGCGGTGTTATCCATCGTGACCTCAAACCTGCCAACGTAATGATCGGTCGCTATGGCGAGACGTTGGTCGTCGACTGGGGACTGGCGAAGCGACTGGATGATTCAGCAGAACTGGATCGTTCGGGGCTACCCGAAGACACCGCTCGCAATGACTTCGAAGCGACACAGATGGGTCAAGCGTTCGGGACACCGCAGTACATGAGTCCCGAGCAGGCAACCGGTCAACTCGATCGCGTCGATTCCCGCAGCGATATCTACGCCCTCGGTGCGATGCTCTATAAAGTTCTCGCCGGTAAACCAGCCTTCACCGGCCAGACCCTTCAAGACATTCTCCAATCGGTACGAACAGGCAGTTTCCTTCGACCTCGACAAGTCGATTCTTCTATCCCCAAGCCACTCGAAGCGATCTGCCTGAAGGCGATGTCGCTGGATCCAAACGCGCGTTACCAATCTGCAGATGAGATCGCGCGGGATCTGTCCAGCTGGATGGCCGACGAACCGGTAACTGCGTTTCGCGCTCCGTTGTCCGCTCGCGTCGGACGATGGATGAGACGCCATCGCTCGATTGTCGGCAGTGCGTTTATCGCAACGGTTTCGATCATCACGGTGCTGATCGTAAGCGTCCTGATGCTCACCAGCGCGTACCAAACGGCCGAACGCAATCGCAAACTCGCTCGAGAAGCAGTCGACAAATTCTTCACGGTCGTCAGCGAAGACGTGCTGTTGAAACAACCTGGAATGGAACAGTTACGTGGCGAACTACTCGACGAAGCGCTGACGTACTACCAAGGGTTTCTAGAAGATGATCCGGGCGGAAACCTGAAACGCGAAATCGGTTTGACCAAGTACTTCGTCGGCAAGATCACTGAAGAGGCCGAATCGCCAGCTGAAGCGTTGGCGTTCTACCAACAGGCGGAAAAAGAATTACGAGCGTTGACCGAAAAATCCAGCGACCCGCAGCTCCGAGCCGAATTGGGCAACACACTCAATGCCATCGGACGCGCCAACGACAAGCAGGAGAAAACGGACCAAGCGATTGACTCCTATCGCGAAGCCCTCAAGATTCGAGCACAGCTCGCGGCCGACTATCCGGATAACGCCGAGTATCAGCGAACGCATGCCAACACACTAATGAACCTCGGACTGTCGTTGCAGCAGACGGGCGCAAGTGACGAAGCGATGAAGCTGGTCAATCAAGCTCAGACGATTCGAAAAGAGAAACGATCCGATTCTGACGTCAATGAGCAGATTAAACGCGATCTGGCAAAAGGCTCGTACAACCTGGCATTTATCTTTTTGCAAGAAGGCAATTTTGAGGAAGCGGAAAAAGAACTCAATCTTGCGTCAAGCACATTCGAAGAACTGGTCGCTCAAACGAAAGACTTGGACGACAGCTATCGCCTCGGTGTCGTCAATCAATCATTGGGTGAATTGAAAGCGGAGACGGAAGGATTCGCGAAAGCGGCCGAGAGCTTCCAGAAGTCTGCTAGCACGTTTCAGGATCTGCTCTACCGGATACCAGGAGTCACGGAATATCAATTCAGACTCGCAAACCTGTTGTTAACGATGGGACAGCAGCAAGAAACAGAACAAGCTTTTCAGTCGTTGTCTGAAGCTTCAAGAATATTAAATGAGTTGATTCAATTCTCCGAAGGTGATCCCAAACAGCTCGAATACTTGTTCGCGCTGGCGAGTGTTTACGTGAGCGTTGCCGAACGACAACCACCGGAGGTTTCACTTGGTACGCTTCAGCAAGCTGAGTCGATTTTGACGGACTTAAAGCAACGTGCACCGAACAATCAAGCCGTTCGTGAAACTCTCGAATTCGTCAGCGGACAGATCGACTTTATGAGAAACGGTAATCAGCCCTCACCGGATAATGGAGTCGTTCCACCATCGACTCCAGACGATGGAGCAACTGGCGCACCCGATGCAGAAGCTACGAATGATTCAGGCTCGAATGATGGCGCGCCTTCACCGGATATCAACAACGCTTCCGATCAAACACCAATCGAATCCTCTCGCGAAAATGCGCCCGAATCGTGAGCACGCTCGTACCTAAAAAAATCTAACGAGGAAAACGAAAATGCCCCCAGCCGCACGCGTGACCGATAATCATGTTTGCCCCCTTGCCGATCCCAAGCCGCATGTCGGCGGACCGATCTCATCACCGGGGGCTCCCACCGTGCTCATTGCCAAACTGCCCGCTGCGACGGCCGGGTCCATGTGCACCTGCACGGGACCGCCCGACACGATCGTGAAAGGGTCAGCGACCGTCTTGTTAAGCAACAAGCCTGCAGCGCGTGTCGGCGACACCTGCGCGCACGGCGGTACGGTCGTGATGGGCCAATTCAACGTCATGATCGGTGGTTGATTCATGGGTTGCTTTTGCAGTACCGGCGCCGCAACATCGCTCGGGAATCTCAAAATGCTGCCGCTGGCGGCGTTAATGGATTTACTTCCAGAGATTCCGCCCATTCAGTTAGCTCCCATGACAATGGGCCTGGGGGGCATTGGGCTGAGTGCTTCGGCCGCTGCCTCGGTCAGCGCGATGGCAAGTTTAGCGGCAAGCGCCAATCTGAGTGCATCGCTGTCTGCCAGTGCGGTCGCACAGCTGGAAGCCCTTGCCAACATTTCTCTCGCACTGGGTATTAGTCCCTTTTCCGTCAACGCGTCGGCTCAATTCGCACTCGCGATTCAATCGATGAATGCGTCGCTTCCATCACTGATGATGCCGGCGTTGAATCTCTTAGCCCCGTTTGCTGAACTTCTTGCATTCCTTGGTGAACTGCTGTCGTTCAACAGTGCGTTGAACCTGTCACTCGGCCTGAGCTTAGGCATGCCCGGACTTGGTGCGGCACTCCAAGCCGCGCTTTCGGCCTCGGCGAGCCTGTCCGCTTCCGCGTCGGCAAGTTTGTCCGCGTCAGCGTCAGCAGCACTGAACTTGGCCCTTCACGCTCGATTGGGCCTGGCCGCCAGCGCATTGGGGATCAATTTGGCATTGTCGGGCGCGTTGCCGAAGCTGAACGCCGCATTAAGTCTGGCGGCGAAACTTGCTTTGCCCGGTCTGACCGTAAACCTCGGTCAACTAGGAGCCTTATCGGCCGGGTTGGGAACACTCGCGGCAATTTCGGCGGCATTCAATGTCAATTTGATGTTACCAAACGCAGCCCAATTGTTGGCTGCCGCGTTGGCCCCCTTGTTCGATGCTCTTGCGGGTCTTGGAAGTCTCAACCTAGGTCTGAACGCTGCCCTGAGTGCATCCGCGAGCGCGTCTCTGCAAGCTGCCGCTTCAGCCTCCGCGTCGATGAGCGCCGCTATGTCAGTGGCCGCAGGTATCGGTTTTGGAGCCAAGTTTTCGCTGAGCCTATTGCCAGATCTTGGCAGTCTTAACCTTGCCGCAACACTAGCGGCACAGCTTGCGCCGTTTGGCTTGAACATCGCCTTGTCGCCGTGCATGGTTTGCCCGATGGCAGCGCTCAAGGAAGGCTTTGCCGCGGCAACAGCCTGAGCAATCTGTGAGCTACTGCGAAGCTTTCATCCTCGCTCGCAGATCAGACAGCTGGCGTGACAACTGATCAATCTGTTTGATTGCCAGGTCGAGCTCTTCATCCGTCGAGGAACCATCGACACGGCGCTTCTTCTTTTCTTTGTCAAGCTTCTCCGCATTTGCTTCATCCATGCTGTTTAAGATCACACCGATGAAGAGATTCAATACGATCATCGTGTTCATTAACACGAAGCTTACGAAGTAGAGTGCTCCGACGATCGGTTGGCCTTCCGGAGACGGTTCAATCCCTGAAATGTTGTCGTAAGGATAAACATCCGAGCCGTACATCTGGATGTACATCACATCCGTCCAATCCTCGAGTGTCACCACGCGAAAGAGCGTCAGAAACGAAATCTGCAGATCCTGAAAGTGAACTGGATCGTTATCTCGGAACAGAAACACACCAATGATTGCGTACACGTAAAAGTTCAAAAACAACAGCAGTCCGATGTAACCCATCGAAGGAATGCTACGCAGTAGCGCGCCGACCAACACTTGCAGCTTGGGCACGGCCGTCAACAAACGTAGCGCACGCATCACTCTCGCCAGCCGAAGCACCGCCGCGTACGTGGCATCGATCGGCAGGAAGCAAATGACAACGATTAAGAAGTCAAAAACATTCCACGGATCTTGGAAATACCGATAGAAGTGTCTGCCATGCTGGCCCATCTTTAGGGCGGCCTCGATCGCGAACATCCAGAGGATGATTTCGTTCAGCTGGGAGATCACTCCACCATATTTCGATTCGATCGACGGATACGTTTCTAGTCCCACCAAAATGGCTGCGATCAAGATCATCGCCAGAATGAACATCTGAAACAGGCGAGAAGCCACGATCCGGCTCAGCCCCGAAAGCTGATTTTGCGGATCATCGTTTGAATCGGATTGCGTCACGTTCACGTGCTAGATCAACCAGGTAGTTTCCGGGACATGTGACCGAGCCGAAGCTCCTGAAGGAGGAAGAATAACGAGCGGAAAGCCTCGAGGCGACCCACCGATCCACCGTCGCTAAGCATTTCTCCCGCAGGCTCCAGGCGGAACCAGATTCCGGCGAATGCTCCCGGGCAAAGCCGCATCTGCATGACGCGTTTTTCCAGAATAGGGCCTCCTGGATGCGCGATCACCTGATCAAGCACGCGTCTTTCTATCGGACGATGGTATACTCCGTCGATGCAACCTCAAGCACTCTGTCTGCCCGAGAATGACGTATGAAGGCTCCACTGACCGAGAAGTATTTCAAAGAGAATTTCGGCCCCAAAATCAGCAAGAAGAGTGAGCGGCTAAACCTGCAAAGCCACGTCCGTGGTCTGGACCCCCTCGAAAAGAACTTGCTCAAAGCGCCCTGCGACAAACAGGCGGCACAGCTGATGAACAACTGCATTAAGAATGTCAAAACCTGCAGTCTGGCGATCAAAAATGTTGAAGGTGAGCTGAAGAAAGAGATCGTAGCGGTCAACAAAGCGCTGAAGCAGTACGTCAAGGATCACAACGCAAAAGTCGTCGGTAAAATCAGCTCTGGAACCATCGGATCCGTCCCGGGCGGCATGAAAGCTTTGGAAGCCCAAAGTGACAAAGAGTTCACGATGGAAAGCTTTAACTTCATGCGTGATTCTCAGAAAGTTGGACGTGACGGGCCGAAGCTAATGGCTCTCCACAAGAAGTACCTCGAGGACATCAACATTTCGTCACGTGAACGCAAGGCTTACGTAAAAGCGAACAAAGCGACAGCAGAGGCTTATGCTGAATTGAAGAAGAAAGAAAACAAAACAGACGAACGAAAGCGAAAGGTTTGCTTGGAAATCTACAACGACGCGGTCAATGACCTCTACGACGCGACCGCACTCTGCCGTAAATCGATCGTCAAAATGATGAACGACGCGATTCTACGGATGAAGCAACACATCACGCTGGTGTATTAGTCGCGTTGTGACGCGGACCACCGTACTGGATGAGGCCAGGCGGATCGCCCGACACTGACGGTGTCGTCCGACTCGAAGATTGATGCAGCTCGTTGGACTCGTTGGCTTCGAGTACGCGGCAGATCGTCATAACGCAGGGTGTGCTGCGACAGATTTCAATAAACGCACGACGAGCCGTCGCGAATCTTCTATTCGCACCGAACAAACTTCTACAGATCATCCAGCAGCGCCGCGAGATCGTCGTCCATATCGCCATCGGACGCTTCATCATCATCGCCACCAAGCTCTGCCAACAAGGCATCTAAGTCATCATCATCGTCCGAGTCATCTGAACTGGCTTCTTCGCCCGGACTGGCTTCTTCGGCCGGAGGATCATCTCCATCGAGCGCATCCAGATCAGCCAGTAGATCATCTAACTCATCATCTCCCGTTGAAGCGGCTTCACTTGCGCCAGCCGATGACGGAGCAGCCGCGGGTGTCGCAGCACCGCCTTCAACGTTGAGCGGTGCCCAAGGACCAGCGAGAGGTTGCCCGGACAGCGAACCAAACCCGCCCAAACGTACTTCTGGTTGACCCTTAATGGCGAGCACCGGCAGGAATCGCTGACTCATCACGTAGGCTGCCAACCGCTCGGACAACAATCGATCGGCACATGGCAACGCGATCTGATCACCGTGCTCATCGGTGTAATAGTAGAAGGGCAGGTCATCGACACCAAGGATCGAGCCTAACTTCATCGAACTCAACCCATCGTTTCGATACGTCTGGCCCAACAGCAAACCGGCGAGGAATGCAGAATTCCCCCACAGCATGCCACCCACGCCACTCTTACGCGTGAATTCTTCAAACTCAAACGAATCGATCGGTTCGGTTTTGCTGCCGTACGGCCAACGCAACATAAAACGCGGCGTCGTCAAAGCGAGATACCCTGCCTCGGGTAGCGCCCGCAACTGATCCCAAGACTCCGTCACCACCGGCGGAATATCTTCAGGATTAGCGCGTTTCAGACAATCGTTACTAACGGCTGCCACAAACGGTGCGCATGCAGCCGCCGAAATCTTTGCAATCCGCCCCAGTAGATCCGCATGGGGTGGCGTTTGATCAAACGTGTAATTGCCAATCAAGACCGACAACGCACCCTGCTGCGCGTCGAGTTTGGGTTGCTCAACAAAAAGCTTGTAAAGCCCCGTCTCTTCCAATTGATCGGTCGCACTCAAGTCGGCAGCGATTTCTTCGGCCGTGATATCGTAAAGAACGATTTGCAGGCTTGAGTCGGTCTCCAATCGACGCACAAGTAATTCGATGCTGCGCCAGACGGACTCGAGTGCTTGAAAATCCGGGTCGTGGAGTACGCGACGCATCGCATCAGACAATGCTTCGTCGATCACTGCGACCATTTGATCTTGAGCCGGATCGGCTTCAGGAACAATGTGTGATCGCATCAACCCTTTGACGAGGCTATTGACGGGCGTCTCTGCTGTTGCCGATTCACGCCCCACAAGAGACGCAAAGTCGGACATTTTGGCGTTTGGAATCGCTGATCCACGCGAAGCCTTTCGACGGTGCGCCTGTTTATCAACTGCCGCGGTACCAAGTAGTTTTTGGATCGCTTTGGATGCCGCCGGAAACGTGGAGGTGTCTTCCAGCTTGTCCCGCAATCCGGAGAGTTTGCTGAACAGCTCCAGGTTTTCATACAGCTCATCGGGATGAAACGACTCCATCTCGGTGATCGGGACTTTGACGCTTCCACCATCGTCGCTGATGGGCAGGTGTAACTGAACATCCAGACGTTCGATCAACTCGTCCAGATTATCCACGTCAACGCGGAGTGGCTTGCGGGACGCCAGTGCATCACCCGTTTCAAGCTTGCCTTGATTGGCACGTCCGGAGAAATCACCCAGGATGGCAATTCGAAAACATCCAGATGTCGCTGGCGAGCCCGCCGGCGGCATCATGCCAAAATTCATCTGGTACTTCATGATCTCTCAGTGATGGAAGGTCACACGTTGACCCGCCATGAAGCAGTTCAAGCATCGAGGGCGAGTCGGATGAAAAAGAGAATCCGACGATACTGAAAGCTGCGTGGGTTCTCAACTGGGGTAGGCAATTGAAACACGAACCGAGCTTGAAATCGTGTGAGCCACCCATAGCTTCGAAACGCTATCGACGGCTCGCACTCCTGCCCAGAAACGAACCAGGCTACACATGTGATGAAGACTACATCTTCGCTGCACGTTGTTTCGCATGGATAACGATGAACTCAAAGAACGGCAATGGAAACGCCTTGAGCAGTTGTCCCTCAACGGCTTTCATGACGTTTTGCCAAGCTGGCTCGTCATTGATATCTTCGTTCAGCTTATCGTAATAGGAGAAGTGGAGGTTCAATTTATCGACCGCAAAATCGCGCAGCTTGATGGATCGCTCATTCGATGGATGCGAAAATCGCTTCTTGAAGTGGTCTTGATCCGCGTGAGCAATGTTCTTCTGATCTCGAAGGAATGCCTGCCACAGCGGCCGCATTTCAGGATTCGATTCGACATCCACATAGCTGAGGCTTTGGAATTGCTTCGCCGCTTGCTCCGCTTCCTTCTGCGCGGATGTCAACGCCTTAGCAACTGCGAACGGCACACCATCCAAGACGGCTTTTGATTCTTTGTGATGGTCTGGATTCAAGCCCGCCTTTACTTTCTCAGCCTTACTCTCAACGTTGTTCAAGTGCCGCTCAAGGTAGTGGAACTGAACAATACGGTCGAATCCCTTCGCGGCTTCTGCCGTAACTTTCTGCTTCTCGTAGGCAGCCAAAGCGTTTACGAGAATCTTCTTCGTGTCGGCGAACATCCCTTTGCTGTCTTTCCAATACTTGGATGTCAATTTGAACCCATTGTCAATCAGCACTTTCTTTGGCTCATAGTTCTGATTGACCATGCGAACATATGTGTCCGCCACTTTTTGCCAATTGCCCAAATCATTGTGGTTCCGCATCCGTTCAATGATATCGGCGCGAACTTCGTCATGATCCGAGATCCTACCACCAAGTCGATTGGAAATATGCACTTCGATCAGCCGATCGAGTTCTTTGTAAAGCTCAGGAGGTAATACTTCTTCCTCGTTGCTGCCATCGTCAACGTTAATCTCGTTGTCGACGCTGAGTTCGCTTGGCTCTTCAACGTCATCATTGACTTCGTTTTGCAGTCGGTTGCTTATTGTCTTTGGAACGTCGGCAAGGATATTGTCGATATGCAGTTCGATTTGAGCAGCATCGTCATTCGCGCGATCCATCAATTCGTTGCGCAGCTCGTAATAGCTCTCTTCGATCGGTTGTTGGAGCTTACTCGGATCCAGGTTTTGACTCTTCACGTATTTGATCAAGTCCTTCATGATCTGTTCTTCGGCGCTCTGGATCAGAGTCTCTGCGGGGGCCGAATCTTGATCTCCAGGCGTGTCTTCCAGCTCATTTTCAGAATCGTCATCGTAAAGACTGTCATCTTTGTATAATGCGTCTTCAAATGGAGTTTTACCGAGCGGTTCGTCCGGCGGTTCATACATCTCATCTTGATCTTCGATGATGACATCACCGTTATCGGTGTTCTTGGTCATATGGTCCGCTTCTTCCAAGCCTGCAGCGACGGCAGCATCTTGGCCGTCGTCAGTAATCTGCAGGTCTTCGTCGATATTCAAAGCCAGACCGCCTGCCATCTCGTGGTCCATTTGATCGACCACGTACTTAACCTGCACTCTCAAGTTGGCCAAGTCCTCCTTGGTCTTATTGAACTTGTTCATCGCTGAGACGACCTTGGGGTTATCAACGATCTCGTCGAAGGGATCGAGTTGATTTTCCAAATCATTGAGCTCTTGCTCGTAATCCGAAATCCGATCGACGATATCTGCGATACCAGGCATGTTGAACTCTCAGTGAAAATGGATGGGTCTTGCGGAGTGAGCTGATCTATGAGCAGTCGCTACTTTTGTAGTTCCAACTGAATCTCGTTCATGTCGTCCTTGATTCGATCAGCCAAGCTATTCAACTTATTGGCGATGACTTCCAGGGCATTCTCTTGCTCGACACTGAGTTTCCCAGATCCATCGTCAGTCACAATCTCATCATCGCCGTCGATCACCATGTCGTTATCGAGACCCTCGATCTCATTGACTGGTTTTTTCAACGCCCGATCCGTGAAGTGGATCAGCGAATCTAGGCGATCCTTCAAGCGGTTCATTTGCTTGACCGTATCGTCGGCTTCCTTGAATTCAACTTTATGAGCAAAGGGTGTTAGATCGTCAGTGAGTTCCGAAATTCCCTTCTTGTAGTCCTCAATCCTGAGAACAACTTCTTTTATCGTTTGGCTTGGCATAGCTTAAGATCCCGAGTGTCTGTGTTTGTTCGCCAGCTGGAAAACGGACGTTCCGGCACGCTACTTGAGTTCGTTTTGAACGATCTCGATGTCTTTATCGATGGCCTCCAAAAGCTGAGCAATCTTCTGGTTGATGACGTTCAGTGATTGAAGCTCTTCATCGGTCAACTTGATTTCGTCTTCGCCGATGTCATCGACGTCACGTTCATCGTCGTTGATCTCGATTTCATTTCCAGGTGTCTCGTCATCACCAGGTGTTTCGACCTTGTCCATGTCGTTGACAACGTCGTTGTCATCACCTTCGTCGGGCTCGGACAAATTGTCGTCGCCAATCTGCGGAAGGATCAAGTCAAGGAACTGAACAGCACTGTCAATGTCTTCTTGCTTGAATTCCATTTCACCCCGAGCCGACGCAATCTTTGATTTCACGTCCTGCAGACTCTGCGTCATCCAACTGATTGATTGCTCAAACTCTTCGTAGGTGTTTTCGAGCGTATCGAGCATTTCTAGCGCGTCGTCCCAGGCTGATCCAGGTCCAGGCTTCCAGCTCTGCTCCAGCCGATTGAAGACGTTCCGGAGTTCTTCACCTTCCAAGTCTTTGAGCGTGAGCATGTACGCTGCTGCAAGATTACCGATGCGGTTGAACTCCCCAGTCAAGTTGTCCGCGTTCGCGCCAATTCCCGCAAGTTCTCCCAAATCGATGTCCGAATCGAAGTTATTAATCTCATCCTTGTGTTGCTCGTAGAACTCAAACGCCTTGTTAACCTTGAGCTCACAAGTGCTGTAGTTGGGGCTCAGATTACTGAATTGCGACACCACCGTCTTCAGCTGCTCGGGCATCCAAGGCATCGCCTTACTAAGCCGCTGCAGCTCTTGCGTGATGTTCTCATAGACGTCGGAGAGCGACACCTCAAAATACGAGGTATCGATGTCGTTCCACTTCCCCTTTCGTTGCTCGTTCGTTTCGCAATTCACCCCCTGAAGAACCAATCCCGCCTGCTGCAAATGGGTGTCAGCAAGACCACCGACGCGAGTGAGATCCGCATCGAGAGATTTGATTTGCGCGTCAACCTTCAGGACGTCTCCCGCCAACATGTTCTCGATGTCTTTCTGATTCTTCACTTTGGCAACTTGTTCGCACAGAATCTCGTACAAGTCGTCATAAACACCAAGTGCGAGGTCAATCTCCTTTTTGTCCTTCAGCAACTTGGTTTCGTTTTTCAAACGCGTGCCGCTAACGGTTAGCTTGTTCCAGTTCTTCGCATTGGTGAGTGGATTCCAATCGTTGATCGGGAAATCCTGGCTATCGCAAGCGAGGATCACTTCCTGGCACTTTTGTGCGAATTCCTTTGCCTGAGCGTTGTAGTCCAACTTCTTATTGGAAACCAAATCGCTCAGCATTTCCGTCAATTCCTTGCGGATAAACGAAACGGAGTTTTGTAGGTCACCCCAAGCCTGAGCGGCTTCGGTGGTCCGCGCCTTGGGAAGCTGATCCATCAGCACGCCATAACGCGACATAAGGGCTGCGAATTGGTTGCGTTTCATCCCCGGATGCCAAGACTCATAAGGCAGGTCACCCTTGGCATTGGTATAGAGATCGAAAAAGTCTTTCTCCAACTTTTTCATCTCAATAATGGGCTGTTTGCAGGTTTCCTCGACTTGCGACAGACGATTCTCCATGTCATCACGAGCCGACCGAAACTGATCCAATTCGACGTCGTACTCGAGGTCTTCGATTCCGTCATAGACGGCACGAAGTGCTGGCTTGTGGTTCTCGGATCCATCCATTCCCATCACTTTGGAAAGCAATTGGTTGATCCCAATGACTTCCGTTTGAAGCTCTTTGTGGACTTTATCAATGGCGTTCCGGTGAGCCTGCTTGACCATCTCCCAGTATTTCCGGTCCGGTGGACATTTGTCGCATTCTTGCGTGCACCGCAGCAAATCTTTCGTGATCGTTTGATGCTTCAGCTGCGCCTGTTGAAATCTGCTTGTCAGCTCAGCCACCAACTGCTGAACGTCTGGCAGTGGCGGGGGCGGTGGCGGATTGAGGATGTTGAAGTTGCACTGCGGTATAAACGAGAAACTCTGGTTCATCCAGTTCCCAACGGCTACTACATCATCGGGAATCATGTAGTTTTCGGGCATCTCGACGGCGTTTTCGTCGTTTAGGTTGACGCTGCTCATCTTGGTTCTCGGTCGGAAAGTGAATCAGGGATGCGAAGGCGAAATGGGACGATGACGAAACGAGACTAGGTCGGGGTCAAAGCACTTTCCAACTGAGTGAGTCCTGCGATGACAGGCCGGGAAATATCGACATCCAAATTGAACGGGTTGGGCCGCTCCGCAGCCTTCACTACTTCGCTCTCCATCTTTAGCTTCAAGTCTTCAATAAACTTCTCACCATTGGGATCAGCTTGAAGTGCGACCACCACTTCCTCCATGTGATCAGCAATCGCCAACGCGCCCGCCATCACGATCTTCATCTGATTAGCTTTCTCTTCTCCCGCCGAATTGAGCTGGCCTCGCAGTTCTTGCTCATATCCACGCAATGCGAATTGCAGTCGACGTGCTTGGAACACAGCGTCTTTGGCGACGGCTTTCCAAGGTGCCAATGGATCCGAAGCGGCCGCAGCTGCTTCTTTGATCAGCTTGGCGATGCCGGGCAGCACTTTCAGTGCATCCGCGTACTGACCCTCGTTGGCTTTATCGAGGGCAAAGTTGCGTCGCAAGCGAATCGTATCCACATTGGGAACATTCTTCTTGATCGCACTTTCAACGGCTTTTTCGATCTTGGGCCACTTCGCATCCCAAGTTGCCTTGGCTTTGTTGTTAGCATCATCCGCAGCGGCCGTTTCGGTTTTCGGTGCTGCCGTGACCAAAGTTTTGACAGCTTCCAGAGCGGTTGCAGCCTGTTCGGAACCCGACGCAGGATTCGCAATGAAGTCTTTCACCGTTTTGACCGGCTTCAAGACGTCCGCTTTACGTTCAGGATGGCTTACGACGAATTGCTTGATTGCCCCACCGAGGGCTTTCAACTGTTCGCCCGCTTGCTTCGCGGTGAGTCCTGAAGTGGCTTCTTCGGTCGCCTGTGGCTTCGCACCAACCAACGACTCAACCGTTTCCAGTGCATTCTCGGCTGCTTCACGCGATTGGTTCGCGGGATCGAGAATGTAGTCCTTGACGACTTTGCTTGGCTTCAGGATGGCAACGCGTTCGCTTGGGTTATCGACCACGTATGCCTTAATCGCTGGCCCAAGCTTTTTCAAACGTGCCTCGATGGCACTGACGTCGATGGTTTCTCCGGATGCAACTTCTTCGGTGCTGCCTTCATCGTCTGAGTCGTCGACCCTGGGCAGTTCCTCGACGATCTCGTAACGTGGCTTCACCTTCAAGCCACATTCTGTTTTCAGGTGATCCTTGAGAGTGAGTTCTTTTCCGGGCGGCTTCTCGTAGCCATCGGACTTGCTGAGCTTGAACGCAAAGTCAACTCCTTTGCCATCCACCACCCCGTGAAAGAACTGCCCCTTGCCTTCCTTCTTCGCCTTGTTCTTGTAGGTCTCGACCGTGCCTTTCTTGTAGACGATCAGACTAACAATCTTCACTCCCTTGCAGATCATCACGAAGTTACGAGGCTTCCCCTTCTTGACTTCTTCAAGAAACTTAATCGTATCACTATCAGCAGCCACTTAGCTTCTCTCTTGTTTGGAGTCGTGTTTCCGTTGAGGAAGTTGATCCCCACTGATCTCTATTGTGAGGTTTTTCCGAACCACTTTGGCGACGCTTGACCAGGATTCACTGTCGGATTGCGACATTCGCTCGTCAAAGTGGTTAAGAATACAGGTCGGTTGATCTCGGAAAACTGAGGAAGATACCCGGAAGTTGCGACCTAAAAACTTCTGCGCTCCTCGTGGGTGCCACAAACTCGCGATGAGTGAGCTGCAACGGTGTCTTCCACGCCGCTAATCGAGTGCTCTCAACACCCACGATTGGCTCCCGAATCAATAGGCGTAGAAGACACCAGCTACCCGCAGGTGGCCGGACGATTCAACGGTTTTCGGTTCTACATGGGGGCGGAACTTCCCCCGGTCGCGCTCGACGTCCCCCGGTCAGAGAACCGCATTCTGTCCTAGGAAACGGTCCGTTTGGCTCCATTCCAAACGAAACACGGACCGGAGGCCGTTCGCGCAACTCTGCCGAGATCGCAAGGGACTGCTGAAGGCCTGGCCTGTCAAAGGCGGATTTGCCTCAGAAGAAGATGAGGCCACGGAAGACTCGTAGGCTTTCCCGATCTGGCCAACACCAGAACGATCGACAATCATGGAATTTGAAGATGCGTTACTAGTAGTGCATCCACGTATCGATGTCACGCATCGACATCTCGGGGTGCGCTGCGCGACCCCGAGCTTTGCTGTTGAACCGCTTCGCGGTAGTACAAGACCGATCAAGCGTCTCGATCGTACTCGTACTCAGCGTAGCGGTACTCGTACTCGCCAGGGAAAGACGCAAACCAATCGATGGCAGATACCGATCGACGTACAACGACCTGGCGACGGCGAGACTATGGAACCCATATCGCCCAGGCCGCGATAAACGCGATCGTGCCTACAACGGCTGTCACGACACCGCTGACTCTTCGTCGCTTCAAGTAGAACAGGAGTCCAAATCCAGCGACCGACATCAGCATCATGATGATCGCTGAGATATCAATCACCCACGCCCAATGCTTTCCACTGTCACGACCCTTGTGCAGGTCGTTCATGATCGCCATAGGGCCAGTCGTGATTTCCGTCAGCGTGTAGGATCCGCTTTCACGATCGACGAATACGTCTGCTGCGTAACCCGGTCCTTTGAAAACGAGCATGCATTCGAAATCGTCGATCTCAAATTCGGTTACCCGCCCACTGAGCTTGTGAGTACTCCGCAGCGATTCGGCAACCATCAACTTGTCGACTTCGTCGGTCACGAGTTGTGTTGGTAATTGTCCGGACTCGTCCCGCATCGTCTGTTCTGCCGCACCGAACCACGTTGGATGATTCAACGTGATTCCGGTGAACGCAAAGAACATTAGCGCTGTGAAGCTGAGCATCGACAAGTAAATGTGAAGCCAACGAAACGCTAATGCACTTTTTTGATACAGCGTTAGCTTACGTTTTGACCTTGGCTTCGCGTTCATTCTGCGTCAGACACGGGAACGTATCGAAACTTGACGGCACTCATTTCGACGTTACTTTTCAGTTCCTTTGCGGCGATCGGTTTTCCGTCAAGGACAACCGGTTCTCGAATGATCTGATAGGTTCCGTGTTCTCGCGCGACTTCCAGGCACAAGGTGTATTTGCCGTCGGACAATTTATTGCCTTCGTTATCGGTCCCGTCAAAACGAGCCTGATACTCGCCGGGGCCACGTGTCGCACCAGAAATGGTTCCGATCATGTTTTTCTTCTCAACGACCTTTCTCATTCGATCATTACGATACCATCGAGTCAGGTCTCGGTGCCATCGCGGACCCGGTTGATCGGTCTGTAGCCATAGCAGCGCCGTTTTGACGGGGTATCCATCCTCGTCTTCGAGCCAAACAGCAACATAGGGTCGTCGATAGCGTCCACCTCTCGGTCGATTCAGCTTAAAGTCGACGATCAATCCAGGTTTCTCCTCGTCGGACTGCATCGCAACCAAAACATCAGACTCAGTGCTGGGCCAGTTGGACGACGCCAGGACCTGTCCGTCATTTAGTACGACTAAGCAATGGTATCCGTCGAGTCCCTCGATCAGCTTTATTCCATCGGACGCGCCGAGGACGGAGACAGCCGTCGCAGATGCATCAGCATCCGTCGCATTGGGCGCGATCACGGTCACGCTGGCAACTTCACTGACGGATTGGCCCGATCGAGGATCAATGATGTGTGATTGACGTTCACCCGCATTCAGGTGACCGCGTCGATATCCACCCGAGGTCGCGACACCCGCATTCCCCTCAACCAGAAACTGTACAAGAGAAGGATCGTTTTCGCTCGCAGCGAATGGATCGGTCACTCCCACCGTTAACGGCGCGTCACCGCAGGTCCGAATGTCACCGCCAATATTGATCGTGAACCCAGATAAGGTGTCAAATTGTTTGCACACTTTCTCGCTGACGGAATCCAAGATGTATCCCTTCGCGATCGCGTCCAAGCTTATCGAGGCGGAATCCAATCGCGTGGTCTCGTTGGTCGTGGAAACGCGATAGGGTGCTTGCTCGGACGAAGTGGAGACACTGGCCCCGGATATTGCACGCACATCAAATGCGCCTGCCGTTGCCATTCTCCAATGCTCGGCCCGTCGAAGTACCGCCGCCAAATCGCACGAAACCTGCGTCGGATTCTTCGCACGCTGCCATTTTGAAAACTCACTCGCTGCATCGTAGCTACTGAGAACTGAATTGAGTCGATCGATCTCACTCAGCGCAGCACGCTCGATTTTCCGTGCGGTGATCTGATCAGGCACGTCGACGGTCAATTGCAACGATGTGCCAAGCACATGCTCATGATTGAACTGAAACGTTTCCGCACGCGCGGAATGTTGCAAAACGCCGAAACAGAGGAAACCTAAAGCAAAGACTAATCGCATCATGTGTTTAGAAAGTTGGTGCAAGCTTCCGGGCAGGATTAAAGTGCAAGCTCCAAGCTCGCAGTTTGACGATTGATGCATGAGCCATTCGCTCACGCGTTACTTGAACAACACAAGCGTTTACATGCGTTTGTGCTTATTCGGATTCTGAATCTTCGGACGATTCCTCTTCAGCTTCGGCCTCTTGCGCTTCCAACGCTGCTTTCACCTCGGCATAGCTGATCAGGTTGTCGCCGTTGCTGTCGGCTGACTTGGCAAATGCCGCCATCCGCTTTCCAAGTTCATCCATGCTCAGCTGACCACTCTTGTCCACGTCCTTTCTCATCATCAGCTTGGCGTTGCGTTCGGCATCTCCACCACCACTCCGCCGTGCGAAACTGAACCCTTCCACAACAGGTGGCTCGGCCGTTGGCTGAGGATCGTATAGCGCGAAATTCGCAACTCCATCTTCCTCACGATCCACGGCGTAGAAGAGGATGCGATCATTGAAATTCATGATCCGCATCGAGGCGTCGGTCCCCGGCAGATCCTCAAAGAGCGTCGACCAGGTATCCGTTTCGGTGTCATACATCTGTAATGAGGCGACTTGACCGAAGTGGCCCGCGCTCATCGCAAACCCACCGAACACAAAAATTTTCTTATCAATCGCACACGCACTTGGGAAGACGCGAGCAACCGGAGGTTCCGCTGCGGTACGCCAAGTACGGTCAATCATGTGAAAGACATCCATCGACTTGGCAACATCCATGCCGTTGCCGATTCCACCAATCATGAAGTATTCATCACCCACAACGACACCGGCATGTGAGCGGCGTAGCACCGGAATCTGAACGTCTGGCAATGTGCCGACGGGTGAGTCATCTGCCCACCAGTGCAACACCTCGGTATCCAGACCTTGTCCGTCACCGGCGTCACTTCCTCCAAACATCCAAACGGCATCATCGTAGATCTCCGCATCGAACATCGCTCGCGGACGCGGCAATGAAACGCTCGCTTCGGACCAGACTTTCGCATCTGGATCAAATTGATAGATCAGGTCTGACGAACCGTACTTTTTGTCTCCAAAACCTAAGCCACCGGCCAGCACAATCGTTTTGTGTTCACTTGTTTGGGAGGCAACCACTGCAGCACTTGACTGCAACGCTTTGGGCATGTCCGGCAACGATTCCACCGAACGCTTCGTGACATCGAAGACAAATGCCTCATCGACGAAAGCGCTTTCGGCAAAGTTATGCGGATTGCGGCTCGAATTGCCTCCGAACGCGTAAAGCTTTGCACCATGAACGACCAAGGACTGACTGTGCTTGGCTTCTCCACCGAACGGCACCGACCAAGTGATCATCTTGCCAGCTCCTTTTGCATCAGAACCGACCTGCAGCGATTCGACGACGGCCATGCGGCCAGCCCCACCGGACCCCGTTCCACCCAGTGCGATCAAGCGATCTTCACCGGCTGGTACTAAACGCAAGAACATACGTGGGAACATGAGTCGATCGGCGACTTCCCAATCCGAACCATCTTTGGATAGACGATAAACGACACCAGAACTCCCCGTGACATACAGTCGTCCGCCAACGGCGAATGAACTCGTAGCGAATCCAGACATCATGCTGTCGGGCTTCAGTTCAGGACCTTCTTCCCAGGTTTCTGTTTTCGGATCGAAGACGGACACTTTCCGAGTAATACCGTGTTGTTGGATCCCTCCGATCATGTACAGCTTTTCGTCGTGTGCCGCGACGGAGATGGCCCGTGCGATGTAGCCTGGTCCCTCGATCGACTTCCATCCTGCCTCGGGATTGTCCAAGTCGAATCGAAGAATGTCCTCGTGCCAAGGAGCATCACCGGAGGAAGCGCCTTGCAAGTTCCAACCGCCGGCGACAAAAACCGACCGTCCCACTACCGCGGCATCGATGGAAGAACGCGGGACGGGAAGTGGAGCGAGTTCGGTCCATTCATCCTTTTCAATGTCGTACCGCGCGAAGTAATCGGTCGAATTGAAGTTTGTTTCTTCCTCTTCACCGCTGTTCAAGAACGATAGACCGCCCACGCGGTAGATGTACTTTCCATCCGTCACCAACGCCGTACTTTGAGCGGGTTCGTGCATCGCCAACTCTTCCCAATACGCTTCCGGATCATCGAACTTAATGCGACGAAAGTGATTGACCAGTTGATCGCGACCAAAACCATGTGCTTCGCCGCTGTGTCCGCTAAACACGTACAGGTACTCGCCGACAACGGCCGCTCCAAAACTGGTGAGTGATTCGGGCAGCGGGCGATGAATGGCGGCTCGATCCATATCCACACCGGCGATCTTGTTTTCCGGTTCGGTCAGCATGTGATTGGTAAAAACCAACCGTCGCGTTTCGCGCTCACCTTTCTGACCGACTTCAACGGTCAGTGTTTCGGAAGGCAATTGAAAATCACCAACGGGCACCCAAGAAAAATGGTTTGAGCGATTCGATTCGATGTGTCCGGTTTTGGGATTTCGATACGTGACCGAAGTGACCTCCGGCAAATACGTTCCTGCATCCGTTTTCTTGATCGCAAGTGTTGAAATCTCAAGCCAGCGATCGTCCGAACGGCGAAGCACTTCACGGATCACGCCGTCTTTGATGCGAAAGACACCGGATCCATCTTTGCGTGCCACCATGCGACCGGAGGTGTGATCACCGTTGTCGGAATCGACGAACGCGACGGCGGGCGTTACTGTTTCACCTGGCTTGCGATGTCCCAGGATCGATCGCATTTTCGACGACGCCCAGCTGGGCACGTCACTCTCTGACAAAGAGACCTCATATTCGAACTCGTCGTCGACGCGAATCTTTGCAACCTGAGTCTTCTCATTGGTCGAGATGGCGACATCCGCTGTGAAGCCGGGAAAGTCCCGCCAAACGCAACGCCCCAATCGCGCGGCTTGCATGACTTCGGATGCGGTGACGGGCGCGGCGGCGTGAGGAGCATCCGTCGAGGGTTCTTCCGCAAAAAGAAGCGTTGGGAGAATGCTTACGAAAGTCGCGAGCAGGGTCGAGAATCGCATGATGGAGAGCTGAACGGGTTTGGGTTGTGGATAATCCGCCAAATCGGCAATGCTCTTGAACGGCGATTGCCAGGCAGGGAATGTCATCAAGTTATCGATCAATCAAACGGGCCGTGCTCTGACGCCCAGTTTCGATGAATCCGTTCTTAAGACTCAGTTTTTCAAAGCCTTAGTATTCCAAAGGCTCACGTTCGACGTCCTGGCGTTCGATCCGCAAGGACTGATCGAACGGTACCGACCGGAGTGCCACTCCGAGCCCTGGTTGATCCCGAAAGAGACTCTTACTTCTCAAAATCTTGCGGATCACTGAATGTCATGGTGAGATAGTGAGCGGACTTTTCATAGGCTTGGTCACCAAACTTGCCAGCTTCATCTGTCCGGTGACCGACCATGATTCCATTGAGACCATCTTCGACTTCTTTGTCATTGAATGAAACTTTACCGTTCTCATCCGTGGTGGCGTTGCCCTCTTCGTGACCGTCTTCGCAGAACAACTGCACTTCAGCATTTGGTAATGGCTTGCCTTTAAACATCACGTAAACATCCACACCCGAATCGGTGTCGACCGCTTGCGCATAAAGATCAAGCTGTTTACCAACTCGTTTATAGGCTTCTCGTTTGGTTGGCAGTTTTCCACCTTGGCACTGCGTGTAATATTTCAACGCCATCCCTTGGAACATGCCATAGGTCACTTTGGACACGAGAGCGGTGTTGGCATCGACTGATCCGTTGGAGGTCATTCCGATGAAGTCGTCGGTCTCAACGGTGGATAGTTCGAGTTTTTGAGCTTTTCCTTTTTTCGCCAACGCTCGGACTTCTGCTTTGGCGATCGACGGTGGCAATTTGTAAGTGCGCTCGGCTGGGTTTTCGCCGAAGAAGTACACGGCTTTGCCATCTTCTAGTGCCAACCACGGGAAGTGAGCATTGGCAACCGAAGTGAATCCAAAGGAAGCCATCATCGCTAACGAAAGCAATTTCAAACGTCTCATGAGAATCTCCAAGACGGTATGGGAATCGGAAGGGCAGGCGACAAACGCGTCTGCGTTGTTTCGTGAACCGATAACGGGGCGCACGCCATCACCGCGAATTCTCGATGCGAATTTCGATTCGTGCATGTCCCGTGCGTATCGACCTGAGTCGTGTTGTTTTTTTAGCCCGCGGCGGCAAACAGCGCCATAAAGAACGAGATATAAACGAAGCCGACGATACCACCGACCACAAGCAGCATGATGGGCTCAATTAACGCTGCCAATCGCGCGATCGTCGCTTCCAGCTGTTCTTCGTAGTAGTCCGCTGCCTCACCAAGAACCTCGTCCAAGTTACCGGACGTTTCACCAATCGCGAGAATCCTTGGCATCATCGCGGTGAATTCGGACTTCGCTCGGATCGCATCAGCCAAAGAACTACCAGCGACGACCAACTCTCTCGACTCGCCGAGTTGTTCGGAAAGACGACGGTTTCCAATCAGGTCTTCAACGCTGCGCAGGCCATCCAAAAGCGAAACACCACTCTGAATCAGCGTCTGCAAGTTACGACTAAAGGAAGCGGACGCCGCCGTGCGAAAGACTTTCCCCAGGATGGGAATCTTGAGTGCAAACCGATCAATCCAATAACGAGTTGGTTCCCATATGAAAGCGAACACCGACAAAGCAATCACGCAAACGGCGATGATGCTTAGCACTTTGACGTTCTCATTGAAGTACGTCGTTACGTCAACGAGCAATTGCGTCGAGGGCGGCAAGGCTTTGCCGAGTGTTTCCAAGAATGTCTGTATCTTGGGGATGACGCCGAAAACCATAAACAGTGTTACGCCGATGCCGGCAAAGAAGACGGCAACTGGGTAGGCGAGGGCAGCCATGATCTTGTTTCGAAGCGTTCGGCGGGTACGAACGATTTCGGCGCTTCGTTTGAGCGTCGTGTCCAGCTCACCGGTTTGTTCGCCAACACGTGTGAGATAAACCGTCACTTGCGGAAAGTAGTTATGCGCTTGCATGGCGTCGGCCATCGAAGCGCCTTCCAATACATCTTCACTGATCTCGTACCAGACACGGTGAAGCTCACGGCGTTCCGCGTTCTCATGAAGAATGCGAGTCGAATCGAGCAGCGGCACACCACTGCGCAGCATCACCGACATTTGCCTCAATGACATCTCGACATCGATTGCACGAACAGGAAGCCACCACCCAAGGCCTTTGCCGACGGGACTATCGTCGTCTGCCTTATCAATATCGATCACCAACCATTGCCGCGCCCGCAATGTGTTAATGGCGGCTTGCAGAGATGCCTCTTCCAAGACACCTGCCTGCGTGCCACCACCTCGATCTCTCGCTTGAAAGGCAAAACGCGGCATTACTCAGGAGTCCCAATTGCCGGCTTGGACACCGTATAGGTTTCGTCTTGCTCGTTTGAGGATGGCAAAGAAGCAGGGGTCAATTGGCTGTTCGAGCCTCCGCCAGACGCCGAATTCTGCATCAGACTCGATTCACTCTTGAAGGGCGTTAGGCCTGCGGCAAAGCTCATTTCGGGATCAACCGTGGGTCGGCTTCGCTCGGTCGTCGGCCGCAACTGCATTTGAACTTTCCAAATCAGATCGTTCGAGCGTACGGGTGGTTTTTCGAACGCGACGCTCGAGATCACGACACCGGGGCAAGAGTCGATCACAGCCTCAAGTCCAGCGACCATCGATTGGTAGTTACCAACAAGGTTCAATTCTCTTGAACGCGTCTTTGGCCCGTCAAAGCTTCCCGTTCGAACGGCTCGTTGTGCCGCGATCCACTCGGCCGGCGTCAATTCACCGGCGTAATCGAGGGGAATCTCGATCGGAGCGTCTTCCTCTTCACTTTCAGCCATTCTCTTGAGCACATCACTCAGTTCTTCTGTCGCATCCGTCAAACTGCGAAGCATACTCGCCGACCTTCGCCCGCCGGTCATCGGTTGCTCGTCGGACAAAAACAAACCAGCCACTTTCAAAGCGCGGTTAATCTCACCGGCAACCTTCAGTTCTTCCAACCCGTTTACTTCGCCACGCATTAATTGGGCGGCACCTTGTCGTCGTTCATCGAGCTGGGCCTGAACCTTGGCAAGCTTGGACTCTTCAACTTTGAGTGCGTCTTCCGCCTCGATTCGTTTCGACGTTGGAATCTGTGCTGCGGTCAGCTCTTCGACTTCGTTTTCGAGTCGTTCAATCTGTGACTTTGCTTCTGCTGGATTGACTTGGATATGAGTCGCGTACAGACACAGCAGAACCGCCGGTCCCGCCAAGACAAACACAAGTGAGCTCGTTTGGTGTTGTGACTTCTTCATGTCTCATACCCCGTCGCTGATGATGTACTCAAACTCGTATGGGCCGCCCTGGGCGGTCACTAACAAAGCCTCTCGACGGGGCACCCGAATCGACAAGTTCATTTCTTCCAATTGAGTTGCTAACAGAGTGGCGAAGTTGGTCACGGCTTCAGCGGAAACGCTACGTCCAACAATCCGGATGGAATCACCTTCGTTTTCGACACGATTGATCATCAGGTCCGAGGGTCGGTTCTCTCCGAGTGTTTTTAGTAGTGCTGCCATCCGCTCGCGGTGGATGGCCAATTGACCGCGATAGCGGCTCACCTCGGTGTCTAATTCTTCCAGCGTTTCTTCTCTTTTCTGAATCTTCTGTCGCGTTTCGCTCATCTGCGTCTGGACAGCAGAGTACGAGTCAATCGGACGCTTAAGCGTTTCGACTTGTTGACTCAATTCCCGAACGCGTGCCCGGTCACGATTCTTGCTGATGTAATCGAAACCGGCGATCGCCACGACGGTGGCCGCTGTTGCAGCGAGTGCAAGCGATCGACGTGTCTTGGCGGACGCCCGAGCGCGGACGGGCAAGATGACCGGGACGGCCGTACGTTTCTGAAGCGTCTTCGACCACGCTCCCAAGAAAATGGCCAAGTCGGCCTCACGGCTTAAGTCCAGCACATTTTCGGCGGCCGTCGTCGACTCGATCTCCGACTGCTTCAGTAACTCAACCGAAGCGTTCGGTTCGATCTGCGAGCGATTTAAAAGCTCTCTCGCAGCCGCAGATGAATCCACGATGCCGTCAACATCTTCCAAGAATCGCTGCTGAGCGGTTTCGCGTCCACTTCGAGAGACAACAACGTTCATTTCGTCCCACTGCTCAAGCCTCGTCCATTCACCCTTCCCAACGGTCAGTGGTGCTGGCAATCCGGCGGGGTGCAGAATCCCAAGAAGCTTGCCACCGTTAAATGCAACGGCATCGGCAGCTTGTGCAAATCGGGCAGAATCGATTTGCGATACCCAATACGTTGTTTCGATGGGACCCGCGTCGAGCGGTTGGCTGGCCGTTCTCGCCGAGGCAGTCGAGACGCCCGAGAAACCCTCAACTTCAAAAGCAAGTAATTGGGGGATCTGAGACTTTTCGATTCGGCGAAGCGATCGTGATTCTACGGTGACCGCTTGGCTCCAAACTTCCGTCGTTAAAACATAAACATGCTTGTGACGACCTGGCATAGCCGCAAGTAATGCTTCGATGCTTAGTCCGATGTCTCCGGTCGGATCTGCTGGCAGCACCGTGATGCGGCCACCCCGGGATGGCGAGTAGCCAACAGCACGGGACGCGGTGATGTACAAAATTGACGCTGACAACGGAAATGCTCGACGTTAAGTGGGTGTGAGTGCCTGAGCTAAAACGGCTTCATGTTTAAGTTAAAGGCAAAGTCGGTAGGACGAGTTCGAAATTGGTTTTTCCACCGCGCTGAACGGTGATTGGAAGAACGTTCGAATTCACCTCCGTGGAATCATTACTCACCCAATAGGCTCGCAAGACCTTCGGACCGATCGGAACATCTTCAAATTCAAACGTGATCGAGTTGGGCGTGGTGAACGTGGTGCTCTGCCGAAAAATCAAACTGCCACTGGTTGGTTCACCAATCCTTCCGTCGGGAAGATACAGCCGAATGAATAATGAGCCGGCTTGGATCGGACTGTTTCGATTGCCCGAGCCATCATCTTCGACCACGGTCACCGTCACGTCCGAAGTAAACAGGTCGAGGAGCTCACCGGCGCCGCCGAGCCATTCGGTCGTGTCTTCCGCAAGCGGCAACTCCGAATTGACGATGCCCGTCTGGCCATCGCTCCCGAGGCTTGTCATGCCAAACACTGCCTCTCCCTCAACGGCAACTTTGGGTACGCCGCCCGCATCAGCAGAAAGCAACACCATGTTGCGCCCGTAACCGTCCAGCAATCGAGTGCCACCGACAGGAAGATCCAAGTAAGGCCCACGCCATCCGCACGAAAGCGAAACGTCGGTATCACCGGGGAACGTCTTCAACCCATACGGTGCAACGGCAAGCGGATTGGAAAACAGCTCTGCGAGTTGAGTGGAAGGATCGTTGCCCACGGCGACGGGCAGACGACCCATATCCGCGATAAACCCGTCAACACTTGGAGCGTCGGCCGTCGTCGAAATCGACGCGATTGTTTCGGTATGCCCGAATCTTCCCAGGACGCTTCGCCGAAAGGATGTGAGAGTTTGCGCGGTGATCTCGTTGCGTTTCTTGAGCAGTACTCGTTCCGTAGCAACAGCTGCTGCCGTTGCCGTCGCAGCTAGGATCGCAATGACAACCACCAATTCCATCAGCGTCAAAGCATGACGGGGCTGGGTTAAAGCATGACCGGTTTGGGTCAGAACGGTTCGATTCGAAGCAGCATTCATCCGCATCACCTCGATTCCAAATAGACGACCAAGTCATCGGCCGTGTCCGCCGGGGTCGGCTCAAGCGTAAAGATAGGCGTCTGCAAGATGCCATCCGGTCCGGCCGAAACCAACCGAGCAAAACGAGTGCTGTTGGGTGCGTGCACACCGTTGGAACCGACAGGTTGCTGCAACACGATTGGATTTCCCCAGCCGTCCAGCGGGACAGGGTCACCCTCTTCACCGTATTGCTGAACGAAACCGCGCAAATCGTCGATCACGTAGCGGGCACGAATCCCGGCCCGATGATCCACGTATGGCCCCGACCAACCGCGTCCAGTCGTTGGGTCGTAAGACCAAGCCGACGTGGACTCCAGCGCGTCCGGGTTGGCTGCCGCATAGGCGGCTGGATTGTCGTATAGGTATCGAAGTTGCGGATGCGTCTGACGTGATGGATCCATCGGGTACGGCAACGACTCATGCATATCGTCCATGAAGTCGTTGTTAATGACCGTACGCAACTGCGACAACGAATCGATCGTGATCTGAGTTGCCGCTTTGGCTTGCTGTCGCACAAACGCGGGAACCGCCAACATGGCGACTGCTGACAACACCGTGAGTGTCAGCAGCAATTCCATGGCGGTGAATCCGAAAAGGCGTTGCCTTTTATTCATCATCATGATTGCTTCTTTCACTATCGGAACTACGGATCCAAATCCAACATCGTGTCATTGAATTCGTCGTGACGATAAAGAAAGACGATCTCATCATCGAAGCGTTGCCCGATTGTCGGCATCAACACGTCTGGATCCGTGTCGATCACACCATCGCGTCCGGGTGATACCAGACGTGTGTGCATGCGAGCGAATTCCAAGTCATCCGCGTCTTGATCACCGTCACCATCCAAGTCGACATCCGCGACGCCATCATCATCCGTGTCAGCATCCGGTTCTTGAATCACGATCGGACGACCCCAAGCGTCGGTGACCGTTGGGTCTCCCACACGAGTCGTCAGGTCGCCCACACCGTATCGACTCGTGTAATTCGTCCCGAGCGATACGTCGTTGTCAGTATCCGTGACGAAGTACTCCATCCCGGAGTGCTGAATGTAAGGACCATTCCAACGCCTACCGCTCAGCACCGTCGTTCCTGGAGGGTGGCGAAAGTCATTCGTGATGTCACCGTCTTCGTGGGTATCGGGATGCACGAACAGATAAACGAGTTGCGGGTGGTTCACTCTCCCGGAGTTCGCAGCCGCGAACAATTCTGCCCGGGGCCGCGGCAATTCGCCCATGTCGATTTCGTATTCGTTGACCAACATCTCGCGAAGCCGGCGTAGATTTTCCTGGGTTGCTAAACGCTGCGAGCGTTCACCCATCCAAGACAACGACGGAATCAACAGCGTGCCAAGCGCCGTCAAAATCACCAAAACAACCAGCAGTTCGAGCAGCGTCAAACCGCGTTGATGACGAGGGTGTGCCATGCCTGACCACCTTGATTAATGAATAAAGGGGGAGGGATCGTAAAGATGCTCTCACCAACCAACCTTGGTGGAGCCGCGTCATCTAGTAGCTGGCTACAGAATCTTTTGCTGGCGCATGACGCAGAATTACTGAGAATCATTCTCAAGAAGATTTCGAATTGGAGTGTACTGGCGGTCAGACCGCTGTCAAGGACCCAAAACGCGACTTTTACTTATAAGAATCGCGTAGCTACTCTGGGGCGCTGGGCAATCCGCTGCGGCGGCCAACCGCAGACGGATTTTGCCAATAAAAACCAACTGAATCGCGTGCCAGCTGAGCGAGACGCCAGGCTCTAACCGCGGCGAGATCCGTCGGGCAGCGATTCGTTGAATTGCTGGGCCGTGTAGTCCGGATCTCTTCCGTACGAGTCGACAACAGCAACCAGCGTGGGTCGCTCGCCATTTTCGTACAGCTTGAAAATCGCGACGTAGCGGCCGTAGTAACTGCCATCGCAACCGGGGTAGATCGGTGCGTTGACGGCTGTCTTACTTCGCATGTCATTGTTGGGCCCGATTCCCATGGCAACCAAGATGGTGTCGGGTTCGACCACCCCGCCTGGCATCAGGCGTCCGACCAACGCAGCATTCTCACCGTCGTACTGCAAGTCTTTGACCTTCGCGACCCAAACCGAAGAACCTCGGTCGTACTCGCGAGCCGTCGAGAACTTTGCCGAGTCATTCGAGTTGATAACGTCTCGCTCGTGATCAAAGGTGTAATCGAATCCACCGCGAGTGAAGGAACGCGCAAAGCCCGTGTAAGAAGCACCGGGCAATAGATCGAACGTACCGGCGTCTGCGAGATTCACCATCACCAAGTCTCGGTCGAGGTGTGGACCGGAATCCGGCAGACCCGATTCCTGATCTCCGTTCACATCGTCGGCGGGATCGTACAGTCCCGTCGGAACTGCCCCCGAACCATCGCCAACGAGCAAACTATCCATTCCTCTTGGATAGCTCTTTTGAAGCACAAAGTAAGCTCCGATGTTGTTGGCAATGTCGGCTTGCGTCTTGGCACTGGCCGCCATGTCCGTTGTTCGACCGATCATCGACAACTGCGGGATCACCAGCCCCGCGACCGCGGCGATGATAAACAGAACCAGGATCAACTCGACCAGCGTGAATGCCGAGGTTGACCGATAACCTTCTGAGCTGCGTTCCTGCCTGCCAGTCACGGAAGCAACCGAGAGCATACGATTAAGAACCATGTAGTCGAAAACTCCAAGAGTCGGGAAGAGGATGAGCGTTTAGATCACCCCGTCGTTCAGATATCCGTCGACGCGTTCGCTCAGCGCGATGAGCAAGACCCGAGAGACCGAACGCGTCGCGTCGTGACGCCAATGCATTTCAAATGCCAGAATCTGCCTAACGCGGGATCCCGCACGTTTCCGATTCCCGGGATGCTCAGGACCGATGGGCTGAAGACGCAGCTCAATTAGACGGAAGTTAAGAAAACTCCCGAAAAGAAGTTGGTTGTTGCGATCAATTTCGCGTGATGAAAAAAATACGCGGTCAGCAATGGACCTACCGCGTCGAGAGATCGATCAATGCGAATAGCCGGAATCTCCGCCAGAGATGGTGGATGATCCACCGCCGGTGCAAGACGCGGCTAGGCAAAGCTCTGGATGAACTCGAGGAATTCATTGATGTCTTCGATACCTGGCGGAATCTGAAGTCCACCACCGCCTCCGCCACCTCGCGAGCCGGGCGTTCTATTCTGCAAACCGGGATTCTGGAATCCACCGGGAACCTGACCGCCGGCGCCGCCGCGACCTCGCTGGCCACCGCCAGGTACGCCGCCCGCGCCCGATGGAGCAGCGCGCGTGGCCCCATTGTTCCGCTGGCCGGCCCTGGACCGTCGATCATTTGTTTGCCGAATGCGGGGATATCCGTTCCAAAAATCAGAGCCACCGGAAGGTACGACGAAGGCCGCTACCGGCTCGCGTTCATCGTCCTGCCCTGCTTCGCGGGCGGCCTGATCCATTGCAGCGGCTGACATCTCGTCCGGATTGAAATTAAATCCCTTGAGCTTCCAGTAGGCGGCCACCAAGCGAGCCGTCAAAATCTCATTTCCCCGCTGTCGCATCACGAGCACGGGCACGGTTTCCGGATCAAACTCGACGCCTTCCGCGGCCCACTTCGCCGCTTCAACATGGCGAGCCACGTAACGATGCATTTCGCGAACGGTCCAGTCTTCTGGATCAAAGTGAAATCCCTTCTCGGCGTACGCTTTCGCCGTCTCGCGCGCTTCGCGCATAGCGCGTTCGCCAAGATCTTCAGCATTCACTGTGTTGACCGAAAAGAGAATGCCGGCCAAAGCAACACAGCTAAACGATTTTGAGAAAGTCATCAAAGCACCCCCCGATTTGAAAACCATCGTAAGGTTGACTGAAATGGTCGTCAAGAAAAACTGCGTCGACAAGACTCAAACAGCGAACATGAACATCATCGAAATGAGAACCCGTAGCGCGCACGAAGGACAAGTCTCTCGATGACCCGTCGGGCGTCCCTCTTGTTGATGGACCTACGTTCGCCAAAACATGGAAAATCCGCAGGCAGCTACCGCCGCCTGCGGATTCATTCCTTTTAATTAACTCAGGCAAAAAGCCGACGCGAAGCCGGACTTTTCCCACTCCGAATTACTGCTGAGGTCCAGCAGCTTTGAATCGGTCAACGTTCTGCGCGATCTGAGCGAAGTTTGGATCGGTCACCATCTTCAATTGAACACGGCCACGGCCGGTTGCACCCGGCTGAACGTCGAAGAAAGCGATGTAACGACCATACTTACCAGCCTCGGTTCCGCTGAACTGAGGAGGAGTGCTCATGGTGCTTCCAACGGCGCCGCTTCGGCCACCGATACCTACAGCGATCAACGCGTGCCCATCCGGAATGGCTGGGACAAGTGGATCGGCTTGGTCAGGGTATGCGGTACGAATGATTCGCGCCAGGGTACCAACACGCGATTCACGACTGCCCGAGAACGGGCTTGGGTCTGGCAGACGCTTCACAACAGCCAAGTCTTGCAAGACTTCTGGTTGAGTCACGACGTCGTCGGCCGTTCCAAGGATTCCGTCCGGGCCTGGATCGATGATCTCATCAACCACAACACCGCCTGGCGTGTAAGTTGGGCTGCCATCGGTGCTGGTGTTCGGACCGCTGTAGGTGCTCGAGAAATCACCGTGATTCACGAACGAAGTCAGCGAACCATCGTTACGAAGGTAGTACGAGAAAACACCTAGCGAAAAACCACCATTGCCAGCTTGCTGCGAAGCCAATTCGCAAACGTCGTCAAGCTGGATATCCGGTCCCCAAACACTATCGCCGTTTCCGTTGCTGAGATACAGAGATTGCTCTGAATCATTCATCAACGAATCGAAGCGAGCAGGGTAAACGCCCGTGGAAGATCGGTAGAGTTCCAAGTTGTTGAAAGCTTCGGAAGCACCCGACGCTGCGGTCGCGTAGTTTGCTTGAACACGAGCCCAACCAACCATAGGAACAACGAGTGCTGCCAATGCAGCCAAGATGACCAGCACGATCAGCAACTCGATCAGGGTGAAACCTGGGCGATTCTGATCGCCACGAGAATGCTCACGCATTTTGAATTTCTCCATCTGCGAATGTGAAACGGGTTCTGCGTGAAAGAAGCCCGACATAAAAAATCAAAGGGATCACACTCGCCCACGCCAGCGAATGCGGGAACAGGCTCCCGGGGGACGGGACCTGGCAAGCAATCGAATGAGCCAACCTTGACTCCAAACTGGCTTGCTAGTGCTGATGCATAGCTGGCTGTTAAGAATGAGAATCTTTCTCAAGTTGCAGGATTATCACCAGCGCCGCAAAAACTGTCAAACCGCCCCATTCCGATTTTTGACATCTTTTTTTGCGAAAACGATTGCGGGCTTGATTCTGCCCCAAACGGAATGCCGACGCACCGATTTGTCGCGGCCGCGGCACGATGCAAATCCCGCAAATCACGGCTAATCGCTCCACCAAGCGTCGAATGGGGGATCTGTCGCACTCGCTTTCAGGACCACGGTCGGAACCCTTACACCACCCGAAATTGGCCGGAAATAACAGCGGAGAACCAAAAAATCACAATCACCCCTTGCATCAAGAACCGACACTATTGAGAATCATTCTCAGTATCAAAACTAGTGTCGAAGCTCGCTACCGCTCCAGGCAATGAGGGAGCGATTCCAGCCCGCCACGTCCTAGTTGCCGTTGCCAGTCGCAACCTGGGAGACGCTTTCGCGACCGCGCGAAGGAGTTCGCACTGCAGAGGACATCAGCATGGAATCCGGGACCACTTTGGTACGATCGAGCCAACTCGGTTGGCAACTCTATGAGGAAGGACGCCTGGAAGAAGCCGCGGCGACCCTTCCAACGGAAGACACCGCTTTCGACCAGGAAGCACTCGAGCTGCTTGGATTGATCCGACATGATCAAGGACGAAGCGGCGAAGGGCTCGATCTGTTTGAACAAGCTGAGAAGCTCGGGCCACTTGGCGATCGAGCCAAAATCGCATTAGCTTGCTGCCACGCCGCGTGCGGCAAGCAAGACATCGCTCGCGAACAGTTCTTACGTCTTGCGATCAGTCGCACGCTTCCGCCGGACCGCATGCTCGAGGTCGCGGCCGGACTCGCTTCGATCGACGCCGTCCAAATGGCGATTCAAACATGCCAGTGGGCCATCGATCGCGATCAAACCAATGCGCAAGCCTATTTCGACATGGGCAAATACAGCGCACAGCTCGGCCAACCGGCATACGTCTGCGAAGCACTCGCCCAACGCGCTCTGCAGCTCTCACCTGAGAACGTCCACTTTCGTGTCGGTTTGGCGTCGCTGTTGATTGAGCTCAACCAGCCATCCGAAGCGATCAAGATGGCCCACACGCTGCGACCAGACCAAATCGAATCGGCGACCTGTGCGTCTTGCCTTTCCAACATCGCAGGTCTTCTCCGTGAGTACGGACAAGAAGAGATGGCGGTCCTTTGCGAACGACGGGCTTCGGTATTATTCGAGACCAAGCGAAACGCTTTACGACAGTTCGCGACAACGGAAGGAGCGTGATCATGACGACGTTTCAATTGATTTTGATGCACATCGTGATCATCGCAACGGTCTTCATGTTCAGTGTCGTGGTGGGAACGTTGGCGATGTATCGGCGATCCGAGTGAACCGCTCAATGGCACGGTCGATTCGAAAGTCACGACTAGCCCGTTTCTTCATCCGCTGTTTTTCGTTTTCCTATTTTGATTTTTCAATGGTCATGATTTCATACGACGAAAACGTGTTGCTCGCGCAACAGGAATTTGAATTGCAACGCTACCCGTTGGCGGTGCAGTTCGCCAGCTACGCGCTCGCTTGCAACCCCGAAGATCCGCACGCCTGCAGAATTCTCGGCATGTCGCTGTTCGAGTTGGGGCAGGTCGACGAAGCGCTTGATGCACTGGAAGCAGCCAGCCTGGAGTATCCGTTGGGTTGGGATGGTCAGATTGCTTTGGCCATCTGCTACGGAGCCATTGGAAAGCGATCTTTATCGCGTGACTTGCTGATGCGTTGCGGCACTTCAGGCGAACTCGATCGCGATCAAATGCTTCGCGTTGCGACCGGCTTGGAAGCGATCGATGAACCAACACTAGCGATGGAAGCCTGCCGACAAGCGGGCGTCTTAGACCCCGACTCAGCTCGCGTTCACTACCGCATGAGTTATTACTCTTCGCTGTGTCGGTATCCCGTTTCGGTCACCGAGGCATTGATCAAGCATGCGATCAACCTTGAACCAGACAATATCCACTACCGCGTTGGATTGGTCTCGCTCCTGATTCGCTTGGATCGCGACGAAGAAGCGATAGAAGCCATCGAGTCGTTTATCCCAAGTCATCTCGATGAAATCAGTTGCAAGTGTTGCTTGAAGCGCATTGCCAATCTGTTTTTTGACGCGGGTGATCTCGATCGCGCTAGACAGGCGGCGCAGCGACGCAGTGAACTTGAGCCACTCGTTGTGCCAGCCAGCTAACGGAGGAATTCAACCATGGATAAAAGTGCAGAAACCAAAGAAACCGTTGCCGTTTCAAACGAGCAAGTGAAGCCCCCAAGCGAAGACTTTAACTGTGTCGACTATGACGTCTTAGCCGACGGAAAGGCGATGGTCTGGGTCGAATTGAAGGGAGTTCGATATTCCCTCAAGCGGACACGGAGCGGTCGCCTCGTTCTACACAAGTAGATCACGCATTGGGGAGATATTGTGAACTTGGAGTCAACCGAACGCTCTACGGCCGAGCTGTACGAGCAGGTCGCTGCTCTTTTGTCGCAGAAAGACTGGGACGCCGCATTCAGTTACGTTCGTCAGTTATGTGATCGCCATCCAGACTACGGGCCAGCGTGGGAGTTACGCGGCATCTTAGAAGTGCAGTTAGAACATCCTCACGTGGCAATCCACTGCTTGGAACGAGCGAGCCTGCTCACACCGCTTGATCCTCTATCAAGTCGTTTGTTGGCTCTGCAGTACATCGTCGTGGAGCGTCGACAACTGGGAATCGACCTGTTGGTCGAACTGGCCAATTCCTGCAAGTCGATGCCACCGTTGATCCGTTTGATTTCACAAGATTTGGTAGGGCACGGCTGCTTGGGTGCGGCCACCGATGTTCTGAATGTGGGTTTAGAGCGTTTCCCGGCCTGTGCGATGCTGTGGCATGAGCTTTCCGCGGTGCAGTCTCGTCAAGGAATCTCGCTCGAGACGTGTTTGCGGTCGGTCAGTCATGCGGTCGCCTTGAGTCCGCACGTTGCCGATTTTCGGATCTCGGCCGCGATGCTGATGATCAAGTTGAATCTTGCGGAAGAGGCGTACCATTGCGTGCGTTTGATTCCGTTGGATGAACTTCGCTGCGTCAGCTGTGATTGCTGTGTCTGGCGATTGATCCACATCTTCGATTGCTTCAACGATCGGGACCGATTGCGTCGTTGTTACGAGCAACTCCGGTATCTGCATCGATCAGAGCAGGAAAGGGATTTTCGCAACTCCACCGCGGCAGGGATGGACTGTCCACCCAAATGAAGCGGGCAGGGTCTTAAAATCGGAATTTCCGGAACATTCCTAATAATCGGCAAAGTCGATCCCGATAAACTGTTAAGCGGAGCTGGCATTCATAGCCATGGTATCCGCCGATAGCCAGTTTCACGCACCCACAACCAGTTCCAAGCCAAGGAATGATCGAATGGATCGATCAAGGGGCGCGAAAAGTAGCCAGCAGACCAAGCTCAATTGCTGGTGCTTGATTTCACATGGACGTCCGTTCATTCAAGTTCCAGTGATATCGCAGCCCTATCGAAGTTTCCATGCAACCAGACTTTGCCGCACCGCCGATCACTCCGCATCGCAGTGATAAAAGCCAGCGTCTCATTGACGAGCTACTGGCCGAGTGCGTCAGCTTAGGTGCATCGGACCTGCATCTTTCCGCCGGAATCGCGCCGTCTTATCGTGTCAACGGTGAAGTCTTCCCGAGCGAGACGCATGGTGCCGTTGATGCCGCGAACCTGCGAGAGTTGGCGGAACATCTCGCGGAGGGCATGAACACGATCAGCTATCAGGCTACCGGTTCACTGGACGGCGCGATCACTGCTGCCGATGGAACTCGGTTCCGCTTTAACATCTATTGCCGTCAAGGCACTTACGCGATTGCGCTGCGAAGACTCGAAGAGCGATTGCATTCGCTCGCCGAACTCGGTCTGACCGACCAGCTCTATGAGGTCTGTGATGACACCCATGGACTGGTTGTCGTTGCAGGACCAACCGGTAGCGGTAAAAGCACGACGCTGGCCGCACTGCTGGATCGCATCAACCAAACACGTCGATGCCACATTATCACCATCGAAGATCCTATCGAGTACTTGCATCCACCCAAGCGAGCACTCGTCAATCAGCGACAGATCGGTAGCGACGCCAGCACCTTCAATGACGCGTTGATCTCAGCCATGCGTCAAGACCCCGACGTCATCTTGGTCGGTGAGATTCGCGATCTGAACACGATTCGAACGGCGATCACGGCCGCGGAAACCGGCCACCTTGTATTCACGACCGTGCACGCTGGCAGCTGCGTGGGCACGATTGAACGACTCGTTTCGGTATTCCCTGCTGATGAGCAAGCGGGAGTCAGGCAACAATTGGCATTGGTCATGAGATGGATCGTGGCGCAGCAACTCGTGATTGCTGACGGCCCAGTGATTAAGAATAGGATGGAAGAAACCGGTATCGAGTCCCGTCGTCGCGTCGTTGCTTCGGAAGTCCTGCGAAACACGGACGCCGTCGCGAACCTGATCGCTTCATCCAAAAGCAATCAGCTGATCTCTTCGATGGAAGCAGGTGGATCACTCGGTATGAAAACGATGGAGCATGATCTGGCACGGCTGTGGAACGAGGGTTACCTCACCGAGTCCACGGCGGCGAGATTGTCCCGAAACGCTGACATCATGCGAGAGCGTGCAGAAAGGATTCGTTCAGGCGGTTCGAGCGGATCCCATCTGCGTCATAAATCATCCAGACTCGCATCAAGAACATGAGCACGAATACCCCCACATCTCCGCAGTCACCGGTTGCTCAAGAAAGACTCGACTTATCCGAAGTGAAAGTCGATCCCGCCTGGGCAATGCGAGTACCTTCCGCACTGGCGCAGCGTCGCCAAGTGTTAGCGTTTGCGAATGTGAACGATGAAGTATGTGTGGCACACGCTCGCCCCTTGGATTCGGGTTGCGTACAAGCGCTCAAGAAGCATTTAAAGTTGCCGCTGCGAATGTTCTTGGCGGAACCGGAGTCGTTAAAGCAAACCATTCAGCGTCTCTACTCAGGACAAGAAGAGACGGCGTCCCGTGGGATCGGAGAAGAAGCAGAAACGGCCGTTGGCTTGTGCGACGAACTGCTCAACGCAGCGTTGATGCAAGAGGCGAGTGACTTGCACATCGACCCCGCCGAAAATGAAACGCTGGTTCGCATTCGTGTGGACGGTGACCTTCGTGATTACCGCCCGATTCCCGCGGCGCTACACACAGCCATGATCAGCCGGTTCAAAGTGCTCAGTGGCATGGACATCGCGGAAAAGCGAGCACCGCAAGATGGCCGATTCCGACGTGAAACCGCAGGCGGTCGTCACGTTGACATTCGTGTTGCTTCGTTGCCAACGCGTCACGGCGAACGGATGACGCTGCGTTTCCTTGCCGCACAAACCGAAGGACTGACGCTCGAGAAGCTCGGTATGGCAACGTCCGATCTAGAACGATTCTCTCATGCGATCTCACGTCCTCATGGACTCGTCTTGATCACCGGACCAACGGGAAGCGGAAAATCGACAACGCTTTACGCTGGCTTGAGAAGACTCGTCGCGGAGAGCTCCTATAACGTGATCACGATCGAAGACCCGATCGAATACGAGATGGAACGTGTCGGGCAAGTCGAAGTGGATTCGGCAGACAAAGTCAGCTTCAGCAAGGCGCTTCGAAGCGTTCTGCGACACGACCCGGACATCGTCATGATCGGGGAGATTCGAGACGCCGAAACTGCCGACGTGGCGATCAAGGCGGCGCTCACCGGACACCTTGTTCTCAGTACCGTGCACACGAACAACGCGGCCAGCGCCGTGACGCGATTGGTTGACATGGGCGTGGACCGTTTCCTGGTGGCAGCAACGATGCGATTATGCGTGGCACAACGTTTGGTACGACGTCTGTGCAGCCACTGTCGACAGCCGAGACCGCTCACTGATGCCGAGGCGGTCATGCTCGGCCGACGCGAACAAGCTGGCGAAACCGTCTACGATGAAAACGGATGTCACTTCTGCGCTGATCGCGGCTTTGTGGGTCGACTCGGCGTATTTGAACTCCTATCCATGGACCAAGACCTTTCCCACTTGATCGCCACCGGTTGCGACGAAGCGGAATTGATGAAAGCGGCTGCCGAACGCGGTATGCCAAGACTCAGTGATGACGGTCTGGACAAGCTGCTCCAAGGGCAGACTTCACCAGGCGAACTACTCTCTGCGGTGACAATATGGTGACCCGAATTTTGATGCCCAGGTTTATGATGCCCAGGTTTATGATGCCCAGGTTTTTGGTACTGGGTGGATTAACGATGATGACCTCGACGTTGTTGAGTCAGCAGCCAGTCTTTGCGCCACCCAGTCGAACGGTTGCACAAAACGAATCGGCGACAGTTCAACGGCGCGGCGCGACCGCAACGAAGCCAGTGGTGCTAAATGCTCCGGCTTCGCGGACCAACTTAGCGACTCAATCGAACACAACTCCAACCGACCAGGCCGCGCGGCCCATCACACGAGTCGCCACGCGACCGGTAGCGCAGGACGGTTCGGAAGCACTTGGATTTCCTCCTTTCGGCCCAGCCGGCACTCCGGCTGGTCAACCCGCTCGACCACAACAGCCACCTGGAAACTTCGATCGATCCGATCCAACGCAATCCTCACCAGACGTCCGCAGGATCCTGGAAGGAGAGCAACCACAGATTCGCTCCCAACCTTTGCCAACGATTCAGGTCGTCGGCAAAGTCGTCCGAGCAGACGGAAAAGGAAAAGCGTTGCTGCAGGTTTCCGGCAGCTACTTGATGGTGACCGTTGGAACACCATTCAGTGTCCCGCGAGGGGGCGACTCAACTCTTTTCACGGTGACCAACATCGATGTTGAATCCGTGGAATTGGAGTCCAGGCAAGACCAACTAAAACTTCGCTTGCCATAATTAACAACTCAAAGTAATCGCAATCCGCATATCCAAGGATGGGTAAGATGCGTTTTGGAATCGCCATACTACTGGTGACAATGATTGTCACTGGATCGCCCATCAACGCTCAAGTTGATGGCCAGCTTCCTGTTCCCGCGCCGGTTGGACAAACTGCGGAGGATGGACAGGTTTCATCAACGGCTGAACGTTTTGCTAATCCCGGCGAACAACTTGCCGTCGTTGAGTTTCGCCAGATTCCTCTGCGCGAAGTGGTGAAGCTGTTTTCGGAGCAGAGTGGGCTCAAGCTCGCGGCATCCATCGACGCCGGCGAGGTAGAGATTTCTCTTTATCTTCAAGACGTCGACGCTCGCGCCGCGTTAACCACGCTGACGAGAACTCACGGTTTGTTCTACCGCGAAGACGAAGTCTCCGGCATCATCACGATCTATACGAATGATGAACTGCAGGAAAACTTGCAGAGCTTTCGTGATGAGGAAACACGAGTCTTCACCATGCTGTATCCAAATGTGATCGATGCAGCCAATGCAATTCAAAGCCTGTATGGGACGCGAGCCATCGTGAACTTCGGTCTGCAAGGTCAGTTTGAACTTCAAGACTTGAGCCAGCGTTTCAGCCGTTTTGATTTGATCGACGGACGTGCCCAAGGCCTCGGACTCTTCGGCGGCGGAGGCGGTGGTTTCGGTGGCGGTGGAGGCGGAGGCTTCGGCGGTGGAGGCGGAGGCTTCGGCGGTGGACTCGGCGGCGGGGGCTTTGGCGGCGGTCTCGGTGGCGGTGGTCTCGGCGGAGGAATCGGTGGAGCTGGCGGCGGTGGTCTGCTGCAAGGTGCGAACCGCGGTGCGATCAACCAAGCGAACAACACACTGCTGAACTCTGCCGGTGGCAATCAAGCCTCTTTCAACCAAGATCTCAATCTGGATGTCAGCAGTCTCACACCCGAACAGATTCAAGCCGTCGTCGACGCCCAGCGTGGGATCGCCAACGACGAGCAACTACGCGAAGTTCAACGTATTCAACAAGCCAGCATTTTCGTCACGGCCATCCAACGTCAAAACCAGTTGATTGTGCGAACGAGCGATCCGGAGACCATGGAGCAGATCGCAGATCTGATCATGAGCGTGGACGTCCCAACACCGATGGTGCTGTTGGAAGTCAAGATCATGGAAGTGACGCTCGATGATGGCTTCACCTCCTTGTTTGACTATCAATTCACCGGTGGTGACGCAGCCGGTGCGTTCACCGACGGCGACATTCTGCCGCCCGAAGGTGACCTCGCGCCCGGCAACCGATTCGCGCCGCTAACTCCAGGTGGCGCTGTTTTTGATCCGGTCGCTGGTGCCATCGTTGACGGGACACCGTTGATCAACGGCAACGCGTTGTTCCAAGTGGTTGATGACAAGTTCCGTATGCGGGTTCAAATGCTTGAGAACAAGAACCGCATCACGACGCTCGCCAGTCCATTGCTCATGACCGCTAATAACGAAGTCAGTCGTTTGTTTGTCGGTAATGAAGTCCCATTGAACCGAAGTTTCTCTGGGGGCGGCACGATTGCCGGGGCAGGAAACGTCGCCAACACGGGTGCAAACACAATTATCGAATTCCGCCCCGTCGGAACCACGTTATTGATCACACCCAGCATCAACGCGGACCGAACAGTCACGCTGCGAATCCTGCAAGAACGATCTCAAATCGATGAGAACGGAGCGAACGTGCAGATCCCCGATGGAGATGGCGGGTTCACCGAACAAGCGATCGATATCGTCAGCAGCAAGTCGTATAGCGGTACCGTTGTCGCCAAAGACGGTATGACCCTGGCGCTGGGCGGACTGATCGACGAAGGCGTCAATGATAGTCGTGAGTCCGTTCCTGTCCTGGGCAAACTACCGGTTGTCGGCATCATGTTCCGAGACCAAGACACCGGTCGTCGGCGAACTGAGTTGGTGATGATGATTCGTCCCTACATCTTCAATACGCCGAGCGAAGCGACTGGCCCAAGCACGTTGCTGGTTGATGAACACAGCCTGCATCCAAATGCACCGGAAGGCCGGCAAACGCTGGGGACGTTCTCACCGCATGAAGTCGTGCGGCCAAACCCGCCGACCAACGTGTTGCAAAGTATTTTCCGCTTTCACAGTGTCGAGCCAAAAGACCATTAATCTGACTCGAACCATTCGCGAGCACGGACGTGGAACACACGCCCGTGCTTTCGTCGTTTGTCCATTCAAATCAATCAACTGCATGGAAGCCGTTTGATGCGAATTCAATCGTTGACCTTTTCCGCCATCGCAAGCGTCGCGTTCCTGGCCATCACCGGCTGCGCGTCCGTTCAGAAAGAAACGGAAAGCCTGCTCAAGCGTCTGCCTGGCATCAGTAAGAAAGACGAGCTCAACATGCCCAAAAGTGGTCCCACGAAAGTCGTGACGGACGCTTCGGCGCTGGCGCTCGATCTGCCCGAGGGAGATATCCAAGCGCGAGAAAAGTTTGAGCAGCGGTTCAACAAATTGATCGACGAAGAGCGTAATGCGGCGGCTAACCTGCTCGTGGCTCGTCACTTGGATCGAGCCTACGAATCACTCACCATGGCGATTCCCGATGGCGGTGAGTCTCAACTAAGACTCGCGGCTGCCTATGACCGAAGCTGCCAGTCGGACGACGGCTGGTACGCAGTCATGAATTCCCACGATAGCGAAACCACCAAAGCTTACTTCAATCAACGCGCTCAATGGCTGGGCGTCGTCTCAGTGGGGCAGTTCGCGGAAACCGCCGAAATCGACTTGGTCGCGGCGGCTACAGCGAGTGGACGAAGCGCCCTTCTTGTTGATGCTTGGTATCAAACCGGCGTGGGTGCTCTATTGCGAGAAGACAACATCGTCGCGGCGAATGCCTTCGCGGCTTGTGCACAAGCCGCAGGAAACCGGCATGGGATGATCGCCGCAAACGCGATCTTGATGAGAAGTGAATCATTGAAACGAGCCGGACAATTCGCCGAATCAAAAACCGCTTGGCGTGACGCAGTGATTGTGGCTTGCGGACTCTTGCGCACCGTCGGAGTGAGTGAACCCAATTTTTGGGATCGAGCCAGTTACCTGCGACCACTTGAATTGACTTGGCCCGAAGATGTCGCCGACAGTTTTGAAGCGGTCGCTCTCGGCCGCTCGACGCCACTGCGTACAGACCTACTGCGTCGACTTGGCAGCGTTGCTACGCGAACGACCGTCAGCTCTGACTGCTGGGTGCAATCCGCCATCGGATCGTGGAAACAAGCTCGATCGGATAATCACAATGCGATCGTCCACCTGAAAAAAGCAGAACGAAATGGAACGACATCTAGCATTGACTGGATCCAAATCTCGCAGGCGCGGTCTTTCGTCAAAATGGGTCAGCATGGTGTTGCGACCACGGTGCTCGCTCCGATTGCTTCGCGCGACGACAACGCTCCCACCACCATCGCCGCGATGGCAGAGTTGGGTACCGTCCGACTCACCAACGGATCCAGCCAGACGGGACTGAGACTATTACGCCAAGCGCTCGACGATCATCCCGATGTCGAGTGGCCGGGACGTGCCAGTGCGGAAGCAGATTACGCGCTTGGGCTCTTAATGGTTGGAGACGAAAGTGGACTCGGTCGACTTACCGCCGCGCAAGATCGGTTCGAAGCGGAAGGAGAAATCGAATTGCTCTCGAAGTCTCTATGGAACCAGATGAAATACCTGGAACACACCGAAATCGAAAAGGAAACCGTCGCCGAACTCGAGACTCGTTTGGATAGCATGCAGTTGTAAGCTGCAAGCTTCGCCCAGTCTCCGATGCGACCGCCCCGATGCAACCGCCCCGATGCAACCGCGCTGAATGATCGATCGCAAAGAGTCACTTTGCAAGTAATTCAAGTCGTGGCGGTCCAAACAGAAACCCAACGTAACAACGATCGTGATCGACCGATTTGCTTGTCGTTGCGGTAGCGGACGAGTACACTCCCCAACAGTGGGGCGGTCCGCCCTCTATCAAATGGGTTGCATCGGTCTTTTCGGAGAGGGGCGTTGGAATACATCGAGAAATTTGAGGCGGGTGAGATCATCATCGCCGTGCTGAAGCCGCCAAAGATTGCGGACGAAGAATTGACCGTCGCCGTGTCTCAGGAACTGCAGGCCGTCGCTTCTGAACTGCAAGGCAAGAAGGTCATCTTGAATCTCGATGCAGTCCGACACATGAATTCTCGGATGATCGGTGAACTAGTTCGATTCATCCGAGTCGCCAAGGGGGCGGACATCGACTTGCGTTTGTGCTGCAGCAACGAAAGACTGCAAGAGTTGATTCGGCTCTTCAAGCTCGGCCAACTCGTGAAGGTGTTCGAGCTGGAAAAAGAAGCCGTCGCCAGCTACTCAAAGAAGGGCTGGTTCCGCCGCTAATCGCGACTCCGGGTGCGCTACGCGAACCCGAGCTTGGCTGCTTCACCGCTTCGCGGTAGTCGCTTATCTCTTGACGCCCTCTGCGTCGCTTCAAGCACCGGTTTTCGATATCCACACGCAAATTTCTCGATTTTGAGCTCTCTTTGGGTTGCCCTGTACGACACACTGTCGTACTATCACGACTGTCAGTCGTAAGACCTGCAGTCGAACACCGCGTACCGGGAGCAGACACACATGAGGGAACCGCTTGCCAAAGCTGAATTGGCGATCATGGACATGCTGTGGCAGAACGAGCGCATGACCGCTCGCGAACTCCGCGAAGCGTTATATCCCGATGCGAAGAAAGCCCAGCACGGAACGATTCAGCGGCTTCTTCAGCGGCTTGAGGACAAGGGCTATATCGAACGGGATCGTTCCATCGCCATCCATTTCTTCTCAGCACGCGTTTCGCGGCAGGCTTATGCGGGACAACAGCTCGAACAACTCGCCGAAGAGTTGACATCTGGATCCATCGCGCCATTGATCACCCACCTGATTGAAGAAAAGAAAATCTCGCGAGCCGAACTTCAACGGTTACGTGATGTCATCGGTCAATCGAAACGCAAAGACAAAGGCGAGTCATGATGGAAACACTCCTTCACTCAGGGCTCAGCAACGCCTGTATCGCTACGTTGTTGGCGACGATTGTCTGGCTGGTGGGTCGTCGCTTACGTCTTCCGCATTTGACGCATTGGCTGTGGTTACTTGTCTTCGTCAAGTTGTTGACACCTCCCTTAGTCAGCTTGCCGATGATCACGCTGCCAACACAGAATCCGTTAAGTAATGAATGGACCGATGCAAGTTCAACCGTCAATGAACGAGCGCTGCCAGCATCCGATTCTCGATTAGGGGGATCAATGGAGGGATCGCTTGGAGTTGGAGACGGATCGATGGCTGTATCGGTGACACCAATGGGTGAATCAGATACGACCGATCCAACCTCTATCAAACAATCGTTTGTTTCGTTGTTTGCGATTTGGCAGCCTTGGATTCTGATTGTTTGGTTGAGCGGAAGTGTGATCCTCATCAGTCGCTCGCTTTATCGAGCGTTTCGGTTTGACCGTTTACTTCGAGGTAACGTCGAACCAGCAACATCCTCTTTGCAAAACGAAGCCGTTGAACTTGCCCATCAACTCGGTCTGACGCAACTTCCGCGGATCGTCACGACCGATGCCAACCTCGCTCCGATGGTCTGGTGGACCGGCGGGCGAATTCAAGTCGTGATGCCCAATCAACTGTTGCACTCGATGAAGCAATCGGAGTGGCGACTTGTACTGGCTCATGAACTCGCACACGTTCGCCGCCGAGACTATCTGGTTCGTTGGCTGGAATGGCTTGGGTGCGTCTGCTTTTGGTGGAACCCAATTGTCTGGATGGCCCAGCGCAACTTGCGTGAAAGCGAAGAGGTTTGTTGCGATGCGTTGGTTGTTTCCACGTTCACACCGAGAGCTGACACGTACGCAGAATCACTTTTGAAAGCTGTCGAGTCTCTCGCATTTCCGGCTCACCGCCCGCCGGCCATGGCTAGTGAAATCAATAGTGGCGGATTTCTCGAAAGGAGATTTCAGATGATCTTGTCAGATAACTTCCAACAGACCGGGTCATCTTGGGCCCGAATGATTGTGTTAACAGCGGCGATGTTCGTCTTGCCAGTCAGCCTGGTGACCGCTCAGGACTTTGACGCCATCGAACGACGACTAGGGCTCGCTGTTCATGAGGGTGAAATTTCCCTCCAACAGGCTCAAATCATGCTCAATGCATTGAGGGAGTCAACGGACGAAGTCGTTGAGGACGACTGGGGAGAGGAGATCGAAGAAGAAGAAGAGATCGAAGAAGAAGAAGAAGAATCTGACGGTCGTCTGCGCCGAGTCATTGGAGCGCTATCGGAAGCAGGTGTGCAACGAGAATCGATCGAACCCGTGCTAGACATGATTCGGAAAATCCAAGATGACATGCAGATGCAAGGCGATCGCTTCGAACTCAACAAAGAGATCCAAGCTTTCCTTTCCGGAAAACTTGACCTCAATCGCGAACAGATTGGAACGGTCATCCGGCTCTCTAAGTTCCTCGCGAGTGCAGAGCAAGAGGAGCTTGAGGAAGGCGGCAAGGACTCAGTGATCTCGTTATGGTTAAAAGCGGTCAACAACGGAGTCGCTGAAGACAGGAAACGACTTGAAAACGTCGAACGGATGGCTGCGCGTCAACGAGAATACAACATCGTCCTCGAACAATTGAAAGCTGCTGCCGAAGAGGGAGAGATTTCAAGGAAAGACGCCGAACAAAAACTCATGAAGTTGCGTGTCGAATTGCTCGGTGCTCAAAAAGAGCAAAGAGAAAATGCAATGAAGGCTCGTGAACGCGAATACGCCATCGTTGTCGAACGCATTAAGGAAGCGATCGAAGAAGGCGAACTTTCCGAAAAAGACGGTGAAAAGAAGCTCCTGGAAATTCGCTTGGAATTATTTGGCGAGCAGGAAAGTGATCCCGCCAAATTGGAACGCAAGTACCGAGCCGTGATCGAAGAGTTGCGATCTGCCGTCGAACGCAAAGAGGTTTCTCGGGAAAAAGCCCAACAAGAGTTGATCGAACTGCGTCTGAAACTCGACAAAGAGCGGGAACGTGAAAACGAAGCACGCGATGAAGAAGGCGTCACGTTGCGACTCGAAGCGGACGCCGAATTCAAGGAGATTCCTGAAGAGGAGACCGTTCGGAAAGCCCGAGAATATGCCCTCCAAGCTCAGGAGGTATTAGATGAAGCCGATCGACTCCGAGATACCGTCAAGGAACGCGAGTTCTCAGAGAACGAGGCCGCGCTGAGAATCCTTGAGGTCCAAATCAACGATGCGATTGATCGCGATGAATTCTCCGAAGAAGAAACGCAGCAGGAAGAAGTGATCGAGGAAATCGGCAACGACCAATTCAGGTGAGCCGGAAACAGGAGTTGCGTCCCTGTTCTTCCCGTAGCCACGATCGCCGGTCGTAGCGGAACTCGTTATGAGTTTCGGCAATCGAAACTTCGTACGCCGAAAATCGTGACGACTTCCGCTATCGCGTTGTTACCTGGTTTCATTTCCCACACTGATCCACTCGCTAACGGGAACTTGCTAACGGGCATTCGATATCGCACCGAAGTAGTCGTTCCAGCTTTGATGAGGACGACCTGCCGCTTCCGCGTATTGACTCTCGTTGTCGACCGCCCTGTTGCCGATACCCTGATAGATCCCAGCGATGACGCCACCAATAAACTCACCAAGCTCGGCGATTCGTTCCTGGCGATACTCTTCAAAACTCATTGCACGATACTTCAATTCCAGTCCGAACGTTTGATTGAAGTAATCCGTCAACCGCTGCTGTGTGATCGCTTCACCATGCAGGTTATAAACTTGTCCATGGTGCTTTGACTCGCTCAACATTCGTGCGTAAGCGAAGGCTAATTCGGGTCGCGTTGTGTAGCCGCACTTTCCGTTCCCCGCGCAGTTGGCAATTTCTCCATGCTGCTTGTACGTGTCGATGTACTCGACATCAGGCTCGATATAGATCCCGTTTCGACCGATGACCCATTGCAGGCCACTATCGCGGACGTCCTGTTCCGTTTGTCGATTGCTTTGGATGACCGGTGAGAATGCGGTACCGGATTCTGCACCCTGAACACTGGTGTAAACGAGCTTTTGCACACCGGACTGCTGGGCAGCCGCGATGACATTGCGGTGTTGCTCGATGCGTTTGTCTGGGTGGTCCATCCCCGAGACGATCAGGACGATGTCAATGCCTTGCAGGGAATCGGCTAGTTCGTCGGGCTTGCTGTAATCACCGGGCCGAACCTCGACCCCCAAAGACTCGGCTCTGGAGGGCGTTCGCGCCAACCCGATGACATTGCCTTGGCCAGCCACAAGAAGTGTCGCTTTCACAATCTCAGCGCCAAGCTTGCCGCTGGCCGCCGTCACGGCAATTCGGGTCATCTAACACCTCCAAGTCTTGAATGTCGAACACACGTCACGAGCAAAGGGTAGCGATCTGTGTTCGCCGAATCGAAAGACGCGATCTACCTGATGATAACAACCTTGGCATCCTGACAGGAAGCAACCGCTCAGGCAGTTCATTCGGTGTATCATCTGTCCCTCATGACAACCCTCTTCAACAAACGGTGAATCTCGTGATCGCGTCCCTACGACACCTGTTGATTCTCTTTGGAATCGCTTCAAGCTGCCCTACCGTCCTGGCGGCTCATCGACCGAATGTCATTTTGATCATGGCGGACGACGTCAGCTGGGAGTGTTTCGGGTGTTATGGTGGCGAAGACTACAAGACACCCCATATTGATCGCTTGGCCTCGGAGGGCATTCGGTTCGAACACTGTTACTCGACACCGATCTGCACACCCTCTCGTGTCAAGCTCATGACAGGGAAGTACGGGTTCAGGAATTACACACACTTTGGCTATTTGAATCCGGATGAGCGAACGTTCGGTCACATGATGCAAGACGCCGGATATCAAACAGCGATCGCCGGCAAGTGGCAGTTAAACGGTCTCTACAATTCGCTACCGGGAAGCGATGACCCGACACGCCCACAAAAAGCTGGCTTTCACGAGTCAATGTTGTGGCAAGTCACGCGTGGCAAGGGAGGCGACGGCGGAGAGCGATTTTGGGATCCTCCGCTGGAACACAATGGGAAGTTCATTACGAAATCGGAGAACGCAGGCAAATACGGCCCAGATCTGCTGACGGATTTCGTTTGCGATTTCATCGAGCGCAATCGTGAACAACCCTTTTTTGTTTACTACCCGATGGTCCTGGTGCATGACCCATTCGTTCCGACGCCGGACACGGTGGGCGATCGCGAGATTTCTCACGCTCTCAACAAAGCACCAAAAGGCTACGACGCAAAGAAAGCCAATTTCGTGGCGATGGTGCAGTACATGGACAAACTGATCGGTCGCATCACGGACAAAGTGGACGCGTTGGGTTTGGGGGACGACACAATCATCTTGTTCACTGCGGACAACGGAACCAACAAAGGCATTCGCTCAAGATGGAAGGGAGTCGAAATCCAAGGCGGCAAAGCTGGCATGAAAGACAACGGCACCCATGTTCCATTGGTCGCGCGCTGGCTCGGACATACGCCGAAGGGAATCGTGCTGCCCGACCTGATCGACTTCACTGATTTTTACGCGACGCTCTCAGACGCTGCTGGTCGCCAAATGGAAGAAGAAGATCCCATCGACGGAAGGAGTTTTTTCCCACAGCTCAATGGGAAGCCGGGCAATCTTCGTGAGTGGGTGCTTTGCCACTATCAATGCTACTGGCGAAAAACGCCTGGACAGTTTGCCCGCACGGCAGAGTACAAACTGTACCGTGACGGGCGCTATTACGAAGTGCCGATCGATTTGGATGAAGAAAACGACCTGAGTTCAACGGTTTCCGGCGAAGCAGCCGACATTCGACGAGAACTAGAGTATCTGCTCAAGCGATGCCCGCCCGTTCCGCCCGGTGCACTCGACAAGAACACCGAGCAGAGACCGACTTATCCCCAGACACCCAACCTGCTATCGCCGTAACGGAATCGCCGATCGCTCGGCAATCGACGATTATTGCGGGATCGTCCTGGGGAAACTTCAACGACATTGGAGCATGCCCTACATCGTCGCGTCACGGGTTTTGTGACGCTAATGTTGGTGACATTTTGTCGAATTGAAATCCTCTGCGTGTCGCCTGTTTTCGAACGGCTTCGATCAGCGCGTCGCCGAGCACCTGCGGTGCCTTACCTTCCTCGCCAATCTGCTCGGACATCATTCGCTGAAGATGAGCATGTCGAGTCGAAATCACCTCGGCCATTTGGCGACGAACACGATTCCGTTGCTCGATTTTTTCACGGATGTAATTGCGGCGATCGTCTGGTGACATGACCTTTAGCTCCTCCGGCATTTTGTCTTCAGGCATGCGATCCAGATTCACGGCGCCGTGACTGACCGCGTCAACTAAGTCGTCATGGACGTGATGATAAAGATGGCCGATCTTCGCCGACATTCTGGATGCGAACGCGTGATCCGAAAGATCAGCCGCGTTGCGATCTTGCATTTGCTGATTCTTAGACGCTTTCTTTGCATTCTTGCCATACCAAACAAACGTTTCGTTCATTTGATCATTTAACTCACGCATCTCTTTGTCGTACGGAGTCATCAGATCGGGCATATGGTGGTTGTGGTTGATCTGGAAATACATGCCCTCGGCTAGTCTGGCAGCGCTCTCCCATCGGTCCATTCCCTGGACCGCTTCCTTGTAGTTGGGATCGAAGCAGTAAATGCTGTTAATCAAAATCGAATTCGTGAGTGCTTTGGTAAGGCCTTTTCCAAATGGGACTTTTCCTTGGTCGAATGATTCATTGCCGGCGACGAAGACGGCTTTGTAGACATTCGAATCTGGATTCCACTCGAGATTGGTCAATGCATCGTCAATGACTTGGCCACAGAATTCGTCGCCACCGCCAATCGCCAACGAAAAAATAGCGCGAGAGACTTCGTCTAGATCCTCGGTGAATCCAGTTACTTGCTTAATACAGCCTCGCTTTTTCGAGACTTGGTCGGTTCCATATTGGTAAACGGCGATCTGCAACCGCGAGGGTCGATCGCCACGCGATGCTCTCGCAAGTTCCGAAACCACATTCCACAGTTGACACCGAGCTTGATCAACCAGACCCTTCATCGATCCGCTCGTATCGAGCAGGATCGCAATCTGCACGAGTGATTGTTCGTCCATGACAGGACGAACCTGCGAGCTTTTTTCAGCGACACTGTCCACTTCAACAGCAGCGACCGGAAGACTTGTTCCGACGACGACAAGCGGCGTGAAAATGAGTTTTTTCAACATGGGAAAGTTCCTGCGGTTTGGTTGGTAGTCCTATGAGTCGCGGAATGAATCACACGATGTGAAAATTTTCCGCTGCGTACCGATGAGCAGACGGCCGCGTTTCAGATGCTCGCGAACGGCAATCGCTTTGATACGCCTAAGAGGTGATTCGCGATGGGCAAGGAAGCGGATTCAGTGAACCGCGAAGAAAACCCTGTTTTGTTTGATGACGCATATGGATGCCCATTCTCGGGTGTGCGTGCATGGGGGCTTGCAGCTGCGCTAGCGATTGCGCGACGGCAGTGCCGAAATCATGGGCGGGCCAACGAGCCGCCAAGAGCACCAACCACAAAATGTTTCTGACGAAGAATTTTCCAAATCGGTGAATCCAGTTGTGGCCTGACTGCGAACAACTCCCTGACAGGCCAGTCAACCTGACTCAAAAACAAACCCATTAGGTCGATAAGGTTTACCATGAAGATTCACCTTCCTTCCATGCTCGCGGCGATCGCCTTCACGATCGTTGGAGCAACATCGTTCGCCGCCGATATCGTCGACACCGCAGTCGGCGCTGGAAAATTCAAGACACTCGCCGCCGCACTTGGCGCTGCCGACCTCGTCGACACGCTGAAAGGTGACGGTCCGTTTACGGTTTTCGCACCGACAGATGAAGCGTTCGCCAACCTGCCCGCAGGAACGGTCGAGACTCTGCTGAAGCCCGAGAACAAGGACGCGCTCACCGGGATCTTGACCTACCACGTCGTGCCCGGCAAAGTCCTAGCCAAGCAGGTCGTCGGACTGAAAGGTGCCAAGACCGTCAATGGTCAACGTGTCGACATCAAATTCGACAGTGGCAAAGTTCAGATCGATGGAGCCAACGTTGTCACCACGGATATCGTTTGTGACAACGGTGTGATCCACGTCATTGATGCTGTGATCCTGCCGGCCGACAAAACCATTCCCGAGTTGGCGATTGGTGCTGGTAAGTTCAAGACGCTCGTGGCCGCAGCCAAGGCAGCCGGCCTGGTCGATGCTTTGTCCGGAGACGGCCCTTTAACCGTGTTCGCGCCTACCGATGACGCCTTCGCCAAACTTCCGAAAGGCACGGTTGAATCTCTGCTAAAGCCAGAAAACAAAAGCAAGCTCGCAGACATCTTGAAGTACCACGTGGTTTCTGGCCGCGTTTACTCTGAGGACGCATTGGCAGCCAAAGCCGCCAAGACTCTCCAAGGCTCCTCGGTTAGCATCGGGATCAAGAACGGAGCGGCTCGCGTGAACGACGCAAAACTGGTTGCGACCGACGTGGATGCGTCGAATGGCGTGATCCACATCATCGACTCGGTGCTGATTCCGCCGGCGAAAGGGGCCAACACACGCAAAATGCTCGAAAACGTAGTTGCCAAGGGTTCGCGGCTATTTAACTCGGGCCATCACGAAGCATGTGCGACGGCCTACGAGGACGCGATGCAACAAATGATGACGTCGACGATCGACGGTCGCCTGAAACGGCACGTTGAGAGCGTCATGACGACCGCTGGTCATCAGACCTGCCCGATCGAGCGATCGTGGACACTGCGACACGGCATTGACCAGTTGTACGCACAGTTGCCCGCCGATCATCACTAGTCCAAGATGGATAATAGGGTCGGGGCCACGCGCCCCGACCCTTTTTTCGTGGAGAGCATTCCGTGGCGAGACTCGCAAACGCAGACTCAAAAGCTTCAACGCTGGGCGTTAGCACCCGATTTACCTCTAACCCGCTGGTAGATCGTGAACATGCATCCAGTTACGTTGTCGAAGCAAGAACTGAAGAGATGGATGGACGAGGAGGCGACCCAGTGAGCGTGCCCATTCTTACACGAATCGCGGCAGGCGATGTCGAAGCCGTCGACGAGTGTCTTCAGAAGTATGGCGATCTCGTCTGGTCGATTGCCAAACGTTTGAGCAAGAGTTCGGCCGACGCCGAAGACGCAGCGCAAGATGTCTTTGTCGAACTGTGGCAGAAAGCCGGCAGCTTTGACCCGACTAAAGCCGCCGAAGCAACCTTTATCGCAATGGTCGCTCGACGACGATTGATCGATCGATTGCGAAGGAACAAATCACAAGTGGACGTCGAGTGTCTCGATCTTGATGTCTTTACGGACGATGGCCCTCTTGAGGGTAATGTCGAATTGCAGGATGAAGCAGCGAAGGCTGCAAAGTGTTTGGATCGATTGCCAAACCGGCAACAACAAGTCATCGCTCTCTCGGTGCATCAGGGCGCGTCGCACCGTGTGATCTCGCAACAAATGGATCTTCCGCTCGGAACAGTGAAAACACTGGCAAGACGTGGCTTGATTCAGTTGCGCGACTGTATGAGCCGGCGGTTATCCGCTCGCGTGGAAGGAGGTGTGTCATGAATCCGGCTGAAAACGATCAACCAATATCACAAGAAGAATGGGATCTGATCGCAGGCGACGTGTTAGGCGATCTTTCCGAAGAAGAAAAACAATCCTACGACGAGTTGGGTTTGGAACGACATCGCGAATCGCATGATGAACTTGCGAAAACCGCGGCCGCTATCCACCTTGTTTTTGAGACAGCGAACATGGAATCAATGCCAGACCAATTACGCGAGAGGATTTTGTCCGATGCGGTTGGGCATTTGAAACCCACCGCCGTAAGAACTCGCGAACCGCACGCGAGTGTCGTTTCCGCGCGAACGGATGAGCGTGAGTCGGGCCCAAAGGTAACGACGGCAACATCCCACACAGCGGCAATCGGTAAGCGTGAGATTACTGCATGGCTCGCGTTCGCGGCTTCGTTGGCATTTGCCATCGTGGTCTGGAATCGAAACGCACCAACAGAATCGCCCGCGTTGTCACTTGCCGACGCACGAAACGGATTGATCCAAACCGCCAACGATGTGACGCAAGTCTCCTGGGCGGAAGGCACAACTCCATTCGAAAACGCGGTTGAAGGCGATGTGGTGTGGAGCAACGCGCGTCAATCAGGCTACATGCGTTTCGTTGGAATGCCGGTGAATGATCCGCTCGTGGAACAGTACCAACTGTGGATCATCGATCCTGAACGAGATGAGGAGCCCATCGACGGTGGCGTATTCGATGTGACTTCAGATGGGGAAGCAATCGTTGCGATCAACGCCAAATTGGCTGTCCTTGATCCGGCTGCGTTCGCGATCACGATTGAAAAACCGGGTGGGGTTGTCGTATCCACCCAGGAGCGACTGCCCTTGATCGCCTCGATCCAGTAGCCAGGCATTTGCCTCTTTGGGAGTCCGCAACTTTGCAATTCGTTTGAGGTTAGATAGAAATAGTACAGCTAGTCCCTGTCTCTCACTCAAACGAATAAGGCGAAGCTATGCATCCCACCACGCATAGAGTTGCAAGGCGACATATTCTCCAAGGCGGTATGGCACTGGGTGCGACCGCCTTCACCACACCTGGATTGTTCGCGGAACTCATCGAGACTCCAGAGCAAACCGAGGGACCGTTTTATCCCGATAAGATGCCGCTGGATACTGACAATGACCTGTTGGTGATCAATGACTCGATCACGCCCGCTGTTGGAGAAATCACTCACTTGACCGGTCGTGTATTGGATCGGAAAGGGAATCCCGTTCGAAATGCATTTGTCGAAATCTGGCAAGTCGATAACAACGCGGTGTACCTTCACACCGGCGACACGACCAATCGCGCAAACCAAGATAAGAATTTCCAGGGTTACGGCCGATTCCTAACGGACTCAAAAGGTAATTACTACTTTCGAACCATCAAACCGGTTTCGTATCCTGGGCGCGCCCCACACATCCACTTTGGGATCAGTCGCAGCGGTAAACGCATTTTGACGACGCAGCTTTACATCAGTGGCCATCCAGGCAACAAAAAAGATGGGCCGTTTCGAGGAATCGATCCCGAGTCACGCAAGACGGTCGAAGGCGACTTTAAACCGATGGCAAATTCAAAGATCGGCGAGTTGGCTGTCGACTTTGACATTGTGCTGGGAGTCACCGCTGCGGAAGCCGAAGACGGAACCATGCACGGGATTGGAAAGCCTCAGTGGCGTCGTCGCGGATAGGGATGAACATGACGCGGTCATCGGTGCGCGTACAGATGCAAAACGATTGGACCTTTGCAGCACTGCACGCGACGAAAAGAGCGTCATACGGAGCGCCGGATATCACTCGACGGGTCGATGGACTACGGGTCGCTGGACTACGGGAGGGCATTGAATGCTTTCACGTAGTCGCGATCTTTGGCACTTAGCTTATCGATGGGCACTTGGATCGTTCGCCCATCGGTGAGCTTCAGTGTGACTTCACGCTCATCCGCATCGACCAATGTGCCTTGCGTTTGGAATTGACCATCGGCCGATTTCCATTGACGCGGTTTTTCTTGTGACGTTTCTTTTACGGGCCTTGGGCTGGGCGATTCACGTCGCTTGTTCGAAGCCGCATCCGCCCGTCGACGGTCGCTTCTGGCAAGGTTTGCCAAGATCCCCTCGGCGCCCTGCGATTGAATCGGCAACGAAGTTAACTGAGGAACATATTGCTTTCCCTCTTTTTTCCAACCTAAGCGAACCATGATCGGATCAGTACCGACCGTAATGATCTCGGGTGGTGAAGAGGTTTGGCTTCGTCCCTTGGATGGTATCAATCGAAAACGAACCGTTTCATCCTTTGCATAGGGAACCTGAAACGCGGAGGCATCTCCAGCGCGATACGTCACCTGTTTGCCAAACCAAGTGGACGTGTGAGAAAAGCCTTCATCCTTTAGTGCCGACTCCAATTCCTCGAGCGTTTTTGGATTCGATTCACCGTCACGAAGATGCAAGAGACCGGCAGCCAGAAAATCGATCCGTCGCACGAGATTCTCGTAATCCGTTGCTGGTGTTTCGCCAACGTGCGTTAGCCACTCCTCCTGCAAGGCCTGAAAATTGGGAACACCCATCGTTCGCATAAAAGCAGACTTCCACTCTACCGAGCGATTAAGCGTGACCAGGAAAGCCAAAAACTTGGATCGGTAGGCGCCCTCTTTAGCGAACAGAAAGAAGTGAACCATGCTCCAAGCCTGTCGATAGTTTGGGTCTGCTTCGTTTTTCAACAAAGCACTGCTCCAAGCACGTGAGTCGATCGCAAAGAACGCGTCGAAATTGGAAACACGTTCCGCATCGATTGCTGCGACTAATCGCTGACGATCCCTCGCTGGAAAAGCCCCGAGCAGCAAGTGGCCATCGACCATTCGCCCGCGTTCGAAAACCTCCGCGAGACCTTCGTTCGCCCAAGGCGGCATGCCTGGAAACAAATGGCTGGCGAATTGATGAAATCCTTCGTGTTGCAACAAGGGCTTCATTGCATCGACCGAGTGATCGTCCCGGTATCCGACCAAGTAGATCTCCTTGCCACGATCAATGCACATCCCCCACGAACCTCGCCCATCCACGCTGAATCGTTGATTCAACACGGACAGATAATCTGATTGGCTCGCAAACAGCATCAATTGCAAAGACGCAGGACGTTTGATGCGCACGGGAAGTCCGGAAAAAGTGCGGATGTAGGCTTCGCACGTCGCATCCATATGCTGGGCCAGCTCATTCGCTTCGTCTGGCTCCAAATCAGTTTTTACCGCGTAGTACTTGGATCGAAACTCGCGCGCATTAGCCCACCACTGGTTCGCATCTTGAGCATGAACCGAAACACTAAAGAGACTGCCGAGCAGCAAAGAGAAGAGAAGGGATCGGTGCATATCCTGTCAGCCGTAGCGTAGATGAGTGTTTCGGTGGGTCGTTGGAATGACCCGTTCGGGCGAGGCCACCGCCGGGATTCCGCGTACTGCAGTCCACCGAAGTTCCTATTATGGTCGCGAACCGCTATTTGAGAAACGCAATTTGATCGCGAACGAACTCGATTCGCGACTCAGTTTCCGTATTTCATGAAGAATGGAGTGGATCACCCTTGCATCGAATCACGGCGACACTTGGAAGAACGGCAAGCATGAGGGAACAATCAACGTGAAGGGCAGGACGGGGGAGCAACAAAGGGCCAACAGTCAGAATCGGTCACGCGTCTCGAATCTCCGTTCATCAAACGTGCGAAACGATGACGCGTTTTATTCATCGACCGGTTGCAGTAAACGCATCAATGCGAGCGCCGCTTCGCTCTCTTCCGCGACGATGTCGGACGCACCCGCTTTCACAATCTTCTTAACGTTGCTTTGGTACCGGCACCGCACGACAACGCGAACACTCGGATCCAGCTGACGGACTTGCTTAACAATACGGATGGCAGTGCCATCGTCCGGAACGCAAACGGCTACCAGTTCGGCCCCGACGACGTCCGCTCTCTTCAAGACGGCATGATCGGTGGCATCACCGGCGACAGTTTGAAAACCCTGCTGAGCAAACGAATGCAGATTGATGGGGCTTAAGTCGACAACGCAAACGCTGTAACCAAACGTTTCCAATTGCGAACCGAGACTTCGCCCGATGGGGCCAGCCCCGATCACAACGGCATGATGCTTCGGCGCGTGGTTGATGCGAATGAACTCGCCGGAATCAGCTTCCGAATTGGATTGAACGCGACGCAATCCGAACCGCATCAGTGCGGGTGTCAGCACCAGCGATCCCACGGCGATCGCGACGACGCGTTGATAATCGGCCTCACTGAGAACGCTTGAGTTCAAGCCCAACAACACCAACACGAAGGCAAACTCGCCCACATGTGCGAGTCCAATGCCCATTCCGATCGCGGACAGTGCCGGTAAGCCCGTCAATCGAAGCGCGACCGCGGCGGCGATCGCCTTCAATCCGATCATGGCCGGCAGCACGATTACAAGGAGCTCCGGTTCGCGAAAGAACAAGCGAGGATCGAGAATGAGCCCCAAACCAACAAAGAAAATGGCTGCAAACGTCTCGCGGAACGGCAAGACCAAAGCGTCTATCTGATGCGTCCAGCGATTGCCATTGAAAATCAAACCCGCTGCAAAGGCACCAACGGCGGGCGGCAACCCAACCGAGTAGGCGGCAAGGGTAACGCCTCCCAAAGAGACAATCGTAAACAACACGACCAATTCGCTGCTGCGATAATTGGCGAACGTCGGGATCACCCATTCGGCAAGAAGCATCCGAAGCAAAATGACGGCAACGATGAACGCGCAGGAGATCGTTCCCATCTGCGCGAACTCTGCGACTCCCGGCCTGGATCCATCGCCAGTAAGAAGCGGCACGAGCAGCAACAGCGGAACCAGCGCAGCATCTTGAAACAGCAAAATACCGATCGCTCGACGCCCATGAGGAAGTTGCGAATGGCCGTACTCAGACAGTGTCCGAAAAACGAGAACAGTCGAACTGAAAGCGACCGCCGCGGCAATCAGCAAGGCCGGTTGCCAGGCTGTTCCCAACCAATGCACGACAAACGCAACCGGCATGGCGACGAGCAACATCTGCGTCGCACCACCGATAATGAAGTTGCTTCCCAATCGCTTCAGATCGTCGATCGAAAATTCAAGACCGATGGTAAACAACAGCAGAAACACACCGATCTCGGCAAAGTGCTCCAGCTGGTGACCCTCATCACGCACCCAACCCAAAACGCCCTGGCCAAGCAACGTGCCAATGAGCAAATAGCCAATCAAGACCGACACATTGCACCATCGGCAGATCAACGCCGATAACAGCCCGGCGGATAACAAGATCATTAATTCGAGGACGAGCGAAAGCGTCATATCACGTTGGATGCGTGGATCGAACCATGATTTTGGGCAGAGCTGCAAGTCGAGAGCGGTACGCCGCAACCGACGCACGATCCCTGCACCATCCGTACCCGGTGCATCCCCTTCCCAAAACAAGACTACGTCGCGGATTCGCACAACGGAATGCCACGAATGGAAAACGGCCGTGAATGCACACGCATCTATTTGCAAAACGCTCCGCAAAACGAACAACGCCCGGAAAACGAACAAGGCCCAGGAAACGAACGACCCCAGGAAACGAACGACCCCAGGAAACGAACAACGCAGATCGGTAAACTAGGTGCCAGTTCCACCACAACGCTCGCTTTTGGTTTGATCTCTCCTCTGCATGGAATGTCCATGGCCGTCACCACTCGTCCCGCCACCCGAATCGACTTGCCGACGTTGTTGACATTTGAACAAGGGATCATCACTGCAGAGCGACCGTTTGATCCAACACTCCGACCAGACCCCATCAGTTATTACGACGTTGGGTCTTTCATCGATTCACCGGAAGCGCTTGTGATCGTGGCCGAGTCGGACGGTGCATTGATCGGCTCTGGCTGCGCGCGAAAAAAAGAGTCACTGCATTTCACCGAACCCGCTTTCCATGCACACCTTGGATTTATGTACGTCGTACCGGAATACCGAGGCCAGGGAGTCAATCAGTTGATTCTGCAAGATCTGCTCGCCTGGGCACGCGAACGTGAACTGCTGGAGATCCGCCTGACGGTTTATCCAGAGAACCAATCAGCAATCCGAGCCTATGAGAAAGTCGGAATGCACAACCATTTGCTGGAAATGCGCATGAACTTGAAAGAAGATTGAATTGAATCGGGCGATGTGGCGGATGCGTGTTCACAGGATGGCCGTTGGATCATTTGAACCGCACGCGAAAGTCTGTCAGATTGTTGAATGAGTCGAGTGTCGTGATGATTGCTCAGAAGAGAGAGAGGTCATCGATTCGTAATTCAAACTATGGTTGATTCGGTGGTCGGAAACGAAAGCCTGCTCGCAGAGCACTTCCGCGAAACTAGACGCCAAATTCGTGGCTTGTTGTTCAAGATTTGGGGCGGTGGTTTCCTTCTTGTGCTGATCGGCTGCGCGATCGCCTGGTTCTATGTGCAACCCGCGCCACCGAGACGCATCGTGATGGCAACTGGCCCAAGCGATGGTGTCTACTTTCAGTTTGGAACGGCTTACGCCGAATACTTACAAGACCACGGCATCACCCTGGATCTTCGCACGACGGCGGGGTCGGTCGAGAACTATCGTCTGTTAGAAGACGACAACGAAATCGATCTCGCGATCGTTCAGGGCGGGGCGGCGCCGGAGGAACTGGTACAGTCTTCGCACATCGAATCGCTCGCGAGCCTCTACTTCGAACCCGTCTGGGTCTTTTATCGTGGCAAGGAACCTGTTGTCGACCTGCGCGACTTGCAGAGCAAGCGCATCGCGATCGGTCGCGAAGATAGCGGAACCAAAGCAATCGCGAGTCTCTTGCTGAGCGAGAACGGAGTGGTGGACTCGGATAATCACGAACTGATCAAAGTCGGTGGACGCGAAGCGATGCTGAGGCTACTCAACGATGAAATCGATGTCGCGATCTTTGTCATGTCGGCCGACTCACCCATCATCCGGAAACTGATTGAGACCGATGGCATCCAGTTACTTGATTTTGAAAGACACGACGCGTACACGCGTATCCATCCGTTCTTGACATCGGTCGTTTTGGAACGCGGAGTGATTGACCTGGAACAAGATCTGCCTCGCGAAGATATCCACTTGATCGCACCGGCCGCAAATTTGGTCGCCAATGAATCGTTGCATGATGCGTTGATTCCGCTCATCATGCGAACGACGCACGATATGCACCGGCCCAAAGCGAGTTTGTTTGATCCTGGCCGTTTACCTTCGATGGAATTTGTTGAATTCCCCGTCAATCCATCGGCTCGTCGTTACTTTGACGAAGGCCCTCCTTTCCTGCAGCGATACCTGCCTTTCTGGGTTGCCTCGGCAATTGACCGCGGAAAGATCCTGCTGCTGCCGGCAATCACGCTGCTGCTGCCGCTGTTTCGAATCGCGCCGCCACTCTACCGCTGGCGAATCCGGTCGCGGATCTACCGCTGGTACGAAGTCTTGCGAGGGATCGAATCCGATCTTCGAAGTGATGCGCGCCACGAGAGAATCCGTGCTCATGCCAAGACGCTAGCGGAAATGGAAGGCGAACTGGATGACCTGCAATCCGTTCCGCTTTCCTACATGGAAGAGTTTTACAACCTTCGCCTGCACGTCGAATTCGTTGAACGCAGGGTCCAACGATCGATTGGATCCGTAACAGATGATGCGTTGCAACAGGGCGACACGAAAGACGAATCCCTGCAAAACGTACCTCTGGCAGGAGAGACCGACGAGGACGTGGGGGAGCAGGGTGACGCGGTCAAACAATTGGAGTTCGACAAACGGGATGGCGACGAATCGAACAACAACGAATCGAACGGCCAGCCGTCGGACCTCGACCAACTTGCTGCAAAACCCGACGCGAACGACTGACGCCACTCGTAGGTCATGCTCCGCATGACGGCAAACAAGACGCTGTCACGCGGAGCGTGACCTACCCGCGCAGCTCACCCCGAGTTGTGATTTGTCACCGCGTTAACGCACGCCAACGGGGGTGCAACAATCCGCGTTTGCGATTCCTTGCTAAAGATCGATGCGTGACATCGATAGGTGGATGCACTCGTAGGTCATGCTCCGCATGACGGCAAACAAGACCCTGTCATGCG
>JBCDEM010000018.1:0-162435 GCA_039179795.1 Planctomycetota bacterium | reverse complement strand
CATCTGAAGGCAGCCCTGATCAGTGACGGGACAGAATTACCGGATCACATGTCCTCTCGTCCGGGAAGCCAATACACGCGAAAATCAAAGAATGATAAGCGGCAAGCAATTCCCTAATCACCGATTAACGTTCCTGCACCCCCCGGTGCGGAGGATCGTCCTGGTCTTTTCAGAGTCGAAAATATGAAGTCGTCCGTTTCCGACACCCAACTTCTCCATTCGAACTTCCCGGAGAGTGACTGAGGGTCGCAAACCCCAGGAGAACAACAGCTTAAAAAGCGGGGGCGGGACGAGTTTGCCGGCGGCTCTTGACAGAAATCGGCGGGCGTAGATACTTTTCGGGTTTGCCGCTCATTTTGCGCGATTTTCGTGTTTCAACGCCCAGATTCTCTCTGATGGCGACCGAGACGGCGTTTGTCAGGCCGCCCATTTTGTGGAAATCTCCCACTCCAACGTTCATCCATGCCCACGATCAATCAGCTCGTCCGCAAGCGACGCAAATCGAAAAAGAGCCAGAGCAAGTCACCTGTTCTGGAAAAATGCCCTCAGAAACAGGGTGTTTGTTTGCAAGTGCGGACCATGACGCCGAAAAAGCCTAACTCGGCACTGCGAAAAATTTCTCGTGTGCGTTTGAGCAATGGCAAGGAAGTGACGGTCTACATTCCCGGTGAAGGCCACAACCTTCAGGAACACTCGATCGTCCTCGTACGCGGTGGTCGTGTCCGCGACCTTCCCGGTGTGCGTTATCAGGTTGTCCGCGGATCGCGGGACGCCCTGGGAGTCGAGGGCCGTAAGCAATCGCGTAGCCGTTATGGCGCCAAAAAGTAGTCGTTGTCTGTTGTATTTGAATTGACCCTTTCATCGCACAGTTTGAAATAGCCAAACATGGGACGTATCACCGCCAGCCGCACCCAAATGAAGGGTGACCCGAAGCACAACAGTCTGCTCGCCAGCAAATTCATCAACTGCTTGATGCTGGATGGCAAGAAAACGACCGCGCAGCGAGTGTTCTACGATGCGTTGGATGAGATCGGACGTCGTAACGAAACCGGTGAGCAGACACCGATTGAGGTGTTCGAGGCCGCTGTTGAGAACGTGAAGCCGTACATCGAAGTTCGTAGTAAGCGTGTCGGTGGTGCCAGCTACCAGGTTCCGATGCAAGTGAATCGAACCCGACAACAAAGCCTCGCGATTCGCTGGATCCTTCAAGCGGTTCGCGACAAAAAAGGTCGCCCGATGCACTTGAAGTTGGCCGATGAATTGGTCTCGGCATTCAAGAAAGAAGGTGTGGCTTACACCAAGCGTGAGAACACGCACCGTATGGCAGATGCCAACAAGGCTTTCGCTCACTTCGCATGGTGATTCGGAACGAGATACAACATCGAACCGCGATACGGCCAAACCGTGTCGCGGTTTTTGTTTGCGCTGAACAAGAGATGAAGAAAAGCGAATTGGCTAGTAGCGATTTAGCAATTAGCTAATCACAACGTGCTAAAACCTAAACAGCTACCCCCTCCAACCCCCGTTTCACTGCACGATGGCTGACGACATCGCCAAGCTTCGCAACATTGGCATCATTGCACACATCGATGCTGGCAAGACAACTGTTACTGAGCGCATGCTGTTCCTGAGCGGGGCGAAGCATCGGGTGGGACGCGTCGATCACGGAACGACCGACACCGATGATGACCCGGAAGAACAAGAACGCGGTATCACGATCTTCAGCGCATGCGTGAAGTTCAAATGGGGCGACTACGACATCAACTTGCTCGACACTCCTGGCCACGTCGACTTTACGGCCGAGGTGGAGCGATGCTTACGTGTTCTTGACGGCGCCGTCGTCGTCTTTTCTGCACGCGAAGGCGTCGAGGCTCAAAGTGAAACGGTTTGGCGTCAAGCGGATCGCTACGGCGTGCCCCGTGTCGTCTTTATCAACAAGATGGACCGAGAAGGTGCCGACTTCGAATCCGTCTTCAATGACATTGAACCCCGCCTTGGCGGCCATCCGGTCGCGGTTGAATTGCCCGTCGGACAGGGACCCGCTCACGTTGACAATCCGTTCCGCGGCGTGATCGATCTCATCGAGATGAAGTCGCTGCAGTTTGACCCGAACACGGAAGGCAAAGAGGTCAAGACAACGGATATCCCGGAAGAGCTTATGGACGAAGCGTTGTTGTGGCGCGAGCAGATGCTCGATGCAATCTACGACATCAACGAAGAAGCCGCAGCACTCGCCTTGGAAGATCAAGAAGTACCTCAAGCTTTGATCGTTCAGGCACTGCGTGAGGGTTGCATTGATCAGAAGATTCAGCCCGTGCTGTGCGGCTCGGCCCTGCACGGCATCGGTGTACAACCGCTGATGACAGCTGTGGGTAACTTCCTGCCGAGTCCCGTTGATCGCCCTGCGGTGCAGGGTGTCGACCCAAAGAATCGCGACAAAGAGCTGTCGCGCGAGCCAAGTGAGGATGAACCGTTCTGCGGCCTCGTTTTCAAGATCTTGCCAGCGAAGACAGGAGACAATTACTGGATTCGAATTTACAGCGGAACGCTGAAACAGAACTCTCGCGTCCAGTGTCCGAATCGCGACAAGAAAGAAAACATCGCACAGCTTTGGCAAATTCACGCGACGAAAAAGGATCGCGACGGACAGATTGACGAAGTTACCGCTGGAGACATTGCGTGCGTGATTGGTCCACGCTTCGCCATCACGGGCGATACCTTCAGCGACTCGAAAGCGTTAATCGAATTACCCAGCATTCAGTTCGCCGACACCGTGTTGTCGATGGCGATCGAACCCGAGAGCACGTCGGACAAGAAGAAGCTCGAGGAAACGCTTGACATGCTGCGGCGTCAGGACCCAACGTTTCGCGCCCTCGAGAATGAAGAGACCGGTCAAACGCTCATCAGCGGTATGGGTGAATTGCATCTGGAAGTCATCCAGCATCGATTGACGCGTGACTTTGGACTGAATGTCAAGTTTTACAAACCGCGTGTGAACTATCGGGAAACAATTGGCGGCAACAGCGATGTCGTTGGACAATGCAATCGTCAGATCGGCGCTACGCAGATGTTCGCAAGGCTAAACGTTCGTGTCTCAGCGCTGGAAGACGCATCCGCACCCGTACTCGTCTTTGATCGGTTGCCGCCTGAAGTCGGCTTGCCGAACGCTGTCCGCCAAGCAGCAATCGATGAACTTCGCGAACGCGCTTCGGGTGGTGGATTGCTTGCGGGATTCCCTTTATCGGGTGTCAAAATTGAGGCGTACGACGCGCAGATGCATGAAGAAGGCAGCGATGAAGTCGCGTTTCGAATCGCAGCCGGGGATGCGTTTGATCGCGGACTGCAGGACGCCGGACCCGTGCTGCTGGAACCCGTGATGCGGGTCGAAGTCACGACACCAGAAGACTACATGGGCGAGCTTGTTGGAGACCTGCAACAACGACGCGCGATCATCGCAGCAACGGAAACTCGCGGTGCGATGACCGTCATCACGGCTCATGCTCCTTTGAAAGAGTTGTTCGGTTACTCCGGTGCCGTGCGGAGTCTTAGTCAGGGACGAGCCGCGAGCAGCATGGAGCCGCACAGCTACCAACCGGCCCCTAAAGGCGACGCGGAATCATTTCAGTTTTAGGCGCCAGCTGAGTTCGCAAACAAGCGAGCGATGACTCGTAGCGCAAACGACCCGATCCGCAGCATCTTCTTCACCGACCCTCCCCGGCCGTTCAAATGCCCGACGCTCACGGAGGACGGTGAGTTTTCCGGCGCGACCTTCTCAAACGAACGAGTGACCCAAAAAATCCGAGCCGGATCAACACAAACAAACGGCATACTTCTCACAGACTGCCACGCTTGACACGCTTCGATCCCGCGAAGTTACGTTTCACGGCGGGGCCACGGTTCTTTCCTTCCGCAGCGAGCTAATTCTTTCAAAGAGAAGGGTTTTTTCGAGCCGAAAAGCGATGCTACGTGCATGCCGCCATTTCCTCTGAAACCCGGACTTCCAAGCGACTGTCGGAGGCTCTCGAGCCATGGCCCATTCAACCTACCGCGATAAACGAGATCGGACCGGGTTCTCGCTGATCGAGCTTTCAGTCGTCGTGATTCTCGTTGGCGTTCTCGTTGCGATCAGTGTGCCACATCTGTTGGAGAACTCGGAACGGAAAAAAGCGTCCGAATCCTTCAAATATCTCGAAAATGTGCAGACGGCTCAGGAGCGTTACCACGCCGTTCACTCGCAATACGCTTCGGGGGTCAAATCACTCGACTTGGAACGGATCGCCCCCACGTATTTCACCGTCGGCCCAATCGTTGCCGAACCGGGAAAAACCTTGGAAGAAACGTGGTCTTTGACGCTGACACGGGCCGGAAATAGCAACCGGTACGGAGCCTATACTGTGACGTTTACGCAAAAGGGATTCGACACCCAAAAAAGCACGGTCACCCCGAGGGTCCAGCCGTAGCTGACGAGGCCTCGCGCCCCGCCCATGCCGTGGTACGGCAAATTCCTAACGGGCTCGGACCGGCTTTGCCGATTTTCTTCTAGGGTGCCGTATCGGACCACTCGCGAGAAATTTTTTCGGTACGCGGCGGGGTCCGACGCGTATAAACTGGCGGTAGAAAAGGAGTTGCTCTGATTTTGCCGCTTTCCTACCATTCTTAGATGCGGCAGAGCACCTCTTTTGCCTCAATAGATTCCCGATTGTTCAGGATTGCCCCTATGCACAAGTCTTTGGATCGCTCTTTGCACTCCCAAGTACTCCGCCGATGCTTGCGGCCCACCCTCTGGAAGGGAACGGCGCTGGTCTTGGTGGCCGCTCTGACCGTTCCATCGATTCTTGCGAAAGCCCAGGAAACGGCTCCTGCACCTCAGGTGGAACAGGTCGATCCACCGGCGGCCGAGGGAAAACCTCGGGTCGAAGACCAGGTGGTGGCCCGGTTGATTTCCGTGCTGATGCCACGGAATCACATTTCGGGAGAAAAGCTTAACGACACCATCAGCAAGCGAGCGATGGAACTGTTCATCAAAACGCTCGACCCGATGAAGCTTTACTTCTACCAGAGCGACATCGATGAATTTGCAAAGTACGAAGCCAACATCGACGACATGTTGATGAACGGTGACCTGACGCTCGGCTACGACATCTTCCGACGCTTCGTCAAACGAGTGGATGAACGAGTCACGGTTGCCCAAGAACTTCTCGATAGCGATTTTGATTTCACCAAAGATGAAACGATCGTGATCGATCCTGATGCCGCCAAATACGCACTTGACGCTGACGAATCAAAAGACCGTTGGCGCCGGCAAATCAAATACGCCCTCTTGGATTTGAAAGATGAGGGCAAAGAGGGCGTCGAGGCTGTTGAGCAACTGCGTCGTCGGTACTCGCGTTATGCACGTCGCTGGAAACAAACCGATAGCGATGATTTGCTGGAGATGTACCTTTCGGCCGTCACGACCGGATACGACCCACACTCCACGTACATGTCGCCCGGAACGTTGGAAGACTTCCAGATTCAAATGCGACTGAACTTGGATGGAATCGGTGCACAGCTACGTGAAAAAGACGGCAACACGGTTGTCACGCGGGTGATCCCTGGCGGTGCTGCTGCAAAACATGGAAAACTGAAAACGGACGACACCATCGTTGCTGTCGGCCAGGGTGAAGACGGTGAGATGATTGACATCGTCGAAATGCCGTTGACCGACGTCGTCGACAAAATTCGGGGTCGAGCAGGATCGCTCGTTCGCTTGGGTGTCAAACCGGGCGGAGTTGGCAATGTCGAGATCTACAAAATCATTCGAGCTCGAATCGAATTAGAAGAGTCGGCAGCACGTGGTGAAATCATCGAACACGCGATGCCAGGCGCAGACTCGAAACTGAAGATCGGCTACATCAATCTGCCGAGCTTCTACTTGGATATGGAGTCGGCGAAAGAGGACAAACGCGATTTCCGAAGCAGCACCCGAGACGTTCGACGAATCCTTGATGAATTCAACGAGGAAGACGTCGACGGAGTGGTCTTGGATTTGAGCAAGAACGGCGGTGGTAGCTTGACCGAAGCGATCAACCTGACCGGTCTGTTCATCGATCGCGGTCCTGTCGTGCAAGTGAAAAACTCAGACGGTTCGGTTCAACAGTACGCCGATGAGGAAAGCGGAACGACTTGGGACGGACCACTGGTCGTGATGACGAGCAAGTTTAGTGCAAGTGCCAGCGAAATCTTTGCCGGTGCGATTAAAGACTACGGCCGGGGAATCGTTGTTGGTGACCCCACGACTCACGGAAAAGGAACGGTCCAAACGTTGATGGATCTGGGCCGGCAGTTCTTCCGTAACCGTCGCGAAAACTACGGAGCGTTGAAAGTCACGCTTCAGCAGTTCTACCTTCCGGACGGACAGAGTACACAACGTAATGGTGTTCCCGCCGACGTCATCCTCCCGAGCATCACCGCAAAAATGGATATCGGCGAAGGTGATCTTCAATACGCTCTCGAGCACGATACCGTGAGTGCGGCTCGCCACGATCTTTACAGCATGGTCCCAACCAATCTGCTGGGCGACGTAAAGCAGCGCTCGATGAAGCGAGTGAGCGAGAACGATGAGTTCCAAGATCTCATCCGCCGAATTGCTTCCTACGTTGAGCAAAAAGAGCAAAACGAAGTTTCACTCGAGGAAGGAGCTTTCTTCGCTCGACGTAAGGAACTTGATGCTCAAAAAGAAGAAGAGGAAGAACAGCTGGAAGCTCAAGTCGGTAGCGAAAAGGTTTACCGCGATAACTTCTACAATCAAGAGGTGATCAACATCACCCACGATTACATCGAAGGCTTGAAGCGTCAGAATCTGGCACAAGCCGGCTGATCTTTTTCAGCATCTCACCCAGCGAACAACTCAGCCGCCACAAGGCGGCTGAGTTTTTTTGTACCTAGAATTGCGCACCGTTTTCGTGGCGTGCTCCAAGGATGATGCCTTGTAAGAGCAACGGTCAAACCTTCAAGACGTCTTCAGTCAGCCACCACTGTGTGGGATCGATCAACTTGGATGGGAACGTCGCTGCTTCGCTGTCGTCACTCATCACACTTTCAAAGGCGGACCGTTTGTTTCCGCCACTCACGATGAACCAAATCCGTTTGGCTGAATTAATGGCTGGCGCGGTAAGGGTGTACCGGTAAGCGTCGAACTTCTCGACCCAGTTTTCAACGAACCACGACGTGTCTTCTTGTAGGGCTGCAGTGTGTGGAAAAAGGGATGCGGTATGTCCATCGTCTCCCATGCCCAACAAGACAAGGTCCCAACTTGGAAAGGTTTCATCTGGAAATAACTGATGAAGCGTTTCTCGATAGTTCGCGGCTGACTCCGCGGGTGAGTCGACGATGACGGGCACCGGATGAACGTTCGCATCGGGGACTTCAATGCGATCTAGCAAAGCGTCGCGGACCATCTTCGCGTTGCTGTCGGCATGATCATGCGGAACATTGCGTTCATCGCCCCAACACCAGTGAATTCGATCCCAAGGCAAATCGCGTTCAGCCAAGAGTTCATACAAGCGTTTGGGAGTCGATCCGCCAGAAAGCGAGACTCGAAACGCCGGTTGCTCGCGAAGCGTCTCTTCAACCGTCTGACAGAATGCATCCGCGATCGCATGCTGCAATTCGCTGACGGTTTCAAACCGTTGCTGGTTCGTTGTCACTTAAACATCTCCGCTTCACCAGGGAAGTCACCCTTGTCAATCGCGTCGGCGTAGTCGCTTGCCGCTTGCTGAATGCTTGCCCGCACGTCTGCGTATTGCCGGACAAACTTCGGCAAGTAGCCGGAGTGAAACCCGATCAAATCATGGGTAACCAAGACTTGGCCCGTTACGTCTTTCCCCGCACCAATTCCGATGGTGGGAACCTTCACGGATTCGGTAATAGCTGCTCCCACTTCGGCGGGCACACATTCGATGAGAACCGCAAAAGCACCGGCACTCTCGGCGGCCTGAGCATCCGCAACGAGTTGTTGCGTATCCCGTTGCACGCGGTAGCCGCCATCGACGTGAACATTTTGAGGACGAAGACCAACATGGGCCATCACCGGAATTCCGGCAGTCACCATGGCTTCGATTCGCTCCGCCTGTTCAGCACCACCTTCCAGTTTGACCGCGTGACAGTCAGTTTCTTGGAGCACTCGTGCCCCACACCTCACACTGCGCGTGATTTCGAGTTGTCCTTCCGGAAATGGAAGATCAACGACCACCATGGCCCGTCGGGCTGCCCGACCGACCATTTCCGCGTGATAGATCATCTGATCCATCGTGACCTGTAGCGTGGTAGAACGTCCCTGCACGACCATTCCCAGCGAATCACCGACCAAAAGCACATCGATTCCGGCTTCGTCCAGAATCTGAGCAGTCGGAAAATCGTAGGCGGTCAGCATCGAAATGCGCTCGCCCTGCTGGCGACGCCGCTGCAACGTTCTGGCGGTAACTCGATCGGCTTTTGATTTGGGAGAATCCATGATTCCGCCCAGTCTATCGGTTCGATCGAAATCGCTTCAGGGTACTTCTCACGGACCGAGGCGGATGGCGGGGCAGCTTGGTCATTATTGAACTTGCGACCTGATTTCAGCCAAATTGCCGGGTGGAGTCAGATGACGAATTGTGTGAATTTGGAACACATCTGGGCCAGTTCGTGGCTCGTCGCGTAGGATACTCGTCATCAGGCATTACGCTCTGTGAGGGCATTTCCGCTCTTTTTGTGTCCGCCTTACTTTTACCCACCCCCCGCACCTACCGCTTTCTGACATATGAAAACGCGATTTTTGCTGACAGTAACACTCTGTGTAGTCGTTTGTGCTCTCACGATTCCGCCTCGCAACGCCCCTGCGGCAGAACTCGGAATCGGTTCCAAGGCGCCAGCTTTGGACATCGAGCATTGGGTCCAAGATGGCAACGGGTTTTTCAAACCCGTCACCGAATTCAGCTCAGGAAAGGTCTACGTGGTTGAGTTTTGGGCAACGTGGTGCGGACCTTGCATCGCGAGCATGCCGCACCTCGCCGAGTTGCAAACCAAATATCGCGGCCGTGGCGTTCAAATTGTGAGCATCTCCGACGAATCGCTCGACGAAGTCAAAGCATTATTGCTGCGAGAAAACGAAGAAGCCGGAAAGACATTTGAGGAGATCACGTCAGCGTACTCGTTGACCACCGATCCAGATCGTTCGAACCATGTTGCCTACATGGAAGCTGCCAACCAAAGCGGTATCCCAACGTCGTTTATCGTCGGCAAATCGGGGTTGATCGAGTGGATCGGTCACCCAATGGAAATGGACGCACCGCTAGAAGCCGTCGTGACGGATTCCTGGGATCGCGAAGCGTTCAAGGCAGAAATGAAAGAACAGCAGATGTTCCAAGAGAACATTCAGCGAATTTCGATGCTTGCCGGCGCAGGCAAATTCGACGACGCGTTGAAAATGATCGATGATCAATTGAAGTCGGTAAAGTCCGAACAGATCCAGATGCAACTGACAGCGATCAAGTACAGCCTAAAACTGTCGGCAGGTAAATTGGATGACGACGTGATCGCCTTCTATCGCGGTGAGATGAAGAAGATGAAAGGCGACGCTTACGCGATTGGTCGATTCGGATTTTCGCTCTACGGACAAATCCAGCAGGGCGCAAAAGTCGGACCGCTCGCGGAAGAAGCGGTCGCTGCCATTGAATCCGAGATTGAAGGTGCGGCCGATGAGCTGAAGCCTCTGTTGAACAACACGGTTGCGTTGTTGCAAGACGCTCTGGGAAATATCGACGAAGCGATCAAAGCCCAAAAGGCCGCGATCGAATCGGCGGACGAACGTCAAAAAAGCCGCCTGAAGCCATTCCTTGATCAGCTGATCGAAAAGAAGGGCGAGTAAGTCGATTGTCGCCGATCGCTTCACGATCGTAGCGTCTCTCTCGTCCTCGCGAACTCCGCGACGATGGCGGAGCGATCAGCGAAGACGGATGTAATCCCGCCAGCGCCCCTTAGGAGGGCGGGATATCGTGGCAGAGATCGTAGCGTCGCCAACAGACTTGAGCGACGAATAGAGCGAGGATCGCAGCCAACCAGGACGCCGCCATGGCGCCTGCCACGAATACGATCGTGACAATGGCTGACGGCACAGCACTGCGACAAAAGACAGCCCATGCAACAAGCATCCCGACCGACAACGCAATAATCGTTGCTTTTCCGAGGAACGTGAGTTTCGCTCGAATCATCATGGCGACGCCTTCGGCATGCTCATGGTGGGGATACGCCAAGAACATCGCGTTCTCGACGGCGAACGTGAAGACTGCGAGTGCTGACAGAACCGATGTCCACATGAGCGTCTGTGCCAGTCCAGGCCCGACCACAATCACGGCGATCGCCAACGTGAACCATTGGTACATCCAGGTGATCAACACGGGTAACGCAAGCTGACCGATCACCATCGACATCGGATTGACGGGTAGCGAACGCAGCAAAAGCATCCGCTTGAGATCACGACGAAAGTCGATCCGAAGCGCCGGCGGGGCCAACAACATCGTGCACATGGCGATCCCGCCAACAACGAATAGCCATTGTTCGTTTTCTTGACCTGTTGCCAAAGGTGACAAACACAACAGAGTCGGAAGGGCAAAACTGAACAGGATTGTCCCTCGGTACCGCACAACGCTGACCCATTGCCTTGACATCATCGCGATTGCGTCGCCGGCGCGATTCGGTGCCAGGCGAACGAGGAGTTGACGCCATCGCTTGGGTTCTGCATGGGCCACTTCTGACCAACTGTCACGTTGCGTGATGTACTCGCCTGCTGCCAGACGATTTCGCTCGCGTTTTAGGACAGCTTCATGACTCCAACGATCAACTCGTACGAGCAAGAGAATCGCAAGCGGAAGAGTGCCAATTGCGATCATCAAGTTGGCCACCGAGATGAACCCGACCGAGCCGTGAACCGCGAGATTGGCCGAGGCCAGCCATGGAACCGACATCCATTGCACCCATTCACTCGCTGCCGTTTGTCCCATCGCTCGAACACCGTTCAGCAGATAGACAAGCGTTGGCGAACCCATCGGCGTGATGGCGATCATACGTGTAAAGACTTGGATGGCAGCAGCGCCGGCGACGCAGGTAACAGCGACACGGAACCACTTTCGCTGCCTTTGATCAATTCCTGAAGACCAACGCGCGATAATCAGCCGGATAATCTCTAACAGGACGAGCGAACAAAAGACGCCCACCGCAAGCAATGAAACGTGTCTGACGTCCATCGCTAGGACGACAACCAGTAGTGCCGTCTTTAACATCGAAGGCACGACCATGCTGCCGACATGATAGATGGCAAGCGACGATCGCCGCACAGGGGCTCCGCCGAGCCAGAGATCCTCCGCCGGAGTCAGCTCCAGGTCCGCAACTGATTGAGAAGACCAGACGCAACGTAAACCGTGGTACATCGCGTACAACACCATGCCACCGGACAACCAAAGGCGAAGCCGTTCTGGATCCGCTGGTGCGCGCGATGACAGGATAAAGACCCCGTTGAGAAGATACAGGCAGAAGAACGCGACGGCCAACGACGTTGCCATCAGGCGTCTTGGTGACCGAATGCGCTTCAACATTCGTTTGATCCGAAACCCACAGCGACTGGCAGTGAGTCTTCCCAGATCCCAATGAGTGATGGGTCGGTCCCAAGATGCCCACAAACTTGAAGCCGATAGACTCGACGCCGGCCGAACGCTGTCCATGCTCACGACAACGCCTCGTGCGTTTGGAAATCCGTAATGGAAATGGTCATGGGACCATCGAAAACGGGAACTTCCACCGCCTCTTCAAGGGGCAGTTCACCGGTCGCGGCAAAATAAGCTTCTTCGAGCGATGCGGCATCCGGATACTTTTGTCTCAGCTCATCCGCTAGCCCAAAGAATCGCCGTTTCCCATCGGTGATCACCAGCAAGTGCGTGCAGACTGATTCGATCATCGCCAACAGATGGCTGCTGATGATCACGGTTGTGCCTCGATCCGCGAGATCCAGAATCGATTCAAGCAGCGTGCGGATCCCCGGTGGATCCAAACCTGTCAATGGTTCGTCCAGTAACAAAACTTGTGGGTCGTACAAATACGCGCAACAAACCGCAAGCTTCTGTCGCATGCCTCGTGAGAGCGTCGTTGCTCCGGCCGCAAACTTGTCCAATAGGTTGAATTGCTTCAGTAGTTCGATCGACTTTCCTTGATAGTCGTCGACTTGATAAAGGCGGCCGATGAATTCCAAGTGCTCGCGAACCGTCAAGTCATCGAAGAGGGGTGGATCATCCGGGACGTAGGCAAGACGTTTTTTCAGTGGGAGTAGATCGCGAGAGAGATCGCATTCGGCCACTCGAAGCTGACCACTGGTTGCCGGAATCAGTCCGGCCAGGCAGCGTAGTGTGGTCGTTTTCCCGGCGCCATTTGGCCCCACCATTCCGCAGATTTGGCCCGGCTGCAACGAAAACGAAACACCGTCGACTGCCAAATGGTCGTCGTAAAGCTTGCGGAGGTCCTGGACTTGAATCATGAGAGCGGCAACAGGGGAGCGTATGTCAAGGAACTGCTCTGAAAGTTAGCTCACAGGGACTCACAGGGACCAACGCTCATAGAATTGCCAAGTATTGAATGGAAGAACGGATCCGAACCTGCCAGAAGCTTGGTCGTTGCCGGATCGCATAGAGTTTCTACCGGAGCGCTTTGCACCTACCATCGACACGATCCGAACGAGTGGATTAATCTCGAGTCCATGCCAACATCGAACCCGTACTCCCCAGCCAAGCCAGTTGATTCAGACTCCACCGATTCGTCCGATTCGGTGGTCTCGACACAGGTGAATGAGGCAAAGGATCTGGCAGACGGTTCGAAGGCGTCGGTAGTCGATGACTCATCGACGTGGGCTCCATTGGCCGTACCAGTTTTCCGGGCATTTTGGATCGCATCGATCATTTCCAATCTGGGGACTTGGGTCCACGAAGTGGGTGCGGGCTGGTTGATGACAGGGCTCGACTCGTCGCCGGAAATGGTTGCAGCCGTTCGCCTTGCTCTATCGGCTCCGACGATGCTGTTGGCCATTCCCGCAGGGGTGTTGGCCGACCGAGTTGATCGGCGACGATTGCTGATCATGACACAGATCTTATTGCTGATCACCACGTCCACGCTGGCAACGTTGACGCTGCAAGGCTTGATCACTTCTTGGCTACTGCTCGGTCTTACAACTGTGATGGGCGTCGGCACGGTCTTGTACGTTTTGGGTTGGCAATCGACCGTACCCGCTCTCGTTCCACCCAAACAGATCTCTCGCGCGGTGGCTTTGGGAAGCATGAGTTTCAATCTCGCGCGATCGGTAGGACCTGCGATCGGCGGTGTCCTCATTGCGATCGCCGGTGCTTGGATCGCCTTTGCAGTGAATGCACTGTCGTTTGCGATCGTCCTCGTCGTCGTCATTCGATGGAAGCGGGAAGAAACAGAATCGTCGCAAGGGCTTTCATTTGGGCAATCGATGAGCGAAGGAATGCGTTTTGTCGCGAAGAACCGAACGATGCGTCATGTGCTGTTAGGTGTTCTAGCGTTTTTGATTCCGGCGACGTCATTGTGGGCGCTGCTCCCATTGGTTGTTCGTGAACAGTTGGAATGGACCGCGCAGGGTTTTGGTTTACTCGTGACCATGATTGGGCTGGGCGCCGTTATGGCGGCACGTGTGCTCCATTCGCTACATCATTGGTTGGGTCGTGACCGAACGGTCACATGCGCGATGACGGCTTTTGCTTTCGGTCTCGCAATGCTTGGGATCAGTCGTACTGCGTGGTTAGCGATACCCGCAACGGTGCTCATTGGAGGCGCCTGGATGATTGTGCTGACGACGCTCAACGCGACCGCGCAAATGACGTTGCCGAATCAACTACGCGCTCGCGGGATGGGCTACTACATGACCATGATGGCGCTCTCAATGTCGATCGGCGCAATTCTCTGGGGACAGATCGCCGGTTCGATCGGATTAACGACAACGCTACTGCTCGCTGCTGGTTCGTTACCAATCTCGGCGGGAATTCGATCGCAATGGCTCGACATTCGTGAAGCCTAATCGACGACGGTCTTCGTCATGATGCGTTTCTTAGGCGAGCATGTAACCTTCTTCACCATGATCGGTGATGTCCAATCCGCGCTGTTCGGCTTCCGCAGTGACACGCAGTCCAATTGCCAAGTCAATCACTTTGAGCAGGATCAAACTACCGATCCCGGCAAACGCGAAGGTAATTAGCACGGCGACAACCTGGCCGATCATTAATGAGAAGCTACCGCCATCGATCAGTCCGACCGGTGCTCCCTCGTTCACGTTCGCGCATTCTCGAGTCGCGAAGACGCCCGTCAGGATGGCACCGATCGTTCCGCCAACGCCGTGCACCCCAAATGCATCTAAGGCGTCGTCATATTTCAACGCATGCTTCAGTTTTGAACAGGCCAAATAACAAACCGCACCGGCGATGGCCCCCATCAGCAAAGCCGGCAAGGGATGAACGAATCCGGCTGCCGGCGTGATGCAAACCAACCCGGCCACGGCACCGCTGCTCGCGCCGAGAACGGTCGGTTTGCCCAACACACCCCACTCGGTCAGCGCCCAACAAACAGCTCCGGCAGCAGCGGCAAAGTGGGTTGTCGCAAACGCGCTGCTGGTCAATCCATCCGAAGCGAGTTGGCTACCCGCATTGAATCCAAACCAACCGACCCACAACATGGCGGCGCCGAGCGCTGTGTACGTCAAATTGTGTGGTTGGATCGGTTCTTTCAGGTAACCCATCCTCGGTCCGATCAAAATTGCCGCCATGAGCGCGGACACACCACTGCTGATGTGCACGACGGTTCCACCTGCGAAGTCCAGTGCACCCGCAATGGCATTCTCACCTGCCGAGTACGCTAACGGCCCATCATCCCAGACCCAATGGCAAAGCGGACAGTAGATGAGCGTTCCCCAAAGAATCGAAAACACCACCATCGAACTGAACTTAATCCGCTCAGCAAATGCGCCGCAAATGAGCGCAGGAGTAATGATAAAAAACATGCCTTGGAACAGCATGTGTGTCATCCGTGTAATGTTGCCTTCCATGGGTGTGACGGGTTCCTCGCCATTCCACTCTCTTTGGACTCCATTCATGAATACGTATTCGAGGTCTCCGATCCAGCCACCGCTTCCACCAAACGACAACGAATAGCCGTAGAGCGCCCAAATCACGGTCATCAATCCCATCAAAAAAATGCATTGCATCAGAACGCTAAGGACATTTTTTCGTCGCACCAAGCCACCGTAAAACATGGCGAGTCCAGGCGCGACCATGAACAAGACAAGCACGCAGCAAGTCAGCATCCAAGCGTTGTGAGCTGCGTAAGGTCCGTTCGCGATCTCGTCATCCGTTAGCGCACCTTCTGAGACGACAAACTCTGTCGCTGAATCGTCGGGAGCTTGCGGTACCTCACTGGATTCTTGCGTCGACGGGGATTCCAGCGGCACGCCTGAGCTCTGTGTTGTCTCACCGCCCTGCGTTGTCTCACCGCCCTGCGTGGTTTCCGTCCCTTGCGCTTGCGCGGGCAACACGATCAACGAGGCAAAGAGACAACAAACGATTGAGCAGCGGAACATAACGGCCACGGGGAATATCCTTTCAAACCAAAACGGTGAAAAACGCACCGATGCATGGATCAGAGACGCTTACCAAACCGCTTGTTATATCCGGGCAACCAACGGGTGTGTCGTTCATCAATCGATCGACGATGAAATCGCCGATCGCGGATTCATCCACATCGGATCCCTAGGTCTCCACACCAATCACAAATGGTAGGCTGTCGAGACCTCCACAACAGAACACGCCACCAAACGGCTCACCGCATCACCTGGAGCACCTGTCACTTTGGACATTGCCGAACGTCTACGTAAGATCGCGTCAAAACTGGTGGACCAACAATCGGCCGAACGGTTGATCGCACCTCAACATCCTTCCACGGGCCATTGGTTCGGCGGCGGGAACATCGTTTGTGATGATCAGGGAGTCTTCTGGTTAGTAGGACGGTATCGCAATCAAGGAGATTCTCGGACCGGCTTGGGCGCCGGACAACGTGGCCTGGAGCTCGCAATCTTTCGGTCGAGCGATGGCGGGCAGAGTTTTCAGAAGTTCGAAAGCTGGACGAAGTCCGAGCTGAACGTGGGTGATCGTGAAGTCCTATCCATTGAAGGTAGCGCCCTTCATCTGACTGCGGACGGTCTCGAACTCTATGTCTCGACAGAAAAGAGCGGGATCAGTTATCCGTCTGGCCTGGAATCCTTTTTGAAACCTGGCACGGGTGTATGGACGATCGACCGAATCGTTGCCGACTCGTTCTCCGAATTAAAAGGTGGCCCGATAAAAACGGTTCTCGAGACACAGGATCCACGGTTCATCCACATGAAAGATCCGTTCCTGGGAACACATCGTGGTATTCCCTGCCTGATGTTCTGCACACACCCCTATTGCTGGACCAGTTCAAACACGGGGTTCGTTCCGCTGCAGCCAAGTCCGGTCGATTGGACGAAAACGGAGCTCGATTTCTTCCCGCGGGGATTCACTTGGGATGTGGCGATCACACGTGGAACCGCGTTGGTTTCGCTGCCGAGTGTTGGCGTGCTCAAAGATCGCGAGGTTAAACTGCTGTTCTACGACGGAGGCGAATGCGTTCGCAATCTGGACGAACATCAATCCGCCGTGAAAAGGCCGCGAGGCTATTCCTGTGAAGAGATCGGCGGCGTCGCATCCATCGAAAACGATGATCTTTACCAGCTGCAACGCCTGTCGGACATCGAACCACTGTTGATCAGTCCACATGGAAGCGGATGCAGTCGCTATGTCGATGTATGCGTCACGGATGATCAATACCTCGTGACGTGGCAACAGGCGCAAGCAGACGGTTCTCAGCCGCTAATGATCAATCGTGTCTCAAGAGATGAGATCGAAGCTCTGCTGCAATAAAACGTCGGCGCTATTCTGATTCGTTTTTCTGATGCCGGTACGGATTAAACAGCAGATAATTCAAGTGTCGGTACAGATCACTGTTTGCCAACAGATCTGCGTGCTTTCCTTCTCCGACCAATCGCGGACCGTTTAGCAAGACGACTCGATCGGCCGTACGCAATGTCTGCAATCGGCGCGGCAGGATGATGACAAGCGTTCCGTTGCTAACGAGTTTCCGGAACGCTTTTAAACACGGGTCCTCGGCGAGGTGCTCGGCCGGTGGCAAAGGTTCCAGTGCCAGCAAGACTGGCGGCTTATGTAGCAATGCGCGTGCTGTTGCGATCGCGTACGTCGATTCGACGCCCAGCATTGAATCGCCCGCGGAGACCATCGTATTCAAACCCTCGGGCAACCGCTGCAACGCGTCGTAAACACCTACGGCGGAAAGAGCATCGACGATTTCGCTGTTGCTGATCGAATCGTCGCCACCACGCAGATTCTCATAGATGGTTCCATCCCACAGCGGCCCGTCGGGTTCAATCCACATGACGTTGCGAGCCAGAGCCTGCGGATGGACATCACGCAGCGAGATTCCATCGATCGTCACACGCCCTTCACTCGGTAACCCGAAGCCCATCAACAGCTCGGCGAGCGCTCGAGTAGAAACAGGGTCCGTTCCCAAGAGCGACACGAGTGTTCCCGGCTGCAGCTTCAATCCCAAGTGGCTCAAGATCGGCTGTCCGGTCGATTCCATCAACGTCACATCTTGGATCTCGACCGACTCTCGCAACCCTGCCAAACCGACCCGCTGTTCGCTCGGTGCGATCTCGCTGCTTCGTTTCAGGTAGTGATAAACGGAATCGGACGCTTCGCCGCTTACGCGCAGCTGGGAAGCCAATCGGAGCAGCCTTCCGGCAGCCGCAATCGCGCCACCCAATGCCAATCCAAGGACCAATGCGGATGGCAGGCCGAGCGAGCTGTCGACCTCAATCAGGTTCACGCCCAATCCAAGCACCAAAACAGCAACCGCCGCAGAGATGGCCAGAAACAACATTGGCCAAACCCGCGCCGTGCGTCCATCACGTTCGGTCAAGCGACGATACAACAGATCGAGTTCCGATCCGAACGCTTGATCTGCAAGGCCTTGCGATTGCAGGCGTGCGAGCAAGGGAGCCTGTCCAACCAGTTCCGCCATTCGATTTCGAGTGCGCGGGACTTCCCATTGATTCAATTCACCGTCATCGCTGTTTCGCAAACGCCGCAACAATTGCCACAACAGGATGCCACTGACAACCGCTAACATCGCCAGCCAAAGATTGACAAGCAGCGCGACGATCACGCAACCAACGAAAGTGATCAGGCTGCGGGGAATCGCCCGAAACCACATCGATAAACCAGCTTGGATGGATGGCAGCTGTTCGCCGATCAACTGCTGAGCTCGAACATGTTGTGCTGCAGCGCCTTCCAATTCAGCTCGTCTCAGACTCTGACTTAAAACGCGTTTGTGCAGTTCTTTCACGATCCTTCGCGCACGATCATCCGCGGAACGGCGCTGCAGCCAGATCGACATTGAAAACACGGCCGCAACTGCGAAAGAGATACCTACCAGCTCGGTCAGTTGCACGAGCGGCGTTTGTGCGGCAAAGGTCGGTTCCAGTGGCAGACGCAAATGAGTGCCGAGCTGAACGCTGGTGCCACCGAGTCCACCTTGATTTAGCAGAACCGCGATCAACCCGAGCAAGATGACCAGCACGGGGACCAACAATCCGGCAAGCAACGACCAGATGAATGTCGAGAATCCGCCAGCCGCTTCGGCTTCACGTCGCGGCTGGGCTAGCGTATTGAAACGACTCAACGTCGTCGGCTCCCGTGCAGAGGAGATGGAACGAACAGAGATTCGGCCTCGATGGTCGACACCAGATCCCTCTTTCTACGGCACGAGCAGCGGCCGACCGATGCCATTTAGGCTAAGTCTCGGTCCTCAAAAAGTAACATCGCGAGCATCCAGACGGCGATCGCGAAACATACAAGATAGTTAAAAGCACCGGCCAAGTAGACGAATGGAATCGGATTTCCAATATCCACGGCCGATTGGACATTGAAAACATTCAGGTTTGGAACGACGACCGCTATCAGGTTGCCCACAAAGCCCACCAGCTCGTTATTCCCCTCGCTGGAGGCAACCAGCGGCGACGTCAGGTTTCCGATCACATAAATCACAAAGCAAGTGATGAAGTTAGCCAAAAGGGGCAGGCGAGTTGCCAACGCAACAGCGACGGCACCGATCGCCATCGTCTCCATAAAGTACAGCCCCAAGACGGGGATCGTCGTCATGATCTCTTCATGGCCCATCTGCCATGTCGTCACAGCACGCGTCGTTTCGCGAGCATCGTAGATCGGTTTGTAACTGATTACGACCAACAGAATCGCGCCCAAGATCACGAACATGACCAACACAGCCATCATGATCCCCGCATACTTGCCCAAGATGAAGGAGCGACGACTGACTGGCTTACTCAACACCGTCAACGCGGTTCGACCTTCGATCTCATCACTCACACTTGTGCCTGCACTCCACACAGCTTGCAACATGCCCAGCACCATGATCAGCGTCACACCGCTGTCTTTGAGCAAACGAATGTCATCGCCCAATGTGTTGAAAGGGATGATGCCAAACAACAGTACTCCGAAAAGACCGAGCCCCAACAGAAGCAGATACAACGGCTGAGCCATTTCGTTCTTTGCCGTCGATAACGACAACGCCCAAACACGTGGCGCTGCTTGGCGGAACGCCATCAACCCCGTGATCGTCAAAAAGAAGACGATTGCGATACCAACGATGGCAGAGGCTTCCGGAACTTTGGGGATGTAGCTGAAGGTGAACACGACCGTTGCCGGGTCAATCTCACGGTTCTGGATATGGAGTCGTGTGGAGTCACCCGGAATCGGTGGTGCCTCACGGTCCTCTTCCACCCGGTAATTCACCGTGTCCCCCGCGTCGACGCGAAAAGGAGTCCGCGAGAATTTTGACGTGTCAGCTGAATCGGCGAGCAGAATCGTCTTGTCACTTTCGATCGTCAGCTCGGATGCGTTTCGCAAGTTGTAAGCGATGTTCGCCGGTACAAAGGGAGCTTGATCGGCATCAATGTCCGTCGACATCGCAGGGATCTCGACGGGAATGCGGACGGTTCCATCACCGACCAACTGAACTTGCGGGATCGAGTCGATAAAGTCCCGCGGTCCTTTCACGAATGGTGTGCTCGCAATGCCAAACAAAACCACGACGCCAGCGACGCCAAGCAGGTAAGGAACTGCACCTTCGTTTGCCATCTGGAACCACTCGCCACGCGTGCGATTCCACATGCCGTACACGAGTCCAAATCCGCCAATCAAACCAATGAACCCCAGCGGCAAAAACAGTGCACTCGCATAGTCACCCGCGCCGGGCACGTAGACCGCGCAAAGCCCTGCTCCGATCGCCCCGCCAATCACCAGAGAAGCAACGATGCCGCGTGTCGGTGAATCCGCCAATGTTCCCAAACCGGGAATAAAGGAAAGCACGCTCAACACTGCGTAGACGGTGATGCAGGCCAGGGCTCCAAGAACCAAACCGACGGCAATCAACCAGATCGGCGTTACCCAAGCAGGTAACCACTGCATGACTTGACCCACCAACAGCCCTTCAGACATCCATGCGGTCGGAAACAGATCGAGTGAGCCGAGTGGATTTCCACCCAGCGTTTCAGCTGCGAGAGGCGTCATCAGGGATTCCAAGGAGAAGTGCTAGCAGACGATGGCAACAATACGCACATTTCCCGGAAAAGGTTTGTTTGGCTTCTCGCGAAACCAACAAACGGCTGCGGTCGATCAGAAAAGCGTCAAATGCCCTGCAACAACTCGCGGATCGCCGGCGGGATGGCGACTTTCTCAAGCCCCCCACCGGAGCCGTCACGGTGGAGACGACAGCAGACGGCGGTAATCTGACCTTCTGCGATTAACTGGCCTTCGCGTTCGAATCGCATTCCATAGGTCACGCTGCTGTCACCCAGACGATCGATCGTCACATCGATCTGCAGCACTTCTTCGAATCGAGCCGCGGACCGGTATTGGCAATTCGCGGCGACTCGCGGCCAAGTCACGGCATCCGCCGGGTCACCCTGGGGCATGACCGAGATACCGACCGAGCGCAGCATTTCGTGCTCAGCCGCTTCCATCATGGGAAAGAAAGCGGAGAAGTGCACGATTCCGGCCGCGTCGGTGTCTCGAAACTCGACGCGGCGTTGGGTCCGGAATGCCATCGGACGGAATCGACTACTCGCCGACGTATGGCAGAAGAGCCATGAAACGAGCGCGTTTGACGGCGGCACTTACTGCGTGCTGACTGGCAGCGGTGCAGCCGCTCTTACGACGTCCAACGATTCGCCCCTGGCGGTTGATCATCTTCTTCAACAGCTCAACGTCCTTGTAGTCCACGTACATTGGACGTGGGCGTTGACCATCGACGAAAATCGGGTCCTTCTTCCGTGTGCGGGATCGGACGCGGGAACGTTTGCGGGCACGGCTACGCGTGCTCATTGGGCTTGGAGGCATAGCTGAATTCTTTCAACAGGCGACTGGTCTACACGGTCGAATCGTGACGCTTTGCCGATTCGACTCGCCAAAAAACGAGCTCGTGAGTATGCCGATTGGATCCATGGCGAGCAAGTGCACCGAGCCGGTTTTTGGCTTTCATTCGCTTTCACGAGTCCCTACCTGGAAGCAGATAATCGCCGCCATCTGGTGACGAATTTCCGATGATGGCGCGGTTTTTGCCCTTCCAAAATCCGCACACCTTTGCCATATTTCCAAATCGCTCCAAACCAACGGCCCATCCATCGCCGTTTTTGGTTCGATGAGCCTCAATCATCGGACTGCCCATTTTTCGGAACATCGATGGATGAATGAGTGTCAGGTCTTTGTGTGATTTTCTCGTGGGACAGCCCACGGGGCGGGAGATTTAACCACCGTGATCGACATTACGGTGGAATCCAATCACGCAAGCGGATTTGAGTCTTTGCAGACCCGTAATCACGCTAGCACTGGCCGTGTATTTACTGTACTTAGAGTCGCAAATTCACGAACCACTGCGCTCCCGTTGTGGGATCACGTTCCGACCGCGCGTTGCCGTCTGAGGGACGGCACCAATCGCCCCCGTAGGTGAAAGTTATGAATCTGGAGAAAGTTAGAAACATCGGGATCAGCGCCCATATCGATTCAGGCAAAACCACTCTGAGTGAGCGGATCCTTTTCTACACCGGTCGAATCCACAAGATCGAGGAGGTCCGTGGTGACGGTGACGGTGCAACCATGGACCACATGGAATTGGAGCGTGAGCGAGGAATCACGATCACCAGCGCTGCGACTTCGGTCGAATACCAAGATCACAAGATCAACCTGATCGACACGCCCGGCCACGTCGACTTCACCGTTGAGGTCGAGCGATCGCTGCGCGTTCTGGATGGTGCCGTGTTGGTTCTGTGCAGTGTCGGTGGTGTTCAAAGCCAATCGATCACCGTCGATCGCCAAATGAAACGCTACAACGTTCCGCGAATCGCGTTCATCAACAAGATGGACCGAACCGGTGCAAACCCTTATCGCGTTGTTGAGCAACTGCGAGAAAAGCTGGGTGCTGAAGCCTTCTTGATGCAGATCCCGATCGGTGCCGAGGAAAACTTCCAAGGCGTCGTCGACCTGATCGAGATGGTCGCGCTGACCCATGAGGGTGCCGAGGGCGAAGAAGTCGTTCAAGGTCCGATTCCGGATGATTTGAAAGATGAAGCCGAAGCCAAGCGCGGCGAAATGCTCGAAGCGTTGTCGATGTACAGCGATGAAATGATGGAGCTGCTTCTCAGCGAAGAGGAAGTTCCCAAGGAGCTGATTTACGCCGTCACTCGTGATGCCGTCCTAGGCGGAGCGACACCGGTCTACATGGGCACTGCGTTTAAAAACAAAGGCGTTCAGCCCATGCTGGATGCAGTCATTCGATACTTGCCAAGCCCGCTGGATCGGGAAGTGCGTGGTATTGATCCGAAAGATGAGGAAAAGCGAATCGATCTCAAGCCGGTTCCTTCCGATCCTTTCGTTGGCATGGCATTCAAGATCGTTGATGATCCGTTTGGTCAGTTGACTTTCATGCGAATCTATCAAGGCACGATTTCCAAAGGTGGAACGTACGTCAACCAACGGACCGGCCGAAAAGAGCGGTTCAGCCGTATCGTTCGCATGCACAGCGACAAACGTGAAGAGATCGACTCGGCCTCGGCTGGCGACATCGTTGCCGTCATGGGGATCGATTCGGCAAGTGGTGACACCTATGCGATCGAACGTGACTTCTGCACGTTGGAATCGATGTTCGTTCCGGATCCCGTGATCAAAATTGCTGTCTCTCCAAAGAGCCGCAGCGATGGAGACAAAATGGGAAAAGCGTTGCAACGATTCCGCAAGGAAGACCCGACGTTCCGTGTCTTTACTGACGAAGAAACGAACGAGATCTTGATCAGCGGAATGGGTGAGCTGCACTTGGATGTCTACATCGAGCGTATACGCCGAGAGTATGGCGTTGAAATCGAAGTGGGTGCTCCAAAGGTCAGCTACCGCGAAAGCCCGACCAAGCCGATCGAATTCGATTACAAGCACAAGAAGCAGTCTGGTGGTTCGGGTCAGTTCGCCCACATCAAAGGACGGCTCAGCCCGATCGAATCCGACAGCGAAGACAGCTTCGAATTTGAAGAACACATCGTCGGTGGACGTATTCCCAAGCAGTACATCCCTGCCATCGAGAAAGGTTTCCGTGACTCACTCGGGAAAGGCCCTGTGGCCGAGTACCCCGTGGTGGGAACGAGAATCGATCTTGATGATGGTAGCTTCCACGAAGTTGACTCATCGGAAAAAGCTTTCTACACGGCGGCACAAGGCTGCTTCCGAGAGTACTTCAAGAAGGCGACACCGAAACTTCTCGAGCCGATCATGAATGTCGAAATCGAGTGCCCGGAGGACTTTCAGGGTACCGTTGTCGGTGACGTGATCCGGCGTCGTGGAATTATGACGAGCAACGACATCGTCGAAGGTTCCAGTGTCATTAAGGCAGAAGTGCCGCTGGCTGAAACGTTCGGATACGCGACAGATCTTCGATCACTGACCCAAGGTCAGGGCACCTTTACGATGGAACTGGCTGTCTACCGACAAACGCCATCCAACGTTCAGGAAGAGATCGTCGAAGAAAAGAAAAAGCAGCAGTTGGTCGGTGCCAAGTAGCCAACCAGCCACCGCTGTCTATCAAACACGAAGCCGCGTGAGATTGTTCTCCGCGGCTTTTTCTTTGCGCTGAATCGATTCAACGAGGGGATCCCTACAGCTTCGGAACTGGCATCGGATTGGAAACCGATCGGATGGGAGTCCGATATTCCGGATACAAGTCGACGCCGTATCCACGCTGCAATTCCCACCGCGCTCGGGCGGCCCAAGGTGAACCAGGATGATCGACTTTGATTTGCTCAAACATCGACGTCGCACGATCAATGTATGGCTGAGCATCTTCCGTGAGGGTTCGCTTGACCGTACGGATGTCCCAATTGACATGCCGACGATTGCCTCGCATCGGCTCGGCCGTCTTCGGCTTGGCAATAAATGCATCCAGTGCGACACCGTACTCATAGATGCGTGCTTGATAGGCAATTAACTGAGCCAAGATGATGTCGTAGTTGGCTTGCCAACGCGGGTCCGCTTCCTGTTCCCGTAGCAGGCTGCCATCGATCAATGCCTTTTCCGCTTCGGCCATATAGCGAAGGTGGAGCTTTGCTTTTTCTTGCTCACGTCGTGCCTGGGTGACGAATTCCTGTGGGTTGATCGAAAAGCCCATCCGCATTTCCAACGCTTTGCGATTCGACGGTTCATACGGGTTCAGATCCTGAATGACTTTCCAAATCAAAGTCCGTAGAGGAAATTCATCTCGATCAGCAAGGACTTCGATTCGAGCGCGAAGGTCCGGCCGGTAAGGCCGCAGCGCTTCGGTGGCGTAACTTTCCTTGTATCGACCGACGACATCTTCTTCGATACTCGGCAACATGAAGAAAATCCCGTTGGTTTCTCGAGCCATCCGCGCCTGCTCGTATGGCCCGAACCCGCTGCTAAACGCGTCGTGACGTCGACGAAAACCATTCGTTTGCAATTGTTCGGGGAAAGCTGTTTCGGGTCCACGATCCATCGGTAACCAGTGAATGCGATTGGTTTCCGGATGCTGCCAACGGAAAAACGCGTACGGGTATCCGAAGACCGATTCTCGACCAAGCACGTAAATCCGGCACTTCGTCGCTTTGGCGATGGCAATCGCCTGTTCCAAGTAGGCGTCGTTATTCTCACGTTCGCCACTTTCATCCGTGACCAGGATCAAGGCCATTTGGCGACCGCGGCGAGCAAGATCTCGATATGTCGAAATCGTCGTCCCAACCGCTGAACACATCATCTCTTTTCCCGAAGCATCGACGGGGATGCTGTCGATTGCCTCGCGAATCAGATCGCGATTCGATGTTGGCTTGTGCTGCGTGTGATCGACAAAACCGCCGCCGTAGCTGGTCACCGCCGTCAATAACGCATCATTCTTGACTTTGTCGGTGAGTCCCAATTGCTCATAAACCGTTTCGAAACGATCGCGGATTTCCTGTTGGTCATCTTTCATGCTGTTGGATTGATCGAAACACCAAACGGCCAGTACGGGGCCGCGATCTAACATCCACAACAACTCTTGTGCTAGACGGTCGAGCGCTTGCTGATAGGAATCGACGATATCACGAGCTTCGCCTTTGACTTCGCCGTCTGGCACAGACTCGATGAGAGCTACCGCATCGGGGATCCCAATTGAAGGTGCCGAAATCGGAATCGCCGTACGATCGGCTTTCGCCAGCAATGACGTATCGAGCGTGGGCATACTCGATGCTGACGCGGCGGCAGCTGGTGCCGGAGCAGCGTTGACCAGTGCAACGTTGTCCAAGACCACATCTATTTCAGGCTGCAATTCGACTTCGACCGGTGGGTCGTCCTCTTTCTCCGGTGGAGGCACTACCAGAATGCGTGCCACCAATGGCTTCGCGTCATCGTAGGTGACCAGTGCCAGCAGAAGGATAAGGACCGTGTGCACGAGCACCGAAACCGTTGGCGGCAACCATCGGAAAAGCTCGCCACTTGGTTCCGGAAGATCAGATTCCGTCACGGGAACGGGTTGGATATTGGCCATGATTGACTCCTAATCAACCCTGATTGTACCCAACAGCGTCAACCAACGCGGAGTCCAAACTTGGGATAGTGGATTGACGACCAAGCGCGTCGGCGAGATTTTGCGTAGCTCATGCAAACGGCTGGTTAGCGACTGGATACACGCTCCTTCGCTAACGCGACAACTTTCCCTGCTCACTTACCTGCTCAATGGTCGATCGCCCGTCGGATCGCGTTTGCGAGTGTCGAAGGATCCGATTCGCCCTTCACCAGATAGTCCACGGCACCGCTATCGACAGCTTTGGACGCCATATCTTCGTCGTTCAGACCGGTCATCATCACGATGGGGATGTGCGGAATGTGTCGACGAATTTCCGAGATTCCCTCCACCCCACGGCCATCGGGCAACGATTGGTCCAGCAACACGACGTCAGCTTCGTGTTCCTCCAGCCATGAGATGGCATCGCGAATCGAAGCCCGAACGGTCGCTTCGAAGCGCTGTCCACTGGCCGTCAGCAGTCGCTCAAACAACAGTGCATCAACCTCGTCGTCTTCGACGACGAGGATTCGCCAAGCGATAGATTGGACACGCTGATTCATGCGGTTCTATCTCGTTGCAGGAATGTTGAATGCTGTCTTATGTGCTTTGGGCGGTTTCCGTTTACGCGGTATGAGAAGCTAGCCGAGAGGGAAGAGCGACGATGTTGAACCAATACAAACCAATCTGTCTCACCGCCTGGGTGAACTGACAAAGATCGACGGGCTTTTGAATGTAAGAACTGCAACCCAACTGATAGCTACGCGCGATGTCGATTTCTTGTTGACTGGTCGTCAACATGACAACGGGGATTCCAGCGAAGTCTTTGTCGCCTTTGATTGCCTCCAGCACCTCGCTGCCGTTCTTTCTCGGCATATTCAAGTCCAGCAGAATCAGATCAGGCCGGGGTGAGTCTTGAGGATTGGTAAAATGGCCTCGTCGGTGTAGATAATCCAGCGCCTGCTCGCCATCATCCACCGAAAGCAACTGCACACCTTCCAATGACTCGTGCCGGAACGCGCGACGGGTCAGCTCTTGGTCACCAAGATCGTCATCGACCAGCAGCACGGTGCCCCGGGATCCAGCGTTGCCGTGCGATCCAGCGTTGCTTTGAGATTGGGGTGCACTTTGTTCGGACATTTCACTCTCCAGAATTACGCTTTCGTTCCGGTAGGGCCGGCGGCATACGTGGTTGAAATCGACACTAGCGGAAACGCTTGCGTGTTGGTTGTCTTGTTGTCAGCATCCGTTGCTGATGGCTGGTCATTGGCGGCAACGGGAAGACTGAATAGAAAATCGGTGCCTTCACCTTCCACTGATTCGACCCAAATCTCGCCTCGATGGCGGTTGATCGTCTTTTTGCATATCGAAAGTCCAATTCCCGTACCTGCGAACTCGCTGCGACTGTGCAATCGCTGAAACGGCTGAAAGATACGGTCAATGTGACGGGCGTTCATCCCGATGCCGTTATCACTGACCTTCAGGATCCAGCGGTCACCATCGCGTTGGGCAGTGATCCGAATCACCGGCTCGCGGTCGCGAGTGAATTTCAAGGCGTTGCTGATAAGGTTTTGATAAAGCTGCGTCAGCATCATCGGATCACCCATCACCGTCGGCAATGCTTCCCTTTCAATCTTGGCCTTCGAGTCCGAAATCGCCAAAGAGAGCGCATCGATCGAGCGGTCCACGCAGTCTTCTAATCGGACGGATTCACTTTTCATTGCCGAGCGACCCGCCCTCGAAAGCTCGAGTAGCGCTTGAATCAAATCGCGCATCCGATTTGCTGCATCGACGATAAAGGTGAGATCATTTTTGGCGTTTTCGTTTAAGTCGCCGTCGATGTCTTCTTCGAGCAAACGAGTAAACGACACCAACTTGCGAACGGGTTCTTGTAAATCGTGACTGGCGACGTACGTGAACTGGTCAAGCTCTTCGTTCTTTTGTTGCAAGGCTTCATTGGCATTTTCCAACTGCGCGTTTGCCTGTGCTGTTGCCGTCATCGAATCCTGAAGTTCGAGCGTGCGCCGCTGAACTTCCGATTCGATTCTTAGATTGGTGGACTCCAAAGCGGCTTGGTGTCGTGCATTGCGTTTCATGTCCGCAATGTTTTGGAAGATCGTGACACTCAGAAAGATATTCTCAAAGACGATCCAACCAGAGTGTTCGATGAAGCGAAGTGATGCTCCAGAAAGCACACCGTAAACGGACTCGGGCCACCAGTAGCCTCGCATGCCATGGTCCACTGTCACGATGAAAGTCGCTGTCGCTAGAACGCGCCAGTCCCGGTAACACGACAAGAAAGCGAGCGAACCAAAAATATGGAAGTGCGTTTCGATTCGACCGCCGGTCAGATGAATCAGTAATGCCGACGTCAGCATCTGACCAATCGCGATCACGTGTCGCGTCGACCGACGTCCCGAGTGACGCCATGCAAGGAAAACCGGAATGGAAGTGATCGCTCCCCCCAATCCTATCGCCGCCCACACGTGAACGTGTGTCTCGCTCATCGCACCCGACCAAGTGCGAGGTGAAATCCATATCGCCGCGAAGATTCCTGCAAGATACTGACCGATCATCAAGAACGAAAACAGACGATCCGTTCGCGCGTGGATCGCAGCCTGTTCTTGCTGATAGATTTCAGCTGCTCGATCGGAGGTGCTCATCGGATGAGCCAGCTGATCGGTCTCAGACGCTGTCAAGGAAGACAAGACGTGCCCTCCCTGCAGATGGTCGAACGACCGTTGGAATCACCCGTGCCGAGTTCGCATCCGTACACAAGCGTTGTCGCGAATTCACTTTTCTGACCCAGAATTCTTTCAACGACCGCATGACGACCTTCGTTGTCGCCGCTGTGACCGCGTGAGGAAGTGATCCCACCCTGAAACTGCAACTGGCCTTTCGCGTCGAACAGCAAGACCTGTCCCGAAGTAAGCGAAGCGAATCGTCTGGCTTCGATTCCGCCCTCGTCAAGATACGTTTGCACACCCGGTATCTCGTCAGCGATATTCCAGAGCGCACCGGAGCTCCACTCGATCGTTTCGTCTGCCCGCGGAGGCTTAACAAAGACGACATGCACATCGACTTGGTTCTGACAATCGGCCATCAAACAGGCCAGTTCGTTGAAGCTGGCTCGCGTGCATGGGCAATGTGGATGTGCAAACAGCAATAAGGTATGTCGCTGCTGCGAGCGTTCAAGCTGGCTCGCGCCAGGCCAAACCCGCGGAGCCTGCCGGCTGATCCCGGGTGTGTGTTCGTAGTTGGCCAGATACGCAAGCCCAGCGACGGTGATGACCAACCAGGCGGAGATCAAGACCCATGTCCCCATTCCGTGACGCGTGCGGCGGTGACGAATCACCGGCGCAGGTTCGACGAATGAAGAACGTCGTGTCACGATCTGATGCCCCCGAAATGAGTAGTGCGAACTTCTAACCGTAGGTCGCCACACCTCAGCTCGATTGTCCATGCCGGGCGTGGCGAGCAAGTTGTTGAGCCTCTGGCCGTTACATTCCGCACGACTGAGACAGTTCGACTTCGGCGTCATCGATCTGTCGCGCCTTTGACAGTTCTTCCAAATAGCTGAGTGAAGGCGCAATGACGGTTCGATCGCGCTCTGGCCCATCTGGAGTGCGAACGTGAACTCGAGGTCGCACGCCCGTACAATGGCGACTCTCCCCCTGACCGCTTGATGTCCCACCCCACGAAACTGGCGAAAAACGCATGCGAATCGTCAACGCTTTCCTCTTTCTCTGCCTGACCGTCGGCGCGACACACGCTGTTGATCCGACGCTCGGACCGAATGACTGGCCGTTCTGGCGCGGACCACATCGAAACGGCCATGCGCCAGCCACCGCCGATCCGCCTACATCTTGGAGTCCGACCGAGAACATCGTTTGGCGAACGGCAGTGCCAGGACGGGGACACGGTTCACCCACGATGCTCGGGGACCAGATCTTTCTCGCAGTCGGCGATCACGCGCGCGAGGTGCAATCAGTCCTCTGTTTTGATCGCAAGACCGGCAAACGCGAATGGGAAGCAATCATCCACGAAGGCGGATTTGCGAACAAAAGCAAACGCGGATTAAACGAAAAAGCAACGATGGCTTCCTCGACGGTTGCAACGGATGGAACCCACTTGTTCATCACGTTTGTCAATGATAACGCTGCTTGGGCTACCGCCCTCGATCGATCCGGTAACCAAGTCTGGCAGAAACGTCTTTGTGACTATGTGATCCACCAAGGCTATGGCTCTTCACCGACCGTCTACGGAGACTTGGTCATTGTCTCGGCCGACACGAAAGCGGGCGGTATCATCGCAGGCCTGAACCGTGAGACGGGCGAATTCGCTTGGAGTCGCAAACGGCCGAAGAAACCCAACTACCATTCGCCGGTTATTCTTCGCGCAGCGGACCGCGAACAACTGATTGCCGTTGGTTGCGATCTGGTCACCAGTTTGGATCCCGCGACGGGTGAGTTGCTTTGGGAAGTCGAAGGCGCGACCACCGAATGTGTCGCCACGGCGGTCACTGACGGTCAACGAATTTTCACCAGTGGCGGCTACCCGAAGAACCACATCTCGGCCGTGATGGCCGACGGAAGTGGCAAGGTCAGCTGGGAAAACAACTCGCGCAATTATGTTCCTTCTATGCTCGTTCGCGATGGATACTTGTACGCGACCTTGGATGCCGGGATCGCTATTTGTTACCGCTCCAGCGACGGCGTGGAAATGTGGAAAGCCCGATTGGGAGGCACCTTCAGTAGTTCACCTGTGCTGGTAGGCGATCGAATCTACGCGTCTAACGAAGAAGGCAGAACGTTTGTTTTCAAAGCGATCCCAGACAAGTTCGAGCAGATAGCGGTGAACCAGCTTGGCAACAGTGTCTTCGCGACCCCGACGTTCTCGGGGAAGCGGATCTTTGCTCGAGTCGCCGAACGAACCGGCGAACAAAGACAGGAGTTTCTAGTCTGTATCGGAGAATAAGGCCGGGTTGAAATGGAGTGCAGTGCAATTCCAACCAGTAATCTGTGCGGCCACTGATCACTCGATCTTGAAGGATGGGTGATGGCGTCATGTCGAAACCGTTACCCTTCACTTCATTCTTCTTCATCCGTTACGCTATCCGGACGCAGAGATGCTCCCTAGGAAATGGTGTGACGTGTGACTGGATTTCAGATCGGTTTGTTGATCGTTGTAGCGGTCGTGGTCTTGCTGGTGATCGTGGGTTACTTCTGGCGGCGACCCTTCGTTCGAGCCCCGTTTCGCGTCGTGCTAGCGTTGCTATATCGCCGCGAAGTGGTCGGTGTCGAGAATCTGCCGGCGACAGGTGGGTGCGTCGTTGTCAGCAACCATATTTCCTTTATCGATGGCATTTTGATCCTTTGGATGCTGCCCCGAAATGTTCGATTCGTGGTGGATGGAGCCAACTTTGGCGGGCGTTTCACTCGCTACCTTGCCAGTGCCTTCGACACGATATTGATGAGGGAGAATCCCAAATCGATCGGGCGAGCATTGAAGACCGCTCGAGAAGGTGTTCAGTCTGGCGATGTGATCGGTTTGTTTCCCGAAGGAACCATCACTCGGAATGGGCAATTGCAGGCCTTCAAGCCCGGCCTGAAGAACATCCTCAAGAACACCGACGGGAAAATTGTCCCGATGTACTTGGAGGGTATGTGGGGTAGCGTGTTCAGCTTCAGCGGCGGCAAGTTCTTTTTTAAAGTCCCGTCGCTTCCGCGCCGAAAACTGACGCTCTACGTCGGCAAGCCGTTGCCCGCCAACGCACCTCTCGATCAAGTCCGCAGCAGCGTTCAGTCACTCGGCGCTGAAGCAGCCGTGCAGCAACGTCGATCTTACCCCGTTCTTGCGCGACGCGTGATCCGCGCCTTGCGTCATCGAGGCGGTGACATCCAAGCTGCTGACTCGTTGGGACAAGAAGTAAGCGGTCGCCAGATGCTGATTCGGATCCTCGCACTTCGTCGCGTGCTCAATCGCGAAGTCTTCGGCAAGGACGAACAGTACGTCGGCGTGCTTCTGCCACCGAGTGCGGGTGGAGTCATTGTCAATCTTGCACTCGCGATGGATCGTCGTACATCAGCCAATCTGAACTACACCGTCAGCAGCGAAGTGCTGAACCATTGCATCGGCGATGTCGGCATCAAACACGTCCTTAGTAGTGAAAAGTTCCTAAGTAAGATGAGTTTCGATTTGGACGCCGAGATCATCGTGCTGGATAAACTGCGTGACAAGGTCACCAAACTGGATAAAGCAATTGCCGCGTTCTGTGGAGTGTTGGTTCCGGCGTTCTTGCTCGATCGCATCTTGGGACTCAATCACGTCAAGTGTGATGATCTGCTGACGGTTATCTTTACCAGTGGATCGACCGGAATGCCGAAAGGTGTCCTGCTGAGTAACGCGAATGTCAGTCACAATGTTGATGTGATCGAACGCGCCGTACGATTGGATGACCAAGATACCGTGCTCGGCATTCTGCCGTTCTTTCATTCGTTTGGTTACACGGTCACGCTGTGGGCCGTCATGTCGCTCGGACCAAGAGGCGTCTACCACTTCAATCCACTCGATGCGCGGCAGGTGGGAAAACTGGCGGAGAAATACAAAGCGACCGTGCTGTTGGCGACACCGACGTTCTTGCGGGGTTACTTGCGTCGTATCGAACCGGAGCAATTTGCAAATCTGGACGTGGTTGTGGTGGGCGCGGAAAAAATGCCAGCCGACCTGTTTGAGGCTTTCGAGAAGAAGTTTGGTGTGCGACCGGTCGAAGGCTACGGAACGACCGAATTGAGTCCACTCGTGTCCGTCAATATTCCGCCAACGCGATCTTCCGCCATCTACCAACCCGATCGATGCGAGGGATCCGTAGGCCGACCGTTGCCCGGTGTCGCAGCCCGAGTCATCTCTCCCGACGATGACCAAGAACTCGGTGCTGGCGAAGACGGCATGCTGTTGATCTCCGGTCCAAATGTCATGTCGGGCTATGCCAACCGAGACGATCTAACGAAAGATGCGATTCGAGATGGCTGGTACGTGACGGGCGATATCGCGCACGTCGACAACGATGGATTTATCCACATCACGGGACGTCTGAGTCGTTTCTCCAAAATCGGAGGCGAGATGGTCCCGCATGTTCGCATTGAAGAGGAACTGGTCAAGCAATTTATCGAAGGTGAAGACGACGAGCTGATACGTGTCTGTGTCACGGCCGTTCCCGACACAAAAAAAGGGGAACGATTAGTGGTCTTGCACTTGCCCACCGAAAAAGACCTCAACGAAGTCTCGCAAGGCCTACAGCAAGCTGGGCTGCCAAATCTATTCATCCCTTCGGTCGACAGCTTCATTGAAGTCGAAGCGATCCCATTGCTTGGCACAGGAAAATACGATCTGAAGGGCGCAAAACAAGTCGCGCTCGATCACTTCAGCACGGATAACTAAACCCATCGTGATCGGAGATCGACATGGTCACGATTCTCGATGGCCCCTTGGGAACCGAACTCAACCGACGTGGTGTGTCAACGGACTTACCACTTTGGAGTGCCGGTGCCATCCAATCGGATCCCGAGACGGTTGAAGCGATTCACAGGGAGTATGCCGATGCGCGAGCAACGATTCACACTGCCAACACGTTTCGAACCAAAAGAAGAACGCTTGGCGATCCATGGGAGAGATTCGCGCGTGGTGCGGTTCGCCTCGCCAAGAACAGCGTACCGGCCGATCACCGCATTGCCGGCAGTATCGCACCATTAGAAGACTGCTACCGTCCAGATCTTTCACCCGGCAAGGCGTCATTCGATGAGCATCAAGAATTGGCCGAAGTGTTAGCTGAAGCGGGGGCCGACATCTTGCTCTGCGAGACATTCCCACACGCCGAAGAAGCGATCGCTGCAGTGGATGCAGCAACAGGAACGGGCTTAGAAACTTGGCTTGCGTTAACGGCAGGACCGGACGCCAACCTGATGTCACCGATGCAGATGGCGGAGATGGCAAAACGTTCCGTCGATCATGGCGCAATGGCCGTCCTGGTCAACTGCACGCCCGCGGTCGACACTTTGCCGTACGTGATCGCACTTGCCGGTGCTAACCTGAGTGTTCCCATCGGCGCTTATGCAAACGCGGGGCATGCCGATGACGAGATTGGCTGGTCCGCGTCACCTGAGCCAGGCGCTTCCGCGTACGCAGATCTGGCCGCGCAGTGGATCGCCGCCGGGGCAACGCTGATAGGAAGCTGCTGCGGGACAACACCCAAGCACGTGCGAGCGTTGGCCAATCGATTTGGACACCGATCAACCTGAACCAGTATCAGCGGTTGTATTGTCCAGCAGATTGCATCGTGGCCCTGGGTGTCTGCATCGTTGACCTGGGCGTCTGCATCGTTGACCTGGGTCCTTGCATCGAACCAGTCGGCGTTTGCATGGATGGACGAGGGGTTTGCATGGATGGACGAGGGGTTTGCAAACTCGCCTGTTGAGCGATCTTTCGCACCAGCTGTTCGAACTGACTCTTCGCTGTCGGCGTGACCTGAGGCATTCGCCGAGCGACATTGATCATCGCAGGCGAGTTCTGAGCGGATGCCTGAGAAACTTGCGCCATGAAACGCGCTGTTTCGATGAAGTTGTTGTCCGCGGATCGGCCAATCACCCCGCTTAACGTGCGTGCGACTAAGTCTGCTCCCAGACTTTCAATCTGAACAAAACAATCCAACGTCCCCGTGACGGTCGTTCCACCATCCTGTGACGGAGCGTACGAGCTTCTCATCACGAACAAGCCTTTTCCGTGAATCGGCTTTGTCGCCAGTCGACCATCGTAGTATCCATCAGCCACATAGATATGCAGGTTTGGATCTCCGTAAATCAACTCGACGTTGCAATGCGTTCCAACACCATCGGTCGCTGACAAATGGTAGGGTCCAGTTCGCTGAGTTTGAACATTCGTAATGCCCATCAGATCCCAGATTCCAACGAGCACTTCCGGGTTGCGCGAAAGAAACAGAAACATGTCGCGGTCACAGCGGATTGCTTGGGTTGGCAATCGCCGATAGAGCGTCGGTGATTTGGCCACCGTCATGATTCGCTGCTGTGCCTGTTGGGTCAGACGATCCAGCGGCAGGGACGCGATGACTTCTTTTCGCTGTTTTGAACTGGGTGACAGGCTGATCGGGCGCAGCAACCCTCGTTGCTCACCGCCCATCGCTGGCACACACGTGGCCAGCGCGCACAGTGTGCACCACAAAATCCGATATCGGATGGTTCCCCCCGCCACCAAAGCCCTCCAGAGAGGCAAAACTGGAATCGAGACGCGCGGACAGACTCGTTGCGCGTTCACGTTCTGTGTAGCTTTTTCGGCTCTTGTCATACCTCGAGTTGAGGAATTCAAAGCTCAGACGCATTGGCTGGCCAAGGCGTACTCGACACTTTGTCTGGATTGTCAAATAATCGCGGTCGCTTGATGCTCCTGCGAGAACAGCGCGAGATCGTGAACCACACGAAATCTCGCCCCTCTCGAACCGGTTTCAAACGATTGGCATCCGCCCTAGCCGGAATACCTCTTTCCCAATCAGCTTAGAAGAATTCTCCCGTCACAAAGGCTTGAGAAGAAATGGCAAAAAAAACGATCGACCAAATTGATGTTGCTGGCAAAACGGTCCTCATGCGGGTCGACTTCAATGTGCCGTTAGACGAATCGCAAAATATCACCGACGATCGCCGCATCCGCATGGCGATGCCGAGTATCAAAAGTGTGATCGACCGGGGTGGGCGTCTGATTTTGATGAGTCACCTGGGTCGCCCCGGCGGGAACGGTTTCGAAGCCAAATTCAGCCTGGCTCCCGCCGCCAAACGTCTCGGCGAGATGCTCAAGCAAGACGTCGCGATGGCTTCGGATACTGTCGACGAAGACGCGCAAGCCAAAGCATCGGCGTTGCAAGACGGTCAAGTCTTGGTGCTTGAGAACCTGCGGTTCAATGCGGGTGAGAAAAAGGGCTGCGAAGAGTTTGCCGGCAAGCTGGCCGCAATGGCGGACGCCTACTGCAACGACGCCTTCGGCACCTGCCATCGCAACGACGCATCCATGGTCGCTGTCCCAAAAGCGATGGAAGGCAAACCGCGTGTTGTGGGTCACCTGGTCGCCAAAGAGATTCAATACCTCAGTGATGCGATCAGTAATCCGCAACGTCCTTTCGTCGCGATCTTGGGCGGCGCTAAAGTGAGCGACAAGATCAACGTCATCAACAACTTGCTTGGAATCTGCGACGCCGTGCTCATCGGTGGTGCGATGGCGTACACATTTTCACTGGCGAAAGATGGCAAGGTCGGTGACAGCCTCGTGGAAAAAGATAAAGTCGACTTGGCAAAAGAACTGCTGGCCAAGGGAGGCGATAAGCTTTACCTGCCGGTGGACACCCACTGCGGTGACGACTTTGGAAACATCGCAGGATGCAATAAACAAGTGGTTGCAGCGGGTGAAATTCCTGACGGTTGGGAGGGCATGGATATTGGACCCGAGACGTCCAAGCAATACGCAGACGTCGTCAAGAACGCGAAGACCATCGTGTGGAATGGTCCGATGGGCGTCTTCGAAAAACCACCCATGGATGAAGGAACCAAAGCAGTTGCTCAAGCCGTCGCCGATAGCGATGGAACAAGCATCATCGGTGGTGGCGACAGTGCAGCGGCCGTCGATCAACTCGGCTTCAGCGAACAGGTAAGCCACGTCAGTACCGGCGGCGGCGCAAGCTTGGCGATGTTGGAAGGTCAAGCATTCGCAGCAGTCGATTTGCTCGACGAGGCGTAGCGCCATTCGCAATCGTCGACGTTCGCCATCGTCGCCATTCGCCCTGTGATGCTTGCGTCGCCAAAAATAACCATCACGCTACGATCGCGGAGCGATCGATGACGCTGACTCCCTACCCCCTGGCTGCCTGATGACTGTTGAAGACCAACGGCTGCGTGAAAGCGAACAACGTGTCCAAAATTGGCAACGTTGGGGACCGTATTTATCCGAGCGTCAGTGGGGAACGGTCCGCGAAGACTACAGCGAAGGCGGTGATGCAACCTGGAGTTATTTCCCACACGATCACGCTCGCAGCCGAGCATATCGGTGGGGAGAGGATGGTCTGCTCGGAGTCTCCGATCGCGAATGCCGACTCTGTTTTTCGGTCGGGCTGTGGAACGGTCGTGATCCCATCATCAAAGAACGTTTGTTTGGTGTGACGGGCCCGGAAGGCAATCATGGTGAAGACGTCAAAGAGTGCTACTACTACGTCGACAGCACTCCTACGCACAGCTACATGAAAGGGCTCTACAAGTATCCCCAGAGCCGATATCCCTACGAAGAACTCGTGGAAGTCAGTCAATCGCGTGATCGACTGGAAACCGAATTCGAACTCACCGATACGCCCGCGTTTGATGACAACCGCTACTTTGACGTCGTGGCGGAATACGCCAAAGCATCACCGGACGATCTGCTGATCCGTCTGACCGTCACGAACCGCGGACCGCAACCAGCGGTCATGCACCTACTGCCGCAGCTTTACTTTCGCAACACCTGGACTTGGCAGTGCACCGATGAAGGTTGCACGACGCGACCTTCAATGCGACTGAAAGAAGGCGTCGTTCAAACATTTCATGAAACCCTGGAACAGTTCTGGCTCGCTTGCGACGGACCGAATTCCAATGACGGATGGAATTGGCTGTTCACCGATAACGAAACGAATCAAGAACGACATCCAGGACTACCAAGCGAATCTGACTATTACAAAGACGCCATCAACAACTATGTCGTCCTGGGTGACAGTCACGCGGTTAACCCAGATTTGCGAGGCACGAAGTGCGCATGCTACGGACTGCTGATGATTCCTGCTGGGGAATCACGTGAAGTCAAATTGCGATTAACGCACGTTGGCGAACCGATCATCACCGACACGGCGGGCGGAGACGCAGGGCGATTTGCCGAGGTCGCGTTTGGTGATTCGTTTGAAGCGTGTTTCGCCGCCAGAATTCAAGAAGCCGACGAGTTCTACGACGACCGGATCCCACAAGCTCTATCCAAAGACCAGCGCAACATCATGCGTCAGTCATACGCTGGATTGTTGTGGACGAAACAGTTCTATCACTATGTGGTCAACACGTGGTTGGATGGTGATCCAAACGGAATGCCAGCGCCGGATTCGCGGAAGCACGGACGAAACAGCGAATGGCGGCATCTATTCAATCGCGACATCATCTCGATGCCGGACAAATGGGAGTATCCCTGGTACGCTGCCTGGGACTTGGCATTTCACATGGTGCCGATGGCGAACCTGGATACCCACTTCGCGAAAGAGCAAATGATTCTGTTCTTGCGTGAATGGTACATGCATCCCAATGGGCAGATACCAGCCTATGAATGGCATCTCAGTGATGTGAATCCGCCGGTTCACGCGTGGGGCGTATGGCAGGTTTACAAAGCGTCTGGTCCACCTCGTGAACGAGACAAAGTCTTTCTCGCGCGAGCGTTTCAGAAACTGTTGATCAACTTCACCTGGTGGGTGAATCGAAAAGACCCTCGCGGAAAGAACATCTTTTCCGGAGGCTTTCTAGGCTTAGACAACATCGGGGTCTTTGATCGCAGCAAACCGCTACCGGAGGGCCATCTGGAGCAAGCTGACGGTACGTCATGGATGGCGTTTTATTGCGGATCGATGCTTCGGATTGCGCTCGAGCTTGCCGAGGATCATCCGGCTTACGGTGACATGGCTAGTAAGTTCTTTGAACATTACGTCGCGATTGCCGAAGCGATGAATTCCATGGACGGCAGTGGGTTGTGGGATGAAACCGATGGCTTTTACTACGATCACCTTTACGTCAACGATCAATCCTTGCCGATTCGCGTTCGATCCCTCGTGGGTCTTTTGCCATTGACAACCGGCGTAATGTTGGAAGACTCCATCACCGAAAAACTGCCTGGCTTTAAGCGACGGACCAAGTGGTTTTTGGATAATCGTGACGACCTCAGCGAGCACATGACTTACTTGGAGTCCGGCGTTAACGATCCAAACTCGCAAACGCGACGACTGCTCGCAATTCCCTCCGAATCTCGGTTTTGCAAACTGCTGTCCGTGATGTTGGATGAGAATGAGTTCTTATCGCCATTCGGTATTCGGAGCATGTCGTATGCCCACCACGACCGTCCCTTGAAGTTCGAATTTGGCGGTCAACATCACGAAGTCCGATACGTCCCCGGCGAGAGTGACAGCGGGATGTTTGGGGGAAACAGCAACTGGCGTGGACCGATCTGGTTCCCGATGAACTACCTGCTGATCCAAGCGCTCAAGCGGTACTACAGCTATTACGGCGATGACTTCAAAGTCGAGTGTCCTACCGGCAGTGGCCACCAGATGACCTTGATGGAGGTCGCTCGTGAATTGGAACGTCGACTGATTTCCATCTTCGAACTCGACGAGGATGGCGTTCGACCCTCTCATGGCAGCGTCGATCTGTATCGAGACGATCCGGCCTGGCAAGACCTCGTGCTGTTCTACGAGTACTTCCACGCCGATACCGGTCGTGGGTTGGGAGCGAGCCATCAAACCGGCTGGACTGCTCTGGTGGCCTCGATGATGCGTGCCCAAGCAAACAAAGCTTGATCCCAAACGCTGGAACTGCGCTGGACTGCCCGCACTGGACCGCCCGCTTTGGACCGCCCGCTTTGGACCGCCCGCGGCGGGCAAGCGAGCGCACGCGGGTCATCGATTCCAACTACAATCCTCTGTTCGGAATCCCCATCCTCGGAATCCCCATCCGTCCCCGCTTTCGATCGATCCTGCCATGCGTCTGATGCTCTCCTCTGCGTTGCTTGCTTGCCTGCTGTCTTGCGGTTTCCTAACGCCTTCCGCGGCGGAAGCTCAAACGCCCGCCACGCTCGGTCGCATCGAATCTTCGGATCCTGCTTTCGATAAGATGTTCGACAAAGATGCCAAGATCGAAGTATTGGCCGGTGGATTCACGTGGACCGAGGGCCCCGTTTGGATCGGTGACGATGCCGGCGGGCACTTGCTGTTTTCCGACATCCCTCGAAACACCATCTATCGTTGGTCGGAAGCACGCGGAATCGAGCAGTTCATGCGCCCCAGCGGTTATACCGGTGTCAGCTACTACGGGCTGGAACCGGGCAGCAATGGCTTGGCACTCGATCCGAAGGGTCGGCTGACGGCTTGCGAACATGGCGATCGACGTATCAGCGTACTGACCCGTGGCGGCGGTAAACGAACGCTCGTTGACAACTATCAGGGCCGTCGCTTGAACAGCCCGAATGATCTGGTCTTTGATTCCGAAGGCCGCATTTTCTTCACGGATCCGCCTTACGGTTTGCCGGACCGCGCGTCTGACCCGCGACGCGAACTCGATTTCTGTGGCGTCTATCGACTCGATACCAATGGCAAACTCACGCTATTGACGAAACAGTTGGCTCGCCCCAACGGTATCGGTTTGCTGCCCGATGAAAAAACGCTGATCGTCGCGCAAAGCGATCCTGACAATCCGATCTGGATGTCTTTTGCCGTCAAAGCCGACAAGACGTTGGAAAAAGGGAGAGTCATCTTTAACGCAAAGAAATTCATGGCGGAGTTCCCCGGTTTGCCCGACGGCTTGGCGATTGCCAAAGACGGAACGATCTTCGGTAGCGGACCAGGTGGTATCTATGTGATGACTCCCGAAGGCAAACTGCTTGGACGGATCATCACCGAAGGTCGCACAAGCAATTGCGGGTTCGATAGCGATCAAAAGACGCTTTATATCACTGCAGATAGCTATCTATGCCGGGTGAAGCTCAAGTAGCCCCGAAAGCTCAGCGATCTTTTCGGCCTCTGCAGCTCACCTATTTCTTGGCGGATTCCAACCCAGCGGAACTGCTCTAGTCGGGCCGAACGGCAATTGGTTACTCTCCGCCGAATCGGGGCAATACGATGCCCCCGATGAGTTGCTAGCTTTTTGTCTGCGTCCACTGAATCGGACGCGATTTGTTGTCATGGAGGACAGCCGTGCAAACGCTAAAAACCGCTGCGATCGTCGTGCTATTGATGACGGTGATGTACGGTGCATACGTCTCGTTGACCACGCCCCCGGAACCTGTGCCCGCAGAAATCGAACAGATGCTTGCGAGTGAAGATGGTTCGTTGGCAATCGATGTCGGACTGCCGGCTTCGCTGGGAGAAATGGAGTTTGGCGATTCCGTTGCATTCCCCGAAGCGACCGATGCAACCGACCCGATGTATGCCGACCCTTCGATGGGCCAGCCAACCGAACGAGCAATACCATCCAATCCAACGATGGGTTTTTCACCGGGCGTCAATGGTGACATTCCCGTTACCGCGTCGCTGACCGACGCCGGACCCAGCCTGAACGCGGTACCGTCGATGGGTCTGTCGCCACAAGATATGACCATGCCCTCCGGCGGTCCTTCGTTCGATGGATTAGGCGCCGCTCCAAGTGCATCACAACCGAACTACCCGGTGACATCGAACACCTTTGATGTACCCAACCCCAATGATGCCTCCAATCAGCTCGACACACTCAATCAATCAGGCCCCGGCTCTCCATTGGCTTTAACCAGCGGGACGTCCGAGACACTGCCGCCGGGAGCGACTCCAACGCTCGGCAGTCCGTCACTCGGAAACACAACACTCGGCGGCGAACCTGGAATTCGCATGAGCAGTGGTGTTTCCAACGCGTTGCGAACGGCCGATAAGCAATACGCTGAGGATCGACGCAAAGAAGCACTTGCGACGCTTAGCCTGTTTTACCACTCACCAAGCATGAGCGGAGAAGAGCGCAGTGCCCTGCTGGCTCGCCTGGATCCACTGGCGCGGGAAGTGATCTATTCCAAACGACATTTGTTGGAACAGCCGTACCGTGTCGGCCAGAAAGAAACGTTGATGGATGTTGCCTTGCGTTACGAAGTGCCGTGGCAGCTGCTGGCGAACATCAACGAGATCTCTGATCCGGTTACGGTCTTACCTGGAACAGAATTGAAAGTGGTGCGTGGTCCGTTTCGCGCGGAAGTGAACTTGACCACCCAAGAGCTGACGCTGTTTTTGAACGATCTTTATGCCGGTCGTTTTCCGATCGGTGTGGGCAGCGACCCTCCGCCTCAGCCCGGCACGTTTACGGTGCAGGACAAGCAGATGGACAGAACGTTCTACAACGCAGCCGGTGCTCCCATCTCACCCGGAAGCCCCGAGAACCCCTACGGGAAAGTCTGGTTGGATCTGGGTGGTCAGTTGAGCATTCACGGCAGCCCCAGCACGACGTCACCAACCAATAAAGGCTGCATCAGCTTGGCGGGCGACTTCGCAGACGATCTGTATGGGATTTTGTCCCAGGGTTCTACCGTGACCATTCGTCGGTAAGAATTGCGGCTCGCGAGAAGGGTGCTGAATCCCTTTTCCCGAGCACTTTCCTCGACGAGAAATACCGACATGTCTTACGACCGCGATGCGCTGATTGAACTGTTGCGAACCGAGTCATTGCAACGAGGTGACTTCACTCTGGCAAGCGGAAAGAAGGCGTCCTATTACCTCGATTGCCGCAACTTGACGCTCCATCCCAAAGGCGCCAACCTGATCGCCGCTGGGATGTTGGATGCCATGCAGTCCGCGGGATCTCTCCCGGATGCTGTGGGCGGAATGGCGATCGGCGCTGACCCGATCACCGCCGCGATCGTCACCATCGCTGGACAAAAGGATCTGCCTCTCAAGGGATTCATGGTGCGTAAAGAACCGAAGGCGCACGGAACGGGGAAACAGGTCGAAGGCCCCGTCCAACCGGGTCAACATGTGGTAATCGTCGAAGACGTGATCACCAGTGGTGGCAGTGCCATCAAGGCAGTCGTTGCTGCGCGCGAATTTGGATTGGTCGTTGATCGTGTGATCGCCATCATCGATCGGTTGGCGGGCGGTGAAGAGGCTTTTAAAGAAAAAGGACTCGAACTGATCACGCTCACAACGATTCGTGATTTCGGAATCGAACCGGAGTAAGCTGCAACCAGCTTTTTCAATGCGAGGCGATGGGATGGAAACCACGCTCCACCAGCAACTTAAGCAATGCTACGCCCAGGACGAATCCCAGACGGAAGTCACGATGGGAAGGTTCCGCATTGATGTGGTTCGCGACGATGAGTTGATCGAAATCCAATGCGCTTCGCTTTCGGCGATACGAGACAAGTGCCGAAAACTGCTTGAGCGCCATCCCTTGCGAGTCGTGAAACCGGTGGTGATGCGGACTCGGATCGCGAAAGTCAAACGCTCCGGAGGCGAGATCACGTCACGACGCATGAGCCCCAAACGAGGCGACATTCTTGATGTCTTTGACGAGCTGATCTACTTCACGCGTGTTTTCCCGCACGACAATCTAATCATCGAGATACCGCTCGTGCACGTTGAGCAGATCCGTAGTCCAAGTCGAAAACGTCGGCGACGTGCCTGGCACAAAAACTATCACGTTGAGGACACGCGATTGGAATCGATCGAATCGACGATCGAGCTTCGGGAACCGCAAGACCTGCTAACGCTGATCGATGTTCCCGACGCAACGGAGCACTTCACGACAGCGGACCTGGCAAGCTGGGTCGATCGGCCTCGATGGAAAGCACAACAGATCGCTTATGTGCTGAGGAAGACAGGCGCCGTGAACGCAACGGATCGCAAGAAAACGGGTATCGTTTACCAACCCGCCGCATGACGGTCGCTCAATCGATCAACCATGCACCATGGCCGGGCGTAGCCACATCAACAGTGTTACGAAATCACTTCGATGCGAACTTGTTCTGAACCGTCTTCCCGGTCAGATGCTTGAGCACATCCAGTGGCTCGCATGAATTGTCATCTCCGTAATCGATGTCGACCGGACCAATCTTCTTGGCGGCCTTAATGGCTGCTTGATTGAGCTTTTTGCTGCGTTTGCCGATCCCGAAGAGAGCCGTGTTCATGGATTCACGGACCCACATCTCTTCGTCGTGAATGTTCTGTTGAATGAAGCTGATGCGTTCAAGCAGATAGTCATCATCCATACCCTTCACTGTCTTCTTTTTTGACAGCTCATACAGCAGGGCGAAGCCACATTCACGGCGAACGGCATCCTTGCTGGCCATCCAATCATTTGCCAACTCGAAGGCGAAGGAAGTTTTTGCCAGAGTCGCATCACAGGACGAAAAAACGTGGGTCAACAGTCCCTCATCCAATTGCTCAACCTGCTCTTCGGCCTGCTCCCGCGTTACTTGCTTCGGTTCATCGATCAACAAGCCGACGACCTTGGCATCGTAAACATTGGATTTCCACAACTGAAGCGCCAGCTTGTGATCACGCCCGACCTGCTTGGCTAACTTGCGAAGCTGTGTCAGCCCAATGCCGAAACTCTTCAGCTTTCGCGGCTTTTTCTTCCAATGAGCTATCCCGCGTTCATTTTGGTTCTCCTTGAGCAACGCGAGCACAGCGGTTTTGGTCATGGCCATAATGACACCTCATTCTCTTCGATCAACTGACGACGGACGCGTCGCATGATATGGTAACAATGAAGGCGTCAAAATGGTGTCCATGCCGAAACACCTGCTGAAGTTGGCGGGGATTTGCGGTTGATTTGCCGATTCTCGAGCACATCGGGCTCTCCGTCATTGAATGAACCAAAGGGAAGCAAACATGCTGTCTTGGCTTAAATCGATGTTCACGCCACCGCAACCGAGTGGTCCGATGGAGTCACTTCATCTGTTTCCGGCAAGCTCTGAAACCATTTCCCAAGACGTGGTGACGGCAGAAATGGACACCTGGAGAATCACAGGTAGCGAGGCCCAACAGACTGCTCGATTATTCGAATACGAGTTGCCGGAATCGGACCAATGCATGCTGACATACCGGGCCAAGATCAAGACCGATGAGGTCGATGGCAAAGCATACCTAGAGATGTGGTGCCGCTTACCGGGGCGGGGCGAATTCTTCTCGCGTGGACTTCACAATGCCGTCTCCGGAACGAATCAGTGGTCGACCGTCGAGATCCCCTTCTATCTCAAGCGCGGACAAACACCAGATCTCTTGAAACTCAATGTCGTCTTGGAAGGAACCGGTACGGTCTGGGTTAAAGAGATCGAAGTCCTGCGAACGCCTCTTCAGTGACTGCTATTCAGGGCAAAAACCGAATGAATCATTGACGCCGGAATCTCGCTGGAATCGATTGCACGAAGCTGCGACACTCAACTCAGAGAGGCTACGAAGAACACCCCCCGACAGGATGTCGAGAATGAGTTGCCTACGAGTCACGCATGTTACCTTGCTGGTTATCGCCGGATTGCTTTGTCTCTCCGGATGCGCTCACACGCGGTTTCACGCGTTTGAACCATCGCTCCCGGAACCGGAGACCTGCGATGCCCCACAATGGCTGGTGGGTTTTCGGTACCCAAGTTTCACCGGAAGTCAAACGGAGTTAGTTGCAGTCGAGGGATACCAGCCGGGAAAAATCCCTGTCGTCTTTGTTCACGGTTTGGCATCGGATGCAACGGCTTGGGACGAGATGATTGCGGAGCTTATGAAGGACTCGAGTTTGCGGCAGCAGTTCCAATTCTGGACGTTTCGCTACCCGACAGGCGCCAGCTACCTTCATTCCGCTGCAGAGCTTCGCATTGCTTGGATCGACGCTCTGACGAGATACGATCCCCAAGGAAGAGATGAAGCCTTGAGAAATGCGGTATTCGTTGGTCACAGCATGGGCGGGCTGCTCTCTCGGTTACAAGTGACGACTTGCGACGATCAACTGTGGCGGTGCGTTCCCAAGGAAGCCATGACGGAAGTGTTGAGACAACCCACGCTTCATGCAGCATTGAAAAGAGCTTTTGAGTTTAAGTCTCAACCGACCATTCGGCGGGTCGTCTACATCGCGACCCCTCACGGCGGTTCTCATGCAACCGAATCCATCCCAGGCAAGATTGCAAGTCGGTTAGTCGTTTTCCCCGAGGAAATACAGAAGAGCTTTGAGACGCTTCGTTCTGGTACGGAAGGATTACCAGAACGCGTACCGAACGCAGTGGATCATCTGGCGCCTGGGAATGCTGTTCTTGAGACCGTTGCCAGTCTACCCATCGCATTGAATGTCAAAACACACTCAATCATTGGTTCAGGGTTTCTAACGCCGGGACCTGGCACGGGAGACCGAGTCGTCACTGTCGCAAACGCCCGTACGCCTGGTGTCGAAAGTGAGTTGCTCGTTGAATCGAAGCACACGGATATTCATCGAGCAAGCGAGACCGTCGCTGAGCTGAAACGCATTTTGAAGGTTCACGCTGACGAAGCGATTCGACAATGAAACGGTGTCTGGGAAAGCAACTCTTGTTTGGCAACCGACTTTTTCACCGAGGGCTTATATCGCTGCTGCGGCAGCCATCGGCATGCGTTTCCGGATCGCTCGCGAGCTTACGCGCGTTAAGTGTCAATTGATCGACGTCGTCGGTGGGCGAGATCCCTGCGCTAAACCGTCCGTTCGTCGTCACCATGGGTGCACGCAAAGCTGTCTGCCCGCGTTCTGACGAACAGCGGCTACTAAGTACGGGAAGCACCTCTTCCGTCCGTTCACTTGCAGACCGGAATAATGAAGTCCTGGATGAGTTGATAAAAATCGATCTGTTGGTCGTAGTCGGATGCGGTAATAACCACGATCGATTGCAATTCGGGAAATAGAATGAGGAATTGACCACCATGGCCCATTGCCAGGTGGGATTCGATCTTTTTGTCATCGACCGAATAGGGCTCTCCGTACCACAGGTAGCCGTAGTCGATTCCCAGAAGCGTTCCATGCGGCTGGAAGCACTCGCGAAGCCAATTGGAAGAGACGATCTGATCGTCACCCCACTTGCCTTCTTGCTCAATCATCCGTCCCAGCACTGCGATGTCTCGCGGGCATGCGTCTGCCCCATAACCCATTGCCACGCGTTGCTTCGATGCGGGTTCCCACTTGAACGAGTCAATTCCAAGGGGCTCGAATAGATGCGTAGATGCGAATCGCTCAATGCTCTGCCCAGTCGACTGCTCGATCACCTGTTGGAGTAGCTGCGTGCTTGCGGTGCAATAGACGGATGTTTCTCCGGGCCGACCTTTCGTCGGCATTTTAAGCAGACTCGCGATCTGATCGTCCGAACGCAACCACCGATTGAATCGCTCCTTGTTCGGGTCGGCGTAGTCATCGCAGTCAATGCCATGCTGCATCGTTAACAAGTGTTCAATGGTGATGGCACGCTTATCCTCTGGCCAGGACGTCGCGTACGGAGTCTCTTTGAAAAAGTCCACGACAGCGATATCAACACTGGGGATATGGCCCTCGTCAATCGCGATTCCAACCAGCAGCGATGTAATGCTTTTGGTGATAGATGCGATATCGTGTGCTTTTGTGGGCCCATAGCCGTTTTGATAGTACTCAAAAACAGTCGTTCCATCCTTAACGACAAGCACCGAATCGATCTGTTTGTATTGTCGCGTGCCAAGCCGTGTCGATAAATCGGTAATCGCGCCCTCGTCGATCGTGTCGTTGATCGCAGGTGAATTTGAAAGACGCGTATCAGGAACAATTTTTGTTTTCGGTTCGCCACAGCCAGTGAAGACGAGAATCGCTAGTCCGAAGCAGAATTTGTGGGCTGACATCGACGGTTTCTCGCGCGGAGAGCATTGAAGATTGACTGGTAATACAACCATAAATGGCGATCCCAAGGAGGCTCGTAATGTGTTCAACTGGGGCGCCGAATTGAAGATAAATAGAATGAATTGAATGAATAGTGGCACCAGTGCCAATCATCGTTCATAACATGTTTGGCCGATCTTTGACGTCATCGCCGTCAGCGGATCCGTGCCCTCCGCCAATCCGTGCCCTCCGCCAATCCGATCCAGGCGTCAATCCTCCGTCGCGGAAGTCGTCAAGACTTTCGGAGAACCAGAATACAACCGCCTCAACAACGGAAAGCGGCATACAAAAATCGCTGGTTATCTCAGAATGGATGTCGAATGGTGGTTGTGGGATGTGTTTAGTCTGGTAGGAGATACGATCAGCCATGTCGAACAGCGAATTCCCAGAGACTCGCACCAGCCTGCTGCTGGGGTTGCAAACAGGTGATGACCAAGATGCTTGGCACGAGTTTGCTTCCGTCTATAGCCCAATCATCTACCGAATCAGTCGCAAACACGGTCTGCAAGACGCGGACGCGCACGATTTGGTCCAGCAGATTCTCGTTTCGGTCGCTGGTGCCATCGATCAATATCAGAAGAAGGATGAGACCGTTCGTTTTCGTCATTGGCTGAAACGCATCGCTCGGAATGCGATCTACAACGCGCTCACTCGCAGGCCTCACGATCGTGGAGTCGGCGGTACTTCCGTTCACGAAGCGCTGAACAACCACGTGTTTTCCGAGGAACGGCTGGAACGTGAGATCGAGAGTGAGCACCAACGCGAGCTATTCCTCCGCGCCGCGTCGATCGTGAAATCACAAGTCACTCACAACAGTTGGCAGATCTTTCACTTGACCGTTGTGAATGGAAGGTCTGTGCAGGAGGTCTCTCGTGAATTGAACAAATCGGTTGGATCCATCTATGCGGTGCGTGGCCGTGTGATGGCAAAGATTCGCGGAGTTCTCCATGATTTGGAGCAGGCTGAACCATGAGACCATGCAACTGCAACAAGCAACACATTGACGCGTTTCTCGCGGATGACATCATGCCCGATGACCATGAGGTTGCCGAGCAGCTTGAAGTCTGTTCAGGATGTCGTGACTACTTCGATAGGCAAGCGGCAACTCCGAAGTACTGGAAAGAAGCTCGCCAGTACCTTCAGCCGACGGAGTTTGATGCCGCAAGTTCAGTCGTTTGCACAGCTGGACATTCAGTCGACCCGGTCGACCGGTCCCTTTCGGTGAAGGCGGTCGTCGATCTGTTGGCACCATCGGATGACCCAGACTCTTTAGGGCGGTTAGGCAGCTATGAAGTGACGGGAGTAATCGGAGTTGGCGGGATGGGCGTCGTTCTCAAAGCCGTCGATATGTCACTCGATCGTGTTGTCGCCATCAAGGTATTAGCGCCGTATCTCGCCGACAGCGAGACCGCACGGAGTCGATTCGCCAGAGAAGCGAAGGCGGCGGCTGCGGTCTTGCACCCCAACGTAATTCCGATTCATGGGGTTTCCATCGACGCCCCCATTCCCTTTTTGGTGATGTCGTACATCCGCGGCGGATCGTTGCAGCGACGTTTGGAGCGTGATGGGCCATTGCCGACGCTCGAGATCTTGCGGATTGGATCTCAGGTAGCCAGTGGCTTGGCTGCTGCACACGAAAAAGGATTGATTCACCGAGACATCAAGCCTGCCAATATCTTGCTGGAGGATGGCGTTGAACGCGTCACCATTACGGACTTCGGATTAGCACGTGCTGTTGATGACGCCTCCGTGACGCGTGTCGGCACGATTGCTGGAACGCCGAAGTACATGTCACCCGAGCAGGTGCGTGGAGAATCGCTAGACCATCGAAGCGATCTCTTCAGCCTGGGGACCGTTCTCTATGAGTTGGCCTGCGGTCAACCGCCGTTCCAATCCGATTCGTCGTACGGCGTCATGCGAAGCATCACGGACTCCACGGCTCCGCCACTCGCGCAACAGAACTCAGAGGTTCCGCCGTGGCTCTGTCAGGTCATTGCCAAGTTGATGCAAAACGACAAGTCCAGTCGATTCGATTCTGCAAGCGAGTTCAGCTGTTTGCTGGATGCGTGTTTGAGCCATTTGCAAGAACCCAATTCCGCTGAACTACCGGTCAGCCTGCTTTCCGCTGAGTCAATGAATGCGTCGTCCTCAAGCTCTTTTTTTTCCCGTTGGAACCATAACGCTTACAGAGGTATTGTTGGAATGTTTGCGATGACTGCCTTGTGTGTTTCTTTCTTTACTTGGGTTACCGCTCCCAAAACTCCGGAAGTCGATGGATCGATGCACCAGACAGTGGCTTTCTTAGAGGCTTTCAAGACAGCCTCGGAAGACACAGAGTATGCTGCGTCGTATTCCGAGCCGGCGTTCCAAGCCATCAAGGACGGAGAGTCGCTCGAGGATGTGGAAAAGAAGTTAGGCAAGCCATTAAGGACTCAATCGGTCACGCCCCATACTCTCTGGCTGTATGCTCCAGTTGATTACCCTGCATTCTCAAAGACCGGCGTTTATCCGTCCATTGAATGCGAATGCAACGTGATCTCCTTTGATGAGACTGGCAAATTTGTGCGGGCGTACGGGCAGTCAGCAGGACAGGTTGCGGGAGCGGCTGACGGTCAAAGCGTCGTCTACACGTCAGGCAGCTTCCCGATCAAAGACCCCGCATCAATAGGCGCGAGAGCTGGCGTTCCTGGGCCGCTCAAGCTGAGCGCCCCGCTTTATCGAAAGTTGCTGGCGGAAAAAGCAACTCAAAAGGAGATTCGGAATCGCTTCGGGAAGCCAAAAGCAGAATTTGCTTCGCGTGTCAGTAAGTGGTTGGTCTATTCCCACTCGCCCTCAGGAGGGAATTACCGCAAGCGGATGATCGGGCTCGATAAACAGGGGCGAGTGTGCGACAAACGATCCGAGTTTTACTGGGATTGAACTACAGACCGTTTTCGTCGAACGGTTGCAAGTTGATGATGAATGGAACCAAAAGGCAGTGAGTGCTTTCACAGATTTCGGCTCGGTTTTCAATCTCATTTTACTTGCGTCCGCTATTCAGTACTTTTCTTGACTGACGTAGTACGAGTTCGAATTTGGATCCCTTTGCTGAATACGCTACTGAGTATGAAAACCACCATCGCGGCAAGTGCAGCTGGGCAAGCAATTCTTACAGCTTGAATGTAAGTCGGAACGCGATCTAACTTTGTGATAGGTAAAACGTATCCTGTCTCAAGTGTCGAATCCTGGATCAACAGGTAGCTTCCAATGGAAGGCAATTCGGATTCGGAAAGGAAGTAATCCATCTCGATCGTGCGATGATTGCCCCATCTGCACACAGTCATGATCCAGACACGACTCTCGAACTCACTCAACACTGTTTCGTAGTCACCTCTGCGCAGATCGGTGACTCTCCCAACACCACCCGGCAACGAACTTGGGTCCGGTATTCCAAATGCAATGCACAAGGCACACCATGTCACAAACATGAGCAGCTTTCGGATGGTAAATCTCAACCGGATTTCCTGATGGGTGAAAATCGCAACTCTAGGCCAGGCTCGACGAGTTCCGCTACAACCAACTCACTCACTCGATCAACACCACGCTTACCGCTCCTGCCCGATCAGGGTTGCTATCTGACCGGCGAGACCGTTTACCGTTCCGCGTCCATCCGGATGCAGCCGATTACTCAAGAAGATAAACACTCGGTCCTGCTTGGGGTCGACCCAGAAAACGGTCCCTGTGAATCCGCCGTGACCGAATGCAGCATCCGAAAATGATGTGCCCCGGTTTCGAGAGTATGGTGACTGGTGATCCCAACCAAACGTTCGCGTGCCACGCGGGATAGCACGCGGCCGGGTCATCACTTCAAAGATTTCCGGTTTCAAGATCTCGACACTGCCAAGCGATCCGCGTCCAAGCATCATCTGGCCGTATCGCACCATGTCATCTGCCGTTGAAAACAAACCTGCATGGCCCGCGACGCCGTCGAGCAAGAAAGCCCTTGGGTCGTGAACTTCGCCGCGAATCCACTTATCGTTTCGCTTCTCGGTGGGAGCGATTCGTGGAACCAACTCGGCACTCGGTCGGTAACTGGAGTCCGTCATTTTGAGCGGTTGGAAGATATTCTCATCTGCAAAAACATCCAAAGACTGGCCACTGACACGTTCGACTAACTTCCCGAGCACAAGAAATCCAACGTCGGTGTAGACGAACTTCTCACGTCTGACACTACGCGGCTTTAAGGCCCATATGTTCTGCCATGATCGTTCGATGCCATCCTGATAGTCCTTTAAAGCGTTGTCCGGAATCAAACCTCCAACATGTAACAGAAGATCGGCGACGGTAATTTTGGATTTACCTGCAGCACCAAATTCAGGCAGATACTGACTTACCGGTTTATCGACGTCGACGAGTCCGCGTTGAACGAGGATCATCACCGAAGTCGCGGTTGCAACCGGTTTTGTAATCGACGCCATATCGAAGACGGTATCGACCGTCATCCGTTCACGGGTTGGCTCGATCTGCCTGAATCCGAATGCTTTTCGATAAAGCACTTCGTTGCGGCTAGCGATGACAACGATGGCTCCCGGCATCTCACCGGCTTCAATACCTGCTTGAACGATCGATTCGATCTGCGACCAATCTGGTTCCGTTGCGACAACAGCATTCTGAGAAGCGATTAACCAAAGGACCAAACAGAAGACTCGAATCATTGTGTTGCTTCTTCATCGACGGGGAAGACTTTGTACGGGCACCAAGCTTCATGTTTCCAACGTAAGATCGCTCGTAACTGACCACTGGCAGTGATCGCCGCCAGCTCCGTCATCGCAACGTCACGTTCGTCTTCCGGTTGTGACGGAAACCGCTCCGCATCAAGGCAGAGCCCGTGACCCAAGCGACGGCTCTCTTGTGAATCGACCTCGATACGAGGCAGATGCTCGATGCCTTCGATGCAGGGGACCAACATCGTTGAAAGATCGTCTTCACGCAAACGTTTCAGTGAAATCGCATCACCGACTTGAAACGTGCCGACGGCCAATCGTCGCAAGTAAGACATCACCGCGACGGATCCGGCTCCGCGCGCGAGGTCGACGCCGAGAGAACGAATGTACGTTCCGGATCCACAAACCGTGTCGAATTCCATTTCGGGATAGTCGTAGCGAGTGATTTCCAATGAATCGATTTGAACAACGCGCGTCGGCATCTCGACCGTCTCTCCAGCCCGAACACGTTTATAGGCTCGCTGTCCGTCCACCCAAATTGCTGAGTGGGCCGGTGGTGTCTGTTCTATCGAACCGACGAGTTGTCGCGCCGATGCCTGCAGCTGTTCGAGGCTCGGCGAGGGGAGATGGGGATGGTCGCTGACGTCGCCTTCCAGGTCACCGCTGTCACTTAAACGCCCCAGTTGAAAAACCGCTCGATAACGTTTGGGTTGCTGCTGCAAGTAGGGAATCAAGCGGACAGCGGGCCCCACACCCATCACGAGTACTCCTTCGGCCAGCGGATCGAGCGTCCCCGCGTGCCCCACCTTCGTCTTCTTCGGGAATCGCCGACAAACGACATTCACGAGATCGCGAGAGGTCATTCCGGGTGGCTTTTCGCAATTAAGAAACCCAATCAATGTCACGCGGCGAATCACCGTTTTTCAAGAGGAAGTCATCCGACGTATCGCAGGAATCGAAGCTCGACTCAATCACGCCGCCTTCGCGCATCGCGAATTAGGACGATATTCAATACCGACACAACATTCATTTCAACGTACCTCCGGTGATTCCATGGACACGAGCAACGAACGTGTGGTTCTGCGTGGCTCTCGATTCAACGTCAACGAAATGCAACTGCACGGCAGTGACGGGAAAACTTATGTGCGTGAAGTCATCCGGCATCCGGGCGCGGTCGTTCTACTGCCGATGATCGACGAGAACACAATCGTGCTGATCGAGAATCGACGGCCGACGGTCGCGGAAACGCTTTTGGAATTGCCCGCCGGCACACGAGAGGCTGATGAACCGGTCGAAGAGACGGCGCGACGGGAGTTGATCGAGGAGACCGGATACACGCCCGGGAAGCTGACGAAACTACTCGAGTTCTTTTCCGCGCCAGGAATCTGTGATGAGCTGATGCATCTCTACTTGGCCGAAGATCTCACCGAGGGCAACCATGCTCGCGAGGCGACGGAAAACATCGAAAACCGAATCACCACACGTGCCGAAGTGATCCAGATGATCGCCGACGGAAAAATCCGAGACGCCAAAACCTTGGTCGGCCTCTATGCCTTCTTAAATCTCAATCAATAACCAATCGCATCCGCGTAGGCGTTTCATTCTCTACTTCACAATCCGCCAGCACCGATGAATTCGGCGATTGCGAAAATCTTCCGGCACCGTTTGGCGAGAAATCTCGTGAACTTCGCTTGCCGAGATCGTTTCGGGATCGAATTTGAAACGGCGAAAATTGCACGAAAAGTAGATCACGCCGCCGGATGTGACTTTTGGCAAGAGATCCATCAGCAACGGAACGGCCCCGTCTTGGACCAACCAATCATTCTCGGTGCGTTTGCTGTTCGAGAAGGTTGGCGGATCAACGACAACCAAATCAAAAGTTTCCTGGTTGGGTAAACGGCGAACGAAATCACCGACGTCTTCCGCGACGAGGCGATTCTGCTCACCAACATCCAATCCATTCAGTCGCAGGTTGTCTCCCGCCCAATCGAGATACCGCTGCGAAAGATCCACACTGGTTGTGCGAGCGGCGCCGCCGGCAGCCGCGTAGACCGAAAATGAACCTGTGTAAGCAAACAGATTGAGAAAGTTCTTACCGCTGGCTTCCTCACGGACCATTTGGCGCGCGACGCGATGATCCAAGAACAGTCCCGTATCGACGTAGTCCGCTAGGTTGACCAAGAACTTCAACCCACCTTCGTTGACGACGATCCGCTGGCCCGTTTCGGCAACTTTGGCATGCTGGACGCGCCCTCGCTGACGACTACGCCGTTTTAAGAAGACGTGACTAGTTGGTAGATCTAAAGACTCAGCAGCCGTCTCTGCCATCAAATCCAACCAGTTGCCGTGCTGGGCCGGATCGCGATCATGCGGACGCTCGTATTCCGTGATGTGCAAGTAATCCTCATAGCGATCGACGATCAGCGGAATCTCGGGGATATCACGTTCATAGATTCGAAAGCAGGTGATGCCACGTCGGGTTGGCCAGCGACGCAAGTGTTTTGCGCGTTTGCGTAGACGCGTCGCAAACAGAGCTGCCTGTTCATCCGCTTTTTCCGTCAAATGCCCAAAAGCGGCCGTCCCTTCCGCATGAACATAGGGCTTCGCAACTGGCTGAGACTTGGTAGTTGGCTGGGACGCTGCGGTTGGTTGGGACTCTGCAGCTGGCTGGGACTCTGCAGCCGGCTGGGACTCTGCAGGCGGTTGGGACTCTGCAGCTGGCGGCGTCGCCGCTAATGCGACCTTTCCTTGATCGGCGGCTGATAATTCAGCGTTGCCTGGCTGATTCGTGGCATCCGTTGCACTCGCGATGGAACCGACCACAGGCTTTGGGCCATGAAATTGGTAGTAGGTGCACTCGATCCGGCCGTTGTAGAGCTTACGTCGACGATCGGCTTCGCGACCCAAGATGGATTCGAAGTTGGGATACGCCGTTAGAAAGTAGTGACTCCATGTGGGCAACTTTCGCAGAACATCGGGGATGGAGCGGTATAGATAATCCAACTCGTCATGACCGCCGATTCGTTCACCGTAGGGAGGGTTGGTGATCAGGCAACCAAATCGGCGTTTGTTTGTCAGCGATTCAAAGTCGAGTTGCTGAAAGTGGATGTCGGCGGCGACACCCGCGCGTTCCGCGTTCTCACGCGCTGACCGCAGCGCCCTCCCATCGTGATCGCTGCCAAGGATTCGCTCGTCCAGCCTCGCGGACTGTTGAGCCGATGCGTCGGAACAAAGATCTTGCCAGAGATCGATTGGAAATTGTTTCCAATCGTGGAATGGAAACTCGCGGGCATGTCCAGGTGCGATGTTGCGTCCGATCATTGCCGCTTCAATCGGAATCGTACCGCTTCCGCAAAACGGATCGATCAACGCCCGGTCTGATTTCCAATAACTCAGAAGGACCATTGCGGCAGCGAGCGTCTCTTTCAGCGGCGCTCGACTCATTTGCGTTCGGAATCCGCGTCGATGCAAACTGCGACCGGTCGTGTCGATCGTCAGAGTCGCGACATCTTTCAACAACGCGACATCAACTTTGTATTCGGGGCCGTCCTCGGGCAGAGACTCTGTTCCATGATCCCGACGCAGAGAGTCAACGATGGCTCGCTTCACGGCACGCTGGCAAGCGGGGACACTGCTCAACGTAGATTTGATGGAACGACCCGTGACGGGAAAACGTCCATCCGACGGAATCCAGGACGCCCAACTCAACTGACGGGTGGTCTCGAAAAGAGCATCAAAATCGGCCGCTTGAAAGGACGCGACTTGCACCAGTACGCGATCCGCGGTTCGAAGCCAAAGATTTGCTTTGCCGATGACGTCGTAGGAACCGCGGAAGTGCACGCGCCCAGGATCACCAATCGAGGCTGGTAGGCCGAGCGCATCCAGCTCTCGTCGAACAACAGCTTCTAATCCGAATGCACACGTCGCTATCAGATGGAAATCTTGATCGGTTGGCTGATCGCTCATGAGACAAACGCCACGATCTGCTGAACCACTTCCTCGACCGAAAGACCTGACGTTTCGACGCGATGTTGAGCCACCGATTGGTAATTGGCGCGTCGTTCCGCCAGCAGATGACGAATCTCATCCAGATCATTCAGCGTCGTTAACGCGGGTCGACGATCCGTCGTCGTACTGTCATGGTCCAAACGCCGAGCGATGGTTTCCGCATCAGCGTCTAACCAAACGCATGTTCCCGTCTTCGCGATCTGCTCGCGATTTTCAGCACGCAAAACCGCACCACCACCAAGAGAAACGATGGAGGGCGTTTGACTCAGGTCCGACAGTGCTTGAGTTTCCAAGTCTCGGAATCCAGCCTCTCCACTGGATTCAAAAATCTCACGAATCGTCTTTCCCGCCACTTGCTCGATCCGTTCATCCAGATCAACGGTCGCCACATTAAAGTGTCGGGCAAGCCGTCGAGCGACGGTCGTTTTTCCCGTCCCGCGATAGCCAGTCAGATAAAGGTGCGTCTGCAAAGTCATATTAATCCGAGTGTGCGTTCCATCGAACCAGCATTGTGTACCGATCGTCCGTCGGTTTGTAGGTCACCGACCGATGGTGTTCAAAGCGAGGAGACCGACATGCGGCGGACGCCTCGCCGGTTAAACTGGTCCCTATGAACGGTAAGGACTCTCGTCGTCGCTGGTGGCTGATGCGTGCGTTGGCCATCGCATTGTCTCTGTCACCGCTCGTTGTCTTGGAATTCGCATTGCGATGGTTTGAAGAACCTGATGTGACCAATGCCATCGACCGAGAACCGTTGATGGACTTGTCGCAGCTTCGACCGTTGTTTGAGCTTAATGCGGATGGGACTCGATGGGAGATTCCCGAATCGCGATACAACTTTTTTCGCCCGGATTCTTTTGACGCGGTCAAACGTGAAAACGCGCGGAGGATTTTTGTCCTCGGTGGATCCACTGTTCAGGGTCGACCCTATGCCATCGAAACGGCCTTCAGCACTTGGTTGCGATTGCGTTTGGAAGCGAACCAGCCTGACATCGCATTTGAAGTGGTCAATTGCGGAGGCATCTCCTACGCCAGCTATCGTGTCGACCGAATCCTGGATGAAGTCCTACTGCATCAGCCGGATGCCATCGTGATCTATACGGGCCACAATGAATTCCTGGAGGACCGTGAGTATGCCGAGGTACGGTCGATGTCGGCGCCACGTCGACTGATGGCACGCACAGCCAGCAAGCTGGCGACGGTGCGTTGGATTCAAAGGACGTTCTCTGAGCCGACAGCTTTTTCGCCTTCACGGATGTCCGATGAAGTGGATGCGTTGTTGGATCATTCCGGTGGTCTCGAAAAATATTGGCGCGACGATGCATGGCGGAGTGACGTCGAGGAGCACTTCGACCAAACACTTCGTCGCATGGTGCAGCGAGCTCAGTCGGCAGAGGTGCCAGTCGTCGTGTGCATTCCCGCGTCAGATCTGGTGCAAACACCACCGTTCAAAGTCACACCGCCGCACGATCTAGGCGAACAGAAAAAAGAGCAGCTGACCCAGCAATGGAATCGTGCGAACAATATCGATTCCAGCGTGAGCGACCGATTAGCCGCGGCGCTTCAGTGCTTGGAAATCGATCCCTCTCATGCGGGCGCTAGCTTCGTCGCTGGTCGATTGCTATTCGATGGCGGTGACATTCGCCAGGCCATTCCCTTGCTCGTGGCTGCAAAAGACCATGACGTCTGCCCGTTGCGAGCGACGAGCCCGATCATGGAAACGGTGCGGAAGGTGGCGACCGAAATGCAAATCCCTTGCATCGACACTCCCAGCTTGCTGGATACTCGCGACGGGCAAGGAGTCCGCCGCCCGGACGGCATTCCCGACCCGTCATTCTTTGTCGATCACTTGCATCCATCAGTTGCCGGCCATCAGTCGATCGCATCGGCAATCGCCAACGAATTGACTGATCTCGAATGGGCTCAACCGATCGATGATTCGTCCGAAAGCAGGTACCAACAGATCGCCAACAAGCATCTCGCAGGACTCGGAGAAGATTACTATTTGCGAGGCAAGCAGCGTTTGGAAGGATTGCGGAGATGGGCGAGCGGAAGGGCAGGGCAGATCGACGATCCAACAGACATTCAGACCGACACAGAATAAGAACATCGACTTGAACCTGCGATGGATGCCGGTGCGATCGGGCAACCCGCTGCGGGAACGTCTGGTTCAATTTGTCGTATCTCGGTAAGCTAGTGCGTCTGAGGGCAACTTAGGAACGAACTTGACGGAGAAGGACGGAAGCGTGTTTGTTTCAGCGTCGACGGAATGCTGGCCGGAAGCGGAATTGGAAGAAGCGATCGAGGTTCTCACGGACCTTGAATTCACGGCCATCGAAATCGCGATCCATGAATCGGGGCCAATCAAGCCGAGCGAATTGCTGCAGGATCCGGATCGCGCGATTCAGATGCTCCGGCATACGCATCGACTGGAAATATCTGGATACAGTCTCGAATTGGGCTCGACCGGCGAGCAGCACTACGAGGATTTTCGGGTGATGTGCCACATCGCCAAAACCACCAAGGTCGTGAATATCACGATTCCCTCGTCGGAACATGGAACACCCTTCAACGAGGAAGTCGAACGGCTTCAAAAACTCGTGGAAATCGCCGAGGGTGAGGGCGTGCGCGTCAACGTACGCAGTCAAATGGGCTGCCTGAGCGACGATCCAGACACCATGATGGTGCTTTGCAACAACGTTGATGGCTTGGGAATCACGCTCGACCCTAGCGTCTACATTTGCGGCAAGTCAAAAGGCAACAATCTGGACAAGATTTTGAAATTCGTCGGCAACGTGCATCTTCGTGATTCGCGTCCGGACGCATTCCAAGTCAGTGTTGGCCAAGGTGAGGTCGACTACGGCAAGCTGATCACCCAGTTAGAACGAGACAAATACGACCGTTCACTGACGATTCACATGACGCCAATGGACGGTCTCGATCATCGGGTCGAATTACGAAAGCTTCGCCGATTGTTAGAGACCCTACTGTAGGTCATGCTCCGCATGACGGGCTGTAGTTCATGCTCCGCATGACGGGCTGTAGGTCATGCTACGCATGACGGCCGAGACCGACGCAACGGCCATGTCACGTCGAGCGTGACCTTCAAAATGTCCGTGTCACGCAAAGCGAAAGCGTGAAAGAACGGCGTATGCTACGGGACATTCGCCATGCACGACATTGCGACCAGACTTCGCCATGCAATGCAGCCGGGGAATCCACTTCCGGCACCTTCATTTGCGCCCGGCTTGAGCTACGGCCGACATCGGGGGCCAGCTCGCCGCGACGCGCGGATCGCTGCGGTCGCTCTGACTCTGTTTCAAAATGAAGCGGATGATTGGATGATTCCGCTGACGCTTCGTCCTACGACACTGCAACATCATGGAGGTCAGGTCTGTTTGCCGGGCGGACGCGTGGAGCCGGGCGAGGCACCTTGAGACGCCGCGCTACGTGAATTTGAAGAGGAGCTTGGTGTTAGGCCGAACGTGACGCAGCATTGCGGAGAACTAGCCACGCAATACGTGTACGCAAGCAACAACTTGGTTCACCCGATCGTTGCCGTGATCGATCGCCCGCATGATTCCTGGCAGCCGGACCCTGTCGAAGTGGCAGAAGTCATCACATTTCCGCTCGTCTCGCTGATCAATCGCGAGGGACGCTGCGAGGTGGCGTTGCGGCGAGAAGTACGCCAGCAAGACGATTCCGTCGGAGAGATGGTGTTCCGTGCACCGGCGTTTCGTTATGGCTCACACGCGGTTTGGGGCGCGACCGCGTTGATTCTGGATCAATTGGCCCGGATCTTGCATTCGGAAGGGGTCTCCTTGTGAGGCCTGCCCGTTTTGCGGGTCGTTGAAGCGTTGGGATTGGACGGTTGAGGGCAACGGTGCCCGTTGTCACCCTAGCCGGAAGCCTTACAATTCCACCGCTTGGCCGCGGAGCTACTCGGCCGACAATCGACTTTTGATTCGATCGCCCCGAACTCTTATCTGCGTGGTCAATCCACATCACCAGTTTAGAAGGACAAATATCATGGCTTCTGACGCCGTCAAAGAATTCACCGATGACAACTTTGATTCCGAAGTGCTGCAAGCGGACGGAGCCGTTCTGGTCGACTTCTGGGCTCCTTGGTGTGGGCCATGCCGACAGATCGCACCGATGATCGACGAATTGGCTTCGGAGAATCCCAACGCCAAGATCGGAAAAATCAACATCGACGAAAACCCAGAAACCGCTCAACGATTTGGTATCAGCAGCATCCCGACGCTGTTGGTCATCAAGGGAGGTGAAGTTGCCGAGAGTTTTGTCGGTGTCCGACCGAAAGCTGCGTTGCAAGAAGCTCTCGACTCCTCCGCGTGAGCCGTTTTGGAAAATCAGCAGGGCAGGCGGAGATTGATCTTCCGTCCTGCCCTTTCTTTTTTGGCTGCCATCCCATTCACGTTGTTCGACGGACTTGTCTTGAACTCTCCCACGACTACCTCGGGCGCTGGCCCAAAGAGCTCCGCCGCTTTCGCACGCGCTCGGCAGTTAATGCCGGGTGGTGTTAACAGTCCTGCCAGAGCGTTTGGCGCCGTCGGTGGCACGCCCCTGTTCATCGATCACGCCGAAGGTCCTTATCTATTCGACATCGATGGCAACCGGCTGATCGACTACATCGGATCTTGGGGCCCCATGATTCTGGGTCACGCTCACCCCGAAGTCCGCGAAGCGATCTTGCGAGCCGTCGACCGTGGCACGAGCTACGGTGCACCGACCGAAGCCGAATCCGGTTTAGCTGAACAGATCATTGACGCGGTTCCGAGCGTGGAAAAAGTGCGGTTGGTCAACAGCGGGACCGAAGCGACCATGAGCGCGATTCGGGTCGCACGCGGCGCGACCGGCAGAGACAAGGTGATCAAATTCGCTGGCAACTATCACGGACACGTCGACAGTCTGCTGGTCGCAGCCGGAAGCGCTGCGGCAACATTAGGAGTACCTGACTCGCCGGGTGTCACGGAAGGAGCTGGCAAGGACACGATCGTTTTGTCTTTCAACGATGTGGAAGGCGTTCGAAACGCGTTCGCACAACATCCCGGTCAAATCGCAGCCGTGATTTTGGAACCGGTCGTTGGCAACATGGGCTGCGTGCCCGGCTCGAAAGAGTTCTTGCAGACCTTGCGTGACGAAACAAAAAAGGACGGAGCGATCTTGATCTTTGATGAAGTGATGACGGGTTTCCGCGTCGCTTTTGGTGGAGCGCAGGAGAGATTCGGAATCACACCGGATATGACGACACTGGGAAAGATCGTTGGCGGTGGTCTTCCGATGGGTGCCTACGGTGGTCGTGCCGACATCATGGATCAAGTGTTGCCCGCCGGAAAAGTCTTTCAAGCTGGGACGTTAAGCGGCAATCCAGTGGCGGTCGCAGCCGGAAGCACAACGCTAAGACTTTTGAAAGAAGATTCACCCTACGATTACTTGGATGCGATGGCCGATCGCCTAGCCGTCGGCTTAGACAAAGCGGCGACCGATGCGGGAATCGACCATTGCGTCCAACACGTTGGCAGCATGTTAACGCTGTTCTTTCATCCGGGTCCGGTGACGTGTTGGAACGAAGCGAACCAAAGTGACCGAGAGTTGTTTGGGCGCTACTTTTGGGGCTTAATTGACGAAGGCGTTTACATGCCGTGCAGCCAGTACGAAGCCCTTTTCTTCAGTCGGCAGCACAGCGAAGCGATCATTGATGAAACGATCGCCGCCGCTCGGAACGTCCTGGCGAAATGTCAATAAACACGCCCCCTGATCGATTTGATCGCGGCGATCTCATTCCATTCCTACTTTGTCCGAATCACCAGGTTTCGGATCTCCGTCATGTCCTCGATTGCGAAGCGAATGCCTTCGCGACCGATGCCGCTCTCTTTAACACCGCCGTAAGGCATGTGATCCACTCGCCAAGACGGTACATCACCAATCACGACGCCACCGACTTCCAATTCATCCCAGGCTTGCTGCATCTTGTACAAGTCACGCGTGAAGACACCAGCCTGCAAACCAAAAACGCTGTCGTTCACTTCGGCGATCGCCTGATCAAAATCGGTGAATCGACTCAGGACGGCGACCGGCCCAAAGGCTTCTTGTGCGCAAACGTCCTGTTCAGACGGGACATCCTCCATGACGGTCGCTTGTAACATTGCGCCTTGTCGTTTGCCTCCACATAAGACTCGCCCACCGGCCGCCGCGGCCGCTTCAATCCAACCGTGCAATCGTTCGGCTTCTGATTCAGAGATCATCGGTCCTATAAACGTCGATTCTTCCTTCGGGTCGCCCATGACCAACTGTTTGGTTTGCTCGACCAATTTGTCTCGAAGCGTTTCATAGATCGACGCATGAGCAATGATCCTCTGCACGCCGATACAGCTCTGGCCAGACTGATAGAACGCCCCAATGATCAATCGCCCAACGGCATCATCCAGATCAGCGTCATGATCGACGATGCATGCTGCGTTTCCGCCCAATTCCAACACGACGGGCTTCTTTCCGGCCTTCGCTTTCAATTCCCAACCAACGGCAGGTGATCCCGTGAAGCTAAGTAGTTTCAATCGATCGTCGATCGTGAATAAGTCCGCACCCTGACGACTGCACGGCAGGATCGAAAACGCTCCTTTAGGTAGATCGGTTTCCGCGAGAACTTCACCAATCATCAATGCGCCAATCGGAGTCCGACTGGCAGGCTTGAGAACGAAGGGACAACCGACAGCAAGTGCCGGAGCGACTTTATGAGCGGCCAGATTGAGCGGAAAATTGAAGGGTGAAATAAACGAACACGGCCCAATCGGCACTCTTTGGAACATGCCTCGATATCCGCGGGCTCTTGCGGAGATCTGCAATTCCATCACTTCGCCGCCGATCCGAACCGATTCCTCCGCAGCGATCCGGAACGTATCGATCAAGCGTGTGACTTCTCCGCGTGAATCTCTGATCGGTTTGCCAGCCTCAATGCAGAGCGAGAACGCCAACTCATCAAAGCGTTCCTCAAATCGTCGAACGCAATGAGTCAGAATCGCTTGCCGTTCAAACGCGGCCATCCGTCGCATCGCCGTCGCAGCCTCGTGCGCAGCTCCGATTCCGCGATCGATCGCGGCGGTATCAGCGATCGCGACACGCGTTGCCACCTCTCCGCTGTACTTGTCGACGACTTCGAGATCTTGATTTGCCGCGACCGGTTCATTGGCCAAGTAATAGGGATAGCTAGGCTTCAACATGCGATATACCCATCATTCGAGTGTGTCGAATCGCTATTGTTGCCGAAACGATTCGATCAGTGGTCGCGCGAACGATGCGGTTGAAACGCAGCGTACGCGGAGCAGGCAACGCAAGCGGAATGCGTTGCAGATGGGAGCGTGTAGACGGGTTGAAGAACGCCGCGAGCGAGATCGACGTCTACGATTTTTGGGGCTCGTGTAGGATCTCGCGAACGCGCAAGCCAAATTTATCGCCGATCTTGACCGTCTCCCCCGTCGCGATCGCTTTGCCGCCTGCCTCCAAGACGAGCGGTTCATCGCAGTGAGCGTCGAAGGTCAACATAGAACCGGGAACCAGATTGACGATCCTGTCCAGCGGAACATTCTTGCGTGCCAATGTCACGCTAACGGAGGTCGTGATTGACAAGACTGCTCGTGAATAGCTGCTATCAAGATCTTGCATCTTCCCAATCCCGCGAGGAAAGCGACGAATAGGGTGCCGTGTTCGCCGTAAGAGTCTTATCGTCGCGATAAACGCCAAAGATTGCCCAGAGTCCGTGAAAGACGCCCAAATTCACCTTGTAAGCGTCGCTTTTTCGCTCTTTCCCCCCAGCAGAGGGTGTGGTCAGGTCGACGGCGTAGATACATTGGTCGCTTTCGGTACGACTGGTTCTCGCTCATGAGACCACCGGCACCGGGAAACCGTTCAATTCATTGATCTTTTGAAACAGAAAGCAAGAGCATGTGCCTACTGGCTGTTCAGTACCGCTTAGTTCCTGAGAGTCCCATCTTGGTGGCCGCCAACCGAGAAGAGTATTTCGATCGGCCAAGTCTCCCCCCCTCCATTCAATCAGGCAAACCACGCGTCTTGTGCGGGATTGATCAAAAAGCCGGTGGTACCTGGCTGGGTGTCAATCAAAACGGCTTGTTTGTCGGTATCTGCAATCGTGCCACGACGATGCCTCTGTTCGGGCAACGATCACGCGGTCTGCTCGGACTCGACCTGTTGCGTTGTGGATCGGCTGTTTCCGCACTGGAAAAAGCCGAAACAGAATTCGCCAAGACGCGATATGACGGCTGCAACATCCTGATCGCCGACGCCAAGAACGGCTACGCGATCCATGCGGATGAGCGACAAGAAGTGGTCGAGTTGCGAGATGGATTGAACATCATCGGAGCCCGAAACTTGAATGACCCGGAGGATCAGCGGGTTCAGATGGCTCGTCGATTATTGACGCTGCAAACGCTCGATTCTCCCGTGAAATTCCTGGCGGTTGCCAGCAAGGTGTTCGCTCGTGCACCGGTCGGCCCGGGTCGTCCAAGCATGGTCGTTCGCAATGGCGACTATGGCACCGTCAGCAGCACGCTGATCGCCTTGGGCGTGAAGCCGCGTGACGCTATCTATCAGTTCAGCAATGGCGCCCCGGACCAATCCAAGTACGAGGATTTTTCACCGATGCTGCGTGATATCCTCAGCCGTGGTCTCCGGGAAGCACGCACGAAAGCGAAAGCAAAAAGCTGAGCGTTCCGAAAACGGAATCGCTTCTGGGCTCCTAGTTTGCAACAGCCGGAAAAGGCTTCCGGCTGTTTATGCATCCAAACCGTTCCCTTCACGGTTGCAACACGCGGCGTCATTCACGTCGCGGGTAGCGGTGGATGAAACAACATCTCGGCGCATCTTCGGCAAGGATCGACGAGTCTTCTATTCACACTCTTTCCGCCGATTTCGGGGATGATTCATGGGTGAGCAACAATCCAGTCCGCTGGAGTCCTTGAACGGGTCGCTGTGCCTGGTAACGGGTGGAGCTGGTTTTATCGGATCACACTTGGTTGATGCGTTGCGTGCACAGAACGCTCGCGTGCGTGTTCTGGACAACTTCAGCACCGGCTTTCGACACAACTTGGACGGACGTCTTTCGGATGATGCTGTCGAAGTCGTCGATGGTGATGCGTCCGATGCAACCGTCGTAGACGAGGCGATCGAGGGTGTTGATTACGTTTTCCATCAAGCAGCCATGGCGAGTGTTCCGCGCAGTATTCGGGAACCGGATCTTTGCCATGCTTGGTGTACGACCAGTACTGTGCAGTTGCTTCGAGCAGCCGCCGCTGCCAACGTCAAACGACTCGTGCTGGCGTCGACGAGTGCCGCTTACGGAGACTCGACGTTTGTATCAAAACGCGAATCGGATCCGGCCGCACCGCTATCTCCCTACGCAGCCGCCAAGTTAGCCTCCGAGTCTTACTGCCACGCTTTCGTACGGAGCTTTCCGATCGAAGCGGTGATCTTGCGTTATTTCAATGTCTTCGGCCCCAGGCAGGATCCTCAGAGTGAGTACAGTGCCGTTATCCCTCGGTTTGTTTCCATGATCTTGGCCGGTCAGCGACCAATTATCTACGGAGACGGCCAGCAATCACGAGACTTCGTCTACGTCGAAGATGTCGCGAAAGCCAATCTGCTGGCCGCAACAACTCCTGGTATCAGTGGTTCAACGTTCAATGTCGGACGCGGCGAACGGACGACGCTTCTTGAGTTGTTGGTCAATTTGCGCGAGATTCTTGGGCAGTCGATCGAGCCAATCCATGAACCGCCGCGAGTCGGGGACGTGCGCGATTCGCTGGCCGATATTTCCGAAGCACGACGTCGACTCGCCTTCGAGCCAGGAGTGTCGATCGCGGAAGGCCTGAATCGCAGCGTCGACTACTATCGAAGCATCGTGGAAACGCCAGCTGCAAGTTAGCACCGGCCGAATTTCGCGGCCGACCGGGATCTGGCGGCCGACCGGGATCTGGCGGGGCAAAGAACTTCAGCCAGATCCGGGCTGCGGCGAAATTCGCCGGGAACGCGAATCTGAATCCGTTCGATTCATGCGTTCCCACTTCATTCGCTTGCCGCTCCATCACCCATTTGCGATATCATGGAAGGCGTGAGTCGTTGCCTATCCTTCCTGCTGATGCTCGTGTACGTCTCCTCCCTTCAGGCTGAGCCTTGGGATGTCCGGCGTGTGACGACCGTTGCGCTCCCAAACGCCTACCGTTTGCACGCGGACGTTTTGTCGGGAGGGCTTCCTGAAGATGAACTCGGATTCATTGAGTTAAAAAAGCTCGGGGTCAAGACGATCATCAGCGTGGATGGCGCCAACCCGAACGTCGAAATGGCTCGGCGACACGGTTTGCGGTACGTTCACTTGCCGCATGGCTATGACGGCATCGAAACCGATCATGCGTTGCGTTTGGCCAAAGCAATCCGAGAATTACCCAAGCCCATTTATATTCACTGCCATCACGGGAAGCACCGTAGTCCGGCGGCAGCCATCGTTGCGTCCGTTGGAGCCGGTTTGTTGCCGAGCGAACAAAACTTGCAGCTTGGGTTCTTGCAAACGGCCGGGACGAGCGAGCACTACATCGGTCTGTACTCTGCCGCCAAGTTGGCTCGCCCCTTTCCCGTCCGGCAACTGACGCTGCTGCAGGTTGAGTTTAAGGAACTCGTCGAGGTTCCTCCGCTGGCAAAAGCGATGGTAGAGATCGACGAAACCAACCGTCGTCTCTCACTGACACGCGAGGCCGGCTGGCGTACGTCGCCAGAAAGTCCAGACGTGGAGCCTGCGCACGAAGCGTTGATTCTGAAAGAACATTTCCGTGAACTGCTTCGAGCTGAGAAGGAAAAGCAGTCACCCGAGTTTTTGAAGATCCTCGAAAACTCGGCCGATGCATCAGCAGAGTTAGAGAGCCAGCTTCGCGAATCTCCGAGCGACCTTCTGTCGATTCAAGCTTCCTGGTTGTCCATCCAGCGTGATTGTCGCGCCTGCCATCGCGACTACCGAGACCGGCCGCTGAGATAGCCTTAGGTCGTGATCGAGTCTCTCGAGCGGCGAAAAGCCACTTGACCCCGCACTAAGGTCTGTCGGTAAAGGAATGCGGCTGTCGCGACGACAGGATCGTCGTTTTTGACGCCTGCCCGCTTCCCGCTCCGTTAGGACAACCTCTCTCGCGAGAGTTTATGATAGGCCGGGCTGCGGAAGCAGTCCGGTTTTTTTGTGCGCGTTGCCAGCCCAGGACGGTTGCCCATGGATAGTCAAAAACGCGCCTCATTATTGAAGACTTACCGTGATGGACTGCTAGAAGACACGCTGCCATTCTGGATCCAACACGCCACTGACGAGATTCATGGCGGCTTCATGATGGGCTTGGATCGAGACGGATCGATCCTCGACACCGACAAAGGCATTTGGCAACAAGCTCGGTTCACTTGGCTCCTGGGCGAGCTCTACAACAACTATCAACCGAATCAACGATGGTTGGAGCTCGCTAAATCTGGCGCTCAATTCCTGGATCAGTTTGGTTTCGATCCGGTGGATGGACGCATGTGGTTTCATGTGACGCGCGATGGAAAACCAATTCGTAAACGACGCTACGCATACTCCGAGAGTTTTGCGGCGATTGCGTTCGGTGAACTCGCTCAAGCAACCGGCGAAGAATCGTACGCCAAGCAAGCTCGCAGTGCATTCAGTCGTTTCGTTGATCACAATCTTCATTCCACAGAGATCAACTCGAAATACACCGACACTCGTCCGACGCGTGGTCTCGGTTTTCCAATGATCACGATCGTCACGGCTCAAGAACTACGCGACACGATCGACTTTTCGGATGCGAATGTTTGGATCGATCGCAGTATCGACACGATTCGTCGGTTTCACCTAAAGCCTGACATTCGCTGCGTCATGGAGACGGTCGGGATCGACGGCGAACGGATTGATCATTTCGACGGCCGGACGCTCAATCCCGGACACGCGATCGAAGGTGCGTGGTTCATCCTGCGTGAAGGACAGCATCGCAATGACGCTGAGCTAATCCAAACCGGTTGTCAGATGCTCGAGTGGATGTGGGAACGCGGATGGGATAAAGAATTTGGCGGCATGCTCTATTACGTGGATGTTGATGGACGCCCCGTGCAAGAGTACTGGCACGACATGAAATTTTGGTGGCCTCAAAACGAAACCATCATCGCGACGCTACTGGCGCACCACATCACTGGCAACGCGAAGTATGCGAGTTGGCACGAGCAGATCCACGATTGGACGTACACTCATTTCCCTGACACCGATCACGGCGAATGGTATGGCTACCTTCACCGTGATGGCCGAATCAGTACTCCATTAAAGGGCAATCTGTGGAAAGGACCATTTCACTTACCCAGGATGCAATGGACATGCTGGAAAATTCTGGAAGAGAGTGTGTAACGGTTGGCGGTTGGTTCTCAATCCTCAGAACAACACCCAAAGGCTAAAGCCTAGATGTGGTCGCGAACTTTCTCCAGTCGCTTTCTGGCTGCTTCTAGTCCTTCGTAGCCACCGTATTCGATGCCACAGTATCCGTGATAACCCGCATCGATCACGATCTTGAGCATGCGTTCGAAGTCCATTTCCGATTGCTTACCTTGATCGTCCCAAACACGATCCTTGATGGAGAATCCCTTGGCCCACTTCATCAGTTTTTTCACGCCACGATAAGAATCGTACGTTTCGTCTTTGTTGACCCGAAAGTTACCTGTGTCTGGTAACGTGCCGCAGCGTGGATGGTCGACTTTACTGATCACCTCTGCCAGCCAGTCCGCGTTGCTTGATAGTCCACCGTGGTTTTCAACGATCACGTTGATGTCTTCCGCGTCTCCGATTTCCGTCAATCGAGAGAGCCCATCGGCTGCGAGCTTAACTTGCTCTTCCCACGTACCCGAACTACCCGCGTTGACACGGATGCTGTGGCAACCGAGGAACTTCGCCGCGTCGATCCACTTACGATGGTTGTCGACGGTCTTGCTTCGTTTCTTATCATCGGGATCGCCGATGTTACCTTCACGATCACACATGATCAGCACGCTGGTCACATTCAGCTCTGCAGCGCGTTTCTTCATCTCTGCCAGGTACTTTTCATCTTTCGCTTTGTCCATGAAGAACTGATTGACGTATTCAATCGCAAAGATGCCATGATCCGCGGCAACTTTCGCAAAGTCCAAGTTGTCGATCTTGCCAGATCGGAGTTCGCGATTGATCGTCCACTGCGCGAGCGAAATTTCGAACAGCGGTTTCGGACGCGGAATGGGGTTGGCAATGGCGCTCGATGACAGCGACACGGCTGCAACGGCCGCAGAGGACTGAGCGAGAAAGTTTCGACGATCAATTCGAGGGGGACGATTCACGAGAGCTACTCCGTATAAGTATTAGATCAACTGAAATAGGAGGATGTGTTTCAAGCGAGCTGCTTGGTGGCGCACCACGGCAACTTGCTTGCGTGGCAGCCGGGACGAAAAATCGACAGCAGGCGAGATAGGCAGGGTCTTATCGCGACAGTTTAACTCGGCGATGTCGCAGTGAGAATTCGTGCTGCATGAAAGGAGCGAACCTGTCCATCTCATTCGGGCTCTTCAATTCGCAGATAGTTTATTTTCCGAAACCTCTAAGAAAGGCCGAATCTGCGTGTCGGTTAGGTAGAGCACCTGTCGTGGAGAAGAGTGATGAGAAACTCGATTCAACCCAAACCCTTTCATACGACGAATCTACCCATGACAAATGGTTTCGCTACCGGTGTCGCTGAATCTGCGACGGAACGGTTCTTCGATCGTATTGCTGGCTTTTCCTCACGCGATTTGGGCGCCCGATCGAGTCGAATTGATCGCTCCTACGACGATTCGAATCGTAATGCGGATTCGCTGTCGGCCAGGTACATGGCATTGCTGGACAAAGTTCTCAAGTCGATTGCTGCGGACGACGTTTAACCGGTCGACGATTTGAAAGGGAATCGCAGCGCGTTCGGGTCTCACTTGCGAGGCTCGGACGCGTTTTTGCTAACGTATCGAACGCGTCCATTCAGGTTGCGTTGCAGTACTCTCTCAGCGATTGCTTAAAAGACTCGGTCAGTCGGCTTTGAAAGCGATACGGATTCCAAACCATCGCAATCACTCTCTCCGGTCGTTTCCCACTCATCGATCGATAAACACGACGGTCGGTTTGGTCGATGTCCCGAGCCATCTTGGGAATCATTGATATACCGTGAGACAAAGAGACGAGTTCTTGAACCATTGCCAACTGACTGGTTCGTTCCACCGCGACCGGTTGAACCGATCGTTGTCGGCAGAACGAAACGATATTGTCGGAAAGGCAGTGCGCTTCGTCCAGCAAGACAAACGGCAACGGCTCGACATCTGACATCTGAATCGCTGGCTTGTTCACCAGCGGATGCTCTGGCGGTAAGACCAAGAAGAGTTCTTCGGAAAACAACTCCTCTAGCTCCAGGTACTTGGCAGGTATCGGGAGTGCCAGGATCGCCAAGTCGATCTCACCTTGAGTGCATCGTTTTAGAAGGCGATCGGTGACATCTTCTTGGACGATCAGAGACGCGTTTGGATAGTCGGCGGCAAACTGACGTAACAAACTGGGAAGAAAGAACGGTGCAATCGTTGGGATGGCACCGATACGAATTCGACCACTCTGTCCATCATCGGTGATTTCAGCTTTGGTGTCTTCCAAGATCGAAAGCACCTGCTGCGCGCGTGACTGCAATAGTACGCCCGCGTCGGTAAGCGCCAACGACTTGGTTCTGCGTTCCAGGACCGGCTGACCGAGTTCCTCTTCTAACCGTTGGATCGATCGACTGAGCGCCGGCTGAGAGAGCCCGAGTTCCTCGGCCGCCCGCGTGAAGTTGCCGGCTTCGGCGACACGAAGAAAGTATCGAAGTTGATCGATTTCCATGGGTTCCTAGATTTCGTTTTCGATGTTCCACATCATGCAACAGAGACAAGCAGTGCGATCACCGCCACAACAATCAACAGCAGGACAATCCATGTGATCACCGAGGTGCGGTAGCGAATGTGCGGCGTTTTCGCGATCACGTCTCGGTACTGCGGTGAAAAAACGACTCGACCTTTTTCACTCAACAACAAATACAGAAAGTAAGCAGAGATCATCGTCACCACTGGAAATCCCAGCAAGCCAATCGTCGACAGGATAATCCCGCCGGTGCGACCCCGATTCAGAAGTCGACGTAGCCCAAGACCAATCCATCCTTGTAGCAATCCCAAGCACAGATACAGCGATCCAACCACCAACATGATTCCCCGTTCGTCGGATCCGACCGTAGCGGCACCTAGCAGAGCGAAAAAGCCGATGGGAGTGAATAGGATTGCCCCCAGCAAATAGAGCGTTCCGATTGACTTGCACGACGCCTCGTGAGTCAAGTACGTACGTCGATACTCCTCGACATCGTCCGGCGAGACGGGCTGGAGAGCCGTCTCGGTCGTGGGAGCGTACGGATTAAAGCCGAGCGGATCGTCAAAGTTGAGCGGATCTTGATCCGGCGGTAATTCAGCCAAGTCCCCAAGCTCCGGTTAGAGATGAATCGAATTCATCCAAAGAGTTTAACCGGATCGCGTTCGACGAAGTTTGCTCGGACGTCTCAATTCCAAACGGCTCGCACGGATCAGGAGGCCGTCTGTGCGCTACTCGGCGGCCGCGTAGGTCGAGCACCTGGAAGGCAGCAATTCACCGGGCAGACATCATGCCACGCGCCCAGCTCTCCCAGGGCATCTTTTGAACCGATCCGTCCGGTGCGTTCCTCAATCAGGTTGCGGATCATTCCAATAAAACTGTGGCTGGTGCCAGCCGTGGAAGCACGCGCGAAGGGAATCTGACGCTCCTCGCAGGTCTCGGCGGCTTCTTCATCCAAATCAAACATCACCTCCATGTGATCACTGATGAAACCGATCGGACAAACAACGACGGAAGTCAGTTGTTTCGCGTCGTGCATCTCTTCAATCGTGTCACAGATGTCGGGCTCCAACCAAGGCTGGTGCGGTGGGCCACTTCGGCTCTGGTAGACCAACCGCCAGTTAGTCATACCGCATGCTTCAGCGACCAGCCGACAAGCTTCGGTCAGTTGCTTCACGTAGTCGCAATTGTCGGACATCGAAATGGGGATGCTGTGCGCGGTGAACAGGACGGTCGCTTCCGATGATTTGGCCGGCAAAGAATCAATGGCATCACGCACGGAGTGAGCCATCGTTGCAATGAAACCGGGATGATTGAATCCCATCCGGACTTTCTCAACGATCGGTGCGCCCTCACCGACTTCTTCTTGCGCGGCGGCAATGTTTTCGCGATACTGCCGGCATCCGCTATAGCAGCTGAACATGCTGGTAAAGAATGCGAGTGCGCGCTTTCGACCATCGTCACGCATCTGTCGCAAAGTATCTGGAAGCAACGGATCCCAATTGCGATTGCCAAAGTAGATCGGCAGATCGATCCCAGCTCGATCGAACTCCTCTTTGAGCGCCGTAATCAAGTTGCGGTTCTGCTCGTTGATGGGGCTGACACCACCAAACTGGTTGTAGTGCTCGGCGACTTCTAGCATTCTTTCGCGAGGAACGCGTTTGCCACGCAACACGTTTTCCAAGAACGGTAGGACATCATCCGGTCCCTCGGGACCTCCAAACGAAACCAACAAGAAAGAGTCGTATGGGGGCAGATTCTCACCTGACATAAATTCTATTTTCCTCGCGGAGCGGCGTCCGTGTTCCGAATGGCGGGTGGGCGGACATCCGAATGGCAAAACTGCTTGCGATTCAGCCTACTTAGGTCAATCATTATTTGCGGCCATCAAGCCCGAGGAGTCAACTTGTTAGACGATTCTGCCCAACTGCCGCAACCGATCCGTTCTTTGTTAAACGAGCGGGGAATCGTGAACGTCTCGGCCGCCCCATCCGGAATGAGCGGGGCGCGCGTTTTTCGCTGCCACGACCGGTCTGGCAGCGTTTTTGCCGTGAAGCGATGGCCTGCAGGCACCGCCGCCAAACGCGTGGACGAAGTGCACTCGGTCACGGAATTTGCGCGTCAATCCGGATGCAAGATGATCCCACCGTTGATCCCTTGGCACGATTTGTCGCAGGGAGAATTTACGTCGGCGAAGATGCGTTTCACGATCGATCGACATCACTGGGACGCCATGCCGTGGATGCCGGGAGCGTCACTTCCGATTGACTGCGACTTAGAACAGGTCTCGGCCGGTGTCGCGACCATCGCCGCATTTCATGCGGCCGTTTCTGAACTCGGCTCTCAGATTCAGCCCGCGCCCGCCGTGCGATCACGCTTGAACCGACTCGTCGAGCTTGATCGGCTTATCCCAAACATGACATCCGACGCGATGGTTTCGCGGGAAATCGCGCGGCTTGATCCGCCTCTCGCTTCCGCCCTCAACGAAGGACTGCAATTGCTCAAGCTCCAATGGCACCCAGCACGCCAGTTCATTGAATCTTCCCTGCGACCGTTTTCGACTCGGAATCTGCCGACGCAATATGTTCTGCGAGACGTTCATCGGGGTCACATTCTCTTCGATTCCGGGCAGGTGACCGGACTGATTGATTTTGATGCCATTCGCATCGATACTCCGCTGATGGACTTAGCTCGATGGGCGGGAGACTTTGTGATTGAGCGCGAAGACATCGACTCCGTTTGGGAGGCGATTCTGGCGGGTCTACCGCAAAACTGGGCATTCTTGGATAGCGGCGAAACCCACCCGCTTCCCTTGCTGAGAACGCTCCACGCGGCAAACGTGTGGATCAGCTTGGCAAACTGGGTCGACTGGGTGATCTTGCAGAGACGGACTTTTGCAATCGGCCCAGATCGGGTGGCGGCACGGGTGCAGCAACTGGTCCAGGGGGCGGGGAAAACAATCGTCGCCTAGGATTTTGGATCGGAAAGATGCTCGAAATCCCGTCTGTGGACGAACCGAGGCGAATTGGGCAAAGTTGACGCCTTATTCTCCCGACAACTAGAATTCGCGAAGGAATGGAGACCTCGCCATGGTATCGAAGCTTTCGGTGTTATCGGACACTTCGGCGGTCTTAAATACGGCTATGTCTAGGAACGCGCACATGCGTCAGCAGCTTTCTCACGCAGCACAGTTTTCGTTCGCATCACGGTGGATTTGCCTGTTATTGGCAGGATTCACTCTGGCCCTTCCGGCGATTGATGTGCCTGCCCACGGGCAGGACACAGATGGCGAAGCTGGTCTGGCTGAAGACTACGGTGCCGACGCCGGGATTTTCCCCAACTTCTCGCTGGGCGGATTCGGCGATTCAGCTGTCGAAGAACCCGTGCAGTGGACCGCGAGATATTTTGCATCCGCCGATGGCAAAGCAAAGCTAGAGGTCGAAGCAAGTCTGTTAGAAACGTGGCACATCTACTCCACAACACAGCCTTCCGGGGGTCCGACTCGAACAACGTTTTCGCTGATCGCTCCCGACAACGCCGAACTAAGTGGCACCTTTACGCCAGATCACCCGCCGAAGAAAAGTGTTTCGTCCGACTACAACGGATTGACCGTAGAGGAACACGAGGGAGTCGTCATCTGGTCTGCCGATGTCACGCTACCGGCAGGTTTTCAGGAAGAGATTCGAGTCCGAATGCAAGGACTCGTGTGTAAATCCGGCGATGACAATAGCAATCGCTGCATGCCGGTCGAAGCAACTCTAACGGCCGAGTTTGCTGGGACGCTTGAAGAATCAAAGGCGTTGGTCGCCCAACGATCCAATATTGATGCCGAAGCAGATGCAAAAGTCGCCAAGCCGTTCCGGGACGGAAAGTATGTTGTCGAGTGGACCGCCGTCGTCAAGCCAACACAACTAAAGCCCGGTGACAAAGGCGTGTTGCTGTTTACTGCAAAACCGGACGCGACCTACCACGTTTACAAATCAGTGACCGATGACACGGAGTCATCGACCAACTTTGTGCTAACGGAGAAAAGCGGGTTGTTGGTTGGTGCACCCGTCGCTGACAAGAAATACGTCACCAAGACCATCCTGCCTTCGTTACCGCCGGTCAATTACTACAAGGGCAACGTGACTTGGCAACTTCCTTTTGAAGTTCCCAAAGATGCGACGGCAGGCGAAAAAGTATTGTCTGGATTGGTCGCCTATCAGGCTTGCACCGATACCAGTTGCCAACGACCGGTCGCCCTGAAATTCGAAGCCAAGGTCACCGTCGGTTCAGCAACAGAAACCAAGCCGGCAGCAATTGAACTGGTCACAGCCCGATCGGCTCAAGCTCTGGATGCAGCCGCGGAAGCCGATTGGGTCGACGACGTCAAACTGGAAGCCGTTCAGAATGACGACGAAGAATCATTGGCGACCGCGGTAAGCGGAGGCAACTCAAACGCCAGCACCGGTTCCTTCTTGGTCATTCTCGGCTTGGCATTTCTGGGTGGCTTGATCCTGAATGTGATGCCCTGCGTGTTGCCGGTCGTCGGACTCAAGATCATGGGTTTTGTCAGCCAAGCGGGTGAAGACCGTCGTCGCATCCTGACGCTCAACCTCGTCTACGTGCTCGGCATCATGACTGTCTTCGCCGTGTTCGCGGTGGTCGCAGCGGTTTCCAAGTTTGGCTGGGGCGAACAGTTCACGTATTTCCCCGTTAAGTTTGGCCTGACGATCGCGCTGTTTGCATTGGCGCTGAGCTACTTGGGTGTTTGGGAGATTCCCGTCCCGGGCATGGCGGCTGGCAAGGCTTCACAGGATTTGCAGAGCCGCGAGGGTGCTGTGGGAGCATTTTCTAAGGGTGTCTTTGCGACGATCTTGGCAACCCCCTGCAGCGGTCCGTTACTCGGTTACATCCTCGGACTGACGTTGAATCTTTCGCCGATGCACACCATCGCAATCTTCTTGATGGTCGGACTCGGGATGTCGTTCCCCTACATCGTTATTGGATTTCAACCGCGGCTGGTTTCATGGCTGCCGAAGCCAGGACCATGGATGGAGACACTCAAGCAGTTGATGTCGTTCCTGTTCCTGGGTACCGTCGCGTTCTTCTTCGCTCAGTTTGATGAAAATGAAAAGCTGCCAGTCTTCATCTCCTTAATGGCCGTCTGGTTTGGATGCTGGATCATTGGACAGGTTCCGAACTGGGCCGAGCTTCAAAAACGGCTGTTGGCTTGGGCAGGCGGAATTGCTGCAGCAACGTTGATCAGTGTTTGGGCATTCACGAGTTTGCAGGAAAAGCCCGATTTGCAATGGGTCGATTACAGCGAATTGCGACTACAGGAGTTTCAGAGTGAAGGCCGAACCGTGATGGTCGACTTCGGTGCAAAGTGGTGCCTCACTTGCAATGTGAATTATCAGGTTGCGATCGACACCGATGAAACACGAGTCGTTGTCGAAGAGTTGGATGCAATCGCCATGTATGCCGACTGGACGGACTACAGTGATGAAATCAAGCAGAAGCTTGAAGAACTGGACAGTCGATCGATTCCACTCCTTGCGATCTATCCCGGTGATCGTCCGTCCGAACCGATCATTCTTCGCGACTTGATCTCGCAGCAAGATGTGATCGATGCTTTGCGTGAAGCAGGTGCAAGCGTCACCAACACGACTTCCAATGAGCCAGATTCCAACACCAAAATCACGTTGACCCGCGGCTGAGCATGTCTTTGATTGATATCGAAGACACCATCGTTGCGATTGCCAGCCCGACGTCCTCCGCAATGCGTGGCGTGGTTCGGCTGAGCGGGGCGCAGCTGACGGAAGTCCTGTCGAAGCTGCTACCTGACCAGAACCTTGACGGGCAAGCGGCGCACCGCATCTCAGTTGATGTTCCGCTGGGAGACATTCTTGGCAGCGTTCCAGCATCCTTGATGTGGTGGCCAACGCGTAGAAGTTACACGGCCCAACCGTCGGCCGAGATTCACACCTACGGCTCGCTGCCGATCCTCACCGCAGTCGTTCGTCGTGCGATCGAATCCGGGGCTCGCGCGGCAAGGCCGGGTGAATTCACCATGCGAGCGTTTCTGGCGGGCCGGTTGGATCTGACCCAAGCCGAAGCAGTGCTGGGTGTCATCGAAGCCGAAGGCCGCGGATCGTTGAATCATGCGCTGGAACAACTCGCCGGAAATCTATCACGCCCATTAGAAGAAGCTCGCTCGAATGTGCTGGATCTCCTCGCTGATGTCGAAGCCGGACTCGATTTTGTGGATGAAGACATTGAATTCATCGACAGTGCGACGCTCTCCATCCGACTGCGGGAAATCGAATCGCTGATTCTGAAAACAACCGCTTTGATGCGACAGCGCGGAGGTGGAACGGATCGCCCGCTCGTCTCATTGCGCGGTGAACCCAATGCAGGTAAGAGCTGCCTGTTCAACTGCTTAACCAATCAACAAGCCGCCATTGTTTCGGATGTCGCGGGCACCACCCGGGACGCCGTCACCTGCGAAGCAACCATCGCTGGCATGGATGTGACGCTCACCGACACAGCCGGATTGGAAACGACCGAAACAGAGATCTCGCAACAATCTCAACGACAAGGCGACCGTGTTTCCAAGTCCTCGCGAGTCCGATTGTGGTGCGTCGACGCAAGCCGCAGAGACTTTGAAGACGCGAGTGTACGACTGCGAAGTGTCGCGGAGGGCGAAGCCAAACCATCCTGCATCGATCTGTTCGTTGCCAATAAACGGGATCAAACGAATCAGCGCACATTTGTGGAGCCCTGGATCCCATGTAGCGCGATCACCGGCGAAGGAATCAAAGAGCTGTCAGACCGGATTGCCGATGCGATCGCGAAAACGGATCAACAAGAAACCGGATCGGTCGTTGGCACGGCAGCTCGTTGCCGACAATCACTTGAACTTGCATCAGAGTCAATTGACGCCGCATTGCGATTAATCCAAACCAATGACGGGCATGAGTTGATCGCCGCTGAGTTGCATCTATTGGCAAAGCATTTGGGAGAAGTCACGGGAGCTGTTTACACCGACGATATCCTCGATCGCGTCTTCAGCCGTTTTTGCATCGGCAAATAATCCGATGATTCAAGTCAAATCGACGGCTTTCCACGGAACCACCGGAGACGCGGCACACAAACAAATACCCAGGCGATCATCGACGCGGCCAACGTCCAGGGCAACCACCACGGCCAGTAGTAAAAACGAACTTGCCACTGACCTGGCGGCAGAAGAACACCCTGGATCAACCCATCAACAGGATGAACAACCAAGCCTTGCCAGTCGTCCGTACCGAGCGCACTGTACTGTGCTTGCCAATGCCCATCTTGAAAAACAGGTCGTGTGACCAGACCGTTTTTCGAAAGCGTCACGCTTAGCTCTTCCAACTCGGCCGAGCGCATTCCGGACGCGATGGATGCGACGCCCACTCCGTCAGAGCGTATGCCCAATTCATCGACCGAGCTGAGGATCGGCTGCGATTCCGTGTCTAGCTGCAACTGACGCAATCGTTGACTGTAGTCTTCAACATCTTTTGGAAAGTCGTATCGCGTCTGCCAATCCCAATGCACGCGGTGACGGAATTGCGTTCGTTGGGGAGGGAAGCGAACGTCCACTAATTGCAGCCGTGTTTCGTGGTGCAATTGTTCAACCGATTGATCCGTAAGGTGTCGCACACTCTCGATCGAGAGCCAATCACGTACGGACTGCCAATACGCGTCGGACTGTTGCGGCGTTAATCCGGCTACTAACTGACGCGACGCGGTCCAAAACTTGGCGATGTGATGGCTGCGGATCGATACCATGCCATTCAACACCGCAATTCGCTGACTCAGATGCCAACGTCCAAACCAAGCAACCCGCTGACTCGCTTCAACCTCCAAGACACGGTGACCGGACGTCGTTTGACGCCAAACGCTCGGCCAGCCACCACCCGACTGAGTTCGCATCCAGCGTGAACCGTCATCGCTTGGTGACACAACCAGTTTCGATTCGTACTTTTGCACAACCTCTTGTTCCTGCGGGACGGTCACTGTGTAGATGAGCTCTCGCGCGGAACTGCTGACGTCAAGGAGCGTGACCAACAACAACCCGTAACCGATCGCGACAGGAGGCCATTGGCGCTGACGAACGATCCAAAAAACGGCGCCAAGACTGACCCAAATCAGCCAACTGTGCAGCCACGAGCTAATGATCTCGCTCCATGCGTTGGCCATCTGCAATGGCCCCCAGAACACATCGGATGAATCCCTCACGCCGGGATCCACGGGCCATGCAGACTGACTGAGTGAAACACTCGTCAACAGTCCGATGGCGATGATCGCTCCAACGGCCAGGAATGGCCATCGATCCAAACGCTCAGACTTCATCCACTCATCCACTCCTTTGGCCGTCACCATCGAAGCGCCGAGCGCAAACACACTTAACCACTTGGACGGATAACGGAAGGCGTCATAACCCGGCAACAGCTGGTACAAAAACCAGTAGGCGCCACCCACAGCGCTATCAACCTCCGACAACCAATCCGAGTTGGTTTGCACCAGCCAAACCAATCCGAAATGTCCCATCGCCAGCCATGCGCTCGCGAACAGAATTAACATCCATGCGTCGCCGCCGCCGGTTCGTAGTCGCCATAAACGCGACAGGATTGCGAACAGGACCAACAAACCCATGTAGATCGTTGGTGTCCACATGCGTCCGTCACCCGGCATACGGCTGCTCAACCGTCGATGTTCCGGAAGCAGCGATCCGTATGGCTGAGGCGTCGCCAATTCGGCAAAGTGCCAGGGCGGAAGTGAAAACTGAAATGCTTGATGTCGCAAACTTCCAACAACAGGCGGTTGCCACCACGAACGGGTCGTCGCTTCTGCGACTCGTTCACTTTGGGCACTCCACGACAAAGAAGCTGCGATCTGTGGCGCTGCCAAGAGGACCGCGAGTGCTGGGCTAAGCAACACTGACTTGCCGGAAATCTTGATCGACGATCTCCCAACCCAACGAACGCTCCAAACAACAGCCGAGAGTATCAATCCGTGTGCCGCGGTCTGCGGGTCGCCGGCAAGAACCATCATCGCCATCGTCGTACCGGCAACGATCGTTCGTTTGCGCACCGTCCAATCTGGTGTCGATATCAACGCCCCCACAAGTAATGGCAACCACGCGGCACCGCAGAGGAACGGAGGGTTGCAGTAAAGAAATAAAACGACACCCGATAGTGGGTAGACAACCGACGCAACCACTGCGGCGATTGTTGAGACGGATGACCATCTGGCAGCTTGATAACTCGTAAAGACAGCCAATATTAAATGAAAGACGACGTACCAGGCCAAGGCAGTCGTCGACGCGATCGGAAGCGAGTAGAGGAGAATCTTGGGTGGATACAAAACCGCTGTCGTGGTTTCACCCAAGAGCGGCAAACCCGTGTGATCGAGGGGATTCCAAAGCGGTACCCACTGGTCGCTCATCCGCGCAGCGACGTAATCATACAGCGGCGTGTAAAAATGACTGACATCACGAAACGCGAGCCGATCGACTCCCAGCAACGTCGCCGCAAACAGCCCCAAGATCGCGACGGGCGCGAGCAGTACGACCGTACGTGGAGGGGTCATGAAAGTCACTTATCGGGGCGCGGTCACCACACCCATTCGTGACTGTGTCCGCAGTGAATCAGCTCGCTCAACAACACTATCCGTGGGTTCTATCGTCTTGGGAACCAGTTCGACGTCGATGATTCGCTCATCGCGTATCTCGCCAGGCCAGAGTGTCTCGGAAATGAAATCCAAGCCTGGAAGCTGGTACCACGGCGGATTGAATCGTCGGCGGATCGTCTCTGTGCGATAGCCATCTTTTTCAACCCGAAACTCACGAGTGCCATAATAGACGAAACTCGTCGCAGCGGGAGTTGTCCCAATGACCTGATTGTCGACGGAAACGATCGCTCCAGGAGGATTCGTCCGCACCGTCATTCGACGACGCACACAACCGCTGGAGGCCAGCAGCAAGCACGTCAGTGTGATCACCGTTGAGTGGAAGGAGGGGGAATGCACGATCAATCCGAATCCATGAATGGGAGAACTCAGCCGCTAATGAGTTCCCTAACATCGCCGGGGAACCTCCCGCTAGAGCATTTCGCATGGATCAACGCTGGCACTGACACTTGCCAAAGCAGTTTCACGCTCCATCCGTTTCCCGAGCAGCACGCCGCCGTGATACGCTACTGAGTGACTTACGCAAATTCACTGGCTCCGGATGGTACGATCATGCTGCTACCGCGAATCCCCCTTCTCGCATTGATTGTCTTTTCAACGGCTGTGTTTTCTTTCGGGGAAGACTCCATCACCATGAAACTACGATCCCAGTCGTCCGACGATAAGGGAACGTTCAAAAAAGGATTGGCTTCACAAGACTGGCTGCCCAATGAAACCGCGATCATTGTTTGCGACGTCTGGGATTACCACCACTGCTTGAATGCCGTACGACGAGTGGGTGAATTTGCTCCGACGCTCGACCGCGTTTTGCATCGCGCTCGAGACATGGGCGTTACCATCATCCATGCTCCAAGTGGATGCATGGAAACGTACGAAGAACATCCCGCCCGGTTGCGCGCGATTCGAACCCCCGCGGCGTCTCAACTTCCACCCCGAATCCAATCGTGGTGTTCGATCATTCCAGCAGAGGAAAAGGCGGTATACCCAATCGATCAATCAGATGGTGGTGAAGATGACGACCCAGAAGAACATCTTGCGTGGGCCAAGGAATTGGAGTCGATGGGGCGAAACCCCAAGACACCATGGAAAGCGCAAAGCGACTTGATCACGATCGATTCAACGCTCGATTTGATCAGCGATCGTGGTGACGAGATTTGGAACGTCTTAGAAGACCGAGGCATCAAGAACGTGATCCTGGCCGGTGTGCACACAAACATGTGTGTACTTGGCCGTCCGTTTGGGCTTCGCCAGATGGCACAGAATGGAAAGAACGTTGTGCTCATGCGTGACATGACGGACACGATGTACAACCCCGAGCGATGGCCCTACGTGAGTCATTTCGAAGGAACCCGTCGGATCATTGATCACATCGAACGTTACGTTTGCCCGACAATCACCAGCAATCAGTGGATCGGTGGCGAGCCTTTTCGATTTAAGGGAGATGACGGGCGACGAGAATCGACGCGAGTCGAATCCGCCACGGCTGAATGGTCCACTGTGGCCATTCCGCACGCTTCGAAATCCGCTGCACAAGACAACACACCCCATTGGTATCGCTGCGTGATACGTGTGCCAAAGCGCTGGTCCGATGGCAAACTCGTTCTCCAATGCAAAGACGCTTCGTCGCGCGTTTGGATCAACGGGAAAGAGCTATCGGTGGAATCCGAGACGAAAAACGACAAAGCGTTCCTGCTGGCCAACGCTGGGATCGAATTCGAAGAAGCCAACCTGCTCGTCTTGCAGCTTCCCATGGGCACGCTCGTCGATCCACCGGTGATTCAAGCGGGGCAAGAAAAGTACCCACTGAAGGGAAGATGGCATAGAAAGGTTGGATCGGACCCGGCGGATTCGAACATGCCATTGCCGTCTAAATTCGGCGCGTCTACCGATATCGTGTTCACGCCGTAGATCGCTTTTACCGCAGAGGCCGCGAAGTCGCAGCGTCAATCACCAATGACGAATGCTTTACCTCTTCACTAACCCTTCCAGTCGATTGACGGACGTTCGCAACGAACGAGCGGCCATGACGAAATTGGTATGCCCACTGACTTCCGGCTGGATCTCTTCATAGAGATCGGTCGCCTTGCACAACCGACGATACTTTCGCTTAGCCATCTTCAAATAGACGGCGGGATCTTCAACTTCATCAACGGGTCCGAGAGCCAGGATGAAGTCGTACAGACCGCGAACGATCGCCCGCAAATCCTCATCATCTTCTGACTCATCAGCGTGTTTGAGAAAGGTACGGACCATCCAAATGTGCGTGACTTCGGTATCGATCGCGCGGACTCGATCCATCGGATCATCGCTTGAGTCACTTGGATGATTCACGTTACCGATTCCGTCTCAGGGGTGGAATCGACCGGCGTCGACTCTGCCGTCACGGATGGAGCCGATTCAACTTTGGCGTGATCTGCGTCCGCTGCACCGGCTGGTTTGGGCCCATGACCGTGCGGAGTATTCTTGGCGACGATCACCACGCCGGTGATGGTCAAAGCCATTCCGACCCAAAGCAGCGGATTGATCTGTGTTCCACCACCCAGTTTGATCACCGAGACGATCGCCGTAACCGATACCGCACCTCCGAAGACGATCGGCATCACCAATAGAGCGTTTCCGCGACTGGTCATCATCGCGGTGGTCAGGCACAGAGCGCCGAACGCTCCCAAGCAACCCGCCATGAATCCCCATTTCATTGTGGGCGCGTATTGCCCGGTAAAACTAAATGTGTCTCCTTTGACCTTCATCATGATCAGACCGCCGATCACCGCGATCACGAGGTAGGCGATCCCGATAAACACGTAGGGTTTAAACGGGCTCCAAAGGGGAACACCTTCCGGCTTCGGTGCTTGGGCATTCCCAATGGTTGGTCCATAACATCCCCAGAAAATCGCGGTGCCAACGGCAAAGAGAATCGGAATCAACATCTTGCTCATGAAAACCTCGAACTGGGGAAACGAACGGAACACCCGAGATGTCGATCGGGGTGCTCTGCAGAAGCGTAAGTGCTCTCAAACGTTAAACAAAAAGTGACAGATGTCGCCGTCTTGAACGACGTAGTTCTTGCCTTCCACACGCAGTTTACCGGCTTGGCGAATCGCTTTCTCGGACTCAAGCGACTCCAAATCGGCCAGCGTGTAGACTTCGGCACGGATGAAACCCCGTTGGAAGTCGGTATGGATCACCCCGGCTGCTTCGGGAGCTGTCGCTCCGACCGGAATCGTCCACGCTCGTACTTCTTTCTCACCAGCGGTGAAATAGCTTTGCAGCCCGAGCGTACGGTACGCCTCACCAGCAATCTGGCTGAGTGCCGGATATTCCAATCCCGCTTCAGCCAACATTTCAGCGCGATCTTCTTCGTCCAGTTCGGCGATTTCTGCTTCTAATTTAGCGCAAACGCAGACGACACCGGCGCCGCTTTGGTTGGCATGCTCACGAAGCTTATCCACCAGCGGATTTTTTCCTTCCAAATCCGTCTCATCCACGTTGGCGACGTAGAGAATCGGCTTGGCTGTCATCAATCCGTAGCTGGAAACCGCCGTCCATTCCGCCTCTCCGAGGCTTAGAGTTCTCAAGGGTGCGTCAGCGGCAAGATGCTGGTTGCACTTCTCGATGACTTCGATTCGCAACTTCGCTTCTTTATCGCCTCCGCGAGCCGCACGCTGTGCCTTGGGAAGAGCGTTTTCGAGTGTTTGAATGTCAGCCAACATCAACTCGGTCTCAATCGTCTCGATGTCGGAGATGGGGTCGACTTGACCGGCGACGTGGACGACATCGGGATCTTCGAAGCAGCGAACCACTTGAACGATCGCGTCAACCTGCCGGATATGACTGAGGAATTTGTTTCCCAGTCCTTCACCATCAGCGGCTCCTTTCACAATCCCAGCGATATCGACCAGCTTCAACGTGGCGGGAATGATCTTTTCCGGCACGATGAATTGGGTGATTCGACCCAACCGCTCATCTGGCACGTTGACGATCCCTTCATTCGGTTCGATCGTGCAAAACGGATAGTTTTCACTCTGCGCAGCTTGGGAACTCGTCAGCGCATTGAACAACGTGCTTTTGCCAACATTCGGCAATCCAACAATCCCGGCTTCCATGTTCCTGATCTGACGTGAGGTGGCTTCGACTTAGCAAAGTCTGACACATCGCCTTCCGTCGCAAAAACCGAGCGTTGGTAAGGCGAACCGATTGGGAGAATGGTATCAGCCACGGCGAGATCGACGAAGGGCGGGGTCATTCGCCTGTTTTTGCCAGATTCCACTGGATTTGAAAAAAAGTCGCTTCTGTGTGAAGGGCGATAAGCCGATACCCAATCCCATAGCATGAAGCTATCTGATTAGCATTCAAGGACGAAGCTGGTGGTCGCGTCTCGCCCAGCTTTCTATTTGGCTCGGCGGGGTCGCTCTTTCGCTCCTCCCAGCTCCGAGCCCTCCATTGAGAACTCTGACACTTGGTGTCCTGATTGTGTCCGGCGGTACGTTGGCTGCGCTACCGTTTCGTCGGTACCAGTCTTCTCGGGACGCATCCATTGCACCGGCGGCCGTTTCCGGTCCCTCGAATTCTGCGCTCGACAGCCATCCCAGCACGGATCCGGTGCAGATGGCGGCAGTCACTCCATCCCTCGATTCACTGCCGACGTGGGATCCGGCGCCCGCGCCGACTCAAACGCGTCAACCCGATATTCCGCTGACCTATGAAGACTTGGCATTGCCGGTTGACCAACCGGCCGCCATTGAACGGCGTTTCAACGCAACAGCCCGAGTCCAAGAACAGAGGCTTCAGAATCAACGGGGTCCGAGTCTATCCACTCAAGGACAACGAATCAGCGAGCCAGCTCATCCGGAGTCTTTCGTGATGCCGAGCATGGATTCTTTGACGATGGAACAACACGACCAGCTGGAGTCATTACCAGCCCCAACGTTCCCATCGCCGAACGAATCAACCGCCGGTGGACGCCTGGCGAGTGCAACGCCGCCCGAATCAACGTTTCCAACTCAGCCGACGTTGCCGACTCAGCCGATTTTTCAGGATGAGCCGACCTATCAATCGCAGCCCGAAACGCGGCAGCACCATTGGATCCGGCAGCCGTAATTGATCACTGCAATGGTCGCCGATCGATCCGCGATCGGCGACGTCTTTGCCCTACAAGAGTTCTTCTAATCTGCGACGCTCGAGTTCTTTGGCGACTTCACGCACGCGTTCTTCGGCGTGCTTGGGAGCGACGAGCGTCGCGTCGGGTGTTTGCACCACGATCATCTCGTCAACGTCGATCGTGACGATGGTATGCCCCGGCTGGCTGTGAATGATCGTACTCTTCGTGTCGATACCTACATGTGATCCCACCACGGTGTTGCCGTTTGCATCACTTTCATGCAATCGCGACAACGCCTGCCAACTGCCGACATCGTCCCAAGGAAATGGAGCCTCGATCATCACGACGTTGTCGTAGCTTTCCATCACCGCGTAATCAATTGACTTTCCTTCGATCGCCGTGAACTCTTTCTCCAGGGTCGCATCAAACGAGCTGCTGTCCATGTGGGCCGCGATCGCCGCCAAGTGCGCATGCATCTTGGGTTCGTTCTGTTTCAAAGCATCCAAGATGGTGGAGGCCCGCCACAAAAAGATCCCGCTATTCCAATAGAAAGTTCCAGCTTTCACAAAGGCTTCGGCTGTTTCACGATCTGGCTTTTCGCGAAACTTCTCGACTTGATAAGCCGACACGCCATCCGCTTTTACCGAATCGGCTCGCTGAATGTAGCCGAACGATTCCGCAGGATACGTTGGCGGAATCCCAAACGTGACAATTCTCGTTGGATCATCATCGATCAGTCCTTTACCCGCAGCGATCGCCTTTTGAAATAATTCGGGCGAAGTGATGACGTGGTCCGACGGCATGACCAACATGGTGCCTTCAGGATCTCGATGGTGAACCATAGCGGCAGCAAGTCCGACGCAGGGTGCGGTATCCCGTTTACATGGCTCGCCGACCACGTTTGCCGCCGGCATCGCGGGCAACTGTTCGCGGACGGCATCAACCAGGATTCGGTTCGTGATAACCAGCTGCTGTTCGGGTGCAACGAGGTCACCCAATCGATCGATCGTTCCTTGCAACATTGTTCGATCGCCCGCCAAAGCCAGCAGTTGCTTGGGCACCTTCTTGCGACTCGCTGGCCAAAACCGCGTACCGCTACCACCTGCCATGATCACTGCGTGCAACATAGATTCGTCAAAGGAGAGAGTGAGCTAGTTGAAATCGCTTCGCTGTATCTGCGTCGAATGTGCGAAGTACGGGAATCATTTAATCCAAGGCGACCACGACGGAAACGTCAGGCGAGTCGAGAAGTGATCCCAAGTCGCGAGCAGTTTACTCTGAGAGCAGCCTGGCCGCTTCGGACTGCATTTGTTTTGCCAATGCGACAGCACGTTCATTGTTGCCGTCCGCTGCTCGCAACAAGCGAGCTGCTTTAAGCAGTTGCTCAGCCGTTTCCGCGATCAACGCTTCGTCGGATACGGGCGACTCCGTTTGAGTTCTCGCCGGCTCCTCCGCTGAAGGTGTTAGCAAGAACTCTTCTTCATTGGGGAAACTGTCCAAAACACTCGGCCTTGAACGCATCAACTCGTGCATCCCTTCGCCCACCAAATCCATCGGGATCAGGTGCTCCATCTGCTCATTGAGCGGCACACCCGGTATGGGCTGAGGAAACGAAGCATCAGTGTCGTCAGGTGTCGGTAGCAAGACGTCCTTGGGCAGAACGTAACCCGGATCAAACGGCTCGGTGCCCTGCATCGCGAAAGTGCCGACGACAATGAATAACGCAACGACCACCAAGATTCGATAGACCATGCGGGGTGCCTCCTGCCTCCACGCGTGTGAGAAACCCTGAATTTACTGGCATTCGATCATCGCTTGCAATCTCGCTTTGCTGGTTCAAACGCGACAGCGATGGGTTACAGAAACGGGCAGTAGATCACTCTCTCCAAGCCGATCGTTCGGTATCTCCGGTGTTTGCAGCGACTGCACCGGTACGCTTCCCTGAACAGAAGCATTTTTTCAAACCAGCGTCGTCGCGTCCTATGAAGCCTGTGCCCGCACTTGGGGCACTGCAATCTGGCCATCCGTAAACCCTAAACAGAAAAGAAAAGGACCATTTTCGATATTTCCCTCAATTCTTAACGATCCGGTACCTACAAGGAACCCTAAAACGACACTAAACGCCATCAATGCGAAAGATCCAGCCTCTCCGACGGACCCTACGGACTACCCATCTTCGCAATATCGCCTCCGTCAACGGAGAAACAAAAACGCTTCCTAGAGCTTATGAATGTTCGGATTCATCAAAATGATCAAGTCTCTATTCGGCCAACAGGCGACTTACCGAACGATGTCGCTAGCAACCACAGCCACTCGGACATCGCAAACGTTCGTGCCGGTTGGACCTGTCATCAGCAGGCCACCGATGGAGTCAAAGAACGTGTAAGCATCGTTGCGTTTCAGAGAGTCACCGATCTCCAGCCCAAGCTGGACGGCCGACTGGTGAATGTGTCCATCGATCAAGGCGCCGGCGGCGTCCGTCGGACCATCTTCTCCATCCGTCCCACCCGAGAGGATACAAACGCGACTCCATTCATCTTCGCTCAACTCGTGTTCCAGCAGTCGTTGATAGGCCGCTAAGACCAACTGTTGGTTGCGGCCACCTTTGCCACGAATATCAGCAGGCGCCAACGTCACAATCGGTTCCCCGCCCGTGATCAAGCAATCCGTTTGGTGCGCGTCTGAGGGCGGTCGCAACATCTGCACGGTCATGTCGGCCAAGTGGCGGCCAACGTCTTCGGCTGAGCCTTCACATTCCCGCGCCGATTGCATGACATGATTGTATCCAAGTTGTTCCGCCCGAATGCCGGAATGATCGACAGCCACGGCGTTGTTGCCGATCACACAAAGAGACGACAGGACGGACGATTCCGGCGGCGATGTTGAGCCACTGGGTGGGTGCTCCAGTAGACGGTAGACGCTCGGAGGAAGTTGCTGGTTCGGATCGAGTTTTCCAAGGACGCGTAAGGCATCCTCCGCAGTCGAAGTATCGTTTACCGTCGGCCCCGATGCGATCACATCCAATGGGTCACCCAATACATCGGAAAGGATCAACGTGATCAAATGACTCGCACGACAAGCCTGTAGCAAACCGCCGCCCTTGATACGACTCAAGTGTTTTCGAACGGTGTTGAGTTCCGTAATATCCGCGCCGGCAGCGCTGAGGAATCGCGTGACGGCTTGTTTGTCTTCCAGGGTGATACCCACCGCTGGCGCTGGCAACAGAGCGCTTCCTCCACCGGAGATTAACGCGACACACAAATCTCGAGGCCCTGCATTCGCAACCATTTGCAAGATTTCGCTCGTGCCTTCGACACCCGCGTCTGTCGGTTCATTGACCGACGCGGGCCTGGCCGGATGGATGGTCACGTTACCGAGCTTTGCTTCAGTTCCATCTTTCGACGCGGGTTCGGTTCCAGCTGGCACATTCAACCAGCCGATGACAGGCAACCAATCACCGATTGCATCCAAGAACCCGCGTGCCATGGCGGTTCCAGCTTTTCCACCACCGACCAAAACGACCCGATCAAACTGCGAGCGCGACCACGTTTGATCGTCGATTACCAAGTGATCACCGTCGCGTTGGACACTCCGCTGCACCAAAGGCTGGGCCCGTACAGCGTCCAATCCCGCGGTCCAGATTTCCGTTGCATCCCGTCTTAAATCGCCCATCACGGAATTCCAATGTGAAAGGTGGCTGCTGCGTTCCGTTGAGGACTGTTATAAGTTGACGGTCATGAATCAGCCAACCGAGCCACTCGATCGTGATCTGATCGCGTCGGAATATTTTGATCGGCTTCCCTTCCCGCCCTATCCGGTCCAGGAAGAATCTCTGCTCGCTTACTTCACCGGCGAGCAAGGCGTGTTGGTGTGCGCCCCGACCGGAACGGGGAAAACCTTGATTGCCGAGGCTGCGGTCTACGAAGCACTGCGGACCGGATCCAAGATGTATTACACGACGCCGCTGATTGCGTTGACCGATCAAAAATTGGATGAATTGCGGCAGTCGGCAGTTCGGTGGGGATTTTCGGCGGATAGTGTTGGACTGGTAACGGGAAATCGACGCGTCAATCCTGATGCGCCGGTTCTTGTCGTCGTAGCCGAGATCCTGCTGAACCGACTGCTCCATCCCGAAGCGTTTGACTTTCAAGATGTTTCAGCGGTTGTGATGGATGAGTTTCATTCGTTCAACGATCGCGAACGCGGGATTGTCTGGGAATTGACGCTGGCGTTGTTGCCACAACATGTTCGCACCATGTTATTGAGTGCGACGGTTGGCAACGCGATGGAATTCAATTCATGGCTTCTGCGGGCGCACCAACGCCGACTCCAGTTGGTTATCGGGACGGAACGCAAGGTGCCGCTGCAGTTCCAGTGGGTCGGTGATGAAATCCTCGCAGAATTCTCTGAAAAGTGCGCAGCCGGTGACGAAACACAGCGGCAAACACCCGCGCTGGTTTTTTGCTTTAGCCGGTCACAATGCTGGACGACGGCGGAGCTACTAAAAGGCAAGAAACTGATCGACAAAGATCGACAGTCAGCGCTTGCGGACTTCTTGAACGAGGCCGACATGTCCGCGGGGGCTGGCCCCAAACTCAAGCAACTTCTCATGCGTGGCGTCGGTGTTCATCACGCCGGTGTTCTGCCACGTTACCGCCGGATGGTCGAAGAGCTGTTTCAACGAAAACTGCTCGCTTATTGTGTTTGCACGGAAACTCTCGCAGCCGGAATCAATCTACCTGCACGCAGCGTTATCTTGCCAAGTTTGCTGAAGGGGCCCAAGGACAAGAAAAAACTCGTTGATCCGGCATCAGCGCATCAGATTTTTGGGCGCGCTGGCCGGCCTCAGTTCGATGACCGCGGATACGTATTCGCACTCGCGCACGAAGACGATGTCAAGATTCATCGGTGGCGAGAGAAATACGATTCGATTCCAGAAGACACAAAAGATCCCGGACTGCTGAAAGCGAAGAAGCAACTCAAGAAGAAGATGCCGAAACGTCGCTCCGGCGAGTCGTACTGGAGTGAAGCCCAATTCGAACAATTGCGAACCGCCGAATCCGCCAATCTAAGTAGTCGAGGTCGATTGCCGTGGCGTTTGCTGGCGTACTTGTTAGGCGAAAATCCAGAGGTGCAACCCATTCGCGAAATGGTGGGACGACGCTTGCTTCCACCCAAAGGAATTGATGAAGCGCAACGCGACTTGAATCGCATGTTGATTACGTTGTGGTCGGCCGGGTACATCGAACTCGATCCAAAACCACGCGCAGCCCAGCCCAAACCGATTGGAAAGAGTGACCAGCCGCCAGGCGCCCAGCAAGCCAAACCGAAAACGGAGGGATTGTTCGGCGAGTTATTGGATCAAATGCGTCCGGATGAAACCAATGAAGAGACTCAGGAAGTAGCGAACAGCGACCCCCAGTTGATTGAAAGTCGTGGGTACGAAGTCGATGACTATCGACCGCGATCAGCCACGCCGACGGAACGATTGGAACGACTCGTTCACCTCCGCAGCATCAACCCGTTGTTCGGGATTTACTTGGCCGATCAGTTGGCGATCGCGGATCCGAACGAACGGATCGCGTCTTTGGAGAGTGTTCTGGAGGTGCCGGGGACGGTCGCACGACTGGCGCGCGTCCCACCACTTGATGAGATGCCGCCGGGAACGCTCGCCACCTCACGCCTGGATCCGCAGTTGCTTCAACTCGGCTTGGCAACCGCTGAAGAATTAGGAGCTGGCTCCCAAGAAGAAGAGGAAGAGGTTACTGACAAGGGATTCGGAAGAGTGATGTTTGCGGAACCAAAAGTCTGGCCGCTGACGATTGGCGAAAAAATACTACGTCTGTTTCGCAACGAGTATCCACGTGTGCACGACGTCAATGTCAGACCCGTCTGGATCGTCGGCGAACTCCTGGAATTTGGCGGTGATTTCAACAAGTACGTCACGGCTCGCAAATTACAAAAAGAGGAAGGCATCCTTTTTCGTCATTGTTTGCGAATGATCTTGCTGCTGGATGAGATGGCAAACGTTCCGCCGATCGAATCCACGGTCGAAACCTGGGAAGACCCGCTCGATGAACTCGCCGATCGCCTCACCGAGACGTGTCGTTCCATCGACCCGCAAAGCACTGATGAAATGTTGGTCCAACCAGGAAGTGACGTGGATGAATTGGTTACGCCCGGTCGACGCAACACGCGAGAAACTTGATTGAGTTGATTGACATGGATTGGGATTATCGACCGATTCTCAGTGGTGAAAGAAAGGATCCGATAGCGTTTGCTTTACGAGGCGCTCTGCGGGTCGCGTCTTGGCCCTATCGGGCGGGCGTGAACGTTCGCAACCGCAAGTTTGATCGGGGCCTGGATGTGCATGACTGCGGTGTTCCCGTCATCAGCGTCGGAAACCTCACAACGGGCGGGACGGGAAAGACGCCGATTGTTTGTTACCTCGCTAAACAACTTCGCCAACGCGGAATTCGCGTCGCGCTCGTCAGCCGTGGTTATGGACGTGGTGAAGCGGATGCCAACGATGAAGCGATGGAGCTTCATGATCGATTGCCGGATGTTCCGCACATCCAAGACCCCGATCGCGTGGAAGCCGCCCGCATCGCTGTTGAAGAACTCGAGGCCGAGATCGTCCTGATGGACGACGGCATGCAACACCGGCGTTTACGTCGCGCATTGAACATTGTCGTGATCGATGCGACGTGCCCATTCGGATTTGGTTATCTCCTGCCAAGAGGGTTGCTCCGCGAGCCGCTATCAGGATTGAAACGCGCTGATCTGTGCATCGTTTCGCGAGCCAATTCCGTTAGCGACGACGCGCTTCGTTCGATTGAAAACCAAATTCACGCGATCGCTGATTCCCTACCCATCATCCGGTCGGAACATCAACCTGCGGGATTGATCACCTACGGTGGTTCGCGATCCGAACCTCCACCGATGGAACGAATCGAGTCATTAAAAGGCAAAAAAGTGGCAGCCGTCAGCGCAATCGGCAATCCGCAAGCGTTTGAACAGACGGTCGAACGTGTTGGCATGCAGATCGTCGATGCACGGCACTTTCCTGACCATGACCCTTACGAACCAGAGACCGTTCGCGAGCTGATGCAGTGGGCAGGTCAGCTTGAATCAGACGCAGAGCTGATTGTTTGCACGCACAAGGATCTGGTGAAATTACGGACCGATCGCCTGGGTCGCGTGCCGCTAAAGGCATTGCAGATTGAACTGCAAGTGACCGATGGCATCGAAATCCTCGCGGCAGTTATCGAGCAAACCGTCTCGGCGGTGAAGAATGCGACATAGCGGCTTGGCCTGCCTGATTTGCAATCCAAGACCAGGCGACTTGCTTAGCCACGCATGACTTTCCAGACACTCTTTGCCGCTTGGATGTCGCGTTCCGTCGCGCGGCCTCGACCATAGACGATACGGTTGTAGGCATCGACGACTTGGGAAGCGGGAGTCGACATACTTGGCTCGGCCTTGGCAACGCGGCGCATGAACTCTGCAGGCGTTTCGTCCTTTGTCCTCTCCGTTCCGTGCTCGCGAGTCCAAGCTTCAAACGCTTGAAACGTAACCACCACGACTCTGCGTTGATCAGATTCTGTGCCGACAGGATTTCGAAACGAAGCAAACGGTCTCGGCGGCGAGGATTCGATCAACTCCTCAAACGATTGGACGGGCGTTGCTTCTTGCTCTTGTCCACCAAACCACTGCTGCCACCAAGCTGCAAGCAGTTCTCGGTGCAGCCAGATAAAGGTTCCAACGACGCCAGCAAGGATCAGGAACACGATCCATTTGAAGAAGCTACTAATCGATCCCACTAAGTCCGAGCTGGATGATTGGCTCGGAGAATTGCTCGATGAAGGGCTTTGATTCTGATTGAGCGAACCGGTTCCGTCGCGTGATTTCTGATCGGAAGATTGGGATTCGGATGAATCTGGCGTACCATCCTCGCCCGATTCCGAATCACCTCCTTCGCCTTCTCGAGTGCCATCACTTGATTCGGATCCTTCAGATGCATCCGATTGAGAGGCATTGTTCGATTGCGAATCGTTCCCCGATTGACTCTCCTGACCTGATTGGCCGGATGCTTGTTGAGAGTCTTGGTTGGATGAATTGGAATTCTGCGATTCGTTTGGCGCTGATGATTCGTTGGTTGTCTGTTGCTGATCGCCGCGTTGCTGCCCGTTTTGATTGGACGATTGGTTGCTCTGGGACGGATTGTCTTGGGATGACTGCTGCTGGGATGACTGCTGCTGGGATGACTGAGAATCCGAGGATGAACCCTGATCGCCACCGGATTGGTTGCCTGAGGGACCATCATCACGATTGCCATCACCGACGTCTCCCGGCGGAGCACCTTGCTGCGCTCGTTGCCCTTGTGATTGTTGATCTTCCGATTCCGGATCCGTCTGCGCCGAAGAACGATCACTTTCGTTACTCTCATCCGCACCTTCGTTGCCCCACCCCATGGAACTGGCCGACGTTCCTCCCGGTGAATCGAGCCAAGCGGGCGGTTCAAAATTGGCAATCGCGCGACCGGGCAGCGGTGCGATGTAGGCCAGCATCAATACCAAAGCGATGACACCCAAACCGCCAGTCAGCCAACCAACCGAGACATCGCTCGGCATTTCAACATCTCGCTGTCGCAAGTAACGACGCAGTCCCAAGAAACTGGTGGTCACCAAGAGCGACAAACTGGAGAAGAGATAAAAAGCCAGCAGCCAACGCGCTCTTGCCCAATCCGCCGAAGCGTTTCGCAACATGAATTGCCCGAGTCCGAACAATGGAAGTGCGGCGAGTGATAAATACATCACCGTACGACCGGGCTGATGCGTCTTTCGCTTCTTGGCGGTTGCGGGCTCGTCCTCTTGGTCTTCCGAATTCGACGGTGATTGGATCTGTTTTTTGACAAACAACCGACCTGAATCGATCAAACCTTGGCCGCTCGCATCCACATCATCTTCGATCAACGTGCAGTCTCGCACAATCACGTCGGACAGGTATGCAACGATCGCGAGGATGAACAGAGAAAAGATCGGCGAGTCGACAAACCTCAACATTGCCACGTAAGTGACCAACCCCAAGATGCCGCCGTACGCCAATGAGTAGGCGCGGTCGCGTTCAATCGCTATGCGGGCGATGCCAACGGCACCGAGTGTGAACATCAGCAGTGTCCACGAAACTCGCTCGGGAAATCGGCCGCGATAAGAGATCAACATCAAGAAGTTTGCCAAACTGCTGATCATCAAAAAGATCAGAAGTGGGGCGACGGCAATTGCCGCGTAATCGGCTGCCGATTTTGGCAAACTTAGACGCCGTGCGGTCACTGTTCCTCTTCAGGGTGCGCTTCTTTCCAACGCTTCATCGCGGGACCAACCGTATTCATCGGCACCCACTTGCCACGTGTCTTATCGCTCTGCAAAAGCGTTTCAGGTTGAATTTTACCTTGGTCAATACGATGCAATAGATCGGTCTCGGTAATCGGCCCAACACGCCGTCCCTTGTGGAACCATCCGTGCGCCATGTAATACCAACCTGCGGACATCATACCGCCTCCCAACAAACCAATCGCGAATATGGTTGCGCGCTTTCAAAACTCGCGCATTACCTCCTTGTCGCCGATTGTCCAGCGTCGTCTTTCTTAGGCGTTCACGGCAAGATCAATCGTATGAATAGACACGTCCTGCGCCACAGTGTAACCTCGCCGAGTGTCAGAATGTGGGAAGACTCGCTCCACGTGCCACCACAGAGGGATTCGATGGTAGACCCCTGGCGCAGATGCAATTCATGTGCGCCAACGAGGGTGACGATCCCTGTGTGAACCGCCTGGGATCAGACCAAGGGTCAACGATTACCAACGTCCACTTCCACGATCTGCCGAAACGATCTTGCGTGCTTCGCGGCTGATACCAAACGGCAAGTTGGGTTCGTTCAATTCCAAGAACACCGTGTACTTCTGATGCACTGCGTCAGAGTGAACAACCGGTGCATGCGTGATACGAAGAAAGTGCACGGGAACACCGTTCCAGTTCTTTGTGTACACACCCGCTTCGAGAGACGGTGCAGGTTTCAATCCGTAGTGCTGCGTCATCGTTGACACCAAACGATTTGGATCACCGGTGAACCCGTGGATCATGATTCGTTGCAGGCGATCGGAGTGGTCAAAATAGAACGTCAGCGTGCCGGCAATGTCATCCGGTTTGGTACCGGTAACGATCGGAACGCGAAGACCTTCCAATTGGACGTCTGCAAGCACCGTCGTCACGCGTGAGAATCGACTTACGACCCAATTGGGTGTGATGTCGTACCGCAACACTTCGCGTAGGTCATTGATGTGAGCCCCGACGAGCTTCGGAGCTTCTGAACGATCGGCTGGGATTCCACCCAGTTTTTCGGCCATGTATTGGTCGTAGCGAAACTTGTCACCTTGCGAGCGACGAATCTGCTCGACCTCATGGTGCGCGTTGGCGCCGTATTGATCGTCTGATGCGCTGACCAAAGTGGTGTCGCCCTGAATGGTCGACATCACGGAAGTAACGGCATCTCGGCCAGGTTGCGTTTCCAAAGCCGTGTACATTCCGCCCGCCATCACGGCGAGCACAGCAGAATTTCGAACGATGCGAAACATGGATCAGCATCACAATCATGTGGTAGGAAGCAGGTGTTGGTTGACAGACGCTTCAAGCGATGAAGACCCATCAACCTGTGATCCCTTATCGACGTGACGGCTTGGCTCAATCGATTCTTCTCTGGATCGCCCTGCGTTCTTCCCGATCGCATGATCGCCTAGAATCGTCAAAGCCATGACAGAATACCCAATCGGCAGCGCCGATCAGATTGCCACGCAGCTGCAGGCGAATGAACATCACCTTCGCGAACTGATTCGCACCGGCTCAACGCCTCGAGCGATCCAACGATTGCGTCGATTCGTCTCCGAACCGGCTTGCACGATCGTCTTGGAAAGTGCTCGCCTGCAATCCAAAGCCATCAAGAAACTGGGATTCGCGGAATCTGAACGCACTGGCTCCGAATCAACTGAGCCCGGCGTTTGGTGGGTAAACGATCGCTCTCTCCAACAAGCCACCCCATGGCAAGTGGCACAGCACAAGTCCCGATGGGTGGAATATAACTCGATCGTCGATCTGTGTTGCGGCGTCGGTGGTGATGCGATGCAATTCCCCGCAAGCGTCTCAATCACAGCCATCGACCGCGATCCGCTGATTGCAGCGATGGCCAAGGTTAACTTGCGTCGGCGTGACCATCCGGAGCGAGTCGAAGTTCGATGTCAGGAGGTTGAGTCGTTTCTTCCGATGGGTTTTTCCGGACTGCAAGATTCGCAATTACATATCGATCCAGATCGCCGTGTTTCGGACCGGCGCCACACGGCCGTCGATGGTTACGAACCGGAATGGCAATGGGTCAAGGAAACCGCCGATCGTTTTCCCACGATGGTCAAACTTGCTCCCGCCGCCCGTCTTTCGGACGAAATGCTCCCGAGCCTTCAACATCGGTGTTGGATCTCACTGCAACGCTCGGTACGCGAGCAGACGCTCCTATGCGGCGAACTTGTCGACAGAAATGCATTGCCGGCGAGCGGGCGGTCGGCCGTGATGATTGCAGCAGATGCGACAACGCGTCTTTTTGCTCCGCCGGCGGAAGCAGTGGATTTATGGAAGTCACCAGGCAACTCTGTCACGCAACCCAAAGCGAAACTCGTTGACCCAGATCCAGCGATTCGTGCTGGTGAATTGACGGTGGCCTTCGCGGAGACGTTCGGCCTCAGCATGATCGGCGGCCCGACGGGGTTTCTGACGACCGATCAAGACGATTGGCCCGAAGGCGAAGCGATGGCAATCGTCTCCACGGTGATTTGGCATGGTCGCTGTGATTTAAAAATCATCCGAAAAGAACTTCGCGATCGAAATGCCTACGCGGAAACGTTGAAAGTTCGCGGCACAGACCACGACCCGTCCAAGATCCTCAAGTCGCTTCGCAAAACCGGAGACCAACCGTTAACGCTCTGGATCGGTCGTAACACGGAACGCGTTTACGCGGCGCTCACGGTGTGACATCCGCGTTCAAGAGTAACGTTGTGCGCGATCTCAACCAAACTTCAATGTCAACCAAACTTGTTTAAGGCAACACTTCCTTCACTCTCTCAAGCTGACGCGCTCGGTCGAACGCCGGGTGAACCGCCAACAGATACCTCAGCATTGGCAGAGACGAATCGATCAAAATGGCAACGGCTTCTTCGTCCAGTTCCCCCAAACGCGATTGCAGAATCGCAGCGTTGCAGTCGGCTCCGAAAGGCCCATAGGGCAACTCCGCCAAAGTCGTTTCACGCACTCGAAAGTAGTCTGATCGCTGGGAAACATTCGTGTTCTCGATTCCCAGGATGGCGGCGGCCTGTTCGTACTGCTCCAACTGTTCGTAGATATCGACTAACAGTCCGTGCGCAAGCGCGTTCGCTTTGAATTTTTTGGCCACACGCTTGGTATCGCTGATGGCTCGCTGCGTATCCCCGTTGATCCATCTAGCGCGAGCTAGATCGACTCTCGCGATCACCGAAACACTGTTCAGGCTTTGTGCTTCTTGAAAAGAGCGAAACGCGTCGCGTGTTTTCCCAAGCGTCAACAGCAACAGCCCCAATTGATGGTGTACCTGCCAATGATTCGGAGCGACAATCGCCAATTCACCGATCGCACGCTCGGCGCCGTCAAATCGGCCGACCGTCTGCCAGTCCAGCATGGCCTGAGCCAGCCGCGCATCGATCGAAGCCTTGTCGATCTTTAGGGCTGCATCGACATGTGTCCGCGATTGCTCGATTAACTCGGCAGCTCGTTCGCTGTCGGACTGTGCGGCCAGCGTGATCGAGGTCAGGGCAACGCCCTCCAATGGCTCGATGAACCGGCGGTCAATCTCTTTGGCTTTTTCAAAGCACATCAGTGCCATCTGCAAGCCTTCCGGGGAGTCGGGATCGGACCGTGCTTCTCCATCGACCAAACAGCCAAATTTGTCATAGGAAGGAGGCTCAGATTCGTCCGCCGTCGACGTTAGCCGCTGCCCGATGACCATCGCGATGTCTTTCGCCAGCTTGCTTTGCTGCAACAGGTTATCGGGGGTGTCCGACTGAAGCCTTCGACCCCAAAGCTGATTGCCGGTTTCGGAAGAGATGATCTGCAAATCGATTTCCGCAAAGGTGAGCTCGCCTTGTCGGATTCTACGTAGCGTTCCGGTCAACATTGCATCCACATCCAACTCCGCGCCGAGCGAACGGAACTGCTCCGGTGTTTCGGCGACGAGTGGACGGAACCTTGGCACACTCAAATCGGACAAGCGGGTTAGTTCATGCACCAACATCGCTGAGATCTGTTCACCTGGATCAAGCGGTGCGGTTCCGATCGGAGCGGGGAGTTGCTCTGAATCTTCCTGAATCGACTTGTTCGCGTCCGTGGCCGACGCCTCGTCATCGTTTCCGTCCTCTTCCACATAGACGATGGAAAGCACCGCAAGTGATTGAATGTCATTGAGTATTTCGCCACGTCGTCCCATCCACAGCGGAATGGCTGCTGCAGCCGCAATCGCGACCGATCCGGCAATCATCCATTGGCGACGGTTGTTCTGATCTTCCACCGTTGAACGCCCACGTGGCCGATGTCGCAAACTGGTTGCAATCTCAATCGCCGACTGCGGCCGTTCGGACGGATTCTTGGCCAGGCATCGATCAATCAGGTTTGCCAAGTCGCGATCAACCAATCGCCGTTCCGGGTCCGTATCGGGTTGGTGGTGAAGGGTTGCAGCGAATCGTTTTGCATACGTCCGGCCCTCAAACGGACGATGCCCGTAAAACGCCTCGAACAAGATGCAGCCGAGCGAAAAGATATCCGCGAGCGGCGTCACTTTTTCGCCGCGTGCCTGTTCGGGTGCCATGTATCCGGGCGTCCCCAAGATGACACCCTCACGAGTTTTCGAATGATCACTGCCGCCTTGGAGTGCTGGGTAGTCGCTATCAGCGAATCCATCCAGCGGTGCGCGGGAGAGTCCAAAATCGAAAAGCTTCACTGCGATCCAGCCGCCGCTGGTCGGCTGCCTAATCTCCTCCGGCACATCCGAATCACTGGACCGTTGGATCCGCTTCAATAACATGATGTTCTCGGGCTTAAGATCCCGATGAACCACGTCAGCTTCATGCGCGGCAGCGAGTGCGTCGGCAATCGATGCGCCCAACGAGCGGATTTCATCCGGTTTGAGTGGATCCGCTTCAAGACGCGTACTCAACAGTTCTCCGTCCAAATACTCCATGACGGCATAGGGCAGCCCGTTGAAGACTCCGACATCGAACAATTCGACGATGTTTGGATGACTGAGGGCCGCGAGCGCACGAGCTTCGCGATCAAACCTCTCTGATAGTTCTTTGCGGTCAGCGGCAGGAACCCCCAACATCTTGATCGCGACACGACGGTCCAGCCGCTTATCGACAGCGGAAAAAACCATGCCCATCCCGCCGCGCCCGATTAGCTCCTGCACCAAAAAATGGCCAATCGTCGTATTGGCTTTCGGCAGCGAATCGCCATCGACGTCACCGGGATCGTAGCGAGTCGGACCGGTCATCGGACGCGTGTCATGATTGCTGACGATCTCGTCTCGAACTAACTCGAGTTCTCGCCTCAACAACGATTCGTAAGCACCACCATGATCCGCTACCAACTTGTCGATGTCTGGTGACTTACCGACACGCAACATGGATTCGTATTCCATGCAGACAGCGTCCAGTCGCGCCAGTTCGCTTGCGGGTAGATCGCTTAAGCTCATCAGTTATCCAGTTTTGATCACACCTCTGGTGTGTCACGATTCACACAGCTGCTTCCATCGCTGAGTGAGCTGTTCATTCGTCTTCCGATTCCGCTGCTTCCGCTTCGCTCCAGACTTTTCGGATCAGTTGAAGTCGGCGTTCAACGGCTCGTTTACTGAGGTCCAGCTGTTTCGCGATTTCGTCGACGAGGTAGCCATCCATGCGCATGATGGCGATCTGCTGCAGTTGCTCGTCACCCAACTGTTCTAACAACACGTCACACGCTTCGGCTAACTCCGCGCGGATGTCGGCTGCTTCGGATGAACCGGTCACGCCCCCGATACCACTCGATTTCTCTTCACCACTGGGATCGAGGAAGACGGACTCCCCTCGCACGGCTCCGCCACCACGCTTCTTTCGGGTCTGGTGACGCATGTGCGCGTGGACTTTGCGGCCGGTCAACGTGATCAGTAAGCCCCAAAGGTTGTCTGGGCCACTGAGATCGGGAAAGCGATCCTGCCGAACACCCGCGATAAAACTGTGGAAGGCCGAAAGCGCGATGTCTTCTTCATCACCGCTTCTTTTCAAACCACCCGGCAGACGAACCGCGGCCATCCGAACGAGTTGCTGGTAGTAATCGTTCCACAGATCCGTCACTGCGGCTTCGTCACCCGTTCGGACTCGATCCATGAGCTCATTGAACTGTTCGATCGAGTGATTGGATCTTGAACCCATAAAGTTGGCCGACAAGGTTTTTCAATGATTGAGCGAAGGCAACGAGCTCTGAAGCACTAGAGCACCGTTGCCGTGAATGTCGTTTCCGTCGTTTCGTCGCTGCCTTCCGCGGTGCTGCCAGGATCGAAATGGGTACGGCGGGCCATCCCGATACTAATGCAACCGTCACCCTCGGCAGCCACACTAGTCAGCCGTCCGACCACTTTCTCTCCCATTTTCAGGGGCGTCCCTGCGGTGGGCACCGTGTCGACGACTTTCCATTGCACCAGTTTCTTCTGAACTTTTCCCAGAGCATCCAGTCGCGCAACCGTTTCCTGACCAAGGTAACAACCTTTCGTGAAGGAAATGGCTAGCGAGTCGCGATCCGCCTCTTGGGGAAGGTTCTTTTCATTCAAGTCGATGCCGAACCAAGGAAATCCGGCCATGGTGCGAGCGGAATGAAAGTCGGCCTCATCGCCCAATCGAGCACCCTCCTGCTCGGACGCGATGTCCGCCTTGGATCGATCCAGCAGCAGCAACAGCGTGCCCTCGCCCAACCATCGATTTTCGTAGGCGGTGCCGGAATGGCCATTCCACTCCCATTCAAAACTGACAAGCGGTTCGGACGGATCCTTCGATTTTGGAGCACCGAGGGCTTCCGCAATCGGCTCCCAAATCTCTCCCGGCGGAACGACGAATCCCACCCACTGGTTATCCAAAATGCTTGGCGTTGCGTCCTCCCGGATCGTGTAGCGATCCACGTGAGCCGCAATTGCCTCGGATGGGCCTTCAGGACTGATTAATCGAAGTCCGCCTTCCTGCCGGTAAACAAACGCATGACTGAGACTTCTCCCTCGCACTTCCGTGACGAATGTCTCTCGCCCCTGTCCTGCCTCTAACGACTTCATGTCATTCGTCGTCAGATTGTTCAAGATCGTATCGGCGTCCTGTCCGCCCACATCGACGACGGAAAGGCGGTCGATCCGATAAAAGTGTTGAGTTGTCATGGCCTAACAATGTTAGCAGTCGACGGGGAATCGAATAGTCCGGCCTTTCGTACACGAACTGCTGTTTTTTGCTGGAACTAAATTCGCTATTAAATTTCTTAAGGTAGCAAGAAATAGTGTTGGAAAAGACGATGGGTGGGACATAGAGTTGGATCGGACGTTAGGTTCGATCTGGTGGTAGGTAGATCGGGGGTAGTGAAAACCATGTCTGAAACACGTACCGGTGGCACCGCGACGGCCAAAGCGTCCGAGTTGCCAACGAAAAACTGCGATCCTCTGCCGGGATTGATTCGGTCTTTGCTGGAAAAGCAGCAGAAAGAACAGAGCGAGCGCGAGCACGCCGCTTCAAAGTGCAACTGTAACGGCAGTGGCGAATAACAGACCGTTGCCTCTCGCGGCTGCACGATCCCGCAGAAAATCGCGGAAGGGCTGCACCGCTGAAGATGCGAGTTGACGCGAGATTGCGTCCTCCCGCGGCCTGAGCATCAATCGCTACCATGTGACTCCGCTTTTCTCGCATCGGGAGTCCATTGTGGCTGAATCTCGCTCTCTTTTCGAAGATCTTGAAAAACAGAATTTCGAGTCCGCGCAGCCACTCGCTGCTCGAATGCGACCACGCCGACTTTCCGAATTCGTCGGTCAGCAGCAAATCCTCGGTCCTGGAAAACTGCTCCGACGCATGATCGATGCTTCCCGCTTGGGATCGATCCTGCTCTCGGGACCACCCGGAACCGGAAAAACGACGCTGGCACATTTGCTGGCAATCGAAACCGGGAGCGAACTGCGTACATTGAGCGCTGTCAGCAGCGGCGTCAAAGATGTTCGCGAAGTGTTGGCCTGGGCAGCGGATGTCGTCGCAACCGGACAGCCGAGACCGCTGCTCTTCATCGACGAAATCCATCGATTCAGCAAGAGTCAGCAAGACGCGTTGTTGCCCGATGTTGAGGCAGGTGTTGTCTCGCTGATCGGTGCCACGACCAGCAATCCATTCTTCGCCGTCAACGCGGCTTTGCTCAGTCGCAGCCAGTTGTTTCAACTCGAGTCGCTCTCGACGGAGGACGTAGCCGAGTTACTAAAGCGAAGTTTGGCAGATCGTGAACGTGGCCTCGGCTCGATCGAGATCACGGTGGAACCTGAAGCGCTGCAATACCTTTCCGAGGCAAGCGAAGGTGACGCACGTCGCGCACTCTCTGCGCTTGAAGTCGCCGTTCTCAGCTGCCAGCACCAAGAGGCCGTCGTCACGCGCGATGTCGCGGTGGAATCGTTGGGCAGTCGACTCGGTGGCTACGACGCGACCGGCGATGATCACTACGATCTGGCAAGCGCCTTGATTAAGAGTATTCGAGGCAGTGACGTGGACGCTTCGATGTATTGGTTGGCGCGAATGCTCGAAGGGGGTGAAGACATCCGTTTCCTCTGCCGCCGGTTAGTGATCCTGGCCAGCGAAGACATCGGGAACGCAGATCCGCAAGCACTCGTCGTAGCCGTTTCCACGATGCAGGCTTGTGAGTTCATCGGCCTTCCCGAATGTCAATTAACGCTCAGCCAAGCTGTCTCGTACCTAGCTCTCGCGCCCAAAAGCAACGCAGCGACGAAAGCCATTGGAGCCGCGCGACGCGATGTTCGAGAAAAAGAAATCGTCCCCGTGCCAAAGCACCTACGCGATGCACACTACCAAGGCGCGAGCGAACTCGGTCACGGCGAAGGTTATGAATACTCGCACGACGCGGAAGACGGTATCGCAGAGCAAACGTACCTAGGAGTCGATCGCAAATACTACGATCCGGTGGATCGCGGATTCGAAAGTGAGCTGAAAGTGAGGCTGGAGAGGGTAAGACGCATCCTGCGAGGAGAAGAGTAAGGCATCGATTAAACGCAAAGCCCGCGAAGCCGCAGAGGTCAACGCAGAGAAACCAACTCTCTGCGGCTTTGCGAACTCTGCGTTTAATCAGTTTTCCAAGCCATTCACGATACGGTGAACACCATCGACCAAACGCTGCACATTGAAATTGATCAACAGCCCAAGCTTTACGTTCTTTAAACGCAAATAGGTTAACAGCTGTTGTTTTTCGACGGCCGTGATCCCAGCAGTCGCCTTATTTTCGATGATCAGCCGGTCCTCAATCATAAGATCGATTCGAAGTGGTGATGCTAGCCGAATCTGTTTGTACTTAATCGGCACACGCAATTGCCGATCGAAATTCAGGTTGGCCATCGACAGCTCATAACACAACGCTTCCTCGTAGACTGACTCCAACAGCCCCGGTCCAAGCTGGCGATGCACTTCAATTGCACAACCAATCGTTTTCCGTGAAATTTCATTCTCCGTCATGTTTGCCCCTTTTTGTTGACGGTATGGAATTCCAAATTGTAAATCTTCTCTGCGACTTCGCGCACTCCGCGTTTACCCCCCGTCAAAGTTTCTTCAGGTCTTCGAGACGCATCCCCACGATGCTCTCTCCTTGCTTTTTCGTGATGTCGGTTGGTGCCGTACCACTTTTGGTGGGCTACGTTTCTAAGCGTCGATCGACGCGTTTTGCCGACCTCCGAAGAACGACTGATCGGAATGTACCGACTTTACGTGCCCTGTTTGCGTCCGTTGCTCCTGTTCTTGGCATGGGCAGTTGCTTCGACATCCCTGCTTGGACAAGACCAGCGACTCGGTGCTTTGCGTCCGTCGGACATATCCTCGCCCCGCGCAACACTGAACAGCTTTATCACTGCCTGCAATGAAGTGCATGCGGTGCTGGCGGAGGAAACGCTCAACGTTGAGCGATTTCAATCAGCGACATCCCGCGTCCTCGATTGCCTCGACCTGAGTGGGCTGCCACCGGAACTTCGCGACTCCAGCGGTATTTCTTCAGCAGCCTTTCTCAAAGAGGTGCTCGATCGAATCGAGCTTCCGGATGACGCGGACGTTCCCGACTCGATCGATGTCGACAATGGAATTCTCGGATGGCAAATCCCCAACACGCGACTGACCATTACGCGATCGTCCGGGGACGCCGGCAACACGGTCTATCGGTTCTCGCAACAAACCGTCAAAGACGCAGCCAAGTCATTTGGGTTAGTACGCTCGCTTGACTATCGCACTGACGGCCGGCCGACATCACCTGATTTTAGTGGGCGTCTCAGCAAGGCGACAAAGAAGCGACCGCAGTTATCGCTCGATACGTCGAGTCCTCGCGGCACGTTGAACTTATTCCTGGATGCGTTCAACGAGATGTACGACGAGATCGAATCGGATCCGTACTTGAATCGCAACGACCCAAAGTTCTTACCACTGGCCAGAAAGATCACAGGCTGTTTGGACATGAGCCAGACACCTGAATATGCGCGGGATTGGTATGCCGGCGAAGTTGCGATCTGCTTAAAAGAAGTCCTCGATCGGCTGGATCTTCCTCCCGATGAAGAGATTCCCGGTGTCGAAGATCTCGGTCGCACAGAGAGTTCCGAGGGTCTGTTGCAGTGGGATGTTCCCGGAAGCCGAATCACGATCGCAAAAGTCACGGAAGGCGATCGACGTGGGCAGTTCTTGTTTGCTCCGGGTACCGTCGCCAAAGCAACGGAGATGTATGACAACCTAAAGCGTCGTCCCTATCGCGAAGAAGGGCGACCGACGTCGCCCGGTTTCCATCGTTGGTGGTTGACGACACCGGCGAGCCCCGAACTGGCGGCGTTCGTTGCAAAGCTTCCCGACTGGATGAAGTATCGCATTTTCAATCTCGCGATCTGGCAGTGGATCGGATTACTAATCGCTACCGTGTTATCGCTGGCCATCATTGGATGGGCTGCCTGGTATGGACGGGTTCAAGGCGTTCGCGCTCGCGAACAGGGACTGCTGCGGTATTGGCTCGCGTTGCTGATCCCTTTGGTCGCTGTACCGGTGCCGTTCTTCTACGTCATCGCCTTGGAAGACTTCCTAACGATCCGTAGCAATCTGCTGTACATCGCACAGTTCTTTGCGAACCTCACGCTGTTGATGTTGACCATCCTGTTGATACTTGCGACGAGTTCACGTCTGGCCGATTCGGCACTTGCATTGTCCGGTGACCGTGCGGGTGTCTTGGACATTCAGTTGACGCGGATTATCTGTCGTATTGGTGGTATTGTCGTAGCGATCCTTGTCTTCCTTGAAGGCGGACAACATCTCGGCTTTCCCATCACCACGTTGCTGGCCAGTGCCGGGATCGGTGGCCTTGCGATCGCGCTGTCAGCACAGGGAATGGTCCGAGGTCTATTCGGAACGGTGACCGTTCTATTCGATCAACCGTATCGGGCTGGGGACCGGATCATTGCCAAGGGTTTTGATGGAACGGTCGAAGAGATTGGATTGCGTTCGACAAAGATCCGTGAGTTTCAAACGGGCCACCTGATCTCCATCCCAAACGATCTAATGGCGGATGCGGAAATCGAGAACATCGGCAAGCGAAAGAACATCCGTCGCGTCACGAAAATCCGCTTGCCGCTTGATACGCCGAAAGCCAAAGTGCAAACGGCCGTCGAAAGCATCCGCAAAATCCTAGATGAGCGCGAGGAACTCGATCCGCAGTGGCCGCCTCGCGTCTTCTTTGAGGAATTTGATTCGGACGCATTTGTGATCCACGTTGTCTACTGGTTCGCTCCACCAGACCTGTGGAAGTTTTATCAGTTCAACGAGACGATCAATTTTCAACTGTTCGAACTGTTCGAGAAAGCAGGCATCCAATTCTCCTTGCCATTCCGTCACAGCTTCTGGAAGCGGGACGATGAACAAGGACCGCTCGATGTCCAAATGCTGACCAACGAATAGGGCGGATTCGTATCGAAAGTCCCCGCCCTGCCGACATGGGATCGATCTCCATCGGAAACGTGCAGCCGAGGCAAGCGAAGAGACGCTATGATGTTGCGATCCTCGACTCGGTGGAGCAGCGAACGATGCAATTTCGTGAATTGGGAAACAGTGGCACGTCGATCAGCGTGATCGGTTTGGGAACTTGGGCAATCGGAGGCGGAGACTGGAAGTTTGGCTGGGGTGATCAAGATGACGCCGAAGCCATAGCGACCATTCGCCGCTCGATTGACCTAGGTATCAACTGGATCGACACCGCGGCGGTCTATGGTTTCGGAAAAAGCGAAGAGCTTGTGGGACGCGCTGTCGCTGAAGTGTCGGCTGACGACCGACCGTTGATCGCGACCAAATGCGGACGCACCAATGAGGGCGGTGGTGAAATCGGGAAGTCGTTGCAGCGGCAAAGCATCATCGCCGAATGCGAGGCAAGCCTGAAACGATTACAAGTCGATTGCATCGACTTGTACCAAATGCATTGGCCCGAGCCAGACGAACAGATCGAGGAAGGTTGGCAGACCCTGGTTGATCTAAAGCAGCAAGGTAAAGTTCGCTGGATCGGTGTCTCCAACCACAGCGTCGCGCAGATGAAACGGCTGCAAGCGATCCACCCGATCACATCGCTTCAGCCGCCGTACAGCATGATTTCTCGTGCCGTCGAGACCGACATTCTGCCGTTCTGTCACGAACATCAAATCGGGGTGATTTGTTACAGCCCCATGGGGAAAGGTTTGCTGACCGGATCGTTCGATGCCGAACGCGCAAAGACACTCGCGGACAATGATCACCGACGATCCGATCCGCGATTTCAATCACCGCAGTTAGAAATCAATCTGGATTTCGTTTCGAAACTGGGCTCCCTCGCTAAAGACCTGGGCTGGACAGTGGCCGAACTTTCCGTTGCTTGGGTGTTGCGATTACCATCGGTCACGGCGGCGATCGTCGGATCGCGTCGGCCTGAGCAGATTGAGCAGACCGTCGTAGCCGGAACACGTACGCTTGACGAATCATCGATCGACGCAATCGAATCACTCCTGAAGACTCGACAAGCATCTCTCGACGCATTGGGATCAGTCGAGAAAGCACGTGTCTAGTTGGTCGAACGCCAGATGAGTTCGAAACGATGAGTTTCGGACGATATCTTCAAAGCGAAGCAATCACTGATTTGGACCAAAACAACGATATCGTCACGTGGAGCGTGACGCACGAGGATTTATGCCGGGTCTTGAACAAGCGTTTTCGACACTGACCAGTTCTTGGGGACTGTCGGTCGTGTTCGTCGGAACAGCACTCGGGATTTTTGTCGGGGCGATCCCCGGCTTAACGGGCACGATGCTGATTGCCTTGGTGTTGCCATTGACGTACGGTGCCGATCCGCTGTTATCGATGGCGTTTCTAATCAGCATCTACGTGGGTGCCGTCAGTGGCGGAATGATCACGGCGACGCTTCTTCGCATGCCGGGTACGCCCGCGTCGATTATTACGACGCTAGACGGTTATCCGATGGCGCAACAAGGTCGCCCGGGGCGCGCGCTCGGACTGGGAGTTCTAGCGTCTTTCGTCGGCGGAACGATCTCCTGGATGTTCTTGGTTTTATTGACGAGCCCCATCGCGCGACTATCGGCGAAGTTCGGTTACTTCGAATACTTCTCTCTGGTGATGATGGCGTTAGTGTTAATCGCGACCATCGGCGGTGTCAGCTTATCGCGGTCACTGTTTTCCGGCATGCTGGGCATTTTCTTGGCAATGCCGGGCGTCAACGCTGCTACCGGAAAAACGCGTTTAACGTTCGGCATCACGGAAATGAACGATGGCTTTCAGTTGTTGCCGGTTTTGATCGGTTTGTTCGCAGTGAATCAAGTTCTGCGTGACATTCATCATATGGAACAGCAATCGGAACAGCAGATTGGACTGCGCGGCGAATCGGTTTTGATTCGACTTTCCGATGCCATTCGTCACAGCGTTAACCTGGTCCGTTCGTCCGTGATTGGAACGTGGATCGGTATCCTGCCCGGCATCGGTGCCAATATTGGATCTGTCACTGCTTACAGTGTCGCAAGAAGTTTTTCTCGAACGCCGGAAAAGTTTGGAACGGGGCAAGAGGAAGGGATCGTCGCCTCGGAGGCTGCAAATAATGCAACCATCGGTGGTGCATTGATACCCCTGATAGCGATGGGATTGCCGGGAAGTGTCGCGGAAGCTGTCTTGCTAGGAGCGTTGGTCATTCACGGACTTCAACCGGGCCCACGGCTGCTCGAAGAAAGCCCAGCGATGGTCTACACGATCATGGGTGCGATGCTAATCGCCAACATCGTCATGGCCATCACGATGCTCGCGTCGATGCGACTCCTTGCACGCGTGGTTCATGTTCCAAGAGCCTATTTACTTCCGGTCATTTTGTGTTTCTGTGTAGTGGGTTCCTACGCGCTTTCACACCGGCTGTTTGATGTTTGGGTGATGATCGGTTTCGCACTGCTTGGCTTTTCCATGGAATCGCTCCGCATTCCGCTTCCACCTTTCATCATCGGATTCGTGCTCGGCCCGATCGCGGAACAAAACCTCAGCCTCGGTTTACAAGCGACCGGTGGCAGCTATTGGCCATTGGTCACCAGCCCTCTGTCGCTGCTCTTTTTGTCGATCGCCGCCGGCATGCTGGTCGCGACGGCGGCGAGAAGTTGGTACCGCTCCGAATTGGGAGTGGACAGCGAATGAAAATCGGCTGGTGGGTCTGGCATGCATTATCCATGACGACGATCGTTTTCCTGATCGGCTCGTGGTCGCGGCGCGCTGCGCCGGTGGGTGACGAGTTTCCCAATCGCCCCATTCAAGTCGTTGTTCCTTATGCGGCCGGTGGCGGCAGCGACACGTTTGTTCGAATCGTTTCCAGCGGAATCACCGAAGACAACTTATTGCCCGTACCACTGGTGATCTTGAATCAAGATGGTGGCATCGGAACCATCGGCAGTCGTGAAGTCAAAAACGCAAGTCCGGATGGTTACAAAATCTTGTGCCATCACAACGCAATCATCACGGCCAAACTGGCCGGGACGGTCACGTACGGTCCCGAGGCGTTTGAACCGATTGCGATGACCGGCGAGATGGCGATGGTGATTTTGGTTCGAAGCGATTCGCCATTCCAAAATCTCACGGATCTACTCGAGGCCGCGAAAGAGGAACCCAACACCATTCGGTTCGCCGCGAACAAAGGAGCACCAGCCTTCTTCGCGACGTTGCAGTTGCAGAAAACCGTTCCGGGTGCGGAATTCACCATTGTCTCGTCCGGAGGTGGTGCCGATCGCTACACCAAAATCATCGGAGGTCACCTGGAAGCCGGGATCTTTTCTCTGTCGGAGTACTTGGACTTCCGTCGTGGCGCGGACGCTCCTCCAGATCAAGACGTGCGCGCGATCGCTTTATTGAGCGAGCAGAGACACGAGTCCATCCCTGAAGTTCCAACAGCAACGGAGTTGGGATCGCCCGTTTTGCTGAACAATGCAAACTACTGGTGGGCGCCCAAAGGAACACCGCCGGAAATTCTGACGTTCTTCGCCGACCTCTTGGAAAAAGCCATTCAAAACGAAACCGTCCGAAGTGAGCTTCGACGGATTCGAGTTGATCCGGTGTTCGACCGAGGCGAGTCTCTTTCCGTGCGAATCGAACAAACCGTCAATCAATTTGAATCGGTTGCGGAACAGAAACAGATGGAGCTCCCAAATTTCCCGCTCTACCTCGGCGTGATCCTTGCTGCTCTGTTCCTTTGGATGTTGGTCGATTCCGCCCGGTTATCCAATTCGATGAATCTCCCTCAGCCGCAATTGGCCGATCCCATCACGTTTGTGCCGCGTCCTCGTGTCGCCATTGCATCACTCATCTTGCTCGCGACTTACATCCAGTTCTTGGGGACTCCCTGGTTGCCGTTTGCGCCTTTAACTTCGATGACCGTGATCTTGATCGGTGGAACCATGCTTCTGGGCGGCAAAAACCGACCCGCCAGCCACCAGCTGATCGTTCTTGCTCAGCTTGGAATCTTGACCGGTTTCGGAATCGACTATGCCTTCACGGAACTCTTGGGCTCGCCGCTGCCGTCATAACAGCCAACCCGCGTTCAACTTAGCGGCTAATCCGCGATCGTCTTGGCGGCCCATCGATGATCGTCTTGGCGGCCCATCGATGATCGTCTTGGCGACACTGCACCGTAACCGATAGACTGTCGGGGCCATGCGAATCATCTATTTACTTGCGTTCATCGTTTCCGTTGTGTCTGCATCCCAAGTCTCGGGTCAGACACAGGTCGATACTTTTTCTTTGCCTACGACCGACGGCGAAACGGTAGCACTGTCGACAGATCCAACGGTCAAGTGTGACGTGATTTGCTTCCTGGGCACCGAATGCCCGTTGGCGAAAATCTACGCGTCACGACTACAGCGGATGTCAGACGAATACGCGGAACGCGGCGTTCGATTCATTGGAATCAACAGCAATGTTCAGGATTCGATGGAAGAGCTTTCGGAATATGGCCTGACACACGGGTTGTCATTTCCATTGGCAAAAGACTTTGACCGGCGAGTCGCATTGCAGTTCGGAGCCACGAGGACTCCCGAAGTGTTCGTGGTCGATCGAATGGGCGTGATCCGCTATCAGGGTCGCATCGACGATCAGTTTCAAGTCGGTGTGTCGCGAAAGAAAGCCTCAACGAACGACTTGCGTGATGCGATCGAGCAGTTGGTGACCAACCAACCCATCAAGACGCCGCGTACTACGGCCGTCGGCTGTTTGATTTCTCTTCCGCGGGAATCGAACAACAAGAATCCCCACAACGTGACCTTCTGCAATCAGGTCGTGCGTGTCCTGCAACAGCACTGTATCGAGTGCCATCGCGACGGTGAGATCGGGCCGTTTGTTTTGGATCAATACGACGAGGTCGTCGGCTGGGCAGACATGTGCTTGGAAGTGATGGACAACGGTCGCATGCCGCCATGGCATGCGAACCCCAATCACGGTTCGTTCCTGAACGCACGTCAAATGAGTGACGCGGACAAGTTGACGTTCCAGCGTTGGGTGGAGGTCGGCATGCCGTATGGGAATGCTTCGGATCTACCAGAACCGAAGCAGTACGTCAGCGGGTGGAGACTTTCGGCAGAACCCGACGCGATATTTCCCATCAGTAATCAACCGTTCTCTGTGCCAGCCGACGGCACGGTCGAATATCAGTACTTCGTCATCGATCCAGGATTCAAGGAAGAACGCTGGGTGCGTGCCGCACAAGTGATTCCCGGTAACGCCGCGGTCGTTCACCACTGCATCGCGTTTACGCGTCCGCCCGACAGTGGAGATTTTCGAGACATCAGTCTGCTGTCTGCCTACGTGCCCGGTCAGATACGTGGGGAATTGCCATCCGGTTACGCGCAACGCATCGCGCCGGGATCAAAGATCGTCTTTCAAATGCACTACACACCCACCGGTAAAACCGAACAGGATTTGACGCGGCTTGGTTTAGTGTTTGCGGATCGCGAAACCGTGACTCACGAAGTCTATGCGCTTGCAGCCATCAATCACCAATTCGAAATCCCTCCCAACGCGGCCGAATATCCTGTGAAGGGAAACGTCAATTGGTTCCCGAAAGACGGGTCGCTTTTGGCCGTAACGCCGCACATGCATCTCCGCGGCAAGTCGTTCCAATTCAATGTTCGAAAAGATGATCAGACCGAAACGTTGTTGGATGTGCCGGCGTACGATTTCAACTGGCAGCACAATTATGAGCTCACCTCCCCGATGCCACTCGAATCCGTGGATCAATTGAAATTCACGGCCGTGTTTGACAACTCAAACGAGAATCCCAATAACCCTGATCCCAACGAGTATGTTTCATGGGGTGACCAAACATGGCAGGAGATGGCGTTGGCCTTCATCACCGTCGCGCAACCCATGGCAAAACGAAAGACGATTGCGAATGACGGTCAGGTGTACACCGATGAACGCTCACGTCGTTCGTTGCAGGAAGCGGAGGATTACAAAAAACGTCGAAAGCGATTGCGGGAACAGTGGATCCAGCAAGCAGAATCATTTGCGGATCGATACATGAAACGGTTTGACAGGAACGGCGATGACTTCATCACGGAACAGGAACTACCTGATTCCGTAAGAATGTTTGGTTTTTGGGATATGGATCATGACGGCGATGACCGAATCAGCCGTGAAGAGATTCAATCCGAGGCCTATGACAGAGCTCAGACGAAGAATCTGTCTCTTAAAAACGACAGCGTGAATTGAGACGGATGTTGCGGTGCTGAGTCAATTCGGGCGAGTGGCCGATTGGATTATCGACCACCAACGCACCACATTCACGCTGTTGGTCGTATGGACGTCGCTCATGGCGATTGGGCATTACGATCCCTACTTGCTGATACCGGATGACCTGCCTTTGCCGTCCGAGTTCATCCGTGGTGAAGATGATGAAAAAGAGGCTGATCGTGAAGCCGCGATCACGGCTCCTTCCTCTGAATCTGCACCGCGAGTCTCGACCGTTCGCGTGGCGTATGGCGACGTCATTGTGGTCGCTCAAAGCGAGAGTTTTTTCTCACCTGACGGCTCCGATGCGATTCGGGCTGCGGTTGATGCAATTGAAAACTTAGACGTCGTCAACAGCGTCTTATGGATGGATCAGGCGCCGATGATGAACGTGTTCGGCTTGCCAGAACCGATTCTGCCGAGTCGAAATGCGAGCCCGACACGATTCGAAGCTGCCAAACGACGTGCGCTCGATCATCCACTGGTGGCCGGTCAATTACTTTCACCCGACGCAAAAACGATGTTGCTGATGGTGTCGATCGATTGGTTGTTCGTCATCGATGACAAGGATTGCACGGATCTGTTGCGAGATACGGCGACGGAGGCGGTCGCGCAATTCCCAGATGTTGACATTCGTTTTTCGGTCACCGGCGAAGTGCCGATCCAGCTAAGTCGTGCGGCAAGTACTCGCGCCAATGAACTGAAGTATCAAGCGATTGGCTACTCAATCGCCCTATTGATCGCCTTTGTGCTTTTCCGAGGCTTATCTGCGGTCGTCATTGTCGCGATGGCTCCGGCATTCGGCGTTTTCTGGACACTCGGCCTGCTTCACTTCATCGGATTCGACGACAGTCCATTCAACTCAGTGATTGTTCCCGTGCTGTTGTGCATGGTTGGATTCACCGATGGCGTTCACATGATGGTGCAAATCCGACGTCATCGCGCGGCGGGCATGCCCGCATCGGACGCCGCACGCCAATCCATTCGCGAGGTTGGTTTGGCCTGTTGGTTGACGTCATTGACGACAGCCATTGGCTTCGGTTCGCTCGCTCTGGCCCACCATCCACTCGTTCGTGAGTTTGGCTACAGCTGTGTGATCGGAGTTTTGATGACGTTTATTTCCGTCATCACGGTGATCCCACTCGCATGCACAACTCCGCTCGGGAAACGTGTTGCAACCGGTTACGGTAAGAACTTGGTGGATAAGAACCTGAGTCGCGTGTCGGTGATCATCGATTTCGTGTTGCGGCGAAGTCGCTTGATGAGTGCCTTGGCGATTGCGGCGACTTTGATGCTCGGACTGATGACCTTGAAACTTCGACCTGATGAACGGTTAACCAGTAATCTCGCCGCCAACAGTGAACCGGCTGCGACGCTGGCCCACATCGACAAAGCATTTGGTGGAATGGAAACGGCAGTTGTTCGAGTTCGTTGGCACCCCGATGTGAAATCGAACGACGGAGAAATCGCCACCGTTGTTCAAAAGGTGGATGACATCCTTCGCGAAGAAGAACTCATCGGCCATCCGCTCTCCATTCGCAACTTAATCGATGCGTTGCCCGGTGAAGGAGATTGCTCAACTCGCATGTCGTTACTGGACCTGCTCCCACCGGAGTTAAAACGAACGTACTTTGTTCCCGAATCGCGTCGAGCGAGAGTGGAGTTTCGATTGCAGGATCTTGGGATCGCTGCATACGGCCCCGTATTCGAACGGATCGAAGAACAACTCAATTTGATCGAATCCGAGCATCCGCTGTTCTTGGTGGAATTGGGAGGCGGTGCTGTTTGGCGTTGGAAGAACCTGTACCGTGTTGTTCTCGATTTGGCTTACAGCTTGGGCACCGCTAGCGTGATCATTTTTGCGGTGCTGACGTTTGTGTATCGTTCGTTGCGTCTGGGACTGATCTCGATCGTTCCCAATCTGTTTCCTCTCGCGGCGACCGGCAGTTTGATGTGGATCGTGGGGCAGAATCTGGAGATTGTCAGCGTTTGCGCCTTTACGGTCTGCTTGGGTATTGCCGTCGATGACACGATTCACTTCCTTACGAGATACCGTGAGGAGCTGCAATCCGATGGGGCAGCTCAGCAGGAAGCGATTCGGCGTGCCTTTGTGGGTGTCGGAACGGCTTTGATCATGACGACCGCAGTTTTGGTCATCGGCTTTAGTACGGCACTGTTGAGCGATTCCCGAGACCACCGTATCTTTGCCATGATGGGAATCCTGACGATCGGAAGCGCGCTGTTCGCGGATCTCGTGTTTTTGCCGGCACTCTTGAAGTGGGGCGGTAAAAAACCGAGCGATGCATCGGATCCGGATCCACTGGTTGATTAGCGACTGAATGGCGAAAATGACGGCAACCCGCTAGGAAAGCGAGTTGCTCAACAAAACGAGATCCAGCCGCAAGAACCGAATCAGCCACCAAAACGGATTCACCTGCAGGCAATTCGGGCTAGGCTTGTTGCAGGAAATATTCTTGCCATTCACATCCTCCAATTACCACGACGAATAACGACCTTGATCGAAGCAACGACCGATTGGCTTTCCGTTCTGTCCGATTACAGCGATCGTTTTTGCGATGACCGTATCGCCATGCGACGGTACTTGCACCAACATCCAGAGTTATCCGAACAAGAGTTCATGACGACGGAATTCCTAACGGCAGCGTTGTCAAAGTTGGATCTCCCGACGCACGTCCCGGGAGAAGGCCGAGGTGTTACCGCCGACTTGATTACATCACCGCACATCGCCGATGGTCCGCGGATCGCCATTCGGGGTGACATCGACGCACTGCCCATCGCAGACAGCAAAGCAGTGGATTACAGAAGTCAAGTCGAGGGCGTGATGCACGCGTGTGGACACGATGTCCACGCGAGTGTTGTGATTGGGACGATGCAAATCTTGACGGCGATGGAAGCCGATCGAAAGTTGCCTTGGCCGATTGCGGTTCGAGCGATTTTGCAACCCGCCGAAGAAATGGCCACCGGCGCGCGACACATGATTCATCACCATGCACTTCGTGACATCAACTGCATCATTGCCTTGCACGTCGATCCGACGCGATCGGTCGGATGCATCGGGTTGAGATCGGGTCACTTCACCGCTGCGTGCGATTCAATTCACGTTCACTTCAAAGGAAAGGGCGGCCACGGGGCGCGGCCGCATCTTACCAACGATCCCATTGATGCCTGCACTCATTGGGTCCAGTCCGCATTTCGCCGAATTGGCCGCACGGCAAACCCTCACGAAACGGTCGTGTTTTCGATCGGGCAGATCGAAGCCGGTCACAGCGCCAACGTGATCCCGAACACCGCAAAGCTGGACGGTTCACTGCGTTCGCTCGACAAAGAAAGTCGCAACCTCGCGCTCGAGACGTTGGAAGATGTTTGTGAGTCGATCGCACGTGAGAGTGGTTGCGAAGTTGAGATGACACTCGGGTATTCGGCGCCCGCCGTCATTAATGACAAGGCAACCGTCGATCTGCTTGCGGACTGCGTCAAACAGTCATTTAGCCCAGGTGCCATCGAGTGGATCGAGCATTCGAGCATGGGAAGCGAAGACTTTTCGTATTATTTGGAACACGTACCGGGCGCGATGTTTCGCTTAGGTGTCGCGGGATCGCAAGTTGGACACGCTCCACTGCACACGTCGGCATTCGATATTGATGAAGCTGCTCTCTCGGTCGGCAGCAAGCTGTTTGCTGCAGCGGTCATCAGCTACTTTGATCCGTCCAGGACATCGTCCACCTAAGCACGATCGTGGTGCGGACATTATCCGCGACACGATTGAGATGATCTTTCAATCGCCACCGATCCCACGGCAACAACCAAAGATCGTAGAATACTTTCAGCGTGATTGCGTCTGTGTCTCGCCTTGCCCGCTGGAGTCCATTGATGGCCAAACTGGAATTCAACTCCAATGTTGCTCCAACCATCGGAGTGGAAATCGAACTAGGAATTGTCGATGCGGAGTCACAGTTGCTAGTCAGCGGTTCGAATGCTCTGATCGAACGCGTACCCACCGCTTTGCATAGCGAGGTCAAACACGAATTGATGCAGTGTTGCATCGAGGTCATTAGCGGCGTTTGCCATAGCGTTCCCGAAGCACGCGAAGACCTGGTTAAAAAACTCAAGGCTGTGGAACAAGCGGCGGACGCTGAAAATCTTGCACTCTGGTGGGGCGCAACACATCCGTTCGGATTGTGGGAAAATCAGGACGTCACCGACAATCAGCGTTACAAGAACTTGGTGCTGTTGCTGCAGGAGTTAGCGCGTCGTCTGATCACCAACGGCTTACATGTTCATGTCGGTGTCGACAGCGGTGACAAGGCAGTCATGATCTGCGACCGGATCATGCAGTATCTACCAACACTATTGGCATTGTCTGCAAGCAGCCCCTACTGGCAGGATCGTGACACGGGATTGCAATCCCATCGATCGAAACTCATGGAGGGTTTACCAACGGCTGGCCTGCCAACGCTGATGCGCAACTGGAGCGAATACGTCTGGTTGGTCAATCACATGGTCGAGACCGGGTTCATCAATACGATCCGTGAGATTTGGTGGGACGTCCGTCCGCATCACAATTTTGGCACCGTCGAAGTACGTGTCTGCGACATGCCCGGCAGCATCGATCATGTATGTGGACTTGCGGCGCTGATGCAGTGCTTGGTGAAATACCTGAGCGATCAGATCGATGAAGGAACTTACCAGTTTGATTGTCACCCGATGATGGTCCGACAAAACAAATGGCGAGCGGCCAGGTATGGCAACACCGCTCGACTGGTCAACGCCCGCGATTACCGAGTGCAATCAGTCGCGGAGATATCACTCGCGATGGTCGATGAATTGCGTGGAATCGCGCAGGATCTAGGCTGTGAAGCAGAGCTTCTATTCGTGAAAGAGATCGCCCTGGGGGACGACTGGGCAAAGCAGCAGCGTGAGATTTTTAAAGCGATGGGCGACGACAAGGCAAAGATGGTTAAAGAACTCGGCAAGAAGTCACGCATCAGCGACCCTGTCCGAGCCGCCGGCTAACGCGTTGCACGTTGATTCTGAAATGAGCTTCCGATGGACGATTTGCTGCTGCGGCTAACTGCACTCGAACTGCAACAGCTTGACCAACTCGCTACCGAATTGCTGGATGCTCTACCGTGCCCAATCGTTGTCGGATTGACGGGAACTCTGGGGGCTGGCAAAACGACGTTCGCACAGGCGATTGCTCGTGGAGCCGGGATCGATCATGCAGATGTCACGAGCCCCACGTTTACCCTGCTGCAGTCCTACCACGTTCCAGATTCCGAACGTAAAACAGGACCGCGAATCATTCATCACTTGGACGCCTACCGAGTTGCGGATGAGGAGGAGTTCCTGCAGTTGGGAGTCGATGAGCTGTTCGAGCAACGGGACGCGTGGACACTGATTGAATGGGCGGACCGAGTTGCCGCGGTGCTGCCGGAAGAAATGTTATGGATCGAATTGATCCACGGTCAAACAGACCAAACGCGAGACATTCAATTTCATTCTAGTCATCCGTCCGTGCGAACGGCGGTGCAACGTCTATCCGTCGATCCACCATCAAGTCCAAACGAATGAGTTGTGCGGCGAGCCAACGGAATCCAACCATCGATACGCTGCCCCTAAGCGTTCGTTTGCCTGTTGGTTTCTCGCTTCGATTAGAAGAGGCGTTCGATCGACTCAAACATCTTCCGCACTGCCTATGGCTTGATTCCTCGGCCGGTGGTCCACGAAACGAGGTGATGCCATCCCTTGACGAAAACGACCAGCCGCTGCCCTCCGACTTAGGTCGTTACTCGTTTCTGACCGCCGATCCGGTCGATACTCTGGTGGCACAACTTGGAGAAGTCGATCCCTGGCCTCGGCTGCGGCAATGGTGCCTCGATCTGCCAACTGAATTCCATCCGGACCTACCGCCTTTTCAAGGCGGCATCGCTGGTCTGATCGGCTATGAAGCGGCGACATGGCTGGAATCCGTCGGCACGGCCGAGATGGACGATCTACCGACGTCAGCCATTTCGCTCGGCCTGTATGACTGGACGATCGCCGTGGATCATCAACAGGAATCGGCGTGGATTATCAGCCAAGGCCTCGACGGACGTGATCCCGATGAACGGCGTCGACTGGCACAAAGCCGGCTGGAGCAGGTCCAACGATGGTTGAGCTGTGAACCGGAATCGGATGCTTCCACTTGGAAAGAACATGCGGCGACAGTTCTTAACCAACACGCTACCGCGATCGATGGTGTGACGAGCAATCTCTCCAGCAGAGAGTATCGGGCTCGGGTCCAGGAGATCGTCCGCCGTATCTGTGATGGAGACTCCTTTCAGGTGAACCTTGCGCAGCGTCTGCTCTGCCGGGCGACCGACACGGCACCCGACCTGTATGTTCGGCTTCGCGAACACAATCCCGCGCCTTTCAGCGCGTTCTACGCCGGAGAAGACTTTCACGTTCTGAGCAGTTCACCAGAAGGTTTTTTGAAGGTGCGTGATCGTCAGGTAGAAACACGTCCGATTAAAGGTACCGTGGCTCGTACGGGTGACATCGAAGAAGATCGACGGTTAACGCATCAGCTACTAGCCAGCGACAAAGATCTCGCCGAAAACGTCATGATCGTCGACTTGATGCGCAACGATCTTTCCCGTGTGTGTGACGCGGAATCCGTCCAGGTTCGAAAGCTCTGTGGTATTGAACGTTATGAGTACGTCCAACATCTCGTTTCCGTCGTTGAGGGTCGCTTAGCGGAAGACCAGACGATTGCGGATCTTCTGCAGGCAACGTTTCCCGGCGGCAGTATTACCGGGGCTCCGAAAATTGAAGCGATGAAAACGATTGCTCAATTGGAACCGCATCGGCGCGGTCCCTACTGTGGATCAATCGGCTACATCAGCTGCGGTGGCAATGCGGACTTCAATATTTTGATTCGTACAATCACGGCGGCTCACGGCTTTTGGCAAATCCCTGTCGGTGGTGGAATTACCGCACGCAGTGAACCGGCCTCCGAAGAAGCGGAAACCTGGGATAAAGCCAAAGGGATGCTCGCCGCGATCCAATCGAAAAACGACTAGCTATTTAGCCCGCCGTTAGCGCAACGGGCGTCTGTTACGCAAAGACGTTCCGCGACCTAGCGTTTCTGCTGACTGACAACCGTGCCGTTGATAATCACGCCAATGCAATGCGAGGTGTACTCAAACGGGTCGCCATCGTAGAGCGCGACATCACCATCTTTTCCCACTTCCAGCGAACCAACGCGGTCATCCACTCCTAAGATGCGTGCGGAATCAAGAGTGATTGAGGCGAGTGTTTGTTCCAACGTTAGCCCGTTGGCCGCCGCCATCGCTGCTTCAAACAATACGACTCGCGTCTTGGGAACGTAGGCCTCGTAACCACTTTGCATTGCGACGGGTATACCTGCTTGAACCAATTTGCTGGCCGTTTCAAAGCTGAGGTTCTCTAAATCTCTTGTGGGTCGTGCCATCGTTGGATGAATGATGACCGGTACTTTGGCGGCAGCGATTTCTTCGATCAGCAAATGCGCTTCGGCTGCACCATCCAGCCAGACTTGAATCTCAAATTCATCCGCCAAACGCAACGCACTAGCGATGTCTTGCGAACGATGTGCTGTTACCAACAGAGGCAGTTCACCCTTAATGACCCGGACAAGCGTTTCTTTGCGCAAGTCGCGAGCGGGTGGATCAGCCTCCTTGTCCTCGCTCGCCGCGTCGACCTTTTTGGCGTATTCCTGCGCCTTGATCAACTCCGCTCGAAGCATCGAGAGCATCTTGCCACGCGTCCCCGGCGACTTGCTCTCTGATTTCTGCGCCTGAGTACTAAGCGTGACCGCTACAGCACGTGATTCCACCATCATCGCGTCTTTCACGGTATTGCCGGTCGTCTTTACGATCATGGTTTGACCGGACATCAATTCGCCAGGTCCGTGTCCCGTGTGAATCGTTGTGACGCCGAAGCTGCGAACCCAATCGACCAAGTCTTCCTGCGAGTTATACGCATCGATGGCGCGAAGCTCGGGTTGAATTGGTTCGGACGATTCGAGTTGATCCTGATCTTGATCGTAGTTGAGGATTCCGGATAACCCGACGGTGGTGTGAGCATCGATCAGCCCCGGAGTCACGACTTTCGCCCTCAACACTTTGAATCCTTCGGGCACGTCGATCTGATCCGCGCGACCGACGGCGGCAATTTTGCCTTCTTTCATCAAGACAACGCCATCCATGATGGGCGGGCCAGCCATCGTGTAGACGGTTTCGCCACGCACGGCGACTTGGGCAGGCGCGCTCATGCAGAAACATGCAGAGACGCTGAACAGAGCAAGCGCCAGGAAGGGCACGCGATTCATTTGGCACCTCCCTTCAATTGCGACTCGTCATAGCAACACAAGTAGGGCGTTTGATCGTAGCCAGCCCCGTAACCTCCGACGGCAAACAGATAGTCTTTTGGATTACTCCGATCGAACGCTCGTTGCCCCTCCACCCAAGTTTCCAAAACTTTCGTGTAAACACTAAGGGGATCTCCATCCAGAACGATGAAGTCAGCATCTTTTCCCGCTCGCAGGGAACCGATTCGATTTTGCAGATCCAACATTTCCGCCCCGGCGAGCGTCAACGATTCGAGCGCCCGTTCGCGTGACATACCCGCTCGAACAGCGAGGGCGGCCATCCGAAAAAAGTATCTTGAATCGGTAATCAGATCATCGGTGTGAAACGCGACGCGAACTCCTGCCTCATCGAGCACTTTGCCCGTTTCAAATCGCAAATAACGAGCCTCCAACTTTCCGCCGGGTGAATCAACAAGGATAACTGAACAAGGCGCACCCGATTCAGCGATCTCTTTCGCGACCTTCCAACCTTCGCTGACGTGGTGGAGCACGACGCGAAATCCAAACTCATTGGCAAGTCGCAACACCGTAATAATGTCATCGTGTCGATGCGTGTGATGATGGACGATTCGCTTGCCAAGCATTGCTTCGACGAGTGTTTCCAGATGAAGATCTCGAGGCGGCATCTTTTCCGGATCGCCGCCCGCACGTGTGACCTTCGCGTGATACTCGCGAGCGAGGATGAACTGCTGGCGCACCAAGTAGGCTGATTTACCGCGTGTGCCGGGAAACGGTGCGTCGCGCATCGAATTCGTCCCGTTGGCCATCTTGAGCCCGCCGACGGCATCACCATCTTCGTTGAAGATGAAGAGATCCTCGACACGTCGAGGGCTGCCTTCACGAAAACGCAGTTTGGCGTAGACCGTCTGGCCGCTGCTTAAGTGGCCCGAACCCGGCATGATATTCAATGTGGTCAGTCCGCCTGCCAAAGCTCGACGAAAACCCGAGTCATGCACGTTAATGGAATCGGAAACGCGCACACCCGGTTGGATGGGACTACTGCCGTCCGCGGCGCCCACGCCACCGATGTGACTGTGCGTGCAAACCAAGCCGGGCATGATCGTCTTGCCCGACACATCGATCCGTTCCGCGTCTGACGGGATACGCGTCTCGTCGGCCGGGCCAACGAATACTATTTTCGAACCTTGGACAATCAACAATCCATCGGGAATCGGATCGCCTTCAATCGGCAAGATTTTCGCACCGATAAACGCCTTGGGCGCATCGGCTGCCGTCACCGCTGGGGTGGTTGCAGCCACAACAAAAAACACCTGGACAATCAGCATGAAACGCAAGGGACGGCCTCTTCAACGATGAGCTCAAATGACGAGTCCATACGTTAGTCCTGTGAAAAGCAGACATCAAGCTCGATGCGTTCACACTTGAGCTCGAGCGATTCCGCCACGAGCACTTCCGCCACGAGCATGTCCGAGAAACAGATCAATCGAGTTGACCGTTGACCGGCTGCATGACGTCCGGCACATCAGCTTCTTCGAGCATTTGCCGAAGATTGATTTCGATCGTTCGAGAGAGAGCTAGTGTCGGTGTATCAGACGCCGATCCACTAAATGGATCTTGCAGGAAGATCGCGACACTCTCGATCGTCAGAAAGGCAAACGCGATTGAGATCGACAAGGCGGCGAGTGCGAGCGGCGGTGTATCCACCAAACCAAACGGTAACATCACAACGAATATGTATACCGCGAGATGAACCATCAGCGAGTACGAAACGGGGAAGGGCGTGTTCTTGATTCGCTCACAACCTCCCATGTGATTCGTCAGCCGAACGAGCGTGCGTTCCAATTCGATAAACGAATACGTCTCCAAATGACCAGCCTGATGAAGCTCTCGTAGGTCTTCCGCTTGCCGACGAAGAATCGCATTGGGAACATTTAAGACCTTTCGATACGTTGCAAGCTCATCGGGTTCAATCAGTGAGTCGAGATCTTGAAACGCATCCTGTTTTCGAAGACTTCTCGACAAGGCAAAGCACCAGGCTATTTGACGCCACGACATCTTTTGGATCGTTTCTCGATCAGCGTTTTTCGTGAGCGATAACAGTTGTCGAGTCCAGCTGCGAGAATCGTTCACAATTGCTCCCCACAAGATTCGCGCTTCCCACCAGCGCGAATAACTGCTGTTCGTCCGGAAGGTGATCAGTAACGAAACCACCGTTCCAAAGACCGTGATCAAACCGACGGGAAATTTCAGCGTCTCAAGTTGGAATTCATTGTCCAGCCAGCAGATCAATAGCACGTAGACTGCGACGACAAACATCGTCCGACGCAGTCGAAACAATATGATCCAGAGGAATGAACTTGCTTTGAGAGAGGTCAGCATGGGTCGGTTGGGAATGTTACGATGAAGCGAATTCGTTATCTCAGTTAATCTTGTCCCAAGCAATCATTCCCGCTCAGAGCTGATGATTCCATTGGCTGGTCGAATGCGATCGCTATCTTGATGTATTTCACTCTGGCAAACATGCGTAACGATTGAAAGCAGAGCCTACTCCATATGTCCTCTACACGAGAGTCATTTCTAAAAATATCGCAAGCGCTCAACGAGGCCGTGATTGGTCAAGAGGCGGTGGTCGACCGTCTGATGATCGCGCTTTTGGCTGACGGCCATGTCTTGATGGAAGGGCTCCCGGGGACCGCGAAGACGCGATCGATCAAAACGCTTTCCAAACTGGTCGAGAGCGATTTTAGTCGAATTCAGTTTACTCCCGACCTTTTGCCGTCGGATGTGACGGGATCGGAAATTTATCGGGAACAAACCGCTACGTTTGATTTCCAACAAGGCCCAATTTTTGGAAATCTTGTGCTTGCCGACGAAATCAATCGTGCTCCGGCAAAAGTACAAGCGGCATTGTTGGAAGCCATGGAAGAACGCCAAGTCACGGTTGCAGGCACAACACATCGACTGCCTGATCTGTTCTTGGTCTTGGCGACTCAAAACCCCATCGAACAAGAGGGCACGTATCCGCTTCCCGAAGCACAGATGGATCGATTTCTGTTGTACGTCGAGGTTCCGTACCCGGCTGATGAAAATGAGCTGGCCATCCTGCGACTGGTGCGAGGCGAAAAATCGGGATCAGGCAAAACAGATCCAAGCACGACCGATCAGCAGACGATTTTCGCCGCTCGCAACGAAGTCAACGCCATACATGTTGCCGAAGCAGCTGAAAAGTACGTCGTCGACTTGGTCATGGCGACTCGGGATCCCAGTCGTTACGGAGGCAATCTGGAACGATGGATTCGCGTCGGCGCGAGTCCACGTGGCACAATCGCGCTCGACGCTGCGGCGAGAGCCCACGCGTGGCTAGCCGACCAAGAGTTTGTCTCGCCGGAAAATATTCGTGCCGTTGCTCCCGCCTGTCTGGCGCATCGCATTCACCTCAGTTACGAAGCAGAAGCATCGGGGGTATCACGAACAGACGTTGTCAATGAAGTCCTAAGTGCCGTTGTGTCTGCTTGAGCGAGATCGACCGTGTCTGCAACCATTACCGTCGATATTGATGACCTGGTCTGGCTCAACGCGGAAGCTCGTGGGTTTTCATTCCTTCCGCGACAGCCGGTTTCATCGCTTCTTGCCGGGCGACACACGTCACGCCTACGAGGCAGAGGCTTAGCGTTCCGAGAGCTGCGCCATTATCAACAAGGCGATGACATTCGCACAATCGATTGGAAAGCGACCGCGCGTCTGCGATCTCCATTCGTGCGTGTCTATGACGAGGAACGAGAACGCCCAGTGTTGCTGGTTGTCGACCAACGCTCGCCGATGTTCTTTGGTAGTCGTCGATCCATGAAATCCGTGGCAGCCGCAGAGTTAACTGCCCTCGCCGCATGGCGTGCTCTTGATTCGGGCGATCGCGTCGGTGGCATCGTATTCAATGAATCTGAACGTGTTATCGTTCGACCGCATCGCAGCCAAACGCGCACCCTTCATCTGCTGCATGAAGTTGTCCGGTTCAATCAACGACTTGCCAAGAGTGAGAAGCCGACAGGAAACGTAACGCTCAATGACGCGCTCGAGGCAGCCGTGCAGTCTGCCAAACACGACCATCTGGTCGTCGTGATCAGTGACCTGGATGGAGCCAACGAGACGACCAAGGAACTGTCGACTCGTTTGGCAGCACACAACGACGTCCTGATTGTGGCCATCTACGATCCTCTGGGGGCTTCGTTGCGGGGTGACTTTGATATGACAGCCTACGATCGTGGCGCGTCGTTCAACATCCCATTGGATGCCGGATTTTCCGATCGATTTCGCGGTTCGTTTCAACGATTGTTGGACCAATGGACGGAGATCTTCCGCATGCTCAAAGTGCCCGTATTGCCTGTCTCAACAGCCGAGCCGGTCAGTTCACAAATCCGATCCCTATTCGGTCACACGCTTCCAAAATGAAGCGTGAGCCGAAGCCCTATCAGTGAATCGATTGTTTCAAGCTCCCACGATCGAAGAACCTCCAGCTACAAGCCTGGATCGATTACACGACATCGTGTTGCCGGATCCTGTGCCGTGGTGGCCGCCGGCACCAATCTGGTACGTGATCATCTTTAGCATCGTCATGCTGATAGGCGTTGCGACGTATCTGGCTTGGCGGAAGTGGCGGATCAACGCATACCGGCGCGTCGCCGTTCGAGCATTGATGACGACGGAATCGATTGCCGAAGTATCTAGTTTGTTACGTCGCGTAGCGTTGTCTTTTTCTTCACGCGCGAGCATCGCGTCTCTGCAAGGAGAAAACTGGTGCGATTGGCTGGATCAGCAAGTCGACTCACCGATGTCTGAATCGACGCGGCAACAGTTGACGGAAGGTGTTTATGGTCGAAACGAATCGCCGTCGGACCTGCAGGGCATTCGTCAATACGCCCTCGATTGGATCCGGACGCATCGCGTTCCGGCAATACCAGCGGATTCAGCTTGAAGTATATCACCGATGATGACATTCGCTTCCCCGTGGTTCCTCCTGCTCTTGCCTCTTCCGTGGCTGGTGCGTCGACTAGCACCACCCATAAAAACGGGCGGAACCGCTGTGCGTGTGCCTTTTGGTAGCCGCCTGCGTGAATCGTCTGCCGACGGCTTGGACATAAAGAACAAGACCACCAACTGGTTGATGCCAACGTTCGTTTGGGTCTTGTGCGTTGTTGCCATGATGCGACCGCAACGCATCGACGACCCGATCACCAAGGACCTGCCGACTCGCGATTTGTTGTTGCTGGTCGATTTATCGGGCTCGATGCAAGCTGAAGATTTCACCAATCGTGAAGGCAAAGCGGTCGATCGACTGACGGCGGTCAAAGAAGTCTTAGGAGAGTTTTTGGTACGGCGAAAAGGTGATCGCGTCGGCCTGGTCGTTTTCGGTGACGCCCCGTATCTGCAGGCTCCTTTTTCGACGGATCTCAATCTCTCGCGACAATTGCTCGACGAGAGTGACGTCGGGATGGCTGGTCCTCGAACGGCATTTGGAGATGCAATCGGATTGGGAGTCAATCTTTTTGACGGAAGTGATGCGCCTGCAAAAACAATGATCGCACTCACCGATGGAAATGACACGAAGAGTGATGTGCCTCCGGTTGAAGCGAGCCGCGTTGCCAGTCAACGCGGGATACGCGTTCACACGGTCGCTGTCGGTGATCCAACATCCGTCGGCGAAGAAAAGCTGGACGTTGCGTTGCTGCAAGAAGTGGCAACAACGGCCGGCGGCAAGTACTTCTTTGCCGCCGATCGCGATTCCCTGGAGCAGATTTATGCCGAGTTGGACCAATTAGAAACACGGGAAGTAAAAACGATCAGTCATCGTCCTCGTCACGATTTGTTCTTTTGGCCGCTCGCACTGGCATTGCTGATCTCAACGATTGAAAAGAGCTGGTTGCTGTTTCATCGTTCTCGCGAGCACACTTCCAATGCGGATCCCGAACGACAAGTTCAGGTGAATCCAGCCACCGGTAAATTGGAGGTCGTGTCATGATGAATTTGCTAAACAACTTTCACTTCATCCGGCCTTGGTGGCTCATCCTTATCCCATTCCTGACGCTTCTTTGGTGGGCGTGGCGCAAAGAGGTCGACCCGCTTCGCGGTTGGCGTCGCCAAGTCGATCCAAACATCCTCGCTGCGCTGAGCCTGCGAGACGGGACGGCACGATTTGATCGTTCGATCGGTGTCTTGGTTGTATGGGTCGTACTTTTGGTTGCGATTGCCGGCCCCGCTTGGAGACCAGAGCCCAATCCGTTCGCGGGTGCTTCGACTCCTTTGATGTTGCTGCTTAAAGCTGATGACTCGATGGAGCAAACAGGCTCGCCTCCCTCCGCGATCGATCGAGCCAAACTCAAGATTATCGATCTGGCAAAACTCAGGAAGGGCGAACCGCTTGGGCTGATTGCGTACGCTGGTTCCGCTCACCTTGTATTGCCTCCCACATCGGATACCGAAGCGGTCGCGACGATGGCGAGCGAAATCAGCGCAGGAATCATGCCGGTTTCGGGTGACCGTTTGGACTTAGCATTGGCAAAGGCGAACGAGGTTCTAACGGGAACAGAATCCGTATCGGTTCGTTCCGGTGGCTCCGTGCTTGTCATAACGGACTCCGTCTCGGATACGGAGTCGTTGTTGGCAGCTTACAACCGACTGGATCGTCCCTTTCCCGTTCAATTTCTGGCAATCAATGAAGAGGACAGTGATGACCGAAAGTCGGTCGACGACGCGGCAAAGGAGCTACGCGCGAGCGTCCAACCGATCACCATCGATGACAACGACCTGATTTCAATCAATCGCGCAGCAACGAAGTTTACTTCGTCGGGCGTCACCGGAGAGTCCGAACGGTGGCAAGAAGCTGGTTACTTTTTGGTGTTTCCAATCGCGCTGCTTGTCGCTTATTCATTCCGTCGCGAAGACCGACAGATCAAGGAGACCGGCCGATGAAAGTGGGACTCGGAATCGTCTGTCTTTCGATCGTGTTTGGAGCCCTCTGGTTTACACCCGACCAGCAAGGACAGCGTGAATTTCGCCGAGGCGAATTCACCGCTGCAGCCGAAGCTTTCGAGGATCCGATGTGGCAGGGAGCCGCATTTTTCCGAGCGGGTGAATTTGAGAAAGCTGCACAAGCGTTTGCCAAACGATCGTCCGCCGAAGCACGTTTCAACCGTGGTAACGCGTTGTTGATGATGGGCCAATACGAAGATGCGATCCGTAGCTACGACCAGGCACTCGCCGCACGCCCCGACTGGAAGGAGGCGTTTGAGAATCGGCAGTTGGCCGCCGCACGGAAAAAGAAAACCGATCAAGAAGGTGGCGAAATGGGAGACCAGAAGATTGGCGCCGATGACGTCGTGTTCAACCGCAACAAACAACCACGCGGAGAAGAAACGGAGATCACGGCGGAACAGGCGGCGACCGATACGTCCATCCAAGCGATGTGGTTGCGTCGCGTTCAAACAAAGCCGGCCGATTTCCTACGTTCCAAGTTTGCCTACCAAAACGCCCTCGAATCCGAGGTACCGTCGCCATGATGCGTTGGGGATTCCTCATTTTGGTAAGCAGTTGGTGCTTCGCGGCTGCCCACTCCGAGGTGCAACCGGCGGCCATTGAAGTTCCCAACGCATCGGTTTGGACGGGCCAACGACTTACCTTCTTTGTCGAACTTCGCGCGAAGGGATCCTTTGCGAGTGCGGCGAGTTTTTCGTTACCAAAAATCGACCAGACGATTGTGTTGAAAGTTGGAAATCCCGTTGTCTCGTCTCGTGACATCGAAGGCGATTCCTGGTTTGTACAAAAACACGAATTCGCACTCTTTTCTCAACGCTCCGGTGCGGTCGATATCCCAGCCTTTGAAGTGCGGTTCAGCCGTCGAGAGGGTTTTACGGGGCCAGCGGAAGATGTAACGGCAAACGTTCCGGGAACCACGGTGACCATCCGGCGACCACCAGGAACGGAATCAATCGGATTTCTAATTTCTTGCGAGCAGCTTGAGATCTCCGAATCATGGGAGCCAGCGATCGCGAACGACTCCAATGAAACGAAGCCGGGAGCTGTTTACACTCGCACGATTTCTCAACAGGTGGATGGCATGACGGGAATGGCATTGATGCCCCCGCCTACCATGACTCCAGAAGGCATTCGCGTTTACCCGAGCGGCGAAGAAATCAACGACGATTTGAATCGTGGGGCGTTCTCGGGGAGGCGGACGGACAAGATCGTCTACTTGATGCAGTCCCCCGGTGACTATTTACTTCCGGCGATTACGTACGCTTGGTGGAATCCGGTTAAAGAGGAGTTGAATACCAAGACACTACCTGCGGTTACCTTTACGGTTGCAGCACCGATTGAGTCAGCGACGTCGCCGGCTCCAGAGGAGACACCCGCGAAGGCTTGGTTGGCACTGGGTTTGATCGTGCTTGCGGTTGCCGGCGTCGGATTCTGGCAGCGTCATCGCATCACCACCGTCGCCGTGTCTGTTTTGGCTGCATTGAAACATCCCGAACGGGTAGCGGCACGAGATTTGGTTCATGCATGCCGAAACAACGACGTTACCGCAGCAAATGAATCTTGGATGCGATGGCGTCGAATGCAATCTCCCCCTTGGCAACCAGACGAAGCACTACGCCTCGCCGTGATCGATTTGCAACGATGTTTGTACAGCGAAGACTCGGGATCGGATTGGTCCGGACAAGCGTTGTCCACCGCATTCCAAAAGCGTCACTCACTTCACACTCATTCGCACCGCCCAAACCAAAACGCTCTATGCGAGCTGAATCCAACCCATTCGTAGGGCATGCTCCGCATGCAAACGAGGCGCAATGACCCTAGCAACACTCTTCACAGCGAAAGCGTTCGCTACGAAATGCCCGACTCGTTTTTTAGAGGAATTCGTTGCCTCATCCATGATGTGAGCCGACATGTTCGCTGCCCATCGCATCGTTTCGATTTACTTCTTGATTCAAGCTGTCAGTGCAGCGGCTTGGTGGGCGTTGCTGTTTGTTTATCCACCGAGTGTCAAGTGGTTTCAGCCTAACGCTTGGCCGAACGAAACGCTGCTCACCTATTGGCTGGCTGATTTCATCTTGATCATCATGGGATCGGTTTTGGTGTCGTTTGCGACTGCACGGCAAAGCGCTTGGTCGACGATCGCTGTTTGGGGTCTGACGACCGCCTGCTGGTATCCAACCTTCGTCTGCCTTGCGATAAGCGTTAGAACCGGTGAGGCTTGGATCGCAACGGCCATGATGGTGAGCATGTCCGGAGTCTCGCTTGCGATGGCGACGATCTACGGAAGTATCCATCAGAGTCCCGCGACGATTCGAGTCACGCCAATGTCGGGTGGGACGGCCGTGATTTGGACACTCGCGCAGACGGTGATATTTTGGGGAGCGTTCTTATGGGTCCTCCCCATGGCAATCGTCGAGTTGGAGCGTCATTTCGGTTGGGCAGCATTTCAACACGACTTGCAATCCATGTTGTCCATGATGCTATTCTGCTTCGCGTCCTGCCTGGGGATTGGAAGTGGGATGTCGATGGCGCTCTTCGGCGATGGGACACCACTACCGACTGCGACGGCACCCCGTTTAGTGTTAGCGGGGCCCTATCGATGGGTCCGCAATCCCATGGCAGTCGCCGGAGTTGCCCAAGTGATCGCGGTCGGTTGGTACCTGGGAAGTTACTCGGTGATCGCATACGGATTAGTTGGGGCTGTGTTATGGCACTTCCTCGTGCGACCCATTGAAGAGGCGGACCTCCGTCAGAGATTTTCCGACGGTTACGAAAGTTATTACCAGTCCGTCGGACTGTGGATTCCCAAGTTCCGCAAACAGTCGTAGTCGATCTTCGAGGCATTTCTTCGGTCAAAATCGCTTCCAACCCAAACATCTAACGACTGCATCGCTGATTCCTAAACAGCTAACTACTCGGTAACCAACTCCACCGAAACGGTAGCGAATCGACGGGACTCGCGGCCTCATCCACTACAACCGCGACCTTCATTCTTCGACTCTTCCGGTTTTTCGGTGCCTGGGTCTTGAAGTGCAGTTGTCAGCAAACAGTCTGTGGAATGAGTCGAAAGAGCCGCCCACTTTCAAAACTGGCTTCTTTCAGGTGTCATACGGGGGAATTGCCAACTCCTGCGTCACCCCACACCCTGATTCGCACCACGATGCCAAATTCCCAATCCCAAGCAAATCAAGCTCGCTTTCAATTTCAGCAGGTTCTTATAGCCGTAATCCTTGTCGCACTGCTGACTCCTGCAACCTCAGCCATCGCGCAGCAATCGACAGGCTGGAGCCCGGTCATCGTTCCCCGTGGCGAGTACGGTCGCAAGATTCGCTCCATGCCCATTCCAGAACGACCGGGACGCCCACTTCATGTTTACGGAAATACGATCCGCTGGCGTCACCAGCGTCGTCACTCGAACGGCTGGAGTCGTCCGATGCGATCGATCTTCCTAGGATCACCAACGGTAGGGAGATAGGTGTTAGCGGTTTAGCTCTTTAGCGAATTAGCGGTTTAGGTGTTCACCTAATACCTAAACACCTAACGCCTAAACGCCTAATCAGCTACCCAAACATCGACGCCATTGACGCGTCGAATTGGCCATTGGTCAAAACCGGCGAGATCCCTGCGTCTCGTGCGGCTTTCAGTTTTTCAACATGTACGTGAGGTCCGTACGCGATCAGCTTTGCGTTGGGACATCGTTCGTGACACTCGTTGACGATGTCGGGGACGAGACCGCTGCGAGTGGAAAGATCGAGAATCACGAACTCGATGGCCTCTGTGTTGTCCTCCGGCAGACGACCACTGATACGGAACTGCTTACCGGCCCTTTCGGCAACGGACCTGACCTTCGACGAAAACATCAAGTCGCCGGATAGCATGACGACAGTATCTCGCGATGTAGCTTCGCTCATGCTCGCTTCTCGATTTCACTTTTCATGAACGTTAAACCCTCGGTTGCCAGGGTCAATTCGTCTTTGTACATCCTTCTCCAGATCTTGGTCGCCGCTGCGATTTCGGGCAAAGCCAGACCAAACGCTTCGATGACCAACCAACCGTCGTAGCCGCTGCTAACGATTGCATCGAAGTTCTCGTCCCATCGAACGGCTCCTGCGCCAGGCGTGCTTCGATCGTTCTCGCTGATGTGAATGTGGAACAACTTGTCACCACCCGCTTTCACCGCATCCGCAACAGATTTCTCTTCGATATTCGCGTGGAAAGTGTCGTACATCATGCCGCAAGCGGGATGATCGACATCACGCACGAATCGAGTTGAATCGGCATGCGTATTGAGAAAGTAACACTCAAAGCGATTGAGCGCTTCGACACCCAATTTCACGCCAACACTTCCGGCATGCTCGGCAACCTGTCGCATACTGTCGACGCCCCATTTCCATTCATCATCGGTCGGTCCGGCACCGCTGAAGAAACCGAGCGCTGAATGGTAGGGTCCGACCAACGTTTCGACACCGGCAGCGGCACAAAGATCGAGAGTTCTTTTGGTCGCATCGATTCCTTTCGAACGAATGGCGGCATCCGGCGAGATCGGATTATCTTCCTCACCGCGGATGGTGACGGCGGTTCGTTGCAACCCGATCGAATCTAGCTGGCTCCCGATCGCCGCGTAGTCGAGATCCAAATTGAACATTGGCAACTCGACTCCGTCATAGCCGGCCGATTTCAATTGTTCGCACACCGGCATCAAGTCATCAGTGACTTCACCCGTCCACAGCAACAGATTCATGCCATATTTCATTTCATTCTCCGATCGGTTCAGGAGGGTCAGTTTGTTGGGGGAGGACTTGCCGAGAGATCGTTCATAGTCGCGAAGCAGGACTCAACTCGATCACTTCGCTTTTACAACGGTTCATCGTTTTAGGAATCCAGATCACTCGGAATCCGGATCACCCGGAATCCGGATCACCCGGAAAAGGATACGGCCGACTCTGACCGTCCTCAGGTCCGGCTAGCAGTTCCCGGCGTCGAGATTCTACCAACTTCTCTGCATCCGGCAGCCACTCCAGCAACGTCTCGGGAAGTGGGGGCAATCGGACGCGCCGCAGGACTTGGTTGACACGAAACAAGAGTCGCGAACGATCGGTGTAGTCATAGAGAAACCGCATCTCGGAAAACCGCTCCATGACGGCGACGAGTCCATCGGTTGGATTTCCTGTGATCACGTTGACACATCGCTGCACATCCTCGGACGGAACCGTGGCGACCGCATCGTAATATTGGTCACACAGGTTTCGATCATCGCGCACCCAAAACGAGTCGAGTAGCATCTCCACGAGGATGTGTCCGACAAACGTCGGGCGAAACCCAGCATCACCGGGCAACAGGTCTCGCAGCTGGACGGCCAGCTGCAGATTGACTTCGGCAAAAGCGCGTGTCGCATGAAACCACCGATCGTCTTCGACATGCTGAACGACACCGCGAGCGACCGCACGCAGCATTGCATCGTCACTTTGCAGATGCGGCTTGGCTGCCTTTGCACGCGCACGAATCCGTCGATCGACCAAAGACAGCCAATCGGGAATCCCCGTAGCAACCGCCACCAGCGGCTCGTCCATGTACGGCAACGCGTGGCACAGAAAGTTCATGGAGTTAGTAGAGAGCAGAAAGGAGATCGTGGAAAGGACTCGGCGTTTCTACTTTCCCTGTTTCCTCTACCTCGTTACTTCCTTAAATCAGCAAGCCAGGCACGAACTTGCGGATTCGAAGCGATAATCGTGATCGCGCTCACGAGCGTCACCCACGGTCCGACCAACAAAGTGAGTGGCAATACCGTCGCATACAAAGCTGTCTCATCGAACGGGTATCCATGGCGGTGCATTCCCCACCATGTGCCACAAAGCATCACGAAGTTAGCAAGAAGCGTTGCCACCACGGCACCATGCAGCCCCCAGATTGGCAGCAGCAAAAGATTCAGCCCAATGTTAGCGGCCAGTCCAACCCCCATCGCCAAGGTCGCCAGCTTTCCGCGTTCGAGCACCCACAGATAGTTTTCGCCCACCGTCGCGAGAGCGACCCAAATGCAGAACACGAACGCCATTGGCATCAGCGAAAGCCCTGCCGCGTATCGACCTTGCAACAGGGTGCCGAATATCCAAGGCGAGAGGATCAACAGGCTCGCCGCGACAACCGAGAATACCAGTGATAGCGCGAACAGAATCTGACGCAAACGAAGCGTCACGGATTCTCTTCGTTGCTTCTCCCAATCAGCGCTGAGGTAAGGCAACAGAATACTGCCCAGCATTGCCGCCAAACTTGCGAGCAACATTGGGAAGATCCGACCGCTGTGATACTGACCGATCGCCGCCTGAGCTTCCGCATCCGTTCCTGGTAACCAATGCAAAATCATGTATCGATCTGAGAGTGCAAAAGCATTGTTGAGCAAGTTCATCGACCACAACGTGATCGCGAACGGCAAGACACGCCGCCACATCGCGCGAGCATCAAAGGGATGCGAACTGTCGGGCAGGCCCGACCATCCAGCACGAAGTACGAGGACTCCGGGCAACAGCGCGATGATCGTTGCCAAGCTGAAACAGTAGACCAACCCGGTGAGAGATCCGTCGGTTGCCAACCACGACACACTCGCAATCGTGAACCCGACACTCTGGAGAAACTGCATCTGTGATACGACGCGAACTTGTCGTAGTGAACTGACGAGCTCGCGCACAAAATTGAAAACGACAACGATCAAGATTGCGATGGCCATCGCTTGGATCATCGACGTTTGTTGCACATCGAGGAAAACAAGCCACGCAAAGAGGCTTGGAAAGGACGTCAACGCGAGCAGACAAACGCCGGCGAGGATCGCGGTCGCGATGCCCAGTCGTCGTACCAGCGATGGCAGATGGCCTTGCTCACGAAAGGCCTCGGCGTAGCGAGGCAGACAACCGGGCAGTCCGAGCAATAAGATCGGCGTCATCATCTCGATAAAGTCGTAAGCCATCGACCACGCACCGACGGACGTGTCGTCCAGAACCCGACAAAACCAAATCCCTCTCAAGAATCCGAGACCGCGTTGGATCACCGTCATTGCGAACATCACCAACACACCCACTGCGAGTGAATCGGCGACAAAGCCCGTCTTGGTTTTTTGGGACGTCGTAGACACGATCGGCTGTTGGAATTCGGTGGACTGGATGCCTGGCGGCCATTTCCGCTACGGAGACGATCAAGCTGACGGATCGGGTTGCCAGCTGAAGACGTTGAAACGTTGCTCAAATCCGCCGTGCGATGAATCGGCGGTCCGGGCCGCGTGACCACATTCACGTACTGCCGTCGGCAAATGCCAGATCTTGCCGATTTTGCGGGGATTTCCGGCTTCTCCCCACGCTCTTGCCCTGCGGGAACGCCCGCCGTTTGATCCAAATCGATGACAGGTACAATGGACGGTGCAGCCACTCTCCCACACAACTCTGCTCACCCCCTATGCCACGCCTGCTCCTGCTTTTTTTGCTGACACTGCCTGCCTCGGTCGTGTTGGCGGATCGTGTTGTCCGATTCAACCGGGACATCCGACCAATCCTTTCGGAGAACTGTTTCCACTGTCACGGCCCCGACGAAGAGGCTCGCGCGGCGGACCTGCGATTAGACGAAGAGGAAGGTGCAAAAGAATTCGCGATCGTCCCCGGCAGCATCGGAGAGAGCGAACTGATCAGTCGCATCGTCTCCGATGATCCCGACCTGATCATGCCGCCGCCAGATTCTGAACGGTCGTTAACAGCCGATCAGATCGCACTTCTCAAACGCTGGGTTGAACAGGATGCGCCGTATGAAAGCCATTGGTCCTTCATCCCACCACAACGGACGGATCCACCGGTCACTCAGTCCAAACGTCGGCACCCGATTGATCGATTCGTCGATTCAGCCTTGGAATCGAATGGATTGACAGCGGCTGAGAAAGCCAGTCGAGAGACGCTGATTCGCCGGGCGACGTTTGATCTAATTGGACTTCCGCCCACAATCCAAGAGATCGAAACATTCGTCTCCGATGATTCCAAGCATGCGTATGCACGTCTGATCGATCGACTGCTCGCGCGACCGGGATTCGGAGAACGCATGGCATCCGATTGGCTGGACGCAGCAAGATACAGTGACACGTACGGTTATCAAGTCGATCGTGATCGTTACGTCTGGCCGTGGCGCGATTGGGTGGTGTCGGCATTCAATCAAAACATGCCGTACGATCAATTCATCACCGAGCAATTGGCAGGTGATTTATTACCGGAGGCGACACGCGATCAAATCTTGGCAACGACATTCAATCGACTTCATCCGCAAAAAGTCGAGGGCGGTAGTGTGCCAGAAGAGTTTCGACTTGAGTACGTGGCCGATCGAACCCAGACCGTAGCCACCGCCATGCTTGGCCTCACATTTGAATGTTGTCGATGTCACACGCACAAATACGATCCGTTTAGCCAAAAAGAGTATTACCAGCTATCCGCCTACTTTGACAACATTGATGAAGCCGGCCTGTACTCGTATTTCACTCCGTCGATACCCACACCCACACTAACGCTTCCATCGGGCAATCAACAGAATGCTCTGTCATCGAATCAGCAGACGGTTGATCAGCTAGAGCGGGCTCTTGAGACGCTTCTAAGCGAACGAACGACCGACTCAAAGAATTTACTCGGCTCCATCGGTGAAGCAGTACCGGATGACTTCTTCGCCAGTCCGATCAAAGCACTCGATTTTGAAGATTCGCCCAACGGTCAAAACAAATTGGTTGATGGAATCGATGGCAAGGCGTTCCAACTTTCCGGTGACGATGCCGTAGGAACGGGAGCGGGTAACTTTCCTCGCTGGCAACCGTTCTCTGTTTCCTTGTGGATGAAGACGCCCGATGTGAAAGAGCGGGCCGTAGTCTTCCATCGCTCCCGAGCTTGGACGGATGCCGCGAGTCGCGGTTATCAACTGCTGATCGAAGACGGCAAACTCAGCTGGTCGCTCATTCACTTTTGGCCTGGAAACGCCATTCGAATACGAACCGTCGATTCGATTCCAGTGGATCAGTGGATTCACGTCACCGTCACGAACGACGGATCGAGTCGTGCGAGCGGCCTGAGGATTTATGTCGACGGGAAGGAAGCGAAGATCGACATCGTCCGCGACGGTTTGACGAAGCAAATCAAGGGCGGTGGTGGCGATGAGATCGCGATCGGACAGAGATTTCGAGACCGCGGTTTTACCCGAGGCAGTGTTGATCGTTTCCGCGTTTTCGATGTCGAATTAACCGAATTAGAAGTCAGCCGGATCGCCGAACTGACTCCCGAAGGGACATCGCCAACCTGGCAATCAACGCGACAGAGTGATCCAGAACGATGGGTCGATCACGTGCTGAATCGACGAGACGCCGAGATTACTTCTCAAAAGGAACGCTTGGCCGAAGCTCGCGAAAAACTCTGTCGGACTCAGGATTCGCTGCAAGAAATCATGGTGATGCGAGAACGTCCCCAGCCGCGACCGACGTATCTTTTGATCCGAGGCGCCTATGACAATCGTGGCGAGATCGTCGATCCCGGTACACCTGCCGCTTTAAGTCCTTTCGCGGAAGGACTTCCTAACAATCGACTCGGCCTTGCTCAGTGGCTTTGCGAACCCCAACATCCGCTAACCAGCCGTGTTGCCGTGAATCGACTGTGGCAACTCTGCTTTGGAACAGGGCTGGTTCGCACACCAGAGGACTTCGGTAGCCAAGGAGCGCAGCCGACGCATCCAGAGTTACTCGATTGGTTGGCTGTCGAACTGGTTGAAACGGACTGGGACGTCAAACGGATGTTGAAGTTCATGATGACTTCCGAAACGTACCAGCGTTCCAGTTATCATGACGACCCGAACGTCGAAACCAACGATCCAACCAATGTCTTTTTGGCTCGCTTCCCAAGCTATCGATTGCCCGCCGAAATGTTGCGTGACAGCGCATTGGCTGTGGGGGGTCGTTTGGTGAAAACAATTGGCGGTGCTCCGGTCAAACCTTATGAATTGCAGGCATCGTTTAAACCTTCGAAACCAGATGACGGCGATGGCCTGTATCGCAGAAGCTTGTACACGTACTGGAAACGAACCAGTCCCGCACCGGCGATGATGGCGTTTGACGCTGCGAAGCGGGATGTGTGTCGAGTACAACGCGAAAAGACATCGTCACCTTTGCAGGCGCTCGTGCTTCTCAATGGCCCTCAATATGTGGAGGCCGCGCGGGGTCTATCGGAACGATTGACCGAACAATTCGGTACCGATCAAGTTCGCGCCGCGATTTCGACGGCGTTCCAAATGATGACGAGCCGTAAACCGGACGCCGATGAAATCGATGTGCTGCAGGAATTGTACGATCAACAGCTGGAATACTTTGTCGGCGATCCCGCCCGCGCGAAGGCTTACCTCAACATCGGCCGAGCACCGGCCGACACGGCAATCGATCAAAACCATCTCGCTGCGATGACCGTCCTTACAGGGGCTTTGATGAACTATGACCAAACAATGATGAAACGATGAGGCGGCTTCGAGCTTCGGATTTCTTAGTTTCTCACTGCAAACCTTCAAACTTCCAACTTCCAACTTCCAAAAACTTCTTCCATGATTTCACGCCGTTCTATGCTTCAACAGTTCGGGCTCGGTATGGGCGGACTGGCATTGCAAAAGATGTTGATGGGCACGGAGTTGGCCACGGCTTCGACGTTGGGGCAGGGTGGCGTGATGCCGACGCTGCACCATCCGGCCAAAGCGAAGCGGGTGATTTACCTGTTCCAGTCAGGTGCACCGTCGCAAATGGATCTCTTCGATTACAAACCGCTGCTTAACGAAAAGCATGGGACGGAATTGCCTGACTCCGTTCGTCGTGGGCAACGGTTGACGAGCATGAGTGGTAATCAATCGAGTCTGCCGCTGGTCGGATCGCCCTTCAAGTTTTCACAACATGGTGATAGCGGCATCTGGTTAAGCGAACTGTTGCCTCACACCGCCAAGATTGCGGACGACATAAGCGTTGTCCGTTCGATGCACACCGAGGCCATCAATCATGGACCCGGTGTGACGTTTTTGCAGACGGGCAGCATGTTCCCCGGGCGGCCGAGTTTTGGTGCCTGGTTGGACTACGGACTGGGCAGCGAAAATGAGAACCTGCCGGCCTTTGTCGTGATGGTGACAAAGAACAAGGGTGGCCAGCCACTCGTGTCACGTCTATGGGGCTCAGGCTTTTTGCCCAGTCGTCATCAGGGCGTGCGTTTCCGAAGTGGAAAAGACCCCGTGCTCTATTTGAGCAATCCAGACGGTATCGACTCATCAAGCCGTCGTGCGACAATGAATGCTCTGGAACGTCTGCATCAGATTCAATTAGACCGCGAGGCCGACCGCCAAGTCGAAACACGAATCGCCCAGTACGAGTTGGCGTTTCGAATGCAAGCGTCCATTCCCGAAGCGACCAGTTTCGCGGATGAGCCCGCTCACGTGTTGGATGAATACGGACCCGATGTAAAGAACCCGGGCTCATTTGCCGCTAATTGCTTAATGGCAAGGCGATTGGCAGAACGCGGCGTACGGTTCATTCAGCTTTATCATCCGGGGTGGGATCATCACGGCGGGTTGCCCAACGGATTGCCAAGGCAGTGTCGCGAAACCGATCAGCCGTCCGCGGCATTGGTGAAAGACCTCAAACGACTCGGTCTGCTGGACGACACGCTGGTTGTATTTGGAGGTGAATTCGGCCGCACGAATTACTGCCAGGGAAAACTCACGCCAAAGAACTTTGGACGCGATCATCACCCCAAGTGCTTTAGCTTGTGGATGGCGGGTGGAGGAATCCAACCAGGTGTGACTTACGGCGAGACGGATCCGTACGGCTACAACATTCAGGAAAACGGTGTCCATGTTCATGATCTGCAAGCGACGATCCTGCACTTGCTGGGCATTGACCATGAGCGGCTCACCTTCAAGTACCAGGGACGTCAGTTTCGCTTAACGGACGTGCATGGACACATCGTGAAAGACCTCGTCTAAGTCTTGATCGCCGATCATTCAGAAGCATGATTTCGAATGCTATTCCATCGGCGAAAATGAATTAGAATACGACACGAACCTTCGACCTTTTTCTTTTCTTGTTCGATTGACGTTATGCCAGTGCGAGTAAAGTGCAGCTGCGGAAAAGCGCTGAGTATTCCCGATGCGGCGGTTGGGAAATCCGTAAATTGCCCTAGTTGCGGCAAAATGCTGAAGGTTCCCGGCGCTCGTCCAGCTGCTCCGACGGCTCGCCCAGCCACCCCCACTCCGGCACCGGCCGCTCCCGTCAACACGGACGTCGGTGATCTGTTTGCAGAAGAGGGCATGGACCAGGTTATCGAAGCCGTCTGTCCGGTCTGTCGTGCCGAGATGCCGGCGGATGCCGTTCTGTGCGTGAAGTGCGGCTACCACAAGGAGAGTGGAACGCAATTCGAGTCGCACAAGACGGCGGGCGTCGATATCGACCATGGCACCTTGGCCTTGCAAAAGGCCGAAGATGACATGGCCCGAGCCAAGAATATGCAAGACAAAATGCTCAAGGGAGCAGGCTTGCCTTGGTGGGGGCTTGCCTTGGTGTTGTTCGTGATTGGATCTGGATTGACGATCGCTGTTTTGACCGTCAACGCAGCCAATCGAACCGAGAAAATCTCATTCGATGCAATGGGAACGTTCTTCGTACTTTCGGGCTCCGCGTTTGGTTCCGTTGCGCTTGGTGCCTATCTGATGTTCACGGTCTTTGCCTTCAAGAAATCAGGCAACCAAGGTCTGCTTGTGCTGATCCCTCCCTACGCCCTTTATTACGTGTTCACGAACTTCCGTGAAACATGGAAATTCCTCGCTGTGATGATTGTGACCGGCACGGCATGTGGAGTTCTGATCGCGCAGGCCGTCTCCCGCGGGATGCTTTAACGGCATTAAACGATCGCAATCCTTTGCTTTGGTTTTTCCGCACTAACCAAACGAGTGACTCGTGATGTGCGAGTCTGCACATCTGGATGAGTCTACCGTTTAGGTGATCGTCTTCGGCTGTTTCTATTGTGTAGCCCCCTAAATTGGTTCGTCGCTGCGTTCTATCTCCTCGCGCAGATCCCTACCGTCCGAACGACCGATCACACGAGTGTGTCTATTTGCGCACGCCGATGAAGATCGTCTGCGCGAACATCGACAAAAAACAGGCAAGGATGCCCAGACTTTTCCGAACGACCGCGATTTGTTGCTGCATGCTGATCAGTGCAGTCGTTTCGCCGTGCGCGGTTGTGGCACAACAAGCACTCACTCTCTCGGTACAAGCCAACCCCCAGGCGTCCACAAACACATCGACTGTGAAACTCGATTGGTGGAGCGATCGGGCGCGTGAAACGCTACTTGATGAAGCTCCCCATTGGGTCAGCTTCGATCTTGATACCGTTCTACTGGATACTCTTCGCAGTAGTCCGCGGATCCAGAGCGTTTCCCGCAACGCGAGCGTTTCACTCGAACAGATCATCCAACAAGACGCAGCGTTCGACCCAAATCTGGTTTTTGAAACGCGATTGGGACGGACCAATGATCCCGTCGGCAACGCTTTGATCACCGGTGGTCCACCGCGATTGATTGAAGAGTCACTGACCACACGGGGCGGGGTTCAGAAAACATTCCGTCGTGGTACGCAGATCGACATGTCGCAGGAACTGGGGCTGCTGGACAGCAACAGTAACTTCTTCACGCCGCCCAACCAAGGCAACACGCGATTGAGCCTGAGCCTGACTCAGCCGTTGCTCGAGCGTGGAGGTCGGGTCTACAACGAGCGACTGCTGACCCAAGCAAGGCTGGACAGCCGAGTCAGTTGGCAGGAGATGCGAGGGCAAGTCGAACAAAGAATTGCGGACGTCATCGATGCGTATTGGCGTCTGTACGAACTCCGATGTCACTTATTGCAACAACGGGAATTGCTGAGACGTGGCGAGCGATTGCAGTCACTCCTTGAAGGTCGTCAGCAACTCGATACCAGTCGCATTGAATTGGCGAAAGCGAGACAACGTGTCGCAAGACGCACCGACCGATTGCTGCAATTGAAAGCCGAACTTCAAATTCAGCAGGCACGTTTCATCGGACTGGTCGGCTCCAACCAACTGACCAGGACGAACGAGACTTTGGAGTTGATACCGCTGGAGATACCGGGCTTTCCGAACATCAATTTGGAACTCCGCGATGCACTGGTGCGTGGACTAGAAAACCGTCCCGAAGTGCGTGCTGCAACGGCCGACTTGGAATCGGCAGCCTTGGCAATACGAGTCACAAGAACGGAACTGCGACCGCAGCTGACCTCTTTCTTTGAAGGTTACCTGGCTGGACTGAACGGTCGCAGTGATATCACGCGTTCGTTTGGTGATCAATTTAGTGAAGGTGGGCCCGGCGTCGCAGGCGGCGTCAGCTATGAGATGCCATACGGGCGTCGTGCCGCGCGTTCTCGCTATCGCGAAGCTCAGTATCGCTATCAACAGCGCTCAGAAGAACTACGCGAAGCGATGCAGGTAACGCGTGCAGAGATTGCAACGGCGATCGTGAATGCTCAGACAGCGATGGCACAACGTGAAACCAAGTATCGATTGTTGGCGACGGCTTGGGATGAGGAAGTGATCCTCACCAAGCGTTGGGAGATGATGGCAGGTGATGGAGCAAACGTCGGAACGGTGTTGGAAACACTGCTGGATGCTCAACAACGACGCACAGACGCCGAGCGTGAACTGACTTCCGCGGCCACTCGCTACGTTTCTTCACTTGTCGACTTACAACGTGCGATGGGTACGTTGCTGATCAACCTTGAAATCACACCGGTCCGTGACTCATGCGGAAACCAAATCCACTTCCTACATTCGGACTCACAGAGCTTGGATGAAGTGAGCGTTGGTGGCATGATCCAATCTGATCAGTCGCACACTCCGTTAATGGATGCAGATAGAGACGCGAAGGATCAAGCTGCTGAACGGCGAGAGAACCGATCTGCCGAAGAATCGACCGAACTTCCGAACCATGCACAACAGCGTCCGATTCTGAATGCCCCGGCAGAGCCAATTCCGACGCCTTCGGTGCCTTCACCAGAACTCGATTCAAGCGATGCTACTCCGCCAGAAGCGACGTCGCCCCTTCCGATTCCATCCTACGCTCGAACACGTGTGGCATCGCGATACACGTCACCGTCGAATTCGCCCCAAAAGCAAACCGATTCCACAGATCGATCTCAAGAGGCGCAAATCGAAATGCCAAATCTGAGGATACCGCCACCACTCGGGAGAGTCGCACCGATAAGGCCGACCGACGAAAGCCTGCGCCCGCAACGACTCCCGAGTGTGCATAGCAGCCCAACCACTAATCCAAACTCCACCCAGCCAAGGACAGAATCATGAGCCATTTAAAGACACTGATCGTCGGTCTCGCGGCAATGGCATGCTGGGTCACACTGGCGGTTGGGCAAACGGGGCGAAACGGTATTTCTCCGTCCAGCCAGATGATCTACGAAGGATTCACCGAGGCCCGACACGACGTGATGGTGGCAGCAACCGAGATCGGTCGATTGGAATCCGTGTCCGTTGAGGTCGGTGATGAAGTCACAACCGGACAAGTGATCGGGCAGTTGGAAGACGCTTTGCAACAATCATCCGTGCGGATCGCTGAATTACAAATCAGCATGACAGGTGAATTGGAGGCGAGTCGCGCGGAAGTCGAACTGCACACGACGCGTACAGAACTGCTTCGCAGACTTGCGGCCGATGGCATGGCACGCCCCGATGAACTCGCTCGAGCAGAAACGGACTTACGTATTGCATCTGCGAAATATCTGACCGTTCAAGAACAGATGAAGTTGCGCGAGTTGGAACTGGAGCGATATCGCTTGCAAGTTGAGCGTCGCTTGGTGCGAGTGCCGATGGATGGAGTCGTTTCGGAAGTGTTTCATCGCGACGGCGAGTACATCACTCCTGCTGATCCGGCCGTCGTTCGGCTGCTCGTTGTGGATAAGCTCTACGGTGTTTTCAACGTTCCTGTTGAAGAGATGGAGATGATTCGTGTTGGAACACCGGCTCGAATCTTTCTGCGAAGCAGCGGTAAAAGCATTAATGTGAAAGTCACGTCCATTTCTCCTGCGATTGACGGGGAAAGCGGAACGGTTCAATTGCGAGTCGAACTGGACAATTCAAAACGCGAAATGCTGGTGGGCGACCGCTGCACACTTCGCGTGCTTCCTTCGACGATTCGATCAGCGACGCGAGCGGCAGGGGCGAAACGTCAATGAGTTCACCGGGGCAAAACCAAGCAGCGAACGCAACGCAAACAGGGATCCAGGTCTCTCTGGCTGGGTCTGCGCCAACGCTGATCCATCAAGACACCGATTCCTTGACGGCCGCTTTGGAAGAAGCCGTCGCTGCGTTGGATGAAGTTCATGAGGGAGGTCCGGAGACCGTTCCGGTCCAACAAGATCTTGAACCGTCACTTGATCTGCTGGCGGGAATGTCGCTGGCTTCCAGTCGGCGAGAGGCTGCGGTCTGTTTAACCGAAGCGATTGCGGCGAAGAGTGGCGATTGCAATATCCGCTGCGGAATCGGATCGGAGCGTTTATCGCGTGTCTATGATGCTCGGCTCGGATGGCTCTCTCATGACAGTCCCGTGTTTCGACAGATTGCGGATGACTGGATCACGCCCAGGCGGCGGGAGTCGGATCCTCCGTCTGATCGGGCCAGTGTAAAACGCCCCACGATTCATCGTATCGAAGTCCATCTGCCCAATCGCGACGGAGCCGATCGCTGCTGCATTTGGATCGATGCCAAGACAGATCTCTCGGAACGATTGCGTTGGCTGGAACCCGTTTGCGAAACCGCGCGTGTCGTGCTGTGGAGTCGCCCCTTAACCAGCTGGTCCGCCCTGATCGGTCGCTATGCTCGGAAGTTCTGGCTGGCGATCGTTGGAGTGTTGATCTTCGTCGGCATCTTGGCCGTCTGGCCGGTGCAATACCGAGTCAATTGTTCCGCAATTGTGGAAACGGCTGCTCAGCGTTTGGTGTCCACGCCGTTCGAAGCAGCGTTGCTGAAAACGCATGTCCAACCGGGCGACTTGGTCCAAGAAGGTGAAGTGCTGGTCGAGCTGGATGGAAGACCGCTGCGACTGGAACGCGAAGCCATCGCCGCCGAATTGCAGCAGACCGCCAAAGAACAAGACGTAGCGCTCGCAAGCGGTCGCATCGCTGAAGCCCAGCAAGCGGGACTGAAGAAACAGAAACTCGAACATCGATATGAACTCTTAAACGATCGATTAAATCGACTCGAAGTCATCAGCCCCATTAATGGCGTGATCGTCAGTGGCGATTTGGAAAAGTACATCGGCACTGTCCTGGAACGAGGCCAAACATTGATCGAAGTGGCGCCGATGGATCGCATGGTGATCGAAGTCGAAATCCCCGCGCATGAAATCGCGTATGTGAAAGAAGGCGCCGACGCTCGAATCAAGATTGATGCGATCGGCGGGAAATCCATTACAGATACGATCGACAATGTGTATCCAGCCGCCGAACTGAGAGATGATCAAAATGTCTTCGTCGCCCGGATCGAATTGGACAATCCCGACCAACAACTGCGACCGGGAATGCGTGGTGATGCCGTGACATACGGTCCACTGCGACCCTGGGTTTGGTCGTGGGTTCGCGGTGGAATCGAGCGAACCTTGTGGTGGATCGGCTACTAACGCAACCGCGTTCCAAACAAACACCTCGAACTGCTTTCTGTTGATGAGTTGATGGATCAGAACGACACTTCCGGAACGACCGAAGCGGCAAGGATCACCATGGATCCTCAGGTCGTCTTCACGCGCCGCGCGATCGGTGGTCGAATCACGGCAGTCGCTCACCATTCGGGACTTGGCAAGTTCTTTCAGCTCGGCACCGAAGAGTTTCGGATCGCTCAGTTATTGGATGGGAACCGTACGCTAAACGAAATCATCCAGATCCTGCAGTCCGAGGGGATCGAATGGACTCCAAGGGAAACGGCAGAATTCATCGCCCGTCTGGTCGCCGCCCGATTAGCGCACCCCATGAAATCTCCGGATGTTCCGGACACGAGTGATCAAACATCGGAGTCCCTCGAATCTGAGCCATCACCGAAAGGGCGCCCGCTGCTTGGATTCCTCAAAGCGCTTTCATTCATGATTAGCCAGAGGATTCCGCTTTTTCGCGGTGATCCTGTCGCGGCCTATCTCAGCCGAAAACTCGGTGGAATCTTCTCTGTCAGTGGGACGATTTGGGGCGTGTTGCTGATTGCCAGCGGCTTGCTGATCGTGACCGCCAAAGCGTCAGAGTTTTCGACCGAAATTCGAAGGATGTTTGACCCGTCGATCTGGATCGTTTTGATCGTGATGTGGGTCGTGGCTAAGGCTGTTCATGAATTAGGGCACGCCGTGGCGGCTCGCTACCATGGCGTGCGTGTCGGCAAGATGGGCATCATGTTCTTTCTGTTTGCACCCTTGGCCTACGTTGATGTTACGGGTGCCTGGAAACTTCGCAATCGATTTAGCCGTGTTCAGATTGCACTAGCGGGTATCTACATCGAATTGATGATCGCTGCCATGTGTGCGTGGGCGTGGTTGTTGCTTCCCGATGGTTGGATGCGCCACTTGGCTGCGCAGTTGTTCGTCGTAGCCGGTCCGGCAACGCTGTTGGTGAATGCCAACCCGCTTCTGCGTTTGGACGGATACTACGTGCTATCCGATTTGACCGAGATTCCAAACCTGCGAATGCATGGTCGTCGGCAACTCGTCGGACTGATCGAGCGTGTCCTGTTCGCGATCAAACCCCAACGTCCGCTACTGATGGGTTGGCGTCGCAAGTTTGCGACGTTTCACGCAGCATGCAGTGTCATTTTCCAAATCGTCTGGATGGCCGGCCTCGTCGTCGGTATTTCAATGTGGGCGCGCGGGCTTGGGATCTTTATCACGTTCGCCGCTGTCCTGCTATGGGCATTGATCCCACTGTTGCGTTGGATTCAGAAGATTTGGACGATCGACGGTGACGATCGATGGGTATTCAACTCGCGTCGGAAACGTCTCGTTACATTCGCAGTCATTCTGATGATTTGGGGCGTACCCTTTTTTGCCGGCGCCTCTCCGTTTGCTCGTCGGGTTCCGGTGGTTGTTCAGTTCCGCGAAGAACAGATCGCTCGCGCCTGTGCCGATGCCTTTGTTCACACCGTGTTCGTCAAATCGGGTCAACGTGTTGAAAAGGGAACCCTGCTGCTGGAACTACGCGACCCTGAGTTGTCACTGCAGCGCGATGAGAAAGAAGCAGAACGCAAAATTGCTGAACTGAAAGCAATCCAGTTTCGACGCCAAGGCGATGTTTCGCGTTCAGCGGCCGAGTCTGAAAACGCAGCAAGCCTCAGTCGACAAATCGCTGAACTCGACGAACAACTCGCTGGCCTGCAAGTGATCGCGGAACGTCATGGAATTGTCTATGGAAGCGAATTGGATAGCCTGCTGGGTCGGTTCTGTCACCGGGGTGACGAACTGTTGCGGGTCTCGGATCCCCAAGAAAAAGAGCTTTTAACATCCGTCTCCGAATCTGACCTGCAAGCCTACCAAGCCGCTGCCCAAAGCGGACAACCGGCATCGATCCGTTTACGTGGCGGGACGGTTTTTGAGACGGTACCCGCTTCACTCCGTCCTCGCGCACGACGATCACTGCCACACCCCGCTCTCGCGGCTACTGCTGGCGGACCGCTCGCCGTTGAGCAAGGCGATCCGTCTGATCAAGAATCTCTGCGGGTGATTGAACCGCAACTGCAGAGTCGTACGCCGTTGGATCCTGTGACGAGCGCGGAGTTAAATAGCGGACAGCTAGGCATGATGACCATCAAGGACAATCGATCGCTCTTTACCCGCTTGATTACGAGTTTAAAGAGTGAGGAATAAGCTGACCCAGCCTCGCCGAACTAACCGTGTTGGAAGATCGCTTCTTCGTAAGGCTGAATGACCACGAAGCCGCTTCCCTGGTAAAGCGTTTGAATCGACTCGCCACTGCCGCGGCCGACAAACGTCTTTAAAGAGACATCCGTTTTGATTTGTGGTTCCAGTGTGCCTGACCAAGCAACCGTCGCGTTCGGATCCGTCGTGATGGGACGATCCGGCGTCACCATCAGCGTCAATGGATCGTAGTGAGTGGTGAAAGCCACCATTCCTGTACCTTCAAGCCGGATATTAAACAGACCTCCGGCCAACATCGATGACATTCGCTTCATCATTTTGATCTCGTAACGAATGCTCGGTTCGAAGGCCAACAAATCATTCCCGTTGACGAACAGCGTTTCACCATTGAGTTCGAGAATTGTGACTTTTTTACCGCTGTCAGCCAGATAGACTTGCCCGTTTCCCTCGGCTTTGGTCAACCTTGCACCTTCGCCGGAAACGGCTTTCTTCAGCAAGTTGCCAATCCCCTGTTCCATGATTCCTTCGCGAGTGAATTTCACGTTACCTCGATACGCGACCATGGATCCCATCTTCGTCCACATGGCTCCGTTGAGATTCAATTCGAGCATTCGCTGCGTTTCCAGCTCAAATACTCCCTGTCCATGATCCTGCTGACGCGTTTGTTGAATGAACTCTTCAACGCTATAACGATTCACCTAACTTCTCCTTGAAAATGAAACACTCGCGGCTTGGTCCGCACCAAGTCCAATCAGTCTTCTAATTGAATCGCACCGTCGCCCGTAGGCTCTCCGTCCATCAACCACGATAGATTGAAGCGTGCGACTTGCGACGCCCCCTCGGGCCCTCCTTCGAAGTGCAAATAGATCCAACCTTCGCTTGGAGTTCCAGGTCGCCCGGCGTCCAATGAGGAATACGCACTCTTGCCTTTGTAAACCAGTCGTTTGACGGGCCATGTTTTTCCGCCGTCGAGACTGGCCCACACAGTCGCTCGCTCACGCGTTGCATTGGGCGTATCAATGTTGCTAAAGATCAAAATATCTCGATTCTCAACCGGCAGACGAACAAGTCCTCCCATGCATCCATAGGATCGATGCTGGTGTCCATCGGGAAGCACATCGACGATCTGCCAATCCTTCCACGTTTGCCCGCCATCATCACTCCAGGCCGCTCGGCGACGTGTGTTCTTGGGGCGATCCTGCCAATGCACTCGCGAGTTGTAATACAGGCGACCGCTGGAAAGCTCGACGACCGTCGCTTCGCCCGTTCCATTTTCTGGGAACGGATTGCTGGTGTTCCACGTCTTGCCTCCGTCATCACTGTAGATCGCGTTGGTGTAATGAAACGGCCATTGACTGCGATCATTCTTTTCGGCGTACCAACGACTCGGTCGTAACAAACGGCCGCGATGCTCTCCATGACGCAACGTGATGCCGTGTTCATTCATGTGCATCGATGGCAAATGCCCTTCACGATCGGGGTGAATCGTTACCGGTGATGCCACCCAAGTCATACCGTCATCGCTGCTTCGATAGACCGTCAAATCCGCGGGTGGATGATGAGCTTCCACAAAGGCCAGGATGTCACCTGTCGTTTCATCGACTGTCATTCCACCCCCGTGGAATCCTGGATTGGCAATGGAAATCTCTGGACCCCAGTTCTTTCCGCCGTCTTCACTTCTCCGAACACGAATGTGTTTATTGCCAAATGAAGCAACAACCGTACCCTTCAATGTGACAACGACATTGGGAAAACGCTCGCTATCGAACATCGTTGTCATTTCCATCTTTGGCTCACCGAGGAAACGGGTGAGCTTGCCTTCGATTGGTTGCTCACCCGAAACCACCGCGCCAATGACCGAAGTGATCGCAATGATGAGCACGCGAGTCGTGATGTTCATTTTTGCTTACTGAAGTGTCGCCTGTTGTTTTGCTCGATCGTGAGCACCTGAGTGTACCCCATTTCGGCAGGTCGAATGCTCTGTGCCAATGAATTCACTACGCAGCCTCCCGTGACAGAATTTCATTCGAAGTTCAAATCAGTCCCTTTCAAACTTCAAGCTGCCTTAAAAACATCCCGCAAATCTGAAGGGTCTATAATGGACGAACAATCAACTTCTCTCCGACCCATTCATGTAGGAGCTAGATCGATGAAAGATTCGAACGCTTCTCGTCGTGACTTTCTCTCAACGTCCGCAAAAGTTGCTGGAGCCGTCACGATCGCGGGCACCGCCATAACACAAGTGCAAGCCCAGAAACGTGTCGCGCCGAGCGATCGAATCTCCTTGGGAGTCATCGGCATCGGACCGCGATGCACGTACGACCTAACCGAGATGCTAAAGCTCGAAGACATTCGTTGTGTTGCCATCGCCGACGTGCAAGCGAGTCGTCGAAATGCGGGTAAGAACTTAGTCGATAAATACTACGGTAAGGATGATTGCGTTTTGTACCGTGACTTTCGCGATTTGTTGGAGCGAAAAGACATCGATGCAGTGCTGATCGCGACGGGTGACCGGTGGCACGGATTAGCTTCCATGATGGCGGCCGAAGCTGGCAAAGACGTTTACAGCGAAAAACCATGCGGCATCACGATTGAAACCTGCCAGAAACTGGACGAGACCATTCGCCGGACGGCTCGAGTGTTCCAGGCGGGAACGCAACGGCGAAGTGTTCCTAACTTCAAGACAGCGGTGGATTGGGTGCATACGGGAAAACTTGGCCGACTGCACACGATGCATGCGTCCGTTTATGTCCCAGTGCTTGACAACACTTGGTTGCCAGCCGAACCCCTGCCGCCTGCTGATGTAGTCGATTGGAACATGTGGTTGGGGCCTGCGCCGTGGCGGCCGTTTAACCAGAAGTACGTGGATGGACGTTGGCGTGGCCAATGGGATTTCGACTCCGGCGCAAAACTTCTTGATTGGGGCGCACACACGTTGGACCTCTGCCAATGGGCCAATCAATCCGACGATACGATGCCAATCGAGTACGAGCCGATGAAAGACAACATCGTTTGCACCTACGCGAACGGTGTGAAGCTGATCATCGACTTCTTGCCCGAGCCATTCGGTGATCGTTCGCCTCAGTACATCACGCGATTGGGCACGTGTCCGGTGCGATTCATCGGCGACGAGGGATCCATCGAAACCGGCGATAGTGGTGAAATGGTTGTCAAACCCGATTTGCTCGGAAAAACACTCCCCGAAACGAGTCGACGTGTGAGAGGACTGGACGTCTCGGCTCACTCGCGCAACTTCTTCGATTGCATGCGTTCCAGAGATCAACCAGCGGCCAATTCACAAGTCATGCGACGAAGTCACATCGCAAGTCACGCGGCCGCCATCGCTTGGATCCTGAATCGAAAGCTGCGAATCGATCCAAAGACGGAAACATTTATCGACGATGCCGAAGCCAACCAATTTGCATCCCGTCCGAGTCGCGACTGGATGTCCTAACGTTGCCGTGATTTAAACGGGCAATTCAAACCCGCCGCGGCGTGGTCGATCTAACAACGAATTGGCTTCCCGATCATCGACGAATTGCTCGGCCGCAGGATCCCATTCCAGCGGCCGATTCAATTCGCGAACGAGATTGGCCAGATTACAAACGGTGACGGAGCGATGGCCAACCTCCACCGGCGCATTGGGAACGTCACGACTTTCGATGCAGTCAAGCCAATTCTCGAGATGCGGTCGAGCGACCGAGCCCTTTCCGTCCCACTTCTCGGCAAGTCCCAGATCGGGAGCATCTTGAATCAGATCCGGTGGATCGGCGACAAACTTGTTGCGGCTGATTCTCATGGTCCCACGTTCTCCATAGAAAATGGACGTCGGGACGTCGGGTAGAAAGCTCAACACGGTCCCGTTGGCGTATTTCATGGTGACCGGGCGAACACGCCTTGCATCACTGAAGCGAGCTGCAGGTCTGGGCGTTTTCTTGTGCCACTTCGTTTGCCAATCACGTTCAAGTGCGGACTCGCTGACATCAAGGGCCACTTCCTGTTCAGATTCAAGATGACTCATGTCTGAACTCAATGGAGCGATTCTAACGGGACCGCTTTCATCCATTCCTAATGCGTACTGCACCATGTCAATCGAGTGAGCGCCCCAGTTCGTCATTAAGTGACCGGAATAGTCGCGAAATAGATCCCAGCCTCTCCACAGAAGCTCATCCACCTTAAACGCGTCCTTGATCCACAGTTTTCGATTGTGTGGTCGCATCGCCGTCGGCCCGATGAAAAGATCCCAATCAAGTCCACTCGGTATTGGCTCAGCATCGAAGTCTGAGGCTGTGATGGGTCCCGGATAATTCGGGCAGTCCACACGATGCACTCTTCCAAGGCCGCCGTCGCGAATGAACTGACAAGCGAACCGATTTAACTCCATCGTCCGCTGCTGACTGCCAACCTGTAGCACGCGTTTTGTTCTGGACACTTTTTCGGCCAGCAGACGGCCTTCTCGAATGGTCAACGAAAGAGGCTTCTCTACGTAAACATCCAAACCTGCATCGAGCGCGAGCATCGCGGCTTGGACATGATGATGATCGGGTGTTGCGATAATCATCGCGTCGAGCCGCTCTCGATCGATCATGATGCGATAATCCTGGTACCTCTTCGCCGAAGTTGCATCTCGATCGATAAACTTCGCCAGCACCTCCTCAAATTCCTGATGCGGCTTCAAAGTATCTGCGATCCTTTCCATCGAACAATCGCAGAGAGCGATCACCCGAGCGTGATCGGGCAGGTTCCCCATCAAGTACTTTCCACGGACACCCGTGCCAATGACGCCAACACGAATCGTGCTGAGCGAAGACTGGGCTCGGGAAAGCGACGACCAACTCAAAGCAGTGAGTGAAGCACTCGCACCGATGAATCGACGACGGGAAACCCTCTGTTGCTTCATAGCCCGAGTACCTCGCGTGCGTAGCGAATGCTCGAGGTCACGTTCGATCGTTCTAACGTAACTTGATCCGTAAGAGACAGCTTACTGACCGATTGCAATTCTTTGACTTCGTGCTGCCGGACGAATTGCAGGGTTTGCACGAGATCTCTCGCTCGCGCCGACGGCATCGTGGCGTAATACGATTCGGTTAGACAGGGAACTTTCAACGCGTCGCGCGTAATCAACTCCAATGCGAACTTAATGTCTGGTTGAGCTTTACGCAGGACCTCGACCATGCGTTTGAGATCAAAACTACCTTCGCCGAGCGGAATATCCCCAAGTAAGAAACCGTCCTCGTACGGTTTTAGTGCCTGATCCTTTAGGTGCACCGTGAATGCATAGGGAGCAAGCGCTTCGATCGGTTCGTATGCGCCGTCGAGTAACGCGAAGCTGTTGCCCGTATCGACACAGGCGCCGATGAATTCACTGTCAAGATGTTTGAATAAAGCAACTCGTTCGTCAATTCGCTGATCTTTGTGATTCTCGACGGCGAGCCGAACACGGTGCTTCTCAACGACGGGCGCGGCCAGCTCAAGCGTGCGCTGGCCGATTTTCTCGAAGGCTCGAAACTCTTGAAGCGAAGTGAACCGCTCGTAGCGTCGACCCGGAATGATGGTTGTTCGGGCTGCTTGAACTCCTACGTCTCGAGCCGTTTTAATCTCTGTTTCAAATCGCCCGAGGTCTCCTTCGTTTCTGGGTGGTTTCACGATCGCGTCGATGAACATCTCATGCGTTTCCGCAAAGTGCTTGAGCTCATCGACTTGCCGTGTTTCCAATTCGCCAAGGCTCGCCTGCATCCCACCGACACCCAGTGAATAGCAGTGTTTGAGAAACGTCATCGGCTCGAACAGATCAACTTCTGCTTGTTGCCGCCGCATCCATTTACGTTGAAGACTGCAGTCGTAAACCACTAGCCCCATCCCCGTCCGCTCCGCCCCTTCGGCGGCGAGACCTGTTCGCGATGACGCACTGGTGACGCAACCGGTCATTGCGGCGAGAAAGCGTATGGCACTGCGGCGATCGATTGGAATTGGGCGCTTCATACGCACTCCAAACTGCGCATCGTCCGTGTGCTGATAGCGAAAGCTTCCGTTTCAATCCCGAGTAGCGTCACGGCGTCGACTCCGACATTGGTGCGACACTCCGGTACGTTGGACCGATTCTTAATTCATCGATAATGCGACCAGAGCTACCCGTCGAACTCATCAAGACTCGATCCAACTTGGCATCAGAGTTGAGGGCTCGTGTGACGACGTGCCAGGTTGCTGGCTCGGCATAATCGAGTTTTTCATTTTCGCCGTAGATCCGAAAATAGACCTCATCCTCACCGCCCGCGCGCGCCAAAATCTTTCCAATCCAGAGCGTGGTTTGTTCGGCGGGGAAAACGATTGGGCTCGTAAAGAGAATACCTTTGCCCGCTCGAATCCGCGGACGATAACGCTGGCCGTGTCCGAAACTGAGTGCATCTCCATTGTAATCCTCAGAAGATCGAAACGTGATACGCACACGATCATAAGGAGGCTCTTGATTCTCCGTGCGTTCGATTTCGCGAACCATCAAGCTGAAATACGTGACACCATCCTCGCTAAGGTCAATCGCATCTCTTAGTGGGCGAACGTAGAACGACTTACCAGGCGGGAGCTTTAACATGCCAAGCCGTCCGCCCGGCACCGGCCAAGAGACATTCAATTGACCATGGACAATCTCGAACGCCTCCGGTGTGGTGTCCTCGGTCGGGATCCACTGTTCCTCAGGTAATCGTCGCCGCCACGGGCCGTCCCAACCCATACCAACATCACTTTGTTCGAGTGGCAGCGATCCTGGTGAGTAATTGAATCCCTCGTACGCCATCAATAGGTCGGCACGCGATTGCGGGTTGATTCGCTTGACAAATTCCTTGAAACGCGGTGAATTCATTGGAATGGCGCGTGCCCCTCCTTCTTCGTCAATCGCGATTCCTTCACCGGCTTGCAATAGCTTCGCGAGCTCAGCTGCCGCATCGATTCTGCGATAGCTCACTTGGCCATCGAGCACATGCACTTCCGTTTTTCCGGTGTCGCTTACGTTTACGGCGAATTCGGTTCCTAAGTCAATCACTTCACTCGTCGGTGTTAAAACGACAAAACCTTCGACGCCATCATCCGCACGAACAACGACGTCCCCTAAATGCACACGGACGCGAGTCGCCGACGCCAGATCGAGCACGGCGGGACCAACCATAATCAACTCAGCGCCACCATCGAAACGCATGACGGCCGTACCACTCGTGAGCTCAAGTATCCCCGGATCTAATCGCTCGCCTTCGGACAGACTCACGCGATCTGTCCAAACACAATTCTCTTGTAAAAGCACCGTGGCGACCGGGACGATTTCACCTGGATCAGATTCTGTTGCACGTCGTCCCGGGTCATCGCGATCACGCGGAAACCCGACGAGCACACCCCAAGTTCCAACGAACAACAAACAGACAGCCGCAGCAGCGACAAACATGCCCATCGGTTGAATACGACGATTCCATGTCTCTCTTGAGCTTTCCACACCATCGGCCGATGAAGCATCGAGGATCTTGTCCAAGATCGCATTTGCTGCGGTTGCTTCGGACGATTCGATCGCATCCATCACTGCACCGGTGCACAACTCCGCATCGAATGGTTGATGCAGGTAGCCAAGCAAGCGATGTTCTACAAGACGATCAGCGAGAGTTGACGCAACAACCGGATCATCCTCAACGAGCGACTGAAGTTCTTGAATCTCTTGCTCGGAAGCCTCACCATCAAGAATCGCGTTAATGAGCTCTTCGACTCGATCTGGCAGATTCACTCGACACCTCCACGCGTTGCTGGTTGATCGGCCTGTGCAAGCTGGAGTTTATCGTCGATACACTCGTGGAGACGCTTGCGGATCAAGCACAACTCTTTACGGACGGCACCAGCGGTTCGCTGCAGTGACTCGCCGATTTCTTGCATGGAAAGATCTTCGGCATATCGCAGCCGAATCAACTCACGGGAAGAATCTTTGACGTGGCTGAGACAGTCTCGCAGCAACAACAGCCGCTCGTCTTCAACCGATTCTGCTGCGAGCTGTTTCTCCATTTGATCTGCGAGTGCCACGGGAACGTAGCGAGAGTGATAGTCCGCCTGACGCCGTAAGCGTGTCGTCTCCTTCATCGTTTGGTAGCGTGCGATCGTGATCAACCAAGCTTTAAAACTTGTTCCCAAACGATACTCGCCAAGATTCTTGTAAGCCTCGACGAACGTCTGCTGCACAATTTCGTCAACATCAACACCTGGCAGTGTGCGTGAAACCACGTACGGCCGAATGACAGGGAGCATCTGTTCAACAACTTGACGAAAGGCAGATCGATCCCCGTCCTGCACCGCACGGATGCACGCATCGAGCCTCTCGGATTGAGTCTCCGGATCTCTTTCGCTTAGCAGACGAGACGGCTCGGGCTCCATAAACCTCACTCAGAATGACGAATCAATAAAATCTCGGCACTTGTCCAGGATAATAGCAGCGATCTGCAAAACGTTACCGCCTGTATTGGAGAAGTGGTGAGTCATGCTCCGAATGACGATACCGCCGAAAGCTGCGACGTCATCGGGGATTCATTAACTCGTCCATGACGGCCGCGCGGATTAGAATTGCGGACCGGTCACCTCCCTGTCTTGCAGAGAATCATCATGCGATTCTTCGTCTTGCTCGCGGCTATTTGCTGCTCCCTTTCGACATCGGCTAAGGATGACACGAGGCGTACCAACATCGTTTTGATTTTGGTCGATGATCTGGCATGGTCAGACCTTGGTTGCTATGGACACGCATACCATCGAACGCCAAACATCGATCGACTTGCGAGTGAGGGTTTACGGTTCACGAATGGCTACGCGCCGGCTCCGATCTGTTCAGCATCCCGCGCGAGCATTCTCACCGGTAAGCCCCCCGCACGCCTGGGGTTCGAGTTTGTCACGAAGAACGAGAGCGGATATCAGCAGCTTGATACCGATGTTCCATTGCGAACGCCCGAATTCACACTGAACCTTCCGACTCAAGAGATCACCATTGCAGAACGTTTGGCGAAGGTCGGTTATCAAACGGCGTTCTTTGGCAAGTGGCACGTCAATCAGCATTTCCAGCGACGCTACCTGGCGTGGCATCCAGAATTTGGACCGCAAACACAAGGCTTCGCCACTGCAGTCGAAGACTTTGGTGATCACCCCTATGCATGGCGTAAAAAGAAACCGCCCGGCGATCTGCCAAGTGGTCAATTCCCGAATGACTCGATGATCAATCGGACCGCAGAGTTCATTCGCCGACAATCAGACTCACGATCACCTTACTTTTTGTTGGTTTCAACTTTCTACGTTCATACACCGGTCAAGAACCGGTGTCGCTGGTTGGTAGAGAAATACGACCACTCGCTCGGCGACGATGCTCCGAATCGCAACAAGCGTCTCGAGTATGCAGCGTTTGTGGAAACGCTTGATCATCACATTGGGACGATTCTTGATGCCGTCGATGATTCAAACCAAAGCGACAACACGCTTGTGTTCTTCCTGTCCGATAACGGCGGCCATCCTGAATTCTGCTCCAATGCACCTTTGCGTGGATCCAAATGGAATCTCTACGAGGGTGGCATTCGTGTCCCGATGATTGCTCGCTGGCCCAAGAACATCCGAGCCAATACGACTCATGAAGCTCCTGTCATAGGCTACGATCTTCTGCCAACATTCGCGGACGTGGCCGGTGCTCCTTCAGAGAGCCATCACGGAATCATTGACGGAGTTAGCTTACGCGACGCTTTCGATGATCCGACATGGCAACCAGAACGAAGCTTGATCTGGCACTTTCCGTACTATCATCCCGAGACCACTTATTCGAAAGCGATTGAGACGATCGGCATCAGTGATTTTGCGATCAGCAAGACGCGTCCCCAATCCGCCATTCGCCGCGGAAACGACAAGCTGATCCACTTCGCCGAAGACGACCGCGTAGAGCTGTACGATCTTGGGGACGATGTGGGCGAACAGAACGACTTAAGCGAGCTTCGTGCGGACGTTGCGACGGAGCTAGGGTCGCTGCTCGAACAGCAACTCAATGAAATGGATGCCCGGCGAGCCGTTGCCGTCGATTGAACGGCTGATCGCTTGTGAATCGCCCAGAGTATTGAATAGCACTGAGTATTGAATAGCACTGGGTATTGAATCGCGTTCCGTTCCAGCTGGATTCGTTTTGACCGCTGTGGCTGTGGAGTGCTACCGATCATCCACTTGCAGCCGGCCCGTCAAATGATGATTCATTGATGAGTCGTCTTGAGCTCACCCATCTTATCCGGGTCTGCCGACGAGGCGCTGCCAGAACGGCTCCCGTACCGCAGCCGCATGGATCGCGTTCCTGATTTCGACACCTGAATGACGAAAATCGCATCGTATTCGTTGTGCTTGATCTCAAACGGCTCATCGTTCGCGAGCATTCCGGCGATAACGCCAGCGGTGTTGGAATGCCCGACAATCAAAACAACTTGCCCTGAATGCTTCTGTTTGAGCGATGCAATCCAATTCTTGCTTGGTGCAGCGTACGTTTCAATTTCCGTTTCCGTCGTCTTCGCGAGAGGCTGAACGGTGCCCGTTGTCCGTTTGGTGTTCGTCGAATAGATCGCTTGGACATTCAACGCGCTGCCTACCGCCGCAAGACGTTGTGCACGCTCGACGCCAATCTTTGTAAGCTTGTCGAGGTTTCCATCTCGCTCAGCGTGACGAACGACAAGAAATGTTGTTGTCGCATCGGCTGATTCATCTTGAGCCAAAAGCGGTCTCGTCGCGACAACTCCGACAGCAACGCAAAGACCGAGCAAACCTTGGCAAACGGCTTTTGAGATCGTGCACCATACGACCTGTGTTTCAAATCGGTTCAAGCGTAAATTCCCTTTTTCGATCAAGCGTTCAATACGAGTGCGAACGGGCTGGTCTTAATACGGGATAATACCACACATCAAGTTGCCATTCCGTCGAACGGAATCCAATGAAGAGCTAGAACGAACCGACACGAAGCAGCGATGAGTCGTGCAACCGATCATTCATTCTTTCCCTGCAAGTATCATCAGCATCGCCATTTTCTCTCGCTGGTGAGTGTTCAAGATACTGTGATTAGTGGATGGCACCATTCGGTTCATTCGAGACCACTTATTCGAAAGCGATTGAGACGATCGGCATCAATGATTTTGCGATCAGCAAGACGCGTCGCCATTCGCCGTGGAAACGACAAGCTGACCCACTTCGCCGAAGACGACCGCGTGGAGCTGTACGATCTTAGGGACGATGTGGGCGAACAGAACGACCTAAGCGAGCTTCGTGCGGACGTTGCGACGGAGCTAAGGTCGCTGCTCGAACAGCAGTTCAATGAAATGGATGCCGGCGAGCCGTTGCCGTCGATTGAACGGCTGATCGCTTGTGAATCGCCCAGAGTCCGAGCGCGTTCAGCCAACTCTCCAAGCACAGCGTTAACGTAGTGTTGCTCTTCACGACCTTCGCATCTCAACAAAATGTCCAAGAACACCGAACGGACAAATATTCTTTCCAAGAGTGAACAAACGTAAAACCGCAGTTTTTTTCAGCTTATTACTTGACAAAGGGCTTGACCAAAATATTCTTTCTCGTATTGTTGACCGTGGGGGTCGCAAACGAATTGCATTCCGGTGACTTGATGGAGGACGCGGCGAATTCCGATTGAACGGGAGGTAGACGCAGTGTTAAACGAGAACGAACGAGCGTGGATTCAAGATTTGGCTGATCGTCCTGGGGAGGATGCAATGCGTGCCCTCAATCACGTACGTGCATCGGAAACCAAACTGGACGAGCTCTTTAATGGGCTTGCAGAGGAATGGCTAACTCCAGGTTGCATGATGGTCGGGCACGAAGTCGACGTTGACTTCTGCCTGTCCGTGGAACTAATGAACGAGGACGCTCAGGTGATTCACGAATACCTCGATCATTTTGGGGATTCCCTGACTGAGGAAGACCTAGATGAAATCTGTACTGTGATATTCTGCCGGATCGGATTTATGGCGAGTTCTCCGAAACCTCGCGTTTCTTCGGAGGATAAGGAGCACGAGATGCTCACCTCCGCACTTCGCCGCTTGTTGTCTCCAGAGTTTCGTGCATTCGATACTGATCTTCACAATAAGTAGCGTGACGTCCTTCCAAAGGCAAAAGGGATCGGTGCGATGAGTTCCAGTGAAAAGCGCAGGCAGCTAGCCAGATCAAGGGGCAAAGCTCTCAAGGTTTTGCGTCTTGGTCGGCGTCTTACTCAACGTCAAGTTGTGTTACTGTCCGAGGGTAGAATCAATCAGGGTCAGCTCAGCAAGATCGAGAACGGTGAGTGCTTAGCTAAGGACCCCACAATTCAGGTACTCCTTGACATATTGCGTTGCACTCCTGAGCAATTTGGCACTATCGAGGAGTCCCTCTATCAGTCCGGCATTGAATCTGAATCCAGAGAGGATCTCTTTAATCTCTTGAGTCATGATTCGTTTTGCCACGATCCATCGAAAGTAAATGCCCTTCAAGAAGTCGTGCTCGACAAAGATGTTGCAAGTGACATTGCTTCGCTCAACGTCGGTCTTGTGGGTATGAGACTTAGTCCCAGCTTACGTTGCAGTGCAAAGCGGTTGCAGGAACGGGTTCACAGCCTTTCCGAAGATCAAGTGAGATTAATGATGTGGGCAATGCTGGAATCGGTGGTCCGCGCTGACACGCTCGTGGCGGATGGGTGAGCTAGCTTGATTGGACTGACAGCAGTTTGCTGCAGATTGGATGCTTTTGGAATTGAAGTTGGCCAGAAACGGGTCGTCGCCGCATAAGCGCGTAGTGAGAATTTGCGGATCATGCCATTTGTCACTGAATGGCATACCCATTGGCAAGGAAACTTGAAGAAGAAAAGGTGTCGGACACGAATGGCACTGTCGAGTGTAAGTCATTTCATGCGCAGTGTTTGCGAAGCTCGCGTTTTAAGATGTGTCTTGGCTTGCGCATGAGTTTGTAGGGCTTGGGGCGTCGCTTGACCACTCTCGGT
>JBCDEM010000038.1:0-63737 GCA_039179795.1 Planctomycetota bacterium | reverse complement strand
TTAGTCTTGGTCATGGCGTGTCCTAGTGCCCACGTTGGGCGGCTGAAGTAGTGAGATACAACAGCAGGATGCGCCACCTTTTTCATTCACTCAAGAACACAACTTTCAACAGTACCTCTTGAGTACCTGGATCGGAACGGTGGCGTTTTGCAAAAAGGATCACGCATGCGTCTTGGAAGTGGTGCCACGTCGGGAAGACAATTCGCCTCTATCGGCAAGCCCTATCCCGTAGAGAAAGACGTCCTGAAGGATACCGATCAAATCCGAATCAATCTGAACTGGATTCAATTTAAAGACGGCGACAAATGGACGAAGGATTGAACCGGAAGAACGGAAACAACAGAGATCTTTGTGGTAGTCACTCTGCTTAGTCTGTTGCTGTTGCAATCTGTGCATTCTATCTTCTGATCGTTCCGGCGACGGTTTGGATATCAATCGACCAGATTTCAACCCCGTCCGAGTCGATTTCGAAGATTCGCCGGCCGGTGAGTGCGAGTGTGTTCCCGTTCGCTGTTCGATGAGCATCGCGGATTCCCTCACAAGGAAAACGCCACACAACGTCATTTGACTTCTTGTTGATTTCGATCACGCCCGTGCTGAGGATCGTGACCAACACATTGCCGTTCTTGAGAGCTTGAATCCCCTCCAGACCAGACCAACTTTCGCCTGATTTCCAGATCTCCCTTCCGTTCTTGCTGTATTCGATCACTCGGTTGGACCGCTGGCCAACTTCCGCGACCAACGTATTGCCATTGTCCAAACGGATCGCATGATCATTCCAACGGCCACCCGTCGCGACTTCCCAAACGATCTCGCCATTCACGTCAATTTCGAACGCACCGCCACCTTCTTTTGAATAGTCGCTGCCACGATGCGTCACGAGGAAATGTCCATTGGGTAATGGTCGAGCACCGTACAAGTTCTTTACCGGATGCTGTCGAATGATTTTCTTTTCGCGGCTGACTTCGATCACTCGCCCATTTTCAGCTACCAGAACGTTTCCGTTTTTCATCTTTTCGGCACTCTGCACGTAGCCGCAGTCATACCGCCAAACTTCTTTTAGTGTCTCGTCGTATTCGATAACCACACCGCCCTTACGCTTCAAACCCTTAGGATTGGTAAACGACACGAGCGTATGGCCATTGTTGATTGGATCGATGTTTCGCAAGGGAAACTTCAACGCGCTCGACCGTCCCTCTTGATCGAGCCAAGTACGCCAGGCTTCTGCTTTCGCTTTTCGCGCCGCAGGTGTTGCATACACGTAAAAATCAAAACGTTTACCGGTGGTTTGACGTAGTGCAACGGCACTGTGTGCACGCACTGACCCCGAACCTGAATCCACCATCAAGTCCACAAGCATCGGCAATGCTCGACGATCACCAATATTCAACAGCCCGAGCACGCACTCCAATCGCAGGGAGTCATCGAACGCATCCGTGACTGCCCAATTTGCAAACCGATCACCGAGGGACGGATCATTTAATTGGCGCAGCGCCGTGACAGCGATCTTTCGCAAAACAGGATTCGCATCCGGCACTACTTGCTTGGAAAGCGCCGGAATGTCCTTTTGCGTGGCGGCACGGGTCACCGCCCGCTGAGCAGCACCTACCACGTTTAAATCATTTTGAAATCGGATCACGGTCTCCATCACTTCGTTCGTTAACCCAGAGATCTCCTTTAATTCGATCGCACGAAATGCCTCTTTGACCGTTTGCTTTTGAAGGGCGGCTGTATCCCTCAAGATCTTCTTTGCTCGGGACGACTGTTCGAAGTCCGAGCTTCGCGATGCTTCGCGTAGCAAATCGGTCGGGATCACCGGAAGTTCCATCAAAGACGTTTCAGCGGCTACTCGCTCGGCGTAGTACTTTGAACCCAATTGATCGACCAATTTTCGCATAACGATCGGGTCGGTCTTCCTATCAGTCATCTGTCGCAGAAAAACGGTAATCCCCTCGCGATCCACTGAGATGCCTTGAGATTTCAGTGAGCTCTCCAAACTTGCGAGCTCCTGGGCCGTTTTTTCCTCAAGCCAATTTGCATAGCGAACTTTCTGACGGCCCAATTCACGACGTCGAAACTCGTCAATCTCAACCTGTCGATCCGACGGAATCAGTACGCTGTCAATTTCGTGCAGGACACCATTCGTACAAATCGTGTTGGATACGGTCACCTTCGAGTCATCGACGCGCAGCCCCCTATCAGAATTAAGTTCAGAGTTGCGTTCATTGCCGCGCAGGCGAACCGTTTGACCATTGAGCATTTTGGCGTCTTGCCGATCTCCGGTCTGTCCAGCCAAGATCTCTTCGTGGGAGATGTGATAGGCCAATATGTCAGCGAGCTTGGCTTTGCTCGCTGGCTGGGACAGCATTTGAGCCACAGAGTACGGCAACATCTCAAAAGCATCATCCGTTGGCGCGAAGACGGTAAACCGTTCTTCGCTCTTGAGCGTTTCCGTAAGCTCGGCTGTTTCCAGTGAATCGAGGAAGATCGTGTACTTCCCTGACTCGGTAAGCGTGTCGATCAGGCTCGCCCTCTGCATCAAGACGCGATCAATGACATGAACGACCCCATTTGAGCATTCAATCGTTTTCACAATTTTGGAATCATTGACATAGACATCATCCTGTTTCCGAGTGATGGTTAGCTCTGAATTTCCGAGCGACTTAAAACTGGCTTGACTCTCTACGTCGGTCAACGTGATTCTGCTTAGGACGATGTGCGTCTGAAGGGTTTCATAAGTCTTGCCCGCACCAATCAACCAGTCGCGTAAGCGTTTGCCACCTAGGTCTCGGATCGCTTTGTTGTTCGGTGCAAAAAGGGTGACAGATTCTTCCTCCCGCAATTTCGCTCCCAGATCACAAAACTTGAGCGGCGAGGACAAGATTCCCAATCCGTCTTCCTCAAACCGATTTGGGTAAGTGTCGATAATCTCAAGGACACTCTTGTTTGGCTGATCTTCTATTTCTTCCCCGATCGCCGAATGGATCGCGTGAGGAATGAGTAGACAACCGAAAGAAAGGAGAATAAACCAACAGCGTCTCATGAGATGCGTAGTCCCTGAATGAGCGAGGAGGGAACGACGCATTCTAGTCTTATAGACGTTGGCTTGCTTGGCAGGAGCGTGAACTCGCCAAATAGACGGGTTGTGGCAGAGACGAACGGAAATGTGCACGCGTCTTGTAAGCTCTTTTCCTCTTCATTCCGCGTTTTTTCAGTCGCGTGTTTGAAACTGGATCATGCAACCAATCGGTTTGGTCGTGGTACGGCGGAGGGGGCGTCCAGCTGCCAACTCATCAAGTACATCGGCTAATTCGTTCGAAGTAGCGAACTTGCGTTTCTTTCCATAACTCGCATAACGATTGTCGATGCGTCCTTGGTAAATCGGGGTCTTTTCATCTCGCAAGTAGACAGCGACTTCTGGCGTCGTAGTGGCTCCCACTCGTTTGGTGATTTCTTGATCAGTGTCGATCAATACGGGAGAAACAATCTCAAAATCCGATGCATGTTTTCTCGCGTCTTGAATCGTCGTTGTTACTCTCGGGTGGATCTGAAAAAAGCGGATTCCGTTGTCTTCGTGCTGCTCGCTAAGGCGGCGCAACAACGGCTGATATGAGTTCGCGATGGGACAATCGGATGACACAAACACGAGGACGATTCCACGTGTCGATCCGCTCTCGAACGGTTTGTGGATACGGCCTGCAATATCCGTGAGCTGCCAATCCTGCTTCAATTCCTGACCGTGCAATGCCGACGAGGCAATCGCGACAATCAGGGTACTTAATAGCAGTGTGTGAACACGCATCATGGGTTTACCGTCTGTTGGTGCAGCGAGAACGGAGGGTTCATACCTCAAGAAAAGCCAGTTCAATGACTACGGCTGGGGTGCCGCAGAATTACGTTGACCTTGAAAGAACGGAAGGTCGCGAAGTTTGATCATCGGCATCAACTCTTCCTTTTGCAGACCACCATCATTGTTCCGATCGAGCAATTTAAGCATCCGTCGATTAAAGCGTGGAGGCGTTTCCGAGGGATCAAGCTTCCCATCGTGGTTATTATCGAGCTGCATAAGCATCTCAACCAAGTCTTCAGTGCTTCGATCGACGAGCGATTCGACAACGTGTTGTCGAATCGTCGCCTCCAGCATTGCATTGTCTCGCTTAAAGCGTGCGGTCGTCATCAACGTTACGCTTCCCATCTCATCCGTCGACCCCCGTCCCCAACGTATTTCCCTCGGGGGATCAAAGGGGTTTTCCGGGTTTTCGCTTGAGTTGTCGTAGATCAGTTCCGTCTCCAATACGGTTCCCGCAGGCAAATCGATTGGCTGTTCGAAAAGATACTGATCCTGCCAATCTAAATCCCAATCATCTATATCTAAGAGGATGGTTGATTGTCCGTTTGGACGCGTGGCCGTCAATTTCATCTTTCGACAAATGTAATGCGCGTGCCCCGATACCCCGATCGCTTGCGTATCGACAGGCAATGTGATCGAGTCCGACATCCTATGGTCGTTCTTACCAGCTGGGACTTTTAGCTTGGCGCCAAATCCAAACATGGCAGGAATCATCACAGGGACGATGGGTCGTGATGGAGGCCGGTCGGCGAAGTACAAAGCAAGTTCCGCTTGTTCTATTTCACGTTTGCCCGAAGGATGAAAGTGAGTTTGCATCACGATGTCACTACCTTTTGGAAGAGACATGGCCAGATCACCGGGCAAGAGATTGGGAGTTGCTCCCGGTACATAGCCGCCCAAACCACGATTCAACTGCTCGGAGGTGCGAGACACATCGCTTTCACCATTCGATCGCTTGCCCCGAAACCGATCCAACAATGAACGACCGAGCTGTCTTTGATTTGGTTCATTGTCCTTCGACGACGATCCGCCGAAACTCGTCAAGAAACTCATTCCTTCGATGCCCACCTTTCCGTCCGCTCCATCGATGGTGCGTGCAACCAAGTTGGTATCCACAAAAAAGATCGCATGATGGACTGAGGACTTGGCCTGAGGTCGGAGTTCAACTGCCTTGACCCATTTATCCTCCGGAAGATCAAGTTGGAACACGAAGGAACGATAGATATCCGGACCATCGGCCGGGACTTCGTATTGACCGTTCATTCGAACGACCATGTCTGGCTTTCCGAGCGTCCAACCATCGGGATAGGCCGGAGGCGAAGGGGTTTCGGCGGGATCGCCTTCCGGGCAACCCGCATCGATCCATTGAATGAGCTGTGTTTTCTCAGCGGAGGTCAGAGCGCGATTGTTAGCGAAAACGACACCGTGGTCCTTTGGTTTCCAAGGTGGCATGTAGTCATCTTCGAGCACTGCCTTGATCGTGCCAGAATGCGTGCGAACGTCTTCGAAAGTCAAAAGCGAAAACGGACCGGATGAATTTGGCCGATGACAAGCCGAGCATTTTTCGTGAATGACCTTTGCAACGTCTCTCGAATACGTCAGCGAGTCGGCCCAGCACACCGATCCGGAAAGCAACATGGCCCAAAACAGGCACATCGAAAACTTCATTTGATACTTGCCCATACGGCTACTCCCTAAGTCGTCACGGATTCTGGGACGAGTCGGTCGCCGATCTCGACCGGTCAACATGCGTGTGCGCGCGGAACCATTCATCACCGAGGCCCGGTTCCTCTTGATCAAAGACGATCACCACCGACTCGCGACCCGCCCGACCCACTATTCGTTCCCAACGCGCGTCCAGGCGGATAGCCATTCCTGAACCCCGGCTCGTCCAAAGGTCAATGGTCTGCGGTAATTCCGAATCGCCAAGCGCCCCAAGCTCGGCTCGAATATGCTGACACTCAAAATCAACTCCACTTGGGATTGGAACCGACTCATCGGCCAACACCTCAAGCCTGTATCCACGCGACATCATTCTCTTGAGGACGGTTGAGACATGTAGATAGGGAGTGTCAAGCTCTTCCCTCGAACTTAGAAACCGACTGAGAACCGTGCTATCGCCTTCAACCACCGGTCCCATGGTCGGAACGATCCACGACTCGCTCCCGTCCTGCCCGAGCCATAAGCTCTTGCCCGGCAAGAGTCCTGGATGACGCAAAACGAAACGATCGCTACCTTGCACGTAGAGCTCACTATCGATCTGAATCGATTTCCCGGCCACCGACCGATAGTCGATCTGCAGCACGTACTTACGCGTCAAACGCTCAGAAGCGACGTCCAGTGATCGTTGAATCGCGGCCGTTGCCGATCGGCTGCTGCCGGGGAAAAGCAAGACCATCGCGAATACGACCGTCGCGGCTAATCCAAACGTTGGCAAAACGAACCTTCGTCGCCTCAACGTCGCGCGTGACTTTTTTTGCTCCAAAGAATCATCATCGATCGACTCGATCTGACTCATCGCTTGCGCAACTCGTTGCGAATGATCTTCACGATTCTGAACGCTAATCAGAAGCGCTTCGATCCACGATTCGTGCAACGCTGTTCGCTTGGATTCTTGAGGATCACTCATAGACTTGCACCAGAGGCTCCCAGTTTTCGGTCCAGGCATTCTGCTAGTCGCAATTTGCCTCTCGCGAGTCGCTTTTTAAGCGTCTCTTTCGTGATTTCCAGCAAGGACTCGATTTCACTCAGTCCTCGCTCCTCTTTGAATCGCATGACGATCGGCCGTTGATACGATTCCGGCAGCGTATCGATGCATTCGCGAAGAGCGACAAGCTTTTCATGGAATGCATCACCCGGCATCGAATGAATCGCAGCGAACCGATCGTTCAGCCACTCGAGTGCTTGCTCGTCCAAAGGCGTCGTCCCTCGAGAGGACTTGCGGTAGTAGGCGAGCATCAGTTTGCCGCTGATTCCACGCAGCCATGGCCCGAATGGCTTCTCGCGATCGTAATCCTCCAATCGCTTCCATGCCGTCAGCACCGTCTCCTGATAGAGATCATCAACCGCATGCCTGTCGCGCACTCCGGCCCGAAGGTACGCGACAAGCATTTCCGTGTGCTCTCGGATTAGAATTTCGAATAAAGCTCGTGCGTCCATCGCTTGACCTGATAGGCGTCGACTCAGTTGTCGATTGATTTTGTCACCTACGAGCGAAAAGGGGACAAAAAAAGCGAAAGTTTGGAATCACCGCCAGAACAGCGTAAGAAGTAGCGAATCCGCGAGTACCGCTGTCGCTTTATTGCCTCTTGTTCAAACCGATCACACCTTGCGCAACAGGTGCATGCCTTCACGGCCCCGGTACGTCAACAGCAAGGCTCCGTCGGCAGCCGATTCGTCAAAGATCGCTTCGAAGTACGAATACTCGGCCGGCCATGGAAAAGCAAAGATCAAATCGAAGTCATCAACATCGAGTCCGATCAAGTCGTAGATCCCATCGTCGTCGGTGTCTGCATTATTCGCATCTCCGTCCACGAGAAGATCACGATCGAGTCCTGACGGAACAAAACTTCCACAGTAGAACTTCGCATCATTCTCTAATGTCTCAGCAAGCTCGCTAGCGTGTTCTGTCAGGCTCGATTCGATTTCAACTCCAATCGACTCCATCCCATGCAGCGCCGCTAACATCGTGCAGACACCAAAGCCGGCGCCAAACTCGCAAAATCGATTCCCTGTCAGCAGGTTGTTCTGCAAGATCCAACCCACCGCTCGGTCGAACAAGTGAAAGTCACTTGTAACAAAGTTCTCGATTACTTTTTCATCACGCAACATAAATGCTTCAATGGCATCGTTCGCAGCGTCGATGAGTGCTTCAGCTCCGTCGGAGAAAGGAAGCCGATGAATCGATTCGGGAATGTCGATGCGTGTTAAAGCGATGGGTGTACCTAAAATATATCGCGGTGATCGGTCGGTCGATGTTCTGAAATCGTAACCAATTTCCTGTACTGGCTGTAGTCGCCGGAACTAGCAACGGATCAAGCCGGCAACTAATCAAATCCCGACCAGCATCTTTATCCAAACATGCGTCCCAAATTCCACCAGTGCGTAAAGACCGCCATCCCAACAACACTAGCGCTGACGAGCATAAAGTGAATCCGCTGGCCGAACGACCACCATGATTTCTTAAACATCAGTACGCAGAGAATGATCGGCAAAAGAACGCAAACGAGTTCAAGCACCAGCATCCAGGGAGCGTTTGTCAATTGCGACACTTCTGGCGTATCCCCGCGGCGGAGCCGCAACACTTGAAGGGTAATGACGGTGATCAGAGCAACCGCAAACAGAGTCACCATTAGCCATGGTGAAAACGGTTTCATTAAATCGGTTCGCTTACGCCCCTGGATCAGCTTCCGCGCGAGCGGCACGATCAGACTGATCGAAACGAGAAATGGCAGAACAACGACGGCGATTTGCGTCAATAAGCCTTGGCGAAACTCAACTTCATAGCCTTTGATCTCAACGGACGAATCGCTACCGGCATCTCTCAGCAGCAATACCGCATCGTATTGCCGTACATCCCTCTTCATTCGCTCGTCGAACCCGGTGAGAGCGGACTCGGAATCCAATTCCCGTAACGATCGCATATCGATAAGCACCATCGACTCATCCTCGAACACGTCCACCGGCCACGACGATTCGGCAGAGTGACTACGAATGGAGATATGCAGAGCGTCGCTACCGTTTGATTCTGCGATGGCTTGAAGGTGATCTCCGAGTGTCCGAACACCGTTTGTTCCCACACCTTCCATCACGTGTGCGCCGCCCATCTTCAAAATGCATTTTGGGTTCTCGACTCCATTCTCTTTTGCTTCAGCCATATAGGCATCGAATTGGTCCTTCATGTACTGTTCACGAAGGATATCGCTGATACCGATCCCGGCTTCGTCACGTTGCTTTTCGTGATACGCAACAAAGATCGATTGACTGACTTCTAAGGCGTCGAGAATGAGTGAGGCTTCTTCGTTGATCTTTGGCCCCGCCAATTCACGAATCATTGCAAGGTCGGCGGAATAGTCTCGGCTGAGGAATCGCCCACCTTGCAATGCATCTTTTAAAACTAATCCGTTCGCCGCACGCCGCGAAGCATGCGTTGGCAAGATCTGTGAGAGGCGTATCAATGCATGAATCGCGGTCAACGACTGGTCGACACCCCAAAACGCATTGCCACTACCTTTAAAACTCGCTTCCACTTCTTTCAGCAGTCGGACTTCGCCGTCATAGTCGAACGCGACAGAAAAAGGACTTTCCTGAATGGTTGCTGCGACGCCGTTGCTAGAAAACTGTCGAGATACCCAAGGCCCGCGTTCCATCACCAAGTAATCGAAATCGTCCGATTGAAGCTGCGTGTACACAGCAGCGACGACCGCCGGCATGCCGGCAACGCCATGCTGTTCTCCGAAAAGGACAAACTGGCAACTTGCAGCATTTTTGACGATCCAATCCGCTCCGGGCCCCGTCAACTGAGCGTCATCGCGCTGAAGCGGGAACGCATGTCGAGTCCAGTCAATGGCGGACGACTTAGAATCGTCCTGGGCGAAACCTGTCCCGACGATGGAGACAATCAAAACCAGCGCCAGCCAATATCGACAACCAGTCCAATTCAACGAAGAAACTGCTTCCGGTTCTTTCATGATTCAGTTTGTCAGTGTTGCAAAGCATCGTGGGAGCAATCAGGAATCTACTTGGGAATGTAAGGACCAATCATAGTTCACGACCAATTGGCCGCACGCTTACCGTTTTCAACGGATCACCATCCACCGACAAGGCCATTTCCCATCCGCCAATTCAAGCCGCCAATTCAAGCCGCCAATTCAAGCCGGACCATCGATCAAGGCTTGATCTGATCGGCCAAGATAGCGTCCTTGATTTTCGTCTCTACGGCAAGGAGCAGGGCTTTGCGAACGATCGACAGCGGCCGATCCCCACCGAATTGCAGGAAAACCGATTCGTTTTCTCCGCGGACAGAGGCAACGATCTGGCTCACGCACGATCGTGATAGAACATGACGTCCGTTCCCCGCGGATCCGTCATGTGATCGTTGATGGCTGATTCCAATCCATTCGAGACTCACTGATTGTGAGCTGAGACGGATTAACCGAGTACATTATTGGAATGCCAGATTTTCGAATCGTAAATGTCGACGCAAACAACGTGGAGCAACACGGGATTTTTTGTGTCAAGAATAAGAAGCATCCCGGGTACGTTGCCAAGCTCGAATGGCTTCGTCTGAGGTTCGAAGAAGGCCTGCAAATCAAGTTGGTTGAGACGCCTGATGGTAAGAAAGCTGGGTTTCTCGAATACATCCCCGGGGACTTCACTTGGCGAGTTGTCGAAGCCAGCGGATTCCTGGTGATTCATTGCCTGTGGGTCGACTCAAAGAAGTTTCCTTACCGCGGGATGACCAAGGCTTTGCTGAAGCGTTGTCAGGACGACGCGAAACGGGATGGCCATCGCGGCGTGGCCGTAGTGACACGAGATGGACCCTGGATGGCCGGCAAAGCGGTCTATCAGAAGCACGGATTCGAGCAAGTCGACGTGGCCTCACCAAACTTTCAACTCTTGTGCAAACCAGCCGTTCAAGCCGAGAATCGCAAGCCAGCATTTCCCCGCGATTGGACAGAACGACTTCAAAAACATCGCGGCTTGAAACTGCTTTACACGAACCAATGTCCGTTTATCGCAAAAGCGGTCGAAGAACTTCCTGCAGTGGCCGAACAACATGGTGCTCGATTGAAAATCATCCGTCTCAAGTCAGCAGCCGAAGCACGCGAGCGTTTGGCGTCACCCTACGGAATGATCAACTTGGTCTACCAAGGAAAGCTGTTGGCTGATCACCCGATCAGTGCAACGCGCTTCCGAAACATCTTACAAAAAGACTTAGGTCTGTCGTCACCGTAGCGTATCGGCCATGCTCCGCATGACGATAGAACGGAACGCTACGATCGGCGGAGCGATCGGCGACTATGTCGCGATTACGAGCAGTAGGTCATGCTCCGCATGACGACAGAACGAAACGCTACGATCGGCGGAGCGATCGGCGACTATGTAGCGATTACGAATAGTAGGTCATGCTCCGCATGACGACAAAACGGAACGCTACGATCGGCGGAGCGATCGGCGACTATGTAGCGATTACGAATAGTAGGTCATGCTCCGCATGACGACAAAAACAAATCGTCACGCCCAGCGTGACCTACGCTCGCTACACTCGCTCTTCTATCAGTGGAATCGCATGCGATTCGCCCCATTCTTTTAACATCTCGAGAATCGGCTGTAGCGATCTTCCTTCAGGAGTGAGTTCGTATTCGACGCGTGGTGGAACCTCGGCGTGCACGATGCGATTGACCAACCCATCAGACTCCAGCTCTCGCAGCTGTTTCGTCAACATCCTTTGTGTGACGCATCCGATCCGACGTTTAAGATCGCTAAACCGAATGCGGCCATCGAGCAGATAGTAAAGCACGATGCCTTTCCATTTGCCGCCAATCAACTCCAGCGTGGCCTCCACGGGACATGCGGGCAAATCGTAGCTGGAATGTCTCGACCGACCATTAGTATCCATTTTGTGCCTACCCGTCCAAATTGTGCGTACTTTCGCTAAGGGACCGTACATGTTGTATTGCCCCAGACGCTCGTCAGCAAATGGATGACGCTCGTCAGCAAACGGATGACGCTCGTCAGCAAACGGATGACGCTCGTCACTTTCCGACAACAGGCAACCTGATCCAGTGGAGGAACAGCCAGTCATGAAGGCAATGCAACTGAACACCTACGGTCCGGATTCGGTTTTTGAAACCGTTGAGGTCCCAACACCGGCAGCAAGAGCGGGGCATGTGTTGGTGAAGATCGCGGCATCGAGTGTCAACACCGTGGACACGATGATCCGGAACATGGGCAAGGAGTTACCGCTTTCACCGGACACGCCAGCCATCCTCGGGATGGACTTCGCCGGAACGGTCGAAGCGGTCGGTGACGGTGTCGAAGGATACGCGGTGGGGGATGAAGTCTACGGTTGCGCTGGCGGACTGGCAGACCTCCCAGGGACGCTGGCCGACTACATCGTGGCGGATGCAAATCTCATCGCGCCAAAAGCAAAGAACTTGACGCTGCGAGAGGCGGCAGCGATTCCGCTTGTCGGCATTACCGCATATGAAGGTTTGATTCGCGCGGGAATAAAAGCTGGCCAGAAGGTTCTTGTTCACGGAGGATCCGGAGGCGTCGGACACATCGCCTTGCAAATCGCCAAACACATGGGCGCCGACGTCTACGCTACCGGAGGTGGTGAAAAGCAACTCGCTCTAATCGAACAACTCGGCGCCAAGGGAATCAACTACAAAACGGAAACAGTCGCAGATTATGTTGCCAAGTACACCGGCGGGGCGGGCTTCGACGTCGTGTTCGATTCCGTTGGTGGCGTCAACATGTTGAATTCGTTTGAGGCTGCCGCCTTGAATGGTCAAATCGCGACGACGGTGTCGATGTGTGAATTGGATTTAACAACGGCCCATTTCAAGGGACTCTCTTTGCACGTGGTGTTCATGCTGATTCCCATGTTGCACCATTACAGGCGTGAGCAGCACGCGGCAATCCTGAGTGAGCTCACGAAGATCGCCGAATCGGGCGGTTTAATGCCAGTGCTCGACGAAACTCAGTTTTCACTTCAAGAGGTCGGAGAGGCATACGCCCGGCTCGAGAGTCGACAAGCGATGGGGAAAGTCGTCATCGAGAATTGAAAAGGGTGAGCACCTAGCATTTGTAAAATGCACTGGTGCGCTCACTTGAGAGTTCGTCAAGCGTAGAATGTTGATTAACGCCACCAAGTAGAAATGACGTCCGGTGGTGCATCATCTCTGGTCGTACTTGGTCAGAAAGCGTGACGAATTCTTGGAAGTTCTACGACGCACCCGATACAGCCTGCTTCACAACTACGTTTGTGTTGCAGGGTACGCCTATCTTGCGCGTCTACCACGACTACGATGGTGACTGGCAGTTTCATGGTGCCGCGGATCAACCCGCGGATCCAAGCGTGATCAAGTTGGTGGCAATGCACCAAGTGGTTCGATTGGATCCGTCCTTGGAGTCGCTGAGTGATCTTCCGTACGGATGGGCCGCGAAGCGATCCAGCGTGGATGCCCAATGGATTCGGTTCAAACACACACCATTCCCAAGCTACGCGGAAGACGGCTACTACCTGGAGGATGCCGTCTGGCTCGCACAATATCTTTCAGATCTTTCTCCGCCGTCGGATGAAGCATGTGAAGCACTCGAGGTTGGTGATCTCGTTAAGCTGATATTTCGATTCGCTGCGGAAGAATCGAAACGCGAGGATGGCCAATGCGAACGCATGTGGGTGGAAATCATCAGCTTCGATGAGGATGGGTATTTCATCGGGACCCTCGAGAACGACCCTCACCACTCGTCGGCCAAATACAAGGACAACGTGTCGTTTCACCCGCTGCATATCGCGGAAATCTATTCGGAATCAGGCTCGTAGCAAGTCTGACGCTCGAGTTCACGCACGGAAGTGATTCCTGAAGACTCTCAATCGTGCGCAGCGGTGCTCGTGAAAATTGCTCCGTTTCGCTGAATCGGTGAATCCATTCGGGCGGTCTCATCGAACCTTCTTTTGATCCATGCCTTCAAGCGTGGATTCCTGAACCGGTGGTTAGACGATTTGAAATCGATCGACTGCGCATTCCATTTCAGGATCGACAGCAATCGCACGTGTCGCAGGGATGTCAACCCATGCTGCTGGCGGAACAAGTATCCACATCATGTGAAAGGAACGTATCGTGCAACGCACATTCAACCCATCCAATCGAACGTCAGCGGCAAGCAGTCGTATCTTCCGTTGGTTACTCCTCCTCACTGCGTTCGCGGGACCGTTATCGCTGCAACGCGATGCGCTGGCTGCAGATCCAGCGGAGGCAAAGACAGTGGGTCGGATGATCAGCCAACGTGAAGACCTTTCATCCTTTCTACAAGTACTTGAAAAAACGGAGCTCGGCTCGGCATTGGCTGAGAAGACAGACATCAACTACACGGTTTTCGTTCCCAGCAACGCGGCGTTTGAATCACTGCCCGAGGGCGCGTTCAAAACACTGCTTGACCCACGGAACGATGATCGCTTGGAAGAAGTCTTTTCCTATCATGTCCTCGGTCGAGCCGAGCCTCCATTCGAATTGGAAAAGTACTCAACCCTGCAGATGATCAATGGCCAATGGCTGGCGATTGACTACAAAATGGAGACCGTCGGTGGTGCAAAGTTTACCGGCGAGTTGATCCCTTGCTCCAACGGGGTGATCTACGTGATCGACCAAGTGCTTACACCAACAACGGATGACTTGTACCAAGTTCTACAAAAAGACGGTCGGTTTTCAATTTTCACGCGAGCGATTACGGCCAGTCGTCAAGGCAAGCTGTACCAGAATGTGCACGACAACTATACGGTTTTCGCCCCGACCGACGAAGCTTTCAGTCGCCTTCCCAAAGAGGTCGTTGAGTCTCTGTTTCGGCCTGAAAACGACGAGCGTTTGGAGGACATCATCAAGCACCACATTTCAGACACGGTCTACAGTGCCGGGAAGTCCTATGGTGCAACTCGCCTTGGCGTTCCCGACATCACACCTATTAGCGCGTTTGGCCAACAGCTGAACTTTGCCGTGAAAGAAGACATGGCAACGATCGACGGCATCGAGATTCTGGAAACGGATATCCCAACCGCTAACGGGCTGATTCACGTGGTCGATTCGGTGATCCTACCGGCTGAACAGAGCACGCTTGAGATCATCCAAGCGGATCCTCGACTCTCTCGCTTGGTCAAGCTGTTGGAAGCGAGCGGGTTGAATCTTGCTTTGGCTGATTCGTCGAAGTACACGATTTTCGCGCCGGTTAACGAAGCGTGGGACGATCCGAAATACAGAAAGTTGATTGACAATCCGACGGACGAAAATCGCGAAGCCATCTTCGCGGTCTTAGCCCGCCACGTCATTACAGGGAAGCACGTCAGCGAAAACCCGATTCCTTACGAAAAGCTTCGAACGATCCACGGAGCCCCCATCTACTTAACCGTTGACGAACGCGACGCGGAGATTCAGGGCATCGCAATTGATCAAGCCGACCAGGAAGCATTCAATGGTCTCGTCAACGTGATTGGCAAAGTGATTCCTGATCCAATGGAATTACCGGAAAACGATCTGACGAAAATCGATGGAATCAAGTTTGCCCAGCAGGCCTTGGCCGACGGCTCACGGTTGTACGACGAAGGTAAGTACGAAGCATCCTGGCGTTTGTACGCTCGCCGTGGCTACGAGCTCGCTGATAAGTACGGGCAGTTCTTTAATGGAAGCAGCTTGATCAGTACTGTTAAGCTCTCCGGTGACCCTGTCCAAGAATTCGCTGACAATGCGTGGGACTCACGAAACGCGTTCCGCAAAGCACTCCGCGAAATCGAGGGCAAGGAAGACAACATCGAGGATGCGTTGCAGATCACAGATGACGAGAGCTCTGACTTCGGTCGCTAGAGAACTCTTTTCCATCGTCGCCGATCGCTTCTCCCGGAGTGGATGGGTCACGAGTTCCTTTGCGACTTTCTCGTGACCCCTTGTCATGACCGGCTAGTAGGTCATGCTCCGCATGACGACAGAACGGAACGCTACGATCGGCGGAGCGATCGGCGACTATCGTCATGCGGAGCATGACCTACGCGATCGGCGACTATCGTGGAGCATGACGTACGATTCCGGATGCGATAGTCGATTCAATCCGTATAATCCAACCTGCCCGGTGGCCGTTCGGAAGGACCAAGCGTTCAACGGGCGGCTGCCGCAGGCAAACGTCTTGTTTGCGATCATGCTAGGCTGCTATGCAATGGACTGTGCACAGAGACTTCCGTTCAGCAGACGCTCGATTTTCTGGCTCTCGAGAGCGCAAATGGGATTTTGAGCGTGTACCGCAATCGCTGGACGAGAGGACGATCAAGTAACGGTTACGGACCATTGGTGACCCTGAAATGACGACGCAATTCTACCTGAAGACCAGCGAAACACAGATAAACGGGCCGTTTACGGGAATCGAGTTGCGTGAAGCCGCGTTGGCAAATCTGATTTTGCCCTCCCATGAAGTCGCGGTCTCTTCGGAAGGTCCCTGGACGATCGCATCTAGCTCAGGGCTCTTTTCGGAATCCAACGAACCCCTCCCGCATCCTCCCGGAACACCCGTTCCCGAGTTTCAATTGAAGGGAGTCCATGAAGCATTTGAGGGCCCCTTCAAGTTACGCGAATTAATCGATTTGGCCGTTCGCAAGATGTTGTCAAGCAATGCCTTGATTCAACCACTTGGACGCCCCGATTGGGTCCCCGCGAATCAACTGCGAATCCTTGACGTTTGCATGCGTGGCGAGTTAGCCCCTGAGCTTTCGGGAGGAGTCGCTCCGTTGAAGACTCCGCTTCCTGATCCGTCGGTCGTCCAGATGGACGGTGCTCCACCGATCGAGTCGTTGATCCAAGAAATGAATCCGGACGGTGACATTGATGCGATCGTTGATGACCACCGAGCAAAAGTTCGCAAGAACATCCGAAAGAACATCGCCAAGAAAAGCGAGTCGCAATTAAAGATTGTTTACACGGCCGCCATCGTTGCTGCGGTGCTGTTGGTCATCGGTGGCTTGGCCTGGTGGATCTCCCTTCCGCCGGCCGCGAAAACGGTTCAGAGCAAAGCGGTTGGTAATTGGGTTCTGATCCCCAACCAGAACGGCGGAACGGCGTTTGGAGTCTCATTCAAGGACGACGGAACGTGTGTCGTTGTGAACGCCAACGGCAGATGTTGGTACGGAAACTATCAATGGTCAAACGATGCTGCCGCAGAGGCCGAAAACCCGATGCTCGGACCTTTGGAAGGCCGTGTCAATGAAGTCGCGTCTGATCACCAAGGCGACGTCGTAAATGAAGACGATGGATACGTTCGTTTTGTCGGGGCGACGCCGTTCAACGCGCCGATGCTGGTTGATAAGCGAATCCGTGAGTGCTTTATTCGACGTGACGGCGACTACTTATGGCTCGGGTACCTTGCAGGTATTTCCGAGGATGCTGGCGTTAAATCTGTCGAAGCGGGCTGGGTTCAACTTTGGCCGCGCAACCGTATGACTATCAGTGGTTCAATCAACCAAGGCATGCGAGGGAACGACCTGTTGTCTCGCTATGGAGTTCCTGATGAAGCTCGCACGCTTAGAACGAGCGAGATCACAGCAAATCGAGAAAAAGATACCGATGATCCTCGAGCTATGTTCCGATACGGGACAGTGCAACTGGTTGTGTTCGCCGACGGCTCCGTACGACCTTATATAGACACTCCCTAGCGCTTCGGAGGAATTCGATGTGCCGATGCGACCTGGAATAAGCAGACCTAGAATCGCTCGGATGGATGTTTCAGCCGCGGCTCAATCGCGATAGTCCATTGGCCGCATACCCGTTTCGCGCTTGAAGACTCGGTAGAACGTCGACAATTCTTCAAAACCAGATTGAAACGCTACGGATGTGACTTTGAGGTCGGATTCCGTCAAGAGCGAGACGGCGTGTGTTACGCGTAGTTGATTCAAGTAGGCCAGCCAAGTCTTACCTGTCCTCGCACGAAACTGCTGGGTGAATGTCCTTCGTGAAATACCACACGAATTGGCTGCCATATCAATGCTGAGTTGTTCAAAGAAGTTCGAATCCAACCAGTGGATGTACTCATCGATTACGTCTTCATCCGCCTCATGAAGACTCCGCTTTGAGGACGCACGACGTGATGGACGACGCGTGTTTTCACTGCTCCCAACGATTGAGCGGTTCGTTTGTGCCGCTAACGAAAGCCGAGCAAAAATCTCAATCGCACCCGCCACGGCTGACAACGTCGTTTCCGGTCGCGGATAACGCAGCAGAAACAGCAACCGACGAATACGTCGTTCAATGTCCAGCAGCAACACGCGTTGGTGCGGCAGTTTTCCGGGGGCAATCAAACGCTCGACATCGGAGCACGGAGCGAGTCTCTGCGGATCGATTGCCAATCCATAAAGCGCAATGGGGTGATTCGGATCATCCAAAATGCGATGACTCAATCCAGACGGAATCAAAACGCAGTCGCCCGAATCGCAACCGAGTCCATCTCCTTCGACCTGGTCGAAATCACCCAGGATCATTCCGGATCCTTCTCGGATGTAAATGAGCTTGGGAAAGTGATGGCGGGTCGGTTCCATGAAGAACGACTCATCGTGACGACTCTCGAATACCCAAATTCCCGAAGCAGACATGGCCTCAGGAACGGGGGAGCTGCGTTTTCGCGAAGCGTGTGATTCCATCGTTGACTCGCCGATTGACTACATTCCACTACCCAAAGTAACCCAAGACTCGGCGATACGGAATCAAGCAAACCACTCATTGCCCAAAATGCAAATAGTGATTTGCTCAATCTGCAATAGCGATTCCGGGTGCATGATGCCAGACTGCTGCAGGCTCCCAGTCCGGCTTGCCGAATTCACGATGACTCCCCCTCCAACTCTCTAATAGCCCCGCAAAAAACACCGTGTCCGAACAGCGTTCGCTTGAAAGCCTCCCGCCCGTCCGCCCGAAACGAAAGATTCGTGGGATGTCTGCGATTCTGTTACCACTGCTCGAGAACCACGATGTCGATTGGGATGGGTTTCGGGATCATGTCCGGCGGACAGCCGATGCAGGCCTGACTCCAGCCGTCAATATGGATACGGGATACGGCAACCTGATTTCCGATGAGACAAGAGAGCAGGCGCTTCAATGTACGCAGGAAGTCATGCAGCAGCGCGAGTTCGTTGCGGGTGTATTTGTCGGCGACACGTCCGAGGCGAAGTTCCATTTCGATGCTTATCGGAGAGGCATTGATCAGATTGCTTCCTTTGGAGGTAAACCGATTATGTTTCAGTCCTTTGGACTGACCAACCAAGCCGATGACGAAATTGTTGCGTCCTATGGGCGTATTGGCGAACACACCGATTCGTTTCTCGCTTTCGAGTTGGGAACGATGTTCGCGCCGTTTGGAAAGATTTACAGCCTGGACGTCTACCGAGGTTTACTCGGCATCCCCTCTTGTATCGGCGCTAAACATTCATCGCTCAGCCGTGAACTGGAGTGGCAACGGCTAGAACTCCGTGATCAACAACGAGAAGATTTCATGGTACTGACCGGGAACGATCTGGCGATCGACATGGTCATGTATGGAAGTGACTACTTACTCGGCCTCAGCACGTTTGCTCCGGAAGAATTCGCGTGTCGAGACTCGATGTGGGAACAAGGCGATGCAAGGTTCTTTGAGTTAAATGATTTGCTTCAATACCTTGGCTTTTTCACTTTTCGATCGCCAGTACCTGCGTACAAGCACAACGCCGCCCAGTTCCTGGCTGCTCGCGGCTGGATCAAAACATCCGAGACGTTTCCCGGCAGCCCTCGGCGTCCCGAATCAGACGCGGAAATCTTGGAAGATATTTTAAAGAGACTGGATGCCTATTGCGATTGAATCGCCCCGAATCAACTCGATCAATATCAACTCGATCGATTCTCTCCTCAACAGACACAAGCTAAACGACTACACAACTTTCTCGACAAACCAGATGAATAAACTGACGATCGCGATGCATGGCGTCACCGGACGCATGGGCACCAATCAACACTTGATTCGATCGATCTTGGCGATCATTCGGCAAGGTGGCGTTCGGATGGCGTCAGGTGAAGTCGTTCAGGTTGAACCGATCCTGCTCGGACGAAACGAAGAAAAGCTGAGGCAACTTGCTGAAGTCGTTGCGAATCGAGAGATCGGCCGAACGGTTGCGTGGTCAACCGACACGGAAGGTGTCATTGGCGACGCATCGACAGACATCGTGTTTGATGCGTCCAGCACGCAGCTTCGAGCAAAGATCGTTCGTCTGGCTATTGAAAATAGCAAGTCGGTCTATTGCGAGAAGCCAATCGCCATTGAGTCTGAGGAAGCCTATCGTTTGGCCGAAGAGTGCGAAAAGGCTGGTATCAAGAATGGTGTCGTCCAAGACAAGTTGTGGCTGCCGGGGGTCCGAAAGTTGAGAATGCTTCGCGACCAGGGATTCTTTGGAAAAATCCTGAGCGTGCGAGGCGAATTCGGTTATTGGGTTTTCTCAGGACACGACAGCGACCAACCGGCACAGCGTCCATCATGGAATTATCGCAAAGAAGATGGCGGCGGCATCATGGTCGACATGTTCTGTCATTGGCAATATCTGATCTCAGATCTGTTCGGCCCTCTTGAGCGAGTGTTGGCCCATGCGAATACCGACTTGCCCGAACGAATGGATGAAACAGGCAGTCCTTATCCCTGTACTGCCGATGATTCGGCCTATGCAATCTTTCAACTGCAAAACGGTGTGACGTGCCAGTTCAATAGTTCTTGGGTGACACGCGTCCGCCGTGACGACTTGCTAACCATTCAAGTTGACGGGACACACGGCTCCGCCGTCGCGGGACTGCGTGAATGTTGGACGCAAGGGATTGGCGTGACTCCACGTCCGATTTGGAATCCCGACATTCCTCAACCGATCAATTTTTACGACAGCTGGCAGCAGCTCCCCGATGCAACCGACTACGACAACGCCTTCAAGATTCAGTGGGAATTGTTCATTCAGCATGTCGCCGGTACGAGCGAATTCCCATGGTCCTTACGCAGTGGAGCCGCCGGTGTGGCACTCGCGGACGCAGGAGCAAAATCGGTTCTTGAACAGCGTTGGATTTCACTCGATGCTTAGGAAGCTCTGATACCTACCTGAGTAGTGATTCGCAGCCGCAGTTAGCAACAGAAATGGTTAGCAGCAGTAATGGATGAACACAGACCCGATGCAAGTCCGCCCGATCGCAACAAGCTGGCCGTTCATACATTCACAACGAAGCCACTGTCATTGGAACAAGCGATCGAAGCCTACGCTGAGCGCGGAATCGGCGGCATCAGCGTTTGGGTCGAAACGCTCGAAGGATACACGACCTCTCGTGCCCGCCAACTGATTGACGATGCCGGCTTGAAGGTTCCAGCGCTCGTTCGCGGTGGGTTCTTTTGCGATTCGAGCCAACAGGAACGGAAGAAACGCATCGATCGGAATCGCAATCTAATCGCGACGGCAGCGGAGCTCGGCGCCTCAATGTTAGTGTTAGTCGTCGGTGCGACTCCCGGTGTCAGTCTTGATATCCAACGCGGTTGGGTTCATGAAGGAATCGAAGCGATCCTTCCAGATGCCATCGACGCTGGAGTACAGCTTGCCATCGAACCACTGCACCCGATGTACGCCGCGGAAAAAAGCTGTATCAATCGCATTTCCGAAGCGCGACTCATTTGTGATCGGATCGATCATCGGCTCGTCGGTGTTGCCCTAGACGTCTATCACATTTGGTGGGATCCAGATCTCGACTTGGAAATCGAGCGGCTTGGAAAAACCGATCAGATCTTTGCGTTTCATTTATGCGATTGGCGAGTGCCAACACGCCACCTGTTGACTGACCGCGCCCTAATGGGAGACGGATGCATCAACATCCGAGGCATTCGTCAAGCAGTCGAAACGGCTGGCTTCAAAGGCTGGAACGAAGTAGAGATCTTCTCAGAAGAGCACTGGGCGTCCGATCAAATGGAATACCTAGACAAAATCATCACCCGCTACGAACAGTCCTCGTAAGACTCAAGAATCTTTTACTCCGCAATGGACGAGGCAACGAGCCGCTTAAGTTTTGATCTCATTGATTTGCTTGGTTGCGATTCCTATGGGGCGATCGACGGGCACTCCGGCACAGGCTAGCAGGGTGGTTAAGAGGTCTCCTTGATTGCCTTTCGTATTTGGCAAGAAGCGACCCGTTTTGAGGGAGCCGCCGCCTTTGCCTGCGAGAATGAATGGCAGGTTCTCTCTTCGGTGACGGTTGCCATCTTCCAGGCCTGAACCCCACATCATGATGCAATGATCCAGCAGCGATCCGTCACCTTCTCTTAAACTGGCCATCTTCTTCACCATGTAGGCGAATTGATCGATGTTGAACTTGGTGATGGCGGCGACTTTACGCACCATCTGCTTTCGATTCTCGTGATGCGTTTGCGAGTGATGCTTGTCGGTAAAGCCCAATTCTGGATAGGACACGCCATTGGGTGTCGAACCGATGTAAGTACTCACACGCGTAGTGTCAGTTTGAAAAGCGAGGACAGTCAGATCGCACATGACCTGCATGTACTCACTGCGTTTATCACCCTCGGGGATCTTCACTTCAATCGGCGGCGAGTCGCTTTCGCGTCGCTTTGACGAACGCACACCTGCTTTCTCGAGCGCAGCCTCCTGTTGGCGATACTCGATGGCCGCAATGCGTCGCTCCACGGCGCGAACGCTATCGAGATACTCATCCAGTTTCTGCTGGTCGGATTTGGCCAGAGTGCGGCGAAGATCTCTGGCTCCGCTTAAAACTCGATCGAGCATTAAACGATCAAGCGGGTTCGCCTGCGTCACACGCCCCGCTTCGCCCTTTTTCCCGAATAGCCGATTGAGCACGTTTCGAGGATCAATCTCCGCTGGGACCGGTTGCGTTGGCGATCGATAGCTACAGTGTGAGTAGTAAGCTTCGTGCAAACCCGCCTGATTTTCCTTCCACGTTTGCGGCATGGTCGCCAGCTCGAGTGATGGCAGCAAAGTCTGCGCGCCGACATAATTCGCCATGATCTGATCTGCCGAGATCGCAATGTTGACGCGGCTCCGTGTTTCCGCGTCCGGCAACGTCGCGGTCAACCAAGTTGACAACTCCAATGCGTGCGGCGCTCCGTTGAACGGCGAAATCGGTACACCCGAAATGCCTTTCATCATCAAGCACTGGTCCAAGATCGGACGCAACGATTCGATCGCAGGAGGCGGAGAATCGCGGAATGACTCGGGACTCTCAGGCCAAAAATCGTCCATGATCACGCCGTGGGGCATGTACATGAATCCGAGACGCACGGGCGGCTTCGCATCAACGCCGCTCGACGCCCAGCTCAACGAATCCATCAATGGTAGCGCGAGTGAAACGCCCGCACCACGCAACAGTGTGCGACGATCGAAAGACGCAGTATTCTTGATGGGAAACATTAATCGACCTTACGGTGCGTAAACAAATAGCTGGTAATGACCTCAGTGATCATCGTGCGTACGCGATAATCGTCTTCTGCAATGCGGTCCATTAATTCGTCAATCACGATCTCATCGTACCCTTCCAATTGTCGGCCAAGAGCAAAGGCCATCAATCGTTCGGTAAGATTACGAGCAAGATCAGTCTTGCGTTTGGCGAGTAACCGTTTGAGTTCCACTGGTGTTCCAAAGTCTTCTCCAGTCGGTAACTGTCCGGCCGAATCGATGGCCGCCCCCGTCCTGTTTGTGTCGCGCCATCGTCCGATCGCGTCAAAGTTTTCCAATCCAAAACCGATCGGATCCAGGACTTTGTGGCAATTCGCGCAAGTCGGATCGGACTGGTGCAACTCCGTGCGTTGTCGAAGTGTCAAACCCTCGAGATCCTGCTTAGGCAAGTCTTCGAGTTCTGGCACATCTGGCGGCGGAGGCGGAACACGTTCACCAAGTACCTGCTGAAGCACCCAGACTCCTCGCCGAACGGGACTCGTGCGATTAGGAAAGGAAGTCGCTGCCAGAGTCGCCGACATACCAAGGATCCCGCCTCGATTGGGATTATCCAGTTTGACCCGCTGCATCTCCGGACCGCGTACCGTACCCGACATGCCGTATAGTTCGGCGAGCGGTTCATTCAAGAAGGTGTAATCGGTATCAACAAATCGATACACACTTTGGTTCTCTCGCACCATGCTGTCGAAGAATAAGCGTGCTTCATCAATCATCGCTTCACGTAAGGACTCGTTCATTTGCGGAAAGACTTCAGGATCGAACGTCTGGCTCTCAAGTCCCGTCACTCCAAGCCACTGCGCGCCAAAACTATCGAACAAGGCTCGAGATCGTTGATCCATCAACAGACGCTCGGCCTGCGCCTTTAATACGCTTAGATCCTTCAGTTCCCCACGGTCCGCTAGTTGAGACAACTCTTCATCCGGCGGCGACGACCAAAGCAGATATGACAAACGAGAGGCGAGTTGGTAGTCATCCAGCCGCACGATGGATTGGTCACGATCAAGATGATCGGAAGGCGTGATAAACAAAAACTGCGGCGAAACCAAAATTGCTTTCCACATCAACGTCAACGATGCGACATCGTCCAGTTGATTCTCGCGTCCCAATTCAAAGACACTCACCAAGACATCAAGTTCGGCATCACTTGGAGGTCGACGATATGCGTCACGCGCAAGAGAGCGAGCTACTTCGCGGACGTTCTTTCGAAACTCGGTCTTGTTCGTTGGCAACTCACCAAACAAACGCAATTGAGCGTCAGGATTGAAACTGTCTTTGGAACCAAGGACTTCTTCGACGACACGATTGGCAACGTCAAGAAACAATTCCGACTGCAATGGCGAGATTGAATTGAGGTACCCTTCGCCAACAACTTCATCGGGCAGGCTATCAACGACCGACGGTTTCACGCCGTACAGGTCGCGAAGCGTATTGCCGTATTCGACCTTGCTCAATCGTCGAATCACGAATGGCCCGGGATCGCGAGGCGCTAAGTATTTCAGTTTCTCCATCCAATGAAGGAACTGCGATCGCTCTTCATCCGAGGGAATTCTGCCAGCGTACTCAGGCGGCATGTCCTTCACTTTGACGTTCGCAACGGCCTTCTTCCAATGAAGGAACGACGATGCAGATCCCGGACTATTGAGGGCTGACCGTAGATTGATTCCTGCCTCGGGTCGCGGCCCGTGACAACTAAGGCAATACTTCTTTACGAACGGCTCGACCTTCTCTTTAAACGTTTTCTCGGCGTCCTTTCTTAAGGCCGCAAAATCCGTCGAGGTCGCGCGGGTATCTGTGACCGATTCGTCGGCTTGTGCGATCGCGTGCGATTCCCACAGGACAAGGAAACCGATCACCATCGCTAACATCAAATAGAAGTGAGCGGGCGCGAGTCTCTTGGATGGGATTGACACGATCATCAAGAAGTTCGTCGCTAGAAAACTTGGGGGAAGTCCGCGAACTAGGGTTTATCTCGATTCACCTTGGTTTGCCGAGACACCCCACATGATCGACGGTATCGGCGAACGTTTCAAGACAAGAGACCGGGTCAAGAAAGACAGAAACGTCCTGGTCGTGCAGAAATGGGGCAGAACTTGCTGCCGATTCGGCTCAATCGCCACTGGATGCTGCGATTGCCCGCAGACCATCCAACAATGCTCGGTACTCGTCCTGACAACACAAACACTGCTCGAGATGCCGCTCGACGGCACGTAGTGCCTCTGGGACCTGGTGATTTGAAAGACGATATTCAACGAATTCGGCCATCAACTCAAAACAGCCGTCACAGTCGAGCGTATCTTCCTTGGTGTCAGTAACGAGTGCTATCAGCGTTTCGGTCTGATCTTTCGTCATGGCCATCTTCGATTTCCCTGCATCTATGCAAATGTTGCGGCGAAATCATCTGCCGCGATTCCCGCCTGTTCGAATGCTCGGCGTAGTTTTACCTTCGCATCATGAACCAATTTGTAGATCGAGTTGCGATTGCTACCACATTTTTCCGCGATGACCTCCATCGGCAAACCTTCCAGGGAAGCTCGGATTGCGAACCGTTGTTTCTCCGTCAGGACAGAATCGATCATCTTTTGCAATTTGTCGATCATGATTTGACGATCGATTTTGCGTTCGGCATCCACGGACTCATCCACAGCAATCTCGATTCGCGTCGCGTCGTCATTTTGGAAGGCTTCAATCGATACATCTTGGTAGTGCTTCCGTCGCATTTCACTGATGCCGACTCGCGTTGCAACGGTCATGGCCCACGTTGTAAATTTCGATCGACCGGCGAATTGGTGCAACGAGTCGCGAATCTTCATTAGTGCTTCCTGGACGACATCCTCGGCCTGCAGACTTCCGCCGTATCGTTGACTCATCGGCTTGGTTAGACCTCGAATCAGGATTGAACGAAGTTCCGCCAAGGCGGCATCACGAATATCCGATTCCGTACTTTGAAGTCGTCGAACCCAAGGATCGGAATCAGTTGAGAACACGGGCGTTTCGTCTGGCGATGTACTCACACGCATGCCTCCGATCGGATCGACGGGCGAGGGCATCCGCGCAAAGGTTCCTGCTGAGGAATCTAAACCTGCCAAGCGTTCATCAGTTTTCGCTAGACCGTTGGCTGATGAAGGGACGCAATGAGCTCGCCACGTCTTACCAAGAAATTTGAAAAGTTCCGAGAAAGGTCACCGATCCAACGCGTTCAACAGGGGAAGCGTTGTGCGGGCGTCTTCTCTGATCTTGGAATGGAGGTTTTGGCATCCGTTCCGCCACCTCCGATCCCTTAAATTTCAGTCCGACGATTGAGGTTCTGATACGCGTCTACGTTCGGCTGTCTACCGTTACTTCTGTTGGTCGCTTGCCAACGCCTGTCGCTGGCGAGGGCTCAACCAACGAAGTCCTTGCCGCGCGTTCGACGGGACAAAGGCATTGAGTTTTGTCAGTTGCATCGCGTTAATGCCGGGAATCCGCTGGGCTGCTGGGAAGCGAGAGAGCTGTCGCTTTTGATCGGACCCGGAAGCCGTTCGATAGTCTTTATCGAGCTTTCCCGATGGAAGACCTGCAACGGACTGTCCGCTCAGTGTGTAAACGCGATCCGCGCATCGAACTTTTGCTGCTTCTTGCGATAGTGCGTCGATCGATACCTTGTCGCGATCAAACCGAACGAGCGTGACTTCACGGCCGTCATGCCATCCCGCCTCCGTAGCGATCACGCCATCGATCTTGCCCAATTGATATTCACCCGTCCAAAAACAGTGCATCGCAAACGCGGCGAGGTCCTGTTTTTTCGAATCATGAACGGCGGCAACGGATTCTAGGTACAACGGCACGTCGCGATCGCTTGCTCGCAGTGCTTCCATCATTCTGGATGCCACACCCGAAATTGAATGGACGCCTGCTTTACGGGGAATGACATCTTTGCCGCTGGAATCGAGGAAGCGTAGAACCTGATAATTCCATGCTGGCTCGTTGAAACGCTTAAGCAGTTTTGCGTCTTCCTCTCCCTGATTGTTGTAAACAACCACTGGCACAAACTCGTCCTCGATTGCTTCGACGAGCAGTGGATGGGAAAGAACTTCTTTTCCAAATGCTTTGCAGCCGGAGCAACCTGGAACTTCTTGGAACAAGACCAACATTGGCTTGTCAGACTGTTCGCTCCGCTTCATGGCGTCATCGAAGTCCCGTCCCCATTTGACGGTACCAATTTCGATGGGATTCGTATCGGTGGCCACGGTGTCAGACGCGAGAATGCATGTGAGCAACAGGCCTCCAGCGAGCATTCCAATGGGTTTTGACGAAAGGTTCATTCTGCCGTCCAGTAGTGAGAAGAGGTAAATGTCCTAGGGGTATTATTGAATCCGACCTTGCGGGCCATCGCCGTGCTAAAAGTGCAAGCCGCACTCCTGCTTCAGTCCACGAAAGCGAGTTGCACGATCGCTTGCGTCCGATGCTGCGAGCGGTCGGCTTGAATGATGATCACCGACCGTCGTGAATCCTTGGCTGAACAACGGATGTTGCGGAAGCTCGTGCTCCTGCATGAAGTTGTAAACGTCCTTGCTAGTCCACGTCAAAACGGGATAGATGCGGTATTGCCGCCGAACCCGTTTGATAGGCGGTAAACACCTGCGATGTTCGGTTTGCTCAGCTCGAAGCCCTGAAATCCAGCCTCGTACGTTCAACTCATTGAGTGCACGCTCCATCGGCTCAACCTTGCGTATTTGATCGTAGAGATTCAAGTCGTCCACGCGATCGCTTTCCCAAAGACGGCCAAATCTGTTTTCCATTTCTTGCGGTGAAATGGCAGATTCGTAAACGTGCAAATTGAGGCGAAGTTTACGAGTCAACCGGGCAGCATACCGATACGTCTCTTCGGGGAGATATCCGGTATCGACCCAGATGACTTTCACATCGGGAACGACCGATGTGACCAGTTTTAAAGTAACGGCAGATTGGATACCAAAGCTGGTGCTGACGGCAAGCGTCTCGCCGAACTCCTCAGCCGCCCAGCGAACGAACCCGGTCGCGTCCAAACGTTGAAACTCGGATTCGATCGACTCGGTAATCGTTCCTTCAAATCCAGTGATCATCTTCCAGTCCTTTTTAAGAGTGTCTTCTCAGGCGGCAGCGTGAAAAGACGGTGGTGTTGGCTTCGTGATGTTCGGACGTGTTTTCAAAACGGCTTCTTACTTTGAAAACACCGAATTCGAGAATCATTGCCTTAGGCGGCGGATTCACGCTTTTGGCTGTCTTGCTCGATTTCATCTTCACTCGGATCGAGGTTATCGACGGCTTCGCGTGCTTCATCTCCCGCCCTGTCGATCATCTGGTTGGCTTGATCCTCTTCCGATTCATGATCCGTTTCGCCGTTGGTCTTTTCGTTGGCCTTACCATTAAGATCATCACCCAATTCACCATTCAGTTCACCATCCCATTCATCACCCACATCTTCTCCCAAGCTGTCACCTTGTTCGTCATTCGAATCACTGACTTCATCGTCTTCGAACGCGTAATCAAATACGCGTAAGCTGCCAGCGATGGGATCCGTCTGCGGTGTTTGGATTGGCAGGATCGTTGGCTGGACCAAGACGGCCGACCGCGTGTTTTGTGTTGGTTCGGTGACTCGACGGAAAGGGTCAATCGGAGTCTGCACCGGCAATAGCTCTTCAGTCGGGACAAATTCGCCTTCCGCATCTGCGAAGAGATCATCTGCGACCTCTGGTGACGCAAAGACTTCGTCAACAAGTGCCTCAACGGGCTCCTCCTCAGTAGCGGAATCCACCGTGCTCGCTTCGAAAGATTCGGAAGCGGAGTACGCGACCAACGCGGAATCTGCTTGCAGTCCGGAAGCGTCGGGCGCAACGCCTAGCTGTCCAAGTGAGACATCAGCCGCCAGCATTTCGCGTTTTTCCAAGGACTCAAACGTCAAACGAATTCGATTGGCCCGCATGATGACGACTCTTCGTGACAAGGGAGGTTGTGTGAAGGTCTTTCTAAGACGGGGCGACACGTGGCCGTCTTACGTCTAAATCCGGAAAGGATCCTCTCAGCGTCGTGATGTCCCACATGACCGTCCAATCTGCCCTTTGGCGAAGTGATTGACGAAATCAAAGAAATTCCGAAACGGTTGGTAAGAGGCTCCGTTCGTACTGCGTCACTTGAATGTCGCTATTGGTTTTTGTCCGACAGAGCAAAGGAATCACGTTATGAAATGGCCTATTCGTCGCATCGTTCTGATCGCCGTTGCGGTGGCGTCATTCGTGGGATCGCGTGGAGTAAACGCGCAATCGCCAGTTGCTGTGTCGCCCGCTGCCGCGTCTACCGTACGCGGCATCCGCGCTGCGGTAGCCAGCAACCCTCAAGTCGCTGCCGCATTGCAGGAAAGGCGAGCCGCTTACCTTGCCCTTCGATCTGCGGAAGCTCAGCGTTATCGAGCGGCACGCTTGGCAAGAATCGGTCGACTCTATCGAAGGCCGATCATCGTGGGTCCCGCCAATGGGGTCTTCCAGAATGGCTCTGCCTTTGGCTTTTCCTCATACGGCCCAACCACCTTCGGCACGACGTCCTTTGGGACCGGCACGTTTGGCACGGGTGGTTTTGGACCAAGTTATTTCGGCGTTCGACCGACCCCAGGGTTTGGAGGCACAAGCTTTGGAACGTCTGGCTTTGGCACCGGAATCTCCTTTCAGATCAATCGCTAGATCTGCGCTACGTGCAGGCGATGTGATGGACCTTATTCATTCCGTTCGTCAACGAATCGAATCCCAACTCGCCATCCGTTGATTCGCGATCCGTTGATTCGCCGTAAGGCGAGTTTGTCGACTTGCCACCGTCTGTCGGCTTCGATGGGAGTAGACTTCATGCCGAAGTTCATGAAGTCGATCCCTGGGCGTTTGAATGAATGAACAAGGCAACGCTTGAATCCTTGATGAACCGCCGAAATCACCGTCCTGTTTGTCTGCAGGAGTGATTTGTGCTGTCGGTTTTTTTCGCTGCGATTTCCCCGTAAAGCACGCGGCAAAAAACTCCCCCACAAAATTTGCACGCTCTTTTTGGTCACGAAATGGGCCTGGACCGGGTGTCGACGATTCGCCGTGACGAATCCCTTCGATTCCCTGGGCCCGTGGAGGATCCTGATGAGTAGCGATACCAGAGAATTTATCGATAAAGTTGAATCATTCGACATCGACCCTGGAGCCAAGACGCTTCGATTTGTCGATCGCTTATCGCGAGAAAACAACTGGACCGTCGAGTTCTCCCAACGCGTTGAACGGGAATACAAGCGGTTTTGCATTCTCGCCATGATTGCTGGGCACCCCGTAACGCCCAGTGAACAAGTCGATCAGGCGTGGCACTTACATCTCACGTACACAAGGTCCTATTGGAATCGCTTCTGCACGGACACCTTGGGAGGGCCGTTGCATCATGAACCCACTGCGGGCGGTGTCGCGGAAGGAGAGAAATTCCGTGACTGGTACGCCGAAACACTCGCAAGTTATGAGCGTATCTTCGACAGTGCACCACCACGAGATATTTGGCCGAACCCAGAAGATCGATTTGCTCACGCCGGATCATGGAAGTGGGTGAACGTCGGCCGAAACTGGGTCATTCCCAAACGAAAAGTTTGGATCGCTGCGTCCGTTGTGTTCGCCATCCTCATCGCAATCAACATTCCCGGTTGCGCCTCATCGTTGGCGTTGCGCCCCGCTGATAGCCCCGTGGTAGGCCTGGTCGCGTCGGTGTTTCCGTTTGATCTAGATGGCTTTGATTTCTTGATCTTCTACGCAGCATTAGGTTTCACTGCGTTAACCGTCATGTCATTATCGAGACTCATCAAAACGAACCAAAACGAATCTGCGACGAACGACAGCGACGCCGTTTCGCTGAATGCGGATGAACTGGCCGTGCTCGCTGGAGGCGGATCGCGTTTGGCACACGTTGCTTTAACTCGACTGTTTTCCGAAGGGCGCATTGAAGGAGTAAAAAGGGGATGGTGGTGGAGTCGATTCGAAGCGAAAGCCGGTTCGACCGCTCCTGAAGGATCAGCGTTGGATCGAGATTTCTACCACGCAATCCAAACGGGAACTTCGACGCATCAACTGATCAAGACCGCCCAACCTCATTACGAGCGAATCGATCAGTCACTGGTGGATCAAGGATTGCGTCATTCCCCAGGCTGGGTATTCGGTGGCGTCACCTGGTTCGCCTATGTCATCGTGCTGGGCTTGGGATTGATAAGATTAGCCCAAGGATTGTCGAAAGGTGAAGAAGTCGGTTTCCTGATCGTCATGATCGTGATCTTCACCGTAGCAGGATTGTTGATTGGACGACGCCATCGTTCATCAACGGCAAAAGGACGCGCTTACTTTGATCAGGTCAAGTCACGCGTCGAATCGAATCCATCTTCATTCAATGACCTAGACACGGCGGCCATAGCGCTCGGCGTGGCCGTCATCGGGCCGGATGTACTGTCGAAAGTCGAAGGACTCGAACCACTTAGTGCTCTGATGTCGGGCGTAGGAACGACGACCTCCGGGGGCGGATGGGGAGGCGGCTGCGGCGCTGGTGGCGGAGGAGGAGGAGGATGTGGCGGAGGCGGTTGTGGAGGATGCGGCGGCTGCGGAGGTTAGACCTCGCCCCGGCCCCTCTGCGGGTCATGCTCCGCACGAAGAATCTTGATAGCTCTTTTACTACCGCGAAGCGGTTCAACAACAAAGCTCGGGGTCGCGCAGCGCACCCCGAGTTGTGATCGTCACCGTGTAAACGCACCCAACGGCGTGCCACAGTCCGCGTTTGCCATGCCCTTCGTGCGCTGCGCGATGAGGGACTTTGGGATTCAAACCGTTGCCATGATTCTCTTCAAGCGAAGCACGTTCGACGCAACATGCTTGGCCCAAAAAGAATCACTCGGTTGATTCTCGTGCGGCGATGATGACGCCAGCGGTGCGACAGGTCCAATAAACCGTTCCTCCGCTCGGTGTCACGGTGACATCGATCGGCTCGGGCTCTCCCTCGCTAATCACGACCGTTTCGCCGGATGACGGATCATACCGCAACACGCGATTGGTCCCTCCATCGGTGCCGAACACGCCGGGTGTTGGAACTTCCGTCCAATAAATCCGCCCGTAGCTATCGACATCAATTCCCGAAGGAGCGGGGAGATTATCAAGCACAAGTTCGATTTCTCCGGCGGGTGAACGCTTGAGGATCACTCCGGCCGTCTTGCATGTCCAATACAGCGTTCCATCAAATGCCATTGCCACGTCGACTGGTTCAGGCTCGCCATCGGAGACGGGAAAATCGAACCAACGTCGGAAGAATTGAAACGCGACGCTCACTTCATTGTCCGCACCAAACTCGCCTGGCGAAGGAACTTCGGTGTGAGCGATGAAGCCCGGGAAGGGGTGGCTTGCAATTCCACTCGGTTGGCTCAATCCATCCAAGACGAGTTGCGGTTCGCCACGACCGAACCGGCGACTACGCAGGATGACACCTGCTGTTTTGCAAGTCCAATAGACATTGCCAAAGAAGTCATTCGCTAGGTTGACCGGTTCTGGCTCGCCGGTTGAGATCACACGTGTTCGCCCGCTCAGCAAACTGTAGCGAACGACCTGATTGTCACCACCGGCAACTCCAGGTGTAGGAACGGTTGTGTAGTAAAGGTTCCCATAGGGATCAACCGTTATCCCGGTGGGCTGATCCAAACCGTCGATTAAAATCTGCGTATCGAACGATTGGGCTCGCGCGGTGGTCGAAAGACCGATGGCGAGTGCTAAAGAAGCAATAAAACATAGACCCAAACGCATTGAAAATTTCTCCAGTGAATTCCAAAAAAGATCGCCAGCCTTCATGACTGGCCGGCGGAAAAGAACCACTGGGTTGGTCGCATTGAGCAACCAGAATTCACAAGCTCGATATTATTTATCTTCCGCGGTCAGCTCTTTCAATGCACATTGAATGTCACACTTGCGTTGCATGCTGAGCTTTAACTCACTCCCAGCGGGCAACTGCCCAGATTGCTCACCAAGCTGAATGAGCTTGCGTAATTGACGCAGATGCACCTTGAGTTTTCGACAAGGCCGACACGTCAGTCGATGCCCCGCCAAAGCGAGCTGTTCGTACCAGCAGAGACTTCGGTCAAGTTCATCACTTGCCAACCGCGAAGCTTCCTCGCATTGAAGCGTCAGGATATATCGGATTCTTCTAATGGATTGCCTCAAGGGCGATCTCCGTCGCGGTTTGTACCAAACCAATTCTTTTGCAATAAGTCTCTCATCGCGAGACGCGCGCGTTTGACTCTCATAGAGAGATTTGTCGGTGAAATGCCCAGAACTTCACAGACTTCCTTTGCAGGGGTCTTCTCAATGTCTCGTAACACGTAAGCCTCGGCAAGTATCGGTGGCAAACTCTGCACGCATTGATGAAATACGGTCCAAAATTCTCGATCCTCAACGATCCTACTCGGATCCAAGTCCCAAGGTTCAGCCCCGCACGAGAAGTCGACGTCATCACGCTCGAGGGATGCGTCGGCGGACCATTGCTTGGTGTTTGTGCTCGATCGACGAAAATGATCCGCGATTTTGTTTCTCAGGATCGTTGTCAGCCAAGTCAGTGGGGACGCGTCACCACGAAACGACTCTTTACCGCGATGTGCGGCCAAAAAAGTCTCTTGAACCAAGTCTTCTGCGAGCGCTCGATCACCAACACGCAGCAGAGCATGCCGAAAAAGTCGGTCACCGAATTCGTCCACCCAAGCCGGCAAATCAACGCGGCAACGCGCTGATGAGCAGCTCTGCGAGCTGGACTTCAGAAAGAATTCTCGTTTCAAGTGTGAAATCCCGGGATCGTTCACGACTAATTGCGCATCGAACCGCCGTATGTCCCCAATTGATTGCCCGGTTTGGTAAGGATGGCGAAGCGCGTCTGACATCCGCCAACAGAAACGTAACCTCCACAATGACGTAGTCTCGATCTCGAAAATCGGTCGGGTCTACGTTGCCACGGAAACGCTGCGCGCGAAAGAGAAAGATGGGCAAAGAGCTTCAGGAACGAATTCCCGTTCGCAGCATCATCGTTGAGTCGCGCTCGGCCTAGGCCTGGAAACACTCAGCCATTGAAGCTGAGCTCTGGATCCAAACGCAGAGCTCAGGATCCAAACGCAGAGCCCTTCATGCTCGGCCCACCGATTGGCAGAGCTTGGGGCTTCGGGTTGTGAAGTTCCCATCGACCTTCGAATTTGGGTCCGTCCGATGACAGGCAATAGACCTTGCCGCGCGCTCCGTTCTTCGTGGGTTTGCCAATGAGATGAAACGAAACCAAGCGATCGCCTTGCAGCGATGTGAGCCCGATTCGAATCACCTCATCTGATTTGATCTGTCCGTAAAACTTGGTTCCCTTCGTCAGTCGTGCTTGCTGATCCCGAGGTCGATAGCGCCACAATTTATTTTCACCTCCACCGAACGCGCTCGATTTAGAGGCGGTGTTGGGTTCCGCTTCCTTATCGTTCGACACTTCTTCTGCTGTGCGCACGTCCTCGATTACACGAATGACCAAGCGTCCGTTTCGTTTCACATTCAATTGCACATCATGAAACAAATTAGCTTGAGTGTGTTGATCCCCAAATGCGATTGAAAGTGAATACGTTTCGCTCAGCAGTGTTTCTTGGCACTGTGCAGGGCCGACTAGCAAAATCGAAAAAAGAACGATGGACGAGACGGAACGGATCATGGTGTTACTTCGCAAAACGGGCATCGTGCAAAACTTCGATCGAGCTTGTATCAAGGTCAGCATGCGCGACAAGTGTTATGGTCACTCAGCTTAATCTTGAATGTGTCCATGCAGTAGACTGTTGCATGGTGGAAATCACAAACGCATCGGCTTGAAGACGCGATGCCAGTGAGTGTGTTGCAAAATCACTCACCCTGACAAGCGATGAACACGGTGTTTTAAAACTTGCCCGGCCGTGCCTGTTGCGATTCGCTACACAAATCGCTCCTTCAATAAAAAATGCGTTTCGATAGACGAGTGGGTCATTCGGAACTTGAAACACTTGCGCCGTTTAATTTTAAAGCAGAACGCGATGCCTCCGACCTGGTTTCCATTCCTTCAATTGGACTCGGCAGACCTTCCGGAGATCGATCGTCAATCGCTCGAATGCTGGAGGGTACAAGATGGCGAGTTGTACTTCAGTGGAGGCCGCAAGCTCAAAAAAGCGGATCCGTTTTCCTTCGAAGTCTTGATCAATCCGCCATCCCATGTCGCACGTGATAAAGACCACATCTATTTCGCATCTTCATTGAAGACGTCGATAGACCGTGGCACCTTTGAACCACTCGGCGATTTTTACTTTCGCGATATCAACTTCGCCTACTGTGAATTCGAAACGTCGCTGCAAATCCTCAAGGGCCGCGATGCGAAGAACTTTGAGAGTCTTGGTTGCGGCTACGGTAGGGATTCCCATTTTGGCTATTTCTGGGGACGACCGCTGCGGAAGTGTCAATCGCCGATGTCGCTCAAGCTAATCCCGGCTTCAAACGAGAAGATGATGGACTATGCGATGGATGACTCGTTTGTTTACTCCGAGGGTGCAGCGATCAAAGGGGCGCATCTAGCAACGTGGGAGCCACACATTCGGGGTTTCTCTGTTGATAGGAAATCGGTGTTCTACGATGCGTCACCGATCGGGCGAGTTGACCGAGAAAGCTGGGAGCACGTTACCAGTTGTTATTCGCGTGATAAGAAACATGTCTATTACATGCGCTGGCGGATCGAACAAGCCAACGTCACAACCTGGCATATGCTCGGTGACGCTTACTCGACTGACGGCGAACGCATTTTCCACTGCGGTGACTTGATCCCTCATGCCGATGCCTCAACGTTTGAAATCACGCCTGAAGGCGTAGCAAGAGATCGGCTGGGAACGTTCGACCGAGGTGAACGGGTCAACTTGGCGTCAGACAATCCGTCCTGATCGGCGAACACCCTCTTCTTTTTTGACAAGTCAACGTAGAATACGACCGCTCGGATTCTGTCGAGACGGTAAGCCCGTCTGGTTTTCCTGTTTCGTACTGGGTCCCTTTCGAACTCTTTTAAACGAAGCACCGCATGCCACGCCCACAGTCATTCCTTGCCGGTTGTGTTTTTCTGTTTGCCATTGGTGGAAATGCATCACCATCCCTCGCGCAGGATTGGAGTCAATTCCGCGGACCGAACGGGAATGTGGCCGATGCGAAATCATCGCCGGTCGAGATTCCACAAGACAGCATCACGTGGCAGACGACGATCCCTGGGAAAGGTTGGTCGAGTCCGGTCGTGTCCGAGGGTCTTATCTGGTTGACGACGGCGGAAACGACTGAAGCGACACCAGAGCAGATACGAAAACGAACGCAAGGAGTTCAGTTTGCCGCCATCAAAACCGTAGCGGGCAGTGTGAAGTTACGAGCGATCTGCGTCGATTCAGAATCCGGCAAGATCGTCCACAACGTCGTCCTAAAAGAAATCACAGAGCCCGACCTGATCAATCCGCTGAACTCTTACGCATCGCCAACTCCGGCGATCTCCGGTCAACGAGTCGTTTGCCACTTCGGAAACTATGGAACTTGGTGTTTGGACAGTCGATCGGGCGACGAACTTTGGAAACGAGCACTCGAAGTCGATCACAGTGTCGGCCCAGGAAGCTCGCCGATCATTGTCGACAACACCGTGCTTATTGTCTGTGATGGAATCGATCAACAGTTCGTTGCGGGACTCAATCTGGAAACCGGCGAACGCCAATGGCAGACAGCCCGTCCGCCGATGAGAGCGACGAATGTTGAATACAAAAAAGCCTATAGCACGCCATTGATCATCCAAATCGGCGGCCAGCAACAAGCGATCATCCCAACCGCACAATGGGTGTGTGCTTACGATCCTTCCAGTGGCAAAGAAATCTGGCGTGCCGATATCGGCAACGGATTCTCAACCACGCCAATGCCCGTCTATGAATCGGGATTCATCATCTGCTCAACCGGTTACATGAGTGGTGAGTTGGTCGCGATCGATCCAAAGGGAAGCGGTGACATCACGGATAACATCAGCTGGAGAAGCCGATTAAGTGGTCCCAAAATGCCCACACCCGTCGCCAAAGATGGAAAGCTGTATTCCATTTCAGACGAGGGAATTCTGTCGATCATCGACATCCAAAGCGGTGAGATGATTCAAAGGACCCGCGTCGGTGGCAAATTCGCCTCTTCCCCGTTGGTCATCGCCAACAAACTCTATTTGGGTAATCAAGCCGGTGAGTTCAGTGTCTTCCAGATCGATGGAAGTGGCAAAGCCAGCTTGATCGCGACCAACGAATTGGACGGAGCGATCATGGCAAGCCCCGCTGTCATCGGCACCAACTTGATCGTCCGCACAAGTAAGTCGTTGATGCGTGTGAGACCTTGAACGCGGCAGGGACAACGGAAACGCGAAAAACGCTAAACGGGCGAAAGTTAAAAGTGACTACGATTGCAAAATCAGTGTTCGAACGAGGTCTTGAAAAGATGAGTTCGATGGATCGCACTGACGCAAATTGAGTTCTTTATCTTTCGCTTATTTCGCGTTGTTCGCGGTTTACTTGTTCGCGGTTGATTCTCTCGATGGCTTCCTTGGCGTACTTTGCGATCGCCTGATCTTCATCACTGCTTAGTTGTCTCAGTCGGTTCAGGCCTGTTTCATCCGCGGTCTCCGAAGCGATCCGCATCGCTTGGCCCCTAGCTGCCCGGTTACTAAGTGAGCGGGCACTCTGAACGTAGGCCAATAACGGGATGGCCCCAGCGGGACCAAGTCGACGCACCTGTTGCTCTTGGAAAAACCCAGCCTTTGTACTGCCGATTTGAATGAGCAGTGACTCCAAGACACCCTCGAGCTCCGAGTCCGTTTGATCAACGGCTAACAACGGGATCTGCCAAATCTTTGCGGACTGGACGTTGGCCGACTCTCTTTGCACGTCAAGATCCGGGCTTACGGAGACCTGTTCTTTTGCGTTGACCGGACACTGGAACGTCTCGATCGTCAGTTGACAGGATGCGTCGGCGAGAGACTGAATGACGCTCTCGCCTTTCTTGTTGGCCCACTGCCATTCCGCGCCACTGGAACAACTTAATGTCATCAGCGGCCGTTCCGTCTTGTTGGTGGTTTCCGAAGAATTCGCTTGCCCGGTGTCAACTTTAAGTGACTGATCCTGCGCAACGCAGCCCCAAATCTGACCTTCAACGACCTGCACATGACTCGGCGCCAACAAAACGACTTCCGCAGATGCGTCTAAACGTAACGTTGTTCGATCGGACGTTTCCAACTCACAAACGACACCTGGCAGTGTCCTCAGTCGTGTACCAGCGGAGAACGTGGCCAAGTCGTGAGCCGAGATCAATCGCCACTGTTCAGTAACGGGATCAAATGCTTCCAATTCCCCTGTGCTACGCACCAACCGAGCAACTCCAATTTCTTGCACGACAGGTGCTGGCCGATCGCCCAGATCCAAAATGGCAAGAAGAAACAAAATGGAAGCCGCCAATGCAGCGACCAACCATGGAATACTTCGCCACGAGTTGTTTTGCGGTGTTACGTCGTTAGTTGGGTGAGACGCAACCGCTTGCTCGGCGCGCGTGATTGCATCGACAGGCAACGTCAACTTCCGTAGACGCATCTCAACATCGCGCAATTCATCGAGCACCCGTTGACAGGTCGCGCACGACCCTTGGTGCGATTCGACAAGTTGAAGTTCGTCATCGGCCAACTCTTCGTCCAACCATGCACTAAGCAATTCCTGGCAGCGATCACAGTTCATCGTGACACTCCTGCGAAATGAGTTGCCGACGAAGTTGGTGACGCGCCTTGCTCAACCGCTCATTCACCGTCGAACGGGCGACACCGATCCACTGTGCGATTTGGTCGTATGTCATGTCTTCGTAGTAGTGCAATAGAATTGGCTCGCGGAGCAAATCGGGAAGCTGGTGAATCAAGGCAACCAGCTCGTCTTCCGTCTCATGGTCATGCGTCGGCTCAGCGACCTCCATCATCTCCCGAGGTTCATAAACGTCGCAGTGCTTGCGGCGCAATACGTCAACACAAACGTGACTGGCTGTACTCCGTAACCACCCACCCATTGCGTCAGGTGTTCGCAGTGTGTGCACACCACGTATCGCGCGCAAAAAGGTTTCTTGCACGGCGTCCTCGGCATCACTCGCGCACCGCAATTTGGATCGACACAGCGCGTAGACTCGCCCATACCATTCGCGGACCAGCGATGGATGCTCAGTGGGCCCAAAACTTGGTTCTCGGTCAACCAACGTCTCAAGTCACCCGTTTACGAAAACGTTAAACAGAACTCTACGAATCTATTCGAATCCAATCTTGTCATGGTTCACGAGCCGCGGCGTACGCACAACGGGCAAGCCCCATTCGCTGGAGACCCGTACGTGCAGGTTGCGTACGTGAATCTGCGTCCTCAACGCCTCTGCGTGGTGTAGGTCGTTGCGGATGAACCTCCAGACCGGCGAAATGTCAGAAAAAACTCAAATTGACCGTCTTTGGATTTTTTCGCCGGTCTATCAGACCGACCTGGACGACACCGTTGCGTCCACCCATCTCTCACTCAACGGAGGCAACTGCCATGCGACGGATCATATGTGTTGGCCTATTGGCGGCATTGGTCAGCGTCGGTTTTCTTAGTGTTCGCCCTGACCCCAAAGCGATCGGTCAGCAGCCCAATGAAACAGAAAACACGGCGACGACGTCAGAAGAAGAAGCACTCATCGTTCACGAATGGGGCACGTTCACGACGTTCTCCGGCTCCGATGGTGTATTCCTCGATTTTCGGCCACTCGCCAACGAAGTATCTGATCTTCCCAGCTTCGTCCGCGACCGAGCAAACAGCTCAGCCATTCCCGTTCTCAGCAAAAAGCGTCTTCGTGGTCGAGTGCGCATGGAAACGCCAGTGACCTATTTCTACACCGACAAAGTACGTGACGTAGAGGTCAAAGTCGGGTTTCCCCAAGGCTTGCTGACCGAGTTCTATCCTCCCGTCAAAAAGATGCTACCGGAGTTTGATCCCCGGGTTGCCTATAGCGAAGGCGAACCCTTGGGTGATGCGCTGCTCGACTGGGGAACGGTTACGTTGATACCTCCTTCTGCTTTAGCACCCAATCTTGCGAATGATGATTTGCGTGCACGGTTGAGCAGGCATTTGGCAAATCAAGCGGTGCCGTCCGATACCGTAGGCGGCCATTATGCGCAAGCACGAGCCACCGACTCCGCGCTGGTCGTCGCCCAACCACCCAAGAACGTTTGGAATCTGCCGAACCAAGAAGTGTTCGTCGAGAAGTTCTTGTTCTATCGAGGTGTCGGAAAGTTCGACCTACCATTGAACGCCATCTTCGACGACTCAGGTGATCTGACTCTTGCAAATACGATCGCCGACCCAGTAACCGCCGCGATTCGAATCGACGTGAAGGGCGATCGAATCACGGTAAGTGAGTTTGGGGCAGTTGCTCCCGGTGCAAAGGCGACAGCAAGCTCACAGGTCGCAATGGACATGAATCAGCTATCGAAACGTGTTTCAGAGATCTTGGTAGCTGAAGGCCTGTACCAGAAAGAAGCCGACTCGATGGTCAATACTTGGAAGCGTTCGTGGTTCGGTGAGGAGGGTTCAAGAGTCCTGTACATCGTCCCACCAAACATGACGGACGAGTTGTTACCTTTGACCGTCAAGCCGGTTCCTGATGAAACCCTCCGTGTGCTTGTTGGACGAATGGAACTGATGTCGCCAGAAGACGAGAAGAAGTACGTGGAAGCTGTGCGTCTGAGCAGTCTCGCGCGAATGGAATTCACGAATAACGAAGGCAATAAAGGCAAGCCATTTCCGATCTCGGATGGAATTCGCTCGTTCGGCCGAATGACCGAGCCGGCCTTAGTGCGAGTTTCGAAGATAGCCGACGACGCCAAGATCCGCCGGGAAGCCGAATGGTTGATCGATCAGATCCGCGCTGAGTGATTTTCCCAGCGCAGCAGTTTTTGGAACGGTATCCCTCTTGATGCCCTGAGACCGTCCGGACGTCGCGAATGCGGCGTGCCGGACGTTTTTCGTTGTCGATTGACCGTCCGCTGGTCGCTTTTCCTCGTCTTCTTCCGAGCACCAAACTTCCCCGCCGGTTTTTTTCGAATGCGCGTAACATCCGCCTGATCACTCTCGTAAAACCGGGTGAACGACGGAAATGTATCCCGCGTTGTCGAGCGATTTCAACTTCATTTGATGAGGACCAGCGTGTTTCCCAGTCAGTCAAGAAAGACGAACCCTTCCCAGATCTCCCGTGTTACCAGGCCTCGATTCCTGCTCTTGCCGCTCCTGGCGAGCTTCTGCATCGGCGGAATGGCCATCGCAGATCGTGCCGTCGCGGAGGAACCGATCGTGGCTGTGCAGGTCGACCTCAGCGAGTTCACGAAGTCAAAGTTAGGCGAGTTGATGGTGAAAGCCGGCACAACGCTCGCTGCACAAGAAATGGGAAAAGACCCGGAGGAGGCAATGGAAGCCGTGATCCAGTCGATCGGTTTTAATCCTCTGGAACAAGACATTAAATTGAATGTTGCGGTCATGGACCTGGAGGATCCCATGAACGGTCTTCAGGTTAATGCTCAGTTGAAGGACTCGACTGGAAATCTCGAAGGACTGTTATTGGCCGCTCCAGAGTATCGAGCAATCACTTACGGCGACCACACCATCCACGCCGCTGACGTCGACGGTCAGGAGGTCTTCGTCGCTTTCTACAACGGCGCATCCGGGAAAAAACACATCGCGTTCGCTCCTTCCGAAGCCACGGTCCGAGCAACGCTTGACGGATCAAATGATTCATCGGCTTCCGACACCAGCCTGCACGACATGGCGGATGGGCAGTTCCTTAGCGTGCAGCTGTTGTCCATGCCAGAAGAGATCGCTGATGTTCCTCCGATTGCCAACATCGGCAATATGGTTGACAGTTTTTCGATGGGGCTCCGTGAAGAGGGCAGCAATTTGGTCGCAACGGTCACGCTGGCGACGGAGAACGCTGAACAGGCGACGCAGATCCAACAGTTGGCGCAGGGTGCGATCGCAATGTTGGGTTTGTTCAAGGAAGAGATTCGAGAAGAACTCGGTGACGATGTTGTCGCCGGAAACGTGATCCCCGTACTGGATCAGATTTCGGTCACGCGAGAGGATAAAGCGATCACGATTGAATCGAAGATTCCCGAAGCGTTGTTGATTGAGTTTCTCCGTGAGGAAGCTGATCTTCCCCTGTGAGTGATCCCATTATTGACCTAGTAGTTCCAACCGACGCGGATGATAGCGAGAGGACAGCGGCTTTCGATGCTCTGTTCCAGCACTTTCATCCGCGTTTGGTGCGTTTCTTGTCAAAGACTCTTCACGGGACATCTATTGATCCCGATGATGTCGCGCAAGAAACGATGGTCAAGGCATGGACGAAGCGCGATCAGTTTGACCCTCGATATCAGTTTTCGACGTGGGTCTACACGATCGCCCGGAGAACGGCGACAGATCATCTTCGCAAACACAACCGCGATGAATCTTCTGACCAATTAGATACCGTCGCCCGGACGGATCTTTCGCCTGAACAGTCGCTGATTTCGGACGAAGCCACCGAGTCGGTTTGGTCGACAGCTGAACGCATTCTTCCCACACGCCAGTATTCCGTACTTTGGCTACGATATGGGGAGGAGATGAGCATCAAGGAGGTCTCAAGAACTCTTTCCATGACGAACGTGACGGTTCGTGTATTACTACATCGTGCTCGCGCCGCACTCCAGGCTCGCATGGAGATGGAAGCCCGCAAGGACGAGTCTCACGGAGAACTCACGTCATGAATCCTAAAATGGCTCGATGGTGCGCAAGCCTGATCGTGGATCAGTGGCCGATACCAGCTTGGCTTAACCGTCGCCTCGTTGCTCACCCCGATGTTGCCCAAGCGCTGAATCGGGCAACTTCACTGGAACGTGCACTGAGGGATGATTTTCGTGCGAGTCCTCAGCTCGCCGACCTGGATATGCGTGCGTCGCTAAACGGCCACCGCCGTCTTCAAACGGTCGCTATCGCAGCGCTCGCGTCCGCTGCGGCCTTGATCATCTGCTTCAGTATCTGGTGGACAAACTACCGAGAGAACCAAAGTGAACAGGACATCGGACCGATTGCCGAGACGATTGACACAGACCCAATCTTGGCTTCGTTGGCAGCGGGTCAGACGGTCGCGGAACGCGTTTCGTCGGGTCTTGAAAACGTGATGGCGGACCTGGCCGATGCGGGTAACAAACTTGCATCACCCTTCGTCAAACAAAACACGGAACAGGAAGTGCCTCTGGACTAGCCACTGAGATCTGGGCCGCTGAGATCTGGGCCGCTGAGATCTGGGCCGCTGAGATCTGGGCCGCTGAGATCGCCGAGGTCTTGACCGCAAGTCAGGCGAAACAGAGAAACGTAGCCGTCGAAGGAACGTCGATCATCTCGGTGTCCGCTCTGATCCTTGTGGCTCATTCTCTCAGCGTTCACCGGCTCGGCGCCAGAGGGCAACGATCTCGCTGGTTAAGCTGTCGGCAACAGTTTGGTGGTAGGGTGAATCTTTGGGCAAACCTTCGACAAGCCGACGGTGGGCTAAGCCTAGATTGTGATAAGGAATCGTCGGAAACAGATGATGGAGTCCGTGGTAGCGCGTTCCGATCGGACCCCATAACTCAGCGATCACTGCGCCTCTTGGATAGTTGACCGAATCGAGCATCTGCGCTTCGAACGACATCTCTCCGCCATCGTTTGTCCAACGATGCGCACCCAGTGTTCGAACTTCATTGAGTACGAGGACTCCAACTCCTACCAGATACGCGAGCAACCAGAACGGATCGAGCCACTCGCCTCGAACGATTCCGCCACGAACCATCAACCAAACCGCCCAAGCAAAACAAAGGACTTCCTGCAGAATCACGATCCGCATGACACCAGCCGCCGCATCGGTTCTCTCGTACAACGGATCGACCACCATCGTCGACATATGGCGATGCACCCAAGGGCGGATCTTAGGAAAGACCCAACAAACAGGACTCACCAAAAGGAATCGAGCGAGACCCAAGAGTGGAATGATCAGTGCTTGTGCAATGAATCCGACCATCCACCAGCGCGAGCGACTACTTAACGGCAAGTACTCACCATCGTGTTCGGTCCCATAGTGCCGTCGTCGATGATGTTCGACATGTGGGTAATACAGGAACGATGGCACGAAAAAGAAGATCCCGCACAACGCGTTCCAGGCAACGCGAAACCCCTTGAACCCTCGCTTTGGCAAATGCACTAATTCTTGGATGAACATCAACGCGCGCATGTAGAGAGCAACGGTTCCCACATACGCTAGCGCCATCGCACAGACGAGCGAAATACTCCAGTCGTACCATCTCGGCAAAAAGAACATCAGGTGCAGCAAGAGATGGCCACCGATGATCGATAGCAGAAAGTCTGCCCAGTAGATGCGAGGATTGGGCTGGGACAAGCCTCGGATCAGACTCCGCGCCTCGCTAAATGAAAATGTATGGCAAGTCGCAGCTTTTGGTTGCTCATAGACAACCTTTCCCGAATCCGTTGTGTTGGTTGCGCTGGGATCAACAGGGTTCGAAACACTCATGAGTACGAATTACGGCATGACGAAAAAGACAAAGAAGGGAGGGTACGTAAAAGGATCGGGTTGTACGGGTCGAAGATTCAGAACGCTCCCCCCAAGGAACGCAAAATCACTCACCTTGGACGAGGTCATGCAGCATTCAACGATTCTGTCAGATTCAATCGTAATTCGCCGAGTGCCGAATGGGCGCATGAAGCACCTAAGCCGCAACGGAAATCACCCGCGTATGGCTGCAGCTTCGTGAACAGAATGCTTCATGAACGAATTCGTTCAGATCGCCTGCTCAGTCGCTCTCGCTTTGCGTGCGGCTCTGAATGACTGCACGCAAAGGAATACGTAAGCGCCACAGACAATCGCCATCATCCAAACGAATAAAAAACTGCGTTGGTTCAAGCTTGGGTCGCCCGAAAAGAATTTCCCAAGTCCCATTGCGCCTCGCCCGGCGCCAGCGATCGTCCCAAAAAAACCGACCACGACAGCGATATGCATCGCGAGCTTCCGGTAAGAATCATTCAGGGCCAAGAAACCAAAAAGCACTAAGTTGAGCCCGACGAAAGCCGGGATGAGCGCCGTGATCGAGCGTTTCGAAGGATCCGATTCAGAAGCAACGTCCGCGGCTCCTTCATTCGAATCGGTATCCGCCGAGCCGGTATTGGCCGCGCCAGATTCGGCTGACGCAGACTCGGTCGTCGATTCCGTTCCGAGATATCCCACGACCCCGATCGCAATTAGAACGAAACCGAAGACTATGGTGACTTTTGCCATCTCAATGTGAATCCTATGTAAGAAACGCTCGGACACCCTCATCGTAGCCGCTGCGACGAAAGAATTGGATGGCACTCTTTCAGAAGTTGGAGCAGTGTTCCACGCATCAACAACAACCGAGTACGATCGAGACGCTTGCTGAGGATCGATAGGTGACATCTATCGACGGACGCAATAGTAGGTCATGCTCCGCATGACGACAGAACGGAACGCTACGATCGGCGGAGCGATCGGCGACCATGTAGCGTACGTTTTGGCGATGACGAGTACGAGTAGGTCATGCTCCGCATGACGACAGAACAGAACGCGACGATCGGCGGAGCGATCGGCGACTATGTGATCGATCCGTTACCGTCGGTGGTCGTGCTCGTAATCGCCGGGGAAAAACGCAATCGATGACCTCGATCGACAGACGCACGACTAGGTGCCTACGTTGAGACGTTTCAGAAAATCGAGCAGTCGCTTCGTGGTTGGTGTCAGCCGCGTTTTGCTGAATTGATCACCCAGCTTACGAATCGCTTCGGCTTGCGTGGGATAGGGATGGATCGTGGAGCCGATCTTGCCAAGCCCAACTCCGCCGTTGATCGCGAGCGTGATCTCAGAAATCAAATCGCCCGCGTTTTCAGCAACAATCGTTGCCCCCACGATTTGATCGGTTCCTTTTTTTGTATGGACTTTGACGTAACCCTCATCCAATCCTTCCAAGATTGCCCGATCCACGTCAGCGAACTCTTGGACGTACGTGTCGATTTCGATCCCTTGGTCAAGCGCGCCTTGCTGCGACAACCCAACGTGCGCAACTTCCGGAGACGTGTATGTTGCCCAAGGCACCACCAATCGGCTCGACTTGGCTTTTCCAAACGGTCCAACGGCAAAGAGCGCGTTTTGGATGACGATCCGAGCTTGAAAGTCAGCGGTGTGAGTGAACTTAAACTTAGAGCAAATGTCACCTGCCGCAAAAATGCGTGGATGAGTCGTCTGCAAAAAGTCATTCACGTGCACGCCATGGTCGTCAAAACGAACATTCACCGCATCAAGATTTAAATGATCCGTATTGGGAGCGCGACCGACCGCGACCAGTAACTTGTCGACGACCGCTTCGACTGGCTGGCCTTGGCGTGTCACCTGGATACGAATCGCTCCATCTTCCGATGGACTCAATTCCATGTTGCTACTTCCGAGCATCAAACGGATTCCATCTCGCTCGAACTGTGTCGCCAAGATCTTCCCTGCGTCCGGATCTTCTCGTGGGAGCAATCGATCGCCGCGATCGTACAAATAAACTTCACTGCCAAAACGCGCGAACGACTGCGCCATTTCAGTACCGATCGGACCACCTCCAATCACGCCGAATCTGGCCGGCAGCTCAGTCAAGGAAAACAACGTTTCGTTGGTCAGATAGTCAACGGAATCCAAGCCGGGGATCGACGGAGCCGAGGCGCGTGCACCTGCCGCAATCACGGCTTTCTTAAACTTCAACTCACTCACCGATCCATCGTTACGTGTCACGGTGATCGTGTCGTCATTAACAAATGAGCCTTGACCCAAAAAGACATCGACGCCCAATTCACTAAAGCGTTCCACCGAATCGTTGGGACTGATCTTTGCGCGCAGTCGTCGCATCCGCTCCATCGCGGTTGCGAAATCAACGGTCACATCTCCAGAAACATTGATTCCAAAATGCCCGGCTTCGCGAACGGTTGCGGCAACACGTGCAGCACGAATGATCCCTTTGGATGGGACGCATCCGACATTCAAGCAATCGCCGCCCATCAGTTCGCGTTCTATCAAAGCGACGCGCACGCCCAAGCCGGCCGCTCCAGCAGCTGTCACCAATCCGGCCGTGCCTGCGCCGATCACTACCAGCTGGTAAGGGTTCTTGGGATCGGGATTGGTCCAATCACTTGGATGGACGTTGGCCTCGAGCTGCTGGTTATGCTCATCCTTTGGAAGCAGTTGCGCAAAATCGTCTGCGGTCATAGAAGTGGTTCCGTCTGTGGAGTTTCATCGAGCAGCTAGCGTCACGGAGAATTGTAGACGTAGCTTGCTTTCAGAACAGACGTTCCAAAGCAGACGTTTCTTACGTTCGGTTTCAACGCAAAGATCGCTTGGGCGCCGAGGCAGCGCAAAGAAGTAAAAAGCAACCTAGAAGGCCGCGCTGAATTCCACGCGGATCAGTGAGTTTCGCAGAGTTGTTGCTGCTCGGAAATCTGCGTCTGAAGCCTTTGATTCTCTTCCTTGAGTTCATCCATACGCGCTGCAATTTGGTTGAAGTCCTCAGCTGCTTCCTGCCAAAAGTCTCCTTGGCGAAACTTGATTGGATCGACGGCTTGATCAGAAGCGAGGGATTTAAGCGACGTTCGCAACCGGAACATGGGTCCCGCGAATCGATTACTCAATTTGAGGGTATCACGCAAAAACAAAGGCATCAAAACGAACATCACACCCAGAACGGGGATCTGTGACACTGCCGCTGAACGCCAGGCTTCCGAAAACGGCTGGCTTCCAACTGCCACCAGAATTCGCACCAGAGCTCCAAGCGAGACCAGGCAGACCAGGAACAGACCCCAGTGAATCAGCACTCGGCCGGCGATCGACCATTGCACCGAGGGATCAACCAGTAAACGTGAGCGCTGCGATTTCGACATACCACTGACCCATGGGCTTGTGAGAAAAGCACCGTGAAACTTCCACGAAAGCCTAGCTCGAAAGTGGTACGTGGGCGGTGTCGATCGATAAATCGTCGGTGAGCTCGGCCGCTCCGACGAAATGGCGGCGGGATGCTCAGGTTCGCGACGGGGATCCAATCGGAATAGTCACGCCAACCCGAACGACCGTTCCCCACCTCAGATCAATCAGCCGTGCTGGAGTCGCCGCAAGAAGAGGGACCACTCCGATGTGCCGAATAGACGAAATAGTCGGAACAACCGGACCCAATCTGCTCGAGCCAAGGAAGTCGTGAGCATGTCGGCGGAGAAACCTACGAAGTCACAAATGACCCGCAAACGCCGTCGAAGCAAACTGCGATGGGTATGCGCCGCGATCGCGATTGGCTGTTGCCCCGCATTCACTTCGACCGTGCTCGCCCAGACGCACGTGCAGCGACTCGGCCGGCTCTCCGGTTTTGGTTGGGGTGATGGCTATCACGCCAGTCAGTCGTCCGGCACTCGGCCTTGGGCAGATTTACCGCCACGTCTGCCCGCTCCCAAACGACATGGGCTTCCTATGCCAGGCAAAATGGCTGGGCAGATGGGCTCCACGTTCTACGACCATTTCGATGCGGGCGCTCGCGTACACCCGACATTTCAGTCCCCGTTTCACTCATTCAACGGAAGCGGTGGAGCTTGCGACACAAAGACGTGCGACACAAAGACGTGTGACACTGCACCGTGTGACACCGCACCGTGCGACGCGCCCTCCTGTGACACCGCACCATTCGACGCCCCCGCTTTTGATTCCGGGCCAATGCAGATCAACGAGATGAGTGCTCCGCCGGAAATCATGCCGGCTCCTCGAGAGGCGATCGATCCCTATCAACTTTCCTCGCCGTTGCTAGAACAAGCGAAATCGGATGCCGCCTCCGAACCCTTCTCCACACGACCATTCCCCACACGACCGACACCGCCGGAGATCGTCCGCCACGATCGCGAAGCTCCGGCTTACGAACGCACGGTCCCCCACTCGGTCTTTGACGACGCGCCGGCGGTGGCCTCTTCACCATCAACGACTCCACGCGGAATTCAGCTGAATCCGTTGTTCAACGAACCGACATCGCCCACCGCGAACGAAACGGCATCATCGACGGAATCAGATGTAGCTTCGACCACCGGAACGGAATCCGCTCCGATTCCCAGCTACGCGCGTGTTCCGAGTGCGATGCCGAGTATCGAGCGGCCCGATCACTCCAAGGAAGCGGTCGTCTCGATGCCATTGCCCGGTTTTGATTCCGTGAATCGTTTGGACTCGGGCAGTTTTGAAGACGCGGTTCGTGATCTTTCGAGCTCGGCCGGGATGCGTATGCCGTCACTTGAGCCGGGAATGAAGCTTGGCGCGACGATGGCAGACCAGACGTCACCAGCCGGTTCGTTCGGTGTTTTCGCCCAAAACCCGGGCGTGGATCCGGAATCACCCGTCGCGAACGGAATGCCTGAAACCCATTCGGGATTATCGGTTTCACCTCCTATCAATACTCCATCGCCTTTGCGGATCTCACCACCGATCAGTGCGTCATCCGAACAAGCGGGGTCACCGGCGATTCAAGTTTCGCGGCCCGTCGATGCCGTCTCACCGGTCATTGGAGAAGAGAAAACCCATGAGGTTCTCGATCGAGTGGCTTCCCAAACCGCAGAAGCCCGCGTCATCGTGCCCGGTGCCGCCAGTCAGTCGACTCGCCGGCTCTACCCTTCGCGTTTGGGCAATGCCAGCGTAGCTGAGACATCGAGTTTGACCGTGAATGCTCCAGCAACACTTCCTCAGCGTGTGCGTTCGCAACCCGTTCCAGTCAGCAGCGGCGGTGCCGTTCGCACCAACCCACTGTTCACGCAGCCAGCCGCCGAAGTCGCTGCGGAGGCAAGTGATCCGCAGGGTGTCAACGAGAATCAGTTCGTTCGATAGTCGTCGCGCCGTGCGAACGAGCGTCGGTCTCATAACGCACGTACTTGGCAACACTGCGAAGCGTCGCCAAGATATCCCGCAAACAAGACATCGAGCACGCAGCTCGAATACGCGGGAGTCCACTCACATGCAACGATCTTTGGTATTGCTCAAGCCGGATTGTGTCCAGCGACGGCTGATGGGAACGGTGATCAGCCGATTTGAAGATAAAGGCCTCAATATCATCGCGATGAAGATGATTCGGGTCACGCCGGAGTTGTCACAAAAGCACTACGCGGAACATGTCGAGAAGCCGTTCTATCCCAGCCTGGAGGAGTTCATCACTTCCGCGCCGGTCGTAGCGTTGGCCATCGAAGGACTTGAAGCCGTCAGTGTTGTCCGAGAGATGCTCGGTGCGACAAGCGGTTTGAAAGCGGCCGCCGGCACGATCCGAGGCGACTTCAGCAGCAGCCGCCAAATGAATCTGGTACACGCTAGTGATAGTCCCGAATCTGCGGCTCGCGAGTTGGAACTGTACTTTGATTCCAGCGAGTTCTGTGATTACGAACCGGTCGCCGTTGCGTTCTTACGAGCTGGTGACGAGTCGTAGAGCGTGGCGTGCGCTTGATTGAAACGCAGAGATCGCGGAGCCGCGGAGGTTTTCGCAGAGTCTGCGTTGCCACGTTGCGAGTTTACTGGTCGCGGTTCATCTTTTCTTCGGCGCGAGCGGCTCGCAGTGCAGCTGCTTCGCGTGGCAGTTTGAATTCGGAGCTGGCTGGGAAGTACGGGCTGTCTTCATCAAAGTGGCATCCCACTGATGGTAGCGGTTTCCCAGATAGCGATATCTGACAACCGGCCGTCACAACGAGGCACAGTGCGGCCGTCAGTGCCGTTCGAGCGATCGCGTGTTTCTTGGTTGCTTCGCGGTTCACAGTAATGCCAGCGTGCGTTTGATTGAAACGCGGAGCCGCGGAGGTTTCGCAGAGTCTGCGTTGCCGCGTTGCGAGTTTACTGGTCGCGGTTCATCTTTTCTTCGGCGCGAGCGGCTCGCAGTGCAGCTGCTTCGCGTGGCAGTTTGAATTCAGGTCCCGATGGGAAGTACTGAACATCATCCTGCAAGTAATAAGGGCTCGGCAGCGTCTGGCCATTGAGCGAAACTTGGCAACCGGTCGCTCCGACGAGACAGAAGCCGGCCACTAAGGACAGAACGATGCTTTGGGTAGTGCGTCGTGTGGTTGCTTTGCGATTCATCGTGCTTGCCTACGCATCCAAGCGAGTACTGGCGGGATCAAAGGAACGGCGTTGCAGACGATCCTGCTTACCGCGTCACAAACGGTATCGACCGATCAACCGCTACATCTTCACTCCGGAACCCGCAAAACCGAAAAAAGTCCCGTCGTCGATCACGCATTGGTCGTCGATCACGCATTGGTCGTCGATCACGCATTGGGTTGGTGAAGTCGGTTACCGCACGCGTCACGCGCTGGGTTTCCATTTCCCAGGCACAACGGCCGCCAAATCCTGCAAAACGTAAATTCCGCAAAGGATTTCTCCTCCCTGACTGGCTACCAAATTTGGGTTGTGCCCGGTTGGCCGGAAGGCTAACCTCCGCAATCTGGAGCTCGCGGTTTCACGCAAATTGCTAGGGAGGGCAAACGCGTGCTGAAGAGACGACCCATTCGAACCAAACTTCTGCTCGCCCTGACACTCTTCTCGGCGATCGTTTTGTTGCTAGCATTCAGCGGCATCTGGGGTCTCTATCAGTACCGTCCCGTCGCCGACGCCATCAAAGGCCAAACAGAACATATCGTCACGGCAGGGAAGATCTGCCAACAAGCCAGACGGATGGGCGAGTCTTACGAGCTCATGAAAAAGGCGCGGCAACCCTCGGGAATGATCGAGGACTCGTTACTCGACTTTCAAAAGATCTCCTATCGAGAATTTGAGCTGGCGTATTTGATGTTTCCGAATTTACTTCGGCAGCATGAGGCGATGCTTGAAGAACACGAGTTATCAAGCTTGATCAATGCACGGAAGCAACTTCAAAGCCTGGACGAGATAAGCAAAGCCTTTGAACGCATCGAAGTTCCTAGCATGCGAGGCGGTCCACTCTCATCGGAAGTCGACATCCAGAGTCAGTTGGTGGAACTGGAGAATCTCTCCGATATCCACTTGGCGGAGATCGAATCCGAAATGGTTGAGATCAGCGAGTACGTGGACAAGCAATATCATGCATGGATCGCGATGGCACTGATCTGCTTGATCATCGCAGTGTTGATGGTGCCCGTTCTCGTCTGGTCATTTCATTCGTTGGTCGTCAAACCGTTTCGCACACTGCTTGATGGCTCGCGTTTAGTAGCCGGTGGACAGTTCGATCATCGTATTGACTTAGGGACAGGCGATGAGCTGAGTGAACTGGCCAGCGCCATGAATCACATGACCGATCGATTCCAGGGCGCCCTTGCGCAGGTGAATTCCTGGTGCACCGACCTTGACCGACAGGTGCAACAGCGAACGCGCGAAGTTGTGCAAAACGAACAGTTGGCGAGCGTCGGATTCCTGGCCGCCGGCGTCGCTCACGAGATTAACAACCCACTCGCTTCCATCGCGTGGAGCGCCGAGTCCTTGCAAAGCCGATTAACGGAATTAGCTGCGGAACCGGCGGGCGAACGACAAGTCGATGACGAATTCTGTGATGCGCTATCGACGAATCTGCGACGAATCGAGGACGAAGCCTACCGATGCAAAGGCATCACGGAAAAACTGCTTGATTTCAGCCGGTTAGAAGAGATGCGTCGTGCGCCCGTCGATCTCAGCGAACTCGTTCGCGATGTGGTGTCTATGGTTGGGAAAGTCGGCAAGTACCGCTGCACGACCATTCGTGTGCACGCAGAGGAACCCGTGGTTGCCCAAGTCAACTCTCAGGAGATTCGCCAGGTCGTCCTCAACCTCATGACCAACGCGCTTGAAAGTGTGTCTGGAGATGGACAGGTCGACGTATTCTGTCGCATGCAAGGCGGGCGGGCGTCCGTGATTGTGGAAGACGACGGTTGCGGAATGACACGCGAAGTGCTTCAGCACCTCTTTGAACCGTTCTTTACGCGTCGGCGTGATGGAACCGGTACGGGCTTAGGGCTCAGCATCACCTACCGAATTGTGTCCCAGCATGGCGGATCGTTGATCGCCGACAGCGACGGAGAAGGACAGGGTTCACGAATGGAGATGGTGTTACCGCTGATCCCCGAAGAGGAGACTCACGCTCCGCCAACATTGCTCGTGAATCATGTCCTTTCGACGGATTCTGTTTAAACTCATCTATTTTGATTCGTAAGGTTTTTGTTTGTGCATTTCGTGTTGCGAAATGAGTTGCTCATCGAAGAGATATCGACACAAGACGTGACGACGATCCGAAACACGACTTTCACCGAACACAACGAAAGCTTATCCATCGAAACCAAGGAGGGAATTCGATGAACCGATCGGATGCGACGGACTCGTCCGAAACAGGCGGAATGCACATTCTGTTTGCGGATGATGAAAAGAACCTCCAAGAGCTAATGCGGACCGAGCTACCACGCATGGGCTATCGCGTGACGGTTTGCCCGGACGGACTGACCGCAGTCGCCGCATTGGAAAAAGAGCCCTTCGATTGCCTGCTTGTCGATCTCGACATGCCCGGGCTCAATGGCATCGAAGTGATTGGTCGAGCGCGAGAATTACGGCCGGAGATCGAAGCGGTTGTCATGACCGGGAAGCCGAGCAAAGAAACAGCGATCGAAGCGCTCCGTCATCAGGCGTTTGATTACCTAACCAAACCGTGTCGACTCGCCGAACTAGCCGGCTTGCTGGGTCGCGTTGGCGAACGCCGGCAAACCAAACGCCAAATGGCAGCACTCGAACATCGATTGCGTCGGGCCGAAGGCGATTCGACATTGGTCGGAACGGGGCCAGCCATGGATGCCGTTCGCCGCTTGATCGCGAAAGTTTCGCCAACGGAAAGCACGGTGTTGATTCGTGGCGAGACCGGTTGCGGAAAAGAACTCGTAGCGCGAGCCGTCCACCAATCATCGCTCCGAGCTGAGCAGCCGCTGGTGGCGATCAACTGCGGGGCGCTCCCGGAAAACTTGATCGAAAGCGAACTCTTCGGGCATTGCCGCGGCGCTTTCACCGGTGCCGATGCAGCTCGCACAGGCCTGTTCGAAGTCGCCAACGGTGGCACGATTTTCTTGGACGAGATTGGTGAACTGCCAACGTCGATGCAGGCGAAGTTGCTGCGTGTTTTAGAAACGGGAGAGATTCGTCGATTGGGCGACAACCAAACCGTACATGTGGATGTGCGAGTCGTTTGCGCAACCCACCGCGATCTTGAACAGATGGTCGAGGAAGGGACATTCCGAGAGGATTTAATGTTCCGTATCAACACGTTTGAGATCGGTGTACCGTCTCTGCGAGAACGCACGGAAGATATCTCATTATTGGCAGAACACTTACTCCGACGACATCGAAGCGACGGAGCCGCCGATCAGTTGTTCACCGATGCCGCGATGGAACGATTAAAGTCGCACAGTTGGCCCGGGAACGTCCGAGAGCTCGCAAACGTGGTCGAACACGCCGCCATCCTCTGTGAGTCCTTGCCGGTCGACAGCGAAGACCTACCGCAGCACTTTGGTAAACGTCAGCTTCGCAAAGAGATTCGAGAGTCGGAACCGAAGACTCTGCGCGAATTGGAGATGTTTGCTATCCGCGATTCGCTTCAACGACATGACGGTAACAAACCCGCCGTCGCGGACGAGCTAGGCGTCAGCTTGAAAACGCTCTACAACAAACTGAATGCGGCCGAAGAAAAAAAACAAAGTGCGTGAGTTGAAGGGTGAAGAGTGAAGTTCGAAGAGTGAAGAGTGAAGTTTGAAACATGAGGCAGACTTCCTTTTCGATCGTTACTCCTCAAACTTCACCAACACCACGGTCATGTCGTCTTGCTGAGGCCGGGCTCCAGTGAAGTCGATAAGCGTCTCATACAACTGATCGACGATTTCACTTGCGGGGCAGCTTCGGTGTTGATGAATAAATTCGAAAAGTCGTTCATCGCCGAACGTTTCACCCAGCGGACTCATTGCTTCAGAGACTCCGTCGGTTGGGATCACCAAAAGATCACCAGGCATGAGCGGCGGTGACTCGGCGACCTCCCAAGAATCCTCTTTGAACACACCCAAAACCGTTCCGGTTGCGGGTAAGACGGTCGCCAGTCCATCGGTCGACAGATGCCATGCTTGGTGACCGGCCGAAGCGTACCGGAATCGCTTCGAAGCATCGTCCAGATAGCCCAGTATCAGCGTCACGAAGTGTTCGTTGCGGTTCTGCGAGAGCACACGATTGGTAAGACGCATCAATTCGGCAACGTTGGATTCCAATAACGCAAACGAGTGCAGGCAACCGCAGGTCTCGGCCATCATCATCGCTGGGCCGACACCATGTCCTGAAACGTCACCAACAGCGATCCCGCAAACATCTGATCCGATGGCAGTCATCGGTTGAATGAAGTCGAAATAATCGCCGGCGGTTTCGATCGCAGGAAACATCGCTCCATGAACATCAAATCCGTCAATCAACGGTGCATGCTCGGGCAAAAAACTTTCCTGAATCAGACGCGCGGCTTGCAGTTCCCCCTCGGCCCGCAACCGTTTCTTTCGTTCGATGGCGAAACGAATCGACCACATCAATTGATGGTTATTGTCGCAGCCCTTGATCAAATAGTCCTGTGCTCCACGGCGGACAGCTTCCATCGCGAGTGCTTCCGTATCATCACTGCTGAGGATAACGATCGGAGTATCGGGCGAAGCGCCATAGACAGCCTGAAACGCATCCATCTCGTTGGCGTCCGGCAGATGCATGTCCAGAATGACCAAGTCGACCGTATTCCGCTGCAGGTAAGAAACAGCCGCACGAACATGATCAACATGCTCGATCGAATGGGGCATGGTCAATCCAAGCGACAGCCGCGCGATGACCGATTTCGCAAACGGTAAACTGTCCTCAATAATGAGAACGTTCAATTCCGGTTCGCAGAGATCCGTCGTGTGCATTTGCTTTCGAAGCCGTCGGCTCCAAGCCGTCGAATCGTGGGCGCGGCGTGTGACGATTGAACTCGAAGACTCGTTCCAATCCAGTCGACAGGACGCCATGGCGTTTCCCCCAATTTACTCCAGCATGCACTCCCGCGAACCCAGTTTTGACCCCCTGTCGAAAAACAACATGGAAGGAAATCGAGCTCATAAAAAACGAACGAACGAAAAAATGGGGTCTCACCTATCGAAATGCGACGTTTTCGCCTGATTCGATGATCCCCCAGCCCGCGGCGAGTCGGGATTTCGTACCTTCTAAGTCGGGCGAGCCGGTCGAGTCACGCGGATTGATTTGAAAGTTTTTGATGCACGCATCTCAGTTGGAGGTTCACGGAATTGTCGCGAGAACAAGATCTAGCGTTATTGAAAGAGTACACACAATCGGAAAGCTTGATTCGACACATGCTGGCGGTCGAGGCGGCGATGCGCGCCTATGCCCGCAAGTTTGGTGAAGATGAAGAAAAATGGGGCCGCGTCGGACTCTTGCACGATTTCGACTACGAGCGTTGGCCTGATCCACCCGATCATCCGCTAAAGGGTTCCGAAATCCTGACGGAACGCGGCTACCCGGAAGACGTGATCTACGCGATCAAGTCGCACGCTGACTACATCGAGGATTGCCCGCGTGTTTCATTAATGGATAAAGCCCTCTTCGCCTGTGACGAATTATGCGGCTTCATTGTGGCATGCGCGATCCTGCGTCCGACCAAGTTGGAAGGCATGAAAGCGAAGAGCGTTCGTAAAAAGATGAAACAGGTTTCGTTCGCGGCCGCCGTCAATCGCGACGACATCATCCAAGGCGCTGAAGACCTGGGCGTCGAGCTGAACGAACACATCGATTTCTGCATTCAAGCGTTAGAAGAAGGTTTGAAGGATGAGGTTTGAAAAACGGCCATTCAAACGTTTCCATTTAAACGCCTAACTTTTCAATGGCCCATTGGCAGGCTTCTTGGACGATTTCGTCCTCGTGCAACAGACCCTTTTGCAACGCTTCGAGGGCGGCAGGGTCTCGAGAATTGCCAAGAACGATTGCGGCGTTTCGTAGGATGCCGCGTCGCCGAGCTCGCCACAACGGTGTCTTTCGAAATCTGGCTCGAAACTGCTCGTCGGTCAGATCGAAAAGTTCGCATAAGGAAAGACGGTCCAGAGCCGCCTCTTCGGTGCCGGTCGTTTTGGTGACTGACTCATCGGAGTCCGCCTCGACGGAATCGGGCAACGTGTTTGTTTCAGGAATGACATTTGTTCGGCGGCGTGACCTGGATGCTTGCCGTTGATTCCATGGACACACCTGCTGGCAAACATCACATCCAAACAGCCAATCGCCTAACGGATCGCGAAGCTCAAGAGGGATCGGGCCCCGATTTTCAATGGTCAGGTAACTGATACAACGATTCGCATCGAGCACGCCCGGTTGCGGGAAGGCGTCCGTTGGACAGGCATCCAGGCAAGCAGTGCATGTTCCGCAATGATCCGCAACATGCGGTGAATCAATGGGAAGTTCCAGGTTGGTCAAAACGCATGCGAGGAAAAAATAGCTGCCAACAAACTTGTTGAGCAGCAATGTGTTCTTTCCACGCCATCCTAAACCGGCGAGCTGAGCGATCTCACGCTCCATCAGTGGCGCAGTATCCACAACACCTCGCGCCGCAGCATCGGGCGATGCATCGGTAATGACGCGGCAGAGCTGTTTCAGTTTCGGATGGATTACATCGTGATAATCCTCGTGTCCCCAAACGTACCGCGCGATACGTCCCTCCGCGGAACTTAGCGGCGGAACATGATCATTCGACGCATAGCGTTTGGTGAGCACGATAATCGAACGCGCCCCGGCAAGAACTCCGTCGGGATGACGATACGCTTCGGCTCGTTTCTGAAAATAGTCCATGCCGGCGGCATACCCGGACTCGATCCACTGCATGAGATGGGGAAAGCCATCAGCTGGGAGGGCCGGAGCAATCGCGAATGCGTCAAACTCCAAACGTCTGGCTTCCGTTTCCAATCGTTGACGGAGCACCGCGCCACCGCTTAACGCATCACCGCTTAACGTATCGTCGCTTAACGCATCGATTGGGGGCGTTCGGCAATCCGTTGCTGACTGTTGCGAACTGCGTGACGGTAATAGGTTTCCAGACACAGGGTCGCCATGGACGTGGTATAGATTTTTCCGCCGTAGCCACCCCACACGGTATCAGCCGCCCAGCTGCCATCGGACAGCTGCGTGGACGTCAGCCGCTGCTTCAACGCTTGGTTCCATTGTTGCCAAGCGTCGTCTTGGAGTTGGTGCAAAGCGAGCGTTGCGTAGTACCAATAATAATAGTTGTCTTGTCCAATTCCCGGCACTTTTTGCAACAAGTATCGCTCGGCTTCGATGATCTCATTGTCGGTCACACCGTCACCAATTAATAGCCGAGTTGCCAATGCTTCGGCGGTCATCGTACGACTGGGGGCCTCCCCGGGCCGGTAGGCTGCCAATCCTCCGTGCGTTCCCATCCGGACGCGCCGCAAGAACCTCTGAACACCTTTGACGCTTCGGCCGTCGATGGCGATCCCCGCGCGATGACCAGCGTCCAGCACCATCGCCTGCCAACCGAGTTGACTCAGATCCCCTGGATCACCGGGTGTGTAACGCCAACCACCCGTCGTTGGATGTTGCAGACGCTGTGTGTAGGCGATGGCTCGACGACTGCAAGCGATCGCGTTTGCGTCACGCGTGATCGCGGCAGCTTCACACATTGCTAGGGAAGCCATTCCGTGACAATACGTTGAAGCTGCGACGGTAGCGTTTCCGGCGAGTGATCCGCTGGGAGCTTGCTGCCGGATCAAAAACGCTAAACCGCGGAACACATTGTCGGCATATTCTCCACTTTGATGCGTATGCCCCGCACCCATCAAGGTCAGCAATGCCAGCCCAGTGATCGCGGTATCAGCTCGCGATCCAGCCCCCGTCCTTGTGATTCCTAAGGGGCGTCGTTCAATGCCACCTCCCGACGCTCGTGAACCCCACGATCCATCAGCACGTTGCGAACTGACTAGGAAACGCAGGGCTGCTTCAACGGCTGCTTCCGTTTGTTCGCTGCCGCCGGTCAACACCAAGGCTTGCAACTTTGCGTCACCTGTTCGATTGGCGAAATCACTTTCCAAAGAACCCGGAACGGTCGCCTGTGGCGCAGCTGGCGTCTGCTGCATTGTCGAAGGCGGTGTTACCAGTGCGGCAACGGCTGCTGAACTGGGATCTGCTTGCGAAGCGGGAACCGCAGAAGGTGATTCAGCGGCAAACGCGGCGTCCAAAAGATCCGACAATTGCGAATCAATCTCCGCCATCGTTTCGACGTTTAAAGACTCGCTCTGTTGGGTCCAGTCCTCCAACGATTCTGCGACGGTGGTCGATTCGCTGAACTCTTCACTTGCCAAATCGTCGATTGGTTCTTCAATCGGTGCTTGTTGTTCTATTTCGGGAGTCACTTCAGGTTTTGATTCCAGTACATCCGTCAGGTTGGCCACTGGCAACGGTGCCACCATCGATGTCTGCGCATCACTAGCGGTCGACTCAAACTGCATGTCCGGGTCAAACGTAGCGAATTCAACGGACTCCACTCCCGCATCTTGCTCGCTCTGCTCGTTAACCGTTGTTGATCCGCCGGGCGGTGATGTCACCATTGGCACGAGCACGATTAAGGCGAGATGCAACGCGATCGACAACATCAAACACACAACGGCTGCTTGTCGTCCTTCTTTCCGGCGACGACGGAACAGCCAGATAGTGATCAGCAGCAGAGCGACTGCTGCCGCCGCAACTGTGTAGACCAGTCGAGGATCTGCCCAAAACCGGGCGTGATCATTCAACGCCGCATCCTTTGCGTTGAGATACCGATTTGATCAACGCCACTGCTGCGTACGGCGTGTAAGACCTCGACGGTTTGTTGCAACGATCCATTGGCTTCGCCGCGAACGGCTACGCGTAATGCGGGATACGCATCGTGTTGCTGTCGCAGGATTTCGGTCAGTTGCGGCAGCGAGACCGCTTCTCCATCCAACGTGACAGTTCCATCCAAACTGATCGCAACAGTTCGCTCATCGGGCGCACGGGTCATCGATTGCATCGACCCGACCGACGGCACATTGACTTTGATGCGACTCTCGGCTTCGCTGAATTTGCTGCCAACCATGAAGAAGATCACCAACAGGAAAACAACATCAATCATCGGCGTCAGATTGATCGTTGCCTCTTCTGTTTTTTGACGACGAACCGCCATGCTTGAGTCCTTTTGTGTTGAAACTTCATCGCTCGCTTTCAATCAATCCCGAGCCAGGTGATCAACCCAATTCGGGCAAGCAATCACGACGGGCGACCCATCGGTGTGATTGATCGTCAAGCTGCTCGACGCTTTCGATTTCCGCGTGATCCGGCTTCCAAACTCTCGGCAGAGATACAATCAACGACACGTTGGCACAGTCGATCAATTTCTCCCAGATAGTTGTCCGACTTGCTGCTGAAATACATGTAAGCAAGGTAAGCGGGGATCGCGACGGACAAACCGCCCGCTGTTGTCATCAGTGCTTTACTGATACCTGAGGCTAACATCTCCGGCTGCCCGATTGACTCTTGCGTGCTGATGATCTCGAACGCTTCGATCATCCCCAGCACCGTACCGAGCAAACCAAGCAATGGGGCCACGTTGCTGACGGCGTGAAAGACACGGAGAAAGCGTTTCAGTCCATCCGCGACACGATCGCCAGCATCCATGACTGCCTGTTCAATCTCAAACATGGGTCGTCCCCAACGACGAACAGCAGCGCGAAACACCTCGGCGACAGGACAATCAAACTCTTCACACAGTTCCGTAGCTTCGTCATAGCTCAACTGCCCATCTTCGACACACTCGGTGAATCGTCGAACAAATGGACGTGGAATCACACGAGCGCGTCGCAACGCAATCAAGCGTTCAAACGAAAGCGTGAGCACAATGAGCGAACAGACACCGAGCGGCAGCATGAGCCAACCGCCCTGTGTGATCTTGTCGACAAACTCTGGCATCTCCCATCCGGCTTGCTCCGCAGCTCCGGGCTGCTCCGCTGCAGGACTCTGCACGGGATTTTGCACCGGCACGCCAGCCGCAGGAATCGACGGAGGTGCGGTCGCGATGTACGCGTCAGGGTACTGCTGAGCAGGAATGGAACTCCCGTTTTGAGCATTCGGGGGAAAGCCGTATTGCTGCCCACTTGCGGACTGCATCGAACCCATCCACCACATCGATCCGACCGCCAAAACGAATAGCGGCAGCACACGTGATGCGAGGGCGGCCGCATGTCCACGTTGTACGCGTTGTCCACGTTGTCCACGGGCATCGCGCTTGAGTCGTTTGGCGTCACGTTTGGTTGATACGTTCATCTTCGCGTGGTTTCAGACGAGTTATCTAGATTCGAATCATTCAGTGCGGCCATACGCCGCCGAGCGATGGATGCGTGAGAGGTATTGGCGAAACGACTAAGCAAGTGTCCATAGCAAACACTCGCGTCTCGTTTTCGACCGAGTTGTTCAAAGGATTTGCCAGCTTGAACAAGTGCGGCCGACACCCAGATTCCATCCGGATCGATCCCTTCGACGCGTCGATAAGCGTCGATCGCTTTCGTAAAGTCTTGCTGCAGGTAGTGTGTCTCGCCGATCAACCACTGCGCCCGTCCACGAATGCCGACATCCGTGTCGCTCTCACGAACAACGCTTTCCAGCTGGGCGCGTGCATCGTCGAAGGACAGCTGACGAATGGACAATTCAGCATCAAGTAGGTGCACCAACGCAAGCTGAAATCGATCGTCACCGGCAGCGATTCGAGCTGCATCGATCCGTTTCGAAGCGACGGAAACGTCGCGACCGACGGAGGTCTCCGACTCGGCACACCGCAACAGTGTCGCAAAGTCCTCGGCACCATGATGATCGACAACATGATTCCACCACGGCAGAGCATCAGGTGTCCGCCCCAATTGAACGAGCGCCTCAGCCATCAATCGCTCAACGCTGGCTGTTCGTGAAGCGGGGGATTCACTCGGTTTCTCGCTCTCCGAAGCAAGAGCCAACATCGACCATTTCTCGTTTCTCGCAGCCCAGCGGCAAGCCGCCTCGCGAGCTTGCGGTGTGATGGCTTGATTTGGCAGTGGCGCGATCATGGCGGTTGCCAGACGCTCCGCATCGGCTGGCATCGTTTGGCCGAGTTGTGACAGTACGTCCGAAACGGATTGCCCCGTTTGATCCATCTCGGCGAGGTGCTGAGATAACGCCGCCCAAGCTTTCAAGTCTTGCCGGTTCCCGGCGATCTGAAGTGCAAGCACGATCAGCGGCAAATCCAATTCGCTAATGCGTTCGGACTTCGCACGACTCATTAACCAATTGGCAACAGCTTGCGGTACTAAATCGGGAGCTGTGTTTCGATGGGATCGTATGAGCTCAAGAGCAGCTCGCGAGTCGGGCCAGCGATTAATCAGCTGCGATTGGATTCGCTGCATTTGTTCAGGCATATCCGCTTGCTTGTAACATTCGATGCAAGCGCGAGCGGCACGCGAGGCGTCCTCGTGTTTTGGAAAGCGCTCCAAAAAAGCCGACAGTTTCTCGGCAGCCTCTGCCGGTCGATCACGCATGATTGCGGAGGCCCAAGCGGTCCCCAGCATGGCGGTCGGTTGTTGATCACGATCCGCGTGGGCAAGTGCGACCGAGTACGCTTCAGCGGACTGCGCGGCGGCACCTTTTGCCAAACTACCGGCACCAATCTTTAACAGGATCGATACCGCGATCTTTCTTTGCGCTGGGGTCGCAACGGACTTCTCGGACAACAGCGGAGTGACAGCGTCGGTTGCGGCAGTCCAGTTCTTGGCCTGCGTCAAAACAGATGCGGCAGCAAGACGAACGAGCACAGCAGTTTCGGGAGACAAGTTTCCCGCCGCGGGGCGTTCGGATGCCTTGACGGCGCGGTGATAAAACTCTGCTGCCTCAGCCACTTGATCGCGTTGCTGAAGCGAGCGGGCGATCCGCGCAAGCCTGAGCGTTAAATCAGTGGTTGCGTTGGGTTGTTCATCCAACTCACGAGCAAGTGGTATCGCCTGTTCCCATCTCTGACCCGTGATTAGCTGATCGAGATGCGCGACGGCTGCTTCATCGGCGCAAACGACGACGGCCGTTGAAATAAAGAACAACAACCAAGCGATGGCAGCAGTAATGAGCGTTCTTAAAGGCATCGTCCTTGATAGCCTGTCTCTGATGACACTAGTGACGTATTTCCCGCGCTGGACAAACCGCTTGCGGCCGGCGAGCCCGAGTGAATTGCAATTTCACTCTCGGGACTACCGAAAACCAAGGATCCAACGCAATCCCGATCCCTTTCACGTATCGCACGGGGGTGCAGGAACGCTAATCGGCTTTTGTTGGGTGAGTTTGGATTGGGGGCGTGGTTTTTCGGATTTGAAGCTAAGATTGCGACATCTTGGAGAATCCCCACAGTCTAGGAAGGACTCATGGTTTCAAAAGCTGTCGAACA